>JAPYUX010000005.1:110393-131135 GCA_029940375.1 Dehalococcoidia bacterium | reverse complement strand
TTTTGCACTTCTGGATGATTTTGTTCACCTATGTATCCTAGTTCTTGAGACAAATCACCTGGTCCTACAAAAAACACATCTATATTATCAACTTCTAATATTTCGTCTAAATTATCCAGTGCAATCAAGTCTTCAATGAATACCAAAACAAACGTTTCATCATTAGCTTCTTTGAAATAATTTTCAACCCCAATACCTTGTCTACTTGTAAACATTCCTCTTTGACCTATGGGAGCAAATTTAGATGCTCGAATAACTAATTCAGCATCTTGTTTAGTTTTTACATGAGGTACAGAAATTCCTTGTGCTCCCAAGTCTAGAGCATGATATATTAATTGATATTCAGGTCTTGGAACTCTTACTAGTGGTGTAGCCTCAATCAAATCTGCAGCTCTGGTTAAATCTCCAATGTTTTGTACATCTGCTATCCAATGTTCACCTTCAAACCAAAAGCAATGAGGATTATTAGGAGCAAAAAGTTCAACAATATTTGGATCATTTAAATTTTCTATGGCTATAACGTGCTTACCTTCTTTTAGTCTTTGTTTTATTACATTTTTACGAATTTTCATTTCCCTAAGGCCTTCTGTGCAAAATCTTGGTATTTTTGAAATCCATCTGCCATATAAGGTCTGGGATCGCAAAGATAAAACTTTACTCCATTTTCATATAAACTTTTTACATTACCCTTATTACCTATTGCTCCTGAAATTTTTCCCCTTGCGGAAATTCGTTTTAAGGATTCATCAACTACTTTCTGTACTTCTTTGTGATCACTTTGACCAGGGAAACCCATTGACTGAGCTAAATCACCGGAAGCTAGAAAGAATACATCTATGTTATCAACACTCAATATTGAATCGAGATTTTCTACAGCAATTATATCTTCGATAAGAACTATGAGCATAGTTTGATCATTGGCTAAGTTATGATAATCTTTGACACCTATTCCCTGTCTACTTGTAAAAGAACCTCTTTTACCTATTGGATAAAACTTACCACCTTCGACTACATTTTCTGCTTCTTCTTTATTGTTTACATGTGGTACAACAATGCCCATTGCTCCTAAATCCAAAGAACGATAAATAATTCCTTGATCATTTTGATTAACTCTTAATATAGGAGTTGAACCAATAATATCGCAAGCTCTTGTTTGGTTAGGTAAATCTCCAAAATCTACATTACCATGTTCACCTTCCATCCAAATAGCATGAGGTTTTATGGGAGCTAGTCTTTCTATATGATCAGATCCTGCATAACCCCATAAAGCAAAACAACTAACGGTTTTGCCTTCATAAAGCCGTTTCTTAGCTATATTTTGTCTTAATTCCATCATATTTAATAGTAAATTGAACCTTTGGTTCCTCCACCAGCGGCTATTGCGTCACCATTTATTGATTTCGAAAGAGGAGAAGATAAAAATACTACTATATTTGCTATATCTTCAGAATCTATTACAGATTTTATTGAATTATTCATGAGCAATAATTCTTTCGCCTTTTCAAAAGTTATAGATTTTTTTTTGGCTAAATCTTTTATCATCCCATTACTTCGTTCAGTATAAGTCATTCCCGGATGAACCACGGTTGTATTTATACCATAAGGTCCCAAATCATCTGCTAGATTTTTTGTTAATGAACTAACAGATATGTTTCTAATAGAACCTATAAGATTCCCTGATATTCTAGCATTTAAACCACTTATGTTTATAATTCTTCCCCATCCATTATCTTTCATATATTTTGAAGCATATTTTACACATCTTAGATAACCTGAAACTTTAACGTCTATTTGGTCTATTAAATCTTCACCTTCAAATGAATCGATGTTGCTGGTCCCAGAAGCAGGCATAGCTGCACAATTAACTAATATATCCACACTACCAAAAAGTAAAAAAACATCCGTAACCATTTTTTTTACTTGGTCATCAAATCGAGTGTCACAAATAAAATATTCACACTTTATGTCATTACTTTCAGATAGAATTTCAGATTTTACTTTTTCAAGATCTTTCTTTGATCTTGCAACAAGTGCTATATTTGAGCCTTCTGAGGCAAGTTTTTTGGAGACTGCTTTTCCTATTCCTCTACTGGCTCCTGTAACTATTGAAACTTTAGATTTCAGTTGAAGGTTCATTTTACTAAGAGTTCTTTATCCCTGCTTTATGATTTAGGCTTCCTGATCTAAATCCAACAGGATCCAGTTCAACTGTTTTATAACCAAAATTATTTAACTCTCTCGTTATACTATCAATTTTGGAATTAAAATTAGTAAATTTATCTTTGGGGATTTCTATCAAGGCTTTCTCTCCGTAGTGTCTCACTCTTACAATAGGGAAGTCAATAGACTTTAGAAATTGTTCTGATTTGCCGACCATGGTTAATGCTTCAGCCGTCACCATAGTTCCATAAGGTAAGCGAGAAGAAAGACAAGGAGAGGCAGGCCTGTCCCAAGATCTTAAATTTCTTTTTTTTGCATAATATCTAATATCTTCTTTGGTAAATTCTGCTTCAATCAAAGGTGATCTAACTTTATGTAACTTTGCTGCATTCATTCCTGGTCTATAATCACCTTTATCGTCGAGGTTTGAACCATTTAATACCCATTCAAATCCCAATTGATTAGATAAATCAATCAGTTTTCCATAAAGTTCGTGTTTACAAAAAAAGCATCTGCTGATGTCATTTTTTACGTAATTTTCATCTTCCATTTCTAAAGTATTTATAATTTTATAATTCCAATTTTTGTTTTTAGCCAAGTTTATTGCATCATTTCTATCATCTTCCGCTACGCTAGGAGAAAAAGACATTACTGCCAACGATTTTGATCCTAAAGTTTCATTTGCAATGTCCATTAAGTAGGAAGAATCTACTCCACCAGAATAAGCAACAATGACACTTTTGAATTCAGTCAAAATAGTTTGTAATCTTTTTTCTATGTTAGTTATTTTTGGATTCATTTAGCAGAATATTAACTAATTTTCTAGGAAATTTCATGTAAAAATTGATGGATATTGAACTATTTTTTTTTATAAATTATGATAAATATAAATATAATTTATAAATTTATAAATAAATGCTGAAAATAAGGGGATTATGATGGAAAAACCTAAAGTATATTTTATGGACGCTAGGAGTGAATCACCAGATACTAGCTTGATTAATAAAACTGTAACTGTTTTTGAAGCGGCAGGATTCGACAAGATGATTAATAAAGGTGACGTTGTTGCAATAAAAATACATTGTGGAGAGCTAGGATCTAGTGCTTATATTCGACCTGCCTACGTCAGGGCAATTGCTGATAAAATAAAAGAACTCGGAGGAAGACCATTTGCTTGTGATACAACTACCCAAACATATGGTACGTGGGGTTCAAGGGTCACTGAGTTAGACTTAGTTGAAACAGCAGAAAAAAATGGTTTTTCATCGGCCACTTTAGGTTGTCCTTTTTTTTCAGCAGACGGGTATGTTGGGACAAGTGATTACAGAATAGATATTCCAGAAGGTTATTTATTGAAAGAAGCTTACATTGCTCAAGCTATAGCTGCAGCTGATAAAGTGATTGTACTAACTCATTTCAAAGGACATGGAATGGGAGTGATTGGTGGGGCTTTGAAGAATATGGGCATTGGTTGTCAATCTAAGAGGGGAAAATTCAATGTTCATATGGGTAGACATCCTTCCTATGGTATAGGAGATTCAACTGTTTTTCATCCAGAAAACTTTAAAGGTAAAGAAGCTGATCCTGACTGGGAACTTTTAGAGAATTGTTGCCCATTAGGGTTATTCAAAGTTACTGAAAAAGATGAATTACTTTGGGAAAGAGAAAAATGTATAAATTGCTTAGGATGTGGAAGTTGGATGAATCCTAGAGGAATATTCGAACCTAATTTAGCTAACTTTGATGCAACAGATATTGCAATAGCAGATGGAGCATTAGGGGTAGTTAAAGCTGTTGGAAGAGAAAATATAGGATTTATAAACGTTGCGGTAGATGTTTCTCCAAAATGTGATTGCGCCGGTTTTTCAGATTTACCTCTTGTTCCTCATCTAGGTGTATTTGCTTCAAAAGATCCTGTAGCAATTGATCAAGCATGTGTGGATGCAGCCAAAAATGCTCCCGGAACTCCAGGTTCATTAGCTGAAGAAATGGGAATTGATGCTCCAGGAGAAAGAAAATTTGATTTGGGGGGAGGAGCAATAGAAGGGCTTAGTGAACAAACTACAATAAATACAGGAGTAGTTAATGGATTAGGAAGTCGGGATCATGAATTAGTTCATGCTCAACCTTTAGGTAGAGATCGATTTGCATATCCACCAGATCCAAGACCTACCAAAATCAGGTTTGCAAAAATGTTTGAAAAGTTCCAACCATTTCCTTTCGATAAACATGATGGACGAGGTTATAATAGACTTGAGAAAGTTGATATTGATGCAGTAAAGGGACATGATGGACCTACTGTTGACCCTCATTCTCATCAAGACGCAGCATATCATGGAGATGGCGGTTGGCACCCAGGAGACGACGACCCAAGTTATCATCCAAATGGATCCACCCATAATGGTAAAGCTAGCAAAAAGGATAAAAAAGCGAAAAAAGACTAAAATAATCTAGGAGAAAAATATGGGAAGAGCTCAAGATTTACTTGCAAAAGCTATGACCAATATAGCAAGTCTGTCCGGAAATTCAGATTATAATGATAAAGCGTCGTCAGTTATTGAAAAATTAAATGCTCAAAAAGATAAATTCTTTTTTCAATCACTTGCTGGATTACCTTTGGCTAATCTTCTTTTTAAGGCTAGTGAAAAAATGATTTCTGATCAAAATGATCCCAATATGGACGAAATAGAAAAAATAGTTCAACAAATTGAAGATAAAGCTGATGCCCCTGGAACGGTATTAACGTAGTGGAAACAGTTTTAGTAACTGGTGGTGCTGGAAGTATGGGAAGACTTGTTGTAAACCGGTTGATTTCCAAAGATTATTTAATAAAAGTTTTCGATCTCCCACAAGCAAATTTTGAAGGATTTGATACAACAAAAACTGAGTTGTTAAAGGGAGATTTGAATAATTCGGACGATTTAAAAAAAGCAGTAAAAGGTTCAAATTATATAATACATTTAGCAGCAATTTTGCCCCCTATGGCTAATACTAATATTGAATTAGCAAAGACTGTAAATGTAAATGGAACCAAAAAACTTATCGAATCGGTAAAGAAATACAATCCAAATGTACATTTTATATTTAGCTCATCTGTAAGCATATATGGTAAAAACTTGAACAATAAAATAGTAGATGTAAATACATCACCTAATCCAGATGATAATTATGCAATAACTAAGTACGAGTCAGAAAAAATAGTTACAGAAGCTAACATAAAATTTACTGTTTTAAGGATTTCTGGCGTTTCCATACCTCTTTTTCAAGAACCTCCATCAGAATGGCCTTTCTTAAAAAGCCAATTGATAGAATTCGTTCATCGTGATGATGTTGTAGATGCAATCTGTAACAGTGTTGGAAATAAAGATATTCTGAATAAAGTATTTAACATTAGTGGAGGAGAAACTTGGAGAACAAATGGAGAAACCTATGTTAAGGATTATTTTGATTTAGTCGAAGTAGATATAAATACTGCAAATTATCAGAAAGAAGCTGGTCATTTTTCATGGTATGATACTGATAAATCTAATAATATATTAAAATATCAAAATAAGAATTATGCTATTTATCTATCTGAAATAAAGGAAGATCTAGAAAGATTATTGGGTAGCTACGAGTAGAATCCATATGAAAAAAATAGAACAAACTTATGGTTACGATGATGTTGCAATCGTTCCGGGAGAAATAACTCTCAATCCAGAATTAGTGGAAACTCAAATAAAGATTGGTGATATAGATCTTGATATCCCTGTATTAGCTTCTGCCATGGATAGTGTTGTGGATACAAATTATGCTAAACATTTATCGAATTTAGGAGGAGTTGGTGTAATAAACTTAGATGGAATACACGTGAGATACGAAAACACTGATGAAATATATCAAGAAATAATAAACACTCCAAAAGAAAAAGCAACAGAAATTTTACAAAAAGTTTACAGTGCCCCCGTGAGAGAAAATCTAATAGGAGAAATTGTAAGCAAAATAAAATCAAATAATTCAAAATGTTTTGCATCTTTTGTACCTGCTTCCACCAAAAAATTTGCTCCTGTAGCTGTAGAAGCTGGATGTGATGCGGTTGTAATACAATCAACAGTTACTACAGCAAGACATAATTCAAAAAGTTTAAAGGGATTAATATTATCTGAATTAGTAAAAACTTTGAAAGTCCCAATCATTGTTGGTAATACCGTTACATATAATGTTTCAAGGGAACTGATGGAAACCGGAATTGAAGGCATTTTAGTAGGGGTTGGTCCTGGTTCTGCCTGTACTAGCAGAGAAGTTCTTGGAATTGGCGTACCTCAAATATCAGCTACAATGGCTTGTTCGACAGCGCGAGATGATTACTTTAAACTCACAGGTAGATATGTCTCTATTATTACTGACGGTGGTATCAGGACAGGAAGTGAGTTGTGTAAATCATTTGTAGCAGGTGCAGATGCAGTAATGATAGGTTCTCCATTTTCAAAAACATACGAATCACCAGCAAAGGGTAATCATTGGGGAATGGCGACTCCTCATAGTTCTCTTCCTAGAGGAACAAGGATTGTAAACAAACAGGAATATTCAACTAAAGAATTATTATTTGGACCTTCTTCAAGAACTGATGGAACAAGGAACCTCATTGGAGCATTACGTATTTGTATGGGGATGATAGGTGCTGAAAAAATAATCAATATGCATGATGCTACTCTTATATACGCTCCAACAATCAAAACAGAAGGAAAAATTTATCAATTATCGGGACAAGGTTCATAAATTTCATGATTTACAAAGCTCAAAGAGGTACTTTTGATATTCTCCCAGAAAATGAAACCATTTGGGAGAGAGTAAGGAAAATCTGTTTAGATACAGTAAAACTATATGGATACAACTATATAGAAACACCAATTTTTGAAGACTCTGAAGTGTTCAAAAGAACAGTGGGGCAAAATACAGATATAGTAGAAAAGGAAATGTACACCTTTTTAGATAAAGGAGGTCAAAGTATAAGTTTGAGACCTGAAAACACCGCTGGAGTATGTAGAGCATTTATAGAACGAGGCCTTCACAATAGAACATTGCCTATAAGATTATTTTATTATGGAACCATGTTTAGATATGAACGACCTCAATCAGGTAGATTTAGACAATTTCATCAATTCGGGATTGAATGCATTGGGGATAATGATTATGAAATTGATTATGAAATTATTGAAATAGGTTGGAAGATAATAACGAACTTGGGAATAAAAAATTCTAAACTAAATATAAATTCTCTTGGGGACAATAATGATAGATTGGAATATATAAAAGTTTTAAAACAATACTTTGAAAATTACAAAAATGATTTGCCTAAAGTTGATCAATTACGATTAGAAAATGCACCTTTAAGGCTTTTAGACTCGAAAGAAAAAAACACAATAGAAATTGCAAAAAATGCTCCAAAAACTTTAGATTATCTATCTGAAGAAGCAAAATCTCATCACACTAATTTGATTCAAAAATTGGAAATGTTAAATAAAATTGATGAAAATTTCAAATTTGTTGAAAATCATAAATTAGTAAGAGGGCTTGATTATTATAATCGTACTGTTTTTGAATTTACTACTGATTCAAGTGGACCTCAAGGAGTAATTCTTGGAGGTGGAAGATATGATCCTCTTATCGAGATATTAGGTGGCCCAGTTACACCCGCAGTGGGTTTTGCAATGGGTATAGAAAGAATCATAAATGAAATAAATAATAAAGAAGATGATTTTTCAAATCAAATAGATGTAGTTATAGTAATAACTGAAAATATTTTTAGAGAAGAATCTCAATCTTTGGCTAATAATTTAAGGAAAAACAAAATTAAAACTATAATAGCTCCTAATAAATCTGTAAAAGCCCAAATGAGATATGCAAATAATGTAAATTCAAAGTCTGTTATTTTTATAGGAGAAAATGAATTAAAAAATAATTCCATTACATTAAAGTTGTTAAATTCTTCTGAAGATCAAAAGACTTTTTCAAATGATAATATAGAAAAAATAAAACAATTATTAAGAATTTAAGAGAATAATAAATGGAAGAATGGATCCTGAAAAGATTAGATGAAATCAAATCTAGATTTGAAGAAATCGAAGTTTTAATGACCAAAAAAGAAATTGTATCTAATCAGTCAGAAATGAAAAAAATTTCAAAAGAATATAGCAAACTTAAAACTATTAATGAATTATGGGATCAATATAATAAAATTTTAAAAGATACAAATGATACTAAAGAACTTTTGAAATCCGATGATGATGAAATCTCAATCATGGCTAAAGAAGAATTAAATGAATTAAATTCATCTCTAGAAAAGGTATATTCAGAATTAAACAAAGAACTTATTCCAAAAGATGCGACCGATGAAGCAGATGCGATAATAGAAATACGAGCAGGAACAGGTGGAGATGAAGCGGCTATATTTGGTAATGACCTCCTAAGAATGTACACTAGATATTCTGAAACCAATAAATGGAAAATAAAAATATTAAGTTCCAGTTATAATGAATTTGGTGGTATCAAAGAAATTATATTAGAAATTTCAGGTGAAGGGACCTTTTCAAAATTAAGGCACGAAAGTGGGGTCCATAGAGTTCAAAGGATTCCTAAAACCGAATCACAAGGAAGGATTCATACCTCAACTGCGACGATTGCAGTATTACCTAAATCTGAAGATATTGACATTGAAATAAAAGACGACGATATAAGAACAGATGTATTTCATGCTGGAGGTGCAGGAGGGCAAAATGTTAATAAAGTGGCAACTGCTATTAGGCTTACTCATATCCCCACTACAATTGTTGTAACTTGTCAAAATGAAAGGTCTCAACTCCAGAATAAACAACAAGCAATGGAAATATTAAAATCTAAGTTATGGGATCTAGAATTACAAAAACAAAAAAGTGAAATTTCTGAAGCAAGGAAATCTCAAGTAGGTTCTGGAGGAAGATCTGAAAAGATAAGAACATATAATTTTCCTCAGGGTCGAGTTACCGATCATAGATTAAAATTAACCATTCATAATTTATCTGAATTTATGGATGGATTAATTGATCCAATAATTGACCCATTAATGAAAGATGAACAAGCAAAAAAATTAATTTCGCAGAAAAATTAGATATTGAAAACGCTAAATGAAATCAAAAATTATACAATAAATAAATTTCGTGAAGCGGGATTGATAAATTATCAAGAAGAAATGTTAATGATCATTGGTCATTCAATGAGCTTATCTAAAATTGACATTCTCATCGAATCAAATATTAAAATCAGTAGAGATAAATACTCTGAAATAAAAGAAAAAATAAATAGAAGAATTTTAGGAGAACCAACTGCTCAAATATTGGGCTTTAGAAATTTTTTAGATGAAAAATATATTGTTGATAAAAATGTTTTAATCCCAAGATTTGAAACTGAAGAAATAATAGATTTATTTAAAATTAATAAAAGAGTTAATGACAAAGAAGGTTTCAATTGCTTAGACATCGGGACAGGAAGTGGTGTTATTGCAATAAACATAAAGAAAAAATTCCCTGGAATAAATGTATCCGCAATTGATATAAGTGAAAAAGCTTTAGTTATAGCAAAAAAAAATGCTGTAGGAAAAAATGTGAATATAAATTTCTTTCATACTTCAATAGAAAATTGCAATTTGTCAAATATAAATTACATTATAAGTAACCCTCCTTATATTAGAACTTCAAAACTGAAAAATTTATCTAAAGATTTAACATATGAACCAATAATTGCTTTGGATGGTGGTAAAGATGGGACTAAAATCATCAATTCAATATTTAATTGGGAAAATCAAATAAATAATAATAATGCATCATTAATAATCCTTGAAATAGATCCTGAAATCAAAGATAGGGTTATCTCATTAGCAAAAAGTTATTATCCAAAGAATAAAATTAAAATTCACAAAGATTTAAATTACTTAGATAGATTCATAAGTATTACTTAATAGAGAACTATTACAACTTCATAAAGTATTGGTTCGATGATACAGGTGGATTCTCTGACAATATGAGGAAAGTACTAAGAGAGTATGTCACAAGGATTCACAGAGAAATAAAGGAAGCTTTGAAAGTCGATCAAGATAACTTGATTAAATAGTTTCTAACATAAGAAGATCTAATGTCTTTTCTTCTTAGAAAAATGAAAAAAAGGTATATGTATTTTTTTTAACATAATTTATTGAAATATAACTTAGAATTAACGCTTAGTATACTGAGGAGCTTTTCTTGCTTTCTTTAAACCATATTTTTTACTTTCCTTTATCCTAGAGTCTCTCTTGAGAAGCCCTTTAGATTTCAAGGTCGGTCTTAATGTCTCATCCATTACGCATAAAGCTCTTGCTAAGCCCAAAGATATCGCGCCCGATTGACCTGAAATTCCTCCACCATGTGTCTTGATTTCGGCAGAAAGTTTTTCAATAGTATCGGTGATCTTTAACGGTAATAATGCGATATTTACTAAATCTTCCATTACAAGAGCTTCACTGATTTTTTTCCCATTGACAATTATTTCACCCGGATTATCAAAAATTTTTACTCTTGCTATTGAAGCTTTTCTTTTACCTGTACCATAATAATATTTTCTTTTAGGACTCAAATTATTCCTCTTTTATGATTTGTTAATTTTTTCAGTCCAAATCAACTGAGCTTCATGTGGATGTTCAGAATTTGGATAAACTTTTAGTCTCTTCAACATTTTTGCACCTAATTTATTTTTAGGTAACATCCCTTTAACTGCATGTGAAATAATATATCCAGGATTATCATTTAATAAATCTGAATATTTTTTCTCTTTAGTACTTCCAGGTCTAGTAGTGTGTGTAATATAAGTTTTTTGTTGGAGTTTTTTCCCAGTTACTTTTACATTTGATGAGTTTATTATAACTACAAAATCTCCTGATATTTGATGAGGTATATAATCAGCTTTATTTTTACCCATCAAAATCATAGATATTTCTGATGCTAATCTTCCTAGGGTTTTATCAGTAGCATCAATAACATGCCATAATGACTTGTTATTTTTAGTTTCTTTTGGAGAAAAATGTTTTAACTTAACTATCATAATATTTTTTTATAGGGTTTTATTTTACACTTTTTCTAGTCTATTTATATAGAGATTTAATCAATAAGTTCTAAAATAACTAGATCAGCATTATCGCCTTTTCTTTGTCCAAGAGAGACAATTCTAGAATAACCCCCTTGTTTATCAGAATATTTCGTTGATATATCGTCAAATAACTGTTTAACAACGGACTTTTCAAAAATAAATTCTGAAACTTTACGTATTGAATTATAATCTTTAGATTTTCCAATTGTTATTAGTTTCTCTAAAATTGGTTTAGCTTCTTTTGCTTTTGCTTTTGTAGTCTTAATCTTTCCATGTTTTATTGTGTCAGTAACCAATCCTCTCAAAAGTGCTTTTCTCGATGATGTTTTTCTACTAAGTTTATTATTTGATATTTTATGTCTCATTTTTTCCCCATAATTTATTTATTTGGTAGCATGTTTCTTTCAGCTAATATATCAAATAATTCATTCAGTGATTTTCTTCCAAAATTACGAATCTTTAGTAGTTCAGGTTCTGGCATAGCAACTACTTCTCCCACTCTATTTATTCCTGCTCTTTTAAGACAGTTTAGAGTTCGAGCTGATAAATCAAGTGTTTCTACTGGAGTATTATAAATTTCTGGAGTTATGCCTAAGCCTGATGCTGGACTTTGTTCTTCTTTGGAATCATCAAATTTGGAAAAAATGTAGCAATGATTCATCAATAGCTCTGCGGCTTTTTTTAATGCCCCCTTAGGATCGATAGAACCATCAGTCCATATTTCTAAAGTAAGTTTTTCCCAATCAGATCTTTGCCCAACTCTAGTTGGTTCAACTGAAAAATTAGCTTTCTTTATCGGAGTAAATATTGCATCTATTGGCAAAGTCCCAATGCTATCATCTTCAATATCAGTTGCTTGCTGATAACCATATCCTTGTTCAACGCTAAATTCAACAGATAGATGAGCATCTTTAGAGTCCAGTGTCGCTAAGTGATGTTCAGGATTTACAATTTCAAAATCAGCTGTAGCCATAATATCTCCAGCTTTTACCTCTCCTTCACCATCAACTTCTAATCTTAATCTTCCAGATCTATCAGATAATGAGCGAAGCCTTATCCCTTTAGCGTTCAAAAGAAATTCAAAAACTTCTTCTCTCATACCTTTCAATATAGAATATTCATGTTCTATGCTTTCAATTTTTACCCAATTAATTGCTGTCCCTGGTAGTCCTGATAAAAGTGCCCTTCTCAACGGATTCCCTAGTGTAACTCCCCAACCTTTATCAAGTGGTTCCGCAACAAATTTCCCGTAAGTATTGGTTCCTTCAATCAAGTTTATTCTTAAGTTAGGAACTTCTGGTTCACTTATAGTAATGTCATCAATCGGTGACAATCCAAATTGTTTTTCTAGCATTTATTACCTCCGGGAATAATATTCCACTATTTGTCGAGTATCAATATTTAACTCAGCATCGGACGCAGATGGAGAGTTATTAATTTGAACGGATAATTCCGATTTATCAAGTGCTAGCCATTTAGCACAATCATTATTTTGTATATTTGAAGTAGCTATTTCAAATAAACTAGATTTTTTGGATTTTTCTCTCCAAGTTATTTTATCACCAACTTTGATTTGGAAAGAAGGAATATTAACCTTGCCGTCGTTTACTAAGAAATGAGCATGATTAACTGCTTGTCTTGATTGTCTTCTTGTATTGAACATACCTGTTCTATATAAAGCATTATCAAGTCTTTTTTCTAAATATTCGAGTAATAAATCACCGGTTGAACCAGGATTTTTTGATGCTTTATCATAATAATTTCTAAATTGTTTTTCCAAAATTCCATACAAAAATCTTGCCTTTTGTTTTTCTCTTAGTTGTAAACCATAGGCTGATATTCTCCTTCTCACTGGTGGTCTATTATTCCTAACTCCCTTTTTAGGGACTTCCAATCCTAGAAATCTCATTTTTTTATTTACCGGACCCGTATATCTTGCCATATATATGCTTTCTTATAATTTTTTTTAACGACTTTTATCTAAATTCGTCTTTTTTTCGGTGGTCTACAACCATTGTGAGGAATTGGAGTAACATCTTTTATTGATATAACCCTTACTCCTGAATGTTGAATAGCCCTTATCGCTGCTTCTCTCCCAGCTCCTGGACCTTTTACAAACACATCCACAGTTTTCATTCCATACTCTATCGCTTTTACTGCTGCAGTCTCTCCTGCTTTCTGAGCTGCAAAAGCTGTAGATTTTCTTGATCCTGTAAAACCTTTTGCTCCAGCACTACTTTGGGATATAACATTTCCTTGATTATCAGTTATGGAAATTATAGTGTTATTGAAGGTTGCTCTTATGTAAGCATTCCCTTGTGTTACAAAAATTTTTTCCTTTTTTCTTGTTCTATTTCTTGCCATTTTAATGTGTCAATCTTTTCTTATTAGCTACAGTTCTTTTCTTACCTTTTTTAGTTCTTGCGTTAGTTTTTGTTCTCTGTCCATTAGCTGGCAAACCAACCTTATGTCTTGTACCTTTATAACTTCCAATATCTGTCAATCTTCTAATATTAAGTTGAACTTCTCTACGCAAATCACCTTCAATACGTATTTGGGAACGATCTATGGCACTTCTTATTCTTGCTAATTCATCTTCCTTTAGATCCTTAACTCTTGTATTTAAATCTACTCCCACATCTTTAATAATTTTTTTTGATGTAGATCTTCCTATTCCTGCAACTGCAGTCAAAGCAATTTCAATTCTCTGAGAATCTGGTATATTTACTCCCGCTAACATTGCCATAATTATATTATCCTTGTACTTGTTTGAATCTTGGGTTCCGTTTATTTATTACTCTAATTTTTCCATGCCGTTTTATTATCTGACAATCTGAGCTTCTTTTTTTCACTGATGCTTTTTTCTTCATAACTATTCTTTCTAATTACTACTTAAACCTGTAAGTGATCCTACCTCTTGTTAAGTCATAAGGAGACAGTTCAACTAAAACTTTGTCTCCTGGTAAAATCCTTATATAATTTTTTCTTATTTTTCCTGAAGCATGCGCAAGTACTTCATGTCCATTAGCCAACTCTACCTTAAATGTTGTGTTGGGTAAGGCTTCTTCAACCTTTCCTTCCACTTCTATTGCTTCTTTTTTTGCCATATATTATATCTTTTATATTTTAGTTAAAACTTTAGGACCATTTTCTGTTATAGCCACTGTATGTTCAAAGTGAGCAGATAATTTTCCATCTTCAGTAACTACAGTCCATTTATCATCAAGAGTTCTAGTTTTCCACGACCCTACCGTAACCATGGGTTCTATAGCTATAACCATTCCTACTCTTAGTAAAGCGCCATCTTCTCTATCACCAAAATTTGGAACACTCGGTGGTTCGTGAAGTTGCTCTCCAATACCATGCCCTACATACTCTCTAACCACATCATAACCTTGTTCTAAAACGTATTTTTCTATTGCATTCGAAATCATTCCAATATTATTACCCGAGATAGCATTTTCAACACCTATATCTAATGCTCTTTTAGTTACAGAAATCAAACGTCCTTTTTCAGAATTATTACTTTCTTCTATCAAATAAGTCTTTGCATGATCACTATACATTCCATCAACGATCGCCCCACAATCTATTGAAACAATATCACCTTTTATCAATTTCCTAGATCCTGGAATCCCGTGAACAATTTCTTCATTCAGAGATATACATGCTGTAGCAGGAAAATCATACAGGCCAAGAAAAGCTGGCCTAGCACCTTCTTTTTTTATGGCTTCTCTAAGAAAATCATCGATTTCTTCTGTGGTTATAGAACTTTTTAGATTTTTTTCACATTCTAAAAGCACTTTAGCAACGATTTTCCCAGCTTCAATCATTGAATTCATTTGATCTGGTGTTTTAATTGTCCCCTCAGTTACCAATTATTCAAAAACCTCTCTACAAAAACTAACCAAACTATCATTATATACGCCGTATCATATAAATGTATATATTTATATAGCTAAAACTGTATTGATTTCATTAATTACATTCACAATTGATTGATTTGCATTGATTTTTGAAAAAATATTTTTCTCCTTATAGAAATCAATCAGAGGGAATGTTTCAGATTGATAAACTTCTAACCTTTTTATTATGGATTGTGGTTTATCATCTTCTCTCTGATAAAGATTATCTTGAGAACATCCATTTTCACATTTCAAGTTAGTCATACCTTTAACATACGTATTGCCACATTTCCTACAGGTTATTCTTTTTGATAATCTTTCAATTATTGTTTCATTAGATAATTCAAAATAAATTACATGATTTATATATTTTTTCATATTTAAAAGTTTATTTTCAAATGTTCTTGCTTGTTCCAAAGTTCTTGGGAATCCATCAAGTAATATTGAAGGTATATCTGCAATATAATTGGTTACCATTTCTATTATTAACTGATCTGAAACCAAATTCCCAGAGTCCATATATTCTTTTGCTTCTAATCCTAAATCAGAACCAGAAGAGACTTCTTTTCTTAAAATGTCTCCAGTAGAAACATGTTCAGTGTTATATTTTTTTATAATGTAACCAGCTTGTGTCCCTTTTCCTGAGCCTGGTGGACCTAAGAGAATTATATTCATAATATTAATTCACAAAACCTTCATAGTTTCTCATTAAAAGTTGAGATTCTAATTGTCTCATAGTGTCCAAAGCAACACCTACCATAATTAATAAACTAGTACTTTGTAATATACTAGTTGCTGAACTGAGGTTTGTGATAGCTTGAGCTATAGCTGGAATGACTGCTACTATGCCTAAAAATATTGCTCCTCCCCAAGTTATTCTTAATATAACTCTCATTAAATATTCCTTAGTAGGTGGACCTGGTCGTATCCCAGGAATAAATCCACTGTTAGTTTGAAGTTGCTCAGACAAATTTTGTTGGTTATGAACAACTAAAGTGTAAAAGAAAGTAAAAATTACTACCAGCAAAAATATAGCAATCCAATATACAGTACCTGTCGGTCCAAATTGAACTGTTAACCATCCAGCTATCTGAGATACAAAAGAATTTGAAGCAGGGTCAACAAAATATGAAGCCAATACGGCAGGTAAAGCCAAAATAGAAAAAGCAAAAATTAGAGGTATCATTCCAGCTGAGTTAACTCTAATTGGAATATGTGATGATCCAGACGATCTATACATTTTATTACCTCGAAAAACACTTCGTCCATATTGCACAGGAATTCTTCTTGTGGCTTCAGTAAATACTACAATACTAAAAACGATGAGAAGCCCTAATCCTATCAACATAGCAACCTGAAAAGGCTGATCTCTCAATAACCATAATTGACCTCCAGTTCTTGGAAAAGTTGAAACAATCCCAGCAAAAATAATCAATGAAACACCATTTCCTATTCCTTTTTCTGTGACTAATTCTCCTAACCAAACTAAAATCATGGTACCAGCAGTCATTGAAAACAATATAGAAAAAGTGTTCAATATCTCTCCTGAACCTAAACCTATACCGGTTATCGCACCTTGTCCTAAGGATCCAGCAAATAAATTCAATTGACCATACCCTTGAAGAAAAGCTAAAGGGACTGTTAAATAATGAGTATAACGGTTGATGGCTTTTCTACCTACATCACCCTCTTGAGCTAATTCTTTTAATTGAGGAACTAAGGGTGTAAGGATTTGCATAATAATTGAAGCTGTAATATAAGGATATACACCCAACGCTGCAATAGATAAATTTCTTAACGCACCTCCAGAAAATATATCAATAAAACCTAACAAAGGATTGGCATCAAATGCTGCTTGTAATGCGTTTCTATCTACACCAGGTACAGGTACATGTGCAAAGAAACGAAATACTACCAGTATGAATAAAGTAAATAGAATTTTAGATCGTAAATCGGGTAGCTTAAATGCGTCAATAATAGCTTGTATAAGAGCAGGTCTACTCGATTTTTGATTAACGGCTGTTGTCATTTATTAGCTTTCTTTTATGATTATTTCCCCACCAGCTTTCTCGATTTTTTTTCTGGCAGACTGAGAAACCGCATTCACTTCCAATTTAATCGAGTCTTTTATATCTCCGTCACCTAAAATTTTTATCATCTCTTTATTTTTAATTATTCCTTTTTTTCTGAAATCATCAATAGTGATAGATTTTTTGTTAAAAAGCTCATTTAAATCAGTAATATTTAATGCAACGAAGTTTTTCTTAAATATATTGTTGAATCCTCTCATATGAGGAAGTTTCTTAACTAATCTTAGTTGCCCTCCTTCAAAAGTTGGATTCAAATTTCCACCGCTTCTTGAAAGTTGTCCTTTTGAACCTCTACCAGAGTATGTCCCTTTAGAACCATTCCCTCTACCTACTTGGTTTTTCTTTTTAGTATTAGTATTCTTTCTTCTTATTTCATTTATTCTAGCCATTTTTTCACCAAAAATTTATTATTAAAGTTTATCTATACTGATTAAATGTTGTACTTTTTTTATCATTCCTTCTATTTGAGGGGAGTTATCTTGTTCTACTTCAGAACCTCGTTTCCTTAATCCTAATGCTCTCAAATTAGCTCTTTGATTTGGAGAAATGCCTATGCTACTTTTAATTTGAATGATTTTTATTTTTGCCATGTTTATGATCTTCGTTTAGTTATTTCATCTTTAGGATTCTTCATATTTTTCAAAGCAGCCATAGTAGCGTAAACAACATTTATTGCATTGGTTGAGCCAAAAGTTTTTGACACAACATCTCTAACCCCAACCGCTTCTAAGACAGCTCTAACTCCACCTCCTGCAATTAAACCCGTTCCTGGTGATGCAGGTTTCAACATTACTTTAGACGCTCTAAATTTTACAATTGTTTCATGGGGTAAAGTGGTATCTTTAAGTTTAATATCAACCATCTTGTTTTTTGCATATTTTACAGCCCTTTGTACGGCATCAGGGACAGCAGATGCACTTGCTAACGCAATTCCTACTTTCCCAGCTCCATCTCCCACTGCCACCATAACATTAAATGATAAGTTTCTTCCACCCTTAACTGTTTTTGACACACGTCGAACCTTTATAACATTTTCTATCAAAGGTGTCTCATCACTATCTCTGTTTCTTCTTCTAGATCTGAGATTTCTTCTATTAGAATTTGTATTGCCTTGATTTGTGTTGGTTGTCATTTTTATACCTCTATACCTGATTCTCTTATTCCATCAGCTATTGCTGCTACATTACCATGATAAAGATATCCACCTCTATCAAAAATTACTTGTTTAAATCCTAATTTAGAAATTTTTTTTCCAAATTTAATGCCTATTTCTTTTGATTTATTTATATTTATACTTTTACTTTCTTCAGTCATTTGCGAACTTGATTCGGAAGCTAAAGTTTTACCTTCCCCATCTATAATCAATTGAAGATATATATTTTTATTAGATCTGAAAACTGAAACTCTTGGTCTTTGGTCAGTTCCTATTAATTTCTTACGTATTCTTAAATGTCTTTTAACTCGAGCAAGTCTATTTGTTTTTTTTGACGACTTCATTAAGGGGCTCCTTCACCAGCACCAACTGCTGATTTTCCGGTTTTTCTTCTTATTTGTTCGTCATTATATTTTATCCCTTTACCCGTATATGGATTTGGTTTTCTTAATATTCTAATTTTTGCTGCTTGTCTACCCACATGTTCCTTGTTTATTCCTTCAACAGACACCAGTGTTTGTTCCTCAACCAACAATTTATTTTCACCTATGGGTTCAATTATAATGGGATGGGAGAATCCTAGATTTAACTCCAACGATTTCCCTTTATTCTGTGCTCTATATCCAGTACCTATCAATCTTAATTTTTTCTCAAAGCCTGTTGAGACTCCAATCACCATATTCTGAATCAAAGATCTATAGAGACCATGAAAAGCTTTAATTTGAATTTCATCTTTTGTTCTAGAAATAATAATGTTATCTTCTTTCAAAATACATGAAATATCATCGCTCATGATGATTTCTTCCAGTTGTCCCTTAGGACCTTTAACTGAGATTGTTTTATCTTTTATATTTACCTCAACCCCTTGAGGGATATTCACGGGTTTATTTCCAATTCTACTCATAATTTTACTTTTCTTTTTTTTACCAAATATAAAAAAGAACTTCTCCTCCTAAAGATTGTTTTTTAGCTTTAAATCCGGTCATAATTCCTTTAGATGTTGACATAACGGCGACACCCATTCCAGAAAAATAGGAAGGAATATCATTTTTCTTAACATATATTTTCAATCCTGGTTTTGAAACTCTTTTGATGCCTGAAATAGCAGGAGATCCATCTTCATAGTATTTCAAGTCTACTTTATAATGATATTTATCTTCTTCTTCTTCAGATTCTACAAAACTATCAATAAACCCTTCATTAGATAACAAATCTAATATGTTCTCGTTAATTTTAGATTTAACTACAGAAACATTTTCATGCTTAACCATGATTGAATTTCTTATTCTAGTAATCATATCTGATATTTGGTCTTCTATTGTCAATTTTTTACCTCTAATTTAATTTCTATATACTTCCTTTTTTTATACCGGGCAAATGTCCCCGAAGTGCTAAATCTCTAAAGGAGATTCGGCTCAATCCAAAAAATCTCATATACCCTCTTGGTCTTCCTGTCTTTTGACAACGATTTCTAACTCTTATAGGGCTAGAGTTTTTTGGCAATAATGCTAATTGTTGTCGTGCCTCCATTTTTTCTTCAAATGATTTTTTTGGATCATTAGTAATATTTTTTAAATTGGTTCTATTTTCTTGATATTTTTTTACCAATCTAATTCTTTTATTATTTCGTGCTATTGATGATTTCTTTGCCAATTTATCTCCTTAATTAATATCTTCAAAGGGCAAACCTAGTAACTCTAATAATTTTTTAGATTCTCTATTATTATAAGCTGTTGTAACTATGTTTATTTGCAATCCTCTTAGTTTATCTATTTCGTTATAATCTATTTCTGGAAACATTACTTGTTCTGATAATCCTAGTGAATAATTTCCATTCCCATCGAAAGATTTATTGGACACTCCTCTAAAATCTCTGACCCTAGGAAGTGCGATGTTTAACAATCTGTCTAAGAAATGCCACATGTTCTTTGATCTCAAAGTAACTGATAATCCGATTACTTGTCCTTCTCGAAGTTTAAAATTAGCTACAGATTTTTTTGCTTTTGTTTCAATCGGTCTTTGACCTGTTATCAGCTGAAGATCTTTTTTTGCTGCTTCAATAACATTTGAAGAAGTCAAAGCTTCTCCCAAACCAATACTAACAACAACTTTTTCTACTATCGGTGTTCTTAACTTATTGGTAAAACTAAACTCTTTCATCATCTCTGGTACGACTTCATTAAAATATGCTGATTTTAATTTTGGGATGTTTTTATCCTCAATTTCATCTATAGTTTTCTTTTTATTCGCTGGTTTAGTATTCGCTGGTTTAGTATTCGCTGGTTTAGTATTCGCTGGTTTA
>JAPYUX010000005.1:106087-110293 GCA_029940375.1 Dehalococcoidia bacterium | reverse complement strand
CGCTGGTTTAGTATTCGCTGGTTTAGTATTCGCTGGTTTAGTATTCGCTGGTTTAGTATTCGCTGGTTTACTTTTCGCTGGTTTACTTTTCGCTGGTTTAGTATTCGCTGGTTTAGTATTCGCTGGTTTACTTTTCGCTGATTTACTTTTATTGTTTTTTTTCGTTACCAATTACTTCTCACAATCATTTCTTTGATTCTCTTATCACACGGTTAAATTTACCATCTTGTAGTTGTTCATATCCAACTCTACCTTTTTTAGATGATTGAGGATCTATGTACATTACATTTGATATATGGATAGATGATTCTGCTTCAACTATTCCTGCTTGAGTAACGTTTGGTGTCTTTTTTATGTGTTTTTTAGATATATTGACTCCCTCTACAATTACTCTTGAAGATGATTTTAAAACTTTTATTATTTCACCTTTTTTACCTTTATCTTTTCCAGAGATTACTTCAACCTGGTCACCCTTTTTTATTCTAATTTTACTCATTATAGAACCTCCGGGGCCAAAGAAACTAATCTCATAAACTGTTTGTCTCGTAATTCCCTAGCTACTGGACCAAATATTCTAGTACCTCTTGGATTATTGTCGTCTCCTAATATTACACAGGCGTTTTCATCAAATTTTATGTAAGAACCATCATTTCTTCTGTGTTCTTTTTTTGTTCTCACAATAACAGCCTTTACCACTTCATGCATTTTAACTGTTCCCCCAGGTTGAGCATCTTTTACTGCACAAGTAATAGTGTCACCTATTTTGGCAGTTTTAGTATGACTATTCCCATTGATATTGATGCACAGCACTTCTCTTGCCCCTGAATTGTCTGCTACTTTTAATCTAGTTTCTCTTTGAATCATTATTTTTTTACAACCTCAATTAATTTCCATTTTTTTGTTTTAGAAATCGGTTTAGAAAATTCTATTATAACAGTATCTCCTTTTTCAGCCTTATTCGATTCATCATGTGCTACAAGTCTAGTGAGTTTTCGATAACTTTTTTTATACAATCTATCTTTCTGAGTCCAAGAAATTCCCACCACTATTGTTTTCTCTTGAGATATAGATAAAACCTCTCCAGTCTTACGTATTTTATTATTTATCATCTTCTTCCATTTCCTCTTTAGTAGCTGCGATAGTGCCAACAATTTTTCTTTCATTTATAACTGTTAATATTTTAGCTTTATCTCTTTTTAATTTTCTTATTTGGCTGGTGTCATTAAGTGCCATAGATTTATGTTTAAATCGACCATCCATTATATTTTTAATTACAGATTCTTTTTCTTTAATCAAATCTTCATTATTCAATTTTCTTATATTTTCGATATTCATTTAAAACGTTACTTCTTCTCTTGAAATTATTTTGGTTGGAATAGGTAGCTTATGGCTAGCTCTTTTTAGAGCTTCTAAAGCTATTTCATTTGGAACATCACCTATTTCAAAAATAATCCTTCCTTTTCTTACAACTGCTACCCAGCGATCAACAGCACCCTTTCCTCCACCCATACGGGTTTCGGCTGGTCTTGCGCTAACCGGTTTGTCAGGGAAAACTCTGATTCTGATTTGTCCGCCTCTTTTTACGTGACCTGTAATTGCTCTTCTAGCCGCTTCGATTTGCCTTGCTGTCAACCAAGCTGATGCTAAAGCCTTTAGTCCAAAATCTCCATAAGTTAAAGTTGAACCTCTCGTGGCCATTCCTCTCATTTTCCCACGCTGTTGCTTACGATATTTTGTTCTACTTGGTTGTAACATTTAGTTATTTCCTTTTTTCTGTTGGGGTTGTTCTTGATTTACTCCAGAAGATCTTTGAATTCTTTCTGTTTTGATTGCTAATAGATTTTCGGCTGTAGGAATAATGTCTCCTTTATAAATCCATACTTTGATACCTATAACCCCATAACTAGTTTTTGCTTCACTTATTTCATAATCAATATTGGCTCTTACAGTATGAAGCGGAACTCTACCTTGATGATATTTTTCAGTTCGAGCGATATCTGCACCTGACAATCTTCCTGCAATAACAACTTTTATTCCTTGTGCACCCACTTGCATAGTTCTTTGCATAGCGATATTTACGGCTCTTCTAAAAGCAACTCTTCGTTCTAACTGTTCTGCGATTGATTCACCTACGAGTTTGGCAACTAATTCTGGAACTCTTATTTCATTAATGTTAAGCTTTATTTCATTATTGGTGAATTCTTCAAGGAAGTTTTTCAATTCTTCTACTCTCGTACCTCCCCTACCTATGATAATTCCCGGACGAGCAGAAAATACTGTAATGGAAATCTCTTGGTTATTCCTTTCAATCTCTATCTTAGATATAGCTGCATTGTCACCTAATTCTTTTACTATAAGATCTCTTATTTCTCGATCTTCATTAGTTAATATTGCATAATCTTTACCTTTGTTAGCAAACCATTGGGACTGCCAATCAATAACTCCTCCTAATCTAAATCCTATTGGATGTGTTTTTTGTCCCATCTAATCTTCTCCTTTAGTCACTTCTATGGTTATATGTGAGGTTGGTCTATCAAAAGCTCCTGCTCTACCTCTCGCCTTTGGTTTGAATCTCTTTAATTTAGGTCCAGCATCAGCAAATATTTTGGATACTATCAAATCACTTTCATTTAGCATTTCATTCTGTGAAGCGTTTGCTACTGCAGAGTTTAAAATTTTAAGTATTTCTCTCGCTGGAGGAGTTCCAATAAGTTGTAATTGTATTTTTGCATTAGTAACACTTTTATCACGAATTAAGTTTATTACTCGTCTAATTTTATATGGGGAATGTCCTATGTTTTTATTATTAGAAACAGCCATTATTTACTTCCTCTTGAATGTCCTCTATATGTCCTTGTTGGAGAAAATTCTCCCAAACGATGACCAACCATATTTTCACTTATAAAAACTGGAACAAACTTTCTGCCATCATGGACTCCAAAAGTAATACCAACCATATCAGGCATTATCATTGAAGATCTTGCCCAAGTATTTATAACCGCCCTACTTCCAGATTGTTTAGCTTTTAAAACTTTTTTCATCAATTTTGGATCAACAAAGGGACCCTTTTTTATCGAACGTGTCATAATATTACTTCTCGTATCTTCTTCTTAAAATCATTTTATCTGTTTTTTTGTTCCTTCTAGTACGTTTCCCCAATGCTGGTTTCCCCCACGGTGTTTTTGGATGTGACATTCCTATTCCTGCTCGACCTTCTCCTCCTCCATGAGGGTGGGCATTCGGAGACATAGCAGAGCCTCTAACAGTTGGTCTCTTCCCTAATCTTCTAGAAGTTCCAGCTCTTCCTAATTTTCTATTTTTGTTTTCTGGATTAGATACTTGACCTATAGTGGCATTACAAGTACTCAATATTCTCCTCATTTCTCCCGATGGTAATCTTATCAAAGTATATCCACTTTCATGAGCCATAACTTGAGCAGCAGTACCTGCAGATTTTACCATCACTCCACCATTTCCAGGGGATAATTCTATATTGTGAACTAACGTTCCCGTCTGGAGAGATGCTAGACTTTTTGTATTTCCTAAATCATTTGGAACATCTTTACCTGTTTGGACAGTATCACCGAGTTTTATATTATGAGGTGAAATTATATATTTTCGTGTACCATCTTCAAATCGAATCAAGGATATTCTTGAAGATCTATTTGGATCATATTCAATCGTTTCTACTTTAGCCTCTCCATATTTGGTTCTAGAAAAATCTAAAATTCTATATCTACGTTTATGCCCTCCACCTCTATGTCTTACAGTAATTCTTCCCCTATTGTTCCTACCTCCTTTTTTAGTCAAAGGTGCAAGTAGAGGTTTAAAAGGAGAATCAGTAGTAATATCTGAAAAATCATCTACTGAGGAATCTCTCATTCCTCCTGTTATTGGTTTTTGTTTTTTAATACCCAAAATTATGCTCCCTCAACCAATGAAATTGTATCACCCAATTTTAATGTAATTAACGCTTTCTTCCAACTAGGAGTAAGGATTCTTTTTCCATTGAAAACTTTATTTTTTCCATGGACTTTAACCACATTTACACCTAAAACCGTAACGTCAAAAATGTCTTCCACTGCTTTCTTTATTTGATATTTATTTGATTTAGAGTGAACTTTGAAAACATATTTATTGCTTTCTTGTAACAAGGAAGATTTTTCAGTAATGACAGGATTTATTAATACTTCTTCATTTAGCATT
>JAPYUX010000005.1:65620-105987 GCA_029940375.1 Dehalococcoidia bacterium | reverse complement strand
CAAGGAAGATTTTTCAGTAATGACAGGATTTATTAATACTTCTTCATTTAGCATTTTCTTTTACTCCTGTCTTTTTTGCTGTAGTCTTTTTTGCTGTAGTCTTTTTTGCTGTAGTCTTTTTTGCTGTAGTCTTGAATGTAGAGTCTCCCCAAATTGATTGGATTTTTTCCAATGCTGATAGAAAAATAACTAAATTTTGCGGCTTCGAGGAATTATAAGCATTTAACATTGAAGCTTCCAATATATCAATATTTTTTATATTCTTACATGACTTTTGCAATATGAGATCATTTTCACCAGTAACTAACAAAATTGATCCGGAAAACTTAAATGAAGAAATAAAAGATAACATTGTCTTTATAGACGGAGATTCTTCCAGTGGTGAGTTATTAATGACATAGACATCAGAATTTTTATATTTGTCAGAAAGTGAAATTTTCAATGCTTTTTGCTTCATTTTTTTATTCAAGGATTTTCTAATATTTTTTGGATGAGGCCCATGAGCCACCCCACCACCAACCATAGTTGGAGACCTCCGAGATCCAACTCTAGCTCTACCACTACCTTTTTGATTCCTGATTTTTTGGTTAGCATATTTAACTTGAGATCTTGATTTAGTTGAAGAATTCCATTGTCGTACGTTAGCTAGATATATATAAATAGCCTGATGTAATAAATCAGCGTTATATTCTACATTCCAAATAGATGGATCAATGGTAGTACTATTCATTAGTTGACCAGATATATTTTTTACTTCTATTTCCACTTTTTTCCTTTATTGAATTTCAATCCTGACAGTTGCACCTGAATATCCAGGAATTGCACCTTTTAATAACAATATATTTTCCTTTACATCCACTTTTACAACTTTTAGTCCTTTTACAGTTGCGGTTTTGTTACCATATTGCCCAGGCATTTTGGTTCCTGGCCAAACTCTTCCTGGCGAAGATCCAGCACCAATAGATCCCACAGCTCTATGTCTATCAGATTGACCATGAGTTTTCGGACCACCTTTAAAACCATATCTTTTTACTGCTCCAGAAAAACCCTTACCTTTAGTGGTTGATGTAACTTTTACTGACTTTTGATCAATGAATATATTAGAAGTGATATTTTGCCCAACTTCAATTTCATCTAAATTTTCCACTTCAAATTCTTGAAGTGTACTGAATTTACTCCCAGATCTTTCTTGATGACCAGCTTGGGGTGAATTTATTTTTTTTACTTCAGAAAACCCAATTTGTACAGCATTGTACCCATCATTATCTAATGTTTTAACCTGAGTAACTGTACAAGGGCCAGCCTGTATCACCGTTACAGGTTGCACTTTCCCATCAGCATCATAGATGGTGCTCATACCTAATTTTTTTCCAATTATTCCTTTAATAGTCATTTTTTCCTCAAGCTACAATTTTATAGCAATATCTACTCCAGCTGGTACAGTTAAGCTTGTTAGAGAATCAATTGTTTTGGATGAAGGTTCCAAAATATCAATTAATCTCTTATGGGTTCTTAATTCAAAATATTCTCTAGAATCTTTATTGACGTGGGGAGATCTCAAAACGGTAAACATTCTTTTAGTAGTGGGCATTGGTACAGGACCGGCGACTCTTGCACCAGTTCTCTCTGCAGTTTCTAAAATTTGTTGTGCAGAAACATCCAAAACTCTATGATCAAAGGCTTTTAATATAATTCTCATTTTTTGTGTAGGTGCCATTAGTTTTCTTATCCTTTACTATCTGATATTTCATTTGCTATATGTACTGGAACTTTTGCATAATGATCTAGTTCCATAGAAAAGCTAGCTCTTCCAGTTGTTAATGACCTCAAAGTAGTAGCATATTGAAATGTTTCAGCTAACGGTACAAAAGCACTAACTGCTTGTGAATTTCCCTGTTGTTCCATCTTTAATATTTGTGCTCTTCGTGAATTAAGGTCTCCTAAACAATCTCCTAAAAATTCATCCGGAGTTACTATTTCTATTTTCATTATGGGTTCTAATAAATGTGGAGCACTTGATGCCATTGCAGATTTAAATGCCATTGAACCTGCTATCTTGAAGGCCATCTCAGAAGAATCCACATCATGATGCGATCCATCAGTCAATACTACCTTAAGATCTACTACAGGATATCCTGCTATAGTACCACTTTGAGCTGCCTCTCTGAAGCCTGATTCTATAGGTTTATAGTATTCAGTAGGTAAAGTGGCACCTGTTATTTCAGATTCAAAAATGAGACCTGATCCTGGTTCCAAAGGTTCAACTCTTAAAGTACAATCTCCATATTGACCTCTTCCTCCTGATTGTCTTATAAATTTCCCTTGTTTTTCAGAAATTTTCGAAATAGTTTCCCTGTAAGCAACTTTAGGAGCTCCTTGAATAGCTTCTATTGAAAATTCTCTTTTCATTCTTTCAACAATTACATCGAGATGTAATTCTCCCATTCCTGCTAAAACAGTTTGCCCAGATTCTTCATCAGTCCATGTATGTAACGTTGGATCTTCCCCAACTAATCTAGCCAAGGCCTCTCCCATTTTATCTTGATCTGCACGAGTTTTTGGTTCAATAGAAATAGACAAAACTGGGTCAGGGAAGTTTATAGATTCTAAAAGTAAAGGTTTAGATTGATCACATAGAGTGTTTCCAGTTAAAGCATCTTTAAGACCTATTGCAGCAATAATCTCTCCAGCAGATGCTTGTTTTATTTCTTCTCTTGAATCTGCATGCATCTTCATCAATCTACCAGCTCTTTCACGAGTCCTAGTTGAAGAATTATAAACATTCGATCCCGACTCCAATATGCCAGAATAAATTCTCAAATATACCAACCTTCCAACATGTTGATCGGTTACAACCTTAAATACTAAAGCACTAAAAGGATCGTCAGCAGTAGGTTTTCTTTCTAGTTCTATTGACTCATCGGAAGGGTCTGTTCCTTTTATTGATGGTACATCTACAGGAGAAGGTAGATAATCTATTACTGCGTCCAATAAAGGATGAACTCCTCTGTGTCTTAAAGCTGATCCACATAAAACTGGATAAATTTTTAAGGAAATTACTGCTTTTCTCAAGGCTAATTTCATTTCGTCAATAGAAATTTCTTTGTCTTCTAAAAATTTATCCATTAAGGCTTCGTCTGTCTCAGCTATTTTTTCAATTAATTCGTTCCGAAATTTTTCCACATTTTCTTTATATTCATCCGGGATATCCATAACTTTGTGCTCAACTGCATCTTCATTATCATAAACATAGGCTTTTCTTTCAATCAAATTAATCATACCTTTAAATTCTGATTCAGCTCCAATTGGTATCTGTATCGGTACTGCATTAGCACCTAACCTGTCATGAACTGTTTTTACAGCATTATCAAAATCAGCACCCAGTCTATCCATTTTGTTAACAAAAATCATTCGAGGGACTCCATAATCATTAGCTTGTCTCCAAACTGTTTCAGATTGGGGTTGAACTCCCGAAACTGATTCTAGGACAACTACACCTCCATCCAATACTCTTAATGATCTTTGTACTTCTGCTGTAAAATCTACGTGCCCTGGAGTATCAATTATATTAACCTGATGGTCATTCCATGATGCATTAGTTGCAGCTGAACCGATGGTAATCCCACGTTCTCTTTCAAGGGACATAAAGTCCATAACTGTAGTTCCGTCATCAATATCACCGATTTTGTAAGTTTCTCCTGTAAAAAATAAAACTCTTTCTGTTACTGTAGTCTTACCTGCATCTATATGTGCTATAAAGCCTATATTTCTTACTTTTGATAAATCATTCACTGCAGTAGTCATATTGAATCCGTTTTCTAGTAATTACCATCTATAATGTGCAAAAGCTCTATTAGCTTCTGCCATTCGATGTGAATCTTCTTTCTTTTTTATAGCAATTCCCGTGTTATTTACCGCGCTTGACAGTTCGGAGTATAAAGCATTAGTGATAGTTTCTCCTTTTCTTGATCTGGCAGCTTCAACAATCCATCTATGGGCTAAAGCCACTCTTCTCTTAGGACGTATTTCTACTGGAACTTGGTATGTTGCTCCACCAACTCTTCTAGGTTTAACTTCTAAAGTCGGCATAGTGTTTTTCATAGCCTCTTCAAATAATTCTAATCCAGGCCTTTTAATTTGATTCTCAAGTTTATCTATCGCTAAATAAACAGCCTTACGAGCAACGGACTTTTTTCCACCTCTCATTAAGCGATTTATAAATTTGGATAACTCTATACTTCCATATTTGGGATCAGGGTTGATTTTTCGTAATATTGATTTTCTTCTTCTAGACATAATGATTTCCAAATATTAGATGAATTTAACTTTTCTTTTCTTTAATTGCACCGTATTTACTTCGACCTCTTTTTCTACCTTCTACGCCCGAGGTATCTAGTGCTCCTCTAATAATATGGTAACGAACGCCCGGAAGATCTCTTACCCTTCCTCCTCTGATCAAAACAACCGAATGTTCTTGCAAATTATGTCCTTCTCCAGGAATATAAGCCGTAACCTCCATTCCATTAGTCAATTTCACTCGCGCTACTTTCCGAAGAGCAGAATTTGGTTTCTTTGGAGTAACAGTTCTAACTTGAAGACAAACGCCTCGTTTTTGGGGGCTTCCATATACATCATTGGTCATTTTTTTTGTTAAAGAGTTAAACCTAAATCTAAGGGCAGGAGCTTTAGCTTTTTTTCTCCCCCTAGATCTAGAATTTTTAAGTAATTGGTTTACGGTTGGCATGTTTATCTCATATCAAACTTAAATTTATCCTTATTTAAATTAGTTTAAACTAAGTGTTAATTTAAAACATAACAAAAAGGATTATATATTCCACAAACTACTAGTATACGAATCTTAGGCAGGTATAGTCAATGAAAAAAAGTTTTATTTCGAGAGAATTTATAATTTTATAAATTTTGCACAATGAATTTTCCATTATAAAATAAATGAGAAAACTTCTAAATTATCACACACAAGAAGCTAAATAATATGTTTGAAAATATTTTCCTAATTGGTTTTGGCGTTAGAGCTGAAGATGAATTAATTAAAATTTTGGTAGATAACTATAAAGAATCTAAAATTTTTTGTGTTTCAGACTTTTATTTACCAGATGAAAAAATAACAAATTCAATAGTAAATTACAAAATAAAAAATGATGAAAGTCATCCCCTGCTAAAAAATAATCATCATGGAGAGGCTGTTATAAACAATAAAGATCTATCAATAATTAACCTTCCTCAAGTATATTCAATTGAATATAGAAATCTCGTTGCAAAAAAAATCCCTATAATAATATCGACTCAAACCTTTGATTGTTATGATCTCCACTGTCCTGAAGGTAATAACAATCAAATAATTACTACTCCTTTTATAGATTCAGATATTAACATAAAAATAAAAATTACACATTCAAAAAATAATAATCAGAATATTACCAAAAATTCTGACAATATTATTAGGATTTCTGAACTATCCATCGATTCTAATAAATACGAAGTAAAATTAAATGAAAAAAAAATAAATCTAACATTTAAAGAACTAGAGTTACTAAAATTATTAGCATCAAATCCTGGAAGAGTATTTTCCAGAGAAAATTTGCTTAAAAATATATGGGATTATGACTATTATGGTGGAACAAGAACAGTTGACGTCCATGTGAGAAGATTAAGAACAAAGATTGAAGATCATAAATATAATTTTATAGAAACAATCTGGAATGTAGGTTACAAATTTAATGAAAACATTTAGGGGAAACAATGAATAGAAATATAGAAACTCAAGATTATATTCTAAAACAAGCAAGTGAATCGAATGTTAAATTTATACGACTCTGGTTTACCGATATTACTGGAGGTTTAAAGGGTTTTGCTATTAATGTTGAAGATTTAAAAGATTGTATGACTAATGGCGTTATATTTGATGGAGGTGCAATTGAAGGTTTGTCAAGAGAAGGTGAAAATGATACTTTAGCAATTCCTGATTTGAATACTTGGCAAATTTTACCTTGGAGACCAAATGAAAATGCTGTAGCAAGATTTATTTGTGACTTAAAAAGCATTGATGGAAGCAACTTAATGGTTGATAGTAGACAAGTTTTAAAAAACAAACTAATCGAGGCTAATAAACTTGGTTATAAATTCTACATAGGCCCTGAAATAGAATACTATTATCTCAATTCAGAAAAAAACATATCTTCCGGAGATGATGCTGGTTATTTTGATCAAACTTCTGCAGATAGTGATGGTGCTAACCTGAGAAGAGAATCTGTGTTGATTTTGGAACAAATGGGAATCCCAGTAAGATCTTCACATCACGAAGTTTCTCCAGGACAACATGAGATAGATTTAAGACACACGGATGCTTTAACAATGGCAGACTCAATAATGACTACACGATTAGTTGTTAAAGAAACTGCTCGCAGATTGGGAGGATTTGCAACATTTATGCCAAGACCTTTTGATAAGTTAAATGGTAGTGGCTTACACCTTCATTTATCTCTATATAAAAATGAAAAGAACATTTTTAGTGAAAAAAATAAAAAAACCATATCGAAAATAGGCGAAAGTTTCATGGCTGGATTAATAGAAAATGCTAAAGAAATGACCTTAATTACTAATCAGTGGGCTAATTCATATAAAAGATTATTACCAAATTTAGAAGCCCCCGTTGCAGGTTATATTGATTATCAAAATATAGAAGATATAGTGAGAGTTCCTCCAGTATTTAATAATGATGATGATAAATATAGAGTAGAATTTAGATTACCTGATGCTGCATGTAATCCATATTTAGCATTTGCAACAATTTTAAATGCAGGAATTTTAGGCATAAAAAATAAAAATAAAATAACAAAAAACATAAAATCAAATATCCCTAATAGTTTAAATGAAGCAATCAAAGCTAATGAAAGTAGTAATTTTTTACAAGAATCTATAGGGGCGGAGGCATATAATAGCTATATTGATAATAAGAAGAAAGAGTGGATGGGTTACAATTCGTTGATTTCAGAAGATGAAAGAAATTTTTACATGAAATTTCTTTAAATCAATTACTTTTATATAAAACTTCAGAAAATATGTTTTTTGAATTAAATAAAATATGAAAAAAAACTATAAACAAAAAAAATATACTAAGAAACTTATTAACAATCTAAATGAGTTAAGTATCAAAGGTTTATGTGATATTCATATAGGCAAAGATGCTTGCGGAGTAGGAGTCGTTGCTAATATTAAAGGTGTCAAATCAAACAAAATAATAAAAGATTCTTTAAAAGTCCTAAATAATCTTGCACATAGAGGGGCTTGTGGTTGTGATCCAGATACTGGAGATGGGGCCGGTATTACTCTACAAATTCCTGATAAGTTCTTCAGAAATATATTAGACGAAAACAAATTATCCTTACCTGATTTAGGACAATATGCCTCTGGGATAATCTTTCTGCCTAATGAAAAAAAATTAAGAGAAAAAATAATAAATATTATAGAAAAAATTCTTTTGAAAAATAAGCTTTCATTGATTTCTTGGAGAGATGTTCCGGTGGATCAATCCAAAATTGGATTATGGGCAAACGATGTAAGGCCAGAAATTAAACAAATTTTCATTTCAACAAATAAAAAAATTACGGATGACGAATTTTCAAAAATCCTTTTTATAGCAAGAAAAATGATAGAAAAAGAAGTATTATCAATCAAAGATAATTCAAATTTCATAGATATTAACAATGAATTTTATATATGTTCATTATCTAATAAGATAATCATATATAAGGGCTTGTTAAAATCTGAACAATTAGCTAATTTTTATGTTGATTTACAAAATTCTAATATAGAAAGTTGTTTTGGGCTTGTACATTCTAGGTTCTCTACAAATACATTAGGATCTTGGAAGCTTGCTCATCCTTACAGAATGATTGCTCATAACGGAGAAATCAATACAGTTAGAGGTAATAGAAATTGGATAAAGGCTAAAGAACAAAATCTTCAAAATAAACATTTGGGGAGTAATATTCAAAACATTTTACCTATTTGCGAAGAAGATGCTTCTGATACCGCTTCATTGGATAATGTTTTTGAATTACTAGTAATGGGAGGAAGATCTATTGAACATGCCGCATCAATGATGATTCCTGCAGCTTGGGATCATAATAAACACATGAACCAAAAAACAAAAGATTTTTATCAGTTCCATGCAGGATTAATGGAACCATGGGATGGACCTGCAATGATAGCTTTTACAGATGGGATTAAATTGGGAGCCTGCCTTGATAGAAATGGATTTAGGCCTTTTAGATATACAGTAACAAAAGATAATGTTCTAGTTATGTCTTCAGAAACAGGAGTATTAGATATAGATCCGAATAATATAAAACTTAAATCCCGAATGACCCCAGGGAAAGGATTTTTGGTAGATTTCAATGAAGGAAGGATAATCGATTCTGAAGAAATAATAGATAGACTTACTTCTCAAAAACCATATTCAGAATGGGTAAATAAGCAAGCCATAAATCTTGATGAAATAAAGCAAACTAAATCAGAAAATTCTTACGGCGGTTTTGAACTATTAAAACAACAAAAGGCATTCGGATATTCTTCGGAGGATATTGAATTATTAATTAAACCAATGGGAGAATCAGGAAATCAACCAAACGGTTCGATGGGTAATGATACGCCTTTAGCAGTTTTATCAGATAAACCTCAAAATCTTTTCTCTTATTTCAAACAATTGTTTGCTCAAGTTTCTAATCCACCATTGGATCCCATTAGAGAGAAATTGGTAACTCAAATGAGTATTTTGATAGGAAAAAAAGAAAATTTATTATCAGAATCAGAAAAGCATGCTCAATTACTAAAAATAGAAAGGCCAATTCTATTAAATTCCGAAATGTCAAAAATTAAAAGATTAGATAAAGGAAATATAAAATCTGGTACAATTTCAACTCTTTACAATATTAATGAAGAAATAAATGGATTTAAAAAAGCTCTAGAAGGAATTAAGGCTAAATCAGAGAAATTAATCTCCGAGGGAGTTGGAATTATTATTCTTTCTGATAGAGGAGTAGACAATAATATGGGTTACTTACCTGCATTGTTAGTTGCGGGTACAATACACCATCATTTAATAAGAAAAAATTTAAGAGAAAATGTTGATTTACTCATTGAAACAGGAGAAGCAAGAGAGGTTCATCATTTTGCTTCGTTATTTGGATATGGTATATCTGCTGTAAACCCTTATTTAGCTCTAGACACTTTGAAAAATGAATCTTTTAAAACCAAAAGAGAAATTATTGATTCTCAAAATAATTACTGTAAAGCTGTGATCTCTGGGGTTTTAAAAACAATGTCTAAGATGGGAATTTCAACTTTACAAGGATATATGGGAGCTCAACAATTCGAAGCCGTAGGATTGGGAGGTGAAATTATAGAAGATTCATTTACTTGGACTTCATCCAGAATTGGAGGAATAGAAATTAACGAAATTGCTACTGATTACTTATTATTTCATCAAAATGCTTTCCCTTCCTCAAATATCCCATCAAATCTTAATTTAGACCTTGGTGGGTTATACAGTTGGAGAGGAACTGGAGAAAGGCATCTGTGGTCACCAGAAACTATATCTCTTTTACAGCAAGCAGCAACAGAAAATAATTCTCAAAAATATGAGGAATTTGAAAAGTTGGCAAATAAAGATTATTACGGAGATATCAGTATTCGAAACCTTCTTGAATTAGATTATAAAAACTCTAAACCTGTTCCGATCAATGAAGTTGAATCTGAAAAGGAAATATTAAAAAGATTTGCAACAGGTGCAATATCTTTGGGATCAATTTCAAGAGAAGCTCATGAGACTCTCGCAATCGCTATGAATCGAATTGGTGCAAGGTCAAATACTGGGGAAGGTGGAGAAGATGAAACTAGATTTGTTCCAGATGCAAATGGTGATTCTAGAAGTTCAGCTATAAAGCAGGTAGCATCAGGTAGATTCGGTGTTACTACCAATTATTTAGTAAATGCTAAAGATATTCAAATTAAAATGGCACAAGGAGCAAAGCCTGGAGAAGGAGGAGAAATTCCTGGACACAAAATCTCAAATTATATTGCATCTATTAGAAAAACAACTCCTGGAGTAGAGTTGATTTCTCCACCTCCTCATCATGATATATATTCTATTGAAGACTTAGCTCAGCTTATACACGATCTTAAAAACGTAAATTCTAACGCACGTATACACGTCAAGCTAGTTTCAGAAGTGGGAGTGGGTATTATTGCAGCTGGAGTTTCAAAAGGAAAAGCTGATGTAGTGTTAATTTCAGGTTTTTCCGGAGGAACTGGAGCTTCTCCATTATCTTCTATTAGACATGCGGGATTGCCATGGGAATTGGGTGTGGCTGAAACTCAACAAGTTTTAGTAGAACAAGGACTGAGAAGTAGAATTATAGTACAAACCGATGGACAAATAAAAACTGGAAAAGATATTGCCATAGCAACTTTGCTAGGAGCTGAAGAATGGGGAATTGCAACAGCATCTTTAATAACTATGGGTTGCATAATGTTAAGAAAATGTCATCTAAATACTTGTTCAGTAGGTGTAGCAACTCAAGATCCAGAATTAAGGAAATTATTTAATGGAACTCCTGAAGCGGTTGTTAATTACTTTAGATTTTTAGTTGAAAGCTTACGGTTAGAAATGTCCAAATTAGGATTTAGGAACATAAATCAAATGGTCGGTCGAGTAGACAAATTAAAACAAAGAAAAGATATTGATCATTGGAAAGGTAAAAAATTAGATTTATCAAAAATGTTATATGCCCCTAAGGGAATTCCTAACTATGAAAACTATTGCAATATTAGTCAAAATCACGAACTTGAAAAAGCTTTGGATAAAAAAATATTGAAGGAATTAGATATCAACTCATTAAAAGACAAAAAATCAAAATTAAATTTTGAAATTAATAATGTTAACAGAACTGTAGGGGCAATAATATCTGGAAATATAACAAAAATATATGGAGAAATGGGAATTCCTCAAGATAATTTAGAAATAGAATTTACTGGTTCAGCTGGTCAAAGTTTTGGAGCGTTTCTATCAAAAGGAATTTATTTCAATGTAATAGGAGATTCAAATGACTACTTTGCCAAAGGAATATCCGGAGGGAAAATAAGCATTTCACCTAGTCGATTAGATAAAAGTTACATTCCAGAGGATCATGTTATTATAGGCAATGTGGCTTTATATGGAGCTACAGGAGGAGAAGTATATATCAATGGAAAAGCTGGGGAAAGATTTTGTGTAAGAAATTCTGCCGCAAATGCAGTTGTAGAAGGAATAGGAAATCATGGTTGCGAATATATGACTGGAGGAATCGCAGTGATTTTAGGTGAAGTTGGAAGTAATTTTGCTGCAGGTATGAGTGGAGGTATTGCTTATGTATATGATGAAAACTCTACTTTTATAAACTATTTCAATATTAGTCAAAATCACGAACTTGAAAAAGCTTTGGATAAAAAAATATTGAAGGAATTAGATATCAACTCATTAAAAGACAAAAAATCAAAATTAAATTTTGAAATTAATAATGTTAACAGAACTGTAGGGGCAATAATATCTGGAAATATAACAAAAATATATGGAGAAATGGGAATTCCTCAAGATAATTTAGAAATAGAATTTACTGGTTCAGCTGGTCAAAGTTTTGGAGCGTTTCTATCAAAAGGAATTTATTTCAATGTAATAGGAGATTCAAATGACTACTTTGCCAAAGGAATATCCGGAGGGAAAATAAGCATTTCACCTAGTCGATTAGATAAAAGTTACATTCCAGAGGATCATGTTATTATAGGCAATGTGGCTTTATATGGAGCTACAGGAGGAGAAGTATATATCAATGGAAAAGCTGGGGAAAGATTTTGTGTAAGAAATTCTGCCGCAAATGCAGTTGTAGAAGGAATAGGAAATCATGGTTGCGAATATATGACTGGAGGAATCGCAGTGATTTTAGGTGAAGTTGGAAGTAATTTTGCTGCAGGTATGAGTGGAGGTATTGCTTATGTATATGATGAAAACTCTACTTTTATAAACTATTTCAATTCTGAATTGTCTAACTTGTCAGAAATATTAATAAATTCTAAGGATGAAAAAGATCTAAAAAATCTTATCAAAAATCATGTTAAATATACCAATTCAGGAAAAGGGAAAAAAATTCTACTTAATTGGCGAGATGAATTAAAAAAATTCAAAAAAGTAATACCTAGAGATTATGAAAAAATCTTAGATAAATTAAACCATCAAAGAAATAGAGTAAAAGTAAATGGGTAAACCTTCAGGTTTTAAAGAAACCAAAAGAAAGACAGAAAAAAGAAAAAATATAAAAGTAAGGGTAAAAAATTGGAATGAAATTTATGAACCCTCTACTAAACAAGAAGTGTCAACGCAGGCTTCAAGATGTATGGACTGTGGTGTTCCTTTTTGTAACAATGGTTGTCCTCTTGGAAACCTAATACCTGAATGGAATGACTTAGTATATAAAAAGGATTGGGAAACTGCTTACCATAGATTAAATGCTACAAACAATTTCCCAGAGTTTACTGGCAGGATTTGTCCAGCCCCTTGTGAAGCTTCATGTACATTATCAATTAACCAAGATCCTGTATCTATAGAGATGATAGAAAAAAACATCATTGAAAAAGCATGGGAATCTGGTTTTGTATTACCAGAGATTCCAAAAAAAAGAACCAATAAAAAAATTGCGATAGTTGGATCTGGACCTGCAGGTTTGGCTGCTGGACAACAATTAAACAGAGCAGGACATAATGTTTCTGTATTTGAAAGAAATAAACTTCCTGGAGGACTTCTTAGATTTGGGATACCTGAATTTAAGTTAGAAAAAAAAATTGTTGATCGAAGAATAGATTTACTAATAAAAGAAGGTATAAAATTTATTTGTTCAACTAATGTTGGTATAGATATTTCTGTAAAAAATCTTATACAAGAATATGATGCTATATGTTTAGCTGGAGGATCAACAGTTCCTAGAGATTTAAGTATCGGAGGTAGGGATCTTGATGGAATTCATTTTGCAATGGATTTTCTCTCTGAACAAAATAGATGGGATACAAAAAAATCTAATGTTAGAAATATATCTGCTAAAAACAAAAATGTTGTAATTATAGGTGGTGGAGATACAGGATCAGATTGCTTAGGTACATCAATAAGACAGGGTGCAAAAAACATTGTTCAATTAGAAATATTACCTGAACCTCCAATATTAAGGTCCTCATCTAATCCATGGCCAGAATGGCCTTTAATAATGAGGACATCTTCCGCTCATGAAGAATCAGGAGAAAGAGAATTTAGTGTATTGACTAAATCATTTGATGGGAAAAACAATGTAAAAAATTTGACTTGCCAAAAAGTAAAATGGGGAAAAGATCCTGATTCTCAAAAATTTGAAATGAAAATTTTAAATGAATCAGAATTCAAAATTAAAGCCGATTTAGTTCTACTAGCTCTTGGTTTTGTTCATCCATTACAAGAAGGCCTATTGAATGAACTAGGTGTAGAATATGATGAAAGAGGGAACGTAAAAACTAATAGTGAAATGATGACTTCTAAAACAAAGATCTTTGCCTGCGGTGATATGGAAAGAGGACAATCGCTTGTTGTACATGCTATCGCAAGTGGGAGAAAATGTGCTAAAAATATAGATGTTTTCTTAGAAGGGCAATCTTCGCTACCTGAAGTTAAAGGGTACATTAGATCTCCTTTTAGTAAAATTTAAAATATTGGGATTAAGATGTCTAAAATAAAGATATCAATGAGTCAAATAAATACTATCGTTGGATCATTAGATTCCAACACGAAAAAAATCATTGATAAAATAACAAAGGCCAAAAAAGAAAAATCTAATGTCATATGTTTTCCTGAGTTATCCATAACAGGCTATCCTCCCGAAGATCTAGTTCTGAGTGATTTGTTTATAAAAAATAATATTCTAGCTCTAAATTCTATTAAAAAACATACAAAAAACATCATAGTGATTGTAGGTTTTATTGATAAAGACATTAATGGAATTTATAATTCAGCTGCAATTCTAAATAATGGAAAGATAATCGAAATTTATAGAAAAACTAGATTACCAAATTATGGAGTTTTTGATGAAAAAAGGTATTTTCACTCAGGTTCAAAAGTTGTAGTAATACAAAAAAATGATATTAAAATTGGAATTAGTATATGTGAAGATATTTGGGATGATTATGAAATATGTAAGCTACAATCAAATTATGGTTGCAATTTATTAATTAATATAAATGGGTCTCCTTATGACATTAACAAAAAACAAACCCGAATAAAACACCTATCTTCTGTTTCAAAAAATTGCAATGCTCACTTGATCTATCTGAATCTAGTTGGTGGTCAAGATGAACTTATTTTTGATGGTAGCTCTCTAGTGTTTAACAATTCTGGCAATGTAATTTATTCTCTTCCAAGTTTTGAAGAAAAAGATGGAGTAATAGACTTAGATTTAAATTTCAATGAACCAAACAAAGCACAGTTTAATAATCCAAAAAAATATAATTTATCTGTAAAAGAAATTGATTTTCAGTACATGTATACGAAAGAAAGAAATAAGGTTCGTGATATTACCAAAATAAATGAAATTGAAGATGTTTATAAGGCCTTAATTTTAGGCACCAGAGATTATCTTATTAAAAATAAATTTAATAAATGTCTTGTAAGTCTTTCAGGAGGAATAGATTCCGCTTTAGTAACAGCGATAGCAGCTAAAGCTATCGGTCCAAAAAATATAGTCACAGTAAATTTGCCTTCTAGATATTCATCTGACCATTCAATAACAGATTCAGAAAAATTGTGCAAAAATCTAGGAATTAACCTAATCAATTTACCAATTGAAGATGCTCATAGATCGATGGAAGATTCCTTAAATTTTATTTTCAAAAATACTAAAAAAAATGTGGCTGAAGAAAATTTACAAGCAAGAATAAGAGGAAATATTATAATGACAATTTCTAATAAATTTTCTTTACTTGTATTGTCTACGGGAAATAAATCAGAAATTGCAACTGGATACGCTACTTTATATGGTGATATGGCTGGGGGATTTTCTGTTTTGAAAGATGTTCCTAAAACTATGGTCTATAAATTAGCTAATTACATAAACAAGGTTAGTGATAATTATACAATTCCTCTAAACATAATAAATAAACCACCTTCAGCAGAACTAAAACCAGATCAAGTCGATCAGGACAAACTTCCAGAATATGAAATACTGGATAAAATCATTGAATTATATGTTGAAAAAAAACAAAATATCAAAGAAATCATGTCCAACAAAATTCTTAGAAAAAAAATATCTAATGATGAAACATTAGATATAATTCAAATGATTGATCGTAACGAGTATAAAAGAAGACAATCTGCACCTGGAGTAAAAATAACTCCTTTGGCGTTTGGAAAAGATAGAAGGTATCCGATATCTTCTGAGTTAAAATATACTTATACAAAGTTTATACATTATGACAAATAAGAAAATAAAAATTACATTTATTTTTTTGTTATTATTTTTGTTTTCATGTAAAGAAAATAATTACCAATTAATCTATGAGGAAAAAATCCCTTCAGTAGTAGAAATTACTGTTTATGGGAAAAATGTTTTTGGTGGTTTGTCTAAATTTACATCCGGGTCTGGTTTTGTTTGGGACGATAATGGAAATATATTAACCAATTATCACTTGGTTATAGACGTAAAAGATTCAAATTCTAGAATAATTGTTCGTACATATAAGAACGATGAATTTGAAGCAGAATTAATTGGAAAAGATCCATCTTCAGACCTAGCTATAATTAAAATAAATAAAAGCTTGCCCAAATTAGACTTAGGAGATTCTAATATTGTATCTCCTGGGGATGATGCGATTGCAATCGGGAGTCCTTTCGGACAATCTTTTACAATGACAACTGGTATTATAAGCGCCATTGGAAGAACACTGAACGGATTAACTTATTACAAAATACCGCTAGTCATACAAACTGACGCTGCAATAAATCCAGGTAATTCAGGGGGGCCTTTGTTAAATTCAAAAGGAGAAGTTATTGGAATCAATACACAAATTAAATCTAATAGTAACTCTCCTCAAAATTCAGGAGTTGGGTTTGCTGTGCCCATAAATCTTGCCAAAAAAGTTGTAGAAAATATTAAATACGGGATTGAACACGAATATTCATATCTAGGAATTGAAGCATTAAATCTTGATTATGAAATAAGAATTAGAGCAGATGTAGAAGAAAATTTTAAAGGGTTACTTATAACAAGCCTGGAAAAAAATGGACCTGCAGAAAAAGCTGGAATAAAAGGTAACTCAAATATAGGAAATTATGATGGAGATATCATAACTAAGATAGATAATTTTGAAGTTAGTTCTTTTGAAGATTTAATTGCATACTTAGCTCTTAACACTTCTCCCGGGGATATAGTAAAAATAGAATTAGTAAGAGATTATAAATATAAGGAAGTGAATGTAACGCTTGGGGCACGTCCAAACTAAAAAGAATGTAATCAAAAGACGTTGACAGAACACTTGAACTATTTAGAACATTTGTGCTATAAATTAATAACACTAATAAAATTTGGAGAAAAATGTGGTACGGAAAAAAACTGACAATAAAAATAATAAAAAACATCAAACTATAGATGTTACAAAAAAACATCAAACTATAGATGTTGCAAAAAAACATCAAACTATAGATATTACAATTGAGCAAATAGAAAAAAATTTTGGAAAAGGCTCTGTAATGAGGATGGGTGAAAATCCAATTGTAGATTCTAATATACAATCTATTTCTACAGGTTCATTGAGCTTAGATATAGCTTTGGGAGTAGGTGGCCTTCCTAGGGGTCGTATAGTTGAAATTTTCGGTGCAGAAAGTGCTGGGAAAAGCACCTTGGCAATGTCTTGCATTGCCGAAGCTCAAAAAACTGGAGGTCAGGCAGCATATATTGATGTTGAACATGCAATGGATCCAGGATATGCAAAAAAGATAGGAGTAAATACTCAAGAGTTATTGATTTCACAACCAAATTCTGCTGAGGAAGCTTTGGAAATAACAGATTACTTAGTAAGATCTGGAGCATTAGACATAGTAGTATTAGATTCAGTGGCAGCTTTAGTTCCTATTGCGGAACTGGAAGGCGAAATGGGTGATTATCATATTGGAGCTCAAGCTAGGCTTATGTCACAGGCTCTAAGAAAATTAACAGGCATGATACATAAAACCAATACAACATGCGTTTTTATAAATCAGTTAAGAGAAAAAATTGGAGTAATGTTTGGTTCTCCTGAAACTACTCCCGGTGGTCGAGCTTTAAAGTTTTATAGTTCGGTAAGAATAGATCTAAGAAGATCAGAGTCCATAAAGGTAGGTGAAGAATTAGTAGGAAATAAAGTGAGAGCTAGAGTTGTAAAAAATAAAGTTGCTCCTCCATTTAAAAAAACTGAATTAGAAATATTATATAACGAAGGTATTTCTAAAGAAGGAGAAATTATAGATATGGGAGTCACAAAAAATATATTAGAAAAAAATGGTTCATTTTATTCTTTTGAAGGTGAAAGACTTGGCCAAGGTAGAGACGCAGTAAGGAAATTTTTGAAAAACAATCCAGATTTAACAAAAAAAATAGAAAGTTTAATATTAAATCCGCCAGAAGAAAACCAAACGATTGAAACTGATATTATGGAAGCTACTGGATAATTGAAACTTTGATAAATTAAAGATCAATTGTAAAATTTAATAGTGGAAATAATAATAATCATAATAATAATTGTAATTGCATTACTAGGTAGTGCATTTATCAGTGCATCCGAAGCTGCAGTTATAGCGGTAAATAAGGTAAGAATAAAACATTTATCTGATGGAGGAAACAAACGAGCTACTGCAATTGTAAAGACATTAGAAGAGAATGAAAAATTTTTTGGAACATTATTACTTCTAGGAAATTTATTAAATGTATTAATTGCAACTTTGGTTGGTACTTTAGTAATAAATATATTCGGCAAAGGAAACATATACTCTGTTATATCTGCAACCATTATTTCTACAATTATAGTGGTAACTTTTGGAGAACTCACACCAAAGTCTATTTCAACAAGAGTGGCAGATAGATGGTCAATTTTTGCAATTCAATACATAAGAGCGATTATGTACTTGGTTGGACCAGCTGCATGGGCATTTACTATTATTCCAAAATTTATAACTAAATCTTTATTAAAATCTGATAAACTAGAAAATCCTGCTGTTACAACAGGAGAATTGAGAAGTTTGATTGATATCGGCGAAGAAGAAGGAACTGTCGAATCATCCCAAGGAGAAATGTTAGAAAACATTTTTAGATTTAGTGAAACTGAAATAAAAGATATTATGACACCTAGACCAGAAATTATCTGGATTCAATCAGAAACATCTATAAAAAATTTCTTAAAGATATATAAAAAAAATCCTCATACTCGTTTCCCAGTATGTGACGGGCAATTAGATAATGTTATTGGAATTATTAATGTAAAAGATGTAATGCTTTCTCTAATTTCACCTGAAATTGATGATTCAAAATCAATAAATACACTTTGCAAGGAAACTATGTTTTCACCCGAAATGAAATTACTAGATGAATTACTTGAAGAGTTTCAAGTTAGTGGACATAAAATAACTTTGGCAATTGATGAATATGGAGATATTTCAGGAATTTTAACTTTATCTAGATGTATTGAAAAAATTGTAGGAGAAGCAGCTGAAGAAGGGAAAAAATTAGTAAAAAAAATTAGTAAAGCTGGCAATGATACTTATGTAGTGGAAGGTGGAATTGCTATCGATGAAATAAACAATGAACTTAAAATAAAAATTCCTGAAGGAAGATATGAAACATTAGCTGGATTCATTATAGATAGAATGCAAACTTTCCCTAGTAAAAAATCACGTACGAATTTTAGAGGTTTTAGGTTCACAGTAATGGATATGGAAAAAAATAAAATTTCTAAAATTCAAATAAAAGTTCCGTTACAAAATATTAAAAAAAATGTTAGATAATTCTATTCTAGAAAAAATAAGGAATAATATTTCAAAAAAAATAGTTAATGGAGAAAAAAAAGCTATTATCGGATATTCAGGAGGATCAGATTCAAGATTTTTAGTCGAAATATTATCAGCAATAGTAAAAGAACCACATAAAAATTTAGTTGTTTGTCATATAAATTATGGGTTACGTAATTTAGAATCTGATAAGGATCAACAGTTGGTAGAAAAGATTTGTAATTCATTAAATCTAAATTTGGAAATCAAGAAGTGTTCATTATCTGAAGAACTTAAAGGAATTCAAGAAAAAGCCAGAAAAATAAGAATGGAATTTTTTTCTGATTTATCAATTAAATACAACACTAATTACTGCTTTTTGGGACACAACATCAATGATCAGATAGAAACCATTATGCAAAATATAATTCGTGGTACAGGCATAAAAGGTTTAAGTGGAATGAAATACACGAATTCAATTTACTTTAATAAAAAAAAATTGATACTTTCAAGACCATTGTTGGATTTGAGAAAAAAATTTATTGAGGAATATTGTGCTAAAAATGATTTAGAATTTTGTGTAGACTCATCAAACAAAAAAAATATCTACAATAGAAATTTATTAAGGAACAAAATAATTCCAGAAATAGAAAAAATAAATCCACAATTTGTTGAAGCTATTAATAACCTTTCAAAAAATGTTAACAATTTAGATGAAAATGTAGAAGCACAAAAAAAAAGAATTATAAAGGATTATCAATCTTTGATAAATGAAGAAAAATTTCTAGGTAGAAATCATCACGAAATGATAAATAATATAATAACAAATAAATCTAAATCTGAAAATTTACCAGGAGATATTACTATTAGGTCTACAGGCAAATCTATTTTTTTGGAGAGTAAATTAAATAACAAAAGTGAAAGTTATAAAATATTCTTACCGATTCCAGGCCAAATATTTTTACCCAGTGGAGCGAAAATTACTTCTAAAATTATAATAAAGCCAAAAAATTTAAAGTTAGTTAATAAAAATAATATTTATATAAGTTCTAACTATATAGATAAGAAATTATTTATTCGAAATAGAATTAACGGAGATAAAATGTACCCATTTGGAACTGAAAAAAACATAAAGGTGAAAAAACTTTTGTCTGACAATAAGGTTTCTATAAAATCACATTATCCATTATTATGTTCAGAAAATGAAATAATATGGCTAATAGGTTTAAGGCAATCTAATAAATCAGTAGTACTAAAAACAGAAAAAAAAGTTATTGAACTATTAGTATCAAAGAACTCTGTTTAATCGTGAAGACGGAGTAATTCCGGGCTTTCTACCTCTCCTAGATATTGATTTACCATCTATTTCTTTTATGTCTCCAGAAAAAGTTATTCCAGAACCTCGTGCTATATAATTATCAATTGCAAATCCACCTACTTTACTTCCATTCTTAACAAAACTTCTTATATCATCTGGTTGTAAATCACCACTAACATAAATATCAATCTCTTCAAAGTTTTCGTAATCCAATTTCATTCGTATTTCATCAACTAAGTGGGGAGTTATTCCTCCTCTTTCAATAGGAGTTTCTATTCTTATTCCTCTCAGAGTCCCCTTTAATCTTCTGGAAACTTCTAAAGCTTCTTCTGCTTCATCTTTAAATGTATCTACAAGAACTACTCGAGGAACATTTTTTTCAATATGTCTATCAAATGCTAAAGCTGCTCTAGTAGTATCTCCCATTATTAAAACTAAAGAATGAGGCATTGTTCCCGATGGAATAGTTTGAGTTATTTTGCCCCCAATAATAGAGCTTATCGCTGAACATCCTCCAGTTATAGCGGAGTAATCAACATGAGCAGTAACAGAAGGGTGAACAGCTCTAGCTGCAAAGCTTACTACTGGTATGCCTTCAGCTGCTACTGTACATTGGTTTGCGGAAGTCGCCCATCCTGAACATGAACTTAAAATACCCAACATAGAAGTTTCATATAGTCCGAAATTTGCATATTTTGATTTTATTCTCACAACCACTTCTTTATTTGATATTTCATTAGAATCACTCAAAGACCAAACTTCTCTATCTGATTCAGGTAAAACGTGTTCTAAAATATCAATAATTTGATTAACTCCGCACAATATACCGTCATCTTTTGCTTGTATTTCATATGTTACATATGGATTCAACCCTTCGTTTCTCAAAACAGTAAGAGCTCTATGCAAATATATTTCAGAATTTTCACCCACTAGAAGTGATCTTTCTAAAAAACTTTCTTTATTTGTTTCATTCATAACATTTATTTTATATTTATTCTAATTCTTATCAAACCAATTAAATCTTCTATTGCTGTTTTTAATACATTGACACTTGAAGATGGATCATCAATCCATTTGACAGGTAATTGTTTGATTTCTAAATTTAATTTTCTCGATAATAAAAGCAATTCTGTGTCAAAAAACCAGAAATTATTCTTTACTAAAGGTAACAAAATTTGTGCTTTTTCACGTGAGATTGCCTTAAAACCACATTGCATATCATCAATTCTACTTTTTGGAAATAAAATTTTTACAATAATATTGTAGCATCGTGAAGTAATTTCTCTTATTTTTTTTCTTCCAATAACTTGAGATCCATGAGAAAGTCTTGATCCAATAGATATATCATAATTTTCTATAATGATTCCATTAATTAATGGGAAAAAATGTTGTAAATCAGTTGAAAGGTCAATATCCATATAACAAAAAACATCAGCTCTTGATTTTTTCATAGCAATTTTTAATGCTCTACCTCTACCTTTTTCAGGTATTCGAATATAATTATCAAGTAATTTGTTTTTTAACAATTTTTTTGCAACTTCTTGAGTCTGATCTGTTGAACCATTATCCACAACTGTTATATGGATAATGTATGAATGATAATTGTTATGATTTAGATAGTCCCTAAGAATTCTCATTTGTTTTTCAAGTACTTCAGATTCATTGAAAACAGGTAAAATTACATCTATTTTTATTTTTTTTATATTCAATGTGAAAAATGTCTAGTATTAGTAAATATCATTTTTATATTATGACGGTTTGCTTCAGAAATCACTTCATGATCTCTAATTGAACCACCTGGCTGAATAATATTTCGAATGTTATTTTTTGAAGCTAATTCAATACTATCTGAAAAGGGGAAAAAAGCGTCAGAAGCCAAGATTGAATTTTCTGTTAAATGCGACTTAGCTTTTTCAATTGCTAAATTAACACTATTTATTCGGTTCGGTTGCCCAGATCCAATACCAATTATAGATTTTTCAGACGTAATAATAATAGCATTGGACTTTACAAACTTGGTACATTCCCACGCAAATGCCCAATTTTTAATTTCATTTTTATTAGGTTTATTTTTTGTTACAAAATCCCAATTTTTAATTAAGTCCTTTTTATTATCTATTTCTTGATACAATAAACCTCCATTGATGGTTCTAAATTGAAAAAATTCTTCTTGAAAATTTGAAGTCAAAATTCTAGTATTTTTTTTCTTATTTAATATTTTTAGTGCTTTCATTGTGTAAGATGGAGCAATAATAACATCAAAAAACATACTTGACATCTCCAGAGCTGTTTTTTCCTCTAATTCAGTATTAAATCCCACAATCCCACCATATGCAGATATAGGATCACCCCTAAGGGCCATTTTATAACTATCCAGTTGGTTTGAAGAATATGATAAACCACATGAATTTGTATGCTTTACAATGGACACACAATGATTTGGGAATGAATTTACTGCCATAAAAGCAGAGTCAGCATCAAGATAGTTTAAGTAAGACATTGCCTTACCGTTCAGTAATTTTGAGTTGGCAATACCCTTCGTTACATTTGAGTAGATAGCTCCTTTTTGGTGAGGATTTTCTCCATATCTTAGATCTGATATTTTATGATAACTTATATCTAAACGATTTTTAAAATTTTCTTCTGATTGATTACTTAAATAATTTTCTATAGCTTTGTCATATTTTGAAATAAGTTGAAAAACTTTTTTTGCTAAAATTTTACGTGTAGGCAGATCTATTCCCCCTCTAGTTATTTTTTCAGCTAACATTTCATAATCTTTTGGATCAATTAAAACTGTTACTCTTTTGTAATTTTTTGCAGCGGCTCTCAACATTGCTGGCCCACCTATATCGATATTTTCGATAATTTGAGCATCTGTAGAATTTTTTTGAGCAACAACTTCTTCAAAGGGATACAAGTTATTAATAACAATATCGAAAGTGTCAATGTTTAAATTATTTAAATCTTTCACATGAGAATTGTTTTCAGTGTCAGCTAATATACCTGCATGGATTTTTGGATGTAGAGTTTTCACTCTTCCATTCAATATTTCTGATTCTCCAGTAATAGAATAAACAGAACCTACTTTGATACCTATTTTTTTTAAATATTCAAAAGTCCCACCAGTCGAAATGATTTTATAACCAGCATCTATTAGAATGGGGCAGATTTTATCTAATCCGGTCTTATCATAAACACTTATTAAAGCTTGCAATAAAAAAATCTCCTAACTTCACTTAACTACCACTGATGATCCTTTATCTTCATTTATCAACATTTCACCTATTACCCAAGAATCAGGACATTCAGTTAATATTTTTTTCACATTTGAAGGGTCTGTAATGATAACTAATCCCACTCCCATATTATATACATTGAACATTTCATCAATTGAAACATTGCCCTTTTCCATAATAAATTTAAATAATTCTGGTATTTCCCATGAACTTTTTTTTATTTCAGCCTTCAAATTACCATTGAAAATTCTTGGGAGATTTTTGTAAAGTCCACCACCGGTTATATGCGAAATCCCAGAAATTAAATGAAAAAGATCTTTTATTGATGATAAATATTCTTTATGAGGTTCTGCTAAGAGTTCTCCAAAATTTTTTTCTTCTCCATTTATTTTTTGAGACAAAATATTAATATCATTGTCTAAATCAAAAATTGCCCTAACAAGTGAAAAACCATTAGTGTGAAGTCCACTTGAAGGTAATGCTATTAATATATCTCCTTCTTTAACATTATCGGGTTTTATTAACTTATTTGGATCGACTATTCCCACCATGAATCCAACTACGTCGTAATCGTTCTTACCATAGACTCCAGGTAGTGTAGCAGTCTCTCCTCCTATAATCGAACAATTAACTTTTTTACAGGCATGAGCGATCCCTTCTATGATGTCCATTACGACTTTTTCATTCAATTCACCAAAGGCTAAATAATCTAAAAAGTATAATGGGAGTGCTCCTTGAGGGATTAAATCATTCACACAATGATTTACAATATCTATACCCAAATTTCTATGTAAATTCAATCTGGATGAAATTTTTACCTTTGTTCCAACAGAATCTGTAGTGGACACCAATATTGAATTTTTCTTGAATGTGCTTATACTGAATAATCCCCCATAACCATCTTTATTATTAATAACCTCATCTCTATGAGTAGATCGCACTATTTCGATAAGTTTACTTTTTATCTCATCTGATTTTTCTAGATCCACCCCAGATTCTTTATAATCGAAGTTTTTATTCATAGTATTTATTTTTTTCTAGATTTTTCAAATTGATATTTGTCAAAATCTAATTGAATTGGGATAGGATAATTACCCGTAAAACAAGCTTTACAATATTCTCCATTTTTAGAATTAACAGATTTCAATAAATTATCTAAACTTAGAAAACCTAAAGAATCAGCTCCAATTATTTTTCTTATATTTTCTACATCAAAATTATTTGCTATCAATTCTTCGTTTGTTGCCATATCAACCCCAAAATAACACGGAGAGATTATTGGAGGAGAGGAAACTCTCATATGTACTTCTGCTGCTCCCGCTTCTCGTAAAAGTTGTAATACTCTTGATGTGGTTGTGCCTCTTACTATTGAATCATCAACTAAAATAATTTTTTTATTTTTGACTACATTTTTTAACACATTAAATTTGGTCTTAACTCCTAACTCTCTTAAACGTTGGTCGGGATAAATAAACGTTCTACCTACATATCTATTTCTAATTAATCCTTCAGCATAATCAATTTTACTTTCTCTTGAATAGCCTATAGAAGCTGGAATCGCCGCATCCGGTACTCCAATAACAACATCTGCATCAACCGGATGTTCTTTAGCGAGAGCTTCACCCATTTTCACTCTTGATTCATATGCAATAGTTCCATCTAACATTGAATCGGGTCTTGCAAAATATATTTGTTCAAATATGCAAAGAGAATGTTGTTTTGCTGCTGAGTTAAATTTTATACTTTCTATTCCATTTTTATCAATTACAACGGTTTCCCCGTTTTCAATTTCACGTACAAATTCAGCTCCTATATGTGCAAGGGCAGCAGATTCTGAAGAAAGAATCCAAGCATCATCCATTTTCCCTAGACAGAGTGGTCGGATCCCTAATGGATCACGAACTCCTATCAATGTATCTTTAGTCATCATAACTAATGAATAAGCCCCTTTAACCAAACGCATGCAATAAGTTGATTTTTCTAACCAATTATTACCTACAGCATTTGCATATAAAAGTGCCAATATTTCTGAATCAGTACTTGTCTTAAACTTAATGTCATATTCGGATAGTAGTCTTTCTCTTAATTCAAATGAATTTATAACATTACCATTATGAGCAAATGATAATTCACCATTAGTTCCATAAACATTAAAAGGTTGTGCATTTTCCTTTAAATGACTTCCTGTAGTTGAATATCTAGTATGTCCTATTCCAATATTTCCTTTTAATTTTTCAATGTCTTCTTGTTTAAAGACATTTGTTATAAGTCCTAAATCACATACAGAATGTATATCGCTAAGATCTGAGGTGGTTATTCCTGCACTTTCTTGACCTCTATGTTGTAAAGCAAAGAGACCATAGTATATTGATTCAGCCACTTGATCTTTAGCACTATAAATACCAAAAACTCCACATTCTTCTTTTGGAGATTCTATAGCCATTAATCATTTCACAATTATTTTGAAAATTTATGCCTCATATAAAGGTTACATTTTCGTTCTAAAATATAAAGTATAAATAAATACCTTTTTTTATTATTTATACTTTATATTTTCTATTCGGTAATATGAAAAAATTTATCATAAGTTCAAGACCAAAACAAATGACAAAAAATTTATTAATTTTTGTCCCTATTTTTTTTACTATTGATAAATGGATTTTATATAGCTACACAGATATTCAGATGATAATTTTCAAAAGTCTTTTAACATTTTTTTCTTTTTGCTGCTGCTCAATAATTGGATATCAAATAAATGATTTTATTGATAGAAATTTAGATAAATTTCATCCTGTAAAAAAAAATAGGCCTATTGCCAACAATGAAATCAAATATATAGAACTTTTTCTGTTCATAATTCTGGTTTTTATTGTTGGAGGTTTCTTTGCGTATTTAGTAAATATAAATGTTTTATTTTTATTCATCTTATATCTTTTATTAAGCATTTTTTATTCTTACATATTCAAGAATTACTTTTTAATGGATTTAATTTTTATAGTTGTTTTTTATATTGTAAGAATGTCAGCAGGAACAATGGCAATATCCTTTGATATTTCCATTTGGTTGTACATATTAACAGGGGTATCCTCTTTCCTAATAATAACCATCAAACGAGTTTCCGAAAGTAAAAACAACCTAAATAACACAAGATCTAATATCTCTTTTTATAGGAATAAAGTTTTCAAAAGATTGATTTTTTTTCTTGGAATAATAACTTGTGTTACATATCTAATTTATACAGTGTTAGAAGTATTTGAAAATCAAAAAAATTGGATTTTTATTCTTACTTCATTTTTTTTCTTTATGGGAATAATTAGGTATATTCAATTGACTAATGATGACTCTAAGGGTGAATTCCCTGAAGAAATAATTCTAAAAGACAAATATATCTTTCTATCAATAATGTTTTTTTTCTTATTTATACTGGTAAGTTTAATTAAGAATTGAAGCTAGTTTTATATATTTTTTAAAAAAACTTAATTTAATATTAAAAAAGAAAAATCATGTATGATTTGTTAAAAAATTTGTAGAAAAAAAAGATGGCTAAATTCGTTGCCATATTATTGATAATCTTTGGAGTAATTGATCTGTTTGTTGGATTTGGGCTTTTCTTTTTATTTACAAATGACGGTAACACAATCATGAATATACCTCACCCTCAGATGGTGGGCGTACAAGTTATTTTGATTAGTATTGTCAGTATAGGATTTGGTATAGTTATTTTGAGTTTATTAACCAAAAAATTATAACTTAAAAAATGATCCAAGAAGGATAAAAAATGAAACATAAATTAGTTCCCATAAGTAATATTCGTAATTTTGATAATAAAACAATGGAATTGCGATCAAAACAATTTTATGAAGACATTAAACAAAGGCGAACAGTTAGAGATTTTGCTGAAAAATCTGTATCTAAATCAATAATTAATAATTGCATTCTTAGTGCTGGGACAGCTCCAAGTGGAGCAAATATGCAACCATGGCATTTTGCTATTTCAGGTCGAAGCGATATTAGGAAAACAATCAGGGAGAATGCAGAAAAAGAAGAGAAAGAATTCTATGAGAGAAAAGCTTCAAGAGAATGGCTGAAAGCCTTAGAACCTTTAGGTACAAATTATAGTAAACCATTTTTGGAAACTGCCCCCTATCTTATATGTATATTTGTTAAAAATTACGGTTTATTAACAGATGGTTCCCGCGTAAAACATTATTATGCGACTGAATCGGTGGGGATAGCAACAGGGATCCTGATTACAGCTTTACACAACGCAGGATTAGCAACATTAACACATACCCCTAGTCCTATGAAGTTTTTAAATAAAATCTTTAAGCGTCCTGATAATGAAAGACCTTTCCTTTTGTTAGTTACTGGATTTGCGGATAAGGGGGCAAAAATTCCAGACATTGAAAAATTTCCTTTAGAAAAGATTTCAACAACCATATGATGATAGAGATTTTTATTTATTCAAAATAAATATTTAGTGTGAAATTTTTTCAAAAATTCCTTCCATCCCCCAATATTTAGTACTTTCAGAAGCAATTTTTGATGCAAGATTTGCTGAATATATTAATTCTTTTGTTAAAAAAAATGTTATAGCAAAAACAGCAGCATAAATATCTCCTGCACCTGTTGTATCAATGCTTTTTACATGATAGCTAGAAAAATTGAATCTCTGTTCTTGATAAAAAATTGTTGAACCAATGTGTCCCCTAGTAATGACTAATATTTTCGCGAGGTTTTTTAAATCATTAATATTTAGATTAGATGATTGAATCTCCTCTTCGGAGAAAAAAATCATTTCTAGTTTTGGAAGGAATTTTAGTCTATTAAAATTTATTAGAATTTTTTTCTTATTTTTTATTCGAATCCATCCTTGGGGTACACTCACAAAATATTTGTCATTACAGTTTACCAATTGATTAACCTCATTAATATCAATCTCATGGAAAACAGGAGCAAAAAATACAACATCATATTTATTGATACTTTTCTTTAAATTTCTTAAGTTTAATTTTGTTGCTTCTGAGAAAATTTTCAGCTCTCTTAAATTATTTTTGTAACTTAAAATAAATTTTGTAGTATTTTTTGAAATATTTTTTATCAGATTTATTTTAGGGTTTAAAGATTCAATGGGAAAATCGTCAGCAAAAGAGCTGAACATAGTCACATTATGACTATATGAAGAGAGTATGTTTGAAATGTAGGATACTGGACCACCTGCACCATAATAAACATTATCGATTTGATCTAAAGAAGGATTCCCCACTACCAAAATTTTTGACATAATCAATCTTCAACAGGTATTATCACTACCTTTCTATTTACTCCTTCTCCTCTACTTTGTGTTTTTACTTTTTTGTAATCAACAAGAGCCATGTGTACAGTTCGACGATCAGAAGGTGACATAGGTTCAAGTGAAATACGGCTCCCTGTTTTTTCAACTTTTGAAGCTGATTTTTCAGCTATAGATTTAAGTTTTGATCGTCTTCTAAATTTATAATCTTCAACGTCAATTATTACATTTGCTCGTCTACCTAAACTTCTACTTGCAATCAATCTAACTAAATACTCAATTGAAGCTAAGGTCTCTCCCCTTCTACCAATTACTAATCCCGCATCATCTCCTTCTAATTCAAATACAATAGAACCTTCTTCTACATCGTCTCTTACATACACATCAATTGAAGTGTCTGTTGATTGAATAAAATTATTTAACACCTCACCTACCAAAGTTTCTACTTCTACATCTTTCTCCTGGTCAGAATCATCAATTATCTTTACTTCTTTTTTTGTAGTAGATCTTTTTGTAGTAGATCTTTTTGTAGTAGGTTTTTTTATAGTAGGTTTTTTTATAGTAGGTTTTTTTATAGTAGGTTTTTTTATAGTTTTAGTTATTGGTAATGAACCAACTGCATACACCTCTATTTCGGCTGGATGGCCTCCTAACCCCAAAATTCCAGCCCTACCTGTATCTATTATCTTAATTTCTAGATTTTCTAGATCTGTTTCTAGAGTTTTTAGAGCTTCTTCTGTTGCTTCTTCTACTGTCTTTCCTTTGAATATCTTCGGTTCCATTTGAATTCTCCTTTATAATTTTTTGTTCATTTTTTTCTTCATTATTTTCTTCATTATTTTTCTTGGTTTCAGCAATTTTATTTAAATATTCATTCCTTGAATCAGTTGTTCCTAAATACAATTTACCTAAAAGCATAATGGGTTGTTTCCCTCCAATATAATATTGAATCAAGATTCCTATTAAATTTGAGAAAAGTATATAAACAGCCAGTCCCGCTGGAAATTGCCAAGTAAAAATAGCAAACATAATAGGCATCATCCATAACATCATTTGCTGGGTCTGTTGCTGTCTAGGGTCTGTATTTGGTGACATAGAAAATTTCTGTTGCAAATACATAGAAGCTCCTACTATTATTGGCAATACAAATTGCCAAGGAGTTGGTGCATATTGTACAAAATCAACTAAATCTATCCCAATAAAATCACTATTAAAAGGGATTTTTGATATAGAAGCATTCCATGAATAGAAATATTTTGACAAATCAACAAATCCTTCAGGTGTTGAAGGAGAAGTTTTTAATATAGCTCTATACAGTCCTATCCAAATGGGCATTTGGATAATCAACGGGCCTAAACAACCTATAGGATTAACTCCCGCTTCTTTATATAGAGCCATTGTTTCTTGCTGCATCTTTTGCTTAGTTTGTACATCTTTTTTGGGGTATTTTTTTTGGATAGCTTTTAATTTTGGTTGCAGTTCTTGCATTTTCTTCATTTGTTTAGTTTGTCGTATGGTTAGGGGGATCATAATCAATCGAATTAAAATAGTAAACGAGATGATAGATAATCCAAAATTATCTCCCAATAAGTCATAGAGAAGCGCTAAGCTATTAATCATAGGCTTCATAATGATAGAATTCCAAATTAAACTAATAAAACTCATAAATTTGTCCTTAAATTAATCACAAACCGATCCTTTATTTAGATCCAAACAATAAATTAAATCTCTTGATTTTATACTGAAAAAAAGTATTTCTCCGTCTTGAGTGTGTATCAATAATGTTCGACCATCAATTAATGGAGTACTATATAATTTTTTATCTGTCGGATAATTTCCTAAACTAGATCCTTTTTCAAATCCATTATTGCTAACAATTTCTATCCCTTTTTTCTCAGTAGGAATCAAGAATTTTTGATCAGATGCATCAGATAAAATGATGGGATCACCTACAACGATTTTATCAATTGAAAACTTATCCTTAACTTCATTAGTATCAAAATCTAAAACATATATATCACCATTTAAAGTGAATAAATAAACTTCATCATTAAGGAAAATAGGATTATTAATAATCCATTCATTAGTAGTTAAAATTTTTATTTTATCTAATTGATTATTCTTAAAATCTTCTAATTTTATAGAATAGAAATTACCAGCAATATCTCCAAAAAATAATCTTTTATTATGTACAGCCAAAGGGGAATTGATTGCATGAGGAAATTTGTGTGAAAAAATTAAAGCTTCGGAATATTTTTTATTTTTGACGGATAATAGTTCATCAACATTATAGGAATATATCATCCCTTTCATTGTACCCACTATGATATTCTCTTCTCCATAAGAATGAATACCGGACCAAATTTCACCTTCAATAGGAATTTTACCAATAATTTCACCTATTGCTCCTTCTTTCAATGAAATCATATATATAGAAGCATCGTTTATCTTATCTTCTTTTTCATTGTTTAGTGAAGCTACAAATAATGTGTCATTAATTATGATTAAATTCGAGTTTATTTTAGAAGGTATAGTTTTTTTCCACAAAACCTCTCCAGATAGTTTATCCAATTCAACAATATCTCCCTGACAAGCCTGTCCTTTACATTTGTATGTGGCGCCAATAACAGAATTTTGTCGAATTATAGGACTAGAATATGATGTTCCATTTTCTTCTTCAGGATATGACCAATTAATCATTGGGATTTGATCATTGAATTGAATTTGAAATAATCGTCCTTCATCAGAAATAACGTAAAATTCTTCCTGATTTGTATCCTTTACAACATTAGACCACCCTCCTTGGGGAGAAAAATTTGTGCAAGAAATACAAATAATGAATAATAAAGAAAAAAAGAAAAAAATCTTCAATGAAATTTTTTTATTAGATAGATTAAATCTTTTAATTATTGGATATAGTGAACAAATTATAATTCTAGCAATTGATAAAAATAATCCTTTAATTATCCCTTTTGAAGAGATAGTTTTTTGTGCATATTCTGAGCAAGTAATTGAAAAATTACATTGTCCACTTACGTAAGGCGATATTGCTCTTTTATAAAAGATAAGTGATTCTAGTGATGCCTTAATAAGATTCTTATGAATCATATTCCATATATATGTCAATTTTTTTCCCTAATCTATGAGATTAAAATAACTATAAAGATAGGATCTGAAGTCTTTAAAGTTCACCTTATCTATATCGGGACTTACATAAATTAGTATCCACAAAGATTTTGTTCTTTTTTGTTCAACAATTTTTTCAAATATTTCATAAAACAAGTGTCTAATTTGTCTACGAATTCTATTTCTTCGTACGGCATTTCCAATTTTTTTGCTGATTTGAAAACCTAAACGAAAATGATCATTCTGAGTTGATAATATTGATAAGGTAACAAATTTATATTTCTCTCTTTTACCAAATCTTCTAACTCTTTTAAAATCTGTTCCTTTATTTAAACTATCTATTAGCAAGTCTCTAGGTTAAACTGTGAGCTTAACTCGACCTTTATTTCTTCTCCTTGATATGACACGCCTTCCACTAGGTGTTCTCATTCTTGACCTAAATCCATGAACTCTTGCTCTTCTTCTATTCTTTGGTTGATAAGTTCTTTTAGGCATATTTCATCAAGTTGGTATATTTATAATCTATTAATATATTTCTCTATCTATTACTAATTATTAATGTTATCAAAAAATGTCATGAAAGAATCGATTTTAAACAAAAAGATAGCTCAAAAAGAAACATTGTTTACTTTTTTGGAATAAAATAAAGGGATACGGGAATTTAATTTATCAATTTGGAGGGAAAATGTCTGCTTTGAAGGAAACAAAACCTGAAAATAAAGAGGCGTTGAACAACATTCCAGACAATATAAATGATGCATTCCAAATTTATGTTCAAACATCATCAAGAAAATTAAATAACATTGCTCAACAAGAAATTGGAAGAATGATTAGGTGGTTGGGCGACAAAAGAAGTATAAGTGGCATTACCCCTTCTGAAATAGGTAATTATTCTGACGAATTTGCTAAAAGAACCAGTGTCGCAACTGTAGCCCAAAAAGTCAATTATTTAAAAAAATTCTTGCTTTTTCTCAAACTAAATGAATTGACTGCATTAAATTTAGCCTCACATTTACGAATGAAAAAATCTAATGTTGGAAAAATTACAAAAAAATTAGAAGAGACTAAAAGAGAGGAAATCAATCTTACTGAAGCCGGATATAAAGATTTAGAAGAACAACTAAAAGAACTAAATGATCAAAGACCAAGGCTTGCTGATGAAGTTAGAAGAGCTATTAAAGATGGAGATATTCGTGAAAACGCACCTCTAGATGCCGCTCGTGAAAATCAAGATATGGTGAATGCTAAAATTCACGAACTTGGAGGGATATTGAAACTTGCAAAAATTATTGATGAAACTAACACAGGAGACAGAATTCAAATAGGTTCAAAAGTTGTGATAAAAAATCCAGTAAACTCAAATAACTATGAATATCAACTTGTTGAGCCCAAAGAAGCTAATCCTTTAGTAGGAAAAATCTCAATTGTTTCTCCAGTTGGATCCGCTATTTTGGGAAGAAGATTGGGTGAAGAAGTTTTAGTAAAAACTCCAGGTGGAGAACAAACATTTACTATAAATGAAATAAAATAACATATTCATGAGATTAATCCAAGAGAAATCTAGGAAAAGTACAAATTCTAACTTACAAGAAGAACTTATAAAATCTATCCAAGGAGAAGTTCGTTTTGATGACATTTCCAGGCAAATGTATTCTACAGATGGGTCAATCTATAGTATCTTGCCTGTAGGCGTTACTATCCCTTCTAATTCCGATGACGTATCTGCAATAATCGAAATATGTAACAAGAATAACGTTGCTATATTACCAAGAGGCGGCGGAACAAGCCTTTCTGGTCAAACTGTTAACTCAGCAGTTGTAATAGATTTTTCTAAATATATGAATAAAATAATAGAAATCAATTCAGATGAAAAATGGGTAATTACGGAACCTGGTATTACAATAGATAATTTAAATGAATCTGTAAAAAAATATGACTTACATTTCACTCCGGATCCATCAACTAAATCAAGAGCAAATGTTGGTGGAGCTATGGGTAATAATTCATGTGGAGCCCATTCAATTATTTATGGAAAAACAGTTGACCAAGTTAAAGAAATGGAAGTTATTCTTTCCGATGGTAATAAAACAAATTTTTCTGAAATAACTGGGAATTCCTTAGAGTACAAATTATCTCAAAATAATTTTGAATCACAAATTTATAAAAAAGTCTTGGATATATCTGACAAAGCTAAATCTGAAATAAATAAAAGGTTTCCTAGAGTTAATAGAAGAGTGGGAGGATATAATTTAGATCTTATTCATCCTAAAAGCAATAAGATCAACTTGGTTAATATAATGGTGGGATCTGAAGGGACTTTAGCTGCTGTTACAAAAGCAAAGCTCAATTTAGAACCTCTCCCAAAATTTACTGGATTAGCCATATTACATTTCAAGGATCTTATTGAATCAATGGAGGCAACGGTTGCTGTCTTAGATGAAAATCCTGCAGCAGTAGAACATATAGGTCAAATGATAATTACACAAGCTAGAAAATCTTTAGGATTTTCTAGAAATTTAGATTTCTTACAAGGAGATCCAAGTGACATACTGGTTGTAGAAGTTAATGGTAGTTCTGAAAAGGAAATAAATTCTAAATTAAACAATTTAGGAAATAAAATGAAAAAAATAAATCTTTCGTATGCTATCACGAATATAACTGACCCAAGTAAACAAGCTCAAGTTTGGGCAATGCGTCAAGCAGGCTTAGGTTTAATGATGAATATACCTGGAGATGCTAAACCTATTCCGTTTGTAGAAGATACAGCAATTTCTCCTGAAAAATTGCCTGAATATATTAAAAGATTTGATGAAATAGTAAAAGCAAATGGTACTGAAGCTGGTTACTATGGGCATGCTGCAGAAGGTTGTTTGCATGTAAGGCCAACTATTAATTTAAAAAAATCTGAAGGTATTAATCGTATGATCAAAATTGCAGATGAAATATCTGATTTGGTTAAGGAATTTGAAGGATCTATGAGTGGGGAACATGGAGATGGAATTGTAAGAGGTGTTTGGACTGAGAAAATGTTTGGCACCAAACTGGTTGATAATTTCAGAGAACTGAAAAAATCGTTTGATCCTAATGGAATAATGAACCCAGGGAAAATATTTGATACACCTAAAATGGGGGAAAACCTAAGATATGGAACATCTTATCAAATGAAAAAAATAGAAACAATATTAGATTTTTCGGAAGAAGGAGGATTTGAAGGAGCAATAGAAAAATGTAATGGCGTTGGAGCCTGTAGGAAAATTAATGCTGGTGCAATGTGCCCATCTTATATGGCTACCAGAGAAGAAATACATACAACAAGAGGACGGGCAAATGCTTTAAGAGGTGCTCTGTCTGGAGTGATAAATAATGATTTATTTACAGATAAAAAAATGTTGGATGTTTTAGATTTATGTTTGGAATGTAAATCCTGTAAATCAGAATGTCCGTCTAACGTTGATATGGCCAAGATAAAATATGAGTTTCTAAATAATTATTATAAAAAAAATAAAATACCAATTAGATCAAAATTAATTGGGAATATTGGGAATATCTACAAATATATTTCTGGGCCTCAAGCAAAATTATTTAATATAATAAACAGGCTTCCAATATCAAAATATATACTAGAAAAGACAATTGGCATAGATCATCGTAGAAATATACCTCCGGTCAGTGATCACACTTTTGAAAATTGGTTCAATAAAAGAGAATCTATGTCGACTAATTCAAGAGGAAAAATATTGTTTTTTCACGATACTTATATTAATTATATTCATCTTGACGTTGGTAAAGCTGCAATTAAAATTCTAGAATCCGCAGGGTATGAAGTCGTAATTTCTGAAAGAAAATGTTGTGGAAGACCAATGATTTCAAAAGGGCTATTGGAAGATGCTAAAAAAAATATCGACTACAATACAAAGATTTTAACCAAATACATTAATCAAGGTGTAAAAATAGTTGGAGTAGAAGCAAGTTGCATGTCAGTTATGAAAGACGAATTCCCTGATCTAGCTGAGGATAGAAAGATGGCTTTGAAAATTTCAGAGAATACCTATACAATTCAAGATTTACTTTTAGACATTCAGAATGATGGGAAACAACAAATAGTATGGAATGAAGAGGTTAAAGATTTACTTCTACTTGTGCACTGTCACGAACGCGCTTTAGAAGGAGTAAATAAGGCTTTAAATTCCTTAAACATTCCCCCAAATTTCTCAGCGAAGATTATTGATTCGGGATGTTGTGGTATGGCTGGTTCATTTGGAATGGAGAAAGAACATTATGAAATTTCAACTAAAATCGCTGAAGATAGACTTTTACCAAACTTAAGAAAATCAAAAGAAAATCAAGAAATAGTGGTCACTGGGATTTCATGTCATGATCAAATAAAAGATTTGTCAAATAAAAATCCAAGATATTTGGTAGAAGTGCTTGCAGAAGCTATCAGATATTAATATTCATTTGATGTTGCTAATTGTCCACATCCTGCACTAACCTCAATACCTTTTTCCATTCTAACTGTGGAAGGAATACCAAATTTTTTTAATTCTTTTTGAAATTTTATTATCATAGAATCAGGGGTTCTTTTATATTCAGATAACTTTGTTGGGTTTACTGGTATCAGATTTACATGAGCCAACATACCTTCGAGTAAGATACCTAAATCATTAGCATGCGATGTTGAATCATTTTGCCCAGATAATAACACGTATTCAAAAAAAATTTTACGGTTAGTTTGTTGTATGTATTTCTTACAGGCATCCATCAACATTTCTATAGGATATCTTTTATTAATAGGGACAGTTTGTGATCTAGTAAAATTATCGGGAGCATGGAGAGAAACTGCTAAATTAATTTGTATATTTTCCTTGGATAATTTGATAATTTCTGGAACAAGTCCAACAGTGGAAATAGTTATACTTCTAGCTCCTAAATTAATACCATTAGGATCGTTAAGAATTTTTATCGCCTTAATAGTGTTATTATAATTAGCCAAAGGTTCTCCCATTCCCATAAAAACGATATTTTTTATTCCATCATAAGATTTTTCCGGTTTACTTAAATATGAATCAAAATATTTTTTTTCTTCTAATTTTTTGAAATACATAATTTGAGATATAATTTCTCCTGTTTTAAGTTGTCTAAAAAATCCCTGTTGACCTGTTGCACAAAAGGTACATCCTAAAGCACATCCAACTTGGCTGGAAACACAAATAGTTTTACGTGGTTTTCTATGATCATCAGAAGGGTAATTCATTAACACAGTTTCGATACGTAAGTTATCTGATAATTCAAATAAACTTTTATAGGTTGATTTATCTTTAGAAATCACATAATTTATCTCATTTAATTTTTCAATAAAAAAGTATTTGTTTAAATCTGAAATTAAATCAATTGGGATATTTTTCATATCCTCAAAATTATCTATATTATTTCTATATAAATAACGCCAAATTTGAGAAGTTCTATATTTGGGGTAATTTTTACTAGTTAAGAATTCTTCAAGTTCAAATTTTGAAAAATCGTATATATTTAGTGCCTTAATCATTATTTAACATTCAATAGTAAACATATGTTAGTATTATTTATAATAATTTTATAAGATAAAACTAAAATGGTTAACGATTTTATTGATGAAATTTCAACCCAAGAGGCTATATTAAAAGCAAAAGGTTTAAGTGTTTTCTATGGATCACTACAGGCAGTAAACAATGTTACATTTAATATTCCTCGAAACAAAATTATTGCTCTTATAGGACCATCTGGCTGTGGTAAAAGCACTTTGATAAGGTGTTTCAATCGTATGAATGATCTCATACCATCTGCTAAAGTTGAAGGTGAAATTAAATATAATGATATTTCAATTTATTCTGAAAATTCTAATCCCACCGATATAAGATTTAAAATTGGAATGGTATTTCAAAAACCTAATCCATTTCCTAAAAGTATTTTTGAGAATGTGGCCTTTGGACCAAAAATTAATGGTTTTGCCAAAGATAATATTGAATCAATAGTTGAATCTTCTCTAAAAAAATCAGCTTTATGGGATGAGGTTAAAGATAGATTGAAAGATAATGGCTTAACTCTATCAGGAGGGCAACAACAAAGATTGTGTATTGCAAGAGCATTGGCTGTAAACCCTGACATTATACTTATGGATGAACCTGCCTCTGCATTGGATCCAGTTTCGACATCTAAATTAGAAGATCTCATTCAAGAAATATCATCAAATATTACAGTTGTGATTGTTACCCACAATATGCAGCAGGCAACCAGAATTTGTGATTATGCTGCAGTTATGATGGCTGGAGAAAATAGAATTGGAGAATTGATAGAATATGGTACAAATGATTCTGTTTTTGGAAATCCCAAAGATGAACGTACAGAGGCGTATGTTACAGGAAGAATTGGATAGGTAATAATATGGCAAGACAAGAATTTGACAATAGTTTACACAGACTTGAAACTGAAATTAAAATAATGGTTTCTCAAGTAGAGCTTTCTATAGAGAAAGCTATGAAATCACTAATTGAACAGGATCTAGTATTAGCTAATGAAGTGATAAAAAATGACGACGTAATTGATAAAATGCAAGACGATCTTGAAAAATTATGTGTAGATCTAATAAGAAGAGAACATCCCTTAGCAGGAGATTTAAGAGAAATAGTTGCATGTATGTACGTAATTGAGGAATTAGAAAGAATAGGCGATTATGCTGAAGGAATTGCTGTATTGACCAATAGAATGGGTGTAAGACCTTTACCAACAGACTTGGTAATTATTCCTCAAATCAGTATTATAAGTATTTCAATGTTAAAGACTAGTACAGAGACTTTTTTGTTAAAAAATGCTGATGAGGTAAAGAACAGATATAAAAAACTTCAAAAAGAAGATACTAAATTGGATAAATTATACAAAGATGTTCAAGAGAAATTAATCGAACTAATGAAACGTAAACCAAATGAAATTGAACGTGCAACTTTTTTATTGTGGGTTGCTCATAATTTAGAAAGAATCGCTGATAGATCAATTAATATTGCAGAGAGATCCATGTTCCTCGTAGGCAATTAATTTCTCATAGAAACTAAACTATATTTTTTTATTAAATTTTGATTCCTTAATTCTAGAACAAATTTTTGCTCCTCACTAATAGGTCCTCTTTTATTATTATTAATAACTCTATGTACTGTACGAGTTGAAATTTTTAATGCTTTCGCAATATTTTCATTAGAAAATTCAGAATTTTTCATAGTCATAATCAGTAAATTTCTATTGTTTTTGAACTTTGATTTATCCAGAATAGGATCATCATATTTACAAAGCGGAAGTGGACAATTTAAACAACTATCAGAAAATTCACATCCATCTTCTAAAATAATATTTTTATTAATTACATCATTATATTTTGTCATAGTCATAGAAGAATCCTCATTTATGTTTACAATTTTTAGAGACATGAAAATAATTAAGAGAATAATTTTTTTTATATACATTTATTGTGACTAATGCATTAGTATTAATTTTTTCTTCATTTGAAAATAATATGTTCTCAAAAAGTAAAAATTCTTGATCTTTATCGAATTTATTTGAAAATAAATACTTAGATTGATTATAAGATATTTTATTGAATGATCCATAAAAAACACAATTTAAATCTTTCAAATCATTTATCTTATCTACCATTTTGAAAATAGCAGGATACAAGCATTCAAGCATAGAAGAACTTATTATAGCGGAAGAAATATTATTATTTCTGTTTTTTATTAGAGCCCAAATCCTAAGATCATTCATAGATTCATGCCAACAATATACGCATTCAATGCCGATATTATATTCTTCATGTTTTTTATCAATAATGCTTGTAGCAATCGATCTTATAATATCTACACCAGTTGAATTTACACTTTTTGATTTGTCAAAAACATTTGCCTTATAATTTATCGTCATAACAACTCCTTAATTAGAACATATGTTCATTTTAGAACAAGTGTTCTAATTAAGTCAAGTAAATTAATTACGACTTTCTATGCTGGTTTTTATCTATATTCATTATTTTGAGCTGGTGGTACAGGAGCTGGGACAGCTGGGGCAGTTGGAATGATTTTTTGTAGTTCTTCAATCGAAACTCCTAATATTCTGGCTGCGGATTCAAAGTCAGGAGGAGGTCCTCCTAGAGCCGCAATAAGTTCTGTTGTTGTTATTCCTAATTTAGAAGCTGCTTCTGTAAAATCAGGAGGACCTTGTCTTTGTCCACCAGCATCAGGAGGACCTTGTCTTTGTCCACCAGCATCAGGAGGACCTTGTCCTTGTCCACCA
>JAPYUX010000005.1:45100-65520 GCA_029940375.1 Dehalococcoidia bacterium | reverse complement strand
TTGTCCACCAGCATCAGGAGGACCTTGTCCTTGTCCACCAACGTCATAATTTGATTCATTTGGTACACCGTGGTAACAAAGTAAAAAATAAGGAAATCCTATTTGCCCTTCACCGTTTCTAATTGTGCTAACGTAATGATAAATGCCATCAGGGACTTCTGGTGTTGAACTAGACAAACCGTTGCATTCATCTGTGTTTCCAAGCCCTTCAATATATTCCCAGTCATCTATTCCTTTATATCCGTTCGCGTCTTTTTTTAATCTATAACTAGAAGTTATTTCTATAATATTTTTATATGAATCCCACCCATATGGACCATAAATAGGAAATCCATCAAAAGCAAACCCTATAACTGGAGAATGTTCATTGGGGTCTAAATTAGTTCTATAATCCCAATCTTCCCAGTCTAAACCCGTGCCTTCAGGATGCCAGTGTAAGCAATTAGCGTCAAAATGATAATGAAAATAAGCACCGGCTGAATGCCCTCCGCATAATCCTAATTCAATCGGCTGTCTATCTTCTTCAAAATAGTCAAAATGTAACGCAACAGCATCTCCACCTGGTCCTTCTTCAGGTCCATAAATTGGTACACCGGTAACAGTTATGGCAATAGGGCCTCTATCAGGAGCCATTGTAATTTCTTCAGTAAATTGAGGATTAGTAGGAATTATCCATTGATAATTATTCTCTTGTGCGCAACAACCTAATCCTGATTGAAAATCATGATTAGGAATCCCTGTGCTGGTTACAATTACAGAATCATCTGTTAATTCGATATCTACATAACATTTCCAAGTTTCTTCATCGTCTGTAGAAAGATCATCAACGATTATTCTGTCATTTTCAGTGCATAACCAAGCATTAGTGTACAAGCCATTAACATTATTATTAGCAATCTCTTTTTGGACAAATTCAGGTAAGGATATTGAATCAAGGTTTAAAGAAGAATTTAAAGAAATCAAAAGATCAAAATCCAATTCTAGGGTTATTGTATCTTCGACACTAATAATAAAAAAAAGCTTGGGTATTTCCATCCCAAAATCGCTGAAAGGAAAAGATATGCTTCCTTGACCTTTTAATCTTCCCATTTCTGATATGGCTTGAATATCCCATGTCTTTGTCTGCGTAACTCCATGAATGGTAAGATCACCTATCATTTGGAATTCCACCTCATTTTTATCTAAATTAAGTAAACTGCTAGTATTTAAATTCTTAATTTCTTTAACATAAAAAAAGACTTCAGGGAATTTATCAGTTTCAAGAGAATTTCTTTTTAAATAATTATCTCTCTTAGATTCATCACTTTTAAGATTAGAAAGATCAATATTAATTATAGATTCAGGAGCAGGAATTCCGTTTTCGTCTAAGTAAATTCCTCCAGTAATGTCCTCAGTGTATCCTACTGCATCAATTGGATATGATAATCTCGCAAGTTGTTCGGTGACTCTATAGTTTGCTTTAATATAATTGTCTGAATCAGATCGAAATTCAATAGATAATAATGGTGTAAAAGAATCATCAACTATTGTTTGGTTCACAGGTTCTTCAGTTTTATTTTCATCCTTATTATCTTGAGATTCGTTTTTTATAATTTCTGATTTTTCTAATTTGGGTTTCACATCATAGCCATTATCAGGAATATTTGTAGATGTTTCCTCTTGTGAGGAGCATGAGAAAAGAATTACGGTTAATAGTATCAAAAAATATTTCACGACATAGATAATTATATTCAAAAATAGCATAAGAAGATAGCATGAAAACAGTTTTAATAACAGGGGCAACATCTGGTATAGGATTTGAATTATTTAAGATATTTTCTAATGAGAAATATTACGTAATTGGCATAGGTAGAAATAAAAAAAGAATCAAAAAAGCTCTCAATTCAATAAATAAAAATAGGAAAAATTTACAAAGTTTCTATTTATGTAATTTTGAAAAATTAGAGGACATAAAAAAAGTATTCAATAAAATATCAAAGGAAGTAAATTCAATAGATATTTTAATAAATAATGCTGGAGGAATATTTGTTAATAATAAATTAACCAAAAACAACATTGAGAGAACTTTTCAGGTAAATTATCTATCTCATTTTTTACTTACTGAAATATTATTAAAAAATAAAATTTTGAACTCCAAGGCTCATATCCTTAATGTCTCTTCTAAAGTTCACGGAAGAGGAGAAATAAACCTTGACGATATAAATAATCTTCAAAATTATAATGCAGTAAAAAGTTATGCTCAAAGTAAGGTATCTCAAATTATGTGGGGATACTATTTGTTAGAAAAACATAAAGAAATTTATATAAATTCTGTACATCCCGGAATTATAGGAACAAGGCTACTTTCTAATAATGGATTTATTTCTCCTATTTTAGTTTTTTTTCATAAAATTTATGGTAAAAATGCTAAATATGGAGCAAAGAACGTTTTTGAGGTCTTAAAACATGTATTAAAAAACAATATAAATGGAAAATACTTCAATGAACGAAATGAAGAAAAATCTTCTGATTATTCTTATAGCAAAATTATTCAAGAAAAACTTTTACATATTAGTGAAAAACTCGTTAAAGATAATTTAGAATAAATTTTCAAACAACGACATAAAAATAAATAGATTAAAATTAATAAAAAAATATGAATAATTATACTTATATAGCTGATGAACGACTCTGGGGACCTGAAAAATGGGAATCATTAGAATTAAATTATAATAATAAAATTTCAAATGCTGTATCAGAGGATAAAGCATATTATTTTAGCAAGGAACTTGGAAGAAAAATTCTAAAAAATTACAGCAAAAGTTTTTTTACAGTAACAAGGTTTTTGCCCAAAGATAAAAGGGATTTAGTTGAAATAGTATACGCAGCAGTAAGGTATCCGGATGAAATTGTAGATACTTTCAATCTTTCTGATGAACAAAAAGAAAATTTATTAAATGATTGGAGAGAAAAGTATAAATTCTCTCGTCAATATACAAGCCTTATTTCATCTGTACATAACAAAGTTCCAGTAATTTTATCTGGTTTTAGAAAATTATCATTAGATAAATTGATCCCTGAGAAATATTATTTTTCTTTTTTAGATGCAATGAAAAAAGATATAAAAACTAAATCCTATAATAATATGGATGATTTAATAGACAATTACATTTATGGATCCGCTATAGTAGTCGGCTATTTTTTGGCATATATATATGGAGCAACACAAGATAAGAGTATAAAAGATTTATTAAAACCTTCCAAAGAATTAGGAATTGCTTTGCAATTAACCAATATTGCTCGAGATGTTTATGAAGATTATTTTAGAGGTAGGTATTATACTCCTGTTGATTTATTAGATTTACCAAAAAATGAGATAGAACTCGAGGGATACGTTATCAATGCAAGGAAAATACTAGCTTTAGAAGCAGAAAGTTGGTACATCAAAGCGGAGAAAGGAATGGAATTATTTGCAAAAGATAGTCAAATTGCAACCCAATCATGTTTAAATTTATTTAGAAAATTAAATCAAAAAATTCTTTCTGAAGAAAAACCAGCTAACCATAAATACGGTTTATCTTTGAAGGAAAAGCTTTCATTTATACCTTTAAGTAAAATTTGGAAACTTTTTATGATCTATTTAACATGAATAAAAAAGGAGAAAATCATGAAAAACAGTAAAGTTAAAGTATTGATTTTTGATGTTTTTGGAACAGTTGTTGACTGGCGCTCGACAATAAAAAAGGAACTAAATAAATTTCTACCAGTGAATTTAAACAAAAATGAACTTAATGATTTTGCTTTAGACTGGAGAAAGGGTTATACAGACTTTATTGGTAAATTTAACGATGGAAAAGTTAAATGGAAGAATGTAGATAAAATTCATTTAGATAAACTAAAGGAATTGTTAGAATCGAAAGAATTATTAAGCTCTCTAGATGATGAAAATATTCTTGAAATAAATAATTTATGGCATAAATTAGATCCTTGGGATGATTCAGTGGAAGGTTTACGTAAGTTAAAAGAAGATTTTTCTATAGGAACATTATCAAATGGAAATTTTTCATTATTGTTGAATATGAGTAAATATTCCAAATTAAATTGGGATTTCATTTTTTCTGGAGATATATTTAAAAAATATAAAACAGATGAATATGTTTATAGAAAGGCATGCCAGTATTTAGATCTAAATCCTAGCGAAGTTATGCTGGTTGCAGCACATGAAGGAGATTTAAATGCAGCAAAAAAATTAGGACTTAAAACTGCATATGTAAATCGACCTCTGGAATACTCAGACTTACCTAATATAAACAACCCTAAAGGTTTCGACTATATTGCAACTGATTTTATAGATTTACATCAAAAACTTAAAAAAAATAATACTTAATTTTATTAAAGCTGATCAACAAATAAAATAGGGTTTTAATATATAAGCTATGATACTTATATTTAACTCAGGATATTCTGCCAAGAAATATCGGGCTCTTTTACAGGAAGCATACCTTTTGGCTCAAGTTTTCCTAAATATACTTTTGCTACTGCCTCTTGTGCAGGTACAGAAGCACCGTATGAGAGGAGCATGTTAGGGACGTGAGTAAGCTCAGCTAAGACATATGGAGTGCCGAAACAAGTGTAAGCGACATTGTCATGAAACATGTGCGCTATCCGCCAGAGACTCTGTCCAAATCCTGCCCCGATCTGATCGAAGTTTCCACTCATAGGCACATGACAAATGTTTACGAAGACAGAATGAAAATTAGGTAAGTTTTCTCTTAATTCCATATCAGTGGGATTTTCCAATAACTCTACTGAACATCCTTCGTTTTTGAGTGAATTAGCCATAGGTTCCAAATTTGAATTCGTAAATGGACCTTTTGAGAAGACATTTACAAAAAGTACATTTTCGTCACCCTTGAGCTTTCTTGGTTCGGGATTGCCTCTCCGTAATAATGTGATACTTTTATCAGACACTGTATTAATTGTTCTCTTAGCATTGCCTTGACTTGATTTAGCAGGGCTTGCTGAAAACGGGTCTTTGTGAAGAGTCAAACGTGCTTTAAGTTCCAGTATTCTTTTGGTGGCGTCTCTAATTATTTCTTCAGAAATACGTCCTTCATGTACTGCATTTTTTATGAAGCCATAATCTTTTATTGTTTCGGGAAGCAAACACATATCTGTCCCTGCAAGTATGTTCTCTATCGCTCTATCAGATGCTTTTACCCTGCTAGTCATACCGGTCATCGAACTAGCATCAGAAATAACTACCCCTTGAAAACCCAGTTCTTCTCTCAATAATTTTACTTGGAGATTTTTGCTGAGAGTGGCAGGTAGCGTGTGGTTTGAATCTGGAATCCGTTGTTCGTAGGCAGGAAATGCAATGTGCCCACACATAATTGCATTTACCCCTGAATCAATAACGGTTTTCCAGACAAGACCGTATGTCTTGTACCAGTCATTTAAGTTGAGATGATTTGAAGTTGTGAGTAGATGTTGATCTCTTTCATCTGTACCATCGCCAGGAAAATGCTTCGCGGTAGCTGCCATGACTCCACCATCTTGGAATCCTCGTATAAAGGCAGTAGCATGTGTCAAAACTGTTTCGGTATCGTCACCCAAAGATCTTATGTTGGTAATAGGGTTCCTGAAATTTAAATTCAGATCTACAATCGGATTGAAGGTCCAATGGTATCCATAGGATCTTCTCTGTTCCGCAATAAAGCGACAAGTTTCATAGGTTAAATCTGGGTCATTTGCAGCGGCAAACGCCATCATGGAAGGTGAATATGATGCGTAATCAAATACTTCTGTCCTAGGAGTGTTTTCATTCATTATGCGGGCCGGACTCGAACTCCCTGGTTCTATGTTTGATCCAACTATCACAGGAATTTGAGAGTGATCCTGAATTTTTTCCAATACTAGTTTCAATTCATCAGATGGAGGTTTCCTGATGCATATACCTCCGAGTGGAATTTCATCTAGAAGCCGTAACCAGTCATCTGCTGTCGCATTAGTTACAGATTCAAAGTGCGTTTGGGGATTTTCAAATGGATGGTGAGGTACAAGCATTTGAGCGATACACTCTTCGATAGTCATCGAATCAAGAGTGGAATCAACCCATTTTCTATTCTCCGCATTTAGTTCAGTAATCATATCATTTTACTTCTGAGGTTTTCCTAAAATTTTTTCAAAGCTTAAACAACTATATTAATATAGTAACTTTATTAATTTCCATGATTTTGTTTTTTAATTATACTAAATTAGGAGTGTTTCCAAATAAAGAGTTGGTACCCCAGCCGGGATTCGAACCCGGGCACACGGTTTAGGAAACCGATGCTCTATCCTCTGAGCTACAGGGGCATAAGTTTAGATTCTTTAATTTTACAACAGAAAAAACTGAATAAAATTTTTCAATTATTACAATAAGTAAAATATTATATTTCTACAGATTGCCAATTATTAGAATTATTTGATAATTGTAAGGCATGCGATATATTCATTAAGTCTTTAGTATTTTGATTATTAAAATTATCTGTATTTTCTATATAACTTAAAAAATATTTCATCCCCGGCCATATACTTTCAATTTTTATTTTTGGAAGTTTTTTTTCATTTTTATAAATAGTTATTTCTGAATTGACTAAATCAGTTATTATTTCTGAATTCTCGAAAGTCATTGTGATAATGACTTCCCATTCTTTAGAAGATTCGATATTAAAATTCCAAGAAGCCCAATGAGTATTATAATCTAATATAATATTTGCTCTGGATTCAGAAAAACTTTTTGGGGATTTTTCACCGATAGATAGAACTCTAGTAGGTAGGTTTCCGCTTATTTTATTTAATGGGTCTATGTACCATGGCGAAATAGAATATACTGATTTTGTTAAATTAGGTGTTGGACCCCAGTTTGGAGCATTCATTACCATATGAATATTTAATAGATTCCCTAATGATTTTTTATTTTTAAAATCACTTAATTTCTTAATAATAGGCAACTGAGATGTTTCTAAATTAGGTATAAAAAAATTTTCACTTTTATCCATCAAAGTAATTAATTCTTTAGATGAATTAATATTTTCTGATAAAGGCATCTCAAAAATACAATTCTTTTTTGAATTAATAATATCCTTCATTATTTTTTCATGTAGTTCATCAGGAACACACAAAATCACCAAATCTATATCGGGTTTATTGAGTAATTTTTTATAATCATTTGTATAAAAACAATCATTACCCAATATTTTTTTGGCTTTTATAAGTGTGTTCTCAGTTCTAGCAGCTATAGCTTTGATAGCATTAGTTTTTGAATTTAAAAGAGGTAGATATGCTGATTCTATCCAACTTCCAAATCCTATAAGTCCTATATTTTGTAATTTCATATTTAAATTATCAATCAATCAGACTAATTTTTCAAATATATGAAGAAATAGCAAACATTGAAAAAAGCTATTATCAAAAAGACTTTGAAGTAACAAATGGAGTAACAAGTGCTGTTTAGAGAGTGTAAAGTAGTGAATTTCAGTATAACTGGTCCATTTAGAATATTACTCGTGGAAACCGGTGCTCTATCCTCTGAGCTACATGGGAATGAATTTAGATTCTTTAATTTTTATACCACTAAAGAGTAATTAAAATCGTGTAACAAATGTAACATTTAGTGTAACAAAAATGATAAATGTAAATATCGTTTAATTTATATGTACATAGTTATCTTTGAATGGAGTTAAAAAATGTTAGAAATTTCTAAACAATTAGACAAAACAATTAATAACTGGATCAATCATCATGCACCAAATTTAGAAAATATTGAAAATGGGATTTACATTTCTGAATTCGATGATTCAAATAGTGATAAAAGGGCAAGTAAAATTTGGATTTTTGAATATAATAATTCTTTATATTTGTCATTGAATAAAAATGTAAAAGAAGATTTATTGAAGCTAATAAAAAAAACACCTAGGGACTTTCTTTTTTCTGATTATGGTAAATATGAAATTTCAAAGATTACTCATGATTATGGTTACTACGTCTGGGGGCCAACTTGGGAGCTTTTTGCAGAAGAAAAGGATTGGATAGACATAAATCTTCATGAAGTTGAAATATTGAGTGGTGATGAAATAAAAGATCAGTTAGATTTCAAGATATTTTGGCATAATTACGTTGATTGTGTCAAAGGTTTTGTAATAAAAAATAATAATAAAATTATTGCCGCAGCGACATTATTAGATATAGGTGGAGGTTTTGTAGAAATAGGAGTTGATGCTGATCAAAGTATTTCTATTGCAGGTTTAGGTAGTACAGTTTATTCTGCAGCAGGAAGATGGGCGTTTGAAAACGATATATATCCTTATAGTGCTGTGGGGCCATGGAATATACCATCAACAAGAACACAACTAAAATGTGGTATGAAATATATTGGAATAGATATGAGCGGGATAGATAAATTCTCTCTTTCACCTCAAACACTTGGATATCCCAGAAAAGATATCAAGATTTATGATTATTACCCTGAATGGGCTTTTAACAAAGACATAACTAAAATATAAATACCAATTTTATAAAATAGGTACAGTGTGGTCTGAGCTATAGGGCCTAAAATTATACAGTTTAATTTTAAGCCCCATTAAGCAGTTTTTTAGAGATATTATTTAATTTTCTAGATTATTTTCTAAGTGACAATCCAGCCATTGACAGTAATATCACAAAAGTTCCTATCCAAGGAATAAACAGTAAACTACCTCTAGAATCCAACAAGGTCAACACTATTCCAATTATTCCGATAATAACCAGTAATATTCCAATAATTATGTTGAAATTTTTCTGAATAGTTGTGCCAATCCCCAATAGAGATATACCTACAAAAGTAGATATTCCTCCTGCAGCTCCAATACCTATTGCTGCTGCAAATGTAGCAGATGCTATTGCCATGTGGGGAGCTGAACCAGCCATTCCAGCTGCAGCCGCTTCACCAGTCACACCCAACAAACTACCCCAAATTAAATTCATTGTTGCACCTATCGCAAGAAACAAACTGGACATTACTGCATATTTATGCCCTTCGCCTCCAGACATAGAATCTCTTATTCCAAAAATTCCAATTATGATTATTATTTGGCCAATTGCTGAAATAAGCATCGATAGTTGAACCCACGAGTAATTACCACTAAGTGCAGCCATCATTGACTGATCACTACTCCAATCAGCAGTTGCAGTGTCGTTAGTAAGACCAAATATCATAGTCACAGCGATACCAATGATTATCAATATAGCCGACATACGAGAACTCATAACAAACTCCTTTTAGCTATGTAAGTTTTGAGGACATTCTATCAAATAACTATAATTCCTATGTGGAGACAGTAGAAATATAAAAAAATGAGTTTGGGGAAATTATTTCCCAAGTATAAATCTATTTAGAATCACAGTTTACATAGATTACTTATTCGTAAATTGGCAAACATATTGGTTCGGCTAAAACTATTTTTAATTCATTTATCGATAAGGAGGCACTCTTAATCTTTTCGTGATCTGTTGAATGTGTGAGAATAACTAATTGAGCAGATTTATCATCTGAAATTCCTTTTTGAATAAAACTTTCAATGGATATATTGTTATCACGAAATATTGCTGTCAGCTCTGCTAAAACTCCTGATTGATCCACTACAGATAAACGGATGTAATAACGAGTAGGTTTCTCAAAAGAAGTAGTTTTTTTAGATATAATAATATTTGCAGCTGATCTAGAGAAACTTAGGGATTTCCTTCCGGCAGCAAAATCTATGACATCGGACAATACTGCAGATGCAGTGGGACCTGAGCCAGCTCCCGCGCCAGTAATTAAAACAGGTCCAGTTAAATTAGAATTTATTTCTATTGCATTCATTGGTCCCACTACACTTGCTAGAGTGTTATTATTTGGAACCAACCATGGTTGAACAGAACAATTCAATTGTTTATTTTTTGTTTCACTAGCGACTCCTAAAAGCCTAATCTTAAATCCTAATTCTTCACAATAGTCCATGTCATTTGATCTGATATTTCTTATCCCTTTTATTTCCATGGAGTCAAGAGAAGGTAATTTACCAAATGCAATTGCAGATAATATTGATATTTTATGTGCAGCATCTATTCCATCTATATCAAATGAAGGATCCTGTTCTGCAAATCCTTTGTCTTGTGCATCCTTCAAAATTATATTGAAGTCACCTTTGGTATTCTCCATTTCACTTAGTATATAATTTGCGGTCCCATTTAGTATTCCTGCCATTCTGTTGATTTTATTTGCGGCTAAGGATTCTCTAACTATTTTTAAAATAGGGATACCTCCCGCAACAGATGCTTCAAATGCAAAAAAAACATTATTTTTCTCAGCCATATCAGCTAGAACATGTCCAGAATTTGCAACAAGAGCTTTATTAGCAGTTATTAATCCTTTATGATTTCTTAGCGTAGTTTCACATAATTCTTTAGCAATGCCAGTTTCCCCTCCTATAAGTTCAATTACTAAGTCAATTTCTTTATCTTTTGCAATAGAAACAGCATCTTCATAAAACTTAATCCCTGATAAATCCAAGTTTCTTTTTTTTGATCGAGATTTGTATGAAACACCAATGAGTTCTAAAGGGTATATTTCATTTTTGATTCTGAATCCATTTAAAATTTGACGTGCTACCTCTTCACCAACATTACCTAAGCCTGCAATTCCTATTTTTACTGGAATAGTCGACATTACGCTTTCCTCCAAAATGGATCTCTTTTGGAAATGTTATCTAAAATGGAATCATCGAAAGGCGTAAGATTGAAATCTTTTTTATCTTGATCTAGAGTCCAATTTATTTTTTTATGTACTTCCGGATTGGAATAATAACCTAGATAAATTAATTCAATAAAAATAGCAAACTCATCGGGAAAAAGATGTTCAGTCATTTTTAGAATATCAATCTTTTGAATTTCAGTTAAACTTAAAACTCCTCCCATCACTCTTGCTGCAGGTTCTCTTTGTATAAAATCAACGATCTGCTTGGTGGGTTTTATATATTTTTGATTTTCTTTCAATATATTATCTAGATTTAAATCAATATCCTTTGCTGAAGGCATATCATCATTTGAAGGTATAATAACTTCAAGAAAACTTTTCAAAATATTCATTTCAATATTATCAATTTTCAAAATTTCATCCTTTCAAAATCTTATCTGCAGTCATAAGTGCTATTGCTTGGATAGTTGGTGTCGGATTAACCGCAGCAGATGTGGTAAAAACTGATCCATCAACGATATACAAATTCTTAACATCATGACTTTCACAATTAGCATTTACTACTGAATTCTTAGGGTCATCACCCATTTTTGTTGTCCCCATCAAATGCCACCCACCACTTCTAAGTACTGGAATAGTTGTGGTTTCAACACATCCAGCTTCCTTAAGCAATTCTTTCGCTTTTCCAATTCCATGATTTAGAAGTTTTTTCGTATTATCTGAGGTTTTATAATAAATTTTAGGAATTGGTAGTGTATTTGAATTTCCAGAAACAATCTCTACTCTATTATGTAGTTCTGGAAGATCTTCACTGATAATTGCCATAGTACTAAATCTTCTAAATCTCTTTTTAAACTCATTGTGATGTGAATTTCCCCAAGGTACAATTGTAGGCGAACCTGAACCTAGAGCTGTCATAGCAGGGCTTGTTGATCTATTCATTTGAAATGAATACCCTCTCAAAAAGTCTCTTTTAGGATCTGTTTCATAGAACTCCTGAACTATCAAAATGTTTCCTAATGAGCCTAAAGAATAATCAATATCTTCTTCAGGATAGTAGCCGTTAACAATTGCATATGGATGAAACATTAAATTTTTTCCAACTAGACCCGAACTGTTGGACAGTCCATTAGGGTTTTGTTTTGAACTACTGTTAAGTAATAATCTAGGAGTCCCAATTCCATTACAAGCCAGAATTACTTTACCAGCTTTTTGAAAATATGTATTATTTTTCGTATCTCTGTAAACAACTCCATTTACATTACCTTTTGAATCTACTTGGACACTTTCAACGATACTGTTGGTACGTAATTCCAATCCATTTTTTATTGCAGGTTTTATATAGACATGATCTGTTGAAGCTATAGCTTCCCACAATTTTTTATTATGATAGCTTCCATTATTATTTAATCCTTCTCTTCCTTTATAATCTATTGATGCCTGATAAGAATCTGAAGGCCACCAGTGCCAACCTAGCCTATCAGCTGCCTTTGCTATTCTTTCGCCATCAATTCCTAAAGGTAAAGGGGGCATTGGTCTTGCAGATCTTGGCGGATTAGCAGGATCACCTTTAATGCCAGAACAACCCATCATTTCGTCATTTAAATCATAGTATTTTTCCAGATCCCAATAAGATATAGGCCAATCATCAGCAACTCCATCTAACGTTTTTACTCTAAAATCCGAAGGGTGAAGTCTAGGGGTATGTGCAGTCCAGTGATGAGTCGATCCGCCTACAGCATTAAACATTAAAGGTGAAATATCTGAATTTTCATCTAATATTTCATAATCTGACTTTAAATTTCTTACATTAGGATTAAAATGAAAATCATTTTTCAATCTGATTTCCCAATCCTGAGTATCTCCTGGATAATTATTGAACCAATCTCCCTGCTCCAACAAGACAATGCTTGCCCCACTGGTGGATAATTTCCAAGCACATGCTGCTCCTGAGGCTCCAGATCCAACAATTACTATATCAACGAAAGGAAGATTCTTAGCCAACTTAATGATCCTTCTTTTTAATTTTTATTCTAGACTATGTTAAAAATACTATTAAGATCGAATTAATAAAATGATTAAAGGTGCCTTGACTTCAGTAATATTAATGTTTGTCTTTATACCTATACCTGTGGTTCATTTTATAGCTGTCCCACTAAGTCCTTTTATTGGAGGGTTCATTGGAGGGGGGATCGCCAAAGCTGATAAAGAAAAAATCATTGTATTTAGTTTGATAACGACTGGGATAACTTTTATCCCTTGCGCAATTCTAGTGATTTATTCAATAATACAAAAAATCAACAACGTTGAAGTTCTAGGGATAAATCCTACTCTTGCAATAATAATTTCAATAATTTTAATCCCATACACTTGGTTTGGAAATATTGTAGGAGCTTTAATTAGTTATGTAATTAGATCAAAGAATGAATCTTCAATCTAAAATTACAGGACTTTTTCCAATTATAAATTTTTGAATAGAATCTTTAAATATATATTTTTTCTCTGTAAATTTGTTTTCAGAATAATAGTAAAACACAACATTGTTATTTACTTGGAGTCTATTCACCTCCTCGAAATAGCTATCTTTAATTTCTTTGAATTCAAAAGGGATGTTAAATGAATCTAATTTATCTATCAAGGTGCTAGTTTCTTGCATCTTATTCTCTTTATGTACTATAGTTATTTTGTTTAAATTTTTAAACATTAAAACATTATCTATTATCTTCATAAAAAGTTCTTCATTGGGATAATTAATCATAAAATTATTTGTTTTGCTATCATCATGTGTAAAATTTGATGGGATTGAAAGTAATGGATGAAGAGTATTAATATAAGATTTAAATTTTTTAGCGCGTAGAAAAAGTTTATACAATTTATCATAAGTATGTGAAATAATAGACATTGAAACAAGATCAATTGATTGAATCTTTTTTATACTTTCAATCGAATCAATCGTATTGACTGAAACTTTTATTTCATCATCAACATTTTTTATGATATTGGTTATCTTTTCCAAATAAATTTTAGATAAAACCTCAGATTTTACATAGGTAGAATCTGAAAATAGTTCTTTGTTGTTGCTAATTCTTTTTATTTGATGCATAGGCTCCAAAACAAAACATAAAACCAATTCTTTGAAATTAATGATTTGAGAACCTAACACATAATCTATGCTTTTTTCATATTCCTCAGATCCATTTAGTAATATAAGAATTTTAGACATTATTATTTATCCTAAATCTACAATAGGACAATCGTAATCATTCCCCCATTCTCTCCAAGAGGCATCATAATTTTTTATATCTTTAAATCCCGATAATTTTAATGCCCAAAAAACATGAGCCGCCCTAATACCACCTTGACAGTAAGTTATAGTTGGTAAATTAACATTTAATCCTAAATTTTTTGTTATATCTAAAATTTCTTGTGAACTCTTTAGCATAGGGACATCAGAGTCCGTGTTAAAATTTACCCATTCTTTGTGAATGGATTTAGGGATATAACCTCCCCTAGGGCCTCCACGTTTGTTTATCCCATTTCTTTCATCTTCAGATCGAACATCTAATATTTGATAAGAATTTTTATCTTTTTTATTAAGTATTTTCAACAACAAGGATTTATCAGCAAAGATTTTCTCATTAGGATCTGAAGCTTTAAAATCTCCTATGATTTTTGATTGCAAGCTTCCTTTTTCAATTTGCCTGTTTTCATAAATCCATTTTAGGAATCCTCCATCTAGGACTTTAATATTTTTATGCCCATAAAACATCATTACCCAAGCTAAGCGAAAAGAATATAAAGCTGATGATCTATCATAACCTACTACAGTAGTATTGTTATTTATCCCTAATTTAGAAAAAGTTTCTTCTATTTGAGATCTATCTTGAACGTAGATTCTGTCTTCCAAAGATTTTTTATAATAATTATCACCTACATTTAGTGCTCCAGGAATATGAGATTCTTCATATAGATCTTTTGCATCTAAGTCTAGTATGATAATATCTTCCTTGAGATAATTTTCCTCAAGCCAATCAGTAGTGACAAATATTTCAGAATTATGATATTTTCTATCTTCTATTGAAACAAAATTCATAAATTAACTCCTATTATTACTATTGAATAATATAAGATCAATTAAAAATGATTATTTTATATAATACTAGAGTATATTTGTAAAATATGAATGTAGAAACACTTTATAACGTCAACTTAAAAAAATTAATGTCATTAGTTAATTTTGAATACGACAAATTTCCAAACAAAAGACAACCAGGATTCCATTTGGATAGAGTAAATTATTTGATGAAAACATTTAATTATCCAAATAAATTGAAAAATTTTATCCACATAGCTGGCTCTAAAGGCAAGGGTTCCACAGCAAATCTAGTATCAAATGGATTATCAGAACATAAGGTGGGATTATTTACTTCTCCTCATATGCATTCTATTAGAGAAAGAATAAAAATTAATAACAAACCTATTTCAAAAAAAACTTTCAATAAATATTTTGATCTAATATGGCCCGTAGCAATTAAAATGAGAACGGAGAAATTTAATGAACCTACTTTTTTTGAATTTATTACTCTAATGGCTTTGTTGGTTTTTAGAAATGAAAAAGTTGATGTTTCTGTTATTGAGGTGGGATTAGGAGGAAGATTGGACTCAACGAATGTCATTGATCCATTAGTTACTGTAATAACACCTATTAGTTTAGATCATACAAACATTCTTGGTCGAAGAATTAAGGATATTGCAAAAGAAAAAGCAGGAATAATCAAACCAAATGTTCCTGTCATAATTTCTCCACAAACAAAAAGCGCTTTATTTATTATAAAATCTTTTGCAATACAACAGAATTCATATCTAGTATCTACAAATAATGTGTCAATTAAAAGTAGAAATGTAACCAGAGAAGATAAAGTTTATCAATCTATAACTTTCAATAAAAAATATAAATTTAATTTAAACTTACTTGGACAACATCAGATAGATAATTTGAAGACAGCAATTAAAACAATTGAAACCTACAAAAAAACAATAAAAGAAATTCCAAACTGGTCTTTAATAACGCAAAATATTACCAAAACTACAATGGTTGGAAGATGTGAAATTTTTAAATCAAAGAATAATTTCATGGTGATAGATGGTGCACAAAATAATAAATCTAGTAAGGCATTATTAAAAACCTTAAGAGAGTTTAAAATTGATTTATCAAAAATAATTTGGATCTTTGGTAGTACCCAAGGACACAATGCTATAGAAACGTTAAAACCCATAATAAAAATAAATTCAAGAATTATATTAACCAAAAGTCGTATACCAAAAGCAAAAAAAACTTCTTTGTTATTTAATGAAATAAAAAAACTAAAATTAGATATAATTAAAATTACCGAAAATTCCAAAATTGCATATGATTATGCAAGGAAGACTATAAGGAAAGATGAAGTGATTGGTGTATTTGGGTCTCTATATGTGGCAGCAGAAATTATGGAATTAGTTAATAATATTGAGCCAGAATTGTATAAATATGGATAACAAAATTGTAGTAACAGGAATAGGAATAATGAGTTGTTTGGGAAGCTCTGTAGAGGAATTTTGGGGGGCTCTCAAAAAGGGAAAGTCAGGCATAAGACAAATATCACGAGTAGATCCAAACTCATTTCCCTGTAAAGTAAGTGGAGAAGTACAAGATTTTATTCCAAAAGATTGGATGAATCCTAAAGAAGCAAAAAGGATGGGTAGATTTTCACAACTTGCTGTAGCTGCTGCGAAAATTGCTGTAGATCAATCTGGTTTCCTAGGCAAAGTTGATCCTTCAAGAATTGGTGTTTTATTAGGTTGTGGAATTGGAGGTTTGCCCGAAACAGACCAACAAGCAAAAGTTAAAGAAACTAGAGGGGTAATGAAAATGAGTCCTTTTTATATCCCAAGTATGTTACCAAATATGGCATCAGCAAATTTAGCAAGAATATATGGAGCTACAGGATATAACAATACTTGCATTACTGCCTGTGCCGCTTCTACTCAAGCTATTGGAGAAGCGTTAGAAAAAATAAGACATAATATAGCAGACGTTGTAATTACAGGAGGAACTGAGGCTGGAATTTGTGAAATTGGAATGGGTGGTTTTAGTACTATGCATGCCCTTTCAACTTGGCAAGAAGATCCCTCATTAGCGAGTAAACCTTTTGATTTGAATCGAGATGGGTTTGCCCCTGCTGAAGGTTCAGGAATTTTGATATTAGAGTCTGAACCTCATGCATTAGCCAGGGGGGCAAAACCAATAGCCGAAATAGCTGGATGGGGAGTTAGTTCTGATGCCTTTCATCTTGTTCAACCCCATGAAAAAGGATTAGGGGCTGTAAGTGCAATGAATAATGCCATAGAAGACGCACAGATAGATAAATCTGAAATAGACTATATAAATGCACATGGAACTTCTACACCAGCAAATGATCGAATTGAAACTTTGGCGATAAAAACTTTATTTAAAAAAGAAGCTTACAAAATACCTATCTCTTCTACTAAATCAATGATTGGACATGCATTGGGAGCCTCAGGGGCGATGGAAGCAATAGCTGGGATAAAATCAACAATAGAAAATGTAATACATCCTACTATAAATCTTAACGATCCTGATCCTGAATGTGATCTTGACTATGTTGCAAACGTTAGTAGAACTAAAGAAATTAATTACGTGCTATCTAATAGTTTTGGTTTTGGAGGACAAAATGCATGTTTGATTATAAAGAAATATTAATAATTTGAACATTTGTGTCTTTTATGACTACTCCAACCAGCTCATTCAAATAAAATTCTTCTGAATTATTCATTTTAACAACAAATTTATTATCACTATTTTCTATAATATATAGATAATCTCCATCAACAAATTCCTTTTGAATAATTGTAAATTGTTTTTTATCTCTAACTATTCCGAGTTGGTTAGGATTAACATTTATTTTTACTTTATTTTTATCTTTAAACTTTGAGTGAGATTTAAATTTACCTATTTCTGTAGTGATAATCCCATTGGAGATTTCTCCTTCCAATATATTTGAATTTCTTATTGCCTTAGCGATTATTTCATTTTTTGGATTATAAAAAATATCAAAAGGTGTTCCATATTGGATAATTTTTCCTCCTAAAATAAAGCCGATTTTATCGGATAAACTTAAAGCCTCTTCAGAATCATGTGTTATCAGAATAACTGTTGTATCGATATTTTTTAAAATCATTTTTATTTCACGACGTATTTCCACTCTTAATCCTCTATCAAGATTTGAAAAAGGTTCATCCATTAATAAAAGTTTTGGTTTTCTAACTAAGGATCTAGCTAATGATACACGTTGCTTTTGGCCACCCGAAAGTTCATCAACATATCTGTATAAATATTTTTCTACTCGAAGTAAATTTATAATATGTTCTACAAAAGTTTCATCATATTTATCTTTTTTATTTAATCCAAAATAAATATTTTCTTTTACATTCAAATGAGGGAAAAGAGCAAAATCTTGAAATATTGTCCCAATTGATCTTTTTTCTGGACTTATATGATAGAAGGCGGAAGAAAGTAATTGTCCTTCAAGTCTTATATAACCTTCTTCTATTTGTTCAAGTCCATTTATTACTCTTAACAAAGAAGTTTTACCTGCACCACTATCTCCCAAGATACTAACAAATTCTCCTTTATTTACATTCAAAGAAAGATTAGATAAAATTTTTTCATCCTTAGAATATGAGAAAAAAATTTCATCTATTTCTAATATTGGTTGGTTATTGTCTTCTATATCGTTTGTCATTTTAATGTCTCTCCCTTTTTGATAAATCTCTAGACATAAAAATATATGTGGGAATCCCAGCAATTATAACCAACAATAATGACGCAGCGGCAGTGTCCATGAAAAATGCTTCACTAGCGGAACTCCAAATACTTGTAGACAAAGTCTTAAAACCAATTGGACTTAAAATCAATGTTGCCGGAAGTTCTTTTAAGCAAAGAATAAATATCAAAGTTGTGGCATAAATAAAACTAGGGCTCGATAATTTTATAATCACTTGATAAAAAGTTTCAAATTTATTTTTACCCAGAGTTAAAGATGCTTCTACCAATGAGGGATTTATTTGGTTCATAGAAGTTCTAATTGGACCTAAAGAAGCAGGTAAAAAAGTAATGAAGTATCCGACAATCAAAATAAAAAATGTTTGATAAGCTAAGTGAAAATAATTTACTGTAAAAAATACTAATGACATAGCGACAACTATAGCAGGCAATGATAACCCTACATATGAAGATTTTTCAATTATTACCGATAAATATTTTATTTTTTTTCTAATAGTAATCAATATTGGGATAGTCAAAAAGGTTATAACAAGAGAAGCAATAACAGAAATAGAAACAGTATTTAAAGTAGCAGCAAAAAGGTCTTTGAAAGAGTTGTTATTGATAATCCCTTGAATCAACCAATAAATCAATACTGATATTGGGATAAAAAATCCCAACAAAGATGGCAATAAAACAAATGGTAATAAAATCCATTTCCAAATCCCTAGATCTAATTGTTTAGTATTTTTTAAATTTGAAGAAGAAAAATTTTTTTCATTCCCTCTAGTATGTGATTCTAAAAATAAAATAATAAAACAAAAAAGTATTGTTAATAAACAAATCTCTAAAACACCATAGTTACTGATACTTGTATACATTCTGTTAAAAATTGCTGTAGTAAAGGTGGTAAATCGTAAAAGAGAAACTGCACCAAAATCACTAAGTACATACAATGCTATTATTAATGAGCCCGCAGCAATGGTGGGTTTAACCATTGGGTAAATAACATTAATAAAAGTTTTAGAAATACCAGCACCTAAAGTTCTCGAAGCATCTATCATTTCATAATCAAATCTTCTAAATATTGCACATAAACCTATGTATAAATAGGGATATGTAATGAGTGATAAAACGAAAGTTGATCCCCATAATCCATAAAATGAAGGGATATAATCTACATCAAAAAAAATGTTTATTAATTTAAAAACCCATCCTCTTGGTCCCCAGATTTGTATTTGTGTAGTAGCCATAACATAGCTAGGTAAAGCAATAGGAAGTACACTTAAAGATATAAGATATTTAGCATATGGAAGATTACTTCGAGTATTCAAAAATGCCATTGGAAGAGAAATGATTATAGAAAAAAACACTACTAAAGCCACCAAAGACAAAGTATTGATAGATAATTTTAAAATCTTAAAATTAAATAAAAAATCAAAAAAAATACGGAAATCAAAAGACACTTTTATAATTAGATAGAATAAAGGAAGCAACAAAATAAGAGTTAATAAAATAGAAAAAAGAAAAATGGTATAACTCCCGATTTTCAATTTTTCCATAGGACTTAATATGTATTTATCAAGAAACAAATTTACTAAATCAATTATTATCAACTATTTTAGTATACAATTTCCAAAGCAAAAGTAATGCGAAAATTTCTGAATAAAATAGAATTTATTACGATTATCGCAATTTTCTTTATATTTTTATTTCTTTTTTTTACTTCAGAGAATAATTTTTTGCTATTAGACTCAAACGTGTCAGAATCTACTATGAAAAAGAAAGAAACTCCTGTAAAAACTATACCTGAACAAAAAGAAACTCCTGTAAAAACTATACCTGAACAAAAAGAAACTCCTG
>JAPYUX010000005.1:0-45000 GCA_029940375.1 Dehalococcoidia bacterium | reverse complement strand
GAACAAAAAGAAACTCCTGCAAAAACTATACCTGAACAAAAAGAAACTCCTGTAATTATTGCAATGACTATGGCTAAAATAATAAGTGAAAAAAATCTACTAAATAGTGAATTTATATTTAATGATTACGAAGAAAAAAATTGGGAAACATCATCTATGGGCTGTCCTAAAAACGGACTCTTTTACCAAAATAAACAAACATCAGGGTATATTTTGGAATCTCTAATAAATGGTGAAAAAACCTTTTACCATATAAATAACGAGGGAGAATACATTAATTGCACAGAGATAAATTTATATAATAATCAATCAAAATTTAATTTTGTAGAAAAATTTAAATTAAATCAATCGAAAGCTATTGTACTAAGTATTCGTGAGAACAATGAAACTTTAGCAGTAATAGATGAAAAAGAAGAAGTCACAAAAATAATAAATTCACTCAATGTGAATATATTAAATGAAAAAGTAGAAGATTGTGAAGCTTTATATAATTTAACTTTTCTAAAAGCTAAGGAAAATATTGTATTCAATGTCTTTTGTACATCAAATAAACATTATGTTTATAATAACGAACCTTTTTACGCTGCTGAACTTTTTATAAATGTTTTGGAGCCAATTTTATCTGACATCAGTTTTCCTGGATTACCAAATGAATAAAAAAAATAAACTCCCTATAGGCAAATTAAATAATGATCTTTTATCTAAAATATTAAATGCAATTAGTAATGAAACTTCCAGTCCTAAAGTAGGCCAAGACTCAGCTGAAATATCTATGAATGGAAAAGATTTTATCCTTGTTTCGACTGATCCAATCACCTTTCAAAATGAAAATATTGGGAAGTATTGTATAGAAATCAATTCAAATGATATTTATGCTTCAGGAGGCATCCCAAAATGGTTTTTATTGACTATTTTAATCCCAGAAAATACGAATTTCAAAAGTATAGAAGAAATTACCAATAATGTTTCAAAGACAGCCAAAAAATATGGTATACAAATAGTTGGAGGACATACTGAAATTACTTCATCAGTAAATCAAATAATTTTAAACGGTACTATGATAGGAACATACAGTAAAAATTTCAATCACAATCAAAAAGTTACGCAAAACATGGATATTATACTTGCTGGTTATTGTGGTATCGAAGGGAGCAAAATAATTGCAAAACTTCAAAATAGTAAAAATAGGGTAAGAAATCTCGAATTATATAATTCTTCTGAAAAAATGAGCATTTCAGTAAAAGATATCGCTGTTACAGCTGTTAATACTAAGAGCGTAGTAAAAATGCATGACCCAACTGAAGGAGGAATTGCAACAGCTATACATGAGTTGTGCGATTATGCAAATTTGGGATGTCAGATTTATTATGAAAAAATTGAGTTTGTTCCCTTCTTTTTAGAGACATGCAATACTTTAAATATTAATCCTCTTGGTGTTATAAGTTCTGGATGTTTATTAATAATATCTAAAAAAACTGAATCAAAAAAAATAATAGACTCTTTAAACACAAATAAAATTAAAAGTAAAATTATTGGTTATACTAAAATTAAAGATTATGGGAAAAAAATAAATATAAATGATCAAAACGTTGATCTTTTGAGGTTTGATCAAGATGAAATTACAAAAATATTAAAATAAAACACATGATCACAGACAATTTATACAACAAACTAAATTCTTATCTACCTGAAGAGGAAATGATAAAAATAAAGAAAGCTTTCAAGTTCGCTAATAAAGCTCACAGGGGACAAAAAAGAAAATCAGGTCATGATTTTATCGTTCATCCTGTTGAGGTTGCATATCACTTAGCAAGATTAGAATTAGAACCCAATGTTATTGTTGCTGGACTTTTACATGATGTAATTGAAGATACAAATACCACAAATAAAGAAATTGAAAAAAAGTTTGGAATAGAGGTGAGTAAATTAGTAAGTTCATTAACAAAACTTAATATTACGGAAGATAATATCAATGAACATCTAGAAAAGAAAAATTTACGTAATTTCCTAGTATCAATGGCAGAAGATGTAAGGGTTGCTATTATCAAACTGGCTGATAGACTGCATAACGTTGAAACTTTGCAATATTTAGATAAAGAAAAAAGAGAAAAAATTGCAAAGGAAACTCTCAGTATTCATGCCCCAATAGCAGAAAAAATAGGCATGAATGATTTTAAATGGCGTCTTGAAGACGAAAGCTTTAAATATCTGATGCCAAATGAATTCAAACTAACCAGCAGGCTTATAAAACAAAAAAGGGAAGAAAGAGAAATCGCTACGAAAACGATGATTTCTCAAATTGAAGAAAGATTATGTATAGAAAATATTTCAGTATCGGTATCTGGCAGACCCAAACATTTATTTTCAGTACATAATAAACTTCAAAGATATAAACAATTAGGAAGAAATTTTTCCGATATTGAAGATCTTATAGCTATCAGAATTATTGTAAAGGATACTAAAGAATGTTATTTAGTTTTAGGAATTATTCATGAATTATGGAGACCGGTAACAGGTTCTTTTGATGATTATATATCTTCTCCAAAAGATAATTTTTATCAGTCATTACATACAGTTGTTATAAATGATCAAAGTCAAAAAATAGAATTCCAAATACGTACTGATACCATGCATCTTTATGCAGAAGGCGGAATGGCATCCCATTGGAAATATAAAAGTACATTACATGATAATAATAAAGATTTATATCACGATATAAATTGGACTCAAAATCTTCTTGAGTGGGAAACAGAAATAGTTGAAGATAGTGAATACCTAGAATCTGTAAACAATGACATATTATCTGATAAGGTAATTGTAAATTCTCCAAAGAATGAAGTATTCACTTTGCCAATCGGATCAACTCCATTAGATTATGCATATAGATTACATACAGACTTAGGTCATAATTGCCAAGCTGCATTTGTAAACGGAGTTTTAGTTCCTTTGAACAGAAAATTAAATAATGGTGACACAGTACAGATACAAAAATCTGATTTAGATAACGGCCCGAGTTTAGATTGGCTGAATGAAAATCTAGGTTTTATTGTTACTGCAAACGCTCGTAATAAAGTAAAAAATTGGTTTAAAAAAAGAGAACGAACAGAAAATATAAAAAGAGGAGAGGAACAAATTCTAAGTAACATAAGATTATCAAATATTGAAACTTCAGAAATAAATATAAATGATTTTTTTGATAAAGAAAGTTTTGAAAACTTTGCATATAAAGTTGGAACTGGGGAAGTTAACAACGAAGAAATAATCAACTTGATAAACCAGCAACAAGCTCAAGAAACTGTTAAAAAAATAAATACTAACAATAAAATTGAGAATGATGAAGAAATATATGATCCTCTATCTTCTATTGTGGTAATGGGTGGAAAAGATTTACAAAACAAAATTGCTAATTGTTGTGAACCTGTTTATGGGGATGAAATCGTAGGCTATAAATTATCCACTAATGAAGTAATTATTCATCGGATAATGTGCTCACAATTAAGAAATAGAGAAAATACCAATAGGTTTTTGGTAGCCGCTTGGGGGCATTCAAAACAATTAGCTCCAACTAAAGTCATGATTGAAGCATATGATCGAATGGGACTAATAAGAGATATTACGGATGTTGTTTGGGGAGAAAAAACAAACTTACATTCGATAAATTCTTCAGAAGATAATCAAAATGGGACATGCAAAATCCAATTAACAGTTTATACTAAAGATCTAGGACAAATAATAAGACTTTTGGGGAAAATGGAAAAAATTCCAGGAGTATACAAAGTTTCTCGAATAGAATAATCAAATAGGACCAAAATGCCAAGTTTAAAAACTCTTAGAACTCAATCAAGAAAGTTGAAACAAAATCTTTCAGTAAAGACTTCAATTAAGTCTTCTATTACAAGATTGAGAAATGGAATTGAAAATAAAAATGATAAAGCGGAAATAGAATCCTTATATAGAAAAGCTTCTAGTTTACTTGACAGAGCATCAAAAAATAACGTAATTCATAAAAACAACGCGTCTAGAAAAAAATCAAGATTACAAAAACTTATAAATAAAAATACGTAAATACTTAATTGAATAATCCCGAATCAATATATAACTGGGAAATTGACCATTCTGATCCTAATGATGAAAATCCAACTATAATTATTGCAGTCAGACCTTACAAAGGATTGCTTTCTAAGTGGAAGTTTATTATACCAGCAGAATATACAGGAATTATAAATTGGGGGATTTCAAAAAAAAATAAAACAAGTAAAATCAAAAGACCAAGAGGAGCAATCGAAACTCCAGTGATTAAACTTATGGATGGTCAAGAAGTATTTCTAAAGGGTGGGATCGAACCAATATCAAGTACAAAACAAGCAACTATTATTTTAAAATCTCCTGCACCACACTTTTTGGCTTTCGGATTTAGTGAAGAGGAAGATTCTCCTCCCATAAATATTGAGGGGATAACTTTTGAAAATCATCCCCATTAAAAGACACTAAAATTGACACTAGATAAAAAATTAAATAATTTGTTATTATGGAATCTATGAAACCATTAACAGATAAACAAAAAGATATATTAATTTTCATTGAAGAATTTATTAATGATTTTGGGTATCCTCCAACAATAAGAGATATCCAAAATAATTGTGATATTTCATCCACATCGGTTGTTAAATACAATTTAGACAGACTTCAAGAAAAAGGGTTAATGACTAGAGAGTCAGAGGTATCTAGAGGAATAAATCTTAAAAGTGAACCCAAAAATCCATTAATCAAGGTTCCAGTAATTGGAACAATCACAGCAGGTGAACCCTTCCCTCTATTTGATGACAATAGATGGGAATATGACGATATGGATATGCTACAACTTCCAGATAGTTTTTCTTATTTAGAAGAAAAATTATATGCACTAAAGGTCTCAGGAACATCAATGATCGACGCATTAATTGGTGATGGAGATACTGTTATTATGGAAAAAACTCAATCTGTAAATAATGGAGACATGGTGGCAGCTAATGTAATTTCAGAAAATGAAACCACTTTAAAAAGAATTTATAAAGAAAAGGAAAACATAAGATTACAACCAGAAAATCCTCTTATGAAAGCTTTAATATATCCTTCTAAAAACATTTCAATATTAGGTAGAGTAGTTGCCGTCTGGAGAAACTTAAACAAATAATCATCAATTGATTATTATTTGTCGTTATTTCATGAATTATGGAATTTTCATTTCAAATTAACTATTTTCTAAGTAACTTTTTACGTCGAAGGACATTTTATATTTTGCCTCAATTAGAAATGTTGTTATGGCAGCGATTGGTTTTCAATACTAAAGAAAAAGTTTGAAATAATTATATATTATCCAATGAAGATTGTAATTCTAAATTCAAAATAGCTAAATATTTACTGGTTAAGTAATTTTGACATCACTTTTTTAAATAAAAAGCTAAATATAAGAAAAAGATTCTTTCAGATACTTAAAGGCTGAAAAGTATCCAAATAATGCTCCAATAATTAAAACTATAATACTCAATTCAAAATAATAAGATAAATGAATTATTGGTGATGCTATTATCATGCTTATACCAGTCATTTGAACAATTGTTTTAATCTTACCAAGAGAAGAAACTTCAAGTATTTTTCCATTTGAAGAGTTAGCCATCCACTCACGTAAAGACATAATGAATATTTCTCTAGATATTATAAAGATTGTAATAACAAATACAATAATTGATCCCCTTTGGTAAACAAGTGAAATTAAAACAAGGAAAACTAAAAATTTATCAGCGATAGGATCTAAAAAAGCTCCAAATTTAGATTGAGATGATTGTCTTCTTGCAAATGCTCCATCTAATGCATCACTTAATGAACCTAATATAAATAAAATCAAAGCAATTATTACTGCTAAATTTGAATTGAAAAATAATAAAACAGAAACAAAAATTGCAAAAATAAATCTAGAAATAGTTAAAACTGTTGGGAAATTAATCATTAGTTTTTATATTTGTCCCTTCTTCTATAAAACTAGTTCTTATAATATGAGTAAGTATACATTAAAGCAATTTATAAAACGGAATAAAAATAATTTAATTCCTTCTTAGTAACAAATATAAGTAATATATAATTAGTTTAAGTTCATAATAATTTTAATTAACCCGAGCATTGAGAATATAAAAATTGATTAAAAAACTTCAAACGATAAAACAATATATTGAAATCAATATTATTACTTTAAATAAAACAAATATTGCATGGATTATAGGTGCATTATTTGTTATTTACTTCTTCATGACCAAAGTTCTTCTCTATGATTTGTATGACTTTGCAAGAGATGAAGGTGGAAACATAGTAGGTCAGCACGATAACACAAGATAATAAATTAGTCTAATTAGTTCATAATTAGAGTTGTATGTTTTGACACCACATTTGACCCCAAATTATATTTGGCTTCGTATTGCAGGAGTTAATAAATCAGGTTGGCATCTGAATACAAAATATGCCTGCCCGAATAATTTGATATTATTAATATAAATTCAAAAATTTAATTAATACAATATGGGATTTATTCAAAATTTAGGATTACCTCAGCTAGCTCTAATTGCTTTTATTGTACTTCTACTTTTCGGAGTTGGAAAATTGCCTCAAGTAGGTGATGGACTAGGGAAGGCTATAAATAATTTTAAAAACGCTATAGGAAAATCTGAAGAAAAAGAAGATAAAGATAAATAAATATCACATTTGTTTTAACCCTGTTGACTCATAATCAAAGTTTATTACTATGCATAGCCCTTTTCCAAAATCTGTAATTATAATAGGTGGTGGTGTAATAGGAATGAGTACCGCTTTCCATTTATCTGAAAAAGGGGTTAAGGATATCTCCATAATAGAAAAAGAAACAGTAGGAAGTGGTTCTAGTGGTCAGGCTGCAGGAATTGTTACCTGTCTACAATGGAATGCTACATCTGTTGTAGCACGAATGAAAACTTTAGATCTTTTTGAGAGATTTAGTAATATTTTAGAAGGTTATACATTTCAGCAAGTTGGGTGTCTAAATTTATCATCAAAAGAAGATTATTTTCAAGGAGCTGATATTAGAGAACTACATGATAAATTGGGCGCAAATTATGAAACTTATATTGGAAGTGAATTAACAGAAAAATTTCCTGATGTGATGACGCAAAAAGATGAGTATGGAATCCTTGATCCTAGAGGAGGATATAGTGAACCTCATACATATATACCTGCCTTGAGAAAGAAAATAGAAAGTATGGGAGTTAAAATATATGAAAATGAACAAGTCCAAAATTTCAAATTTAAGGGAAATCAAATTACAGGTGTAGTTTCTTTTTCAAAAAGTGAAAATAAAGAGAAAAATTACGAGTGTGATTCTGTAATTTGTGCAGTAAACGCCTGGATAAATGAATTATTATCTCCAATTGATTTCAAGATCCCAATGAAAAACTTTATTCATGAAAGGTTTGTAACTGAACCTTTCAATAGAGAATTAAACCTTCCTGTAATAAATGATAGAGTATTTCAAAGTTATGTTAGAGGAACAGAAGACAATAGAATATTAGTTGGAACCTCTCAGCATAATCCAAAAAACTATATTATTGAAGATTCAGATTTTAATATAAAGGATCTTAAACCATTTAATGATGCATTAGATTTTTTAAAAGAAGCATTTAAAAATAGAGTCCCTATAATTATTGATAAAAAGTGGGATTATCATACAGTTGGACTCATAAGTGTAACAGTGGATGCAACTCCAGTTATTGGTCCTGTGCCAAACTTATCCGGAATGTTTCTTTGTTCAAATTTTCATTCAGGTGGATTTGCGTATAATCCTGTTGCAGGATTATTAATATCAGAACATGTAATTTATGGTAAAACAAGTATAAATTCAGATACTTATTTACCAAGTAGGTTCAGTGAATTTGAAACAAAAGCATATTTAGATAAAACTCATAATTTAGAAGATTTAGAAGTCAAAAGACACTAAATATATTTACTTCTTTAAATAAACCTATTTTATACAATAAGGTTATTATTATTAAAAATAAAATTAATAAAATCACCAAAAAATTCAATAAATAAAAACTAAATCCTTTTTTCTCCGGCTCAGTTATTCTAATAAGCTGAAGTCCTATTTCAAACAAAATAATCATAGGAACAGCTACGATAATTTGAGTTAAGGGATCTACTGTAGGAGTGATAATCGCACCCAGTATAAAAGAAATTAGTATAATCCATCTTCTATAATTTTTTAGTTTGTTATAAGAAATTAAATCTAATTTTCCTAAAATAAACATGATTATAGGGATTTGGAAAACTATACCCATCCAGAACATTAGAGAAAACATAAGTGCCGTCAAAGGTCCAATGTTTATCATAGGTTGTGCTATATCACTACCAAAGGTGATCAAAAACTTTAAAGCAGTTGGAATTACCATATAGTAACTGAAAAAAACACCTATAACAAAAAAAATAAAAGAGCTAGGGATTAATATGTAAAGATATAATCTTTCCTTACCTCTTAATCCAGGTTTAAGGAAAAAAATTATTTCTGCGAGTAAAAAAGGCAATGACAATGAAAAGGCAATGATTACCGATACTCTAGCAGCAGCACCCCAAGCCTCAGTAACTCGGCCAAAAACGATTTGTCCATCTCTCATAGAATTGTTCATTATTTGATTTGCAGGATCTATAAAAATTGAAATAATTCTTTTGTAAAAAATTAGAGCTACTATCGTAAAAGAAGTTAATATTAAAGAATATCTTATAAGACGTTTTTTTATTTCTTTGAAATGATCTAAAATCCCAACTGGTTTATCTTCTTTTTTCAAAATTTACCTATCCAAATCTTTTTTGATTTGTTTGAGTTTAGTTGATGCATCTTTAGAAATAGAATCCAAAGATTCTTTTATATTCTTTAATTCTTTTACATCATCATCTTCGATATCCATACTCTCCTCTACAACCGAAATTAATTCATCTCTTTTCTTTTTGAATTCAGTATAAATTAATTTTGTTTTTCTTATTAAAGTGAGTAATTTGTCAGGGCCCACAATAAATAGTCCAACCAGAAAAATTATTATTAATTCAAATCCACCTATTCCAAATAAATTCATAATTTTTCCTTATTACAAAAAGTAAATTTTATGTTCTTCATAAAATTAATCTCAGTTATAATTTCTCCTAGTAAACAAATTGGTAATCCTACAATATTTAGATAACATCCATAAAATTCTTTTACGAAAACAAATTTGTTATTTTGTATCCCATAACTTCCGGCTTTATCTTTATAATAATCAGTTAGAAGATATTGTTTAATTTTATCAAGCGAAATTTTATAAGTCTTAACTAAAGTAATTTTATTAGCAGTTGTAATCAACTCATTGTCTTTTACTATAGCTAGTGAGGTGATGACTTTATGATAATCTCCATTTAATAATTTCAATGAATGAAGTGCATCTAATTTATTTAGTGGTTTACCGATAACTTTACCTTTATAATCCAAAACTGTATCGGCAGAGACTACGTAATTTTGTGGAAAAATTTTTGAAACACTTTTCGCTTTTTCAGTAGCGTTATATTGCGTAAAATGTTTTGCAGATTTATTGGTTTTTACTCCTTCTATAAATTTAGGGTTTTTAAACAAAAAATCATATCTATAATTTTGTATTATTTTTTTTCGTCTTGGGGATGAGGATGCAAAAATAATTTTCTTATTGTTAATTTTTTCTTTCATCATTTCAAACGTAAAATTCCTACTATCTCAGTGTGGTGTGTCTGAGGGAACATGTCTATCGGTATAATTTTATCTATTATATATTGATTTGAACTTACTATTTTATAAACATCTTCACAAAAATTTTCTGGAGAACAAGATATTAAAATAATTACTTTTGGTTCAAGTGAAATTACATTTTTTATAACACTATCTTCACAGCCAATTCTGGGAGGATCTAAAATTACAGTATCAAATTTTTCAGTATTGTTTTGCAAAACCACTTCAGTTTTACCAATGATATATTGTATATTTTTGTAGTTTTTAGAATTGATTTTAGCATCAGAAATTGCTGAATGTGATTCTTCTATTCCCACTATTTTTTTTACCATTGGTGCTATTAAACAAGTAAATGTACCAACGCCGCAATATGCATCTAAAACATAATCTTTATGATTGAAAATATGATTAGACTCTAATAATTTAACTATCTGTTCAATTTGTTTGGGATTAACTTGAAAAAAACTAGGACTTGCTACTTTGTATATATTTTTTAGAATTTTTTCTTCATAATATTTTTGACCGGTTTCAATAGTATCTGTATTTAATTTAGGCTGAATCAAAAATGATTTTGTTTCATCTGATGCTCTAATAGATGTTTGAGTCAAACCTCTTAGGTCTGTACTTATAATTTTCATTTTTTCATTAATAGTGTGGTTCATTATCTTACATTCATCTATACCAATCCATTCTCTATTAAGAAAATTTATAAATCCTAACTTTTCCTTGTCAAAATCTTTTCTTACTGTAAAACGTGCGTGGTTTCTATAATTGAAATTGTTCTTTGAAGGAAGTGTATCCATAACAAAGCCAACATCTATCAAATTGAAGTTTCTCAATAATTTAACTATGTTGGATTTTTTCAATTTCAATTGTTCATCATATGAAATATGTTGCCACTGACATCCAGTGCACCCTCCATAAAACTTACAAATAGGTTTAATTCTTTTTTTTGAAGAGTTATTAAAGCTAACAATTTCAGCTATAAGTTTTTCTGGAAAAATTTTAGTTATTTTAACTAAAACAGTTTCTCCGACAATCGAATTAAAAATCCACAGTGGAACATCTTTTATATATCCAATTCCAACACCATTTTGATGATATTCTTTAATTTTTATTTCAAATTGTTGATCTTCGCAAAAATCATATTGATCAGTTAAATTTGGACCAGTATATATATCTTTTTTTCTTCTTTTACCCATATATACTTGATTCTAACAATTCTTTAATGTTGATAAACTTAAAATATATATAAAAATAAACTTATGAACAAAGTAAAAAGAAAATTGCCTGATTGGTTTAAAGTAAAATTTCCTGCAGGTAAAAATTTTTATGAGTTGAAAGAAAAATTTTCTGACGCTTCTTTAAACACTGTATGTGAAGAAGCAGCATGTCCAAATATAGGTGAATGTTGGGAACGAAAAACTGCTACATTTATGATTTTGGGGGATACATGTACTAGAGCATGTTCTTACTGTAATATAAAAACCGGATGGCCCGGATTTATTGATGATTCTGAACCCTATAGATTAGCAAAAACAGTAAAAGACATGAATTTGAATTACGTTGTTATAACATCTGTTGATAGAGATGATTTGGATGATGCAGGTTCAGGGATTTTTGCTAAATCTATTATTGAAATAAAAAAATTATGTGAAAATATCAAAATTGAAGTTCTTACTCCAGATTTTAATGGATCAGAAGAATTTTTACTTAAAGTTTTGGAAGCTGGGCCAAGTATTTTAAATCACAATATAGAAACTGCACCAAGAATATTTAAAAAAGTTAGACCAAAAGGAAATTATGAATTATCTTTAAACTTTCTAAAGAATTCCAAGAAATTCAAACCAAATATCCCTACAAAATCAGGAATGATGGTGGGATTAGGTGAAACCAAACAAGAAATAATTGAAACAATGAAAGATTTAAGATCAAATGATTGTGATCTTTTAACAATTGGACAATATTTAAGGCCTTCCAAAAAACATCATCCAATCATAAAATTTTATCACCCTGAAGAATTTGAAGAATTGAAAAAAATTGCCATGAATTTTGGGTTTAGTCATGTCGCTGCAGGACCATTAGTTAGATCTTCATATCATGCTGATGAACAACATAATGCAGCAATTGACAATTTAATAAGTAAGAACTCAGAGTAAGAAATTGTCAAAATTTTATATTGTAGGAAGTCCTATAGGAAATTTAGAGGATATTACTAAAAGAGCAATCAATATTCTTTCAGATGTAGATTTAATATTTGCAGAAGACACTAGGGTTTCAAAAAAACTTCTTTCTAAATACAATATTTCAACTAAAACAGCACCGATTTACAATAAGGCAAAAAAAGTCAATTTAGGTCAATTCAAATATGCCATAGAAAAACATGATGTAGCTTTTCTAACTGATGCTGGAACTCCTGGAATTTCTGATCCAGTTGCTCAATTTGTAAAAATTTCTTCAAAAGAACAACATGAAATAATACCAATCCCTGGTGCATCTTCTCTAACCTCTGCTTTTTCAGCATCTGGGTTTGATTCTAAAAATTTCATTTTTTTGGGATTCCCTCCAAAAAGCAAAATTCAGTTTCAGAAATATATTAATGAATACATTGGACTTGATTTACCCATCATTTTGTTCGAATCACCCAAAAGATTGATATCAACCCTCAGATTTTTGAAAGATGAATTCGTTATACAAAATATTTTCATAGGTAAAGAAATGACTAAATTGTATGAAAAAATATTCATAGGTAACATTGATAGAGCAATTGAGCTATTCAGTAATGCAAAAGGTGAATTTGTAATAATATTTAAAAGAGAGGATAATAAACTTTCTAAATCATCAATAAATAAATATGACAAAATCTTATCAAAAGGATATAAAGAAGGAATTAAAGGTAAAGAATTAATAACACTTTTATCAGAATTGACTGGTGAAAATAAAAAGTTTTTTTACAATAGATGGTTAGAGATTAAAAATAAAAATGAGTAAAAATAAAAAAGACATTTTAGTATGCGTAGCTTGGCCTTATGTAAATGGTCCTCCACATTTAGGTCATATCGCAGGCATGAGCCTACCGGCAGATATATTTGCTAGATATAATAGGCTTGTTGGTAATAATGTGGCCATGGTTTCTGGTTCAGATATGCACGGAACACCTGTTACATTATTAGCAAATGATGAAGGGGTCTCTCCCGAAGAAATAGCAAATAAATTTCACAATATTTGGTCTGAATGTTTAGATAAAATGAATTTTTCTTATGATCTATATACTAACACTCATACTGAAAATCACTCCAATATTACTCAATGGATGTTTTCAACACTCTTAAAAAATGGTTTTTTAGAGGTAAAAAAACAATTAATGCCTTATTCAATAACTGAAAATATATTTTTGAGTGACCGTTTAGTAGAAGGGGAATGTCCTTGTGGAAATAATAAAAAAGCCAGAGGAGATCAATGTGACGTTTGTGGAAGGACTCTTGATCCTAGTGATTTGAAAAATATCAGATCAAAAAGAGATGGCTCAATTCCAGAATTTAGAGAAACATCGCATTATTTTCTCAAATTAAGTAAAATGCAATTGAAAATAAAGGAATGGCTATTATCTCAAACTGACTGGAGAGAAAATGTAAAAAATCAAAGTTTATCTTTTGTAAAAGAAGGACTAAAGGATAGGGCTATAACAAGAGACTTAGATTGGGGTATAGATATTCCTATTAAGGGATGGGAAGATAAAAGAATATATGTTTGGTTTGAAGCAGTAATTGGGTACTATTCAGCCACGGTGGAATTATTTAGTAAAACTGATAGTCCAGATCAATGGAAAGTCTTTTGGGAATCCGAAACATCCGAGTCATATTACTTCCAAGGTAAAGATAATATACCTTTTCATACTATAATATGGCCAGCAATTTTGTTGGGGATTGAAAATAATAATTTACCTACAGATGTAGTGGCAAATGAATATTTAAATTTTTCCGGTAAAGAGTTTTCAAAAAGCAGAAATTGGGCAGTTTGGTTACCAGATTTTTTGGAAAATTATTCTGCAGATTCCTTAAGATATTACCTTACTGCGATAATGCCTGAAACTTCAGATTCTGATTTTACTTGGGAGGGATATCTAAATGCTAATAATAATGAATTAGTAGCAAATTTAGGGAATTTTGTTCACAGGATTTTAACTATGACTCACAGGAATTTTGAAGGACTAATTCCGCAATATGATCAACAATCAGATTCAACTAAAATTATAATAAATGAATGTAACAAAGCTTTTGAAAACGTTGGAAAATCCATTGAAAAACGAAAATTTAGAGAATCATTAAATCATCTGATGAACTTAGCAAAATTTGGGAATCAATTTCTTGATAAAAATGAACCTTGGAAAAAAATTAAAGAAGATAAAAATATAGCTGGAGAGATATTAAGTCAATCATTAATAATGGTGAGCGCTATAAGTTGTTTATTAGAACCATTCTTACCTTCATCAGCATATAAGTTACAAAAAATATTATTTGATAAAAAACAAAATCCATGGAAACTAATCATTCCTGAAAGTGGCTCTAAATTTAATAATCCTGAACCTTTATTTCAAAAACTAGATGAAGAAATCGTCTCAATGGAAAATGAGAAAATAGCGAATGACCAAAAATAAAGAAAAAATTTACCAACTTGTAAATGATGAATTAATCAATGTACTTGTTGAAATGTCTCAAATAGCAGAAAACCATAAAGATGAGTCTAATCTTAATGAAAATATTATAGAACATGTTCTAAGTAGCCCAGGTAAACAATTAAGACCAACCATTACAATAGCTGTTTCAAAGTTATGGGATAAAGAGACAGATGAAAAAACAATGATGATGGCAACAGCAGTTGAGCTATTGCATATTGCAACTTTAGTTCATGATGATACGATAGATTTCGCTGACACTAGAAGAGGAAGATCTACAGCTTCAAAAGTTTGGGGGCCACATATAGCTATTTTAGTTGGAGATTATCTTTTTGCGACAAGTGCAGAATATGTATGTAAGACAGAATCAATAAAAATTATAAAACAATTTGCTTCAACAATTGCTGATTTAGCCAAAGGACAATTGATGGAAATAGAAAATAGTTGGAATCCTTATTTGAGTAAAGATAATTACTTAAATATTATTCATAAAAAAACTGCTTCTTTATTCTCAACTTGTACAATGAGTGGTGCAATATTGGGTCAAGCAAATGAACAAGATGTACAACAATTATACAAATTCGGGAAAAATTTAGGTTTAGGGTTTCAAATTTTTGATGATATTCTCGATTTTGAAGGTGAAAAAAATACTTTAGGGAAACCAATTGGTAGTGATCTTAAAAACGGTATACTTACATTACCATCGATACTAGCAAGAGAAAAAAATAAAAATATCAAACAAGAAATTACAACTTTTTTTAATAATAAATCTACAGATAAATCAGAAAGGTTAGATAAATTACTGGAGATAGTTTCTTCAAGTGGTTCAATACAAGAAAGTAAAAAAATAGGAGAAGATTATATAAATAAAGCACTAGAAAATTTAAGCTCTATAAATAATCTAGAAAAAAATATTTATTTGGAAGCTCTTGAAGAATTATCAATTTCTTCAAAAAACAGAACGAAATAATTCAATATAATTTTGATGAAACCTAAAAACAAAATAAATCCTAGTGACATATTAAATCATCTTGTAGAAGCTAATGGAAAAATTGAATGGGCATCTCGGTACAAACCTCTTGATGAGCTTATATTTACAGTCCTAACTCAGCATACTTCTGATAAAAATGCTGAAAAAGCATTTAAAAAATTAAAAAAAGAAATTCCTATCTGGAAAGACGTGATGAAGACTCCTACAAAAAAAATAGCGACTCTAATTCATAGTGGAGGTTTATCAAATCAAAAATCTATCAGAATAAAAAAAATCTTAGAAACTATCTTTAAAGAAAAAAAAGAGTTACAAATAGATTTCTTGAAAGATTTGTCCTTAGAAGATTCAAGAAAATGGTTAATGAACTTACCTGGAGTAGGTCCTAAAACTGCGGCAGTTGTTTTAGTTTTATGTTTTAAAAAGCCAGCAATGCCAGTTGACACTCACATTTACAGAGTATCAAAAAGATTAGGTTTAATAGGAAATGTCTCAAATGATATAGCTCATAAAGAATTAGAAAAAATGATTCCTGAAAATGATCGTTACGATATGCACATTCAACTAATTACTCATGGAAGAAATATCTGTAAGTCTCAAAAACCTTTATGTAATCAATGTAACCTAAGAAATTTAGGATGCCCATATTATAAAATTTTGAGATAATATAAGTAATCTAATAAAAAAAATCAATGTTAAACGTCGGAATCATAAATATTACAGGCTATGCAGGATCTGAAATCGCCAGGTTGGTATATTCACATCCTGAGATAAAGCTCGTATCGGCAACAGGCAGGAGTAAAGCTGGGCAAAATTTGGATGAAGTTTTTCCACATCTTGAAAAAACAAACATTAAGATTCAAGAAGAGCTAAGTGAGAATATTGAATTTGTATTTTCTGCTTTACCTCATGCAGCTAGTGCAGAAAAATTGTCTCAATATGTTGAGAGTGGAATCCCTGCAGTTGATATTTCAGCTGATTTCAGATTGAAAGATATTGAAACATATGAAGATTGGTATGAAACAAAGCATCCAAAACCTGAACTTGTAGAGCAAGCAAGTTACGGATTGCCTGAATTATATAGGGAGAAGATCAAAAAAAGTAAACTAGTAGCAAATCCAGGATGTTTTCCTACAGGAGGAATATTATCCATGGCACCTGCTGTTGAAAATAATTTGGTAGAAGAGTTGATAATAATTGACTCAAAAACAGGGGTCTCAGGCGCAGGAAGGACTGCAAAAGAAGCATTTGGATTTTCTGAGCTCAATGATAATTGCTCAGCTTATGGAACAAAAGGGCATAGGCATCAACCTGAAATTACTCAAGAATTGAATTTCCTTACAAACAACAAAATAAAGGTACTTTTTACACCTCATCTTGTTTCAATGACTCGTGGAATTTTAGGAACAAACTATGCAACCTTGAAAAATGATATAAATGAAAATGATGTAATTGAACTTTACAAAGAATTTTACAAAAACGAACCATTTATTAAAATAGTTAATGCACCTCCTGCAACCAAACATACTTGGGGTTCTAATTTTGTTTATTTATATCCTTATGTAAGAAAAGATACAAATACTTTAGTGGTTATTAGCGCTCTGGATAATTTAGTAAAAGGTTCAGCAGGCGCTGCTATTCAAAACATGAATTTAATGCAAGGTTTTGAGGAAACTATGGGAATAAGTGTACTCCCAATTTATCCTTAACAATGCCCCGTTGGTGTAGTGGCCTAACACGCCTGCCTTTCACGCAGGAGATCACCGGTTCAAATCCGGTACGGGGTACCAAATAAAAATAAAATTACAGATATGGTCAAAAAAAACATTTTAATAACAGGTGGAGCCGGATTAGTAGGAAGTATCTTAATCAAGAACTTGAAAGAAAAATTTAATATCAGAGTACTTGATCAAAAAAAAGTAGATGGTGTTGAATGTCATTTAGGAAATATTAATGATTTAGAATCAATAAAACCTGCTTTTGATGGAATAGATACAGTAGTTCACTTAGCTGCTGACAGACGAGTCCATGGAGATTGGAATTCTGTTTTACAAAACAACATAATAGGTGCCTATAATATTTATGAAGCATCAAAAATTTCAAAAGTTAAAAGAATAGTATTTGCAAGTTCTCAACATGCTACAGGTGGATTTTATGAAGTGGAGCCTTACACATTTATTGACAAAGGAGATTTTGAAAGTTTGCCTAAAAATTATAAACCTCTTAATGAAGAAGTTCGGATTAGGCCAGATAGTTATTATGGAGTATCAAAGGGTTTTGGTGAGGCATTAGGAAGTTATTATTCTGATTACTTTGATATTTCTTCTATAAATATAAGAATAGGGTTTGTTATTTCTGATGATGATCCAACTTTCTCACCCATTGGATTAAATTTGTGGCTAAGTCATAAGGATTTATCACAGATAATTGAAAAAGCTATCAATGCATCCGATAGTATAAAATTTGATACATTTTATGCAACCTCTGATAATTATTGGAAGATTTGGTCAATTGATAAAGCAAAAAAAATCCTTGGGTTTGACCCAAAAGATTCCGCTCCAAAATCATTTACACCAAGAGATGTCCGAGACGCTGATAAATAAGCTTTCAGTTTAATCTTTATCTTGGTGAAAAAATTTATGGACGTAAGGCATTTTTGTAACGTATACAACGACAATACTAAATAAAATCGTTGCTATGAACAATATAAAAATATTGATTTCTGTATATCTACCTAGTATTACCAAAGCAGCATCTTCAAAGAAGTGTAATACTGCTATGATAACTGTTATTGGTATAAAACCTCTCATACTACCTTTTTATACCACCAAGACCTTTTGCAATACCTTCAAGTGCCCAATTATTAAAAGGCAAAGTAAAAAATTTAAATCCTTTATCAACATAGAAATTAGGATCCATTCCAGGTGGGATAAAGTACATCCCAGGAACTACTCCATGATTTTTACATGCAGCTGCAATTTTATCCAATCCTTTTTGGTAAGTACTTCCAGCAAAATCCATATTTGGGACACCAAGTTCTATGGCAAGATCTGATGGGCCAACTAACAATACATCTATTCCATCTACGCTAAGAATATCATCGATATTGTCTATAGCTTGTTGTGTTTCAATCATCGGAGCAATTACTATATCTCGATTAGCTGTATCGATATAATCTTTATAGTCTTTAGTAGGTCCCCATTGGCCACGCATACCTGCGTTACTACGATCTCCTAGTGGGGAGTATTTAATTGCTCTTACCATAGCTTGAGCCTCTTCTTTTGTGTTAACCATTGGAACAACTATACCTCTTGCTCCTGCATCTAATGCAAAACAGATTAAATCTGCACGATTTATACTTACACGAACCATTGGTGCAGCATTTTTTTCAGTCATTGCTTCTATCATTGGTCTAAATTGCTTAGTTTGATAAGGAGAGTGTTGTTCATCAAAAAGTATAAAATCATATGCAGAATCAGCTAACATCGGCATCGTAACATCATTGGGAGCACCGGCTACTCCTACAACTGTTTTTCCAGCCTTCAAGTTTTCTTTTACTTTATTCATTTGATTAAACCTCCTGTTTTTTTAAAAGAAATAATACAATAAAAATGTATAAAAAATACACAGTTAAACAATAAAAACAAGTTTAGTTTGTTATTTCTCTAAACTGCTCTTTCTTTTAACCATTCTTGGGTTATCTCTAGGCCAAACCCAGGTGCATCAGAAGGGATTATGTATCCATTTTTAATTACTGGTGTTCCAGGAAGTAAAACCATTTCCTCTAATGGAACTCCTGGAGGAGCAACTCCTTCAGATCTTTCTGCCCAAGGAACAGCTGGCATAGCAAATGCTAGATGCTGTCCATATGGATAATTTGTACTTGCATGAGGAACAACTGATAATCCATGTGCTTCCGCAAGATGACATATTTTGATTCCCGCAGTCATCCCTCCAACCCAATTAAGATCAGGCTGAAAGATGTCCACAATTCCTTTACTAGCCGCAACAGCAAATGGGTAAAGGGAATACCAATGTTCGCCTGTCGCTAAAGTTTGCCATGGAATTCTGTTTCTTAAATTCTGATAACCATCCAAGTTTTCTGGATTAATATAATCTTCAAGCCATTTAATTTTATAAGGTCTTAAAGATTCAGCAAGTCTAACAGCATATTCATTATTTAAAGACATCCAAGCATCAACTGCAATTTCAATATCATTTCCAACTTGTTCTCTAGTACTAGCAACTAATTCTTCTGATCTATTAATTCCAGCTAAATTACTTTCGGGACCTTCTCTCAAAAATAATTTAACTGCTTTAAATCCTAATTCCAAAAACCATTCAATACTATTTTTTGTTCCATAAGTAAAATCAGTGTTGCTAGCATAACAGAAAATCTTTTCTTTTTGAGGACCACCTATTAATTCATAAACTGGTCTTTCTAAAATTTTGCCCTTTAAGTCCCATAATGCGTTATCTATAGCACTTATTGCAAAACTAGAAAGTCCAGAAGTACCATAAGGAATAGTAGATTGTTGCATAATATCCCACAACATTTCTGTTGCCATACAATTCTTTCCTACTAATAAGCTAGATAGATGATCATTAATTATTGATTCTGTAGCACCAGAGTGTAGAGTAAATCCAAAGCCCCAGTTACCATCCTCTGCTGTTACAATCACAGCTGTTTTATGCCAATTTGCACTCCAATCAGATCTAGAAATATTTGGATATCTCCTCATAGGACTCACCATTCCACCCATATCAAATGGATTTTTTGATTTTGGAACTCTGGGTGTAGTTTTAATATTAGGTTTCAGTTCAACAGTAAATGCTTGAATAGATTTTATTTTCATAATTCCTCCAAAGTAAAAAAAGTTTATTTTTTAGATTTATTTAAAATAATTTTCATCTATCATATCCAATAACTGCAAATTTTATCAGAGGTTTAACAATGAAAATAAAAGATATAAGATTATCAAAAATTAAATTAGTTGAGTATTTGGGAGAAGTAGAACCAGCTTGGAGTCCAGGTAGTAAAGTAAAATCGAATATAGGGGGAACAGATTTTGTTGAAATAGAACTTGACAATGGGGAAATTGGCATTGGTCCTGGCTGTGATCCTACCATACTAAATGACTCAAAAGAGTATCTTATTGGCAAAAATCCAACTGATGTAATTGATCATTTTAAATATCTTACTTATAAAACAAGAAATATACCTTATAGAGGATTAGCAGGCATAGATATTGCTCTTTGGGATCTGAAAGGCAAAGTCGAAAATAAATCCATCTCAGAAATTCTTGGAAGGAAAAAAAATCATCTGATCCCATATGCAAGTTTAGTCATCCTTTCTGACCCAGAAGAAAGGGGTGAAATGGCAAAAAAATTATTTGATGAAGGATGGAAAGCTATAAAAGTCAGACTTCATCATAATGAATCATCTCTTGATGTAGAAACTGTCGAAAAAGTAATTGAGAACTCAATTGGGAAAATGGATATTTTGGTAGATGCTAACCAGGCTCAATCAAGTTATCCATGGCAACCTGGAGTTATTTGGGATTTGAATAGAGCGAAAAAGATGAATGAAATTATGTACGATTTAGGTTGCTATTGGTTGGAAGAACCTAGACCAAGATTTAACTATCAAGAATTGTCAGAATTAGTATCAATGAAAAAAACACGTATCGCTGGAGGAGAAAATAATACAGTAATTAGTGATTTCCACCAAATGGTAGACCAAAATACTTATGATGTGCTACAACCTGAATCAATGGTCCTTGGAGGAATTACACCTTTAATTGAAATAGGTAAACTATCAATAAAAAACAATAAGGAAATTGTTCCTCATCACGGTGGAGGAGATATAGGTGTTGTTGCTCATATGCATTTATTATCTACTTGGGATAATGCTCCTTATTGTGAAATACTTAATGATCCACCACTAAGTAGTTATAAAAATAAATTCTTCATATTCAATGAAAAACTAGATGTAGTAGATGGTAAGATTCCAGTTCCAAATTCTCCTGGTTTAGGAATAAGTATTAAAGAGGATTTGATAATTAGAGAATGAGCATTTCTATATTTAAAAATGAATACCGTAGATGGTATATTGCTACAACAACATTTTTATCTGTTGGAGTTTCAATAGGATTAGTACAATACGCTTTCCAGGCATTTGTTATACCTCTTGAAGAAGAATTTGGATGGACAAGGACTCAAATAAATGTATCCATTTCACTTGGAATAGCCAGCTCTTTTGCTGCTCCTTTTGCAGGAAGAATGCTTGATCGAATTGGTTCCATGAAAATAATGGCTACTTCTCTTTTAATAGTTACCATTGGATTTTTCATTAGAGGATCAATGAATGAATTATGGCAATTATATTTGTCGAGTATATTACTCTACGTAGGTATCCCTGGGGCTACTCAACTTCCACTTGGTAAATTGATGGGTTTATGGTTCCCTAAAATCCGTGGAAGAATGATAGGAGTCACAATGGCTGGTAATAATACTTCAGCAGTGATATCAGTACCAATAGCTACTTTCTTAATATTATCTTCTGGTTGGAGATTTGCTTTTTTTGCATTGGGAAGTACAACATTTGTAGTTATGTTACTTGTTATTTTGTTTATTAGAGATGATAAAGATCATAATTTTTCTGAAAAAAATGAATCTAATGATAAACAAATAAATAATAACAAAAATTATGAATTTTCAGAGGCCTTAAGAACTTATGCGTTTTGGGCTCTAGCTACAGGATTGACTCTACAGCAATTTGCAAGAACAACTGTTGTTATACAATTGGTTCCTCATTTTATTTCACAAGGGATTAGTGCAGCTGTAGCTTCTTCAATGTTGTCAGCTTTTGGAATTTTTGCTGTAATTAGTAAATTAATTAGCGGTTGGCTAAGTGATACGATCCCTTCAAGATATCTATTTCAAATAGTAGTTGTTTTTCAGATGATAGGCATACAGTTAATATTAATTGATAATTATTTTTTATTGTGGGCAGGTGCATCTTTGATGGGTTTTGGGGTAGGTGCAATGGGAGTTTTAGGACCCACAGTTACAACTGAATTATTCGGTTTAAAAAGATACTCATCTATTTTTGGCATACTAAACACTCCTGTGGCTATCCCAATTATAATAGGTCCCATTTTCTCAGGAATTATTTTTGATAATTATAATTCTTATAAAATAGCTTTTAATATTGTAGAATTACTACTATTGATTTCTATAGTTAGTTTTACTTTTGTAAGGGTGACAAAGAAGCAAGGATACTAATTATGGTAAAAGCAGGAGTTCTATACAAAGCAAATTCTCCAATTGAAATAAAGGAGTTAAAGCAAGATCCTCCAAAAAGCAATGAAGTAAAAATAAAAATGTTGGCTGCAGGTGTATGTGCTTCAGATCATCATGTGATGAAAGGAGAAACTAACTTTCCAATGCCTATAGTATTGGGACATGAAGGTGCAGGAATTGTTGAAGATTTAGGCGACAATGTTACTTCTATTAATAAGGGTGAAAAGTGTATTCTTTCATTCGTTCCAAGTTGTGGTTATTGTTATTCTTGTAGATCTGGATTAGGAAATATTTGTGATACAAATAGAATTACTGGTACAAAACAGTATGATGGCACTTTTAGATTAACTGATGAAAACAATAATAATATTCACCAATATGCAAAATTGGGGGTTTTCGCAGAAGAAATTATCGTCCCTGAAAGTGCTTGTTTTAAAATAGATGATGATTTCCCAGTTGACGTAGCTTGTCTAATTGGCTGTTCGGTTACAACAGGAGTCGGGGGTGTAATAAATCAACAAAATATTTTCCCTGGGGCAACAGTTGCTATTTTCGGTACCGGAGGAGTAGGGTTAAACAGTATTTTAGGTGCGTCTCTTATAAATGCTTCAAAAATTATTGCAGTAGATATTTTGGATAATAAATTAGAATTTAGCTACAAATTTGGTGCCACCCACACAGTAAATTCAAAAGCTGAAAATGTTACAAAAAAAATTCTAGAAATTACTAATGGTTTAGGTGTAGATTTTGGCTTTGACACTTTTGGTAGTCAAATAACAACAGATCAGATGATGGGTTCCGTAAGAAAAGGTGGTACTGGAGTTATTATTGGCCTAGCACCTGAGGGCCAAACCGCAAATATAAACATGGTTGATATGGTTAGGAATCATAAAACATTGGTAGGGTCATACTATGGTTCAGTATCTCCACATTTAACATTTGAACGAATCATTGAATTTTATCAGTCCGGCAAGCTAGATATAAATTCAGTGATAGCAAGAAAATATCCACTTGATAAAATAAATGAAGCCTATAACGACCTTGCCAAAGGTGAAGATGGCAGAGGTGTAATAGACTTCACTTTATAGTTTATTTGCTATCCCCTACCATTCCTTCTAGTAACATTGGTGAGTACCAAATATCATTATCTGAAGCTTCTTCTCCTTCTGCTACATATTCTGATCCGTCTTGCCAATTTATAGGACCTTCATATAGATTTATTTCTCCACTTGCTAAGTCATCTATAAACTCTTCTAACATTTTAACATCATTCAAGCCATCACCTATATGAAATCCTATTGGTGATGTATCAGGATCATTCATATCATCCCAATTAGGATCATTCCAATGCCATTCGGCTTCAAATATACCTTCTGCAATATCATATGCTAGTTTATTATATGCAGGGCCCCAGTTAAAATATGGAACTCCTAAACATCGACTTGGAGCTAAATCGCAAGTATCTTCATAATCATATCCAACAACCCAAACATTTTCACCAGATGACGCTCTCTGTTCAGTGACAATTAACGCTTCAGGAGTATCAATATGTGAGATAATCACATCTGAGCCATTGTCAAAAAATTCATTAGCTACCTGTGTTGGATCAGCAGTCACACCTGGGATATGAAACCAAAAACCAATCCAGACTATCTTGAATTCCAAATTTTCTGGATCAGCTCCAGACATCTCCCAACAATGCTTTGCTCCTAGATAAGCTGCATTAGCCAGCCTTCTTGTTTCATCGTTAATCAATGGACCAAGAAATGATATCTGTCCAGTTTCAGACTGAATAGCAGCTGCACATCCAGCAATCATTTTGCCATATTCCATTTTACCCATTACATTTGCTAAATTCTTCAAATCTGGACGATAGTTTTTCCCATCGCTTTTAGCACTATCTCCTGATGCCCATATCATATCTATTTCAGGATATTTTTCTGCTGCAACAAGGATTCCATCCTTCATATCATCTGAAGTTGCAATAATCATCCTAGCACCTTCAGCAATCATATCTTCTGCAACCTGATCAACCGTGAGGTTTGGACTATCAGCTGGATTTACAAAATCTACTGTTATCATTTCAGCACCATGGATCTCTGCAAGATATTGTCCTCCTTCAAAATGAGATTGTGACCATCCTTTGTCATTTCGAGGACCAACAAGTATCATTCCAAATTTAGGAATGGTTGCAATTCTTTCTCCTGTTGCTGCCTCCCAAGATGTATTTTCTTCTTCACTTGAATCAAAAACAGAACATGAAAACAAAAACATTGAAAATGCAAATAAACTTAGAGTAATAAATAATTTCTTCATAATAATTCCTAAAAGATTTTAATTTTTATAAATAAACAATAGCATTTATTAAACTTCAATAAAATAAAGAAATTTTATGTTTTTATAGTTTATTTAAGAAGTAATTATAAATATTCCAAGTAAATATATTATTAACAAAGACGCTAATAAAGATTTGTTTAAAACATAATTAAATTTTTTATTAAAAAGAACTATAAATAGCGCTAATAAAATTAATAACGATGCTACAAAACCAGCTAAATAATGAGCCTTCTCAAATTGATTGACTAAAATATTATTTTTATAAAAAATATCAGCATAAAAAATAATTGTTACATTAAAAACACAGCTTCCAAAAAGACCAGCTACTCCTAGATCTGCAGCTTTCATCTTCACAGAAGCAAAATATGCTGATGCTTCTGGCATTGTAGTAACAATAGAAACTAGAATTATTCCTAAAGTACTTGAGGCAATTCCAGATATTTCAGCTATCTTATCAACACTAACTGCTAGAAAATAACCAGATATAATAACCCCAATAGAAATCATTCCGAACATAATCCAAGCCTTGTATTTGCCTACGTTTAAATTCGTAGATAAATCATCATCTTCAACATCAAACGACTTTGAGACATAAACGAGTCTCATTCCAATTAAATAAATGAATAACAAAATAATAGAAGAAATTCCTACATTAAATAAAGATAATTGTAAATTTATGAATCCTAAAACAAGAAAAGCTACAGTAATAACAAACGCTAATAAAGCTAAATACCATTGTTCATAAGATATTTGATCTAACACAACTTTGCCCCCAAATATCAAAGCTATAAATCCTAACATAAACATATTTACCATGTTTGCTCCTAAAACATTCCCAATGGCTAGAGATGGATTCGGAGGATTCAAAGTAACTGCAGAAATATTCGCTGACAATTCAGGTAAAGAAGTTGCTAATGCAACTAAGATACTGCCAACAAATAATCTACCCAGTCCAGTTATTGAAGCAATAATATCACCATATTTAGCTAGATAAGTCCCAAAAAAAATAGTCGACAGTGCACTAATTGAAAAAATAATAATTTGTATTAATAAGTTATCTATAATGAAATCCTTACCACTGTCCAGTTTTAACTAATAAATACCAACTAAAAAGTAATAGTAACCCTAAAGAAAAAAATAGTATTATAAAAGGTCTAATAAAGTTCTTTTGAATCCAACTTAAATTATCATAATTTTCATTTATATAGTCTTCCCAAGGATCGACAATTTTTTTTGTCTTTTCAATTATATGTATTTTATCGTTATCCATTGTGATATTTTAAAGATTTACATTCACATTATTGTACAAGTAAAATCAATAGATTTCTTCATTAAATAAATTCGAGATAACCAATATATTCCAATCCTCTAAACTTACCTTGATAGTCCATTCCATATCCTACAACCCATTTATCATCATATAATTCAAAACAAGAAAAGTCTGGTTGAATTATATTATTTCTTCTTCCTAATTTATCAAGCAAAACTACTGAGTACACATCCTTTGAAACTGTCTGATATATATTTTCAATAACTTTTTTCAATGTTTCTCCTGTATCCATTAAGTCATCCACAATAATGGTAGGAGACCCATTATCTAGACTATCTGATATTAATCCATATCCATAAATAGTAGTCCCTTGTGATTCCATACTATTTCCGTATGTCTTTGCAGTTAAAGGAAAGATCTTATATGCACCTGGTCTGTATTTTTCTAATTCGGTTAATAATTTTGTTACAAATAAAATGCTCCCTGTCATAATAGGAACAATATTTATTGACTGAAAATCTTTAAATTTTTTAGTGATCGAATCAGAAATATCAATAATAGCTTTTTCTACTGTTTCTTTATCCCATAAAATTTTAATATTATGATCGTCAACTATCTCAGGGTTATTTTCAAATTCCATTAAAGCTCCTTTGGAAGTTTCTTTCCTAATGATTCAGGTTGATTCCCGCCTATCAATGATTTAATTATTAATGGCACTGAAGATGAATCTTTTCTATTAATGTATTGTATAAATATTAATATAAAAATCATTAAAGGAAATGGTAACAAAGGCAAAACTTGTGATAAAGCTAAAGTTACTGATTGTGCCTTAATTGCCAAAACTTGAAGTAACCCAAATGCATAGGCCCCCATAGCAGCTCTGAAAGGATTCCAACCTCCAAAAATAACAATAGCAAGTACAATCCAACCATAATTTGCAGTATGTCCTTCGGACCAGCCATATTTAGCATAAAGAGAAAACGCAGCGCCGGACAAACCAAGTAAAGCCCCTCCGATCAATGTTCCTATAAATCTTATTTTTTGCACATCAATACCACGAGATTTTGCGGCATTTGGATTCTCACCTACTGCTCTAAGTGAAAGCCCAAATGTAGTTTTGTTAAGTAATAACCAAGTCAAAGGAATTAGTGATATTGAAATATAAGTTATTAGAGAGTGATTAAATAAAATATTTCCCAAAAATGGAATATCAGAAAGTAAAGGAATAGGCATTTTATTGAGTGTAGGACCACTAATTCTTACATAATCTTGACCTAGATAACTACTTAAACGTGAACAAAGAATTGTAAGTACAAAACCAACAGCGATTTGATCCATTCGTAACTTAATATCACATAAGGACAAAAATGCAGCAATAATAGAACCTAAAATCATTCCGGCAATCAACCCTACAATTGCTATATCTGTCAAATAACCAAAAACAAAGGCAAAAAGAGCACATATCATAATTGTCCCTTCAGCTGACAAGTTTATAACACCACTTTTTTCAGATATTGTTTCTCCTAATACAGCAATAATCAATGGAGTACTTAAAGCAATTACAGTAATTAAAGAATTTTCAATAGTAATCATTTTGTGAACACCTTTGAAAATATATTTAATATTTTTTTCTCTAAATTAACTCTTTGTAAAATCAACCATGATAGAACAAAGCTAGCTTGAATGATCCCGACTAAACTGTGGTCTAAATCTAATTTTATTTGTAATTGACTCCCTCCAACAATTAATGCCGCAAATAAAAAACTGATAATGAATGTTAAAAAAATATTTCTTGAGCATATTAGAACTAACAAAATAGAAAGAAAACCAAATCCTCCTGAAATTGTTGGAACAAGTTTATGATAAGAACCAGATACCTGAGAAAATCCTGCTATACCAGCTAAAGCCCCTGCAATAATAAAAGAAAATATAATGTATCTTTCAGAGCTAAAATTAAATTTGTTTGTTGCAAAAAAATTAATTCCAGTTGCTTTAAGTCTCAACCCAAATGATGTATGTGACAAAAGATAAAAAGTAAAAACATAGACTAATATTATAACTATTAATAAAAATATCGGAAAATCTAAATTTCCAACCGTAGGAATCCATGAATTTTCATGAAATATTTCTGTACCACTGGTAGATGCAATTCCTTTTCGTTTCCATGGTCCTATGATTAAATAAATTGCTATCCCAGAAGCAACAAAATCCAACCCCAAACCACTAAAGATTTCATGCACACCTCCTTTGACTTTTAGGATTGCGCAAATCAAACCCCAAAAACCCCCAAAAGCTAAAGCCATAAATAATTGTATATAAGGAGATATAAAAGTATCCCCTAAAAATGAACGAGCTATAATTGTTGCTCCAATTGCCCCCATAATTATTTGTCCTTCTATTCCTATATTCCACATGCCTGATGAAAAGGTATAAATTAGTGCAATTGAAGCCATTGAAATTGGAACCCAGACAAGTATTGTTCTTATTATTTTTTCAAAACTACCAAAAGATCCAATAAACAATGCGTTAGTAACGTCTAGAGGGTTAATACCAAAGGATAATAAAAGAAAAAAAATAATTAAAATAGAAAGAATAAATCTTATAAAATTAATTTTTAAGTCATTAAAATTCATAATTAATCAAGAATGCCAGAAACATATCTAGCTAAATTTTCTTTATTTAAATTCTGCTTACTTTCTATATTCACTATTGTATTACCAGAAACAGAAATAATAATATCAGAATAATCCCAAATTTCTTCAAGATCTGTAGATGAAAAAATTATAGCTATATCATTTTTTTTTCTATGTAAAATAATATCCCACATTTTATTGGCAGAATTAAAGTCCAACCCTCTAGTTGGCTGTTCTAATAGCAAAACGCCTGGGCTCTCTGGTAATAAAGAAAGCATCAATCTTTGCTGGTTTCCTCCTGATAGTTGATCTACTTTTTGAGTAATAGTAGCTTTGATGTCATATTCTTGAATTTTTTTCTCCCCATAAATTTCTATATCATTCCAATTTAAATATTTACTCCTATTAGAATAAGATAAGGCAAAATGCTCTTTAAGGGTTAAGTCTTCGAATAATCCTCTTTCTAGTCGATCTGCAGGCATATAATAAAGTTTCTCTTTATCAATGTAATCTCCATTATCAAAGAAAATTCCTGTTTTCGAAAAATCTCTAGAAAAAAAATTATTAACTAATTTATCATTCATTGAGCCTTGTAGTCCTGCAATACCAACGACTGTTCCAAAATCTATTAAAGATTCATTCGAAAATGTTTCCTGTTTGGTTTTATCTAGTTCATCAATAAAAAGCTTAAATTTATCAGATCTCTTTTCTTTGTTTGTGATTTTATTTTTAGTTCTGGTATCATCGAACATTTTGGCAAATATAGAATCTGAATCAAAAGGTTTATGCATTGAATAAACGACTCTTCCAGACTTAAGTACCGTTCCTGAATCACAAATCTCAAAAACTTCATCTAATTTATGAGATACAAAAATTATTGTTATATCTTCTTTAGTTAGTTTTTTTAAAGTATCAAAAATCATTTTTTTTTGTTCAAGTGAAAATGCACTAGTAGGTTCATCAAGGATTATTATTTTTACTCCGTTATATAACAGACGTAACAACTCAATTTGTTGTCGCTGTCCAATTGAAAAGGAAGAAATTTTTTCATTCAAATCTATTTCAATATTATAATTGTCAAATAAATGTAGAATTTCCTCTTTTGTTTTATGATTATTTGACATAAATGAATTTTGGGTATTCCCAACAAGAAAACTTTCTAAAACACTTAAATTAGCAAAATCTAAAGGATTTTGATTTAACATGCCAATACCATTATTTATGGCTATTTTAGGTGACCCTAAATTGATTTTTTTATCTGATATTAAAATAGATCCTTTATCAGGATTTAATTGACCAGAAATAATTTTTACCAGAGTAGATTTTCCAGCTCCATTCTCACCTAATAACGCATGAATACCACCAGAAATAGAAATACTTATTTCTTTATTGGCCTTCAAAGAACCAAATGATTTAGAAATATTTTTCAGTTCAATTTTCATGTGATTTAGAAATACGATTCTATCAAACGTTAGTATTTATTTTATAATTTTCAAATATGCTAATTTGAAAAATCTTTATTTACAATTATGAAAACTTAGAAATTAAGCTTTATCAAAAATATGGGTTATAAATGAATGTGAAAATCATAAAAATAATAGGGAAAAATACTCTAGGAAATAAATTAGAAATTATTATATTATAAGTATAAAACAACTAAGGGATTTTATATGTTTGATTTTGTTGGAGTGGCTATAGGGATTCTGTTCGCAATTCTAATAGTAAGTGGAATAATTTTCTTGATAGGCTATGCACTAAAAAATACTGGAGTAAAGATAAGTTTTGATATATCTTTAAATGGATATTTTTACTTTGTTAGGCTTATATCTGGAGGTGTTTTCTGCTTAGCTGGGATATCTCGAATTATTCAAGCTGTTTTTGCAATGATTTTTGGGAATAGCTTTAGTTTTGAAATGACTACTATTGGCAATGTAGACGGGAAGCCCTCTGCAGAAACATTACAAATGTATGATGGAAGTATAGAAGCAAGCTTATTTACAGGAGTAACCACTGCAATAATAAGTGGAATAATTTACTTAGTTCATGTTTATTTACAAAAAAAGAATGAAAATGCAAAAAAAGATAAATCTAGCGATATTATTTTTAAGATGTTGGTTTTTGCGGGTACAATTCTGTTCGGGTTAATAACAATTGTCTCATTAGTAGGCTCCATTGAAGAACTTTATAAATTTATATTATTTGATTCAATTAATAATGTTGAAGATTGGAGAAAAGGAGTCCCCGGAGAAGCTCTTTCAATTGCAATCAGTTCTTTGATAGTTTGGAGTTTTACTCTCAGAAGATTGATAAAAATAATACAAAAGTAATTATTGCATTATATGAACTTTGATTGATTTTGTTTTTTTATCATAGGCTGTTTCAAATCCTTTTTGAATGTTTTCTAAAGAAACGTTGTGAGTGACAATACTCTTATAAGGATGTTTCCCATTAGAAAGTATATCTATAGCCAATTCAAAATCGTGCCTTCCATCTATATTTGCATAACAAGTAGCTGGAATAAAACTTATTTCTTTAATCATTGGTTGCAAAAAATCTACTTCAATAGGGATCCTAAATCCTCCTAAAACTATAACTTTACCTGTGTTCTTAACACATTTAGCGGCTTGAGTTAAAGAACGATTTGATCTACCTCCAATCGTTTCAACAGCAACATCAATCCCAATTCCATCTGTTTCTTGCATGCAAACTTCTTCTAATTCACCTTCTTCAGAAGAAACAACTATGTCTGCTCCCATTTTTTTTGCAGCTTCAGCCTGTTGTTCATACTTAGCTGAAGCAATGATTTTACCGGCTCCATAAGATTTCGCAACACATATAGCAGAAAGACCTATTGTCGCAGATCCTATAATAGCTACAGAATCTCCAGGTGTGAATTTAGCAAATCTAAATCCATGTACTGAAACAGCCATGGGTTCTACTAACGCACCATCATTGTAATCCATATCATCTGAAATTTTGAATAAGCCATTTGGACTTCTTGTTATAAAACTGGAAAAGGCCCCTCCTGTTTCCTCATGACGATTTATACAATGTCTAAATTGACCATAAAGACAAAAGTAACATGAATTACAAGATTTTCCAGCACCAATACAATCTATCGCCACTCTATCTTCCAAATTTAGATTGCCTTTATAATCTTTAGGGAGTTCTACGATTTCTCCTGCTACTTCATGACCTCCGGGAATTATTTCAGCTTCAGTTCGATCGTAGGTCATGTGCAAATCTGAACCACAAATTCCTGTGGATTTTATATCAACAACTGCCGCTCCATCAAAAATTTTAGGAAAAGGTATTTTTTTTACGACAAAATTTCCCGTTCCTCCAAATTGCCCCTTTCCTTCATCCAATGCTGCCAATATATCTTCTCTACGAACCAAAATTACCTCCATAAAATGCAATAATTAACATTAATTTATCATATTTTTTAAAGATGTGTTTGAAGACAAATATAAACTATGGAATAAGCTTTGGAAGAATTATTTAAGACAGATTTGTCTATAAACGTGATTATTATTAGTAGTATTTCATCTTTTCTTATAGGGATTTTGGGTGGGTTTGTTGGATTGGCTTTAGGAACTATTCGTCTCCCTATTCTCCTCCTCCTGGGGATAGATCCAAGAATTGCTGCTGGTACAAATATTATAACCTCGGCTATTTCATCTTTTTTTGGAACCATACGACATATTCAGGAAAAAAATGTAAAAAAGCAAATTATCGTCTTTATGGGATTACCTGCAATTTCTGGAGCACTTTTAGGGGCTTATTTTGCTCCTTATGTCCCTACTAATTTCCTAATATTTTCTGCAGGATTACTAGTATTTTGGCAGGGTGTAGAATTCGTCCTTTTGTCAAGAAAGAAAGAAAATAAAATGAGTAATGCATTTGGAGTAAAAGATATAAATTCCAAAGGCATCTTTTCAAGAAATCGTATCATAGCAGAATCAAGTGCTGGTTTATCTATCGGTCTTATTGGAGGAGCTGTAGGGCTTATTTTAGGAAGTATTCGTCTACCAGCAATAATTCGAATCTTAAAGATTGATCCTCGTATAGCAGCAGGTTCAAATCTTTTTATAGGTTTTTTTATGGGTATTGCAGGTCTAATAGGCCATGCTTTCCACGGAAACGTAAATTATTTCCTTGTATTAATTATGGGTAGTGGAGCAGGAATTGGAAGTTATATAGGAGCTAATTTCACAACAAAAGTTTCAATAAATACTTTCTTTTTTATTTTAGGCATAGTGTTATCATGTGTAGGTATAGTCCTTTTATCAAGACCTTTTTTTTAATAAAAAAAACACAGAGCTAAACAATGTCAGATGAAAATCAAATCGCTTTAATAACTGGAGCATCTAGAGGTATTGGTAAAGCCATTGCTATTGATTTTGCACAAAATGGTATTGATGTGGTTCTTACAGGAAGAAATAAAAACCGTTTAAGTGACATTAATGATGAATTAAAAAATTATGGGGTTAATTCATATTTTATTTCAGCAGACCTGTCGAATGATCTTGGTATTAATAAAATCATAGAATTTCTTAGAGAATCTAATTTAAATATAAATATACTCGTTAATAATGCAGCCATAATCCATGAGAAAATCAATCTAATCGACTTTAATATGGAAGAATGGGAAAATGTCATTAATGTAAATCTCGTTAATGCAGTCAAATTAACAAGATTGATTTTGCCTTATATGATTAGTCATAAATATGGAAAAATCGTAAACATATCATCAATTGGTGGAAGAAAAGGAGCTGCTGGAAGAAGTGCATATCGCATAACCAAAGCAGGTTTGATTAGCTTTACAGAATCTCTTGCAGCAGAAGTTAAAAAAGAAGGGATTGATGTAAATTGTATATGTCCTGGCAGTGTTTTAACTGAAGGATACATAGAAGCATTTGGAGAAGATTCAATAAAAGATAAGAATATGATGCACCCTTCAGAAATTGCAAAATTATGTACTTTTCTTATAAGCTCTGATTCATCATCAGTAACCGGTTCAATTATTGATGCTTTTGGACCTTCAAATCCATTATTTAATGTCTGAATAAACATTTATTTTATAAAAAAAAACTCTTATTCTTCTGATCAATATCTTGAAAGATTTTAAAGATATAAAATGTAATAATATAATTTATCATATTCATTAGAAGGTATCTAAATGACACAAAAATATTCCGGAATATACAGTATCCCTGTAACTCCTTTTAATGAAGATAGATCTGTGGATTATAAATCTCTTAGATCTTGTATTGAATTCCTAGTAGAAAAAGGATCAGATGGAATTTTATTACCTGTTAATGTATCAGAAGCTTCTAAGCTTTCAGATTCAGAAAGAGATTCAATACTTTCTGAAGCCGTCAACGTTGTTAAAAATGAAATTCCAATAATTGCCGGTGTAAGCGGGGTTTCTTCAGAACATGTAGTTGAGAGGTCTAAATATGCTGAAGGAATAGGTATTACATCAATAATGGCTATGCCTCCACTCAGTCATTCTTCAAAAAATCAGTTTATTGATTTTTACAGTGAGATTTCTAAAAATGTTGAAGTAGATATTTGGATTCAAAATAACAAACCGCCTGCAGGGCCAACAATTAGCAATGAGGTTTTGGCAGAAATAATAAATGGCATTGATCGGGTAAATTTTCTTAAGGAAGAAAGTGACACTCCAGGACATATTATGTCTTTTATTCATGATAAATGTAAAAAAAATATTCAATCAATAATGGGCGGAGCTGGAGGAAGATTTAGTATAGATGAGTATAGAAGAGGTGCAAACGGGATAATGCCATCAGGCCATATGGTAGAAGCACATAAAAAATTATGGTTAGCTTTAACTAATTCAGAAAGAAACAAAATTTCAACTGAAGCAATTGAGATATGGAATAAAATGTTGGAGGCCCTAAACTTCGAATTTATGTATAGCATTACGGCTTATAAATATTTCTTCTGGAAAAGAGGAATTATTCGAACCAATGTTAGTAGAAATCCTGCAAAATCAATGGACTATTTTGATGAAATTGAAGCCGATAGAATACTAAAAAATTTGGAGATTCATTTTTTTTGATTTTTACGAGAAAAAAAAAGAATTAAGATCGAAAAAACTATAAAAAAAATAATTCCAAAAATAAAAACTACATATAAAACATTCTGTGATAGATGAGATATAAAATCCACAATCCATTCAGCAAACTCTGGATTTATAGAATCGCCATGATGATTTGTAACAATTTTTTCTTTTGATTTAAAAAAAAACATTTAATTTTCTGTCGGTTTATAAAATCGAGAAGAAAATTGTTTTTCTTTTATGCTGAATGATGCCAATGAAGCAATAATCAAAGTTATCACTCCAACCCAAAGACCTAGATCATAATTACCATAATAATCATAAATCATACCAAATATTAGTACAGCTATTGCTCCGCCTATTTGATGAGACATATTTATCAATCCAAGCAAAGAACCTAATTTCTTATATCCATAAAATTCAGAAGTTAAAGCAGTAGTAAGAGGTACAGTAGCTAACCAAGACATCCCTCCTACAATTGCAAAAGTCCAAAGTGCGATTTTACCCGTAAGTAATATCAAGGCTAAAAATGCAAGACCCCTAACAAAATAAACCATTCCAAGTATTAATTTTCTTTCAAATTTATCTGAAAAATAACCAGAAGCAATAACAGATATTCCGTTAACAGCACTTAAAATTGAAAAAGAAAAAGCTGCTTCATAAGGAGAAATGTTTTCAGAAATTGCCCATTTTATAAAATGTACTGAAATTGATGCTGTGGTAATCCCACATACAAAATATCCAATAGAAAGTTGCCACATGGGTTTGGAATTATAAGCATTACTCCATTTATCAACCCAAAGAGGACCATCTTCAACTTTAGTTTCATTATTATTTGATTGACTTTCAACGGATTGTAAAATTTCATCAGGTTTATCTTTTAATACAAATATTGATAAAGGTAATACTAAAACTAATCCAAAAAAACCAACCATAATCCAAGCTAGTTGCCAACTAAAATTTATAGTAATAAAAGTTAAAAGTGGGACAAAAAACAAACTGCCAATAGACCCTCCTGCCATTACAGCACCCATAGCAACTCCCCGACGTTTCTTAAACCATTTTGATAGTAATATCCCTATAGGCCCTCCCGTTCCTGTAGCAAAGGCAATAAGGAAGCCATAGTAAATAGAAAGGGTGAATACATTGAAGGAACTTGCAACAAGAATAGAACCTACTGATACAACAAAAGTACAAAAAACCAGAACTCTCTTAGGACCATATTTATCAGCCATTTGTCCTAGAATTGGTGCTGCTAACCCATTAACTAGCCATCCAATAGCTGCGGCCAAACTTATAGTAGAAACATTAACTTCCCAATCTTCACCCCAAGTATCTACAAAAACTCCAAAACCTTGTCTTGTTCCAACTCCAATGGCACTACTTAGAAAAAGTGCACCTACTATTAGCCAACCATAATATATTTTAGAAATTTTAATTAAAGTCAAAATTTTAAATTCTTCTCATTTTATAATCATAAAAAATCTTTTAATTAAATATAATTATAAATATGAATATTTATGAAAGAACTTCTAGATTTTTTGTAGAAAATCCTAAAAAAATTTTCTTTCTTTTCGTAATTATAACAATTGGTCTAACATTGTCATATTTATTTATTCCTTATCGGGGTGACGCTTCAACTTCACCCAAAGATCCTATAATTGATTTAGACATTCAAATTTCTAATGAATTTTCTGACGAAGTCCATTTTGCTCTTTTTATTTTGGAAGGCAAAAATTCTGATGATATTTTATCAAAAGAAAACTTGTTGAAGATTTTCAATGCCACAGAAAAACTTCGTGCTGAAGATGCTTCAAAAAATTTATCACCAGAAACAATTATTGGTTCTGAACATCTTTACAAATATATCGATTCAGATACAGGTCTTAAAGTAAATGGAATATTTACAATCGCAGATGTAGTAAATAATGTTCTAATTATTAATCCAAAATACAACAAAACCTTAAAAGATGCCTCAAACAATGAGGTAAAAAAAATCATTTCTGAAGTTTTCAAAGGGGATGAATTTAAGGATATTAAAAGAAACTTAAGTATTCATTCAAATGTAGAGAAACGAATGATAAATAATCAAGAAATTGATTGGTGGACCTCTCCCGCTGTGATGATAGCTGTATTAGGAGATAATGATTCACTAGGTGGTGGTTCTCAAAGAGTAGCAATTTCCGGAGATAAAATCACCTTAGATAAGGAAAAATTCAATACAAATGTTATGAATGTACTAAAAAATGAACTTAAAGATTTAAATGTTTGGGGGATAGCAATTGATGTAAATTTAGAGGGAGAAAGACAAGGACTTTCATCTGCGGTTTATATAACTTTGACAGTTATTGCAGCTATTGCTATAGTAGGTTTTTCATTAAGGTCATATTGGGCAGTTGTACTAATTGGAATAGGATTATCTACACTAATGATTTGGCTTAAAGGTTTTTCTTATCTACTTGGGCTAAAAGGCGGTCTTGTTTCTGATTTGATCGTCCCAATAGCTATGGTAGCATTTGGAGTTGATTTTGGAGTTCATGCTATTAGACGATACCAAGAAGAAAAAAGGGCTAATATATCTTATGATAAAAAATTTGTTATTGCATTCACTGGGGTAGGCTCAGCCTTAACTTTGGCTTTTATTAGTGATGCAATCGCATTTTTATCGAATGTAACAGCAGCCACAGAATCTATTGTACATTTTGGTCTTGCAGCTGGAATTGCTACCTTTGCAGCTTTTATTGTGTTGGGAATTTATGCTCCATTTTTACTATCCAAAATTGAATCAATTGACAACAAAAATAATAAGAATAAGTTTATTTGGATAGCCCAGGCTATCGGATCTGCAGCTTTAGCAGGAGGTTCCGTAATCACATTTCTTGTTTTGTCACCTATTTATGGAATAATAATGATAATAGCAAATATAATTTTATGTTTATTTTTGCCTTTATATTTTGCTAGTAAAGCTAAAGAATCCCAAGTTGATTCAGGTTTAAATCGAGATAATATATTTATAAAAATTGAAGAAAAATTTAGTGCATTAATTGTTTTCTTTGCTAAAAAACCTATATATACAATATTGTTCTTTTCAGCTATTACAATTTATACAACATTCCTTGCGTTTAAATTAGAATCTAGTTTTGAAGTATCAGATTTTTTTAAACCTGAATCAGATTTTGTTGTGGGTTTGGACAAATTAGATTATCACCTAGGGGATACAATAGGAGAATTGGGGGAGTTGTATTTTGAAGGGGATTTATCGGAACCCGAAGCAATTGATGATATGAAATCACTTTTGATTACTCTTAAATCCAAAGATTTTCTAGCTCACGATAAAGATGGTAATCTACTAATTATTGAACCAAACTTCATTTCACTATTAGAAAATATAAATTCTCCAGCTAATAATAAAGAGGAAAATAAAAAAAATTTAGACAAATTAATTGATCAAGGTTTGAAAAATGATCAAGATGAAACTATTTTTACTCCCAGTAGAATAAAAACCACTCTAATTCGTTCTAATAATAATTACGCCACTGTTTTTAGAGTTGGAATACCTGATTCTGCTAGTCAAGATATCACTACTTTAGCTAGAAAAGAATTAGAAAATGAATTAAAAATTTTTCAAAATAAAAGCTATATTTCTGAATATGGAATAACAGGATCTCCTTTTGTTCGGGATGTAGAGTTATCTTCATCAAGAAATTCTTTATACAGAGCTATCCCTATAGCTGCAGTAGCTTCATTTTTGGTATTATTAATTGCTTTTAAATCTTTTAGATATGCGTTCGTAACAATACTTCCAATTGGATTAGTGGTTAGTTGGCTTTATGGAATAATGTACATAGGTGGATATTCACTAAATCTTGTTACAGCTACGATAGGTGCTATTTCAATTGGGGTTGGAATTGATTTTTCAATACACATAACTCAGAGATTTAGAGAAGAAATACGTAAAAACAACACAGAAACAGCATTAAGTAAGACTCTAAATGGTACAGGAATAGCTCTTTTAGGTTCAGCTATCTCAAGTATTGCGGGATTTACAATTATGGGATTTGCACCTATGCCAATGTTCGCTAGTTTTGGGCAACTCACGGCTATTATGATCTTTCTAGCATTGATTTCCTCAGTTTTTGTGCTTCCTAGTTTGTTAGTTATGGTTTCCAAAAAAAATGAATAATGTAAAATTTATTCTATGAATAAAAATGAGTATTCTATAAGTGAAGTGGCAAAACTAATTGGTGTAAGTACTTCAGCTATTAATTATTACATTAGATCAAATATATTACCTGCTCCCCAAAAAGTATCAAAAACACGAGCTGTATTTTTTGAAGAACATATTCAAAAGTTAAAAAAAATAAAAACCTTAAAAGAAGAAGGATATCCCTTAAAACTTATAAAAAAACAGATCAACACTAGTCCATTGAAAACCGGAGATAAGTTTACTGTCTCTGAAATACTAGAGAAGTTAGATTTGTCTCAAAGTTTCTATGATGATTTACTATCAAAAAAATTAATAAAAAAACCAAACAAAGTAAAAGGTCTAAATGTTCATAGTCTTGATGATTTAAACTTAATCAATGCTTATGCAAAACTTCATAAAAATGGAGTGTCTTTTACCGTATTAAAAAGGCATTTAGAATATGAGAGACTTAGTGAAGCTGAGGCTTACCTCTTGATAGAACATATTGAACAAGCTAAAAGTAACAAGATTTATAATCAAAAAGAAATAGTAGATAATTTTGACATAATTAGAAAATATTTCAGAATGAGTTATATAAAATGACACTAAAAATAGCTATTATAGGTCAATCACCCTTTGGTGAATCAGTTGCAAAAAGAATTCAAGAAATTCAGAATACTGAAATTTCGTGTATTATTCCACCTTTTAATAACAAGGAAGATCCTCTATATAAATTTTCAAATGAACAAAAAATTAGAACGCTTCAATTCAAAAAGTTAAGATCAAAAGAAGCAATTGAAGCTTTTAATAATATAAATATTGACATATTAATCATGGCATATGTTGTAGATATTGTGCCTATGGAAATAATTAATAATCCGAGATTAGGGACAATTCAATATCATCCTTCTCTCTTACCTAAACACAGAGGTCCTTCATCAATAAACTGGTCAATAATAAATGGGGATAAGGAAACTGGAATAACCATATTTTGGCCTGATACAGGTCTTGATACAGGAGATATTTTAATACAAAAAAAAATTATTATAAAAGAAAATGATTCAACTGGAAGTTTGTATTTTAACTCTCTTTATCCAATGGGAGTCGATGCAATTGTTGAATCTATAAATTTAATAATTAATGGAGATCCTCCAAAAATACCACAAATAGAAAAATATGCTACATACGAAGGATGGTGTAAAGAACAAGAAATTAAGTGGAAAAAAACTTCAAAAGATATTTATAATCTTATCAGAGGGTGTGACCCTCAGCCTGGAGCTTGGACATCGTATAAAGGTGAAAAAATTTATTTATATGATACAAAACTAGTTTCAAATAATGTTCAAAAAGAAAATGGAACAATATTGTTTATAGATGAAAAGGAAGTTAGTGTTTCTATTGGAAATAAAAAACTGATTATAGGAAGAATAAAATCAAAAGGCAAAAAAAAGATAAATGCATACGATTGGATGATAAATAATAATATAAAACCATCTAGCAAATTAGGAGAATAGAAAATTGAATAGTGATTACAAAAATTTGATTGAAAATGCATTGTTGAAAAATCCAAAATTTTATAAAGAGATACGTATTGAAGAAAATATATCCACAAGAATTCAATATAAAGGGAAAACGAGAGAAAACATATCAATCAGTTCTAATGTTGGCGGATGTACTAGAGCTCTCGTAAATGGAGGTTGGGGATTTTCATCTTTTAATGACATTACAAAAGCACCAAATAGGATGTCTGAAAGTATAGAATTAGCAAAATTCAATAACAACAATTATAAACACTCAAAAAATTTATCTGATACAAAATTATCTATACCTCCGACAATAAAAAAAGATCCAAGAAAAATAAAATTAAGTGAAAAAATAGATTTATTAGAAAATTACAAAAATTTAATTCTTTCAGAAAAAAATATTCAAGGATGCGATATTGTGTATGCAGATATAGATAAAAAAATTATTTTTGCTGATTCTAATGGTAATGAGATTCAACAAGAATTTGTACATGTTATTTGTAGAATAGCTGCCAACAGTTCTGATGGTAATGAAATATTAGAATCAGGATTTTCCATAGGTTCATTGGGTGATTTCGGCATAGTAGAAAAATTGGAAGATGAAGTGATTCAATCCGCTAAAAAAGCAGTGTCACTAATTAAAGCTCCTAAAATAACAGGCGAAAAAACAACAGTAATTTTGGATCAAATATTAGCTGGAGTTTTTGTACATGAAGCATTTGGACATCTCTCTGAGGCAGATAACGTATATGAAAATAACAGGTTAAAAGAAATTCTAAAATTGGGTAAGAAATTTGGTAATAGAGATTTAAATATTACTGATGGAGCAAAAATACCCGATTTAAGAGGATCATATGCTTTTGATGATGAAGGAACCCCTTCTTCAATAACTCCTCTTATAAGAGAAGGAGTTTTAGTTGGAAGACTGCATTCAAAAGAAACAGCAGAAAAAATGTCAGAAAAACCCACAGGTAATGCTCGAGCAATTTCCTATGGTTTCTCACCAATTGTCAGGATGACAAATACCATAATAGAAAATGGTGAAAACTCAAAGGAAGAGTTATTTGAAGATACCAAAGATGGTTTATATGTTAAAAATTGGTATGGTGGGATGACAGAACATGAGATGTTTACATTTGCTTCTGCCGAAACTTACAAGATTAAAAATGGAAAGATAACTGAAACTGTAAGACCTGTAAAGTTAAGTGGAAATTTATTTGAAACTTTGAAAAATATAGATGGTATTGCTAACGATTTAGAAATAAATCAAGGAGGAGGATGTGGAAAGGGTGGTCAATCACCCCTACCAGTTTCAAATGGATCTCCACATATAAGAATAAATAAAACATTAGTTTCTCCGGGATAAAATGGAAAAGATTATTGAATTTTTAAATAAAAATTTTGATGAATTTGAACTTTATGAAGAAGATTCTGAATATAAGGATGTTACTTTTGAGTCAAATAAATTGAAAGAATTATCATCTAAACAATCGAATGGAATAGGGGTAAGAGCAATAAAGAATGCTGAAATGACATTCGCATCCACATCAAATTACAAATTCATTGAATTTAAAAAAATTATTAATGAGTTAAAAAAATTCTCTATTAAAACAAAAGTAAAATTCCCGGAATTAAAAGAAAGCAAACAGGTAAAAATTTATTCTGAAGATACTTATAATTTATCCAATGAATATATGATCGAAGTTATAGATAAATCTATAAAAAAAGTTACAAAATCATTACCTAATGTTTTATGTGATGCAACCTATTCATTAGGTAAATCAAAAGCCAGATTACAAAACTCCAATAATATGGATCTAAAATTTTTAGAATCTGCAGCAAGTTTTTTTATTTCTTGTCAAATAATTAATAATAATGACATGCTAAATATTTGGGATGGATTTAGTTCGGTTAAACAAATTGATGCAAATAAAATTGATGAGATTGTAAATGATATGATCAAAAATTTAAAAATTGCACAAAATTTAAAGGAACCACCTACATCTAAATGTCCTGTAATTTTTACACCAGGAGGTCTTTTTCAAACATTAATATCTCCAATGTTAGTTTCAACAAATGGAACAAATCTTTCAAAAAAACTGTCTCCTTTGTATTCCAAAGAAGGTGAAAAAATTTTAGACGATAAAATTACTTTAATAGATAATCCTCATATAGATTTCAGCCCTTCATCATCAATGTACGATGCTGAAGGGATTCCTACTAAGAGAAAAAAAATATTCGAAAATGGTATTTTTATTAATGGTATTTATGATCTTAAATCAGGAAGTGAAGCAGGCACTGAATCAACAGGTTCAGCTCAAAGAAGTATACATTCTCTTCCTTCACCAGGAATATCAAATTTAATTATGGAAAAAGGAGATATAAAATTTTCAGATTTAGTAAAAAACATATCTGAAGGAATTATAGTTGATGAATTATTAGGAGCTGGACAAGGCAATGAGCTATCAGGAGATTTTAGTGCGAACATCTCTTTGGGTTATAAAATAGAAAATGGAGAGATAGTCGGAAGGATAAAAGATACAATGATTTCAGGGAACTGCTTTAAGGCACTAGAAAAAATTGATCATTTAAGTAAAGATACAAAAAATCTATACGGCAGAATAGAATTACCGTTTTTACAAACGGAAAATATAGAAATAACATCATGATGGAAAAAGAAAATATAAAAACAGAAAAAATAAATTTTAATGAATTCGATTCATACTATACGAGCTTGAAAACCAAAGATGATAAATTCATACTTTCTGAATTATCTAAATTAAGAAAATACGAACAAAAAAATAAAGGCACAGATTATGAATCATTCATGATTAAATTTATTGAACATAAAAATCTTTCTATAAGAGTTTTTATATTGGAATATTTAAAAAAGAGTAACGATATAACTACTTTAAGGGAGGTAAAAAAAACATTAATGAAAGAAAAAAACATAAGGGTTATATTTAAATCAATTGAACTTCTTGAGAGATGGATCCGAGAGTTCTCAAATAAAAACAAAACTAAGGAACTTAATAAAAATGTTGAATATATTATGAACCTAATATCACAGAGTAGCAATAAAAAAATTATTAATAGATTGATCGAAATTATCGGCTACAGTGATAATAAAGATATTGATTCTTTAATTATGAAAAATTTGAACACTAATAATAAATCAGATAAAATATCATCTATTAAGTCCATTAGGAATTCATCAAATTCAAAATGGATACCATTTATACAAGAATTTTTAGATGATAATGACCCTTTGATAAGAGCTTTAGCATGCTCAGCTTTAGGTAATATAGGTGAGGAGGAGCATATAGATCTTCTTATTGATTTATTAGAAGATGAAAATCTTGATACTCAAAAGTCATCTGTACTGGCTATATATAATATTGGTGGGAGCTATGCCATAAATCTATTGGAAGGATTAAAATTCTCTACAGAACCTGAGATCATTAAATTAAGTGAAAAATGTGTAATAGAAATAAATAAAGAAAAGCAATTGGACCATACAATAACACCTGAAAAATTGTCTGAAGGTTTTTTTGGTCAAAGAAGAAAAATATCATCTAATGATGAATTTGACGAATATGATGCTGCTAATGTTGAAGGATGGGGTTCATTGAACACTGATGGTACATCTTTCATAGCTCCAGATGCAATAGACGATGATATTGACGATCCTATAAAATCCTTATCTGATTATGAAAAACCAATAGAACAACCAGATATTGATGATTAATAATATTAAATTATTTGTACTAGATATTTTATATTCAGATTCTAACCTGATTTATTAACTCCTCTAATATGAAGCCAAATATAATTTGGAGTCAAAACTGGAGTCAGACCTTTAAGTCTCATCAAACTACCACCAAACCATGCATTAAATAGCTCATTTAAAGCTCATAGCACTCCCTCCGGTCCTGCTATTTCAATAAAGGATATCTCAATAACAGGCTCATTTAAAAAAATGTAAAAGCTACAGATATTTGGTAGTTCAGTTATATTTAATTTGTAAAAAACTGTAATAACCTTGACAAGAAGCTACTTTTTTCTCTTTTAAAAAGCTCTGTATATCCACATTCGCTACATGAAATAGTTTGAAATGTGTGAAGTTGAATATTGAAAAATTTAGATAACCCACTTCCTGTGGTATTTATTTTTCCTTCAACAAATTCTTTATTTTCACATTTTATACACTC
>JAPYUX010000006.1:18770-46216 GCA_029940375.1 Dehalococcoidia bacterium | reverse complement strand
TTGGCACGCCCGGGAGGACTCGAACCCCCGACCCTCTGGTTCGAAGCCAGATGCTCTATCCAGCTGAGCTACGGGCGCACAAATGGGGTGGGCGGAGGGGATCGAACCCTCGATCTACCGGGTCACAGCCGGTCGTGTTAACCACTACACCACGCCCACCATGTATATAAGGATTAATAATGAGTTGATCTTTCTTCAAAACTTCCATCCATTAATTTTGTAAGATATAAGCTAATTCTATCAATAATCTAGTCGGTATCCCAGTCGCACCTTTAGTATACCAACCATCATTTGAAGAACTCATCATATTTGCAGCAATATCAAGGTGTACCCAAGGAGTATCCTTAACAAAATGGTTAATAAAATGAGCTGCTGTTATTGTACCAGCCAATCTTCCTCCAGTATTTTTTAGATCAGCAATATCAGAATGATTTTGTTTTTTTGAAACAGGATCCAAGGGAAGTTGCCAAACAAAATCACCCGTACTAAGTCCTGCATCTTTTACACATCCCATAAGTTTATCATTATTAGAAAATCCGGAAATATTTCCTTTCCCCAAACCTATACCTGCAGCTCCCGTCAAAGTAGCAATATCAACAATATATTTAGGGTTGAAGGTTTTAGCATATGTAATTGCATCAGCTAATGTTAAGCGGCCCTCAGCGTCTGTATTTTCTACTTCAATGAATGTTCCATCCATAGCCTTTACTACATCACTAGGTCTTTGTGCAGATCCACTTGGCATATTTTCTGTCGCAAGACAAAGCGCTTCAATGTTAATATTTAAACCCAATTTGGAGATTGCATAAATAGCTGATATGACAGATGCAGCTCCTCCCATGTCCCCTTTCATAGAAACCATACCCCCAGAAGGCTTTAAAGATAATCCTCCACTATCAAAAGTTATCGCCTTACCAATATACCATATAGAAGAATCTTCACTGTTAGGTTTATAAGAAAGATGAATTAATTTAGGTTCCTCCACAGAACCTTGAGATACTCCAATAAACGCATTCATTCCTAACTGTTTACATTCTTCTCCACTTAAAACATTACACTTTAAATGTTCCCCTGATAATTCCATAGCAATATCAGATAGTTTAGTAGGAGACAGAATATTTGCAGGTTCATTAACTAAATTTCTAGCTCTTTTTTCTGCATCAGCTATAACAACAGTTCTACTAATAAGTTCTTCAACTTTAACTTTAGGATTATCAGAAGAAACCATGATAGAGAATTCTGTTTTTTCATTCTTCTTTTTTGATTTATAATTATTGAATGTATACGATCCTAATAGAAAACCTTCAATTAAAGATTTTGATAAATCTTCAAAATTATCATCTTCATTTACAAAAGAATCCAAAAACAAATTAACAGCTTGAGAATTAGATTTGTTGAAAAATGCACCCAGATTCCCAGCTGCCCTTCTTAAAGAATTATTATCTAAATTTTTAGACTCTCCTAAACCTAAAACAAAAATTTTAGAATAATTGAATTCTTTATATATTTTTTTTGGTGTGTGAAGAACAACTATTTCACCTAATTTTTTCGGCAAATCATTTGATTTAATAGTCTCGTTAATAATAGATCCACTAATTTCATTAACTTTAGTAAGTTTGGTAGGCTTATCCTGAAAATAGCCTATTACTAAAGTGTCAGATTTTTTATTTAGATTTAGTTCGTTTAACTTATTTATTGTTATATTCGGCATAATTTTTTACTGTTTTTTTCAATTCTAATACTAAAAAAGAGGTATGACAAAAGTATTGAAAGAAAATATATTTTTACTTTTAAATTTGAATTTGTTCAAAACTTTTACAAAAAAAGTTCTAAAATAAGTACATTTGTACCTTGTTTATTTATGAATTAGGTAATAAAGTTTTTGGTATATTCACTATTTATTACTGTGGGGGTAATTAATGCAAATGATGCAAAATGTTCATTCTGTAAAAGTTGTAAGCGATGGATCTTACTTACTTGATGGCGGTCCTTTTTTTGGTCCTGTACCAAAAGTTTTATGGGAGAAACAGGCAAAGCCTGATAGAAAAAACAGAGTTAGGCTTGGTTTGAATTCACTTTTAATTAGAAGTGGTGATTCAAATATATTGGTTAATACAGGAATTGGTTCCAAAGAACCAGAAATAAATCGAGATATATATGGTCATGCCTCTTCAAGATTAATTCGGAATCTTAAATTAAGCGGGGTTTCAGCAAAAGAGATTGATACAGTTGTTTTAACCCAATTACATTTTGACCACTCAGGAGGATCGACATCTTTTGATAGAGAAGGCAAATTAATACCTACATTTCCTAAAGCAAAATATTTAATTCAACAAAGTGCTTGGGATGAAGCATTCAATCAAGATGAAAGATTATTACCAGCTTATGGGCACCCTGTTGAACATTTAAATGTTCTTAAGGATAGAGAGATGATAGAGTTCCTTCATGGAAATACAGAAATACGACCAGGTATTCATTGTGAGGTGATTGATGGATATTCTAAAGGTCATCAAATAGTTAAAGTAAATGCCGGGTCTGAGAAAATAGTTTATTTGTCGGAATTAATCCCTGCTCCTTCTCACTTGCCATTAGCTTATATTACTGCTTATGACAGATATCCAGACCAAACTTTAGAAAATAAGAGAAGAATGATAGCTCAATGTGAGAAAGAGGGATGGTTGATGGTATTTGCTCATGGTTACAAAGAGTACGCAGGGTATTTAAAAAGAAATAACCATCAAATGATTCTTGAACCCATAGAAATATAAAAATAAATTTATTATTATCCTATTATTTTTCCTATAAGATTTAAGTTTTTGTCTACGGATTTAATTATTACTTTTGATACGTCATTTTTATTGTTAGTAGTGTTTTTTTGAGAATTTACAAAGTAAGAATAATTAGTTGTGTATCCACTCAATGGTTTGTTTTTTTCCCATAGAACTTCTTGTTCAGTATCAATCATTTCTTCCAATCGTTGTAATTTTAACTTTTCTGAGATTCTTCTTATTTCTTTTGCTCTTGTAGTAATTAAGGAAGAATGAATTTGATCATTGAGGTAATAAGCACTTGTCCCAGGTCTTTTTGAATAAGGGAATACATGAATCTCTTTAATTAAGGAATTCAATAAAAGCATTTTAGTTAAATTATGATCTTCAGAATTTTCTCCCGGGAAACCAACGATTATATCAGTAGTTATAGTTGAATTATTAATGTTTTTTTTGATTTTTTCTACAACTGACAAAAAAGTTTCTGTGGTGTATTTTCTTCTCATAGATTTTAGGATTTTATCTGAACCACTTTGTAATGGGATATGAAAATGAGGACAAAGTCGTAAACGATATTTCTTATGATTCCAAAGTTCAAATAATTGATCAGAAAATTCATGAGGTTGTACAGATGAAAGTCTAATTCTCTCTATATTTGTTTCATCCAAAATTTGCTTTAATAAACTATACAATGAATGATCTTTAATATCATATCCATAGGTCCCTAATTGAGTTCCTGTAAGAACAATTTCTTTACATCCGAATTTTTCCAGTTTTTTTATTCTACTTATAATTACAGTTTTACTTATTGATTTTTCCCTACCTCTAACCTTTGGAACTATACAATAACTGCAAATCTGATTACATCCCTTTTGTATAGCTATTGATGCCCTTGTTCTGCCAAGCAGTAAATTGTTTATTGAAACCTCTTGTTTATCTGTAATTTTTTTTGAAAATCCATTATTGATAATTTTAAATAAATTGTCTTTAGAAAAATTTCCAACCACAGTGTCAGCTATGCCCAAATTGCTAACTTCTTTCATATTTCTTTCAACATAGCAACCAGTTGCAACAATATGGATGTTAGGGGCTTTATTTCTGATATTTCTTAGTTTGTTTCTAGCTTTTTTATCCGCCGATTGAGTAACTGTACAAGTGTTTAATAAATAAACATCTGAATCTAAGATGTTGTCAGAAATTTTCATTCCTTGTTCTAGTAGCTGGTCTGCAATTCTTTGAGAATCTGCTATATTTAATTTACAGCCATGAGTTTCAATATAAACTTTCATGAATAAAATATTTTCCGAATATAAAATATAAGATATATTTGTAATAGTATATAATGCTAGATCCAACTATTAGCATTGAACTGAATCTAATTTAAGATTTAGAGGTAAATTATGACAAACAAAATCAAAATAGTAGTGACTGGGATTGGGTTAATTACTCCCTTAGGATTAGATAGAGAATCCACCTGGAAATCAATAACTTTGGGAAAAAATGGAATTAGAAAAATAAAATCTTTTGATCCAGAACCATACCAGACTCAAATAGCGGCAGAAATTGATGGTTTCAATCCAGAGGAAATTTTAGGAAGAAAATTTGCTAGAAGATTGGATAGGTTTGCCCAATTTGCATGTGTTGCAGCAAAGGAAGCGATAAAAGATTCTGGACTTTTCTTAGAATCTCTAAATTTAGATAGATTTTCAGTTTTAATCGGTAGTGGAATAGGTGGAATCAGTACTTTAAGTAATCAAATAAGTATTCTAGATGAAAAAGGTCCATCAAGGATTAGTCCTTTTCTAGTCCCTATGATGTTAAGCGATATGGCTTCAGGACAAGTTTCAATGATGCTTGGAACAAAAGGTCCAAATTTTGCAACTGTTTCCGCTTGTGCTTCGGGTGCAGATTCTATTGGAATGGGTCTCAATATGATTAGAAGGGGTGAAGCGGATATAGTACTGGCTGGTGGGACAGAAGCAGCTGTTTGTCCAATAGGCATTGCAGGGTTTAACGCTTGCCATGCACTTTCGACAAATAATGAGCAACCTGAAATGGCATCTCGACCATTTGATGCCAAAAGAGATGGGTTCGTCTTAGGAGAAGGTGCAGGATTACTGATATTAGAAGAAGAGGGACATGCAATCAAAAGAGGAGCTACCATTATTTGTGAATTAGCTGGCTATGGAGCTACCTCAGATGCCTATCATGTTACCCAACCTCATCCTGAAGGAGAAGGTGCCGCTAGAGCAATGGTATTAGCAATGAACGATGCTAAAATTAAAAGAGAAGAAGTTGCGTATATCAATGCTCATGGAACATCTACTTCTCTAAATGATAAATATGAAACCATAGCAATAAAAAGAGCATTTAAAGATCATTCAAAAAAGTTAAAAATATCCTCTACAAAATCCATGACAGGTCATCTCCTAGGTGCTGCCGGTGGTATTGAAGCCGCATTTACTGCATTAGCTATCAATGAGATGGTGGTACCTCCAACGATAAATTTACTTAATCCTGATCCTGATTGTGATCTTGATTATGTTCCTAATCATGCACTAAAAGGAAACATATCAGTTGCTATGTCAAATTCTTTGGGTTTTGGTGGTCACAATAGTTCGTTATTATTCAGGGATTATGAAAAATAAATGATTTCTCCTCAAAAAAAATATCGAGTTATTGTAAAGGATGAAAACAGATTAGATCTAGATAGTTCGTACAGTAATAAAGAAATAATAGAAAAAATACTTAAAAACAGGTCAATTGATGAAAACTCTGTTGATAATTTCTTGGAAAACTCTGATATAGATTCGGTAAATCCATATGAATTAAAAGATATGGATAAAGCAATAGAATTATTGAGTGATTTTATTGTTTCTAAAAAAACCATAGGTATTTATGGAGATTTCGATGCTGACGGTTTAACAGGTACTGCTATTTTAATAGAAACTTTTAAGGACTTGGGAGCTAATCCAAAGCCTTTTATTCCCCACAGAGAAGACGAAGGCCACGGAGTATCGAAGAATGGATTGAAATCATTGATTGATTTAGGATGTGAATTAATAATAACAGTTGATACAGGTACTAACTCTCAAGAACTAATAAAAGAATCTATTGGGAATAAAGTAAAAATAATAATTACAGATCATCATATCCCTGAAGCAAATTCTATGGAATATTTAACTCTAAATCCAATGATTCAAAATAACATTACAGAATACTCAGGAGCAGGTGTTGCATGGTTACTCTCTAAAGCTTTATATGAGCACTTTAACAAACCTATCAAGGATGGTATCACATCTTTAGCTGCGATAGGCACTGTTGCTGATTTTGCTCCTTTAACAGATTCAAACAGAGTTATAGTTAAAAATGGTTTGAAAGAAATATCTGAAACTAAAAATTTTGGTATAAATGCACTAAATAAAATATCCAATAAAAGATTTTTTCATGAAACTCCTGAAAGTGAATATATTTCATTTTATTTAGCTCCTAGAATCAATACTCCAGGTCGAATTGGTGATGCCTACATAGCTTTGAATTTATTAACAGCTCAAAATGAAAAAGAAGCAAATAATTTATCAGAAAATATAGAAAAATTAAACTTTCAAAGAAGAAAATTATCTCAGATGTTATGGGAAAAAATTCAGAGTCAAATAGAAAAACAAAATTCCGAATTATTAATTAGGGTTGATTGCACAGGTTATCCATTAGGATTATTAGGTCCGTTAGCTGGAAGGTTAGTAGAAAATTTATCTAAACCTGTTTTTTGTTTTTCAGAAAAAGATAATATCCTCAAGTTCTCTTCTCGATCAACAGAAGATTTCAATCTATTTGAAAACCTTAAATCTTTTGATAGGTATTTTTTGAATTTTGGTGGTCATGCAAAAGCTGCTGGATTCTCAATCAAAAAAGGTAATTATAATGTCTTGTTTGATGGACTTTTAAATGAAAGTTTTGAAAATAAAAAGAAACAAGAGTCTATAAAAGAGTACGAAATTGATATTGAATTATCTATAAATCAACTAAATTATAATCTGTGGAACGATTTGAAAGAATTATCTCCATATGGGGAAAAAAATCCGAACCCGATTTTTTTATGTAAAAATATTGAGCTTCAAAATATGAAAAAAATTGGGAAGGATAAAAATCATATTTCTGGACGTTTGGTATCAAAAAATCAATATTTTGATTTCATAGGATTTAATATTAATTTTATTCCTAATTACAATAAAAAAATAGATTGTGTTTTCCAATTAAGAACTGATCTATGGAACGGGGTAATTCAAAAAAAATTGCAATTATTAGAGATAGAAAACTCAATGATTTAATTGTTTGTATTCTTTCGAGTTTTCAAACCTATTATGATTGCAGATAAAACAAAACAAACTAAAGAGATGAAATGAGCTTCTTGAAATCCTAAGAAATATATACGATCCAGCCTTATCCACTGAATCATAAATCTACCAAAACTATACCAAGCTAGATAAACAAACCACAGACTGCCTAATGGTTTTAATTTTCCCCTAAGTACAACTAAAAGCACCAATCCCAAAATATCCCATATAAATTCATACAATGCTGCTGGATGAACTGAAGTCTCTGGCGGGGCACCTCTAGGAAAATGTCCATTACTCCAAACTTCACTGTTTACTATACACTGCAAACCAGGAGAATCTAAATGGGTATAATACCATCCAAAAAAAAGATCAGTTGCTCGAGAACAGTGTTCACCGTTTATAATATCTCCTACTCTTCCGATTGCTTGAGCAGAAAGCATTGCTGGTGCAGTTAAATCCATTAATTGTCCAATAAAATCATAAGAGAATTTACGAAAGAGACAATAGCTTACTCCACCAATCCAACCACCCAAAATACCACCCCAAAGTGCTATTCCACCCTTCCATATATATAATAAATAAATCGGATTACTTGAGTAATAATCTAGGTTATCTGCTATATGTACAAATCTTGCTCCAATGATTCCTCCAATGATCCCCCAAGAAGCAGTGTTATAAATAATATCTTCATCTATATTTAATTTATTAGCTTGTTTTACAACAATATATATAGCAACAACGACGCCGATAAAAGAAAGAAACCCATGCCAAGACAACAAAAATGGGCCTATAGAAAAAATCATTGGATCAAATGGAATTTTAATCATAGTTTAACGACAAATAATCTGTTTAGTTTTTTTCTTGAACTTATAAAGTCAAGTATTTATCATAAATACAAAAGATTCAAGTTAAACATGTTTCATTTAAATAAGATTTATGAATTTTGATGAATATTTAGAAAAGTTTTATTATTATTTATCTTCTGAAAAAAGATATAGTAATAACACGCTTGAATCTTATTCGAATGATTTAAAATTACTCACTAATTTTCTTGAATCTAAAAAGAAAAAAAACTGGAAAAGCATAACTGAATCAGATATAACACATTATTTCAAAGGGCTAAATAAAAGTTTATCTAGGAATACTAATAAAAGAAAATTTGCATCCATTAAATCATTTTTTAAATTTATGGTGCAAGAAGGATATATCCATAAAAACATTTTAATGGACATAAAATCACCAAAATCTTCCCCTGCTATTCCCAAGCCTCTATCTATCAAAGAAATGGATATGATTTTAAAGAAATCTAATACTTCAAAAAAATTTTCCCGTGACACATCTATCTTTACTACTATGTATGCTGCTGGACTTAGAGTAAGTGAGGTACTAAATATAAATTTAGGTGGAATAAAAATAAATAACAAGACATTAAAAGTATCTGGAAAGGGAAGTAAAGAAAGGATTTTGCCCATATATCAAGAAGCTTGTAAAGAATTAGAATATTACATAAAAAATATTAGACCTTTTTTCTGTAAAGATAATGGTTTCTATTCTTTATTATTTACTGATAAAAACTCTAAACCTATGACTAGACAATATGTCTGGCGTTCATTAAAGATTAGAGCGTTAAAAGTCGGTATCAGTAAAAATGTTTCACCTCACATGATAAGACATAGTTATGCAACTCATCTACTTCAAGGAGGAGCCAGTATACGACACGTTCAAGAATTCTTGGGTCATAATTCTGTTGAATCTACTCAAATATATACAAAGATACCAAATCAACGATTGATCAAAGATTATAATCTTGCACATCCTAGAGGAAATCAATAAAATAAATACTAGGAGATTATAATGCCCGTAATTACAGTAGAAGGATATTTAGGATCAGGTTATCAAAATATTGGTAGAAAAGTAGCCAGAAGACTAGATATAGACTTTGTTGATAGGATTTTACTATCTAAAGTTGCTGAATTTACAAAATCTAAATTATCGGATGTTTTAGAATTGGAACAACCTCCTGAATCTGTCATGAAAAAACTTACAAAAAAAATTCTAACAATGTTAGAACGCTCAGCATTAACTGGAGGGGGTTCAGATCCGTTCTTTGGCCATGGGGTAGAAAACCTCCTTTCTCAACCTTATAAAGATTTTCCACATACTGAATCACTGAGCGAAAATATAGATTTTAATAAATCAATCACAAAAGTTGTAAATTCACTTGCAAAACATGGAAGTGTTTTGATTTTAGGTAGAGGTGCTTCTGGAATATTAAGAAAAAATCAAAAAGCATTGAAAATAGGAATTTTTTGTGAACTTGAACTTAGGATAAAAAAATATGCAAAGAGAAATAAAATAAGTATAGAAGAGTCACGTAATAAAATTGAATCTTATGATTCAGCCAAAAAAAATTATTATATAAATGTGTTTGAAAAAGAACCTTTAGATCCATCAATATTCAGTTTAATGTTCAATACGGCAACATTATCAGATTCAGAAATAATAGAAGATATCTGTGCTGCAGCAAAAAAATATGTAGTAAAATCATAAGATAATGGTAAAAAAAGTTAGAAAAAACAAAAAGAATAGAAAATCTAATGTTTTTGTGCAGGATCCATCTTCTACAGTTACTGAAATAAAACAGATTGATTCAATAACAAGAGAACAGCCTTCTTTAAAAAAAACTCAAAGTAACCCAGCTGTTGCCAATGAATTTTCATATGGCGAATTAATCAAAATGGGATATATTACATCCTCTGTTTTTGTTATATTAATTATCCTTACTTTCATACTTGGGTAAATTTTGACACAGTCGAAAAATATAATAAAGAATCGCATTAGTGAAATTCCCAAAAAGCCTGGTGTTTATCTTCACATGAATAAAGAAGGAGAGGTTATTTATGTTGGAAAATCAAATTCTTTATATGAAAGAATAAAATTTTACTTTACTAAACAAGAAGAAATTTCAGAAAAGGTAAAAGAGCTAATCTCTAATATTAGTGATTTTGATTATATTGTTACAGAAACAGAACAGGAAGCATTGTTGTTAGAAAATCAGCTGATAAAACGGTACAAACCAAAATACAATGCTAGATTAAAAGATGACAAATCATATCCATTCATAAAAATCACCAAAAACGAAGATTTTCCACAAGTTATTATAACTAGAAATCCCAAAAGAAATGATAAAAATAAGTATTTTGGACCTTATTCATCAGTAAGTAGTGTTAGAAAAACATTAAACCTATTAAGTAAAATCTTCCCTTATAGAAGTTGTAATAAATTGATTACAGGTAACGATCAGAATGCTTGTATAGAATTTGAAATTGCGAGATGTAATGCACCGTGTATAGGCAATGCAAGTAAATCGGAATATTCAGAAGTGATAAATAACGTAGAATCATTTTTGAATGGTAATACATCCCCAATAGTGAAAGATTTAAAAAAAGACATGAAGCAAGCTTCAATGGAACAAAAATATGAAAAAGCTGCAATTTTTAGAGACAGAATACAATCCATACAGAAACTACTTGAAAAACAAAAGGTTTCAGGACTTAGAAATGAAAGTTTTGATTTAGTCGCTCTACATAAATCAGGCCAAGAATCAATGATCGTAATATTTAAGATTCGTAAAGGTAATATGATAGGTCATGAAAAAATCAATGTGGAAAAAACTAAAGATATATTGCCAGAAGAAATTATTCGTTTATTTATGATTGATTTTTATTCCAAAGCTATACATATTCCAAACAATATTTTGGTATCACATATGCCAAATGAATCCAATATTATAAAAAATCTTCTAGAAACCCAAATAAATAATAAAATTAAAATTTCGAAACCTTTAAGGGGAATTAAAAAAGATTTACTAAAAATGGCTTTATCAAATGCAGAAGAAGCTTTATTACAATGGCAGATAAAGTGGATCAATGATTCTAAAAAAACACAAAAAGCTTTGAGTGAATTACAAATGGAATTAGGATTAACAAATAATCCCAAAAGAATTGAATGTTTCGATATATCGCATATCCAAGGTACAAGTGTTGTTGGATCTATGTCTGTCTTTGAAAATGGTTTCCCAAAAAAAAGTGATTATAGAAGATTTAGATTATCTATAGATAAAAATGATGATTTTGCATCAATCAGAGAAGTTATTGAAAGAAGATATTCTAAATTGAAAGAAAAAAATTCAAATATTTCAAAAAAATTAGATTCTTTTAGTAAATATCCTGATTTAATTCTAATTGATGGTGGAAAAGGACAATTAAGTTCGGCTCTACAAGTTCTACTTGAATTAGGAATGTCTAATATTCCCATAGCTGCTATAGCAAAAAAAGAAGAAGAATTATTCTTACCTTTTTCTGATGAATCCATAATTTTAAGTAAATATTCACAAGGTTTGTATCTTATACAAAGAATTAGAGATGAAGCTCACAGATTCGCGATAACATATCATAGAAATGTAAGAAAAAAACAATATACTCAATCAAGCTTAGATTCAATAAAAGGGGTAGGTATTATTACGAAGAAATTATTGATGGGAAAATTTAAATCTATCGATACTATGAAAAAATCTAGTATTGAAGAATTGGTTTCAATTAAAAACGTAAATTATAAATTAGCTATTAAGATTTTAAATAAGTTAAATTCCATATAAATCCAATCTAGCCTCTAATAGCTTTATAGCCGCCATAATAGATTCTTTAGATTCTTCCACTTCAAGATTCACACCCGATAATTGTAATTTTAAATCTTTGTAGGCAATTAGGTCCTTGTTATCAATAGAAACATTTGATCTATGTAATCGTATATCTATTATAAGATTTCTTAGTCTGCGTAAAGATTTTTTTTCAGTTTTTTGGTCTAATATATTTGTAACATCATCTAAAGTAGGATTAGAAGGTAAATCACGAGTAAAACGATTTAAAAGTGGAAAAGTTTTAGAAGTGGAATATAACTCATTAGAAATGTTAGATAAGTATGAGGAATCAGTAAGTGAATTTCCTAGAGAAGTTAATTGAAACGGATTTCCATTAGTTATAAGCCCCCATAATCTAGAAGAAGATAAACGTAAATTAAAAGCACCACCAGTATCACTTAAACCAAGAATGCGAGCAAAATAGTCTTTTTTAATTAAATTTATGTTTGTGAATAACATAGGCTTAATAAACTTAATACTTTCAGTAAGGGTAAAATCTGGTATTTTTGCTTTATTTATAATCAAAGCCATCCTTCTTTCTATGGGAATATTGGAAGCATTTAGTAGGAAGTATAAATAAATATAAAATTTGCCACCATGTAAAACTTAAACAGTTTATAAATATTATTAAAATAAATTAGCAAGTTAAAACATCTAGGAAATAAGCAAAACAAAGCATAATCACACAGCTTTTACTTAGTTTATTTTTTGGTGAAAAAAAATAGCATATACAAAAAATGTAACACTTTTTTGATCACAAATAATTATCATTATCAGTGGATTTATTTATATTTAAGTTACTGGGTTCATTAAAATAGTATTCTTTGTTTGTTTTTGTCAAATTGATTTTCATATAAATATCCAGTTGAAATTTCTAATATATTACTCTTGCTAGAGTCAGGTAGAATAATATATTTAATAATTAACTCCTAGGAGGCAAAGTGGTAGCAAGTTATTTATAATAAGAAATCATCTTTGAAAAGCTGAAAAATAAAAATATGTATACTATACTTATCCATCAGTATGATCCCAAATATATCTCGTGAAAAAATCAAATCTATTTTCCCATATGATGCTTTTGAATATTTCGATTATAGACTTTTATGGGCCTCTGGAGTAGCAGCAACATTAACTATGAGTCTTCGTATGATCATAACTGGAGTTTGGTTATATGAGCGAACAGGATTAGGATCTACTTTAGCATATTTAGGGTTAATTGAACTTGCGGTTAGGATTCCATCTAATCTATACGGAGGTGTTTTTGCTGATAGGCTAGATAGGAAAAAAATGATTTCTGTAACACAGTTTTTCAGCTTTATTCTTATAGGTACGATGGCCATGTTTGAAACTATAAGAATTCTTGAAATATGGCATGTATATGTTATAACAGGTATTTTATCGGCCACGAGTGTTTTTGGTAATCCTGCTAGATCTGCCCTAACTGCCAGAGTTGTACCAAGAAAGATCTTAGGGCAAGCTGTTGCAATGAATACGATTACTTGGCAAATAGGATCTATATTGACTCCTTTCATTTTCCTAGTAACTTCTTTTGGAGATAGTTTGGCAGTGGCATTTTGGTTGACAACTGCAATAGCAATAATTAGTGTTATTGCCCCATTATTTATTAGAAAAGGAGGAACTCCCGAAAATTTAACCAATACAGTGGGTGTAAATAAAAATCTCATTGAAGGTTTTAAATACGTAATTGCACATCCTATATTACCAGGTTTATATTTACTGGACATAGGTGTCACTGTGGTTTCTTATTATCGTGAACTTTTTCCAATTTTTGCAAAACAGTTATATTCTAGAGGACGTGATGCAGTTTCACTTATGACTGCATTTAATTCAATTGGTGCCATTTTAGGTAGTTTATTAGTTATTTATACACATAAAGTAAAAAGAAAAGGTGTAGTTGTTCTTTATGCTACTTTATTTTACGCTTTCTTATTAATTCTCTTTGGTTGGGCAACTTCACTTTGGATAGGTCTTTTCTCTTTGATTGCGTTAGGTGCGGCAGATGCAGTAGGGATGACTATGAGGCAAACAATCGTACAGCTTACAACTCCAGACCATTTGAGAGGCAGGGCTACCGCGGCTCATTCTTTGGCTGCAATGAGTGCCAATGGCATAGGGAAATGGGAAGTTGGTTACGTTTCTGACGTTATCGGAGCTGGAAATACTTTGGTTATAGGTGGGTTTGTTTCTATAATTGTTGTATTGATAGTTTGGTATGGCTTATCAGGAATTAGAAAATACAGTTATGTAGAAGAAAATAATTAAAATTTATTCCTTATTTTCTTTTTCAGCTACTAGAGCCCCTTCTCTTACATTAATTGTTGATAAATAAAGTGTACCAATGACGATTAAGGCCCAAATTATCAATACCCCCAATTTTTGACTACTTGCATTTACTGCAATTACATATATCAAAGGGCCTATTACAGTAGAGGCTTTCATTGTGAAAGCATAAAAACCAAAAAATTCTGCAGATTTTTTGATTGGTGTCATCATTGAAAAACATGCTCTTGCTAAAGCTTGGCTTCCTCCCAATACCATTCCACTTAGTAAACCCAAAATCAGCCATTGAAACCCAATAGTAATACCAAGAGGTTGCCATAACTTTGATCTAAGAAATTTTGGCCAAATGTCGATCCATTTATCACTCAATTCAGTCGGATGCTTTGAGCTTACAGCTCTTATGGAATCCAGGTCGCCTCCTTTTACTACAATTGAAAACAAACTACTATTTTCATTCTTAATAATGCCGATGAAACTTGTCAGATCAGCTTTATTAAAAGAATGACCAGTTTTTTTGTGAAAATTATTTTTCCAAAAAATAACATCTGAATTTTCTTCGGTTGTTGAAAATTCAGGAGCAACTAAAACTTTATAGTTGTTTTTAGATTTAACATACTCAATTTGATAATCATAATCTTCATCTTTTTCTAAGCTAAGAGGAGCAAATCCTAAAACAAACAGAATAATTATTATCCAACCCGATAAAGCAGTAATTAAAGCTTCTTTAGTCCCAAATTTGTCAGCAAGCCAACCAAAGAAAATAGATCCTGGAGCAGCAACAAACTGAATAATCAAAATTGTTATCATATTAAAAATAAGATCTACGCCTAGAACATCTGCTCCATAGGCCCCAGCAACAGAGATTACAGTTTGAACACCATCGTTAAAAAGATAATAAGCTATTAAAAAAGTAAAAAGGTATTTAAACTTTTTTATTTCAGAAAAAGTTTGTCTTAATCTAGAAAAGGCTGTGAGAAATAGAGTGGAGAAATTATAGTTTATTGAATTTGATTCTATGGGTGGCTCTGGAACAGTTTTTAGAGTCCATATTGACCAGCCAAACCACCAAATACCCACTGAAACTATACAGAGCCTAGTTACTAAATCAACTGTTTCACTATCAAAATAGATACTTGATCCCTGAATTAGTATCAAATGAAAAAGCAACAACAAACCTCCCCCAATATATCCATATGCATAGCCTTTAGTTGAAATTTCATTAACGTATTTGCTTGGAGCTAGAGTGGGCAAAAGAGAATTATAGAATACATTAGCTCCTGCAGCTCCAATATTAGCTATAAAATAGCATCCAATTAGCCAAGCCCATGAGTTAGCGACATAAGCTGAAAAAAAACTAATCATAGTAAATGTAACTCCAATAATCATATAATATTTCAAAAAGGTTTTTTTCAAAGGTTTTGTATCAGCAATAGCTCCCAGTATGGGGCTGGATAATGCAACAAACAGAGCAGATAAAGAAACCCCTAATGCCCAAAGTGAGGATCCTGTAAATGTTATTCCAAAAATTTTGGTTTGACTTCCAAATGCTGCCTGAAAAGCAATAACAAAATAAATAGGAAAAATCGCAGTTCCTGCAGAGGTGAAAAAAGCAGAATTCGCCCAATCATATATACACCATCCTCTTATTGCGCTTCTGGTTTTTTTATCTAAATTTCCAATAGAATCTTTTTTATTTTTCATTATTAATGATTATTAAAGAATGTAACAAAAGATCGGTATATGTTTGAAATCATAAATTATTCCTTAAATTATTATATTTAAATTGGCCATCAAATGGATCTTCTTAAATTTCGAGCAAAAAACCAAGCAAACCATGATTCAAAAAACAACGTCAATCCCCAAGCTAACCCACCTACCATAGCTCCCGAACTCTTATATAACAATATACCAGTATAAAGGCAGATAATTAATACTACAAAACGACAAATATTTATGTAAATAATAGAAGTTGTTAATTTTGAATCCATTATTAATCCAACGTAAAGTTGTTCCATGACCAAAAAAGGAGGTAAAAAAGATAAGATCCTAAAAACTAATATGGAGTTAGATGCTAATTGCTCATCCAGTCCTAAAATTTTCACAAAGATTAATGAAGAAATGGGATCAATCCAGGCTGCAATTAAGCAGACAAATAATGTGATAAATCCAATAATATATGAAAAGTTTCTTATTTTTATATAGTTATAACCATTTGTTAGCAAAGATAAAATAGTTGATTGACAACCATTTATGGCAAAGCCTAGTGTTCCAAAAATACCAAAACCCACACTTACTGAAGCAATAGATAATTCAGGGTTTTCAAATCTTGACAGAGTCGCATTTACTAAAGGAAAGGTTATGCCTGGCAAAAATGCTGCAAAAAGCAACGGATAAAAAAATTTGAACAAAAATATCATATTTAAGTCTTTCTGAAAAATTTTACTTTTATAATCCCAAAGTTGTTTTCTAACTAAATATGCAATAAAAAGTGTTTCGAGTAAGGTTGCTATTGAAAATGATAAAATCCCAATTAAATAACCGTCGTATCTCATAAAAAAAATAAATATGGCTATTAATATAGTTGCTACAAAACTAAATATCGTTCCTTTCCAAATATTTTTTGATTCTTTTGAAACTATAGCAATTCCATAAAAATGCATTTTCAAAACTAATATGAAAGGAATAAAGAAAGAAAGTTTCAAAGAATGGTTCACTTGAGATAACAACTCTCCTGATAAGCCAAAAATCAATTTTAACAAATAAATATTCAATGGTGTAAAAAAAATCAAAACAGATAGGATTGTACACAAAAACCCAACTAACAAAACAAAATAATGAATAGTTATTTTATTAAAATTTTTATAATAAACTATGGTTAATTGCTGAATCCTTAAATGTGGCAATCCTATAAAAAATAAAATAGACATAGATATTGCGTAAACGCTTATAGACAATTCTGGATTTTCCGTCCTTCCCATAAAGGAATTCAAGATTGGAGAAAGAAACAAATTTGCTGACAAGCTTATAGCTGTTGGAATTAGTATAGACAAACCTAGTATAAAAAAATTATCAAATTCTAAATATTTTTTTAACAAATTATGCTTTCAATACTGAAAATTCAATATTCCCAGTTTTAATAACTTTATTTGAAAGAAATCCTCTAAATTGATCAGAAGAAATTGTTATCAAATCGTCAGAATCATATTTCCATTTCCTAGTGGAAAAAGATAATTGACTTGTTCCAAAAAAATGTAAATGTATATCTCCGGGGATTCTATGTATATCATACTTAAAGTGATGATACTCCATATTTGAAAGACTATGAGACATAAATTCTTCACCTGATTTCAAATTGCCACTATCGTAAATTATTGAATTCTGTCTTTTAACATTACATTGCAAAGTGATATCATCAAAAATCAATTCAGTATCCAACTCTGGACCTATAGAACAGTTTCTTAATTTTGAGTGTGCTAAATATAGATAATTGATTTTTTCTGTTTCATGATCAGAAAATTCATTGCCCAAAGTGAATCCAATACGAATGGGATTTTTATCTTTACTAATAAAATAACATCCTACTACTTCAGGCTCTTCTCCACCATCAAGAGAAAAATTAGGTAATTCTATTACATCATTTGGACCCTTTAAATTGTGTCCATTTCCTTTATAAAACCATTCAGGAGCTACTCCTATTTTTCCTTTTGGTGGTTTCCCTCCCTCTAATCCCATTTGAAACATCTTGGCAGAATCGGTTTGATTTGTATTTTTATCATCTTCATTATGCATCATATCTCTTGATTTTACAGAACCAGTGTGAGTCAATCCGGTCCCAGATATAAATGTTCTATATGGATCTGGATGATCAATGGGCATTAATAACCTGGGAAGCCTTTTATCATCTCTATCATTAAGGATATCTTGGTAACTAAAATCTAGTTGTTTAGATTTTTCAGATAAATCATTGATAAAATTATTTAGATCATTCCCATTATTCAAAGAAGCAGATATTAACTCATATGTAGAGTTATATCTGCTTTTCCCAGAACTTAAGTTGAAAATTTTGTCTCCCGATAATAAACCAACAATTCTTTTGCCATTACTTTGAGCTAATTGAATTAATTTCATCTTCTGCCTCTGATAATTAATAATAGTGAAAACTAGTGTTTATTTTTTATATATTATTTTATTCTAATAATAATAAAATAATATATATAACAAATTTGAAAATAATATTACAAAATGAAAAAAATATTGGTTATTAACGGACCTAACTTAAATATGCTTGGGAAAAGGGAAAAAAATATCTATGGTGATAAAACCCTTGAAAAAATCAATGCCTCTTTAAATGTATTAGCAAAATCAAAAAATATTGATTTAGAATTCTTTCAAAGTAATCATGAAGGTGAAATAATTGATAAAATCCATAATTTAAATAACAAAATTGATGGTTGTATTATAAATGCTGGCGCCTTGACCCATTCTTCAACAGCACTCCACGATGCTATTAAATCCGTAGAATTTCCGTTTATAGAAGTTCATATGTCTAATATTTATGCCAGAAAAGAATCTTGGAGACATACATCACTAATTTCTCCAGTAGTTATAGGTACAATTCAAGGATTTGGTGAAGACAGTTATAAGGTTGCTCTAGATCTTATTTAAAATTAATTAGAAATCTTCTCCCCATTTTTCAAGAGAAAAATTATTTTCCATTTTATTTCTTGTTCGTTCTTTAGGCGTTTCAGAAGAATTTGCCTTGTGTCCAACAACTAATAAAAAAGCAACCTTACTGTGATCTGGAATTGAAATAGCTTGTTTTACTAATTCTTCGTCCCATCCCCCAATGGGATGAGTTTCTAAGTCAAATTCTGTGGCTTTCAGCATTGCATTTTGTCCTGAAAACCCTATGTCTAAAAACATTTTAGGGTTAAAATCATCAATAATTATTTTTGTAGCGAAAACCAAAATTAATCCAGCATTTTTTGCCCATACCTGATTCCCTTCAGATAATGCAGAGATAATTTTATTGAAGTTTTTAGTTCCATGTTGTATTCCAATAATCCTCCAGGGTTGAGCATTTCTTGATGATGGAGCCCACATGCTTGCATCTATTATTTCTTTTATCAGTTGAGATGAAAGTTTTTTAGGTGAAAATAATACTGAACTTTTTCTTTTATAAATAAAATCCTTAGAAGACATATTAACCTTATTGTTTAATTGTGATATTGAATTAACTATAATTATTTTCTATAAAATATAACAAAAATAACATTTTGAAAAGGATATAAAATGATTTATGAGTTTAGAACTTATCAAATTTCTACAGGAAGTTTAAATAAAGTACTAGACAAATTCCGGGAAAAAATAAATGGAAGAAATAAAATATCAAAAATAGGGGCTTTTTGGTACACAGAGATTGGTCCGTTGAATGAAATAATTCATGTGTGGCCTTACAATGATATGGAACATCGGAATAGATCTAGAGAGCAAGCAATTAAAGAAAAAGTATGGCCTCCAGATTCAGCTGAATATATGGTTTCAATGAATACAGAATTTTGGAAACCAGTTTCATTTAGTCCAAAATGGGAGGAAAGACATATAGGTCCTTTTTTTGAAATGAGAATTTATACTTTTCCTTTTAATGAAATTGACAAAATGCTTATAGGTTGGGGGGAAAAAATACATGATAGAAATAAATTAGCTCCTTTGGTGGGCGCATTTGTTTCTGAAGTGGGAGATGTGAACAAATTTATGCATATATGGGCCTACAAAAGTCTTCAACATAGAACAGAGGCAAGAGAAAAATTTGCATCTATTGGGTGGCCTCCAAAGTCAGAAGGTAAACCCCCTATTAAAATGGAAAATAAAATAGTCTTAGCTAGTGATTTTTCGCCAATTCAGTAAATTCTATGAACCAATAAAATTTGATTGCCTCCAACACTCGTAAGCAACTATAGAAACAGAATTACAGATATTGAGTGATCTTATAGAAGGAGCCATTGGTATCTTTATAATATTATTAGGATTATATGCATTCAAAATTTCTGTATCTAGCCCTTTACTCTCTGGGCCAAAAATAAATGTGTCATTAATAGTGAAATCACAATCTGAATAATATTTTTCCGCTGAAGTATCTGTAAGATATATATTTGAGTTATCAAGATAACTCATACATTCTGATAAATTATTACAAATTCTTAGGGTACATAAATCAAAATAATCAAGTGCAGCTCTTCTTAGATTACTATTGTTTAAATCAAATCCTAAAGGTTTTATAAGAAAAAGATTTGCATTTAAATTAGCGCATAATCTTATTATATTTCCTGTATTATGTGGTATCTCAGGATTATAAAGAACTATATTTATCTTCCAACTCCTATTTCATTATTAATTTGTTTTTCAAGTAATTCAATATCATCTGCAGGAAGATTACAAACATTGTTTTTACACAAATAAACAGTCGTTTTTTTATTATTTGTTCTTCCTTTAAAAAGAGGGGAATCAAAACTATTATCATCTAAATCATTTGCAACGATTATAGAATTTGGGATATAAGTTGATAAAATCAACTTTTTTGCTTCACGGAAGTAATCACTCTCCCTATCCCCTGTAAAAACAATATCGATATTATCTTCGTGTAATTCTGAATATAATAAAAACCAATTCGGTGTGTCTAATGGTGAATTAGTTAATATTGGAGAAACTTTTTCCATTGATTTGTTGACTATAGAAAAATATTTTTGTTCATTATTCATCCTGTATAATTTGTAACAATTGGAAGCAGCTATAGCAGCTGCGTTAGGCATCATAGGATCAAAAAATGACCTTGGCCTTAGAAATAAATCCGATATTTCAGTTGTATCAAAAAAAACCTTCTCTTTTTCATTCCAATAATTTTCAATTGTTTCATCACAGAAACTTTTAGCAAGGTGATACCATTTCGTTGATAATGTGGAAGCATATAGATCAAGTAGAGATCTCGTAAAATAAGAATAATCTTCAAGGAATGATTGTGAATAACCTATGGTATGAAATAATGTTTTTTCCTTAGAAAGATTTTTCATTATTGAATGTGTTGTATATACTGCTTGATCAAGATAGATTTGATCTTGAGTTGCATCATAAGATTTGCATAATCCTGAAATCACTAGAGAATTCCAAGATAATATAATTTTTTTATCAATATTAGGTTTGATTTCCTTTTTTTTGTATGAAATCATTTTTGATTTTACCAATTCAATGGATTTATTTATTGAATCCTCATCTTTATTAAATTTTTCAGAAATATCCTTAATTGAACTCTTTATACTTAATACATTTTTACCATCTAAATTACCTTCAGGAGTAATATCCCATAATTTCTTAACCATTGTAAATTCATCTTTGGTTAAAATTGTTTCTAATAGATGATAATCCCATAAATAAAATTTACCTTCTTCTCCATCTGAATCTGCATCTTGACTTGAAAAAAACAAATTTTTATCATTTTTCATTTCTTTAAGTAAAAAGGAAATATTTTGCTTAATGTTAATTAATATTTCACTATTCTTGGTTATTTGATATGAAATAGATAATAATCTTATCAGTAGGCCATTATCATATAGCATTTTTTCAAAATGAGGTATTTTCCATGCTCTATCAGTGGAATATCTCGAAAATCCACCTCTTAGTTGATCAAACAATCCTCCGGTGATCATTGAGCCTAATGATAATTGAGCCATATTTAAATAATCATCTTGATTATATCTTTTAGATAATTTAAATAAAATTTCTAGTTTAGACACCTCTGGAAACTTAGGATTTGTACCAAATCCACCTTTTTCATAATCAAAAATATTTTTTATTTCATCTGACATTTTGTCATATAGATTTTGAACATTTATCTTTTGGCTACTATTTTGTGCAAAATATTTCTTTAGATTTTCATATACGAGTTCCGAGTGCTTATATATGCTCTCTTTATCTCTAGAGTATATTTCTATAACTTTTGCCAAAACTTCAGTAAATGAAGGATAATGACTATTTGCTTTAGCTGGGAAATAAGTTCCAGCAAAAAATGGTATACCCTTTTCATTTAGAAACAATGTCGCGGGCCATCCTCCGTTACCTGCAATCATTTGTACTGCAGCCATATATAAAGAGTCTATGTCTGGCCTTTCCTCTCTATCAACTTTTACAGAAATAAAATTTTTGTTCAATATGTCAGCTGTAAATTTATCTTCAAAAGATTCTTTTTCCATTACGTGACACCAATGACAACTTGAGTATCCTATAGATAAAAAAATAGGTTTGTTCAGTTTTTTTGATAATTGAAATACTTCTTCTGACCATGGATACCAATTTACAGGATTTGTTGAGTGTTGTAAAAGATATTCTGATTTCTCAAAAGTTAGTTTATTTTTTTTGTTCAAAGGATCATCCTTAAAAATTTATATCAATAGCAATTGGACAATGGTCTGAGCCCATGATCTCTGAATATATAAATGCATTATTCAAGTTTTTTCTTAAACTTTTTGAAATACAAAAATAATCAATTCTCCATCCGATATTTCTTTCTCTTGCTCTTCTCATATAACTCCACCAAGTATAATTATCTTCTTCAGAGTTAAAAAATCTAAAAGTGTCTATAAAGTCATTAGAGATAATATTATCAAAACCTATTCTTTCTTCTTTAGTGAAGCCAGCATTTCTAGTATTTGATTTAGGATTTTTCAAATCAATTTCTTTATGGGCTACATTTAGGTCTCCACAAAATATAACGGGTTTATCTAGTTGTAATTCATTAACGTAAGATAAAAAATCTACATCCCACTCATCTTGTCTATATCCTAATCTCGAAAGATCACGCTTGGAATTGGGCGTATAGACATTAACAAGATAAAAATCTTGATACTCCAATGTGATTACCCTTCCTTCATCATCATGTTTAGTTATGCCTAAATCATAAATCTCATTTAATGGAAGATCTTTTGATAAAACAAGAGTTCCCGAATAGCCCTTCTTTTCAGCACTATTCCAATATTGAGTATAACCAGGAGTAATCAAGTCAACCTGGTCAGGCGATGCTTTAGTTTCTTGTATACAAAAAATATCAGCTTCAACATTTTGAAAGAAAGTCATGAAATCTTTTTTTAAACAAGCTCTGATACCGTTAACATTCCAAGAGACTATTTTCATTTTTACTCCTATAGATATTTCATTATTTGAATGACCAATAATCTATTAGCCATAGAATTAATTATCAATTAATAACAAATGATGTCAATTTTGACCAATTTTGAAACACTAAAGTAAAAAAAATCTTGTTGTTTTTTTCAATTTTCTCGACCAAACCTGCAATATAATTCATATTTTTTTGACCAATAAATAGTATATATTTATATTGAAAAAGGTAAAAATAATCAATTTTAATAAACCAAATGGACAAATTTAAATCAATTTTTAGTTATAAAAAAGGTAGCTTAGGGCTCGGAAGTTCACGAGAAAAAAAGGAATATTTACAAGCAATGGCATTTATGTACATCGCTTCGTGCGGGGGTGAAGCAAGGTATAGGGATGTTATTGAGGCTATAGAGATAAAGATAGACTCTAAAATAGCACGAAGGAACATTAGGGGTGCGATCATAGACTTAAAAGACCGATACCCTGTCGAATATCATCAAAATAAACAAATTGAATATCTTAAGATAAATAAAAATAAACTAAAAAAAGCAATTTTATCCAAATCTCAATCAAACATAATCAAACATTTATATAAATCTTCAAGTGATATTAGAAATTTTTTCCTTAATGATTTTTATATTAATGAACGTCAGTTTTATAGATATATGAATGGAGAAAGAGTAATAATAGGCGAAGAAAAAATTCTGACTTTGGCAGCTTATATTTCAACCAAATTAGCTGATGATAAAAGATTTAAGTACTATCCCACTTTTAGTTTGGAATTACTGGAAGCCCAGATAGGATATCTTTTTTGCAAGAATACCCCTTTGATAGTGGTAAATGCAAAATTGGAAGAGATCTTAGCTCTTAGCTTTATGATGAATTCAAAATTATTGTTTTTTTATCTTACAAAATTGTCTAAAGAATTGAACTTTTCATCTGAAGAAGCATTTGAAATTATATCTACTCTATCTAAAGACGAGACAAGAAATATTTCATTTGATTTAAATAATTATAAAGATTTTTATAATATGATGGATGAAAATGGAGACTTTATAGACGTACAAACTATAGAACGCTCAGGGCAGTTAGGTATAAAAGAAAAAATCAATTTAATTCCAAAAATTGAAAAGGATATTTTTTCTTCTATGCCTTTATTATTTATAGAATGCTGGGAACTTTCAAAATCTCTTCTTGAAAAACTTCGGATTGAAATTAACAGACAACATAATAACAAGACAATTAGGAAAAGAGATTTGTTAAACGATAAACTTGCTGGTTATTTTCAATAAAATATATTAAATTACAAAGAATTTGTAATATCATAATTTTTAAGTTGTTTAAACAAAAAAGAAGGTAATCATAAATCAAAAAATTAACGAAAAAAATGAAAGACTTATACTTAATGTAAACAGATCGATATTAATCAAGCTATCTATTTCACTTTCTTTAATAATTCTTACAATAGTTTTTGCTCAACTCAGATTCTACATACCAGGAAACCCTGTCCCAATAACCTTTCAAACTTTAGGAATATTACTTATGGGAGGATTGCTAGGTCCATTTTGGGGGCTAGGAACCGCCACAGTATATGTTCTACTAGGTATGATGGGCATGCCGGTCTTTCAAGGCGGAAATGGAGGATTTGATTATACCTTAGGAATTACCGGTGGTTATATCATAGGGTTTATACTATCTTCATTCACTGTGGGTTGGCTATTTAGGATAGGTTTAGATCGATCAAAGTCATTGTGGGCTTACATTATAGGAACAATGATAATTTATGTACCTGCAATAATCTGGCTTTCAGTTTTTGATTTTGGATGGCCTAAAGAAGGTGAAATGCTATCACAAGCGGTTTATCCATTCGTAATTGGAGATTTGCTGAAAGCTGTTATAGCCTCTTTATTTACAATTTCTTTTTCTATGGTTAGTAAGAATTTAGAGAAAAAATAAACTGATTATATTCTTGGTACATTATATTTGTTTAGTAGTATATCAAGCTCTTTAAATCTTTCCTTAGAAGGAGCTCTAGATGGAGGTCTGGGGGGTCCAGCATTTAATCCAACAAGTTCCATGGCAGCTTTAATGAACGGCCCTTCTCCGCCAGTTTCTTTAACTACCTTACCTACCCATTCTCTCCACTCATGCTTGAATCCAGCTAAAAGATTCTTGGCAGTTTCAAAATCTTTTACCAGCAACGCATCCCAGATTTTTTCAGGATATTCTGGCCAAAAACTACTTAAATGTGTTATAAATCCCTTGCCTCCATAAATTGAACTCATAATATGGTTTCCTGAATTATCTATCATGCTGACTTTATCAGAATATCTATTCAATCCATCCTTAAACAGCTCGATATTACTATGGCTCCATTTTATCGAAACTACACTAGGGATATCAACAAGTTTATCTAGAAGGTCAAAATCCATAATAAAACCGTCCCACCAAGTATGATAAATCATAAGTTTTGTAGCACTCTCTTTTGAAACAATATCAAATAAATCCATAACATCTTGTGAGGTTGGTTGATAATAGTAAGTCGGACCCAGTTGGCATCCATATATACCAGATTTCTCAGCATGTTGAGCAAGATTTATGATTTCTCTCCAGTCAGTATGTTGAATGGAGGTTAATACAGGTACTTCATCATTAGCAGATTCTACCGCTTTATCCATTAATTTTTTTCTTTCGGGAATATTCAGAACAGGGTGCTCTCCTCCTGCTCCACCAATTAGAAGTGTTCCTCTATTATTAACTACACCTCTATCAATCATATAACGTATATTTTTTTCAAACGAATTATAATCAATTGAAAAATCATCGTTGAATGGAGTAGCAACTGCTACCATTGGGCCAACTAGTTTGTCATTCATAAAATTCCTACTTTTTTTGTTTTTTTATCTAGCATTAAACTCTAATATAAAAAAAACTAATTAGAAATAATCTTTATTGATCTAAATAATTATTTTTCATTATAAAATCTTATTATGATTAAAAAAGTAGATTTACCTGATTCATGGCTGAATTTGATTATTGATGAATTCCATAAAGGATATATGGATGACATCAAAAAGATAATAATTGAAAATAAAAAAAAAGGTATTATTATATATCCTCCCAGTTCTAAAATATTTAATGCCTTTAAATTGACCGAATTTAATCTAATTAAAGTAGTGATTTTAGGTCAAGATCCTTATCATCAAGAAGGGCAAGCTCATGGTCTTAGCTTTTCTGTACCAAAAAATATTCCTCCTCCTCCATCTTTGATAAACATTTATAAAGAATTGTCTGTAGATATGGATCCTCATTTTGATAATAGTAATGGAAACTTGGATACTTGGGCGAAACAAGGAGTTTTTTTGTTAAACACAACGCTAACGGTACAAAAAGGGAAGCCTCTTTCACACAGTAAAATAGGTTGGAATTTATTCACAGATAGAGTTATTGAAGTCATAAGTAATAATAAAGAAAAAGTAGTATTTATATTATGGGGTATGCAAGCTCAATCTAAAAAACATCTCATAGATAAAAGTAAACATCTCATTTTAGAATCTGTTCATCCTTCTCCTCTATCAGCTCATCGAGGCTTTTTTGGGAGTAAACCATTTTCAAGAACAAATCATTATTTGGCATCAAATGATTTAAAAGTGATTGAATGGACAAATTTTGACTCGTAATTATATTTTTTATTTTTAATTATTTATAATTCAAATATATGAAGAGAACTAAAAACATTGTCAGTTTTTTAAAAAGGTATTTAGTTCTCTTCATATATTCAAAAAATGCACTTTTATATGTGTATTTTTAGAATAAAAAATGTTCTAATAGTTAGGTGTTAAAAAAAACTACACACATCAAACAGTTTTATTTAAGGATAATTAATTGGATATTTATGTTGGTAACATACCCTGGAAAGTTAGTGATGACGACCTAAAAGAGTTGTTTTCACAGTACGGGGATGTTGAAAGTGCGAAAATTATAAAATACAGAGATTCAAATCGATCTAAGGGTTTTGGTTTTGTAGAAATGGATGACGACGGTGCTGAAAAAGCAATCGAAGCGCTAGAAGGATTTGAAATGGAAGGAAGACCTTTAAAGGTAAATCAATCTAAAGGAAAAGCTTCTGAAGATTCTGAAACTTCTGAAGATTCTGAAACTTCTGAAGATTCTGAA
>JAPYUX010000006.1:0-18670 GCA_029940375.1 Dehalococcoidia bacterium | reverse complement strand
TTCTGAAGATTCTGAAACTTCTGAAGATTCTGAAACTTCTGAATAATTCTTTCAAAATATGAGAATCGACTTATAGATATTAGATATCTATAATTGATAAGACGAATCATAAAAATAAATAACTGCCAGACCTTCGGATAAGAAGAAAAAACCTAAATTACCCAATGGTACTTTTTTAGTTATTATTATTGTTTTTCTATACTCTCCTAATCTTTAGTTTAGGGTTATCGTGTTTTATATTAGGAAGAACTGAAGATATGACTAAACTCTTATCTATTTGTCTTTTTTTAATGTATATATTTCATCGAAATAAAAAAGACAACCTAATTGCACATTTTAATCTCATTAATATATCATGTAGTTCCTATATAAATTTTATGAAGAATGAAACAAAAAAGAAAATCATTAATAATAAAGAATTCCAATTTTATCTATAAAGATCAAAACGGAAAAACAGTAGATAAAGAAAGGTGGTTAAAAATAAGTGAAAATAAACCATATTTCATTTTTGATATTAAAGATTTCAGAACAGTAAATAAAGTAAATTAGACGTCTACCGAATTTGATTTATAAAATTTGACTTAGGAAAAGCTTAGTTCTTTCTTCTTTAGGGTTATTAAAAAAGTGTTCAGGAGTCCCTTCTTCAACAATGAGTCCTTCATCAAAAAATAAAAAACGATCTGCAACTTCTCTAGCAAAACCCATTTCATGAGTAACGCATATCATTGTCATGCCTGATTGAGCCAATTCGATCATAACATCCAAAACTTCTTTTATCATTTCAGGATCTAAAGCAGATGTAGGTTCATCAAATAACATTATTTTTGGTTGCATAGCTAAAGCCCTTGCTATAGCTACTCTTTGTTGTTGTCCTCCCGATAATTGAGCTGGATATTTTTTAGCCTGTTCTGGAATCCCAACTCTTTCCAAGAGACTCATCGCCAATTTTTCAGATTCACTTTTTGATAATTTTTTTACTTTTTGGGGCGCTAAAGTTATATTTCTCAAAACAGATAGATGAGGGAAAAGATTAAATTGTTGAAAAACCATTCCTACTTGACCTCTTATCGCGTCACGATTTTTGACATCATCATTTAAAGGGATACCATTAACAGTAATTTCACCTGAGTTATGTTCCTCAAGTCCATTTATTGTTCTAATAAAAGTAGATTTACCCGAACCAGAGGGGCCGAAGACTACTACAACTTCTCCTTCATATATATTTGCTGTAATTCCTTTCAAAGCTTGAAAATCACCAAATGATTTTGTGACACCTATAGCTTCAACAGAAATTTTCTTTTTAGATACCTTATTTTTCATTTCACATCTCCTTATTTCCTAATATTTAAATATTTAGTTTTTTCTCTATAGTTCTACTTATTTGTGAAAGCACTAGTGAAACTACCCAAAATAACAAAGCAACCACAGCTAATGATTCTATACTTTTACCGAAAAATGCTTGTTGCTGTTCAGGGATAAGTCTACCAATTCTTAGAAGATCAGTTATGGCTAAAATAAATACTAAAGAAGTATCTTTAAAAATAGCTATGAAAGTACTTACTATTGTTGGAATTACAATTCTTATAGCTTGTGGTAAAACAATAAAAATAGTATTTGATATTGAATTCATTCCTAGTGCAAAGGATGCTTCTTCTTGTCCCTTTGGAATAGATTGTAACCCTCCTCTAATAACCTCAGCGATATAAGCACTAGCGAAAAGAGACAAAACTATCATAGCTCTAACAACAATGTTTAAGTCACTTAATCCAAATAGGTTTGGTAAAAATTTCGGTAATACAAACCAGGCCAACAACAGCCAAGCAACTAAAGGTGCACCCCTAATCACTTCAATATATAAAGTTGATATTAATTTAATTAATTTATAAGAGCTCGCTCTACCTAAAGCCAATAAAATACCTAAAGGAAATCCAGCAAAAATTGCTATGGCTGCTAAAATTAAATTAATCATAAATCCACCCCAAAGAGTCATTTTAGGACCATCTAGAATATTTAATATCAAAAAACAAATAGGTAATAATATAATCCAAGAAATCATAATTATTCTTGACACAATATTCTTTAATTCTGAATTCTTAGATCTGTATCCTAAATAAAAGAAAACTATTGAAAGAATCATAATAAATAACACATATAATAAAGTGTTTTTTGTAGTGAATATTAATAATGGTATAAGAAGTAATAAAATATAAAAAATTGAACTTTTAATATTAATCTTGAACCAAAAAGCAATGGAGGTTGTCATCAATATAGTCGTTAGAGAAAATATGGTCCAAGCCCTCCATATTTCTTCTTCTGGCATTAATCCTGTTAGCATTAATTTTCTGTTAACTAGGATAAGAGTCCAATCAGAATTTAATATAAAAGATATAAGTGTCGATAAAATAAAATAAATAAATAAAGCCCCCGTTATGGACAAAATAACATCCAACTTTGAACCAAGGAAATTTTCTCTTATCCTGCTTAATAAAATCCTCATGCTCCTATCCTAGTCACTCGAAGGTTAATTATGTTCATTATCAAAGAAATTACCAAACTCAGAGTTAAATAAGTTATTAATATTAATACGAACATTGGTAAAGCATGGCCGGCGTTATTCATAATCGTACGAGATACCATAAACAAATCAGGATATGCTATGGCAACAGACAAACTAGAATTTTTTGTCAGGTTAAGATACTGATTAGTTAATGGAGGAATGATGGAACGTAGAGCCTGCGGCAAAATAATTAATGTTATCCTTTGATAAGTATTCAAACCTAGAGCCATAGCTGCTTCTGTCTGGCCTTTGGGCAAACTTTGTATACTTCCCCTTACTATTTCTGTAATAAAGGTACCTGTATATAAAACCAATGCAAATAAAACTGCGGCAAATTGTGGAGTTAATATGAATCCTCCACTTTGAATATAGGTCCCATATTGATTTATATTTACTTCGGGAACGCTAGGAGAGAGTTTTATAGATAAAGCAAAAAAAGAAATTATTGCAATGACAACAAAAGTAAAAAAGGATATTAAATTAGGAGAGAAAAGATCAACATGTTCTTCTTTATATTTGAATAATCTAGATCTAAGAATTAAGGAAATGATTAGTCCCAAGAATAGAATTAAAGTCCATAATGAGCCATTTTCATTCGAAGAAATAATTGGTAATAAAATTCCTTTATTTGAAAATACAGAAAGGCCTCCAAACGTTAATGCTTTAGAAATATGAGGCAATTGCAACAAAATAAGTTGCCAGAAAATTATTTGAACAAGCAAGGGAGTGTTTCTAATAAACTCTACATAACCTGTTGAGATTTTATTGATCAAAAAGTTGGGAGAAAGCCTCGCCAAACCCATAAAAATTCCTAGTATTGTAGCCAAAACTATACCCACTAGACTAACCCTTATAGTATTGATTACTCCCGCAAAATAGCCCATCCACCTACTATCATTGCTATTATAATCAATAATGAAAGTATGACTTAATCCAAATCCAGCTCTACTACTTAAGTGCCCAAATCCCAATTCGAGATTTAATGCTTTGTCAACAATGTAAAAAAACAACAGTAGCAAGAAAATTCCAAAAACAAACTGGATAAAAAATCTTCGAAAGATTCTGTTTCTAAATAACAAATTTAGTTTCTTCTTTATAGAATCTTCAGATTTAAATTGGGTAAATAAACTTGAGGGCATAGTTACAACATACAGGGTCGTATTTAGTTTTACGACCCTGTATTTTATAATGCAGAATTATTTTATCTAAATGGAGGTGCGTATATCAAACCACCATCTGTCCATTGAGCATTTAGACTTCCTTCTCTAGTTAAACCTAGTGGCACTAGATGTCTATCATACACTTCACCGTAGTTACCTACTTGGTAAAGTACATTTTGCATGAAATCAGGAGAAATGCCAAATCCAAAATCTTGTACTTCTCCGCCTTCAAAGCCCACACCAAGTAATCTTGCCATACCTGGATCTGCAGGATTTGCAGCCATAGAAGATACATTAGAACTTGTAATTCCACTTTCTTCTGCTTGCATCATACCAAATACTACCCACTGAACAACGTCATACAATTCACTATCGTTATCTCTTGTCAAAGGACCAAGCGGTTCTTTAGACAAAGTCTCAGCAAGCACCACTAAAGCTTCAGGACCACCAGAAGCAGCTGGGAAACCAGCTCTCTTAGAAGCTAATCCTGATTTATCAGTAGTCCAACCTTCACATTGTTTTGCTTCAAATGCAGCCTGTAAAGGATCATTTGTTTCAAAAGTCAATGGAGTATAAGGAATCCCAGAACCTGTAAATCTATCATCTAGATTAAGTTCAGTGGTTGTTCCTTGTAAAACACAGACGGTAGCTCCAGACATAGACTCAATTGAATCATATCCACTGTCAGCATATACCATCATTCCTTGTCCATCATAGAAAGTAGGTGCTGTAAAATCATTACCTAAATCTCTATCTCTACTCGCAGTCCAAGTAGTGTTTCTAATCAATACGTCAACTTCACCTGAACCAAGAGCTTCAAATCTTGCAGATGCGGTTAACGGTGTATATTCTACTTTGCTTGAATCTCCAAGAATAGCAGCAGCTATAGCTTTACAGAAATCTATATCAAAACCTTCAAATGAACCATCCGGAGCAACAACTCCAAAACCAGTAAGATTATCATTGACGCCACAATTTAACGTGCCTCGGTCTTTGATCACCTCAAGAGTATTAGAAGATGCATCGGAAGATCCACTAGATGTAGATTCTTCGGAACAAGCAGCAAGTACGAATAATACAGAAAATAGGCTTATTATACCTATCAATCTAAATTTAAACATATATTCTCCTTTTATGTTTGTTTAACCTCCAGGAGTGACACCAGCTGCCGTAAAATGGTACGGGATTCACCGATAGGTTCTCGAGTCATTATATTACAAAAATAAAAAAAAATAAACAAAATGTAAAAATCTACTTTATATATTTTTATTTATAAGAAGATTGGTTGCGCCCAGGCTTTAGCCCCATCAGAAGAAATGACAACCAATCTATAATATTTTTTCGCACCTTTGATTTGCATATCTATTTGATCAGTTTCATCTTCAAAAAAAGTCAATCCATCATTATGGATGATTTTGATTGTATATTTTGACTTTTTTGCAGGATCTTGTATTTCTATTTTTAAATTTATTCTATCCTTAGATAATTCTAATTCTGAAAATTTTACTCCACTACTTGAGTAGAATTGGCCCGATTTCATAGCATTAATAATATTCTCTTGATTCAATTCGTTTGCATTTACCATCAACCAACCTCTACCTGGGTTAGCTCGATTAGCCGAAAATTCTTCATTAAAATGATGTGAATCATCTGTTGCTACACCATAAATTAATTTTCCATGACTTAAGACATCATCCCATATCTCTTCAGTAGACATTGAATAAAGAGATCCATCGTCATTAGATCCCATATGGCCATTAAACACCTCAAAAGCCCACGCATCTTCAGAATACTTAATATCTTCTGAAGTTAGCCACCATTGATAATTAGGATGATTGATGCTAGATAAACCATTTTGTTCTTTTATTTTAATAACAATGTCATTTATTGCATCTATGTTATTTTCATATGCACCAGGCATGATCAAATTATTAATACCAATACCATTAATATGTAATGCTGCTGGCTTTGAGCCTATTTCCCTTATAGTAATTTCTTCCCCAGGAATTAATAACGGCCATTCCTTAGGGTTTTTTTTATCTTCATCTAAAATAGTCAAATGATTATGATCAGTTAATACTAAAAAGTCATAATTATTCTGTTTATACCACTTAGAAACGTGATCAGGAGAACTATCACCATCACTATTTGTGGTGTGGGTGTGAATATTCCCTTTGAACCAAGGCATAATTTTATCCAATCTTTTGTTTTTCTAATAAAATTTGATTTTTTTCAGAATAACATTAAGATAATATGTTTACGGTATGATGAGAGCAATATTAAGTCCATTTGTAAGATTTCCTATATTATCGGGAGGGTTTCTTATTACTTTAATATTATTAGGAATTTTTGCTCCAATAATCGCGCCGTATGATCCCTACATTGGAGATATTAGAGCCAGATTACAAAAGCCTGGGGTCGTTAGTTCAATCATGAATCAGAACAACTACGATTTGATACAAAGCCAAGATCAAGTTGATGAAATACCAGAATGGATCAGAGCATATACACCTGAAGATAAAAATGCTTCAAAAATAACAATTAATAAAGGAGAAAAAGGAATCATTGAATTTTATATGGGTCCTGCTACTTCTTTTGTTGATAAAAATAGGAACAGAAGTCATACTGACGACGTAACTTTTGATATTTTTACTGAAAATTGTCTGGGACAATCAAAAAACCATTGCCCGAAACCAAATATTCAGTTTACTAAAGTTTATAAAAAGGAATCTATTGGGTATATAGAATATGTAGCAAATGAAGATATAGTGGATGATTTAAATGATATGATTTCAATTGATATCAATGTTATAAGAGAAGACACAAAAAAATGGACCTGGTGGCCTTCAGGGTTGTATTTGTTAGGAACTGATCAAATAGGTAGGGATTACTTTTCAAGATTAATTTATGGAGGAAGATGGAACTTGACTCTAATGTTAATTACTGGAGTTGTGGGGAGTATAGTCGGAGCATCTTTAGGTATGATAACTGGATGGTACGCATTTCGACCAAATGGGAGATGGATAATAGATGAAATAATTTTGCGTATAGTTGACATCACGAGTGTTGTGCCCATATTACTTATAGCTATAATGGCGACCTTAGTTTTAGGAAATAACATATGGGTTTTTGTAATTATATTAACTCTTTTTACTTGGCAAAATTTCGTCAGGATTATAAGAGCTAAAACTCTTAGTTTGAGAACACTTGAATACATTAATATGGCTAAAATATCTGGTGCTAGCACTTTTAGGATATTAAGAAAGCACATTTTACCTTCTCATCTAAATGATATTATGGTTATTGCAACTTATAATTGTTCGTTGATTATTACCCTAGAAGCAGTTATGTGTTTTTTTGAAATAGCAATTCCAAGACATTGGACTGCATGGGGTAATATGATGAAACTAGGATCTGAATATTGGAATTATGTAGATTTTTCTGGAACATATCCTTATAGATATCAAATGTTGATCCCTAGTGGCTTAGTTATTATAACGGTCTTATCTTTGAATTTTCTAGGAGATTGGGCAAGAGACAAGTTAGATCCTAAATTGAGGGAGTTTGAATAGCATTAATCATTTAACCTTCATTATCTGTCTTTTCGTTTTTACATAGATTTTATATAAACTATAAATACATGATTAAAATAAAGACACTGACTAGATATCCCTTTAAATCTCTATCTGGAGAGTCTAAAAATAAATTATCCGTAAATAGACAAGGTAAAATAGAACTGGATCGAATAGCTGCATTTAGGCTTGGAAACAATTCTGTTTATGATGGAAAGTGGAAATCTAAAATCAATTACCTGTCTTTAATGCATGTCCCCTATTTATCTTTAATTCAACTGACACTCGATGAAAAAAAAAGAATTATAAGTATCAAAATAGATGAAGAAAAAAAAGAAAGATTTCAATTTAGTGAAATGAGTCTCATAGAAGAAAAAATAAAAGGATTCTTAATGACTAAGGGATTTAATAAAAGATTTAAACTCATTTTCCCTAAGGATAACTCCTCATTTCATGACTCAGAAAAAGGTTTGATAAGCTTGCATTCTGAAGCAAGCGAAAATGAATTAAAATCTTTTTCTGAAGATGTTGAAGGGATTAGATTTAGAACAAATATTATAGTTAAAAATTGTCTGCCATTTGAAGAATTGGATTGGGTTGGTAAAAAATTAATGATTGGGAACTTAACATTTAAAGTTTCAAAACCAATTACTCGATGCATGGCTGTAAATTGCAATCCAACAAAGGGTATTTATGATTTAAATATTTTGAAAATTCTTCCTAAATTAAATCAAATAAAAGAGCCCACTTTCGGAGTTAAACTGGAACTTGTTTCTGCCCCAGGACTAATAAACATAAAAGATAAAGTATCCATACTTTAAAATCTTAAAATATCTTCACGATGAAAATCAATCCAGTTCTCGTCTAATTCCAAACCAATACCTTTTTTATCAGGAATTTTTATACTTCCATCTTCATTTGTAATTATCAAGTCTTTTGTACCCCATTCGTGAATAACTTTAGGAAACCAATTTTCATAAAACGAACAATTGTTTATAGAAGAAATTACATGTAAATTAGCAGCATTAGAAAAATTATTCCCAGCAAGACCTACTTCACATTTTGCATTATACTTATTACATATTTTTGATATTTCTATAAGTCCTGTAATTCCATATTTTCGACTTGATGCCTTAATTGATTTTCCACTATATTTTTCCATAAATAGTATAGACTCATCTTGAAAAAAATCTTTATCATCTGAAATTGTGATCGGAGTTTTCAAAATTCTATTTAGACTTTTAAGATCATCCCAATTTTTCCAATACATTGGATCTTCAAACCAAAAGAAATTAAGCTCATCTAATTTAGTACCTATTTCCAAAGACATTTGATAATCATATCTAGAGTTGGGGTCAAGCATGAGATAAAAATCTTCCCCTAACATTAGTCTTATATTGTCTAAGGTTAAAAACAATTGATTTTTATCTAGAGCTCCGGGATGAATTTTGTAAGCATGAAAGTTACTTTCACCTACTTGTTTAGCTTCATCAGTATATGAAGAAACATTATTAGATAATGGAGGAAACGTAATATAGCATTCTACAGATTTATTTGTATTTCCCAACATTTCAGACACTGAAACATTTTCTGTTTTTGCATGTAAATCCCATAAGGCAATATCTATCGGAGCATAATCAGAAATTTTACATTTGGTTGATTTGATAAATTCTTTTATTTCACCCCATATCAATTCAGGGTGAATTATTTTTTTATTTAACAAATAATCAATAAAATTACGTTTTATACTGCTTATTTGTTCATCCATGTTTTGATTTTGAATCCCGATTAGACTATTTCCTTCGACACCGTCTGAATTAATAATCCTTAATACTCCTTGAGTAATTTCTCCTCCCAAAAATTTTCTTTCATCATTAACATAGAATTTAGGGATATTTCTTTTCAATATATCAATTTGGATATTTTGTATTTTCATAACTTTAAAATATTTCTTAGATCTTATAAATAATAATAAAATAATTACAGTAAATATGTGATAAAGTTTTTTGAAAATAAAATAAATATGGAGAAAAGATGACGAAAAGATTAGAAAACAAAGTCAGTATTGTTACAGGAGGAGCCTCTGGAATAGGCGAAGCTACTGTAAAAACATTTTTAGAGGAAGGCTCAAAAGTTTGTGTTATCGATAACAATAAGGAAAAACTTGAGACATTTGCTTCTTATTCAAAAGATGTTATAACTTGTTTATCTGATGTAACTCATGAAAATAGCTGGAAAGAAAATATAACTCGAGTATTGAGCAAATGGAGTAAAATTGATGTTCTAGTTAACAATGCAGGTGTATCTTTGAGATCAAGTTTTGAAGAAATGAATAGAGAAGAGTGGGATAATGTTTTTGCTGTTAATTCTACAGCTGTTATGTTGGGTACCCAAAGTGTAATTGAAATAATGAAAAAAAATAAATCGGGTTCCATTATAAATATTTCCTCTATTTTTGGCCTCGTAGGAAGCCATAGGTCTTCAACGGCTTATCATGCTTCCAAAGGCGCAACTAGAATCTTTTCCAAAACTATTGCTGCTCAATATGGGAAATACAATATCCGTTCAAATTCTATCCATCCTGGTTTCACAGATACTCCTATGACAAAGGATCTACATTCAATAGAAGATAGATACAATGAAAGACTTTCAATGACACCAATGGGTAGACTTGGGACTCCAGAGGATATTGCGTATGGTGCACTCTATCTAGCCTCGGAGGAATCATCTTGGGTGACCGGATCAGAATTAGTTATTGATGGAGGAGAAACTTGTTGGTAAAGATTAATGATCTGATTTTTCCCAATCAGATTTTAGAATTGAATAATAAACAACATCTCTTCTAATATTTTGAGATATAATGTGTTTTTTTAAAAGAGCTTCTTGTTGCATGTTCATTTTTTTCATAACTGATTGAGAAGGTAAGTTCAACGAGTCTGTTTGTGCAAAAATCTTTTCTAATTTCATATCTGTAAACCCATATTTAAAAACAGCTCTAACAGCTTCAGGGATTATTCCTTGGCCCCAATATTTTTGTGATAGCGAATAACCTATTTCAGCTATCTTCTCCTTTTGATTAATATACAAGCCTACGCTGCCGATTATTTCTGATTTTAAAGTAATGGTAAACCTAGCATTATCATTCCAATCTGAAGTTACTGCTATTTCAACAAATTCTTTTACACTTTCTTTTGTATGAAAATCCAAAAATCTGAAAAATTCATCTTCTAAAGAATATTTTTGTATAATTGATAAATCCCTTAACTTTATTGGTCTTAGGATTAATCTTTCGGTTTTTAACAACGGCTTTTTATATATATTCATAATATTTATAGTTTATAGAAAATCTAAACAAGTACAAAAAAAAAGATGGTGTTATTATGATGGTAATTTATTTTTAAATAAACTTGTTTAATAAATATAAAAAATTTTACCTAATAATTATTTCCTCTATAACTATAATATTAGTTATGTACATTGTTTTATCTATATACATCACTACCCTTGCAATCAAAGCCACTAGAAAAGCCGTTGAAGAAGATCCTAGTAATTATGGGATGAATTTTAAAGAAGCCAAATTTATGACTTCAGATAATATAAATATACATGGTTGGTTTATAGAAAATAAAAAAAACGAAACCATTGTATTTGTTCATGGAGTAGATTCTAATAAAGCTGATGGTTATAAGCTTGAATTAATGAAAGACATTTATGATATGGGATATTCAATGCTAGCTTTTGATCTAAGAGCACATGGTGATTCTGGAGGTAAAAACTTAGGCTTAACATACTTCGAAAGAGCTGATTTAATCGCCTCACTTAAGTATTTGAAAGAAATTCAAAACATTAAAGAAGTAATATTATATGGTACCAGTTATGGAGGTACACTCGTTTTATCTAATTCCGATTTGACAAATGATGTTCAAATCAAAGGAATTGTTGCAGATAGCCCATTTTATGATTTACCACAACTTGTAGCTGGAGAAGTATCAAGCAGAACTTTCCTTCCAAAGTCAGTAGCTTCAACGCTTAAATTTGGAATAATTCAAAGTATAAAACATATGTATGGTATTAGTGCACCAAAAATTATTGATAGGATACAAAATATAAACAATTTCAATAATCCTGTATTACTATTCCATTGCATCCCTGATGACAGAATCCCTATAAAGCATTCTCAAGACATAAGTAAGTTTTTACCGGCAAATAGTCAATATCTCGAATTCGATTACTGTGATCATTCAAACGCTTACGAAATTGAAAAAAAAGACTTTACACAAATGTTAAAAATTTATTTTGAATCCTCATTTAATTAGAGATACAGGTTTTTGTTGATCAGAAGATAATTTAGCAGCTTTACAATAATTAAAAACTTTCATGCCTTCGGTAGGAGATAGTTTGGAATTAAAATCTTCGCGAATCGAATCTACAAAATTTTTCATTCCAATATTGAAAGAACTTCCCCAGTCTAATTCTTCTTTCGGGAAAGTTATTTCATTAATTTCCCCTTTTGAAAAACAGATTAAAGGAGGACCGTCCAAGATTTTACCTGAACATCTATTTATCCAAATAAATCCTTCAGTTCCTGTTATTTCAAACCATTCATCTTCATTAAAGTAATCTGAATTGATTTTTATTTTATGTGCTCTGACAATATCCCAAGATCCATGATTTTGATTTTCATAATTCCACATTATTATTCCAGGGCAGTCTAAAAAAGATCCATCAGACATTTCAGTATTTTCAACAAAAGATGAAATCTTTACAATATCACCCATCAAGTCATAAGCAACTGAAAAAATATGATATCCATAATCAAAGAGTACTTTTCCTCCTCCATTGATTTTTTCATTGAATCTCCAATTGTTTACTTTACTTTGGCGATCTGTTGAATAACCAAGAATACTTTTCAATCGAACAGATTTTATTTCCCCAATCACTCCATCTTTAATAAGAGACTTAGCTTTAATGTAAGGAGGATAATAAAGGAAGTTATCAAAAACCCTTGATTTTTTATCAGATTTTATACTTTCATCTATCATAGCTTGACATTCTTTATCTGAAATGGCCATGGGTTTTTGAACAGATACATGTTTACCATTTTTTAATGCTTCAATGAATATTTTTGAATGTAAATTATGAGGTGTTAAAATTTCAATCACATCAATTCTTTTATCGTCAAGCAAGTCATGATAGTCTAAAGTTGTTTTTTCAACTTCCCAAAATCTAGCTTTTCGGTTAAGAGTTTTTTGATCTATATCCGCTATTCCCGCTACTTCTACATTGTCCATATTTTTATAACCTTTTATATGCAGATCTGAGATATTACCAACTCCTATTATTCCTATATTTATGTTCTTTTTCATTTTTCTATTCTAAATATTTCTTTTTCACTTTTAACAAATAAGTATAAGTAGGATTAACAAATTGAGTTACTCTTGCTTCTAATATCTGTGCTAGTAACATAAATCCTTCTTTTTTATCAATTCCATAATCATTTTCAAGCCATAAAAGCATTTCAGACAGAGCTATTCTAAAAGCATCTTCTGCTGGCTTCCCTTGAGCAGTGGTCATAATGTATTCATCATTTATAATTCTTGGCCAATTCATGAAATTAGGGATTTTTTCTGATTTACACTTTAGCATCACGGTACCTCCAGTCTCAATTCCTCCTCCTCCACATATTTCTCCATCTCCTTGTATAGCATGCATATCTCCTATGTGAAGTAAAGCTCCATCATGATTTATTGGAATTTGAACAGTAGCCCCAGTAGTTATTTCTTGTATATCAAAATTCCCTCCCCACTCACCTGCCCATGCATTTGATCTTGATTCAAATTCTGGTGCTAATCCTACAACTCCAAGCATTGGTTTTATAGGAATTGACAATTTGTTATTCCAGATAACTTTATTGTCTATAATTTTTACAACCTTAAACACTTCTCCTATCGCAGAAGGCTCTAAATAGGAGGGAAATGCTCCTGTAGATCCTCTATATTTTGTATATCCAATATTATGAGTGTTTATTTCACCTATTTCTACATTCAGTACTTCTCCTTTTTTGGACCCATTTATCCAAATACAACCCGATGCAGGATTCCCTCTGTCATCAGGCATAGAATCATCTCTATATTTATTAAACGTTTCCACAAGATCCTTATCAACATCCTTTGAATCAGGTCCTCTATTCATTTGTGTTTCAACCTCAAACCAAGTTTCTTGATCTACTTCATCGGTAACTATATTATTTACTGAATGTTCACGATATAAAATTTTTTTTGTAATTTTTTTCATTTTAGATTTAAATTAGTTTTTGAAGATATCTTACTTTAAAAAAAAATCAAATAACAAAAAAAATTACATAATTTAACATAATTTTTTCTACTTACTGCTAAACTAATCAAAAATAGTTTAGTTAATTTTTAATTGATTATGAAAAAATATGAACAAGAAGCCATAGATACTGCACTTTATTGGAACGAAGAAGGTTTCAATAAAAGAAATCCAGAGGTGTCTGTTGAACACATGCATTTCCCTCACATTAGATTATGGGATAATAGGTTTTCAATTTTCAAAAATAAAGAAGAATTTTTAAAAGGATTTGATCAACAATCAAAAAATCTTGCTTCTGAAGAATGGAATCATACAGTAACAAGATCAATTAAGGTTATCCAATCTGATCCTGAAAAAGTACACTTGATTTTGCATCAATCACGTCGAGACAAAAAAGGAAAGGAATATCACAATTTTCATACACTTTGGATTATGAGCAAGATTAACGGGAAATGGGGAATTCAGTTTCGTTCATCTTTTCTTGAAGGCGCTTCAATGACTTCTTATTAGGTATATAGTATATAGATATGAAAAAAGACAAATTATATATATTAGGAGCCGGTACTCCAACTCCAACTGAATCCAGATTTGGTTCGGCTTACGTACTAGATATAGATGGAGAAAAAATTATGTTTGATTGTGGTCCTGCAGCAACTCATAAATTAGTGAAAAGTGGATTGTGGCCAACAGAAATTGATTACTTATTTTTTACTCATCACCATTTTGATCATGATATAGATTATCCTTGTTTCTTGTTATGTCGTTGGGATCAAAGTATCGGAAAAGAAAATATGCTAAATGTCTTTGGTCCAACTTTAACAGAAAAAATAACTAATGAAGTTGTTGGAGAGGACGGAGCTTTTTCTCATGATTGGAAAGCTAGAGTTTACCATCCTGTAAGTCAGAAAGTATATGTAAATAGAGGCGGAACTCTACCAAGAAAACCACCCAAAGTAAACGCTAATGATATTGTACCTGGAACAGTGAAGATTTCAAAGAAATGGGAGGTAGTAGCCGACGTCGCAGAGCACGTACAACCCTATCTTGATTCTTTGGCATACAGATTAGAAACTAACAAAAATAAATCCATAGTTTTTACAGGTGATACTCAACCATGTAAGTCAGTTATAAATTTGGCCCAAAACGCAGACATTCTTGTATGCATGTGTTGGGATGATCAAGAAACGATGAATGAAAATGGAGAATTTTTTGGTCAATGTGGAACTCTAGGAGCAGCACAAATGGCAGAAGATGCCAACGTAAAAACTCTAGTGCTTGTACATATGGGTCCAAATATTAGCTTAGAACAAAATAAGATTTCAGCTAGAAAAGAAATAGGTAAAATTTTCAGTGGAAATATAATATTTTCTGAAGAAATTCAAAGTGTTGACATATGGAATAAATAATCTTGATTAGGTAAATATTATCTAGCTATTTTATATATTACATTATTTGAACTAATACCACAAAAATTCAGTGAAATGAGTCCCTAATGTAAGATCGGAACCTAAAGATAATCCCAAAACAATGCTCAAAATTCCAAAAAACGAAATTAAAGAATTCCCTATCAAAGATGATTTTAGGTACTTAAAAGGTAACGAAAGCACTATCGTCATTATACCCATAGCAACAACAGTCCCAATTGCAAAAAAGATTAAAAAAATAATACCAGAAAAAAAATTTGACGTGTTGGGTAAAATAGCTATTAAAACTGCCGCGCTACCAGCTAATCCATGAACAAATCCAATAAAAAATGATTTCGTACTTAAAAATGGAATAAAGTTCATAAAAAAGCTATGATTTTGTCCATGATGAAAATCGGTTGTTTCTATATTATGTGCATGCGATCCATGAATATGAGTATGAGATAGTCCGTCATGGTGATGACTGTGAAAATGAAATGAACCTTTATAAAGTTTCCAAAAAACTTGCAACCCTAAAATTATCAACATAACAGCAACTGCAAATTCAAAATATATGGCGATACGCATATAAAGATCTAAAAATTTTTCTTTCAGTAAAAGAATTATTGTTCCCAATATCATTAATGGTATGGTATGTCCCAATCCCCAGGAAATCCCCACCCAAACAGAATTAATGATCTTTTTGTTATCCCTAACAATAGTAGAAATAGCAACTATATGATCACCATCAGTTGAGTGTCTAAGTCCGATTAATAATCCTATAAATAAGGCAGATAAGATTCCTGAAAATTGTATTATTTCTTGTTCCATTATTTTTTTGAATAATAAAGGTATTCCTTTAAATTATAAATCAATTATAATCCGATTTAATGACTAACGAAGAGTTATCAAAATTCAAAAGGAGTCGATAAATGGGAATAATGAATGCTAAAGAAAATAAAAAAATATCAGCTGGTCCAGATATCTGGTTAGCTGGAGATCCAGAAGATCTAAAATCATTTATGAATAAAGGTATAAAAGGGATTGTGACAAATACTGTAGTTCTTAAAGATATGACTGATAAATATGGTTCTATTATAGATTTGACTAAACGTTACTTAGATATAACAGATAAAAAAATAGTTATTGAAATTGATGGACATTCTACTAACGAATTATTGGATGTAGGAGAAACTTTTACCAAAATCTCTGACCAGATTATACTAAAAATCCCAATGACTAGTTATGCTTTGGATGCATTTTCAGAGTTGAAAAAATCTAATATAGAAACTTTTTGTACAACAATTTTTTCACTCAATCAAGCAGTAATAGCTGGTAACGCTGGAGCAACACATGTTTTGCCATTTTGCGAACCATTCTTAGAAGTAAATCACGATTCTACAAAATTGGTCAGGGATATAAAGGCTACTTTTGATTCATGGGAGAACAGACCTTTTATAACAGCAGCTTTGGTACGTTCAACAACAACTGCACATAAAGCCATACGAGATGGGGCTGATGGAATAATAGTCTTCTGGCCAGTTTTTGAGGAAATGATTAAATCTAAATTAACAGATGAATGGAATCAGACTTTTCTCGACAATTGGAATGGGATTTATAAGTCAGGCAATCTCTCAGATTTAAATTACAAGCCTTAAAAATATTGATATATTTTTTATGTGACACAAAAGATGACAGTAATGAGAAGGTCAGGTAATATTATTAACCCATACCCCTCAAAGTGAATGTTGATAGCTTGCTCCTAAAGAGTGAGCTGTCAACCATTTTCAAATGATTCCTATACCAAAAACCAAAATTAGTATTACTGCAATAAGCACAGCGGATATTAATATGTAAAATTTTATATCTTGCATTCATTTATTATAAATAAGTTTAAACAATAATTAGTAGAAGGTTTAATTACGCTTATTAATCAACTTTTAATCTATATTAATTAGATGATTAAATTCAAAATATTAGTTTTTATATTAGTAATGATAGGAGTTTTCTTTATTTTTGAAAGAACAGTAGGCAAAAAATTAGACTCACATTTTAAAATAAAATATTTTACTTATGTAAGTACAATGAGTTTAGTGGGCTTTGTTCTAGGATTTGTTTTATTTTATTTACTTAGTTAAATTTCTATTAAATTTATGTTAGAATTCTAAATTATGAGTAATATTGATATGAAAAAATGTTCTTGCTGTTGTTGTTGTAGAAACGAGAGGTTTCTTTAGTAAGTACTTGCATTTTTATTTAATTGAGAAACCCCATGGAGGGGTTTTTTTTATGCATTATTTTAGGATGAACAAATGAATGAACATATGAACAAATTTTTTACTTTTCCGGAATTGATAAATGAGATTTCAGCTAGGTTTGTTGCACTTGGAGTAGTTTTACTTTCTGTTCCAATACTATTATTACTAATGAATAATAGTAATTACGTGTATATCTTACTTTCGTGTCTAGTATATGGATTTTTAGCCAGAGTATCATCTGGGCCTAAAATTAGTCCATTAGCTCTTTTCGTAACAAAATTTCTTGTGCCAAAGTTAAATAGAACGGAAAATCTAGTTCCAGGACCTCCAAAAAGGTTTGCTCAAGCAGTTGGATTGATTTTTTCAATCTTTACAACTGTTTTTTTCTTATTAGGCTTTAATGTCATAGCAATAAGTCTTATATCTGTTCTAATTGTATTCGCATCTCTAGAATCATTTTTAGGATTTTGTGCTGGCTGTAAAGTATTTAAATTTCTAATGTATATTGGATTGATTCCTAATAACATATGTGAAAAATGTGCCAATTATAAATTTTAGTTAGGTATATTTATAGTTTTTTCAATATGGATTTTAAATTATAATGTATATATGAAGAAAATAATTGGAACATTTTTTTTTATTGCTTTATTTATAGTTTTGGTAACAGCATGTGCTGAATCAGAATCTACTCCTGCACCAATGAGTTCACCTCCTATGATGCAACAAGTTGTTCCTAGCCCAACTGCAAAACCTGTTAACAACGTAAATACTAAAGTGGTTACAAAACCAACATCAACCAAATCTAAAAAGACAGTGATTCTCACTCCTGAGTCTACAATTATTCAGAAGGTTACACCTACTGCAAATGAAAACTCTAAAGATGGTGGAAAAAAGGAAAAGGCAGAGAATAATACTGGTAATACCTACACTGGAAGTACAACAACAGTATTAAAAACACCATTAAAAGCCACAGAAGAAGAGGTTATACGTCAACAAAATAAAATAGCACAAGATGCAACTGTTTGTTACGGTGCTGAAGGTTTACTTGGATCTATTTGTGAATCAGGTATGAAGACATTAAAATCTAATCCCATGATTTGTATGAAACCAGGAGAAAAATGGTTAGAATCTCTATGTGCAAGAGAATCTAAAAATCCACTCGTACAAGCTATGGCAGGTTCAATGATGCAATCAATGAAAAGCGGAAATATGGATACTTCCTCTGACGTAGGAACTATGATGGCTGAAATGATGCAAGCAGGATCTCAAGAGGAAGCAAAAGCACAAATGCCTGATTATATGAGTGCTATGGCAGGTTCTATGATGGGTGGTCAGAGCGGAGGTATGAGTTCGGGTGGCCAGAGCGGAGGTATGAGTTCGGGTGGCC
>JAPYUX010000002.1:254360-316230 GCA_029940375.1 Dehalococcoidia bacterium | reverse complement strand
TGTTTTTGGTTTCGCAGATGGCTTACTTTCTACCTCTTCTGTTTTTGGTTTCGCAGATGGCTTACTTTTAGATTGTCTTTTAAAAGCTTCACTTTGAGCCTTTTGTCTCGCTTCAGCTTCCATACTTTCTAATTCTGCTTCTTGGGCCAATTTATCCTCTTGTTTTTTCAAATAATTATTTTGCCCCAAAATAATTGCTTCTGTAACTATATTAGTAATGATTTCAATTGATCTTAATCCATCATCGTTAGCAGGTATTGGATGGAGAATTTCATTTGGATTTGAATTCGTATCTACAATACCTACTACTGGTATGTTTAATTTTTTAGCTTCTTCAACAGCAATTCGTTCTCGATTAATATCCACTACAAACAAAAAAGAAGGTAAAGAATTCATTTCTTTAATCCCTGAAAAAAACTTATTCAATCTTGCAACTTCGGCATCTAACTTTTGGGATTCTCTTTTAGTTTGAGCAATAACATTACCTTTAGCAAATGAATCTTCCAATTCCACAAGTCTCTCTAATCTTTTTTCTATGGTATTGAAATTAGTCATTAAACCACCAAGCCATCTCTGGTTGATATATAAGGATTGAGATCTCTCAGCACAATCTCTAATAATAACTTGAGCATGTTTCTTTGTACCAACAAATAAACAGTTTCCACCATTAGAAATATTTTCAGTAATAAAGTTGATCGCATCGATAAGTTTTTCTTGAGTTTTAACCAAATTGATAATATGTGTACCATTCTTTTTTGAATGGATATACTCTGTCATTTGAGGGTTCCATTTCCTCACAGTATGGCCAAAATGAGATCCTGCTTCAAATAGTTCTTTAATTGATATTATTTTTTCGTTATTTGTTGTAGTCAAATTTTTCCTTTATAAAACTAGTAATTTATAGAATCCTAAATTATATTTGAATCCAATACATTATTATATCAAGAATATATTTAGTTTTATAACCGAAACATAAATAAATAAAAATTAAAATTTTATTTCTGTTATCCAATATAGAATAAGGTAAATTCCACACAAAATTATAAAAATAGAAGTGACATATTTGTATATTTTTAAAAAATAAGTTACTTTTTGTAGAAGAATTTTTACAAAAATCAAACTTATAGATATTATAAAAAGAGCAACCCATACTCCAAATCCAAATAACAAAAAGTCCGTCAACAAAAAATGTATTTCAGATACACTCGAAATACTAAAAACAATTGACATAAAAATGGGTAAAGTACAAGATAAAGAAGTTAAGCCATATGATAAGCCATAGGAAAAATAGAAAATATAACTTGATTGATTTTTATAACTTATTTTATTAGCTATTCTTGCAATGATAGGAGTATAAAACGTTCCTCCATAAAGACTGTAAAAACCAATAAATACCAAAAATATTGAAATAATTATTCCAATGTATGAAAAAAAACTTTTTATAGTATAAAACCCTGCAGAAAGAAGAATTCCTATAACGAAAAAAATAATTACAAAACCTACAGTTACAGCTAAAGAAATACTGGTGGCTTCAAATAATTTACGTAAATAATGATTTACATTCTTCAACACAGAACTTAAAGTTTTTTCATAATTTTGTATATCATTCTGTTTATCTCTTCTTTGTATAAATACGGATAAATAGATAGACAGTAAAGCAAATCCACAAGGATTAAAAACTGCAATCAAACCTGCAGAAAAAGTAATTCCAAATCTAATTATATTTGACATATCCAAAAAAACATTGGACGTTGAAGCTGATGCATTAAAACCAAAAAACAATATATTGTTTATGATTTTTTGTTCCAAAAAAACAGCTAAAAGAATTGACGTGATAATTGTGATCAAAACTGGAATAATATAGATTATCTTGTTTTCAAAAAGTTTTATCATAATATTATTTCCCTAAATGTTTCTGGGGAAATATTGAACTCCAAGTTTGTAAATAACAAAAATGATATTTTTATTTTATATTTTATTTTAATTTAAAAATATCTTTTTCATAATTTTTATTTTTGATTTTTTAAAAAGAAATGCATAAAACATACAACACAACAGATCAAGAAAAAGAAATATTAGATTTTCTTTCCAACGGTTTTACTGCTATAAACATAGCCAACAAGATGAATCTAGCAGAACAAACCATCAAAAACAAAGTTCAAATGATTTGTCTAAAATTGGATTCTTCTAATCGTACTGAGGCAGTAGCAAAAGCAATTAGATTAGGAATAATTTAGGCAGATTCTACAGGATTTATTAAAGTCCCTACTTTCTCTATTTCCACAGTAACATCGTCACCAGGATTGATAGGTGGGGTCATTCCTGATGTTCCGGTCCACAACATATCTCCAGGTACTAGAGTTACATATTTACTTATAAAACTAATCGATTCAGCCACACTAAATATCATTTCAGAAGAATGACATTTTTGTCCTTCTACACCATTAACTAAGCCTCTTATACTCACATTTTGAGGATCTATATCTGTAACTATAAAAGGTCCAGTAGGTCCAAAAGTATCACTGGATTTGGCCCTCCACCATTGCATATCTGAATTATTTCCTGATTGCCACTCTCGAGCAGAAACGTCATTGCCACATGTGTATCCAAAAACATAATCCAAAGCACTATTTTCAGAAACATTTTTTGCTTCTTTCCCTATAATTACAACAAGTTCAGATTCACAAGCAACCAAACCTGCATCTTTTGGAATCTTTATAGGGTCCCCAGGACCACAAATTGCTGTAACTGTCTTATAAAATGGTTCAGGTTTTTTTGGTGCATTCGCACCCAATAGATGGGATCCATAATTTAACGCTAAACATAAATTTTTTGGAGGGGATGGGTTTGGTGATAATATTTTTACTTCTGATAAATTATAAGTCTCCCCAGTTTCCTTACAATTTTCAAAAATTGGATTCCCACTAATTTCAATGACTTTTTCTTCTTCAACAATACCATAAGAAATCTCATCATTTAATTGAATTCTTACATACTTCATAAAATTCTCCATTTATACAAATTAAATAATCTTTTACACTTAATTGTTATAAGTGTAGCCTTGAAATAGAATAGGTCAATAAAAAAAATATAAATTTATGGATGAAAAAAAGAAAATCATACTTGAAGTAGATAATATTTCAAAAAGGTTTAACAATACCCACATAATAGATAAATTGTCTTTCAAGATAAACAAAGGAGAGATAGTAAATGTAGATGGCCCAAACGGGTCCGGGAAGACTACTTTATTAAAAATAATTGCTCAAATATATAATTATGATTCTGGAAAAATAATGATTAAACAAATCAATCTGAAAAATTCTACTTATGCAAAATCTTTAATTTCTTACTGTTCAACAGAAACTATTTTTTATAAGGATTTTACCGTTGGCGAAAATATTTTGTTCTATTTCACCTTAATTGGAGAAGAGAATCCAAAAAAACTACTAGAAGAAAATAAAGACTTTCAACAAATAAGCAAGTTTTTAAACCTATATCCTGACCAATTATCCGATGGGCAAAGGAAAAAAATGAATCTCTTTAGATCATTAATCCCGAATTATGAATTATATTTATTAGATGAGCCTGATATTGGGTTAGATAAGGAATCTATCAAAGATTTGAATTATCTCATTGATAAAATTAACAAAAGAGGAGAATCTATAATTTTCACTTCTCACAATCAAAACGTTTTAGGAATCAATAATAATATATCTCAAACAATTTCATTATGAAAAATATCTTAAAAGTTTTAAAAATTATTTATGTCATTTTGAAAAAAGATTTACTTCAAGAAATCAAATCGAAAGAAATTATAATTTCTATGCTTTCATATTCTGTTTTAGTTCTTGTAGTAGTTGCTACAACTTTAAAAATTAACTCAAACAATTCATTGATAATATTTGGAACTATTTATTGGATATCAGTTAGTTTTTCTATTTTACTTGGTATTAATAAATCAATAAGTAAAGAAATGGATAATAAAGGTATAGAATTACTTATTCTAGCACCTATAGATCAAGAAATTATAATCGTTTCAAAAATTATCTCTAATTTCTTTTTTACATTATTATCAAGTTTTATAATTCTATTTTCTTCAAATATTTTATTCAACAATAATCTTTTAGATTATAAATTTATAATCCTGGTTATAATCAGTGCATTGGGATTTAGTATCGTTGGAACTATTACCTCGTTATTATTTTCTAAATCTAGAGGTAAAGAAATTCTTTCGCCTTTATTATTTATTCCTTTAGTTTCTCCTTTACTCATGGCTTCTTCCAGTCTAACAAATCAAATTTTAAATAATGAAATACAAAATCAAAGTTGGTATGGCTTGATATTGGGGTATGATCTTCTATTTTTTATTTTGGGAATATCCATATCAAATTTCATTTATAAGGAGTAAAAAAAAAGTATACTTAAATTGGTAAGAATATAAGAATTATATGATCAATAAATTAATAATTTCTTCAACTCTATTAATAAATATTTTAATGTTGTGGATGATTTTTTGGTGGCTCCCTATTGATATTTCTCAAGGTCCAGTTGCAAAAACTATTTTTATACATGTTCCCCTTGCTTGGTGTTCAATGATAGCTATATGCGTTGTAGCTATTTCTTCAATTCTATATTTATTCACTAAAAAAACTTTTTGGGATAATTGCGCTCAAGCCTTTGCTGAAACAGGTTTAGTATTTGGATTGACCGCTCTTATTACAGGGATTGTTTGGGCAAAACCTATTTGGGGAGTTTGGTGGACGGGAGAAGCAAAATTAACCACTACCTTAATACTGATTCTAATTTATTGCGCATATATACTTTTTAGATCTTTATATACGAATAATGAACAAATGAAAAATATTGCAGCAATTATTGCAGTTTTAGGTGCAATAGATACTCCTTTGATATATTTTGCTGCGAATTTATGGCAAGAAGCTCATCCGATTACAGTAATTGGGCCACTTTCTCAAGAGGAAACATCATTTGGGATGTATTATGGAATAACATTACTAATATCTGTTATTGCTTTTATTTTTACCTTCTTAATTTTAACCACAACTAGATATAAAACCATAAAAATAGAAACTCATATAAATAATAAGGAATAAAAAATGAATAAATTATTAATTTCATTGTTTTCTGTAGGAATTTTGTCGTTATTAGTAATCCAAAATAACATGATTTTTGCTCAATCGAATGGAGAAATTATCAATGGTTTTTTACAAAATATTGAAGTCACAAATGATAAGATCCTTTTATATGTCGTAGATAATAAAGGAAACTCTTATTCTTTATCTCTTGTAAATGAATCAAAAATAGGCATTGAAACACAATCGGGAGAAAGGTGGATTGGAAATATTAACAAGAATAAAGAAGAGTTAATAAACATCCTAAAAGAGTCTCAAAAAAATTTAGAACCTTTTACCATAACTAGCTCAAACGATATCATTACCAATTTAGTAAGTTATGAATCTTCAAACATAAAAAATAATCTTCAATATTTGGGCGCAAGTTTTATACTATTGATATTTTTCATTTTTGGTTTTGTTTTTATAATTAACAATAGAATAAAAATAATAAATTCAAAATTGAATATATGAGTAAAGAAAAAGATCGTGTTGTAGAATTAAAAAATAAAAAATTTGCTTTTATTTCCATAGTTTTAGTAGTCTTATTTTCTTTGGGATACTTTGGTTTTCAAGCTTTTGAAGAAGCTACATATACATACCACTCAGTAGAATATTTATTATCTAACGAGGATGGTGAACAAAATTTAAATATAGGATTAAAAGCAATGCTTGTTCCGAATTCATATGTAAGATCTGTAGATGGCTTATCGGCAAATTTCAAAGTAAAAGATAAATTTACAAATAATTCTTTTGAAGTTAATTACAGTGGTGAAATTGGAAGTGTGTTTTTTAACGAATATTCGGAGTTGGTAATGCAAGGACATATAAATCAGGAAAATATATTTGTTGCAAATAATTTATCAGTTAGATGCCCTTCAAAATATCAAACCGAAGAAAACACTATATTGAATAACTAGATAAAATATCTTCAACATTTTTTGAGGGATTATCCATAATTAACTTATTTTGTAATTCATTAATCGTTGCAGGTTCTTTTCTATAAATCAATCCTAAAGGTACTCCTTCCTGAGCTACCAAAGCCTTAGCTTTATCGTAATCAGTTGGATCATGATTTTCGTCAATTATGAATGCTGTTCCTGGTATTCCTTTTTTTCTATCACCTTTCAAAATATCATAGGTATCATTGTAAGTCGTACATGGTGATTGTACATGAACTATAGACATTCCTTTATGTTTCATTGCTTCTAAGATAAAATCAGATAAAAGTTTAGGTTTGCTTGAATAATGAGATGCTATAAAACTAACTCCATAGGTCAAATATAACTCTAAAGGATTCATTTTCCTTTCCAACTTACCAAAAGGGGTTGAAGTTGTGATTTGACCAGTTTCAGAAGTTGGTGAACTTTGCCCTTTAGTTAATCCATAGACACCATTATCCATTACTATACATGTGATATTTGGATTCCTATATGCGGACGGAGCTATATGTTCACCACCTATCGATAAAAAGTCTCCATCACCAGCAACAACTATAGTGTTTAGATCAGGTCTTGAACTCGAAATTCCAAAAGCTATAGGAAGAGATCTCCCATGAATTCCATGGATACCAAAAGGCTGCTCTCCATCAATTAAATGAACCATATTCCCCGAACAACCAATTCCAGCGACTATAACATTAGAGGTTCTAGGAATTTCAAATTCTTCCGTAAATGTATTTATAGCCATTTCTAATGCTCTTTTTACCCCAAAGTCACCACAACCAGGACACCACTTAAAATCATATTCTTGATTCCTTTCACTCAAAATTAAACCTCCATAGTTTGTTTTATTTTCTCTCTAATTTTTTCCGCAAGTTCTGAAGGTTTAAATGGTAGCCCAGTATATTGAGTAACAGATACGGCATTTATTCCATCCATTCGCATTATTGAAGACCATTGACCTTGATAATTTAATTCTGGGACTATAACTATTTTCTTTAACCTTAATTCATTTAATACTTCTTTTGGTAAAGGGTTTAAACAAATTGAATATATCCACCCAATATTTAGGTTGTCAGAAATCAATTTCTCATATGCTTCTCGCGCAACTCCTTTACTTGAACCCCAAGGCATAATTACAATTTCAGAAGAGGTGTTCTCTATCTCAAAATGAGCATCATTTAATAATGACAATTTTCCAAATCTTCTTTCTGTAAGTCTAATATGATGTTTAGGAAGATGAGTAGTATCACCAATTTCATCATGTTCTGATCCATTTGCGACGTATGCGGCCTGATTACCAGGGATTGGCATAGCTGAAAGTTCTCCATTTTTTCCTAAAGACTGATATCTCTTGAAACCATTATCACTCGATTTACTATTCCTTCTTTCATCAATTACATTACTTAAAATTGGTTTTTTTATGTTTTCTGATCTATCGGCTAAACTAAATTCACTCATTATGATAACTGGACCTTGGTATCTTTCAGCCCAATTCAATGCCAAACCACCAATGATAAAACATTCTTCAACAGTTCCTGGAGCCAGAATAGGCAATCTAACATCACCATGCGCTGGGAACATGCAGGCAAATAAATCTGATTGTTCTGATTTAGTAGGTAAACCTGTTGCGGGGCCTCCTCTTTGAACATCAACTATAACACAAGGAATTTCTGCCATCCAAGCCAAGCCTATCCCTTCAGACATTAAAGATAATCCTGGTCCTGCAGTTGCTGTCATGGCTTTCTTTCCAGAAAAGCCAGCTCCAATTACATTATTTATTGCCTCTATCTCAGACGAAACCTGGAAAACAAACTTGTCTTTTTGTACTAAATTTTGTTCCATCCAAACCAAAATTGTTGTTGCTGGAGAAATTGGATAACCGTAATAACTATCTAATCCGGCAGAAGTAGCACCTAAAGATAGTGCAGCATTTCCAGATATAATTATTTGATCATGTTTTGGAGGTTTCGATGGTGCCAAAGAACCAACATTAAATCCGCTTTTTTCAGCAACTTTTGCCCCGGAAGATAAAGCAATGATATTAGACTTTATAATTTCTTCATCACCAGGTCTTCCTCTTGAGAACCTATCTTTAATAAAACTTTCGATACTTTCTAATTTAAAATCTATAAGTTTAGCAACGGCCCCCAGTATAACCATATTTGCAGCTCTTGTATTACCTGATTCCTTCGCTAATTTATCTGCATCTATTCCAAAATAATTTCCTTCTCCCGAAGGTACGCAATCTTGAGCATTATATATACATACTCCATTTTCTTGATTTAAATCCTGTATATGATTATCAAATGCATATTGATTTAACACAACCAAAACATCTACAAAATCTCCGCTTGATAAAACTTGAGTAGTTGATATTCTAACTTGAGAAGACGCAGGACCTCCCATGATTTGAGAGGGAAAGGTAGAAAATGTTTGGCAATAATAACCAGATCTACTTGCAGCTTTCGCTGCAGCATCTGCAGAGGTCACAAGGCCCTGGCCTCCTTCACCAGCGAATCTTATAACAAAATCATTAGATATAATTTTTTGATTCATAACGTTATATACATAACAAAAATCCCAATAGTAACCATCTAAAAGTTAGCATGGCATTGACTTGCAAATTTTGCACAACCTTTCTGATAGTATTCGAAAATATCAAAAATATCAATAATATCAATTATATATAATAATATAAATCGTTGATTCTATTTATTAATTTTTTGAATTTTTTGAACATAACTATGAAAAAAAAAATTTGGTCAGCTGGAGGAGTAGTATACCAAAATAAACAAGTATTAATTTGTTATAGAAAAACAACAGATTTATTTTGTTTACCCAAAGGAACTCCTGAAAAAGGAGAAACCGTTTTTGAAACAGCTATCAGAGAAGTAAAAGAGGAAACAGGAATCATTACTGAAATAGTGAATAAAATAGAATCAATATCTTATGAATTCAAAAAACCTTTTGGGGATAATAAATACGAAGAAAATATAGTTTATAATAAGATTGTTCATTATTTTCTAATGAATAAAATAGGTGGAAACTTAAAAAATCATGACGATGAATTTGATTCGATTTATTGGATGACACTATCTGAATCTAAAGAAAAATTAACTTATAAAAATGAAATCGAAATCGTGGAAAAAGCTTTTTCTTCCAGAAATAAAGACTAAATCAGAAAAAAATATCATTCTAATTGGAGAAAAAACGATAGTACGCCAAAAAATAAGAGAAGATCTGAAAAATGATTATGGTTGGAGAATAGATTCTGAACTATCAGATTTAGATGCAACAATTCCCATAAATCTAACCTATGAACAATTTGAAAGAATATCCATAAATGAAATAGAAAAACCATCACCTTGGTCAGTAAAATTTTCTATTGATAACAAAAAAAATGTTCATATAGGAAATTGTATGTTTTATGATATAAATCGATGGAATAATTCATGTGAATATGGAATTATGATAGGAAATAAAAAATATTGGAATTTTGGTTATGGTGCTGATGCTACTATGAATACACTCTATTATATATTCAATCAAACAGATATAACAAAAGTATATTTACATACATTAACAGAAAATATACGAGCACAAAATTCTTTCAGAAAATCAGGTTTTAAATTTAAAAAAATTGTTAAAAAAGCTTCACATGAATTTCATTTCATGGAAATATATAAATCTGATTGGCAAAAAAATAAAGATCTTCCCAAACCGGAAGTTATTGTTGGGAAGGAGCAGGATTAATCAATTCAGGGCCAAAGGTTTCTGGGACCGCATTAGCGAGTTCTTCGACGGTCCATCTTCCAGCTTTTCTGATTGATCTTCGAGTTTCATATTTGTTAAATAAGCTTATTCTATTTCCAGAAGCATGAACTACTTCACCATTAATATGCGATGCGGCATCTGTGCATAACCAAGCAACAACTGGAGCAACATCTTCTGGATCGTTAATGAAATGATCTTCTTCAGCAGGCTTGAATGCTCCTGATCTCATAGCCCTAGTTGAATCAGGTATTGATTCAGTCATTCTAGTGTTCGCTCCTGGGGAAATAGCATTAGCTGTAACTCCATATTTTGCAAGTTCTTTAGCTACAACTCTGGTAAATCCTGCAATCCCATCCTTAGCAGCACCATAATTTGATTGACCACTATATCCTATTAATCCTGAAACACTTGAAAATGTTATTATTCTACCTGATTTCTGCTCTCTAAAAATCTTAGATGCAGGAGCAACAACTGAAAAAGTTCCTGTTAAGTGAACATCAATTACATCCTGCCATTCTTCTTTTGTCATATTAAATATCATTCTGTCCCTTAATATACCTGCAGGTGTAATAACAATATCCAATCTACCAAATTCTTCAATGGCTTTATCAATAATTTCTTGTCCTCCAGCTACTGTTGCTACAGAACTTGTTGAAGCTACAGCTCTACCCCCAAGCTCGGATATTTCCTCAACCACACTTTGAGCGGGTCCGGTGTCATTTCCACTCCCATCTAAACTAGCACCAACATCATTGACAACAATATTTGCACCTAATTTAGATAATTCAAGAACTATGCCCCTTCCTATTCCTCTTCCAGAACCTGTAACAACTGCAACTTTACCATCCAAAGGTTTTGAGGTCTCATTATTTTTTTCTCCGAATCCAAATACTAGCCCTCTTCCTTCAGCACCAAAGTCTTCCTGTTTAAATCTTCCTTTGCTAATAGGATTAAACAATGTTACTTTTCTTCTTAGTTCCATAAGTTGATTGATAGTACCTCCAGAAACATGAAAAATTTGAGAATTAATTGGAGCAGAATAATCACTTGCTAAATAAGTAACGAATGGAGCAATATCTCTTGGGTCTCTAGATTCTTTATAAGGATTATCCCTTGACGTCATAAATTCCTCTGGTACAGAAGCTGTCATTCTTGTATCAGCACTTGGTGCAATGCTATTTGCAGTAACTCCATATTTTCCTAAATCTTTTCCAACAACTTTTGTAAAACCAGCTATCCCAGATTTAGCTGCTCCATAATTCGCTTGTCCTGCATTTCCAAAAAGTCCTGATGTTGAAGAAAAAGTTATGATTCTTCCAGATTTTTGAGCTCTAAATATTGGAGCTGCATGCCTTACAACAGAAAATGTTCCAGTTAAATGTACATCAATAACATCATGCCATTCATCCTCTGTCATATTAAATATCATCCTGTCTCTTAATATACCTGCAACGGTAACAACAATATCTAATCGACCAAATGAATTCATAGCATCATTTACTATCTCTTCTCCAGCTTCAAATGATGCTACAGATAATTTATTTGCTTTGGCTTCACCACCAGCTTTATTTATACCTTCAACAACTTCGTCAGCTAATGAAGCATTTTCAACATTGCCATCTAAAGAAAGCCCAGGATCAACGACAAGAATTTTTGCACCATGAGCTGCTAAATCTTCAGCTACAGCTCTACCTATACCTCTACCAGCTCCTGTTACTATTGCTACTTTGTTATCTAAAATATTAGACATTTTTTTCCTCATTTTTTTCTTTCATTGGTAATTCAATTTGAGCTGTTGATGGTGTAGTTATTTGACCTTTGGAATTTTCTAAATTCAATTCTATATCAACAACTCCTTTAGAGCCTTCAATCGATTTTTTTATTACCTTCCCATAATATTTCAAATCTTCATATGGGAAATCAACTCCTCTATATGATACATTAAATTTTAAAATACGCCCCTGATGACCTACAATATCCACAAGTAACTGAGCAAGCCATGCACTTTTTAATGCTCCATGAATAATTATTCCTTTATGCCCTGCTTTTTTTGCAACTTCGTCATCATAATGAAATTCGTTAAAATCTTGTGAGGCCCCAGCATACATAACCAACTGTTTTCTATCTATATTTTTTTCAATTGGTCCAAAAATATGGCCTTCATCAATATCTTCAAAAAAAAATTGACTTTTCATAAAAATGTTTTTTCTCCCTTACCATAAGTAATTGTAGTAACTTCTTGTGTGGTTACTAATATATTTTTTTGGTTAGTATAGGAAATTAAGGTTAGTTTAAATAACATATTTCCGATTTTCCCAGTTTTTACAAAAAGATCTTTCAATTTAGATACAACACTAATTTTATCTCCTACATATATATGTTCATAAAAATTGTAAGAAGAACCTCCGTCTACTAGATTAGAAAAAGGTTCAGGAAATTCTTTATCTAATTTATTTGGTCTAAGTAATCTGACATAAGTAGGGGGAGCTATTAATCCACCCATGGTTTTTTTTGCGTAAGTTTCATTAAAATAAATTGGATTATCGTCTCCAATGGCTTCTGCAAATCTTTCCACAGAATGCCTTTCCACATTATAAATTTTTGGTCTAGTTTTAAGATTTATGAATTTTTTCATTTCATCAGATATTGTTTCAGATTGTGACATCAAGAATCCTTTCTTTTTATGGTCACAAATATAAAAGATGTGATAGCTGAAGATAATAGAAAAATTGCGCTAATCAAATATAAAAAAGCATATTTTCCTAAAAGGTTGAACATCAAAATTTGATAACCAAATAACAATATAGAACCAAAAATTAAATTGAACGGCAAATAATAAATTGAAACTTTTTGTCTTCTTGTTCCCCATAAACATACTAAAGCAATCAAGAATGGAATAAAAAGATTAAATAAGACTCTATTTCCATAAATTTCAATTAAAGTTTGATTATCTATAAAATCCGTTAGAACAAGAAATATTCCAGAAAAAAAACTTGAAAAAAGTGATAAATATACAAATAATTTTATCATTTTCAATTCTTTATATTCCATAATAGTCCTCTGGGTTTTCAAAATCTTCTGATTGTTTTACTGAGGTAATTTTAATTGGAGCACGACTTTTCATAATTTTTTTTGTTCCATAAGGCTCTTTAAATTTTACTGTTATCTCTACATCTTTATATAAATTTTTATAATCAAGTATTATCCCTGAACCATATTTTTTATGATCTATCCTATCCCCTATAGAGAAAGGATTATCAGATTTCGAAGAAATCTTTCTTGCTAATTCATCCAATTGTTCTCCAAATTTCAATGAAGCTTCGGATTTATTTTGATTAGTAACCTTTCTTGTCATTTCATTTCTATACAAATAATTATTATTTTCTTTAATCATTTCTTTGGGTATATCTTCAAGAAACCTTGACTTCAAGGCATTATCATATATTCCACGGAAACGTCTTCTTTTTGAATAAGACAAAAATAAATTTTCCTTAGCTCTAGTTATACCAACATAGCATAGACGTCTTTCCTCTTCTAATTCTTCAGGAGTTTCAAGAGATTTTGAATGAGGTAATAATCCTTCTTCCATTCCCACCATATAAACATTTTGAAATTCTAGGCCTTTAGCCTGATGTAAAGTAATCAACGTTATAGACTCAAATTCATCATCCAACTTTTCTAAGTTTGTATTTAAAGAAGAGGCTTCTATGAATTCAATTAAGTTCTGATTTGGATCTAAAGATAAGGTCTCAGAAAATTCTTCTGCTGAAGATCTTAATTCATAAATATTTTCTAATCTCTCTATCCCATCTTCATCATTTTTAATATATTCCGCATAATCTGTTGTATCCAAAATTAAACTTATTAAATTATTCGGATCTAGAGTTTTTGCTCCCTCACACAAATTTATATAAATATCAATAAATGTCATAAAAGATTGCGTAGCTCTCGTTGAAAATAAATTCTTCGATTGTTTATTTTTAATATCATTGTTTTTTTCACTTAAATACGATAATAAGAAAGAAAGAAGACTTACATTTTTAATCTGAGCAGCGTTTTTTAGTATAGATAAAGTTTTGTTCCCTATTCCGCGAGAAGGAATATTAATAACTCTTTCAAATGCAGAATTATCATTAGGATTTAAAATTAATTTACAATAGCTTAAAATATCTTTTATTTCTCTGCGATCATAAAATCTAACACCGCCAACTAATCTATATCTTATACCTAATGAACTTAAGGCTACTTCAAAAGATCTACTTTGTGCATTTACTCTATACATAATAGCTATTTCATTTGCCGATAATCCATTTTTAATTTGTTTTGAAATCAAATAAGAAATTTGTAAAGATTCACTCTCTTCATCAGAATAAACATTAGATTCTATGAGAGATCCGTTTTGCTTCTTAGTCCAAAGTTTACGTTGAAATCTTTCTGCGTTTTTTCTAATAATAGAATCTGCTGCATCTAAAATCTGCTGAGTTGATCTATAACTCTCATCAAGATTAACTACTTTACAATTTTTAAATTGTTTTTCAAATTCCTTAAGATTTGTTGGATTTGCATGCCTCCATGAATATATAGATTGATCAGGATCTCCAACTACTGATATTGATTTGTTATCACCTATTAACAAATTAGATATTTGAAATTGTAGAGGGTTTGTATCTTGGAATTCATCTATAATAATTTGATCAAATCTATCAGACCACTTGTTTTGTATATTATTGTTCTCACTCAGAATATTCCTAGTTTTCATTAATAAGTCGTCAAAATCACAAGCATTGGAATTTTCAATTGTTTCTTGATATCTTGTATAAACACGAGAAACTATTTCATCTAAATATGAAGAGTTTTCAGAAGCAAATTTTTCTGGAGTAAAATTAGTATTTTTCGCCCTAGATATTTCTGAATTCACAATTCTTACATTTATTTTTTTGGGATCTATATCTAGTTCTTGAAAAATATTCTTTATTATCTTATTTTTGTCATCATCATCGTATATAGAAAAATTTTGATCAATTCCTATAATATACCCCTCTATTCTTAAAAAATATGATGCAAATCCATGAAAAGTTTTAACCAATGGTTTTATGGATGAGTTAATTAATATATTAGTTCTATTTAACAATTCCTTTGCGGCTTTATTTGTAAAGGTGACCGCTAATATATTACTAGGATTTAAATCATAATTCTGAATAAGCCAAGGAATTCTGTGTGCCATAACTCTAGTTTTCCCTGAACCAGGGCCTGCTATAACTAGGAGAGGCGACAAAGGATGAGTAACAGCAGAAATTTGGTTTTCAGAAAGTCCTTTGAGAATTTTAGAATCTACTTTTTTCATTCTCTAATATCAAGTTGTTATAGGAGTAGATAAAACTTCAAATAATTTATCAAAATTTAAACTATTTGAAAGGATATCATTGGCATTTATAATTTTATCAGGATGATTAAATGTTACTTTTTCTAAATTTTCAGAAATTTGGTCCATTATATTTTCAGTACTTTTGTTTACTACCATAATGGGAATTCTATACTTATTAGCTTCATGTAATACATATTCAACAGGAGTTTCATTATTAGTGGCAATAATTACATTTAAATTTCCTGATTGAATCGCCGACAATTGGACATCTGGTCTATCACCACGAACTATAAGTGCGGTGTTAGTAAATTTAGAAAAATATTCTGGTCCCCAATCCAAAACAAAACCTCCTATCAAATAATTTTCAATTAATTTGTTTGAATTTTCTAAAGAAATTACCTTAGTTGGATTTAAAGATTTTATCAACTCATCCGATGATAATGCTAGAAGTGATCTGGTTTGATCTAAATATCCCAAAATATTCAGTTTCTCTTTTGAATAGTTTTGTATCAATTCATTTTTTTGATATCTTAAAACTCCATTAATAAAAACTCCGATCAATCTCTCAGATAAAGCTTTAGAAGCTTCCTTAATACTACTATGAGATTCTTCTACCAAAATAATTTTTGCATCATATTTGCTAGATAGTCTTTTTATTGAATCTATTGAAGTATTATTGATTTCTATCAAAGCCAAGTCTGAGTTATTAAATTCACATTTTATCTCTTTAGAATCCATTAAATTATAAAAATTACTGTGTTCTACTATCTGATCTTGATTAAATTCACCAACAAAAGTTTTAAGTCCTCTTTTAATCGATTCATAAGAAATTCCAGATAAAACTGTCGTTTTACCTGCCTCTTTTTTAGACGATGTTATAAATATAACTGGCATAATAGTATAAATAATAAATAATAAATAATTAATTTCATATATTGAATAATAAAAAATTGTGGAATTTTTTTTATTTATATGAGTTGCCTGGGTAGCTCAGGGGTAGAGCACTGCGCTGAAAACGCAGGTGTCGACAGTTCGAATCTGTCCCTAGGCACCACTTAATTTGTTGCATTAAAAAATGTTAAGTAATATATTATGCATTAATTATGATTACTAGTTTAGATAACAAAATCCTTTTAGCCCATCTATTAAGGAGAGCTGGTTTTGGGTGTACTTATGATCAGATAGAAAAACTATCTTTAATGGAATATGATGATGTTGTGGATCTATTAATTAATCCGGAATATGGTCCTCCGAAGGATCAAGACTTACTAGATAGATACTTTATAGCTTCAGTTGAAGCCAGAACTGCAAGACACGCTGATCCTCAATGGACATGGAGGCTTGCCAAATCTGAAAAACAATTAGAAGAAAAAATAGCTTTGTTTTGGCATGGTTTATTGGCAGTTGGAGGAATAAAACTTGATCATGGTTTAGCCATGTTGGAAGAAATAGATCTTTTTAGAAAATACGGTTTGGGAAAATTTGAGACTTTGCTTCTTAAAATTTCTGAAGATCCAGGAATGATGTATTGGCTAGACAATCAAAACAGTCACAAAGATGCTCCTAATGAAAATTACGGTAGAGAGTTATTAGAACTTTTTTCTATGGGTATAGATGAGAATGGAGAAGGTTCTTATACAGAAGATGATGTGAAAACTGCTGCAAGAGCTTTTACAGGTTGGGCATCAAGACCAACTCCCCCTCCATTTTTTTTAGGACCATTCCCTATGGAGTTTTCTTTTGACAAATCTGATCACGATAATACAGAAAAAACATTCTTAGGAGAAAAAGGTAATTTTAATGGAAATGATATAGTCAATATGATTGCTACACACCCTTCAACGGCAAAATTTATTTGTAAAAGGCTATATCTATACTTTGTTTCTGAAAAGGAAGATTGGGATGAAATCAATAAACTTTCTGAAGTGTTTTTGAAAAATAATGGTGAGATAAAAAAAGTGCTGGAAGCAATGTTTAAATCTGAACATTTTAAATCTGATGATATTAGATTTAAAAAAGTTAAAAGCCCATCAGATTTAGTTTTTGGAGTATCAAGATTGGTTGATAAATATAAAATTCCGGATTTAGACTCAGCCGAATTAGCTATAAATACTTTATTGATGGGGCAATTTTTAATGAACCCTCCAAGTGTTGAAGGATGGCATGAAGGGGAAGAATGGATTGATAGTGGGTCACTAATTGAAAGAATCAACTATGCTAGTACTGAAATATCTAATACAAGTTCTACCGGAGTAAAAAGGATTATTGAAATTATAAAAGAAACAAACATCACTAATTCAAATGATTTGATCAACAATACATTAGAAACATTGGGGTACATTGATATAACTGATAAAACAAAAGGAATGATAGAAGAACATTTGAGAAAAAATAAATTTACAAATAAAGAAGATAAAATTTTGGATGTCTTGAAACTTATTGTATCGACACCAGATTTTCAATATTGCTAATTAGGAGTTTTATATGAGCAAGCAAAAAAATCTTGTAGTAATCCAATTAAGTGGAGGGAATGACTACCTGAATACTATAGTTCCTTATGAAACTGGTCTTTATTATGATTACAGGCCTAATATGGGCTTAAAAGATGACTCTATTATCCCAATTGATAATAAAATTGCTTTTAATTCAAACATAGATTTTTTCAAAAAAACATTTGATGACCAAAAACTAGCCGTTATGATGGGAATCGGATATCCTGAACCAAATAGATCTCATTTTAGATCAATGGATATATGGCATACAGCTAAGCCATTCGAAAGTAGTTCAATAGGATGGTTGGGGAGAACCGTAAAAAATATTGATCCAAAGGGATTAAATCCTATTACAGCAGTAAATTTTGGAAAAGGACTCCCCCGGGCCCTAGCATGTCCTGGAGTATCCGTTGCATCAGTTGGTGCACTGGAATCATATGGACTTTTCACTGGAGTATCTGGAGCAAAAAACAGAGAAATTTTGTTAGACACAGTCGATCGAATTTACCAACCAATGAACAGAGATGGTGTTCCTTCTTTAAGATTATTAGAAACTGGAAGAGGGGCATTGGATGGTGCAGATTTGTTAAGTGAAGCACCAAGCAATTACTCATCTGATGTTGAATATCCAGAAGATAATCCTATTGCTCAGTCTTTAAAAGGTATAGCTCAAGTTGCTAGTGCAAAATTAGGTACAAGAATATTTTACGCTCAACATGGTAGTTTTGATACTCACACTGACGAATTGAAAAATCACTCCTTATTATTGAAACAGTTGTCAGTCGCAATTGATTGTTTCCAAAGAGATTTAATAAAGCAAAAATTGGACGACGAGACAGTAATTTGGATATTTTCAGAATTTGGAAGAAGGATTTCTGATAACGGTACCGGAACAGACCACGGATCTGGAGGGGTTGCTTTTTTGTTAGGTAACTGTGTAAAGGGAGGTCTCTACGGAGAGTACCCAAATCTAGAACCTTCTGCTCAACTTGAGGGAGATATACATTATAATATGGACTTTAGAACTCTGTATTCAACAATTCTAGAAGATGTACTGGATGTTGATTCGGAAAGCATTTTAGACGAAAAATTTACAAACCTAAGTGTACTAAACTCATAATGGTTACAACAAAATTAGAATATAGCCACACTATAGGGATTGCTTCGTTTGAAGGAAGAGGATTCATGAATCCTATAGATTTAAAATACAAAAATGGAACTTTGTTTGTTCTAAGTAGGTCAAATGCTAGTAACAAAAACAACAGAATAAGTGCTGTAACTGTAGATTCTGAACATAAATATGAGTTTGCTAATTGGGGTGAAGATAAAGGAAAATCTATTTTGCCAACAGCAATAGTTTTTGACAAAAACGATAAATTATATCTATCTGATGAACATTTAAACAGGATCTCTATTTTTGATTACAATGGCAATTTCATCGATAGTTGGGGAGAATATGGATGTGACAGTGGCCAGTTAAATAGACCATCTGGATTAGCATTTAATAAACAAAATGAATTATTTATTGTAGATCATTTAAATTCAAGAGTACAAAAATTTGATGAAAAAGGAAAGTTTATTTCTAGCTTTGGTTTATTTGGAACAAATGAAGGAGAATTTAATTATCCATGGGGGATAGCACTAGATATTGAAGAGAATATATATATAGCCGACTGGAGAAATAATAGGGTCCAAATATTTGATTCAAATGGTAATTGTGTAAAAATTATTAAAAACTTTAATGATAGTGAATTTAACAAACCTTCTTCAGTTCATATTGATAATAGAGGTTATTTATTTGTATCAAATTGGGGGAATAATAGTGTAATAATTTTTGACGATAAACAAAACTATCTTTCTGAAATTTTTGGAGATGCCTCGCTATCAAAGTGGTGTCAAGAATTTTTAGATGTTAATCCTGAACAGTCTAGTTGGAGAGAAAACGCTGGATTATTTGAAGAAGAAAAAAAGTTTTGGAAACCTGCTGGAATTGAAACAAACGAAAACCTGATATTTATTTCAGATTCATGTAGGCACAGAATCCAAATATATAGGAAATAAACTAAGAATTTGCTAAGACTTCTTTAACTTTTTCTGCATGACCTTTAGCTTGTACGTTGGTCCATTTTTTCAAGAGAATTCCATCCTTATCAATTAAGAAAGTTGACCTTATTATACCCATGCTCTTTTTACCATACATATTCTTTTCTCCCCATACACCATATTCTTGAATCATTTTTTTATCAGGATCACAAAGAAGGGTAAATGGTAAAGAATGATTATCTATAAATTTATTGTGAGAACTTTCGTCATCGGGACTTATCCCATAAATATTACAATCGAGTTTACTGAACTCTCCATATATATCTCTAAACTCACAAGCCTCAACTGTACATCCAGGGGTGTCATCTTTAGGATAAAAATAAAGTACAGCAGGTTTGCCTGAAATAGAACTTAAATTTATGAAATCTCCATTTTGATCAATTAAATTAAAATCTGGAACTTTAGAACCTTCTAATAAAGACATTTTTTTCTCCTAATTACAAATAATTATCTAGATATAGTATAGAAAAAAAAATTACATAGTTAAAGTATTTCCACTCAACAAATGGAAATGTAAGTGCATAACCGTTTGACCACCGCCCTCACCTACATTAGTTAGAATTTGATATCCTTCTTCATCGATTTGGAGTTTTTTTGCCAGTTTTTGGCAAACAAGCATTAGATGACCTAAGATTTCCTTATCAGAATCTGAAGCATAATTAATATTTTCAATAGGTTTTTTGGGTATAACTAAAATATGAATTTTAGATTTCGGGTTTACATCGTTTATAGCAATACACAATTCATCTTCATATTGAATTTCACTTGAAATTTCTTTATTAATTATTTTTGTAAAAATACTATCCAATTTAGTAACACTTTCTCATAATAATTTTTTAAGCTTTATTTTTTATATCTTTTTCAAATTATATTTTAAAAACAGATAAAAAAATTTAAATTTTGTAACTTTTCTGTAGAAAGTTTTAAAATTTAATTAGAATGTATGATCACTTCATAATCTTTTCCATTAACAGATACTCGTGTGATCTCATCGCTGGATGGTTTATTATTCGAATTAATAGATTCTTTAATATTATTATCTTTATATCTAATTCCTAGTTCACTTTTACCTTCTAGAAATGATATTCCTTTAGCTCCACATGTAGCAGATATAAATATATTCTCATCGGTAGATTCTATATTTTTATCTTCCAACAATTTTTTATTGTAATCTATTCCCATATTTGGATTATTATCATTCAAATCGTGAACATTTTCTTTTGTGGGTTTGAGAGATAATTGTTTAGAAGCAATTTTTATAATTTCAGGATCTGGATCAGTTGGAGTCTTACCAAAATATCCTAATATCATCTTTCCATAATTTTCTGATATTTTTGACCATTTTTCTTGTACAGTATTTGTAAATGCTTGTTGAAAATAAAATTGTGAAACTGGTGTAACAGACGTCCCATAACCACCTTTAGCAACCACTTCTCTCATATTTTCAATAACTTTACTGAAAAGATCTAGAGAGTCATTATCTCTCATCATTTGTGTGTTTGCAGTAAGTGCTCCACCTGGCATAGGAGAGAAAGGGATAATTGGATTAACCATTACTGCTTCAGTAGGGAGATAATATTTTTCCATTTGATCAATAAACATTTTTTCAACTTCTAGTATTTTTTCTTCATCTATTTCAAGTGTATATTCAGTACCTCTTAGTGCTTGCCACATTGTCAAAATATCTACCTGAGATGTTCCTCCACTTACAGGAGCCATAGCAAGATCAATTGTATCTGCTCCTGCTTCAATAGCTGCCATATTACAAGATACACCCATTCCAGCAGTATCATGTGTATGAAATTGGATCATCGTGTCTTTTGGTAATAATTTTCGTGCATTCTTAATAGTTTCATGTACTATGGAAGGCGGTGTTGTTCCTGATGCATCTTTGAAAGCTACGCTATCAAAAGGTATATTGGCATCTATTATTTCTTTTATTTTATCTGTATAGAATTCTGCAGAATGATAATATTTTTCATTTAAACTTGGTGGTAAACCCATTAATGCAATAACAATTTGATGATTTAAACCTGCATTAGTTATGCATTCTGCTGAAAAAGATAAATTTCGAATATCCATTAGAGCATCAAAATTTCTAATGGTAGTTATTCCATGTTTCTTAAATAACTTAGCATGAAGATCAATAATATCTCTAGATTGTGATTCAAGTCCTACTACATTTATGCCACGAGCCAAAGTTTGTAAATTTATATCTTTACCAACGATTTCCCTAGATTGATCCATCATTTTAAAAGCATCTTCTTGACAATAAAAATATAAACTTTGAAATCTAGCTCCACCACCTATTTCAAAGTTATCATTTCCAGCTTCTACTGCGGCTTTTAATATTGGTAGAAAGTCTTCTGTTTTTACCCTTGCTCCATAACATGACTGAAAGCCATCACGAAATGAGGTATCCATAAAATTAATTTTTTTCATAATGGCAATTATAAGATAAAAAGTAATTTATAAACTTCTAGAAAACATAAAAAAAGATCTTTTAAATTGGATGTTTTTTAGATTTAAAAAAAATTATGCATTGGTTTCTAAGCGAGTAGAATCTTTTTCGGGATCAAGATCCCATCTAAGAGTATCTCCTGGATCTGTATTTTTTGCCCATTCAATTTGAAGTTTTCGTTCTTGTTTTAGAATTCTCATTCTTTTAGAAATTTTATCTGGATTCCAATTACTAAAAACTAATTCCTCTGAATTTTTGTGATATTTAATTGCCAATATTTTATACTGGATCTTATAAAATTATATATAATAAAATTCAGATTATAATTTAAGCGGAAGTGGCTCAGTGGTAGAGCATCTCCTTGCCAAGGAGAGGGTCGCGAGTTCGAATCTCGTCTTCCGCTCCAAAAATATCAATTTAAATAATTATTATGAAAATTAAATTAAGAAAAAATATTTTACTATGATTAATGAAATATTGAACTTGAATGATCCTTTGAATAAATTTCTGGAACTTGGTATCCAAGCTTTAGATAAATCTCGAGAAATTACCAAAGATGTTGCTTCTTCTAAAAGTTCCCTTAAAGAAGATGGAAGTTTACTGACTGAATTTGATATTAAAGTAGAAGAAGAAATTTTTAATATTTTAAGTAAAAGTGATGGAGACATAATCACAGAAGAAATTCTTGGAAGGAAAGATAATAAAGATTATTGTTGGTATATAGACCCTATAGATGGTACTACTTCATTTTCTAGAGGTATATCGCTGTTCGGAACAATTATAGGACTAACCTATAAAAAAAAGCCAATAATGGGTTTAATTGATATCCCAAAATTACAAGATAGGTTTATTTCTGTTGAAAATTTTGGGGCTGAAAAAAATGGGCACAAAATAAAAGCGTCAACCTCTAAAGTTTTATCTGAATCATTAATAATTTATGGTTCTCCACAACGATTTAAAAAAGAAGGAATGTTAGATAAATTACAAATAATGGATTCACTAGTTTGGGATTCAAGAGGATGTTATGATTGTTTTGGTTATTCTCTTGCATTTTCCGGAGCAGTAGACTTAGTTATAGAGGTGGATTTAAATTTATGGGAAACAGTCGCTCTTGAATCATTAGCAAAGGAATCTGGGGCGGGATACGCGGAACAAAGTTCTATAAACGGGAAGAAAAATATAATTTTTGGTTCGAAACATCTTTTAGAAGAAAGCATGGATATTATGGGTGGCGACTGGAGCATCCAATAAAGAAAAAAATCAAACCATCTATTGGAACTTTCGGTGCATTCAAAGCAAGTAAATTTCGCTTATTCTGGCTTGCTTCTTTAGGGTCAGTAGGTGGAACGCAACTATTAACATTAGCAAGTGGAAAACTAATCTATAACATTAGTGGATCAGAATTTTTTTTAGGTTTAGTAGCAGCCGTATTTGGATTGGGCACTATAACTATAAATTTCTTAGGAGGTGTGATTGCTGATAGATTAGAGAAAAAAATTCTACTGATTATTACTTCTTTTTGTTCTAGTTTAATTTTAATTATATTGGGCATAGTTGATAATTTAAATTTAGAAACTGTATCTATTGTTATAATTTTATCTACTATACTGGGTCTTATCAGTGGTTTCGATTGGCCAGTAAGGTCATCTATATTTACACAATTTTTAGATAATAAAGAACAGATAGTAAGTGCTGTTTCACTCAATGCTATTTTGTGGCAAGGAGTAAGAATTATTGCACCGGGTATTGGAGGATTTATCATTGCATTTTATGGAACTCAAGCCATTTTTTACATGAGTGCCGTAGGTTTTTTTATAATGGGCATCATAATGATAAGGATAAAACCAAATAAGAATTTATATGGAATTGAGAAAAAAAATAGTGCAAAAAATTCAATTTTTCAAGAAACTTTAGAAGGAATTAAGTATATATATGAAAATAAAATTTTTAGAATAATAATACTAGCAACTTATTTGACTAGTTTTTTTGGAATGTCTTATTTACAATTACTTCCCTCTTTTGCTGATAGTTATAAGCTAACAACTCGTGGTGACGTATCCGCTCAAATATTGGGAATTTTATTGTCTAGTGCAGGATTGGGAGCGGTTTTTGGTACAATAATTACTTCTAATCTAAAAAGCAAAATAAATATAGGTAAATTAGCATTTTCTGCAAACGTAATAGCCATCATTTTTTTATTGTTATTTGGTATTACTAATTTTTTTATTAATGAAAATAATATTTATTCCAATCCATGGATTTCTTATAATTTATTGCTTTCATTACTTTTTTCTTTCTTAACAAGTACATTTAGTGCAATTTTTATGGTTTGTTCAATGTCAATACTTCAATTGAATGTACCAGATAAATTAAGAGGTAGAGTTATGGGAATCCATACGATAACTTTTAGTTTACTGTCTGTAGGGGCATTGATCTTAGGATTATTAGCAGAATTTTTTGGATCAAGTATAGCAGTAATGATCAGTTCAATATTACTTATAATAATAAATTTATATATTTTTATTTCAAAAAAAGAAATAAGAAATATTTAAATCATTTATCATAATTCAAAATCATTTTTACCATTATAGAAATTTCTTCATTATCATTAATCCATTTTATGTAATCAGGATGTAATTGCTTAACAGATTTTATTTTCTGGTTTTCATACTTCCCTTTTGCAAAAACTAAATCATTATTATTTGAAATTTTAAAAAAACCTTCTTTATCTAAAGTTTTAATATTGTTATCGTTATAAATAATTGAGTCAAGGCTAATATTTTTACTAGCAAGTTCGGTTTGTTGGGCAAGAAATAATTCTAAAATAGACTCGGTTTTTTCATTTGATTTTCTATCAAAAGAATCGACTTCTACTGAGCAAAAATCTTTTAAAGCATTTAACAAATTTCTAGGTCTTAATTTTTCATAGACATTTTTCAAATCAATAATATTGATTTTTGAAACATCAAAATAAATTCCAGATCTATAAAATTCACTCATTAATATTGGGATATGAAAATCATAAATTCCAAACCCTATTATGCATGAATTTTCAAAAAAATCAGATAAGGATTTTGCATAATATTTAAATTCATTTTCGTTTTCAACATCTTGATCACTTATTCCATGTATCTTTTCTGCTTCAATGGATATAGATACTTTTGGATTAAACAATTTACTTTTTATTTGGGTGTCAGAAACTGTTTCATCAGAGAAAGATATTGTAGTAAGTTTTACTATTCTATCTTTAAATAGATCTATACCTGTCGTTTCTAAATCTAAAATTAAATATTGCTTAATGTCCATTCATTTATCTTTATTTTTTCTTTATCTATATAGATATTATTTATTATTTAATAGTTTTAAGTTAGTAAAAAAACTGTAAATAAAAGAAATTTTAGATTTTGTATAGTTATATAAAATTAAATATAATGAACGATCTCTATCAAATTTTATTATATAAATTTTGATAGTATTTAATTGATAATTCAAACGATAGCCGGAGTGGCGGAATGGCAGACGCGGTCGATTCAAAATCGGCTGGGGAAACCCGTGTGGGTTCGACTCCCACCTTCGGCACCACCATAAATGTTTGAACATTGTGAAAAATAAAAGAATTAAAAAAGGAAAAGTTTTATATCGTTAATTAAATTATTGATGTTAAAATTATAATAGACAAGCGGGGGTAGCTCAGTTGGTAGAGCGTCTGCCTTCCAAGCAGAATGTCGCGAGTTCGAATCTCGTCTCCCGCTCCACTAAATTTAATACTTGCTATTATTAAATTATTTTTAAATTTTTTAACCTTATTCAATTGTTTTTTATATATTAAATATATTTTTTAGATATATTATTTATCAAGATCTTTAAATTAGTTTAAATTAGGTTAAAAGAACTTATTATTTATAAATATTGGGAATAAATTATGAAAGCAGCTGTTTTATTTGAGACTAAAGGGAAATTATCAGTAGAAAATGTGGATTTAGCTGAACCGCATAAGGATGAGGTTATGGTTAAAATATCCGCTAGTGGACTTTGTCATACCGATTGGGAAACAATGCATGGTTTTCAACCTGTAAATCTTCCTGCGATAATAGGCCATGAAGGAGCAGGGATTGTTGAAGCAATTGGTGAAGGAGTGGAAAACGTTAAAGTTGGAGATCATGTAATCTGTTCTTGGAATCCAAATTGTGGAATGTGCTTTTATTGTGATAATGCTCAACCAATTTTGTGTGAAGTTCAAAAAAATAATAACTCAAAAGGAGTGCTTTTTGATGGTACAACTCGTGCATCCATTAATGGAGAAAAAATTCATTATTATAGTTTGGTATCCTCACATGCTGAATATACTGTAATACCTAAACAAGGAGCAGTAAAAATCAGAAAAGACTTTCCTCTAGACAGAGCCGCTTTATTGGGATGTGCAGTTATGACAGGGTATGGTGGAGCAGTATATGCAGGAAAAATTATTCCTGAAACTTCCGTTGTAGTAATTGGTTGTGGAGCAGTAGGCTTGAGTGCTATTCAAGGAGCTCGCATTTCTGGTGCATCAACAATAATAGCCGTTGATATTATCGATAATAAATTAGAAATGGCCAAAAAAGTAGGAGCAACACATACAGTTAATTCGAAGAATATAAATCCTATTGAATTTTGTATGGAATTAACAGAAGGTCGCGGTGTAGATTGTGCAATAGAAGCAGCTGGACAAAATGAATCTATTAGGCAAACTTTAGAATGTTCAAGACCTGGCGCTAGAATTGTGATTTTAGGCAAAACTCCATATGGAGTGGAAATAAATCTACCTTTTTATACACTTATGGGAGAAAGAGAAATAATCAGAACATCATATGGAAAAAGTCGTCCACGCATTGATTTTCAAAGGCTTTCAAATCTATATATGAATGGTGATCTTTTTCTTGATGAGATGATTTCAAAAAAATACGATATTGAAGACGTAAATTTAGGGTTTGAAGCACTGGAAAGAGGCGAATTGGCAAGAGGTCTGATTATTTTCAATTAAATAAATATTTTTATAAAGGCTATATAGTATGGGGAAATTATTAAAATTTGCTGGCAACAAATTAAATAGACTAGAGGTAGAAAGAAGAGAAGAAGAATGGATAGAACAGAAGTTTAAAGATCCAAAAGCTAAAGTAATCATCTATTGCAAATCAAAAATACTAATAAATAACAATAATCATAAAGTATCAATTAAATTCATAAGTCTTGATCAACTAAAAAAAATATCTGAAAAACTTGAATATTATTTGATTGGAAGTTTAGATGGTGAAACATATCTAACATCAGATTTATCAAAACTAGATGAAAAATCTGTAAATTTACTTCTAACTAATAATAATGAATTTATCGATTGTAGAACAGCTGGCGAAAGTTTATCCCAACAAGAAGGTGGCTTGATTAGTCAAAGTAAAAGTCAACTAGAATGGAATATAAAAAATTCTTTCTGTGGCATATGTGGTGGTAAAACAAAAGTAGGACGTGGAGGACAAGTAAGAAAATGTTTAAAATGTAAAACAGAACATTTTCCTCGTACTGATCCAGTAATCATAACTTTGGTTGTTAATGGTGATTATTGTTTATTAGGTCAATCAAAAGGTAGATTATCAAGGCTAAATATATATTCTGCACTTGCAGGCTTTATCGATCAAGGTGAATCAATAGAGGAAGCCGTAGCGCGAGAGATAATGGAAGAATCTGGGATTGAAGTAGAAGATGTAAAATATTACGCTTCTCAACCTTGGCCTTTTCCTTGGTCATTAATGATAGGTTGCCATGCAAAAGCAAAAACTAAGAATATCAATTATGATGAATATGAAATGTTATCAGTTAAATGGTTTCATAAAGACGAAATTATAAAGGCGCTAAATGGTGAAAATAATAATTTGTCTGTTCCTGGCTCCATTGCTATAGCTCATCATTTAATAAAAGCTTGGGCATATGGTGAAGTTTAAATAATGTTCTTGCAAAAGATAACATTTTTCAAGAATCCTGTGTTTTACAATTATAGATTTAGACATTTAATGTTTGGATTGTTTTTTTTCAACTGTGCTGACTGGATAGAAAGACTATGTATAAGTTGGTTAATATTGAAGACAACGGAATCAATACTTGCCACAACAATCTCATTTGCTATAGGTCAAATTGTTCAAACTTTATTTTCTCCTTTTACCGGTGCTGCTGCAGATAAATTCGGTAGAAATAAAATAATAATTATTGTTGGATTTAGTAGGTTTTTCGTTTTATGTATACTTGCACTATTTGTTTATCAAAATAAAAATTTTTTAGTTCTTGCGTATATAGCTTCTGCGATTACTGGATTGAGTAGATCACTTATTGTTCCAGCAATTCAGGGGAGTGTAATAAATGCAGTGAAAGAGAATCAAAAAATCTTTTCGATGTTAATTTACTCCATAATTTTCAGGTCAACTGGAGTAATTGGTTCCTTAATAGGTGGAGTTTTTTCAATATTTATAGGTATAGAACAAGCAATTTTATTGTCAGGTCTATTTGGATTAAGTGGAGCAATTTATCTCCTTTTCCATTCATTAAAATTTAGTGAAATAAAAAATAAAGATAATTATTTTAAAACAATATCTAGAGGATTGAAATTAGTCTTTGGAAATTTTTATACTAGAAATTTGTTAATTTTTGCAGGTGTAGTGGAAATTTTTGGATTCTCTTTTTTGAGTTTACTTTCTTCGATAAGTAAATATATTTTGAAATCAGAAATAGGCACTTTAAGTTTTTTACAATCTAGCATGTCTTTGGGTGCAATAATTGGAATTTTATTTTTATTTAAATGGAAAGATATAAACAAAGCACATTTTTTAGCTTATTTGATAGCAATATTTTTTGGAATATCAATATTGTTTATTTCAATTTTCCCAAATATAATTGCTGTCCTGTTTTTCTTAATAATTATTGGTGGTTGTACAGCTTGTTTTGATGCAATACAATGGCTTTTCATACAAAAAAATATTCCTGATGAATTTCGCAGTACTGCTGTTTCAGCATGGTTTATAACCATAGGATTCGGATGGATTGGACATTTCTTTCTTGGTTATTCTTCTGATAAATTTGGTTTAGAAATAACAATAATGACAACTGGGATAATTTTAATATTTTCTGGGTTAATTTATTTTATTATAAGTCGAAAATATTAAATTAGCCGTCTTGATCTCTTCTTGCTTCAGCAATATCTAGTGCGTCTTTAAATTCTCCTGGAATAAGCCCCAAAAAGGATCCGCCTAGTAGATTTTTTACATCTATTACAACTCCTACCATTATACTTTCTCTAAGAATCAGATCTCCTGCTTCTCTGGAAGTATTTTCAAGACTATTTTGGAACATTTTTGTTAAAGCTGCTTCTGATATTTCTAATTTACCAGTTTGGTCTTCTTCAATTGCATAAGTCCATCTTGCTGTTATATTTACCATCATGGTCATTACTAGAAACCCCATTATCAAACCGGCACCTAGTCCTCCAATTTGATTTACTTTATCCCCAACTCCAAAAGTAACCATTCCTAGTATTTTGTTAATAACTCCGTTAAATATTTGAACCAAAATGAAACCAAGTATTAGTAGCAACGCATATCCGATGGCTGTAACTAGAGCTTCACTTTCTAATTCAAGCCCTATAGCTTCTACTATCAATTGAGATAACCATCCACCAAGGATCATTGTGATCGCCACTAAAATGATGTACAAAACGTTCTTTATCAAACCCATTCTGTATCCAAAAAAAACTCCTAAAATAATAGGGACTATAAGAATCCAATCAAACCAAGACATAATTAACCTCTAAACTACTTTATTTTATCTATAATACGTTTATTATAAAAGATAAATTTTATATTTATATTAATACATTTTTATTGTATGATGCAATAATAACATTAATGCTAATACAAGTACTTATATAGAATATAACAAAAATATATAAAGATATGGCACACTTATCAAATATGGTTTTTAACAAAAATATTTTTAAACTTAGTAGCTTCGTCCTAATAATACTACTTTCAATAATGTTTAGTGGTTCAAGGGATGTTCTTGCTCAAGCACCTCCTCCCAATCCTCCTCCCAATAGTGGACCCAATAGTGGACCCAATAGTGGAACTGGAGATATGGGTGGTATAACTAAAGCCGATTGTAGGACAAATAGAGCAACAGGTGAAATTACATGTGCAACCAGAGTAGATTACAGTAATATGCTTGAGACCACTACAGTCGTACCTTTTGCAACTTATGAAGGACATCATCCTTGGACTGAGGGATGCGTAAGTGAAAAAACAAGACAAGAAGAATGGGAAGCAGCTTGGGTAAATAGAGTATTTCAGACAGCATCAAGGGGTGGGGAAGGAAAAAAAACTACGACAGTTATTTTCCAGGGTAATAAACCAATCCCCCCAAACCAAGAATTTGGTACGTGCAAATTCAAGTTATTTTTAATGGACTCTCCTTTAGTACAACCTGGTGGTGAATTTTATAATGCTGATTGGGAAGCACAAAAAGAGATTGAAGCAATATATGAACAAGCGAACCAGAAAAGACGAGAGCAAGAAAAAGCAGATGCGTTAGCCGAATTGGCAAGAATGGAAGAAGATATGAAGCGCCAGGAAGAAGAAAGACAAGCAGAGCAAGCTAGACAATCTTCTGGAGGAGGAATTCAAAATATCTTCGGTGGCGGTGGCGGTGGCGGACAGCCTAATGTAATAGGAAACTTTTTCGGAGGATTTCAACCTCCTGATGATAGAGATGTTCCTGTAGGTCCCTTTATTAACTTAACCAGAATGATAACTGAAGATAGATATAACACAATGGACTGTATAGCTCGTTGGATTGCTGATACACAAGGGATGCCTTACGAACAAGCTTATAACAATTTTGCTTTGAACGTAGGTGTGATGTACCTTGATGACCCTCCTTTCTTATACGATGCTACTGTTTCGTGTATGCATCTAATATATGCAAAAGCCTTAAGTGGAGGTTGGGGAGAGTCAAACACAGCTTCTGATGGTTGGGCTAGAAGAGAAGAAGTAGATGCGATGGTAGATGCTTGTGTTATTCCATACATGTCAGATATTCAGGATACTCCACATTCCGAAGTAAGAAATAGAATAGATGATGCTAACAGAGGTGAAAGATCATTAACTTATGAAGAACTACTTGCTGGTTATGATTGTTGGGATACCTATATCCATATGGCAAATAATAATGATTTTAATAGAGGATATTTTCCAACAACAAATGATAGATTAGCAAGATTTGTTTATGGTTCAGGTGATCAATGGGAAGATAGAATACCGGGTGAAATGTGTATGATAAAAGCATTGGTGGACATGGGTGTACCACAACAAGATGCTGCAAATAATATATCTATAATGATAGATTTCATTCTTGGTGAGACACAGGAAATTGGTTTAGAAATGCCTTCTCAAAATGTGATAAATAGAATAATCGCTTGTAACCAGGATTTAGGATGGTTAAGAGATTACCGTCCTCCCGGTCAACAAGATCAGAATATTGAATCAAGGCTTATGGTAAAAATAACCGAACAATCTTTCAAACAATGTGTTGTCAAACAAATGGAGAATCGCTTGCAATTTGATCGTCAAACAGCACAGGGAGAACATGACATGATTATACAAGGAATTGTAGATTTTGAGGATCCTACTGAAATAATTAATAGACCAATAGGTAAAGAAATTGCATATATATATGGTGATTGTACTCGTGATGTATTTGGTGATGATCAACTCGAAAATCAAATGAGACCTTGGATTGAACAATATGTTTTCTGGTATCCTGAGGAATTATGGGATGAAACACACCAATGTGTAAATGATGGATTTGCTCAGATCAATAACTATAATAATTCTGATAGCGTGGATCCACTGTTGAACTCAGTTATATTTTCTGGAGGAGACCCTGAGTACTTTAGTGGTCATTTTGATGATGATCAATATGACGTCATAGTAAACTGTTTACATGATATATCGCAAATGGGAACAGGAGCTGAGTGGGTAAAATTTACTAATAATCCAGATTATGATTACGAACCCGGAATGGGAGGAAACCAATTTCAAGATTTCCAAAAACAAGCTGAACAATTTAGACAGAATGTACAGCAAACTTCCAATACTACTTCAGGCTCTCTCTCTGGCTTGGGTGTGATGGAAACAGCCAGAAATAAGCTTGTTGAACTCGGACATGGTGCTGAAGACTGTATCGCTGCTAGTTTGGCGCAAGAGATGGGTATAGATATTACCTTGGCGAGAACCGTAACAATTGATGAAGTTATGTGGAATCCTAGAAGAAGGCCAACAAAAAAAGAGTATAGTGCTATTCAGAGATGTGATTCTCAAATGAGAACGGCAACTCAAGGTCAAGGTGGAGTAAATGCATTTATGAAGCTTGGATTGCCAGGACAACCTGACTATCTAGCTACTCCTTCTCCAGCACAAAGAGCTTGTATGATTGAGAACTATTCAAATACTTTTGGTTATCTATTTAAGGAAAAAGATCCAAGAGAAAGTGCTGAAACTGTGGTAAAAGAAATTTCTATGCCGATGGGTGATTATCAAGGAAATCATCCGATTCTAACTGATGTGTCAGGAATTAGGGTTCCGAGTGCTATGGAGTTGGCTACATTTGAATCTTGCCAAATAATGGATTTACATATTTTTGCTGGATCAAGAATTAGATCTTTGATTCCAGGTATTAGCACTGAAAGTCTACCTATAGGTGATCTTAGTAATCCAACTAATTTGGCTATAGTAGGTATTATCGTTACGCTAGGTGCTTCATTATTGGGATTGGTACGAGGGAATTAACTATGACTACGTCAAAAACACCATATGGAATAAGATTGATTTTTAGGGTTATGATGAGAATGGTAATAGCATTTCTTCTCTCCGTTCCCATTATAGTTTTAGGGGCATATTTAATATTTGCTTCGAGTGCAGATACATCTAATATACCAATGTGGACTGGGCCTGCCACAGTAATTACTGGATTAACATTATTGATTTTTGGATTCTATATGACAGCTGTAGGAGCATTCCCAAGCCCAAATCTTGGACAAGGTGAAGAAGTAAAAATAGAAAGACATCCAACTATGAAACCCGCGTATGCAAGAATAACTATAAGTATACCAATATTTGTGGCAACATTTATTTTATACGGATTTACTGAATTAGCTTACGTGTTCCCTTTTGTAACTTTTCTAATTGGTTTATGGTTTTTCTTTAAGGGGGTAATGAGATATTTTAGAAATTTACATATTACTTATATGGTTACGAATATAAGAGCTATTTATATGTACAAATTCTTATATCTTCATACAAATGAAATCCCAATAGCCAGAATTGTTCAAATATCAGAAAAAAGATCAATGGTGGAAGCATTATCTGGTAGAGGTACGGTTGTTGTTTCAAGTGGGATCGGTGCTAGAATGACAATTAATATGGAAGAAATAGATAATCCAGGAAGTGTTGCAGAAGTTTTACGTAGTATGCTTCCTAATCAAGGTACGTAAGTTTATGAGGAGAGTTTTATGGATATAGGGTTAGTAACTAGTGTGGTATCAATACCTGTTGTAGGAGCACTGGGCGCCGCGGCTTGGAGAGTACAAGTGGCAGTAACAGCTAAAAAGCAAGCTGAAATAGATTCACTGAAAACGGATATAGAATCTATTAAAAATTTACATGGTGAACAAATGACTATCATGAGAGAAAAAAATGATTTGTCTAATGATCAATTAGAGCAACTAGTTGAAAATCGTGCAAATGAAATTGGATCAAAAATCTCTGAAGAGTATACAGAAAAGATAAGAAATTGGAAATCACGCGGTATGGTAGGCATAACAGCTGCCGTAGGTTTAGGTATATTTGTTTTTGGTTTTTTAGTTTCTTTGTTCCCTAGAACAGCCACAGTGGATGAGTTAGTTACGGTTGTTAATAAAGAAGGCACTGCTGAATCAATGTCAAGATTCGGACTCACAAATGATTCTGTAGCGGGTACAGTTTTCTTAAGTCATGGACCTACTTTAATGTGGTCTAGTATTATTGGAGCTACGATTTTAACCATTGCCTTGGCATTTTTAGCTGCTAATGCATTTATGAAGCTAAAAACACCTGGTCAGGCTCCTATTGAAGATTCTAATGGTTCACCAGAAAAGACTGCTGAAACTACAAAAGAAGAATCTAAGATTACTTAAGAATTGAAGCCAGTAATAAAAAATATATCTGAACATTTGGATAATCCTGTGCTCGGGTCCAAAGATGGAGTACCTACGGTGGTTTCTCTTTACCACGATCATCAACCAGGAGAGACAAGTCCTCACCATACACATCCATGGGAACATCAAGCCTTCATAACAAGGGGAACGGGAATTATATATGTTGATGGAACAAACTATCCCATAAAGCAAGGAGACTTTGTTTTAATACCTCCAAATGCAGATCATTATTTTGAAAATACAGGAGAATCAGTTCTTAGTAGAATAACTTTCAATCCTCTTGAGAGTGAAGAACATTTGGGATAAAAGGTTTTTTTAGATTAAATTTAACAATTCACTTATTTTTTTGTGATGATAATTGTAATCACCAAATGCTAATTTTTGATGTTGCATTTTCCGTGTATAAACTTGCAAGTTATAATCCCAGGTGTATCCAATCGCTCCATGTAATTGATGGGATATTTGACAAATATCATGAAAAGATTTAGAAACATACGCTTTAGATCTATGAACTTCCAAAGCATTTTTTTCTTGATTTGATAAATACCAAGCGGATTTTCTTGCAAACTGTGTACAAAGTTTAGACATTATAGCCATATCTGCACATTGGTGTTGCACTGCTTGGAAAGAACCTATAGGTCTATTGAATTGTTCTCTATTCATAACATAATCTATTGTTATTTCTAGTATTTTTGTAGCAGCTCCAGCCATTTCAGAACTCTTTCCAGAAGCTCCTACTTGAAAAACTTTTGATAAAACATTCCAGGATAAGTTTTCATCTGAAAGTAATTGAGAATCATCAATTTTGATTTCCTGAAAATTAACTTTAGATAATTTTTCTCCTCCAACACTTTTCATTTCTGTTATTTCTACGCCTTCATTATCTCTTGGGATAAGGAATAATGATATTCCTTTTTCTTTTGAATCCATTGTCTTGGCGGCTACTATAAAATAATCTGATGAAGCTGCATCAGTAACAAAAGATTTTTCTCCATTAATAATCCATCCTTCATCTTGTTTTCTTGCTGTTGTAGTTTGAATTTCTGAAGGATATATATTTCCGCTTTTCTCAAAAAAAGAAAGAGAAAATTTAAGATCTCCTGAAGCTATCTTTGGTAAAAGTTCTGATTTTTGAGTTTCATTTCCTGCAGATAAAATTGTTTGGACAGCAATAATCGACGTACTAAAAAAAGGACCAGAAAGGCCTACTCTTCCCATTTCTTCTAAAAGAATAGACATATCTTGATATTCAAATCCTGATCCTCCATATTGTTCAGGGATCATTAATCCTAACCATCCTAATTCTGCAAAATTTTTCCAAAGCTCATCTGTTACTCCTACAGGGTCTGACTCCATTGCTCTAATAAATTGCATAGAACAATTCTCTTCAAGAAATTCTCTGGAAGATTGTTGAAGCATTTTTTGTATTTCAGATAATCCTAAATCCATTTAATATTATTTTTTTAAAGTTAATTTATCTTCTCTCGGTAGGCCAAGTCCTCTAGTAGCAATGATATTTTTTTGTATTTCTGTTGTTCCTGCAAAAATAGTAAAAGCAGTAACATGCAATTGTTGTTTTAAATATTTTCCATCAAATGGTGCTGATGAATCTGTTAATTGACCATATAAACCAGAAAAATCTGTTCCTATCTTAGCAATTTTCTGAGTTAATGTTGTTCCTAAGATTTTTGCCACTGAACCTTCTATACTAGGGATTTCTCCTTGTGATTGTAGATATGCCACTTCATATGCAATCAGTCTAGCTGCTTCTATATCTAAGTCTAAATCAACGAGTGTTTTATTTATATATGGATCTTGAATAAGAGGTACACCAGAAGAATTTTTATTTTTTTTGACAAATTGAATTATTTCCTCAAAATTTCTTTTTGCTGAGGATGGATATTCTACACCAGATCTTTCAAAATCCAGAAGCGTTGCTGCTATATACCAACCTCTATTTAATTCACCAATCAATGAATCTTTAGGAATCTTTACATTGTTAAAAATTACTTGATTGAAATAATGTTCATTTACCATATTAATAATAGGCTGTACTTCTATTCCAGAATCTTCAATATTTGCAACAAAAAAGCTAATACCTTTATGTTTAGGGGCAACAGGATCAGTTCTTCCCAAGAAAAAAATCCATGTGGCCTTATGTGCCATAGACGTCCAGACTTTTGTTCCATTCACAAGCCAATGATCTTTTTTATCTTCAACTTTTAATTTCAATGAAGCTAGGTCAGAACCTGAATCAGGTTCTGAATAGCCTTGGCACCACTGTACTTCTCCATTAGCTATCGGAGGAAGGAACCTTTTTTTCTGTTCTTCTGTACCATGAACCATTAATGTTGGTCCAAGCATTTTTGCTCCAAAACCATCTCTACCTGGCATACGATGATATGACATTTCCTCATTAAAAATTACTTGTTTCATATATGATGCTCCTTGACCGCCGTATTCTTTAGGCCACGCCATGGTTAACCATCCTTTTTTGGCCAATTTTCTCCGGATTTTTAGACCATATTCAAAATCTTCTCCCGCTTCATTTACTCCGTGCCATTTTTCAAAATTCACGGGGATTTCGTTTCTAATCCAATCTCGTAATTCTTGTCTAAATTTTTCATCTTCTTGAGTAAATATGTATCTCACAATTTTTCCTTAATTATTCATATAGAACTTATTTATTTTGTCTTTGAGGTTATTTGCGGATTTAACTACCCATAATTGCCAAGGAATTCCAATACATTTTACCCCCATTTCAATATATTCATCAAGGTTTTCATCATTGGCAAGTGTTCCTGATATTTTTCCTTTTTGAATTATTTTTTTCAATGTGTTGAAAATTGTTTTTTTAACCTCTGGATGATCATTTTGACCTAAAAAGCCTAAGCTTGCAGCTAGATCTGAAGGAGCCACATAAAGTATATCTAATCCTTCTACTTCAAGAATTTCATCTAAATTATCTATTGCCTCTTTATCCTCAATTAGTCCTATTAATCTAACATCAGAATTAGCTTTGTTATAATAATCATGTACACCGTATGATCTTCTATTACCAGCTACACCGCGAGTACCTTGTGGCGGGTACCTACATGCTTTAGAGGCTTTTATTGCATCATCAGCTGATCTAATGTGTGGTACCATTATCGATCCAACTCCTAAATCCAAGGCTCTAAGAATCAAACTTTCTTCGTTTCTATTTACTCTTAAAACTGTCGACATTCCCCATAATTCACATGCTCTTGTTATATTAGGAATATCTTTCCAATCTATATTCCCATGTTCCATATCAATAAAACATGCATCAAAATCCAATTGTCCTAGAAAATCACAAATTTCTGGATTATTTAATCCATTAGCAATCATGGCAATTTTACCTTCATCTAATTTAGATGCTAATTTATTTATAACAAAAGGACTCATTACTACCTTATCTTCCTGTAAACCCAATAAAGAACTAAAATAGGGAAAAAAATTATTCTGTAAATTTTATTAAAATTTATTACTGGAGTTGATCTCCCTTTCCATTCTATTTGACCATCAAATGAAGATAAAAAAGAACGATATCCACTAAATAATAAAACAATCATTGAGATTGGATAAAAAAATGGGGATTTTATTGGAAGAGAAAAGGATTTTGTAGAAATAAAACAAGTAAGAAACATAAAAATCACTGACATAAAGGAAAAAAATAAATGGCGATCATAAAGTTCTATACCCAAAATAAAAGAAAAAAGATTTAAAAAAGGTACATAAAATAACAATAATAAACTAGTAAATGCAAATAGGAAAATCAATATATTATACCTGAAAGCAGCAAATATCGTTTTCCCATGTCCATCAATCGCATTAGCAGATGTTGAATAGCCTTCTGTTTCTACTAAATCAGTACCATTAAAAATTGATGAATTGAATCCCACATATTTTATTCTTCTAGCAAGTTCAAAATCATCCAATAATAAATTTTTAATTGATTTATGGCCATCAATTTTTTCATAAGATTCTCTAGTAAATAAAAGGTATTGACCGAATCCTGCAGCAAAAAAACTATAGGGTGATTTTTTTGCAAGGAATAAGGGTATCCATGAAAAGATAAAAAAGGAAACCATGCTCCATATAAAAAAATCCACTATGTTATTTATTTTTCTATTGGGGACTAAGGATAAAAATTCTAAATTATCATTTTCCAACTGATATATTCCAGACGAAACAGCAAATTTTGTCAATTTAGTATCTGCATCCATAAATAGAAGATAATTGCCTCTTGTAGAATTAAACCCTTGATGACATGCCCAATTCTTACCTCGCCAATTATTAGGTAGTTCTGCGCCTTTTATTGATTTTATGTTTTTATTATTTTTAGATAAATTGTTAATCAAATACCATGTTCGATCGGAAGAATTATCATCTACTAGAATTATTTCTACATTTTGATAATCTTGTTCTAGCAATGAATCGACACACTTTAGTATATTTTTTTCTTCATTCCTACAAGGCACTATTATAGAAATTTTTTTATTTGATTTAGGTTTCAATAATTTAGGTTTTTTAAAATAAAAAACATTAAAAATAGATACAAGTAATGTATATCCAGAAATCAGACAGACAGATATTACAAGATAATTAAAAATATCGCTCATACTGATCTCCTAAAATCTCTTTTAATATTACGAAGTTTTGGTAATTCACTGAGTTCTTTTCTATGTTTAAACGCCATAAATAGAGCAGCAATTATCCAAGTAATTAAAAAATTGTTTAATGTAAAAAATTGATTAGATATATCCATTACCATTCCATAGAGAAAAAGAGCTAAATGTGATAGATTTACTGTCCAAGCATCATTTTTCTGTATTGTCCAAACAATAGCTAAGGAACCAAAAAGAGCCAAAAATGCTTCTATACCAAATAACGCTAACCACATTCCGGCTGTGACAGACAATGCTTTACCTCCCTTAAATTTTAAAAATGGTGAAAACCCGTGTCCTAAGATTGGTAGAACACAAATTAAAATCAAATTGTTACCTGTAATATTTCCAACGTGGATGGCTAGATAAATTGGAATTATAGCTTTACTAAATTCCATAAGCAATACAATCATGCCAAAAATAGATCCTCCTATTTTCCAAGCATTTGTTACTCCAGGGTTATTATCCCCCACAGATCGAACATCTTTGCCTTTATATAAATTAGTCAGAATTACTGAGAATGGTATCGATCCAAATGTAAATGCCAAAAGGGAGTATGCAAATAATTCCATATATAATATGATTTCTTTATTTTTATAATAAACATGATACAAAAATAGCACCTATTTAAGGTGCTATTTTTTAGTATTATGGACGAATAAACTTTATTTATTATTAGCGATTGCAGATAGCCCTATATCGTACATACTTTGGGGCAAAGCAACGAACCCTCCTTCTTCAGCCAACATCTGCCCGTTTTCTAGATAGAATTTGACAAATTCATAAACTTCTTTTCTTAAAATTTCTGAAGTATTTACATAAATAAATAGGGGTCTTGATAAAGGAGAATATGTCCCATCATTGATACTGGTTTCACTTGGAATAACACAACCATTTCCATCATCAATCCCTAATAATTTCAATCTCTTTGTGTTTTCTACATAGTACGCATATCCAAAGTAACCCATTGCTCCTTTATCTCCTGATACGCCTAATACCAAAACATTATCATCTTCGGATGGCGTATAATCAGATCTTGTTCTACCTTCTTGACCATTAATTTCTTCGGTAAAGTAATCGAATGTTCCTGAGTCCGTTCCTGGACCATAAAGATTCATACGTATATCAGGGAAATTTGACCGAATTTGATTCCAGTTATTTATATTAGATCCTTGATCCCAAACTTTATGCAACTCTTCAACCGTAAGGCAATCTACCCAATCATTAGAATTATTGACTACAACTGATAATCCATCAAAAGCAACTGTGAGTTCAATAAAATCAATTCCATTTTCAGTAGCGTCTATAATTTCTTGATCTTTTATAGGTCTTGAAGCATCAGATATTGCTATTTCACCAACTATAAATCTCTTAAACCCTCCTCCGGTTCCTGAAATACCTACAGGAATCTGTACTTTTGGGTGAGTCTCTCTGAAAATTTCAGCTGCGGCCACACTAATAGGAAAAACTGTTGATGATCCATCAATTTCTACAGTTGAAGATTCACTATTAGCAAAACAAGATATTAAACTAAAATATAAAAAAAACATCACCAATAACAAAGCAATAAAATTTTTCTTATACATTTAGCACAACTCCTTATATACAAAAAATGTTTCTATTTATGAATTTATATGAATTTTCTGATATCAATATTAAGAAATATTAAATTGTTTAAAAAAAACATTAAATAAATTTAAAGTATAGTAATGTATTATTGAGTTAGTGAAATTAAAAAACATGACTGAACAAATTTACAATATTGATGCATACAAGAGAGAAATAAAATCTACTATTGTTGAAATTATAGAAGATTATTTTATTGTTGATAAAACCATTTTTTTCCCAGGAGGTGGAGGACAACCAAATGATTTTGGATTAATAAAAGCTGATAAAGATTCTTTCGAAATCAATAGGGTCAATTGGCAAAAAGGGAAAATTGCTCATTTTCTTAGTAAATCAGATTTATCAAAATTAAGAGTTGGAGATGAAATAATTTGTATATTAGATTGGGAGAGAAGATATAAGTTAATGAGAACACATACTTCATTACATATTCTATGTGGTGTTATTTGGAGAGATTACCAAGCCGCGGTTACTGGAGGAAATATGGAACCTCTCAAAGGACGTATGGATTTTGAATTTCCTTCATTATCAGCTGAGTTTACAGAAGAGATTGAGACAAAAATAAACATTGAAGTACAAAAAGATAGACAAATAACTGTAGATTTCCTTCCGAGAGAAGAAGCTTTTAAAATACCTGACCTGATCAGAACAAAAGTCAATTTACTGCCCGAATCATTGAAAACAATTAGGACTATAAATATTAATGGTTTAGATTTACAGGCAGATGGAGGGACCCATCTTTCAAGTACTTCAAGAGTTGGATATATAAAGATAATTGGTCATGAAAGTAAGGGGAAAATTAATAAACGAATTAGAATAAGTGTGCAAGATTAGTTATCTGAATAAAGATAAAAATTCATCTTCATATTCTTTAAATAGCCCCCATTCATCCAATTCTTTATGTAAATCAGTAGCTCTAATATTACCTTTTTTTGCTTCATTTATTAGACCTTGGATCCTTTTTCGAACCGCTACTGGAACTCCATTTTGATCTTCTAATAATCCAGATTTACTTAAATCATTAAAATTATTATTAGCAGATTCTCTTGTGTAATCAAATATAAATTTCAAAAGCGATACATCCCACAAAGCATTAACTCCTCTAATCACTGTGTGATTAGCATTATTGTTAACAAGGCGCTTCTTTATTCGTTCTGAAACTTCCATAGGATTCCCGGCTACAATTTCCATATCTGTAGATTCATTTTTATAGGTATATAATAAAGCAGGTTCCTTTTTACCCAACATTTTGGTTAATTCCCTAATATATTCTTTGGCATCATCACCAAAACCTGAAGTTCTATACAAGAAATCTGGTGTAACAACCATAGGGGTTTGAGCTGTTACCACTCCATGTCGTATAACAGAATCATTACCTTCAAATTGCATTTCTTTATATGAAGGTTCAGTTACAATATGGTAACGTATTTTTGTTTGTTTATATGTTGACAATAAGTTTTTTGGTTTTAGAAGAACCTTAGTGCTTTTTATCACCATTTCAAATAAATTCATAAAATTCCCTTAGAACAGACTTAATTATATTTTACAAAATACATATAAATTAATCACACGTTTTAGTTATTAATTATTAACTAATAATTTCAGTTCAATTTTATACAGTTAATATATTTCCTTGTTAAAAGCCCATTTTGGATAGTAATTTTCAACTCTAATCTCTCTACTTGGAGAACCCAAAATTTGAGGTGGTACTTTGAATTCCTTAGTTCCTTTCATATCAACACCTACATACTTCATCCCACATTTTAATTGAGTTCTAGTAGATGGTACATTCCAAGGTCCTACTGAACTAAAAGGTATTATATTATTTTCATAAGCCCACGTTCCTGCTGCAGAATAAACTGTACTTCCTAGTCCAGATAATTGAGCTTCAGGATGCGTATCTACTCCTATTTCTGCAAAATTATCATTTATTTTAAATAATGTTGCTGCAGCTAGGATTTTTTTATTCTTTTTTACGACGAAGCTTCGAATACAGTTTCTATAATTGTGCCAAAATATTCCAAAATCCAATTGCTTTTCAGTTTCTTTTTGATTTAAAATTTCTACTTTGTGTTTATTTATGTTGATCCATTGATTTTGTTCAGCAAACATAAACCAACTTGGTCCCCATACGTAATATCCAAATTTATGTGTAATTCTAGAAATTTCATACATACCGAAGGCTGAAAAAATCATGTCTCTACCTAATCTATCGATCAAATCAAGAATTTCTTCTCTTACATTTTCATTTGATCCAAGATAAATCTCATTCTGATAATCAAAAAACCAAATTGGTCTCTCATTTTTTTCTTCTTTAGAAATATCGCCAACATGTACTATCTTTTCTTTTATTTTAACTCTTTCAGTTACAGTTAATTTTTCTTTAATCCAACTTTTTATGGTTCGATCAAGGGTTTCAGAAATATCTAATGTCATATCATATCTCCCAGTCAAAAATAACCCCAAGCATTTGTTTATCTCTCTTTGTCATTAAATCGTATGCTTCAGGGATTTTTGTATAATTCATTCTGTGGGTATTAAGTACACTGGGATTCAATTTATTTTTCTTCATAAGGTTAAGAATCGACAGGCAACGAGTTTTCCAAGAAGTCATTCTGGGGTTTGCAGGATAACCTCCACTTACTGCTATGATACTAATTCCTTTACTATAAAAATGTTCCATTGGGAAAGGATTAAAAGATGTTGTTTCCTCTCCTCGACCTGAAAGAGCAACGTTTGCAATCCTTCCACCAGTTCTTACACTTTTCAAACTAGAAATATATGCATCCCAAGGATTTGCTGTAAGAATAACTAAATCTATTCCTTCATTTTCTGTAAATTCATTAAGTTTTTCCTCTAAATTCTTATCATCACTTAATACAGAATGATCAGCTCCTACACTTTCAGCCATTTTATTTCTAATTTCACTGTTTCCTATTGCAATAGTCTTGTTTGCACCATAGAGAGGGCTAAGTGCTACAGCACCTAGTCCTAATATTCCTAACCCAACTACAGCAACATTTTCGCCAGGAATAAATCCTCCTTTTGTGAAACAAAACCCACTTAAAGAGTATAAAGTAGCCCAAACGGCGTCTTCATTTTTTATTCCATCAGGAACACCGCAAATATTTGAATTTTCAGAAGCTATCCATTCTGATTGATGTGGAAGTTGAGCAATTACTTTATCTCCAACTTTAAACTGTTGAACATTCGATCCAATTTCTTCAACTATGGCTAGATTTGAATCCCCTACCCATCTTGGATAAGTAGGCGCACCTGGAACATCTTCGGCGCCCTCATAGTTACCTCGATCTGTACCAAGTTTTAATGCACTAACAACAGTTTTTGCTCTTATTTCATCAGATTCAAGATTATTTTTTAGTTTTACTTCTTGAATTTCAATGCAATATGGTTTCTTTAGTATTGCGATTTTCATATTTGAACCTTACCTTAAATATTAATATTGTAAAAAAAGAAATTTATATGAAAAAACATAGCATACAAAAATCACTAGATCTATACAAACAAGCAGAGAAAATTATCCCAGGTAAAACTCAATTGATTAGTAAAAGATCTAGTCAATTTGCACATGGCTTTAATCCTCTTTATGCAGAAAGTTCGAAAGGAGGCTATTTTGTAGATGTAGACGGGAATAGATATCTAGATTGGATGAATTGTGTTTCTGCAATAATTTTAGGACATTCGCACAGTTATGTTAATAATGCTGTTAAAAATCAAATTGATAAAGGAAGTATCCATACTATTAATCATTCATTAGAAATAGAACTGGCAGAAATTCTTATAAATGAAATTCCTAGTGCCGAAATGGTTCGCTATGCAAAAGGTGGTGGAGACGCTTGTGCGGTAGCTGTAAGAATTGCTAGGGGAACTACAGGAAGAGATAAAATACTTTTCAGTGGATATCATGGGTGGCACGATTGGTATCAATCAGCTAATTATCTAGTAAATCCTGAAGATGGGAGATTTCCTTTTGCAGGTATTGAACCCATAGGTGTTCCGAAAGTTTTAAAAGGTACAGCTATTCCTTTTACTTATGGAGATCTAAATCAACTTAAAAGCCTTCTTGATGAACATGGAGATGAAGTTGCAGCTGTGATGATGGAGCCAATGAGATCTGATTATTCTGTAACAGGGTATCTAGAAGAAGTAAAATCAATGACCAATAAAAATGGTTCTTTGTTTATTTTCGACGAAGTGAGTTCTGGTTGGCGCATGTCTGTGGGGGGAGCTCAAAAAAGACTTGGAGTAACTCCAGACATGAGTGTTTTTGCTAAGGCAATGTCTAATGGATATCCAATGGGTGCAGTTGTAGGATCTTATGAAGCAATGGAACCTGCTGATAGAATGTTTGTCTCAAGTACATATTGGACTGACACTATAGGTTTAGCAGCATCAAAGGCTACAATTGAATATTTACTAAAAAATAATTCTGAAAAATGGTTTGATGATTACGGTAAGGAATTAAAATCAAAAATTTCAGAAATTTGTTCTAATTCTAATGTTGATGTTGAAATGGCTGGAATAAATTCATGCCCAGTAATTCAATTCAATGTAGATAATGAATTGATTCCATTTGCAAAGACTTTATTTGTTCAAGAAATGGCTAAACAAGGAATACATATGACTACTGTTTTCCATCCTAATATGTCACATAACAAAGAGGACATTACTATTACTGCAAATGCTATTGAGAAAACATTAAAAGTGATTGAAAAAGCTATGAATTCAAACTTTGAAGATTTCTTGGAAGCACCTATATTAACAGAACCATTCAGGCGTCTAGTTAGATAGTAATTTTATTTATGAATATAGCCTCTATAAATAATGGAATTGATATTTCGTAAATCTTCAATGTTTTTTTCGGGGTTACCATCTACAGCAATAATATTTGCTATCTTACCAGGTTCTAAAGATCCTACTTTCTCATCCACCCAACAAGATTTAGCAGCATATATTGTTCCTGATTGGATTGCTTCCATTGGAGTCATTCCTATAGAAACATGCGCATGAATTTCATCTTGAAAGCTAGTGCCTCCCAATTTATAATGTTGCCAAGAAGCATCTGATCCTGCAACTAATTGAATACCTGAATCAATAATTTTATTCCACATTTTTTTTGAATCATCCCAGTTTTTCTCAAAAGCGTGAATTTCAGTGTTTTCTATACTTGACAACTTTTTATTTTTGGCAAGTTCTTTAAGTTGCCAAATTCTCTCTCTTCCTTGATGCAAAGTAGCATTTATAAAAATACCGTTGTCTGACATTTTTTTTGCTAGATCTTCATCAAATTCTAAATCCCCACTAGCATTCATAAACTTTCCATGAATTATTGTATCTACTCCTGCATCAACTGCCGTTTTGATTCCATCTATATTTACGCAGTGAGCAGCGATGTGAATACCAAACTTATGAGCTTCATCTACTATTGCAGTCATTTCTTCAATATTAAATGATCTTACATCTACTCTTGATGTCCCTGTACTTCCTCCTGTAGCTGTGATTTTGATAAAATCACTTCCATCCATTACTAATCTTCTTACAGATGCTACACATTCTTTAACTCCCGTTGCAACTTCTCCAAACCAGTTCAAATGTCCACCAATAATAGTTATTGGTCTCCCCGCTATTATTAAATCTGGTGTATTTATCAAGCCCATTTCTTTGGCTTTTTTAATCATGTATGTTGTTTGATTTTTAGCTCCACAATCTCTAATAGTTGTAACTCCAGAATCTAAATGTTTTCTTGCATTTTGTGCTCCATTTATGGCTAACAAATTATCATCTAATTTAACTAGGTCATCCCCAGCAATACCTGTTCCTAATCCTATAAGATGAACATGACTATCAACCAATCCAGGGAGAACAGTTCCTTTTAGGGTAATTTTTTCTGCATTATTATAATCAGGATGGCTTGAAATAGCATCTTTTGTATCAATGGCTACAATAACTTCATCTTCAGTTAAAATAGCGCTATCAAGTTCTACAACTTTTCCTTTTTGTGTATCAATGTACCTATTTGTATAAAAAACTTTTGACGTCATAATTTACATCCCTTATATACTGATTCCGTTATTTTGGTAGGTATTATATACCATACGTCTTTTTTTATTAATTTCAACGGTGCTCTTGAATAACTGACTGACCAATTTAGATTCTCTTTATCGATCAATTCAATTACATCATTTTCTATGCCTTTGGTATCGCTAGGACCTAAAATATGTAATATTTCGGGAGGCAGTGGGTATATTTCAAAAAAATCATCCTTGGGGTCACTAAAAGATATGAGCAATTTTACAGATTCTAATTGAGGTATAAGGTGTTTTTTAAGTATCTGATCGTCACAAGTTGGATCTATATACTCAGGAGAAATCTTTGATTTTAACCAATTATAAAATTTTATGTGTTCATTTATAAAAATTTCCGATTTTATATTTAAGTCAGATGTAGACATTAAATCTCTTCTTGATTGAATCATTTCTGTTCTTAATTCAGCTCGCCATTCTTCTAATTGTGAATAATCTTCTTTTTCATCAAATGAACAAGAAAGAAGAATGAGAAAGAGGCTAAAAATGAAAAAGGTAATTTTAAAATACATAGTTATCAAATAAGACCAGTAAGTTTTATATCTTTTGCATTATGACAACTAAAAGATCTCCCTGATTTATCAACAGTTAAAGCAGGATTGGTTTTTTTACATTCATCTGTTGCATAGGCACATCGTGGATGGAAATAACACCCATTTGGTGGATTAGAAGGATTTGGAATTTCTCCTATTAAGGTTTGATGATTTTTTGGCATATCTGGATCTGCTTGTGGAACGGCTGAAATTAGAGCTTCTGTATAAGGATGTTTCGGAGATGAAAAGATTTCTTCAGGAGTTCCATTTTCAACTAATCTGCCTAAATACATCACCTGAATACTATCACTTATTTGTCGAACAATACTTAAATCATGAGACACAAACAGGTATGATAATCCTAATTCATCTTGTAAATCCATCAATAGGTTTATAACTTGAGCCTGTACTGAAACATCTAATCCAGAAACAGGTTCATCGCAAACAATTAGAGAAGGATTTAAAGCTAATGCTCGAGCAATTCCAATTCTTTGTCTTTGGCCGCCACTAAATGCATGTGGAAAACGTACCATATATTCCGGCCTAAGCCCAACTTTTGACAAAAGTTCCTCTACTCTATCCTGTCTCTCGACTCTGCTTTTTACACCATTTAATAACAAAGGTTCACTAACAATATCAAAAAGGTTCATGCGAGGATTTAATGAAGAAAAAGGATCTTGAAAAATCAATTGCATTTCTTTTCTTAAAGGCCTTAGTTCCTTTTCTCGCATATCTGCAATATTCTTACTTCCTTGTTCTGTATTCAGATTAATTTCACCAGAGGTTGGATCAATAGCTCTTAAAATACACTTAGAAATAGTAGTTTTACCACATCCTGATTCTCCTACAAGTCCAACTGTTTTTCCTCTAGGAATTACAAAAGAAACGTCGTCAACAGCCTTAATATGTCCTACGACTTTTTGAAATATACCTTGTGTTAGAGGAAAATATTTTTTTAAATTTTTTACTTCTACTATATTTTCATTTTGTGTTTTTGTTGCTGACATAAATACCTACTTATTATAAAGATGACAATTAACTAAATGTCCCTCTTCTATTATTTCTTGATTAGGGAAGCTCACTTCACATGTTCCTTCTATAAAATCTTTACATCTAGGATTGAATGGACATCCCGCAGGCCTAGCCTGTGGATGAGGAATTGTACCTGTAAGAATAGGCAGCCTCTCTCTATGTCCTGTAGCCAAAGAAGGAATAGAACTTAAGAGAGCTTGCGTATAAGGATGTTTAGGATTTTTAAATACCTGACGGATAGTACCACTTTCCACGACTTTACCTAAATACATAACAGAAACATCATCAGCTAATTCCGCAATTACCCCCAAATCATGAGTAATCATTATTATAGACATGCCATTTTTCTCTTGCATTTCTTTTAATAAATCTAGAACTTGAGCTTGTGTTGTAACATCCAAAGCTGTTGTAGGTTCATCGGCAATTAATATATCTGGGTTCGTACATAAAGCCATAGCTATCATGGCTCTCTGTCTTTGACCTCCACTAAGTTCAAAAGCATATTGCTTAAGTCTTTGGCTGGGATTTGACATTCCAACTCGGATCAGCCAATCTTCTGCAAATTCTAATGCTTCAGATTTGCCTAATTTGGAATGCAACCTGATTGCTTCAATTATTTGATTCCCAATAGTATGTATTGGACTGAAGGAAGTCATTGGTTCCTGAAATATCATAGAAATTCTGCCACCTCTAATCTGTCGTAATTCAGTACCATTTTGTTTTAATTTTAATAAATCCACTGAATCTTTCAAAGTATCTCCTTTGAGATTAACTTCACCTTCAATTGTTCTACCTGGATAATCAATCAATCTTAAAATAGATTTAGTAGTTATACTTTTACCGCACCCACTTTCTCCTACGATTCCCAAAGTTTTTTTTGGGAATACATCCAAATCAACTCCATCTACAGCTTTAACCGTACCATCTGTTGTATAAAAATAAGTCTTCAAGCCTCTTACTTCTAGTATGGATTTTTTTTCTAATTTGTTTTTAGTTGTCATATTTTATACCTCTTGGTAGGGATCAGCGGCATCTCTAATACCATCTCCCATAAAGTTTAAAGCTAAAATAACCACGATTACGAAAATTGCTGGTAAGAATAACCATGGACTATGTGCAACTGCTTGCACATTTTGAGCATCTTTTAAAAGTACACCATAACTTATTGCCGGCGGCCTTAAACCTAAACCTAAATAACTAAGAGAAGTCTCTGTAACTATCATTAAAGGTAAAGCTAGGGATGCTTGAGCAATAATATGACTATAAAATGAAGGTAACATATGAACAAAAACAATTCTCATAGTACTTGCTCCATTTAATCTTGCAGCAACAACAAAGTCCTCATCTCTTAAAGATAAAAACCTTCCTCTAATAACCCTTGCCAAATCTGTCCATGCAAATAATGAAATAATAACTGTAATCATAAAGTAAACCTGATTAATTGTCCAATCTGCAGGAAAAGCAGCTGAAAAACCCATATAGAGTGGGATCGTAGGAACTGAGCGAATTATTTCGATAAATCTTTGCAATAATGAATCAATAAGTCCTCCATAGTATCCCGAAATAGATCCAATAAATATACCAAAAACAATACTTAATCCAACTCCAATTATTCCTATTGTTAAAGATACTCTAGTTCCGTGCATAACTCTTGAAAACACATCTCTTCCTTGTTTATCGGTTCCCATAAGGTGGATCCACTCATCTACATTCGCATCTGGGTTTTTCATTGCAAAAAGGTGTCTGTCAGTTTTAAATAGTCCCCACAATTTGTATTCATACCCTTTTCCAAATAATTGTAAGGGCTCTCTATTATTACAATCAGCAGTATGCTCCATACGAAATGATTCCAGGTTTCTTTCACCAATAACGTGGCACACACTCAAAAAATCACCTTCCTGAAAAAATTTAATTGGCTGAGGGGGCATAAAACCTCTCGCTGCCCCGTAATGTACAGGAACTGAAGTAGCCAAAAAATCTGCAAAAAGTACTACAACATAAAATAAAATTACTACTATAGAAGATGCAAATCCTAATCTGTGTCTTTTAAACCTTCGCCATATCAACTGCCTTTGTGTGGCAATTTGTATAGATTCATCTTCTTGAACGATTATTTCTTCTGGTATTTTGTCACTAAAAAATTTATTTTTTATTTTTGATAAATAATTCATTATAATTTTATGATCCTTCAAATCTAATTCTTGGATCAATCCAAAGTAGCAATAAATCAGAAATAAACGTTCCAATAACTGTCATAAATCCTACAAGTAAAATAATTCCACCTGCCAAATACATATCTTGAGCAACAAGTGCTTTAACCAACATAGGACCTACCGTAGGTAAAGACAAAACTACCCCCACTATAACACTTCCTGAAATTAAAAAAGGTAAAATATATGCAGTTAAACTAATAGCGGGATTTAATGCTATTCTAACAGGGTATTTAGCTATTACTTTCCACTCAGAAAGTCCTTTAGCTCTAGCAGTTACTACATATGGTTTAGCTAATTCATCCAATAAATTAGCTCTAGTTATTCGAATCAATTGTGCTGTACCTGCAGTACCTAATACAACAATTGGGATCCACATATGTTCGATTAGATCCATTACTCTTGCATAAGACCAAGCAGCCTGAGAAAACTCTGGGGAAAACAAACCCCCTGGACTAAAATCAAACCAAACAAAGAAAAGATACATCATTATAAGTGCAATCATAAAATCAGGAATAGCCAATCCTATAAAACCTAAAAAGGTAAAAAGATAATCCCAAAAAGAATATTGTTTAACAGCAGAAATAATTCCTATAGGAATAGCAAAAATCCATATGAAAATAATTGTCGCTATTGCTAATATAATTGTTAACAATAATCTTTCAGCAATAACTACTGTAACAGGTTGGTTGTATTCAAAAGAAAAACCTAAATTTTGCTCTAATACAATCTGGCTTATCCATTTGAGGTATTGAATGTACAATGGTCTATCTAAGCCATAAAACTTTCTAAGATTTGATGCTTCATCAGCATCTACGAGACTTCCAGTAGCTTGAAGTTGAGCAATATAGGCAGTTACATAATCTCCTTTAGGCAAATTAATAATAAAAAAGGAAATAACTGTCACGGCAAATAATGCGACAAACATAAATACAGTTCTTCTTATAAGGAAATTTAACATATATCAATTATATATACCACATTATAGAAGTAAAGTTATAAAAAATTCAATATAAAAAGGGGACATCTTTTGGATGTCCCCTTTTTATATATAATACTCACAAAAATTACAAAATAATTTTGTTTTATATTATTTTATTGATTTCCGCCTTCTAACCACCAAGTCTCAGGAAAACCATTTCCTGAAGTTTGTGCGTGGTAAGAGAATGGAAGTGGATTTGGAACGTTATGAACGTTCTTTTTTATTATAGCTGTGTATGTAGGTTTGTTCATCACTGTTGTGATTGGGTTTACATTCTCACAGTTTAATTCAACAACTCTTTGAAGGTTTGGAGCGTATTTTGATCCATCACTCACAGCCTCATCGTAAAGTCGTTGCCACTCACCCATCCATCCATCAGCATATATACCATCTAAATGGTCTGTAGCTGATACTCGAGCAATAAATCCACCAGCACCAACCATACCTAAATGGTTAGGTGTAATGATAGCTCCAGCTCGACCGGATGATTCCCAGCTATTAAGCTGAGCTTCATTAGTGTCTATTCTTCCTGACCAAAGACTTCTTTCTTGAGCATCTAATTTACCATCAACACCAAGGTTTTGTCTCCACTGTTCAATGACCATACCATCAATTCCTTCATAGTCTTCGAACGCAGCCACAGCAACGCTGTGTGTAACAACAATTTTTTCACCACTTGGCATTAATCTCATACCCTCAGAGTCTCTTTTGTCCAATCCCATTGCGTCCAATAATGCATTTGCTGCATCTGGATTAAATTGAACATAATCTTCACCGATGTATTTTCCAGGGTTATTAGGATCATCCCAGCCGGCACAAAGCCCACCAACTTCACCTAATCCAAGGAAGAATACTTCGTTGATTTCGTCTCTTTCAGTACCCATTGACAAAGCAGCTCGGAAATCCTTATTGGTTAAGAATGAAGCTAATTCAGGCGAACCATTAGGACCTCTTCCCCAGTCTTCGTTAATGTATAAGTTAGCTATTCCACTTTCAGGTTGTCTCCAGAATTGAATTCTGTAGTTACCTTTGTCAGAATTTTCTTTGAAAACAGCAAGTTTTGATAAGTCTATGTGACGACCTTGTACTGTATATTCACCAGCAATCGCCTTAAGGTTCAAAACTTCTAGGTTTTCAGCCAAGTCTAGAACAACATAATCCATGTATGGAAGTTGTTGACCATCAGTATCAACAGCGTAGTAGAAACAATTTCTCTCTAAAGCCCACTGTTCTGAAGTAATTGGTTGAGTAACCTTCCAAGCTGTCATCATTGGAGAGTCTGGGTTTGCATTAGCATGGTTCTTGAATAAAAAGTACTTAGCCCAGTTGTCATATCCTTCAGCTTCAGCAGCAGCATTAGCAGCAGCTACTCCACCATCAATAAAGTTAGGATGGAATTGCTTTAGATAATGACTAGGTGCATATAGCCCATCTCCTCCGTCACCTCTTGTATGAGGTCCAGCAACAACAACTGAAGCAATCAAAGTTATCAATAGACCATAGGGTTCTAATGAATTGATTTGAATTGTTTCTTTGTCAAGAGCTGTAAATTTTAGAAGCTCTCCACCAGACTTCGCCCATGCAGGCGGAGAAGGGTTGATTTCTTCATCTGATAACATGTTGTCAACCCAGAACATAATGTCATCGGTGTTAAAATCATCACCGTCTGACCACTTTAACCCTTTTCTAAGAGTTATTGTGAATTCTGTAGCATCAGCATTAGAAGTCCAGCTTTCACCAATGTTAGCTTGAACGTCTGTCATGTTAGTACCAAAAAATAGCAAATGGTCTTTCATAGGTCTTTCCATATTCTGTCCATCTGCTGGTCCTGTAAATCCTCTAAACCATGTTCCTCCATACTCACCGATACTCTCGGCAGGTGAGATTACAAGTGGATTATCAGGTAATCTATCCTCAAGTGCAGGTATTGTACCCGCAGCAGCTTGAGCAGCACATAAAGGAGATTCACTGAATGAACTTGGCATACTATCTGATAAGCTTGGCCACGATACATCACCTTCTCCTAATCCTGCAGCTTGGTCATCCGCAGTTGCAGCTTTTGTGGTTTTAGAAGTTTCAACAACTTTTGGTGCTTTTGCAGCAGGAGCGGCAGCTTTAGCAGCAGCTTTTGCAGCAGGTGGTGCAGCTTTAGCAGCAGCACTAGCATTAGTTGTGTTGGTAACTTCCTCCGCCTCTTCATCTGAACAAGACATAGCTACTACACCCATTGAGAGCATTGCAACCAATACAAGTCCAAACTGGAATTTTCTAAACATACATATCCTCCGTAGTTATAGTTATTATTCCGTAGTTAAAAAACAGATACCTACTATTAGGTAGGATCTATTTGTATCATTGTACACGAAAAATACGTTAATCAACCGATTTGAGCAAAAAAAAAGACATTTAAGATATTTAATGGTGATTCAAAGGTTGAAGATCAAAAAAATCAAGGGTTTAAAACATAAAAAATAATTATTTGGTGTGTAGATAAATTATATCTAATAATTGTTCTTCAGAAAGTGATCCAGCATACCTAAAAGCAATTGTTCCATCTGGCTCAGTGAATACCCAATATGGAAATGCTGGAATGCCAAAATATTTCCCCAGTGTACTGAAATTGTCATCATAAATAACCGGATATTCCCATTCTTCTCTATTTAGCCATAAATCTGGAGGATAATTAGATTTATCTGGATTGATATTAGTAACTACTAAAACAATATTTACTCCTTGTTCAAAAAGTTGTTCATTTTGTATCCAATTCTTTACAATTGGAATCTCACTTTGGCAATATGGGCACCAATGTGCAACAAATAAAAATATAGTTGGTCTTTCATCAGGATAATCAACATAAACGTTTTGAGATTCTAATAAATAATTTATCTTGGGAGATTCTTTCCCTTTAGTAGAATCAATTTCAGACGCTGGATCAAAAATACTCAGTTTCTCTCCGGATACAGAAAAGTTAGAGACATGATGGATATATTCTTTTTCTTTAATATCATCAGAAATATCTTCTTCGCTGGAACAGCTAATCAAAAAAAATATTAATATGAATAGAAGAAAGATAATTTTATTTCTCATATAATTACACCACTATCCAATCATTTGTTATAAAACATTCTTTTGGAACCAATGATTCTGTTTTTTTTAAAGTTAAAGAACTACGGCAAGCAACACTTTTTATAATAGAAGTGTCCAATTCTTTCAGTATGGGTAAATAAGTTTGAATTACCCAATTACCAAATCCTATTATTCCTATTTTTCTTTTCGTAGTTTTCATTATCAAAAAAATCTAAAATAAACCAAATTGATTATGAGTAAAATTATTACTATAAAAATTGAAATCCTCTTTAATCTAATTGTGAATGATTTTGAATTATTGCTCAATTTGCTATTTAAAACTATTTATTTTCATTTTCTTCTTAATGATAATAATAAATATCATTACCAGTAAGGTGATAAAACCTTATTTACTTAATTGAAAGAGGAAATAATGACAAATAATAATGAATTCTATCAAAAAGGTATAAATATCACAGAAATAGATACTCCTTCCATAATTGTTGATTTAGACATAGCAGAAAACAATATCAACAAAATGCAAAAATTTGCAAATGAAAACAATGTATCAATGCGACCTCATTCAAAAACGAACAAAAGTCCTTATTGGGCTAAAAAGCAGATTAAAGCTGGAGCAATAGGTATATGTTGTGCAAAATTAGGTGAAGCAGAAATCATGGCAGAAAATGGTATACCAGAAATATTGATCCCAAATCAAATAGTTGGGGCAAAAAAAATAAATAGATTAATTCAGGCATCAAAGAAATCGAAAATTATTATTGCAGTGGAAGATTTGTCAAATGTAGAAGAACTCTCAAAAATATTTTCAGAAAACAATCAGGTCTTAAGTGTAATAATTGAAGTTAATGTGGGTATGGATAGATGTGGAGTAGAACTAGAAGAGATAGTTGATTTTACAAAAAAAATTATTGATAGCCCTGGTCTACAGTTTGAAGGAGTAATGGGGTACGAAGGACATACAGTTAACATTAGTGACTACGAAGAAAGGGTAGATAATACAACTCAAGCCATGAATAAACTTCTTAACTCAGCTAATTTACTTAAAAAAAATGGAATTGAAGTAAACATAGTATCTGCATGTGGAACTGGAACTTATAATATCACAGGAAAGATTGAAGGAATTACTGAACTACAATGTGGGTCATATATATTTATGGACGGGAATTACTTAAAGGTTTTTAATGATTTCACTCCTGCCCTATCACTAATAACTACAGTCATTTCTAAAAGGGAGAATAGAATAGTGATTGACTGTGGGCTTAAATCAGTTTCAAATGATCAAGGATTACCAGACGTAATTTTCCCAAAGGGTATAAAGCTAATAAGCTTGTCTGAAGAACATTGTAAATGTATTTTGGAAACCGATGTGGATATAAAAATTGGAGATAAGGTATTGGTAAGACCAAAGCATTCAGATACAACAATAAATCTTCATGAGAATTACTATGTACATAAGAATAATAAATTAGAAGAAGTAGTACCAATACTTGGTAGAGGAAAATTTCATTAAATGTTCGATACTTTAATTACTAATGGAACCATTATAGATGGTAGTAATAAAAAATCTTATAAAGGTGATATAGGAATTATAGGGGAAAAAATAGATACTATAGGCCTACTCTCTAATGCTGAAAGTAAAGAAATAATAAATGCAAAAGATAGTATTGTCTGTCCTGGCTTCATAGACGTCCATTCTCATGATGATTTTAAAATATTATCTGAAAGAAGAATAACTCATAATATCCTTCAAGGGATAACTACGATGATTGTTGGGAACTGTGGATTTGGAATTTCTCCATACGGAGCTGCTAAAGAACAAATGTCAGCATTATATCAGGTCGATTCACTTAAATATAAATGGAACAATTTCGCAGATTTTTTTGACCTCATTGAAAAAAATCCTCCCTCAATCAATGTCGGAGTACTAATTGGTCATCATACAATAAGGAGAGCCATTTTAAATGAAATAAATAAGAAAATACCTAACTCAGATGAGCTAAATAAAATGATCTATCTTGTCGAAGAAGGAATGGAAGCAGGTTGTTTAGGTTTTTCTACAGGCTTAGTTTATGAACCTGGGCGGTATTCCAATACAGAAGAAATTATCAACCTGACTAAACCCTTAAAAAAATATAATGGAGTATATGTATCACATATGAGGAATGAAGCAGAAAAATTATTCCATTCAATTTCTGAGACTATACATATTGGTACTAAAGCTGGAACAAAAATACAAATTTCTCATTTAAAAGCAGTTGGAAAGGAGAACTGGGGAAAAGTAGGAAAGGCATTAGAAATTATTGAAAATCACAATCTTAATGGAATTGATATTAATGCGGACCAATATCCCTATACGGCAAGATCAACAATGCTTAAAGCTTTGTATATTAATGGGACCTTTGATGAATCAAGTAAATATAGTCCCATGGGTAAATCTACTAGTAATGAAGTTTTATTATGTTCTGTTCCAGGAGAAGAAAGTCTTGAAGGGAAAACTCTTGAAGACATACAAAATTTTTACGATCTTCCTACTGAAGAAACTGTAGAAAAATTAATTGATGTTTCAGATAAAATTTTAGTTGCAGCTTTTGGAATGAAAGAAGAAGACGTTGTTGAAATAATGCAACATAAGTTGGTTATGATAGGTACAGATGGGCTTGATGTTGGATCAAAACCGCATCCAAGAGCATGGGGAACTTACCCGAGGATATTAGAAGAATACGTAATAAAAAAACAATCCTTAAAAATGGAAAATGCTATACATAAAATGACTGAAATGCCTGCTAAAAAATTCAATATAAAAGACAGAGGTCTAATAAAAGAAAATAATTTTGCAGATTTGGTTATTTTCAATGAAAGCGAAATAAAAGACAATGCTACATATATAAATCCAAAAAATGGCCCTAGTGGTATATCATTTGTTTTTGTTAATGGTAAAAAAGCTGTAGTAGCAGGTCAAGAAACTCTTTTATATAATGGAGAGTTAATACGAGCGAGTTAATTTGAAAGCACAACGCAAAAAAATAATTATATTATTTTCAAAAATAATATTTAGTTCTATAGCAGGACTTCTATTAGTATCAATATTGTTATTGATGTTCAATCTTTGTTTTCAAGGAGGAGTAAATCCTCTCTAAAGTTATCTAGAAGATTTTTTCATTTTTTTAACAAATTGTGTTTGAGCTTGTCTCTCTCTGGATCTATTCCTCTGATTATCGCTTCTAATATTAATGCAATTTGGGCAACTAACGCCTTCTTCAAAATAAATAGATTTTTTATCAGATTCATCAATGGGATTTCTACATCCATGACATAATTCAAAATTACCAACTTCAGAACCATAATCTAGGGAAACTCTTTCATCAAATACAAAACATTCTCCTTCCCAAACACCATTATTTTTATCCTTAGTATTTAAGTAATTAATAATTCCACCCTTTAACTGAAATACATTTTTAAATCCAATATTTTTCATATAAGAAGAAGCTTTTTCACACCTAATACCACCTGTACAATACATTGCAATTTTTTTGTGCTTTAACTTAATAAGTTCTCTATCAATAAAATTCTTAAATTCTGTAAATGTTTCAGTTTGTGGATCTATAGAATTAGGAAACTTTCCAATAACTGTTTCATAATAATTTCTTACATCTACAATTTTTACATCTCCACTTTGAATAAAATCATCCCATTCTTCGGGTTCAATAAAATCTCCAGTATTAGATGCAAATTTACCCAATTGATTAAAAGTAACTATTTCATTTTGTATTTTCACTTTTAATCTTTTGAATGGAGTCTTTTTTGAATATGAAGTTTTAATATTCGCTTTGTAACCAATTTTAGATAAAAAAACTTCAATAAAATCAATATTTTCCACAGTCCCTGAAATAGTTCCATTGATTCCTTCTTCGGCTAAGATAATTGTTCCTCTAATATCTAGTTTTTTACACTTAATAGATAATTTCTTTTGATTTTCTTTAACTTCGGATAAATCAAAAAAATTAAATTCATAAAAACTTAGTATTTTATCCATAGATATCTCACTTTTAATAATATAAAAATCTAAGATAATTATAAATCAAAAATAGAAAGCTATCATTACTTCCAAAGAAAATAATCCAAATATAATAATCATTTTTGCTGATGATCTCGGTTATGGCGATTTAGGATGCTTTGGGTCAAAAAAAAATAAAACCCCTACCTTAGATAAGATGGCTAATGAGGGAAAAAAGTTTTTAGATTTCTATGTAAGTTCTCCTGTATGTTCTCCATCTAGAGCTTCGCTATTGACGGGTTGTTATCCTCAAAGGATTAGTTTTGGAACTTTTGATGGACTTGGGGTATTGTTTCCAGGACAAGGAATAGGTCTAAATACAGAAGAAGATACAATAGCAAAAATTGTAAAAAAATCAGGATATAGCACAAAAATTATAGGTAAATGGCATTGTGGTGATCAAGAAGAATTTCTTCCAACAAATCATGGTTTTGATTCTTACTTTGGAATTCCCTACAGTAATGATATGGGTATACAAAAAGAAATAGTTGATTACTACCCAGAGAACTCAACTCTTGCAAAAGTTACTGAATGGGACAGGCCTCCTCTTCCATTAATTAGGGATAAAGAAGTAATACAAGAACAACCTGATCAGAGATCCATTGCCGAGAGATACACAGAAGATGCAGTAAGATTTATAAGGAATAATCAAGACAAACCCTTTTTCTTATATCTGGCTCACATGCAAGTTCATCTACCTCTTTATGCTGCTGAAAAATTTGTAAATGAATCTAAAAATGGAGATTATGGTGCATGTGTAGCAAGTATAGATTGGTCAACTCAGGTGATTTTTGATGAATTAAAAGAGTTAGGAATTGATGAGAATACCATAGTTATTTTTACAAGTGATAATGGCTCAAGGTTACAAAATCAAGGTGGAAGCAATGGGGATTTAAGAGGAAGAAAAGGTCAAACTTGGGAAGGTGGTCAAAGGGTCCCATGCATAATCAGATGGCCTGGTAATGTAGAGGCTGGTTCAGTCTGTAATGAAATTGCTACAACAATGGATTTTTTACCATCAATAACAAAATTAATAGGTGGAGAATTACCTGTGAAAAAAATTGATGGAATAGAAATGTCAGATCTATTTTTCTCAAATGAAATATCTTCTAAGAGAGACATTTTCTTTTATTATAATGAAGATAATTTAGAAGCTATTAGATATAAGAACTGGAAACTTCATATTAAAAAAGAAGGTAATAATGTGAATGAATTATATGATCTAGAAAAAGATATAAGTGAAAGTAATAATTTATTTAATGAAAATAAAAATTTAGTTAATCAATTATTATCTTATATAGATAGTTTCAGAAAAGAATTGGGAGATAAATCATTAAGTATTGTCGGTAATGAAGTAAGACCACCTGGGAGAAAAAAAAACCCAAAACCTTTAACATCTTTTGATGATAATCATCCATATATGTACGCTGAATACGATAAAGGAGAAAGAGGATAAAAATGGAGAAAAAAATGAACAAAAAACCAAACATTATATTGATTCTTTCTGATGATTTAGGATACGAAGTAATAGGTTCAAATGGTGGGACATCATATAAAACACCCATATTAGATCAATTAGCCAAAACTGGAATTAGATTTGAAAATGCACATGTTCAACCTCTATGTACCCCCACTCGTATTCAGCTTATGACAGGAAAATATAACTTTAGAAATTATTTAGGATTTGGATTAATGCATCCTGAAGAAAAGACATTTGGTCATATGTTTTCTGAAAATGGTTACAAAACCTTAATATCTGGCAAGTGGCAGTTATATTCATATAATCCTCCAGATCAAATGCCCGAAGAAAGGAACAAAGGACAAAAGATTGAGGATGCTGGATTCGATGAATTTTGTGTATGGCATGCTCATCAAACGGAAGAAAAAGGTTCAAGATATAAAGATCCAATAATATATGAAAATGGATCATATTTATCCAAAAAAATAACTGAAGGAAATTATGGCGAAGATATATTTTGTAATTATATTTTAGATTTTATTGATAGGAATTCAGAAGATCCTTTCTTTGTATATTTTCCTATGACATTAACACATAGACCTTTAGAACCAACTCCTGATAGTGAAGAATTTGCTTCATTTGAACCTCCATCAAATAAAACCTTGGGTGGTAAGACTTGGGATGAATTAGAAGGATGGGATGATGATAATAAATATTATAAAGATATGGTTGAGTATCATGATCAAGTAGTTGGAAGAATAGTGGATAAACTAGATGAATTATCAATTAGGGAAGACACTTTAATTATTTATCTAGGAGATAATGGTTCTCCAATAGAAGTTTCTTCTTTTATGGGTGATATTGAAATTCCTGGAGGTAAAGGAAAAACTATCGACACTGGTACGCATGTTCCATTAATTTGCAATTGGAAAAATAAAATACCTAGTTCATTAGTTAATTCTGATCTAGTAGACAGTTCAGATTTTTTACCCACTATTTTTGAAGCCGCAGGAATTGATATTCCTAAAGATTATATAATTGATGGGAGATCTTTTTACCCTCAACTATTGGGGGAAAAAGGGAACTCTAGAGATTGGGTATTTTTTCACTTTGATCCAGGAGGAAGAAATGCTAAACCAATACAAAGATTTTTACGGACTCATGATTGGAAACTATACGAAGATGGCAGGATGTTTGATATGAAGACTGACAATAATGAGCAAAATCCTATCTTACCCGAAGATGATAATGATAAAAGTAAAAAAAACAGACAATCCCTTGAGAAGATTTTTGGGCAAATGAAATAGTCATTTCTATCTATAAGGATAACTAATATTTTCTTACTTCAATTTATCTTTTTGTTTACTAAAATGATCGATTTCTAATTCAAAGCGAGATATTTCAATTTCTAATTGATTAGTTAACATTTTTTGTTCTAATTTCAGTTCAGATATTAGTTTATCAAAATCTTCGACAGTCAATTCTATAGAAGGTTGACGACCACCCTTTTCTTTTTCATTCCTATGTTCATTCCATTTCCAATCTTCAGGAGTAATAGGCAT
>JAPYUX010000002.1:220018-254260 GCA_029940375.1 Dehalococcoidia bacterium | reverse complement strand
TGGATTATGTTGGAATGGCATAGGCATTGGATTATGTTGGAATGGCATAGGCATTGGATTATGTTGGAATGGCATAGGCATTATTTCATCTGAATATCGTTTAATATCAATTTTTGAATCAATATCAACCTTTGAATCAAATAAAATAAGACTGACTATTACTGCTATATACAAAGTAAGTAAAATTAAAATAATCCCTATAATTCCTATTGCAAGTTTATACATCACTAATATCTTTGTAAGCAATAATTATACTACACCTAAAATAAAAAAAATTAGAGGATAAGCCGGCTAATTTTAGGCTGATAATAGTTCGATAATTATTTATTCAAGAGCCCCCACTTCTATTAATAAAGATTGAGTAGCTTCTAAATTTCCTAATTGTGAAATATCTATTTCAGGTTTATTTAAGGACTCTAGGTCTCTAAGCATTCTATTAGGTTTTACACCATCAGTAATTAATGGATATTCATATACCTGGGAAGCAAAATATTGTTGAGCCACTTTCGAAGTAATGAATTTCATAAATTTTTCAGCACTACTTTTATTATCTGATGCTTCAAGTATTCCTGCTCCAGATACTAAAATTACTGAACCAATATCTCCATTATTCAGATAATGATTTCTTGCGGGGAAATTTTCTCCTTTGTCAGCTATGAATCTATGTAGATAATAGTGATTTACCATTCCAATTTGAATTTCTTTATCAGCGACAGCTTGAACTTGAGGAGTGTTTTTAGGATAAACAATTGGTTCGTTTGACATTATTCCTTGTAACCATTCTTTAGTTTTATCTTCTCCCCAGGTTAATCTCATTCCTGTTAGCATAGCTTGAAAGGAACCATTTGATGGTGCCCAACCTAGCTTACCTTTCCATTTAGGATCAGTTAAATCCATCATTGAGGTTGGTAATTCAGATTCACTTAGAACATTTGGGTTATAAACAAGGGTTCTTGCTCTTCCTGTTATTCCTATCCATTTACATCCCATAGTTTGGTCGGTAATGTTATATTCTTTTGGAGAAATCGCCCACTCAGGAATAATATCACAAATTTCCGCCGGCATAGAATCGAACATGTCAATAACAGCACCAAGTCCACCTGGATCCTGTGCATAGAAAACATCAGCAGGAGTTTTATTTCCCTCTTCGTTTAATAAACTGACTATTTCAGCTGTTTTACCATATTTTACCTGCACAGGAGTTCCTGATAATTCTGAAAACTGCTCAATTATTGGACCGATCAGTGACTCAGATCTTCCTGAATAAATAACCAAATCTTTTTTTGTTTCTGTAAATTCTGATTCACTCGAACAGCCAAAGAACAAAATTGATGTCATAAGAAAAATAAAAAAGGCCAAAACATACCTATTTATCGATTCCATTCGAATTATCTCCTTAAAAGATTTGTAGAATATATTTCAATAGAATATTGTACTCATATTGGGGATACATTATTGTGTACTTACTTAGTGTACAATAGTCTTTTTTTTATTGTCAACAGTTAATCACAATGAAAATTATTTTTGAGTCGGGACTTTTAAGAGAATAAATAAAATACCTGAAATGCCTACAAAAAAAACTATAATTTTAATCCACATAATACTTATAAAAAAAATAATAGCTAAAGTACAAAATAAAGTTATAGAGGAGACAGCTAGAACTTTTGAATTTCTAGGCATACCTAAACCATCATAGTAATTTTTTATGTACTTACCAAATAATTTATTTTCAATTAACCAGTTATACAATCTTTCAGAAGATCTTATGTAACACCCTGTTGCCAAAATTAACCAAATGGTTGTAGGGAGACCTGGAACAAATACTCCTACAAAACCTACACCTACAAAGATAGAACCTAAGCTTATCCAGAGATATCTTATAAATTTATTCTTTGAAGGATTAAATTGTTTTTTAGACAAATCTGTATTCTCTTTCTTTATAAATTAAATAAGATAAATAATTGTTGACCTGTTCAATATACAATACCTTACATGAAAATCAATATAAATATTTCCATTATTAGTTTAATTCAACTAACAGCACAATTGACATAAAGATTACAACAAAATAAGTTTAATTTGTTGTGAATAATTTTTTTTCTAAACCCAAGTATTTTTATGGCTGGAACATTGTTATAGTTATGGCTATAACATCATCTTTATCAATGGCTTTAGGAAGCTTAAATTTTGGGTTATTCATAAAACCAATGGGAGACGAACTCTTAATAGGAAGATCTTTCTTTGGATGGGCATCTACTTCAAGACAAATTGTTTCAGGGATCACTAGTCCTTGGATAGGGAAATGGATAGATTCATATGGTTCAAGAATCCTGTTACCTGTTTCAATAATAATAGTTGGGACTTCTTTGATATTACTTGGTTATAATTCATCAGGATATATCATGATTGTAATTTTTGGAATAATGGGGATAGCAGGAATGGGCGGCCCGGGCGCTCTAATTACTTCAGTCCCAATAACAAAGTGGTTTATAGAAAAAAGAGGAAAAGCACTGGCAATAGCTTCATTAGGAGTTCCAATTGGTGCACTGATTTTTATACCTCTTACTCAATTTTTTATAGATATTTATGGTTGGAGAAACACATGGATTATATTTGGAGCTATTGCAATAATAATTGTTGTTCCTCCTTCACTTCTTATTCTTCGTAGACAGCCAGAAGATATTAATCAAAAGCCTGATGGAATCACTTCAGAAATAACAGAAAACTCAAACGCTAAAGAATTTTCATGGGATACAAAAGATGCCATAAAAACACAAGTGTTCTGGAAAATCACGTTTTGTTTAACAACGGTTTCTGTGGCTACTGGAACAATTGCAATTCACAGGATTCCTGCGTTTATGGACAGGGGTCTTGAGCCTCAACTTATAGCTTTGGCAACTGCTTTTGATGCAGTTTGTGCAGGTATCAGTACTTTTTTTATAGGAAATTTAGTAAATAAATTTAATATTAGAATTTTAGGAACCATAGCTTTTTTACTTTTATCAATAGCTAGCTTATTAACTATCTACGCTTATTCTTTTACAGCAATATTTATATCTATGGCAATTTTCGGATTAGGGATTGGAGGCCTAATGTTTATTCACTCTTTCATTTGGGCAGATTATTTTGGTAGAAAAAATGTGGGAGAAATAAGAGGGAAAGTCACCCCAATAATTTTGATAATTGGTGGTTTAGGTGCTCCTATTTCTGGATATGTTAGAGACATAACAGGATCATATCAAAATATTTGGTGGGTAGGACTTGGGTTAATGTTAGTAACTTCAATTATTTTCTTTTCCTGCAAAAAACCCATCCCAAAAAATTTATAATTTTATTTTTAAATGGGGTATAATAACTTGATATACCAAATGGTTTGGGGGAATGAAATGTTAAAAAAATTAATATTATTTTTTGTTATATTGGCTTTATTTGGGTGTTCTGCTGCATCTGAAATTTCATCTAAAATATCAGATAAAGAATCTTCACCGACTAGCGCTATAAGTAAAGAGTCAAAACTTTATAGTGACCCTATAACTCTTCAACAACTAGGTTTTGAAAATACTCTACCCGATATAATGTTGCAAAACTATCTAGTATTAAAGGAATTCAAAGAAGCCAAATCCAAATTAGATAAAAAAGGCTATGATGTTTATGATGGCTACGTAGAAGCAGCACAAAAAACAGGAGCTGATAAAATTTCAATAGATTTAAGTGGAGGGAGAGCTCTTGTATCAACTAAAGATGACATGATGTTTATTATTTACAGATCTACAAGTGGAGACAGATCAGATTTTACAAAAAATGTGTTAACGGACCTAGATGGGGCTTTAATTTCGCCTGAATGGTATGATGGAGAAAATTCAGATTCAGTTTTGATTCATAGAGGATTTGATACCGAATATGCTAGATTTAGAAATAAAATATTAAATATTGCAGCACGAACAGAAAGTAAAAAATTCATCGTATCTGGACATAGTTTGGGCTCAGCATTAGCGACATTAACTGCATTAGATCTAGCATCTAATTATAAATATGATGTATCTGTTGTTACTTTCGGCTCTCCGAGGGTAGGTAATAAAGATTTTAGAAAAGTTATGGAAAAATATGTACCTGATAATTACAGAATTTATTTTCCTGATGACCCTATAGTTAGTATCCCTGGATTATTATTCGAATATGAACATGCTGGAATAGCACTTGGAATATCAAGTGATGGGAACCAAAATCACAAAATATCGACTGATAATTTCGGTATTGCAGCTTATAAATCAATTTTTAATGAAAATTTCAAGGTTCACCAGATTGGAAATTATATTAAATCTATAAATGCCATATTAGCAAGTTGTTACAAGGATAAACAATATTGTTTTAATTTGAGAAAAGGAATTGAAGTCGCAATGATTGAAAGAGAAACAATGAATCAATATAGATCCATATTTAAGTCTAAGCCTGAAGAATTCAAGGATGCTTTAGTAATAAAATCAAAAGAAGCTGCAGCAAAAAAGCAGAAAGAAATAGAAAAGAAAACTGAAGAATCCATTTCTAATCTTGAAAAATTCATTAAAGATAATCAAGAAAAAATTGAATCAGAGTGGTTTGAAAGTTACAAAACAATGGCCAAATCCAAGGCTAAATCTTTGATTGAATAGTTAAGTATTTAACGTTTAATACTAGAAATATATTTAGATATTGCTTCTGATGCTGATTCAAATAAATTCGAAAAAGTCTTTGCGTGTTTTGGCAATGGATGGGGACTGTAACCGATTATGTCATTAAAAACTTGTACTTGCCCATCAGTATATGAACCTGAACCAATACCTATAGTAGGAATATTCAGACTTAAAGTAATATCCTTAGCTAATTTTTGTTCAATAAGTTCTAAGACAACTGCGAAAGCACCTGCATTTTGAACTGCCTTTGCGTCCTCAAACAAATGATTATATTCTTCATTATTTTTCCCTAGAATTTTATAATCTTTATTAGATTTTATACTTTGCGGAATAATACCAATATGAGACATTACTTTTATATTATTCTTAGTAAGATATTCAATTATTTTTCTTTTATCTTTACCACCTTCTAATTTAATAGCATCAGCTCCAGAATTGATTAATATTTTGGAATTTTTCAAAGCTTCTTGACTGGTTTCATATGTTTTATAAGGAAGATCTGCTACTAAAAAAGTTTTAAGTTCAACGTTATTAATGGAGCGAATAGCTCTATTCATATCTTCTAATGAAACTAAACTGGTTTGATCATAGCCTAAAGTAGTCATTCCATAGCTATCACCAACTAATATGATATCTGCTGATGATTCATTAACTATGTATCCGCTAACATAGTCATAAGCAGTAATCATCACCAATTTTTTTTTGGATTTCTTTATTTTTTTTATGTCAATTAAATCTAATTTTTTCTTCATCTTGATTATCTAAAAACATAATTATCAATTAATCTAATGTCTCCTACATATGCTGCAATTAAAAGGACAAAAGGGCCTTTGATAGATTTTATTTCTTTAAAAGTATCCAAGGTTCTAATTGTCACATATTCTAATTTAACTTCTTCTATTTTATCTAAGTAATCTATCACAATTTTACAAACTTCATTAGTAAGTACTTTGCCTTTTTTAAAAGCTACAATAGCAAGTTTCAATGATTTACTAATGGACTGTGCTGAAATTCTTTGATTTTTATTAAGTAGAATATTTCTACTTGAAACAGCTAACCCATTGGAATCTCTAACGGTTTGAACAGGTTCGATTTTAATATCCATTGAAAAATCATAAACCATTTTTTCTATTACTTTTAATTGTTGAAAATCTTTTTCTCCAAATAAAGCTATATTAGGTTTTATGATATTAAACAATTTCATAACAACAGTAGAAACTCCATCCATATGCCCTTTTCTATAATTGCCTTCCAATTCATTATTTAAATCGTTAATTTTTATGACGGAATTGAAATTTGGATTATACATTTCATTTTTATCAGGCATAAATACTATCTCTACTTTATTTTGTTCAAATATATTTAAATCTGAATCAATTGAAGTAGGGTATCTAGCATAATCTTTATGAGAATCGAATTGTTTAGGATTAATAAAAAGAGAAGCAATCGTAACATCAGCTATCTCTTTTGATCTTTTTAATAATGCCTCATGCCCTTTATGTAATGATCCCATTGTAGGAACAAGAGCAACTTTTTTTGTAATCAATGCTCTCTCATAAAACATTTCTCTTATGTTATTAATAACTTTCAAAATTAACAATACTTTTTTTGGTGGAGCCTGGGAGGATCGAACTCCCGACCTCCTGCGTGCAAGGCAGGCGCTCTCCCAGCTGAGCTAAGGCCCCTTTCATCATTATTCTATTTTATATTAGTATCAAAGAAAATTACAAAAAATAAATAATAATTAAATTCAAATTTGTTTTCTATTTCAAAAGAGCTCATATAGATGTAAATTTAATTTAGCTCAAATTTTTTCCCGGGTAGTCTAATGGTAGGACAGAGGACTTTGACTCCTCCAGTCCTGGTTCGAATCCAGGCCCGGGAGCCAAAAAATGTTACATGGCTTCATCAACGGATAAATGAAATTCTGACAAATCATGCCCTGTAACAGTACTCCAAGGAGTTTCAACCACATAATGATCTTTACCAATCTCTTTTAATGGTGGTCTTTCTTTCGTATATTTGTGATTTTTTCTAACCTCTAAAGGAGTCCGAGACATAAAAACATCTCCTGGTGGTGGATTTACTGGAGAAACTACTTCTCCTGGTAAAACAATTTCATCTCTTTTAATATCAGGATGAGAAGGTAAAGCGGCTGATATTAAAGCATTTGTGTACAAATGGGTTGGGTTGGCAAAAATAGCTTCCGTATCTCCATACTCTTGAACAACTCCTAGATACATAACTGCTGTCACATGACACATATATCTGACTGTTGCTAAGTTATGAGCTATAAGAATATATGCTAGGTTATGCTCATCTTGCAAATCAACGAGCAAATTCATTATTTGGGCTCTAATAGAAACATCTAGAGCAGATACTGGCTCGTCTAAAACAATCAACTTAGGATTCAATGCTAAAGCTCTAGCAATACCAATCCTTTGGCGTTGACCTCCTGAAAATTCATGAGGATAAAGATTCCCTTGATATTGATTCAAACCCACTTCAGTAAGTAAATCTCCTGCACGAGTATCTCTTTCTTGTTTTGTCATTGTTGTATTTATTTCTAGTGGTTCTGCGATAATAGTACTAACACGCATCCTGGGATTTAAAGATGACCAAGGGTCTTGAAAAACGGCTTGAACAGATCTTCTCATTTCTTTTTTTCCTGCAGAAGTTAAAGTCTTTACGTCTTGACCCTGAAAATATATTTGACCGACAGGAACCTCTCCATCAGTAGAAGGCTCTTCAAGTCCTAAAACCATTTTCGCTGTCGTTGTTTTACCACATCCAGATTCTCCAACCAAACCAATGGTTTTCCCAGGAATTACATCAAATGAAACATCATCTACTGCTTTAAGCCAATCAATTTTCCCTATAAACGGAAGAGCCTTATTGACTTGATACCATTTTCTTATGTTTCTCACCTGAATAATAGGTTCCCCATCATTGGAACAACCAACAGCAGGTGGAATATGTGAATAGTCAACTTTTTCTTCTGTAGTCATCATTTACCTCATTTTAAAACTTTAATTGTTTGTTAAATCTCTAACCGTATGAAACTTTTTCTTTGTACTTATCAAAATCCTTAACAGAACATCTTGACAGTTGAACAAAATGATTTGGTTGCGCCTCTATCAATTCAGGCCTAATCAATGCATCTTTTTCATCAAATTTCAAGGGAGATCTTGGTGCAAAAGAATCTCCTGGGGGCAAATCATACAATAATGGAGGCTGACCATCTATTTGAGGTAATCTACCTGATTTCTCTTCGAGCTTTGGAACTGAACTTATTAATGCTTTGGTATATTCGTGTAATGGGTTATTAAAAATCTCTCTTACATCAGCCATTTCTACAATTCTGCCTGCATACATTACAGCTACTCTATCACACATCTTAGCCACTATTCCAAAATCATGAGTAATAAAAATAATTGCAGCACCAGTTTCGGATTGTATTTGTTTCAAAAGCCTTAAGTATGCTGCTTGAATAGTAACATCCAATGATGTTGTTGGTTCATCAGCAATAATAACATCAGGGTTGGAAGATATTCCAATAGCTCCAACCACCCTTTGCCTCATACCTCCTGAAAGTTGATGAGGATAATCTTTTGCTCGAGTTTCAGGAGCTGGAATTCTTACTTTTCTAAGAGCATCTACTACTTTTTCCCATCGTGTCTTACCTTTTACTTTTTGGTGGATCCCTATAGCTTCTCCAACTTGATCATTTATATCAAAAACAGGATTTAAAGCCTGCATAGGATCCTGTAAAATCATAGAGATTTCTCCGCCTCTAACAGACGTCATTTGTCTCTCACTAATTTGCAAAATATCTCTGCCATTTAAAATCACTTCTCCACCTACTATGGCTCCAGGAGGAGATTGAATCAACCTCATAATTGATAATGCTGTAACAGACTTTCCAGATCCGGATTCTCCTACAATACCCAAGGTTTCTCCTCTTTTTACCGAATAAGAAATTCCATCACACGCCTTTACTGTGCCCCATTTGGTGGTAAAATTAGTTTGGAGATTCTTCACTTCCAGAACAACTTCATCTCTAACTGTTGAGGGTCCAAATCCATCTGTTTCAATATTTGTTTTTCCAGTTGGTTTCTTAGTAGTTTTTGATGCGGCTTTTTTAACCATCCGTGTCTATCTCCTTGAATTTATTTTTGGTGTTTTACCATTCTATTACAAGAAGATATCATATTTATTCTCAAAAGCTACTTAAAAAAGGTGACAGTTTTATATTTTAAATTTCTTCTTCAATCTTAGATATACTATATTTTAAAGCATCAACCAGAAAATCTATTTCATCTTTATTAATACTTAAAGGCGGACAAAGAGATATAACGTCACCAGCCCTAAATGAAATAACATCCCTTTCTAGCAAATAATTTGGTATCTTTTTTTGTAATTCATAGCTAGGAGGGATTTTAGTTTTATTTGATTTATCAAATACTAATTCGATCGCAACAAGTAATCCTAATCCTCTTATATCTCCAACTATCTTAGAATTTTTAAGTGGTTCCAGTTGTTCCAAGAGATATTCCCCCATGTTTTTAGATGCTTGTACCAAATCTTCTTTTTCCAATATTTCCAAATTTTTCAAAGCCGCTGCACAAGAAACTGGATGTCCTCCAAAGGTGATTAAATGTCGAAACATTTCTTTTTCTGATCCTAAAAAGGAATCAGATATCTTTTTGGATGCGATAGCTGCACCTAACGGAGAATAACCACTTGTTAAAGCCTTTGCAACCGTTGTAATATCAGGAATTACATTCCAGTGATCTGTTGCAAAATATTTTCCAGTTCTTCCAAATCCTGTTATAACTTCATCCGCTATTAGTACTACATCATAATTATCGGCAATTTCTCGTAATTTCTGCCAATATTCTGCTGGGGGGATGTGAATGCCGTACGCTGCAGAAATTGGTTCAGCAATCATAGCAGCAACTGAATCTGGGCCAGTATGTTTTATGGCTTCCTCAAATTGATTTGCACAATAAATTGCATATTCAACGGGATCTATATTATTGGGGATTCTGTATGAATCCCAATTTTCTACATGTATTGTTCCTGGCATTTCAGGACCCATGGTATCCGATGTTAAGGGTTTCCCCAAACTAACAGCCATAGCAGTCGCTCCATGATATGAATATCTTCGTGAAATAACTTTATATGCTCCAGATTTCCCTTGGTTCATTTGATATTTTTTGGCCATTTTTACAGCTGTTTCAACTGATTCTGATCCTCCAGATGTAAAAAAGGATCTAGCATTTTTATCAGGATATAATTTTGCAATCTTTCCTGCTAACTCTATTTGTGGGATACAAGCGCCATTAGCTGGAGGTGTTTCAATTGCGCAGGCCTGGTTATACATAGCTTTGGCTATTTCCTCTCTTCCATATCCAGCAGATTTAAACCATAATCCGCCCATCGAGTCCAAATATTTATGGCCATTTACATCGATAACCCATACTCCTTCACCTTTGACAAAAATTTTCAAATTCCCAGCCCAATCATTTATTTGTTGAGCATGCATAAATAAATTTTGAGAGGCAAGATTTTGGAGCTCTTCTATTTTTTCTCCTGAGATATTTAATTGATCCTTAATCAAAGCAAGTAACCTAATTATTTATAGTTTCATTCATTATAACTGATTGTTTTTATTAGGCCACCAATTTTTATCTTTAAGTAAAACAGCAATACTTGGGACCAGAAATGCTCTGACAACAAATGTATCGATTAGAACTCCTATGCTTACTGCAAAACCAAGTTGGAAAAGGTCTCTAAGAGGTAGAGTAGTGAGTATAGAAAAAGTTCCTGCTAATATTATCCCAGCCGAAGTGACAACTCCACCTGTTTGACCAATTGCATCCTTTATGCCTTCAATTATTCCCAATGATCTTGTACTTTCTTTTATTCGGTACATTACATAAATATTATAATCGGCTCCCAAAGCCACCAGAAAAATAAACATCCACACTGCATTTGCATAGGCTACACCGGAATGTCCAAATATATATTGGAAGAAAAATATTGCTATTCCAAACGTCGCCGTGTAACTAATAATCACGCTTATTAATAAATAGAAAGGAGCAATTAAAGATTTTAGTAAAATAATCAATATCAAAAATATAGCTAATAGAATTATTGGTCCTAATAAAGTCATATCACGATCAATAGATGTTTTAGTATCTAAGGCTACGGAGGTTTCTCCACCAATATAAAAATCATATCCAGACAATTTAATATTCTCTAGGGTGTTTCTGATTTCAGTAATTATTCGTTGCCCTTTCAAAGAATAAGGATCATCCTTAATAATTATTTGAATGTTCAACGTAGAATTATCATCCGATACAAAGCGCATATTTTCATAAAATGCTTCTGCACTGGATATATCACATAAACATAATCTACGAGTTTCTGGGTACCCGTTCGGACGTAAATATCCAGAAATTCTTGCAATACCTTCTATTGTTTCCAAATTTGAATAGATTGAATTAATAAATTCTTTATCATTAAATATCTCTTTTACTTCGGGTGAATATACTAATATTTCAGTCGGAGCTAATTCTCCTTTAGGAAATGAATCTCTAATAATTTCAAAACCTTTTTTTGAATCTGTTGAATCTGGATATCCATCCAATAAATTAAAACTTGGCTTAATAAATAATCCTGGAATGGAAGTTATTATTATTCCTAATATAGTTATCATCAATATCATTTTAGGTCTATTTGCTACTAAGGAGCCAATTTTAAACCAAATGCCTTGCTGTTCAATTTTTATTTTCTTATCTATGTTAATAGGCCAAAAAATCTTTTTGCCAAATAAAACAATAGCTGAAGGCATAATAAATAAACCTGATAAAAGAACTACAAAAATCGCAATTGCTAGCATGGGTCCTAGTGCTCTAAAAGATCCATATGTAGCAAATGCAAGAGCGATCATTGCAACAATCGTTGTTCCAGCAGATCCTACAATTGAAGGTCCTATTCTAGACATAGTAACTTGCATGGCTTCCCATCTATCTTTGCCTAATAATAATTCTTCTTTATATCTTGAAACTATAAATAATGCATAGTTTGTTCCTGCTCCAAAAACTAGCACAGACATTATTCCTGTTACTTGTCCATTTAGTGGTAAATCAAAAGTTTCAGATATAAATGCTGCTATAGATTGAGATAAAAATAAAGAAGATCCTACTATAACAAGTGGCAAAATCGCTAATATTGGGGATCTATAAATAATGATTAATAAAACTAATACCAATATAACTGTAGTTATAGTTATTCTAAGATCAATACTTTTAAATACTTTAATAGCATCCACTAAAATACCTGCTGGTCCAGTAAAATGAATTCCAGTTTTAAGGTTTGGGGTTTTTTGATTAAATAATTCAGATTCTTCTCTAATCCACTCAATAGTCTTTTCGAATTTATCTGATGACGGATCTCCAGCAAAAGTAATTATTGAAAGCATAGTCGTTTTATCTTCACTCATTAAATTTGATCTAGCTAATGGGGTATTAAATATAGATGTAATTTGAAAAATATTTTCATATTTATTCTTTGTTTGAATTTTTGTTAAAAATGAATTAATAAGATCTAATTGTTGATTGTCAAGTCCGCTTTCATTATAAAAGACTAAGGTGCCTGGCAATCCATTTTCCTTAGGAAATTTTTCGTTTTTCATCTTAAGATAATTTGTTGATTCGGAATCTACAGGTAAAAAATCTTGTCTATCATTAGTGGTAATTTCAGAAAGGGAAGGAGTCAAAAAAGCAATTACACCTATCAAAATAATCCATAAAAAAATAGCCGAAAATGATTTAGTTTTATTTGTAGCCAATTTAGATAAAAAATCAAACATGAAAATCTATAATTATAAATTTATTGATACTTCTTCAGTTTACATTAATTTATATAATAAAATCATCACTTTTCTTTAATACAACAACTTCTATTCAAAAGATAAAAATTGTCTGAAATATTATTCAGTAAAAAAAAATAAAAGAAATATTTAATGAACAAATGAAAATTAATATGTTGGTTTATAATGATTAAGTATTATAACTTTCCCGAGTAGCTCAGCGGTAGAGCAGCTGACTGTTAATCAGCGGGTCACAGGTTCGAATCCTGTCTCGGGAGCCATAAAGATTTATTTAACAGTAATATAATCTATATCTTTATTAATTCCATCTAAATTGCTGACATTTAAATATGTACACGCTGATCGTAATCCTCCAAGAATTTCTTCTATAGTTCTATTTATATCTCCCTTATTTTCAATCCATTTTACGCTTCCTTCCGAAGCTCTATATGATTTTTTCTTACTTTCGTGATTAGACATAGCTTGTTCCGAGCTCATACCATAAAATTGTCTGTGTTTTTTTCCATTAATTTCCTTTATTGGAGAACCACCTTGTTCATGGCCAGCTAAAAGACTACCTAACATTACAAAATCTGCACCTGCAACAAAAGATTTTACAATATCACCTGAGCTTGTAATTCCTCCATCAGCAATAATTTTAACTCCTAGATTTACAGCTTCATTAGAACATTCATCTACAGCTGAAAATTGAGGATATCCAATTCCTGTTACAGTAGAAGTATCACACACTGATCCGCTGCCAATACCTATCTTAACCAAATCTGCTCCTGCTTCTGATATAGCTTTTACTCCCTCTTTTGTTACTATATTACCGGCGGCTAAGATTAAATCTTTTCTATGTTTTCTAATTTCATTTATCATATTGTGGTATTTAATGATGTAACCATTAGCTATATCAAACATTACCATTTTGAATGTCTGGTTTGTTAAATCTTCAATAGAATGAATTTTGTCTAAAATTTTATTAGGATTTTCTAAACCAAAAGTTATAAAGGAATAATTCATATCAACTCCCGATGAAATAGCCTTGGCCCATTCTGAATCACTATAATATTTTGAAATTGCTGTCAAAATATTATTTTTTTGAAGTTCTATTGCAGTTTCAAATGTTCCCACATAATCCATATTAGAGGCAATTATAGGAATTCCTTGCCAATTATTTCTAGAAAATTTAAAAATTTTTTTAGATTCAAGTTGTACTTTTGATCTTGAATCTATATTCGTTATTTTAGGAGGTATTAATACATCTTTATAATTTAATTTCAATTAACATCCTTTTTTTTATTTGCAACAAAACTATTTTATAAGTTTTTAAAAAGTTGGCAAATTTCGTATATAGCAATAGAATATAAAAAATATTCAAAAAAGGAATAAATGGACAAAATATCTGTTGTACAGTGGGGAACTAAACATGGACATGCAAGAGGATGGTTAGAAAGATTACTTGAATCGAAAGAAATAATTTTCCATGGCATATACGAGCCTGATTCAAAAAGACAAAATCAATTAATTGAATCAGAAGATAAAATTTGGAAAGATGTCAAATGGCTCAAAACCAGAGAAGAATTTTTAAACAACAAAAACATAAAAATTGTGTTTATTGAAGAGTCTAATGCATCAAGCTTGGAAGCTTTAGAATTTTGTGTAGAAAATAACAAGCATGTCATGCTTGATAAACCAGCTGGATATAATTATGAAAAACTTCTAAAACTTGTAGAAATAGCCACAGCTAAACATTTGATTGTAGAAATGGGATATATGTTTCGACAACATGATGGCTTTAGTAGAATAGCTAATTGGTCAAAATCTGGAAAATTAGGCAAAATCTTCATGATAAGAGCGCACATGTCCACAAATCTTCCAGAAAAAAATCCTATTAATAATGAAATATCTAGGGAAGGACTTTCAAAATTTAGTGGTGGAGTTTTGTATGATCTTGGTGGTCATATGTTAGATCAAATTTGTTGGATATTGGGTAGGCCAATAAAAGTAACCTCTTTTTTCAAAAACAATAATTCCAAAAACAAAAATTTTATAGATAATGCAGTAGTAATTTTAGAATTTGAGAATGCCATGTCAATTATTGATATTGCTGCAATGGAAAGTACACCTTTAGCAAGAAGGTTTGAAGTATATGGTTCAAAAGGCTCTGCAATAATGGAACCTTTTGAACCAGCAGAAAAAATTAGATTATGTTTAGAAGAAACTTTTGAAAATTTTAAAAAAGGTGTAAATACTGTTAATATAAACGATGTCCCAAGATATCATAAACCTTTCAACATCTTCATAAATCGAGTGTTAAATAATGCAACTCCAGCAAGGGAATTAAATCACGAACTTTTAGTACAAGAAACTTTAATGAGAGCAATAGGAGAAATAGATGAAAAAATATAAAGTGGGAATAGTAGGTTGCGGTGGCATAGGACATGCCCATATGGAAGGGTATAAACAATTAGATAATGTTGAAGTTATAGCCTGTTGTGATAAGATTCAAGCTGCTGTTGAAACTTACCAAAAAGAATTCGGGATCCCTCAAGGATTTACTGATTTAGATCAAATGTTATCTATTGCAAAACCAGAAATTATATCTGTTTGTGTTTGGCATCTTCTACACGATAAAATCACAATTCAAGCAGCAAACTCTCCCTATGTGAAAGGGATCATTTGTGAAAAACCTATGGCAATAGGAACTTCCAAAGCTAAATCTATGGTAGACGCTTGTGAAAAAAATAATGTGAAACTTGTGGTATCACACCAACGTCGCTTTACCCCTGGGTGGATCAAAGCAAAAGAAGTGATAGAATCCGGTGCTATAGGTGATCCTTTAAGAGCAGAATTAAGGGTTAAAGACGGTTTATTAAACTGGGGTACACATTCTATAGATGGAGCAAGATATATCTTGGGAGATCCTAAAGCAAAATGGGTAGTAGGTGCAGTAGAAAGATATACAAATAAATTTGAAAGAGATACTCCTATTGAGGACTCATGTATAGGACTTATTCATTTTGAAAAAGACATTCAATTTTTTATTCAATCAGATCTTATGGATAATGAATGCGATGCAGGTAAATTTGAAATATATGGAACAAATGGTTTTTTAAAAGTTACTGAAACTGATTTGAAAATTTTTAATAAAGAGTCAAAAGGATGGGAAAATATAGATTTAGATTTGAAGGAAGGTGACAAAGCAATTGGTGGGAATATGAATGCTGAACAAACTAAAGAGTTAATTAAATGGATTGAAGGAGGTAAAAAACACAGAGGTGCAGGAGATATTGCTGCAGAAACTGTAGAAATTATGATGGGTATCTATGAATCAGCCAGGTTAAACAGGGTGATAAATTTCCCAATGAAAGAGAAAGATTATCCTCTTTCTCTTATGATAGATGAAGGAAAGCTACCTTTAGAAATAAAAGAAAGATACGATATAAGAGGTTTTTTGAACAGAGAAAACATTGATGAAGTTCTATATGCAAAGCTCAGAGACGATGGATTAAATCATCACCAAGCTATGCAAATAGTTAACCGAACTGAATAAAATTTATTTAACTTTGGATGTTAGTATTCCTGTGCCAAGTATTATTATCAATATTCCCCAGATTAGTTGAGAAATACCAAAAATCTGATAACCAACTGTTTCATTAACTGGCCAAATTAAATTTAGAATTAAGAAAACTATACCTGCAATCATTAATCCATAACCAACAATCATATTTAACATACTATTTAGATAATGATCTCCAGATTTAACTATTATCCATCCAGTGAAAATAGTAGCCAATAAGAAAACATAACCTGCCATTGCATAAACACCCCAATATGCACCATATATACTTGCTGATGCTGAAACTGAAATAACTGCGGTAGTTGCTGCTGCATTAGCTTGTGCAATAGCTGTTGGGTCGCCTCCAGCTGCTGCTTGTGCTGCCATTTGGGCACCTTGACTTGCCATTATATTTGTTTCAGCAGAAGAAGCAAAAGCATTTCCAAGCGCTAAAGCTCCCATAAACAAAGCGATTGCTATAACTGTCAAAGCCATAGCTAGACTTTTAAATTCTGTCTCTCTATCTCCAATTCCTCGATAAATTCCCAAAAATCCATTTAGAAAAATCAAACATCCGAATCCTAAAATTATGATAAATGTTTGAGTTGTACCTTTTTCAAAACCAGCATTTTCACTCATTGCAGAAAAACTAATTGCGTCTCCTCCAGTTATACCCGCACTGTTGCCAGGGATCATAAAACTAGCTATTATGATAACCAGCACACCTATAATAAGACTTAATCCCGTTATAGTTTTGGACATAAAAAAACCTCCTATTGATTTATGCTAAATCATTACACGTTGATAAACTAAAAGCAAATAAACTACAGTGAATTCATTTTGGTATTTTTTTTATAATGTTTAAAATGATCATGAAAAAGGAGAAGGCATTGAGCTATTCAGCATTAAATCTTATAAAAAAATATTTCCCAGTAATCATATTTTTTAGTATAAGTTCAATAATAATACTTCAATTGATCAAAATACTTAATGTAACATATATTGATTCTTTGTTAGTTGGATTACTTTTGGGAATGATTATCAATAATATTAAATTCATACCCAAATTTGAATCATTGAACAAAGGTGGAAAATTTGCAGGGAAACATGTTTTAGAATTTTCTGTCATGTTAATGGGAGCAAGCATTTTTTTACCCGATCTTATAGACAATGGTTTGAAAATATTGTTGATAATAATTTTAGGTATATCTGGTTCTATGTTTATTTCATATTTGGTAGGTCATAAAATATTTAAATTAGAAAAAAAATTAGCAACTTTGGTTGGTGTGGGGAATTCAATTTGTGGTAATTCAGCTGTAGCTATAGTTGCTCCCATAATTAATGCCAATTCGTCTCAAATAGCAGCAGCGATAGGTATAAGTGCTATTTTGGGAGCAAGTCAAATTATCCTTTTACCTTTGTTAGTTCCAATCTTTGGAATTGAAGAATTTGAATATGGCATTGTTGCTGGACTTTCTGTTTACGCAGTTGCTCAAGTTGTTGCTGCAGCATCTACTATCGGACCTCAAGCGGTGAATGTTGCAACTTTAGTTAAGTTAACACGAGTCATTTTATTAACACCTCTTATTCTTATACTAAAACTCTTTTTCAAATCTGAAAATAGTCACATGTCAAATGATAGTTTGCATACAAAAATATTGAAATTTTTGCCATGGTTTATAATAGGTTTCTTGTGTTTATGTTTACTAAGAAGTATAAACATTATTGATCAAAGTTTAGGACAAGATATAAGAAGTATAGCTAAATATCTATTTATTATTTCGATGATAGCAATTGGATTATCGGTTGATATAAAAAAAATTATCGATGTAGGTCCTGGAGTTGCAATAACTATAATTTCCATAATCACTTTTATGATATGTTTAGGCTTAATATCTTCTAAATTTATTTAATATGTTTTAAATTTTTAAGATATTAAAAAGATTGCGCTATCTGCATTCAAATTTGGATTGTTTTCTATTATTTTTGAGGTTTTAGAATTCAAAAATAAAGACTTGATAATTTTAATATTTTTTTCCTTGCAAAATTCTGTAAAATCTACAATGGATGGAAATCTTACATTCGGTGTATCATACCAATTATAACCATACCAACCAGAACTCTTAGGAGCTCTTCCTTCATTGTAAAACATTTCTCTCATGGGATGATGAGCAAAATTTGGGAATGAAACTATGCCAAATTTTGACACTCTAGTCATTTCTTTTAATATTCTCTCAACATTTTTAATTGATTGTAAAGTTTGAGATAATATAGCTACATCAAACTTTTTATCTTCAAATTTTTCTAAACGACTATCCAAATCACTATGAATAACTTTTATGCCCTTCTTAATACATTCGATTACATTTGCTTGATCTATTTCAACTCCTAATGAGGAAGAAATTCCTCTAGAAATCAATCTATCTATTAAATTACCTTCTTCACACCCTAAGTCTAAAATTTTTGCATTATCCGGTATAAGTTCAGAAATATATTGGAAATCTATTCGATTGTCCAGTCCTATTTTTATTTTGTCATCTAAGTCTTTGTTTTTTGTAATTATTGTATTTTTTTCATTGGAAAGAAGGTCAAAAAATGACTGGGTTATTTGACCATATTCAGCTACATCTTGCTGCAATAAAAATGCATCATGCCCTGCTTTAGATTCGACATTGCAATATGACACGTTTTTTGAATTATCAATCAATGATTCGACAATATTTAATGATTGGAAAGATGGATACAACCAATCACTAGAAAAACTTATAATCATCCAATCACATTTAGTTTTTAGAAGGTTCTTTGATAAAGTTTTTTTATCTGAACCTAAATCAAATAAATCCAGAGCAGTAGAAATTGTTATGTAACTATTCGCATCAAATCTTTCAACAAATTTTTCTCCTTGATATGCTAAATAACTTCCAATTGAAAATTTCTTTTCAAAACTCGTTGATATTTCTCTGGGATTATTTCTATCTATTTCAAATTTTTCATTCATAGATTCTGGAGAAAGATAAGTTATATGGCCTAACATACGTGCTAATGCCAATCCAATATCAGGTTTTTTTTCTTGATTATAATAATTACCATAATTAAAGTTTGGATCACTAGTTATAGCATTTCTAGCCACTACATCAAATGCTAATCCTTGAGTAGTTAACCTAGGTGATGATGCGATTGGAACACAGCCTAAGATTTTCTCGGGGTATTTTGTAGCCCACTCAATACATTGGAATCCACCAAGTGATCCTCCTATTACTCCTAATAATTTGTCAATTTTTAAATGATCAATAAGATTTTTTTGAACATTTACCATATCTCCAACTGTAATTAATGGAAAGTCTGGGCCGTAAAATTTACCTGTTTGTTTATTTATAGAATTCGGACCAGTAGTACCTCTGCAACTACCTAGAATATTAGAACAAATTACAAAATATTTATTAGTATCTATATATTTTTCAGGGCCAACCATGATATCCCACCATCCAGGGAGATCTTCTGGATTATGCTTTGCAACGTGAGAATCGCCAGTTATAGCATGACAAATTAAAATGCAGTTAGATTTTTGAGGATTTAACTCCCCATAGGTTTCATATGCAACATTAACCTCATCAAGAAAACCACCACGTTCTAAATTTAATTTAAGTGGAAGTTTGAATTTTTTGAGATATTGTGAATATTGATAAGTTCTATCTTCATCTGAACTAGTAAAAACTTTCATTTATTTATCCCAAATTCATATGTATTGCTATTCCTCTATAAATTTATAAAGGAATAGCTTATATTAATTATTACGATAAAGCTTGATCTATATCTTTAATAATATCATCTACATCTTCTATCCCAATTGATAATCTGATGTATTCTGGTGAAACTCCAGTTCTTTCTTGTTCTTCCTCAGTTAATTGAGAATGAGTGGTAGAAGCTGGATGAATCACAAGTGTTTTAGCATCCCCTATATTTGCCAAGTGACTTGCAAGATTAACTTTATTTATAAACTTAACAGCAGCCTCTTTCCCTCCTTTGACTCCAAAACCAACAATAGCTCCTACTCCATCTGGTAGATACTTTTCACCTCTTTTGTGGTCAGGATGACTTTTTAATCCAGGGTAATTAACCCAATCTACATCCTTGTGCTTATTTAGAAATTCTGCTACTTTCTGTGCGTTTTCACAGTGTCTAGGCATTCTTAAATGCAAAGTCTCTACACCTTGTAAAGTTGCCCAAGCAGCAAATGGACTCATACAAGCACCTGTATCTCTAAGCCAATGCGTTCTTATATGAATTAAATAAGCAATATTTCCTAATGGCCTTAATGCTTCTTCCAGAATTGCTCCATGATAAGATTCAGTTGGAGCACAAAATTCTGGCCATTTCTCTGGATTATCTGCCCATTTAAAATTACCACTATCCACTATTACTCCACCTATGTGAACCCCATGGCCTCCTATAAATTTCGTAGTGGAATGAATGACAATATCAGTTCCATGCTCTATTGGTCTAAGCAAATAAGGTGTCATAACTGTATTATCACAAAGCAATGGGAGTCCATTTTCATGACTAATATCAGCTAATTTCTGAAAGTCTGGAATATCGTTTTTTGGATTACCCAAAGATTCATAGTAAACACATCTAGTATTTTCATCAACCAACTCATTTATTTTTTCTGGTTCAGATGGATCAAAAAATCTTACTTCTATACCGAATTTTGGAAAGGTTTGAGTAAATAATGTCCAAGTCCCACCATATAAATTTGTAGAAGAAATAAAGTTCTGACCTGAATGCACAATTGTTAATAATGCAGCATTTATAGCAGCTTGACCAGAAGCAAACGCTAATCCTGTAACACCTCCATCTAACGCAGCAATTCTTTTTTCCAACACATCATTTGTGGGATTCATCAATCTTGAATAAATGTTCCCAAATTCTGCCAATGCAAAAAGATTAGCAGCATGATCTGTATCATTGAACACATAGGAAGTTGTAGGGTAAATTGGAACAGCCCTTGAATTCGTCGTCGGATCTGGTTCTTGCCCAGCATGTAAAGCTTGTGTATTAAATTTATATTCCTCACTCATAATTAATTCTCCTTAAATGAAAAAACCCCTTATCGGGGTTCTTCTAAATTTTTATTACCTATGAAACTAATTCTTTACAACAAAATCTAGACGTCCCCCTTAGAGAAAGTCATCATCATTGACATGAATTTTGTGTATGTATTTAATTTCATAAATTGAAGTATACTACCATTATTATTATTTTTCAAATGAATGCTTTAAACATTTGTAAAAATATGTATCTATAATAATTAGTATTCTAAAATTTAGCAAACAGATAATTTGAACCCAATTATTGAAGTATTAAAATCTCGTGAATTTTCTAAACTATGGTTTGTAGGAGCTACGGGAATGACAATGAGATGGATAGAAACCATAGCATTGGGCATTTACGTTTATGATTTAACTGGAGATGAGTTTAAAGTAGGAATAGTATTTTTTTTTAGAATGTCACCGATGCTTTTTTTTGGTGCTATAGCTGGTGTTTTTGCTGATCAATATAACAAAAAAAAGATTCTTTCTTTTGTATTACTTTTTACATCATTTATTTACTTATTGTTAGGAATTAGTGCACTGACTGGGAATCTAAATTACACTCAAATTTGCGTGGGGGCATTTTTTGCTGGATTAGCTTGGTCCATTGATTTTCCTATAAGAAGATCTCTTTTAAGTGAAACAATTAAACCAAGGCTATATCCAAGTGCAATTGGATTGGATATGACATCAAGCAATATGGCAAGAATATTTGGTCCTATCATGGCTGGAATCGTTTTGATCAAATTTGATCTTTCTCCTATTTATTTTTTCGGCTCTTTCCTTTTTCTTTGTGGTTTTTTTGTATCTAACAATCTAATATATAATTTCATCTCTAAAAATGAAAAAAGTACTTTGATAAATTTATCTTCTGAATTATTTGAAGGTATAAAGTACATTTTTAGTAGTAAGATTTTATTGGCTGTTTTATCAGCAACAATCATAGTTAATTCTTTGGTTTTTACTTATCAAAGTCAAATCGCAGTAATTGTTTTAAATAATCTGTCTAAAGGTTCATTTTTTATTGGTTTGCTTGCTGGACTAGAAGGCCTCGGTGCAACAATTGGAACTTTATTAATTGCCAATTTCACTTTCTCTCGAGCTTATATTAAGATCTTCTTTGGTGGTTCATTTTTATTCGCTATTTGTATATTGATTTTCTCACAATCGAGTTCATTGTTTCTTTGTGGCACTTTAATGATCATCGCTGGTCTTGGAATGTCTGGATTTGGAACTATGCAATCTATTTTAGTCATTAGCAAAGCTAGTCAAAAAATAAGAGGAAGAGTTCTAGGAGTATTAGCAATAACAATAGGTACTCAACCAATAGGAGCATTTGTTTTAGGATATTTTTCCAGAGAATATGGATCAAGTTATGCAGTTGCGATATCTATCATTTTAGCTATCGCGATATTATTATTTATTGGAGCTTGGTATAAACTATCAGAATTATCTAATTAAACACATAATCTATGATTAGAGCTGTGACAACACCTAGTATAGTGGCTGTTATACCTACCAAAATAAATATAACCCATTTATTCATTGTTGTTTAAAATAATAATTTCATCATTTTGAAAAATCATTCCGGAATTTATAGGTGTAGCAAAAACATACATGTTTCCTGATAATTTTTTTATAAGATCTGGATCATTATATTTACGACTAGCACAAGCATCTTTCACCAGTGTGATTTCCATGTTTATATTATTATTGATAACTATTTTTTGACCCTTTTTACAATTATTTAAATCAATTCCATCAATCAACAAGTTTTCTCGAAGAGATCCTTGTTTTAGTTTATGTTTATCATATAAAGAGCCTTCAACAATCATAATTTGTCTATCATTCTTAGGATCTGAATATCTATCTCCTTCAAAGCCATTATTTGCTAAAACATGGATTTTATTTCTATTCATCATAGGCATGTTTGTACCTTGATTTAAATTAATTGATCTTATTTTACCCATCAAAGCCTCTTCTACAAAACGATTAATTATTTGTTTTATGTAAATAATTTTACACTTTTTATACCCAAAAAAACCATTATGATTCCTAAAAGGTTTGTTACAAAAAGGTTAAGAAATAAAAAAGTAAAATTTTTCATATTAAATAAATTAAAATTATCAAATGCAAAAGTTGAAAATGTGGTTAAAGAACCTAAAAATCCTATCACTAGAAAAAACCTAAAAACTTCATTCACCAAAAATTTATTTTGAAATAAACTCATTATTAATCCTATAAAAAAGCATCCAATAATATTAACTATAAAAATTCCAACAGGGAATTGTGTTGTTAAATGTTTATCAATAAATTGCGATATCGTAAATCTTGCAGTTGCGCCTATTGCTCCTCCAAAGATTATCATAATAATATTGAAATAAAATTTTTCTAACATCTCAAATTGAAATCATTTAATAGTATTTATAAATAGAATGATAAAATAAGATAAGGATTTTTTCTAGTAAACGTCATTTCAACTATGAAGCAAAATTAATTGGATAATTATTCACATAGATTAGTAGATTTAAAACATCCAATAAAATCAAAATTAATGCTCACTCTATTATTGTGTCTGTTTGTAACCTCAATTAGTCAAACAGTTGTTTCAATTTCAGGACCTTCAATAGTAGCAAATTTAGGAGGGTTCAAATATTATTCTTGGGTATTTGCAGCTTTCTCTTTAACTTCAGCAATTGTAGTTCCAATAGTAGGAAAATTAAATGATAGACATGGTCCAAAAAAAATTATTGTTCCATCATTATTATTATTTTCTCTCGCAACTTTAATATGTGGTCTAAGTACAAATATCTTTATGCTAATATTCGCGAGAGCAATACAAGGAATTGGATTTGCAGGGGTTATGGGGACCATGTGGATTGTGATTGCTTTACTTTGGAGACCTTCGGAAAGAGGAAAATGGTTAGGAATAACTTCTGCAGGTTTTACAACTGCTGGAGTTATTGGACCAATCATAGGAGGGATCATTAATGATTTTATTGGCTGGAGATGGATTTTCTTTACTAACATACCCTTATGTTTAATTGCAACAATAATTGTAATGGTTCAATTCCCTCCTCAAGATAGATTAGACAAAAGTAAATTTGATTTAAAGGGAACTACTGTATTTGGTTTGTTCGCTAGTACTTTTCTTTTAGCAATATCAGTTGGAGGACATCAAAATTCTTATTATTCTATATATGTTTTGGTGCTTTTACTAATATCAATATTTGCCTTGATTTTATTTGTTGCTATAGAAAAAAAAGCGAAAGATCCTTTAGTCTCACTAGATTTATTTAAATCAAGAATATTCTCAGGAGGAATATTGGGATCAATGTTTATTGTTATGCCTTGGACTGTTACTTCTGTCTTTTTACCACTATCTCTTATTGGGGTGTTGGGTTATTCAGCCTCAAAAGCATCTTTAGTTCTCATTGCTCTAGCGATTGGATCTGCAATTGGAGCAAATATTTTTGGTAATTTGATTTCAAGATCCAAATTGATTTTACCAATAGCATTAACTGGATTCGCATCATTGGGAATAGGAATGTTCACGTTTGGATATACTAACTTAAATATTCAATTTAATTTAATAATTCTCTTGTCAGTTTTTATTGGATTTGGATCTACTGGTGCATTTACAGCATTTACTGTACCGATTCAAAACAATCTACCTGAAAATAGGATTGGAATGGTTACATCCGGTCTACAATTTTCTAGAATGTTTGGAATATCTATGGGAAGTTCTTTATTGGGAGCAATATTACTAATGAATATTAATAATTATAATTTTTCTTATCCTAGAAGTGAAATTTACAATCCTGATAATATTTCATCCGTGGAAAAAATAGATGAAATAAAATATGAATATATAAGAGAAAACATTGATTTGCAAATTTTCAATGATGATGTTAAAAAATCAAAATTAAATCTTCAAAATGGACTCAATAAAGTATATTATAGCGCTAGTTTTTGTTCAATATTAGGAATAATTATTTCCATAATTACTTTAACTGGAATTAATCGACATCCACCCTTGGAGGAGGATTCAAAACCGAATGGATAGCCAATAATTTACCCACGGATTTATGTTCGTTGAAAATTCCATGTCTAACAGCAATTTCCGCCATAAAAATATCACCTTGAGAAAGAGAAATGTTGTCATCAGTAGCATATACGCAATTTAATTTATTTTCTAAGCAAAACATTGATTCCTCATGCTTTGGATGGTAATGAGTTGGAGCTATGGATCCAGGTTCAAATATTAATTCTGAAAAATAGGTAGATTTTGCTCCTAAAAAATCTCCAATCATATCATATCTCATAATTCCTTTTGCAAACTCGTAAGGTTCATTTATTGATCTATCATAAAAACCAGAATTTGGTCTGGATTGAATGTAATCTATATCATTCAATTCTACTTTTTTTACTTCTGTTGATGGAGATACAGTAATTATAATAGCATCAGATTTTCCATTATTCTCATATCCATGAGGATCATTTTGCTTTGCTAAAACACAATCTCCACTATAAGCATCAAATTGCTTATTATCTAATCGAACATTAAGTTGACCTTTAGCTATAAAAATAGATTCTTCAACATTAGTTATTTTATATAAGGGAGACCTTGATCCCGATTGTAATATAATTTGAGATACTAACAGCATTTTTGAGCCGGTTTCTTTTCCTGTAAGAAGAAAAGATTTAGCTCCTTTAAAAGGTACACTCATTTTCAATTCATCTTTTCTATAAATACTCAATTATTCTTCCTCATTATTTTCTTTCCAAGCTCTTTCCCAAAAAAAATACTCAAATTCTAAGGAATCTTTAAATACCTTATGTGCTAATTCTGCATTAATCTTTTTTTCTGAAGAATCTACAAAATTTTTTAGCCATTCAGTGGCGTTGTGATATTCAAGATTATTATAAGAATTTATCCATCTCAAGTGAAAAGATCCCTTTTTTGCTGTATTTTCCTTTCCCAATTCCCTACCTATATTGTCATAGCCCCACTGGCATGGCAAAAGTGAACATGCAATGATATTAATATCGTATTTATATGCAATGGTTAAAAGATGATTACAATATGCGTTTGTTTCATAACTCATTTCTGAATCAAATAATTCATAATTATCAATCCCAAAATCTTTACAAAAATCTTCGTGAATTTTCATTTCTGAATTTAAGGTTTCATCTAAAAGTTTTGACCAATAAGACATAGTTGGTAGTTTTTCAGATTTAGATATAGCTATGGCTATTACTTTGCAGTATTCAATCAAAAATTTGTAATCTTGTATCATATAATATCTAAATTTATTAATAGTTAAAGAACCGTCTTTAATAGAAGTTACAAAAGGATGCCTTATGTGAGTTTTATCCCATAGTTCTAAATTGGTTTTCTTTAATTTTTCAGATAACAACATTTATTTTAAATCAACCTTAATTAGAGATCCAGAATTAACAGATTTCAGAATTTCTAGATCACCTAGTAATTTTCCCATGATATTGGTTGAAGATGCGGGTCTTATTTCTCCTGTGCTACTTATAGGAGTAGGTCCAAAGAATAAACATAATGCTTTATCAGGAGGCCAAAATGCTATATCTCCTAACTCAACAGTTTCTTTTGCCCATTCATCTTCATCGATATCAACATCGGTTGAAAAGTATATCTCTTCTCCCCATGTTTGTGCAGAGCCTTCTATTGGTAAAATGTCTAGCAAAGCTTTAGAGGTTGGTGAATCATTAAGTCTAGCTTGTATTTGGAAATGTCCAAAATCAAAAATTATATCGCTCATTGGACCTTCATAAAATATAATAATTAAAAGTTTAATTTTTAAATGATAATAAAAAATGGAAAATAAAACAGCGATAATCCTAGCTGGAGGCTCTAATAAAAGAATAAATATGTTAAAACCTCTTATAAATGTGAGGGGGGAAAAAATACTAATACGAATAAATAATTCTATAAAAGAAATTTTTTCTCAAATTTTATTAGTGGTACGAAAAAATCAAAATGATTCTATAACCAAACTAGGCAAAGATCTTGGTATGGAGATTATTGAAGATTCTGAAGAAAATATTGGCCCCTTAGCGGCAATTTATTCAGGTTTAAAAAATTCAAAAAATAATGAGGTTTTTATTATTGGATCGGATTATCCTTTCCTTTCCAAAGATTTTATTTTATTTATGTTAAATTTATCTAAGAACAAAAGATCTGTTTTTATTAAGTATGATAAAGGTATAAATCCTTTACATGCAATATATTTAAAAACTCAATGGGAAACGGTTCTAAGAAAATATTTGCAAACAAAATCGATTTTTTCAACTAATAAAATAATTCAAGAAAATAAAAATATAAGTAAAAAGATGATTGAATATAATAATTTAAAAAAATCTTATAAAAACAGTCTGTTTGATATAGATACAATTGAGGATTTATCTAAAGCAAATAATAAATTTTTTACATAAAATCAAATCTTTTTATTCATATCTTAAAGCTTCAGCAGGATATATTTTGCTGGCTTCATTGGAAGGTATAATACTAGCTACAATAGAAGCCAAAATCGTAATTCCAACAAAAATTCCGATATTTAACCATGGAAAAACAAAACTTGCTCCTTCAATTTCTTTGGTTATTTCTAAAAAAATATTCCAAGATTGCCAAGTCCCTAAAAGAACACCTAATATAACTCCAAGAAAAGTTACAAAAGTTGATTCAATCAAAAACTGTGTTCTGATCATACTTGATCTAAAACCGATTGCTCTAAGTACTCCTATAGATTGTCTTCTTTCAACGACTGCTCGAACAGTAAGTACACCTATTGCCGCAACACCTACTACAAGTCCCAAACTACTAAATCCTTGAAAGAGTTTATTAAAAGCATTTTGATTTTTTCTATTTGTTACAATTTGATCGTATAAGCTTATAGCATTCATTCCATTAGCTAAAAATTGATTCTGCAAATTTTTAGCTATTCTGGATGCTTGAGTTTTATCAGACAATTTAAAATAGTATTTATTTACTGGCGGAGTAGTGCCTATAAAGGATTCAGCAGCGGTCATAGATATATAAAAACTAGATGAAGAATTAAAATCAAGAGAATTAGCTAAACTCTCAATAATTGCTATTACTATCTTTTCTTGTCCAGTATCTTCATTTCCTCTTAGCTTAACATTTACATTAAATGCCTCTAAATATTTATCAGTAATATCATCATCCACCATTGAAGTTTTGAAACTTCTATCAGGTGGCCCAAATGGTCCATCATCTTCTAAAATATTAGCATTAGCTATGATTAAATTATCATTTTTACTTGCTATTTCCCAAATCTCTTTTTCATTTGCACCATAATTTGTATCAAAATATTTAAATTTCCATTTATTATTCATCATAAAATTTTCATCAACAAAAATCATATTGGCAGGCTTATAGGTTGTGTTAGTATATCCTTTTGATTCTTTAGCGTCTATTTTTACATTTGATGATTTTGCAACCATTAAAATATTATTAGAATCTAAATCATTCTCTATATTGTCTATTGGCAATTCATCATCAATTGTACCTAAGATGTCAAAACCTCCTGTTACTCTATCTGGTTGCTCAGTTGCTACGTCTCCAATATTATTTAAGATTGAAAATATTACTAAAGTAAAAATAATTAATGCAAACATAGAAATTGTTAACCCCGTTCTAAATTTAGATGCCATTGGATAACTTATGGCGGTTTTAGTTACTGCTTTCAACCCTGAAAATGGAGAAAGAAAGAAATTCAAGATAGAAACTAAAATTCTAGAATTACTCATGAGAAGCCACACAGCTGAAGCTGTTTGTGCAGCTCCAGATAATGGCCAAAACCATGGTCCAGGCTGTGATAGATCACCTGTAATTGGTGTGAAAAATTCGAAAGGTAAAAATAAGAAAGCTAATAACAAGCCAGATTGGATTGTACCAGAAATCTGACTTGAATTTTCAGAGTTTGAAATAAATTTATTCAAAATAAATTTAATTACATATCCTAGACACAAAAGCAATAGTGAACAGCCCACAATAAAACTAGCGTAGGTCATAGAAGAAAGTGAATAAAAAATCAATCCTATTGATAAAATGAAAATCACAAAAACTATGTATCTATCAAATAGTTTATAGAGGTGAAAGATAATCCAAATAGGCCAAACAATTAAAGGAATTCTCAAAAAAATAACAATTGGAGTCGGTAAATTCCCTGCAATAAAAGGAATATTTACAAAAATCCCTAGTGTAAATAATATGACTAATAAAATATTTCTATATATATATTTTTTATTTATGACACTTTGGTATATAAGCGATATAGGAAGGAATAATGAAGAAACAAAATTTATAAATTTATTTCTAATTGTTATATTTTTTTCCTTTACAAATTCTTCTTTTAAACCCCTTATTGCAACAACTATATTCAAATTACTTACTCTATATGCAGAAATAATGACCGTAATGAATGTTAGAGTCATTCCTGCACTAAACGAAATCAAGGCTGATATAAACGTGAATTTTGGTCTAATAGTAAAATCATCTGTATCTATTAGATCTTGAACAATTAATATGATTCCAAAACTAAGAAGAATTCCTATTACTGTTCCAGCTAAAGCTGCTATAAAAGCATAAATTGTACCTTCGTAAGTAAAAAGTTGTATTAAATGTTGCCTTTTAAGGCCAACAGCTCTAGCCATTCCTAACTCAACAGATCTAGCTGATGCAAGTAAAACAAAAACTAAGAAAATAAGTAATAACCCAACCATAATAGAAAACGATCCAAAAATAGAAAAAATAGTTGTGATACCAGACGCTACTGCTTCAGCCAAATCTAATGACCATTTTTTCTCATCATCTACCCTATAAATAACTAAATCATTAGAATATTTTAGAAGTAAAAATCCTTCTTCAGATTTGTTGTTTTCTTCTAATAGACTAATTATCGTAAATAGATTTATTGAATCACTTATTTTATTTATAAATTCATCAGAAGGCTCCGATTTTGAAGATTCTTCGCTGATGATTAATAATGATTCAGATAATTCTTTACTTGTTGATAGAAGTTCATTTGATTCATCTTTTATAATTTTTCTAATTTGATCATCTTTTATAACATCTAAAATAGCTTGTGCAGTTTGATATTTAGTAAATTCCAGTCTTAATTTTTTAGTTATTTCGTCAGAATATTCTACTGAATCTTCAACTCCTCCTACATTGGAGATATAAACAGATGTCATAGAATTAGGTTGCATCAAAAGTGATTGTAAAACATTTAGGTCAAAGATAATTACCGATCTTCCACCTCCGCCTGACAATCCTCCATTTTTTACTATATCAATTACTTTAAATTCATATCTTCCATTAGGAAAATAAATAGCAATATTTGAGTTTTTTTCTGCTCCAATATTCTTGTTTACTTCTTCATTTATGAATACTTCCGATGAAGATAAATTATCAGTGGAAATATTTTCACCATCCATATTTTTTAAATTGAATCCATCTATGTAATCATAATCAAATCCTCTTATTCTCATCTGAGGATCTGCTTCATCCTTCTCAGGGTTAGAAACAGGAAGCCTTATTTCTATATTAGGCATAATTCCATCAATTTTTTCTTCTTTTGAAGCAACTTTATAAATCTCAAGAAAATCATCATTAGTAATATATTCAATACCAAAAAGTTGCTTGCCTGGGCCCTTAACTATTTGATCAATGTTACCTAAATAATCAATAGATACATATCTTATTGAATGCCTAACTGTATCTCCAATCCCTAATGAAGTAGAGATTATAATTGTACTGAGCATTAATCCAACAATAATTAAAAGACTCTGATTTTTTCTTCTTGGTATATTCCTAGTTCCCATGTTAAAAAGAATTGGTTTTCTGATAGCTAAAAAAGAGATAATTATGCCAAATATTAATACTAAGCTAGTTAGGGTTATAGAGAGTTCAGTAGCTGGAATTCCAAAGATTTTTTCCATAATAATTAATCTACTATTTCTCCATCATGCATTTTAATTATTCTATTAGTTCGACTACCAACATAATCTGAATGAGTAACTATAACAAAAGTCTGATTATTAATTTTGTTTAAATGTATAAGAAGATCCATTATTTCTTTCTCGTTTGTACTATCTAAATTACCAGTTGGTTCATCTGCCCAAATTATAGCTGGGTCGTTTACAAGTGCTCTTGCTAAAGTAACTCTTTGAGATTGACCACCTGATAATTGACCTGGTAAATGATGTTTCCATTGCTCCAAACCAACTACTTTTAGTGTTTCAATTGATTTTTTTCTTGCTTCTTTACTTGAATAGCCTGACACTAATAAAGGTAATTCAACATTTTCTACAGCAGTTAATACTGGTAAAAGATTATATGTTTGAAACACAAATCCCATTTTTTTTGCCCTGAATTCACTCAATTGATCGTCGTTTAAATCTACTAATGATTTACCTTGAATTGAAATATGGCCATCGTCAATTGAATCTAATCCAGAAAGGCAATTTAATAGAGTAGTTTTTCCACACCCGCTAGGGCCCATTACTCCTATTATCTCTCCTTTTTGTATTGATAATTGTACGCCCTTTAAAGCATGAACTTCAATATCTTTACTAACATAAGATTTATGCAAATTTTCAGTTGAAATAACTATTTCTGACATTGTACTATTCCTAAATAAAAACAAACCTCTTAAAGTATAAATTATTATTGTAATAAAACACTAGATAATTAATAACGTTTTAGTTATTGAGTTATAACTAAAATACATCCAAAATAATATAGCTTTTATTTAGAAGTTTCAATAATGTTAATCTTGTTATTTCACTTTATACAACAATAATTGCATTTGCATGAAAATAGATTTAATAACAAGGGCAACATATAGGATTAAATTTGAATTTATAAGAAAAATATGAGAAAAATCATTTTAGTTCGACACGGACAAACAAATTCTAATATTAGTGGTAGAACTCAAGGACAAACTGACACCTCTTTAAATGAAAAAGGAATTGTTCAGGCTCAAAAAACAGGAGAATATATTCGAAAAAATTATGATATTACTGAGTCTTGGTCGAGCGACCTTACCAGATGTCAGATGACTATTAATCAAATAACAGAAAAATTTACAACAACAAAACTATTGAGAGAAATGTCATTTGGTAATTGGGAAAACAAAAAATTCCTAGTTTTAAAAAAAAAATTCCCCGAATTAACAAAAAAGTATGTGCAAGGATCTGAAAAATTTAAAGCACCTCAAGGTGAATCTTTTCAAAATATGTTAGACAGATCAATACGTTTCATATCAAAATTAAATGATGACGATAATCAAGGAGATTATCTTATTGTTACCCATGGAGGTTTATTGAGAACTTTAATTGTAAGCTTTCTTAATATGCCAATGAAAAATATAGTTAATTTTCATTTCGATAATTGTTCCATAACAGAAATAGCCTACAAAATTTCTAATAATTCTCTTTTGACAAAATTAAATGACACTCAGCATCTCAAATAATGAATATTATTCAATAAAAAGTGTTAATATTAATTAATGGTCCAAAATAAATCAAACAAAAAAAATATCAACGAAGAATCTTCTGAGGAAGTTCCAAAATGTGCTAAAGGTGGATCTTGTCATTGGGTTATAGACGCCCCTAATGGTCCAATTTCTAAAGGTAAGTGTAAAAAATGTGGTACCATAAAGGAATTCAAAAATTCAATTGAATTTTCATCATGGTACGGTTCAAAGTCAGATTTTACAAAGAAAAAAAATAAAGACAAAAAAAGTACTAAATAAATAAATTAGAAATAATGAATTTAGGTATTAAAGGAAAGAAAGCATTAATTACAGGAGGATCTAGGGGATTAGGTCTAGCATCTGCTGTTTCATTAGCAAAAGAAGGAGTTGATTTGGCTATATGTGCCCGTGCCAAATCTGATCTAGAGAATGCTAAAAAAATTTTATCTAAATATCACGTGAAGATATGTACTATAAATTTTGATTTGTCGGATAATAAAAAACTAGAATCTCTTGTCGTAGAGACAGAAAAACAATTAGGATCCATTGATATATTGGTTAATAATGTTGGTGGAAGCTTAGGAACTTCTTCATTAATAGAGACTAATTTGGAAGATTTTCAAAAGGTAATGGAACTTAATACATGGTCAGCAATAGAATTAACAAAATCAATTCTTCCTAAAATGATCAATAGTAAATGGGGAAGGATAATTAATATTGCATCCATCTATGGAAGGGAATATGGTGGTTCGGCTCCATATATGGCAGCTAAGGCAGCTTTAATAGCTGCAACAAAACATACAGCCCTGGATATTGCAAAGACAGGTGTCACTGCAAATTGTATAGCCCCAGGTTCTATAAAACATGCCAAGGGAAGCTGGGAAAAATTTGTATTAAATAATTCTAAAAAAGATGTAGAAACTTTTATACAAAACAACCTACCAATGGGAAAATTTGGCTTCCCAGAAGCCATTGGTGATACAGTAAGTTTTCTTGCATCTAAAAATGCAAGTATGATTCTAGGAACATGTTTAAATGTTGATGGTGGTCAATCAAGTAATTTATTCTAAATTACGAAATCTCAACAGTAGCACCGGAAGTTTCCACTTTGCTCTTGATTTCATCGGCCTCTTCTTTACCTATACCTTCTTTTATAGGTTTCGGTGCCGCTTCAACTAGATCCTTAGCTTCTTTTAAGCCTAAAGAAGTTACTTCCCTCACAGCCTTAATAACAGATATTTTATTAGCTCCTATTTCCTTTAATGTTACATTGAATTCAGTTTTTTCTTCAGCATCAGCTGTTCCTGCATCTGAAGCAGCTGGTGCTGATACAGCAACTGGTGCCGCAGCACTTACTCCGAATTCCTCTTCTAAAGCTTTGACCACTTCAGATAAATCTAAAACTGACATCTTCTTGATTTCTTCAATCAATTCTTCCTTAGATAATGCCATAATTTCCTCCTAATTCGTTTTATTATTTTCTTCTTTATTTGGTTCCTCTGCA
>JAPYUX010000002.1:209979-219918 GCA_029940375.1 Dehalococcoidia bacterium | reverse complement strand
GGAGATTCTTCCTTTACTTCCTCTGCAGGAGATTCTTCCTTTACTTCCTCTGCAGGAGATTCTTCCTTTACTTCCTCTGCAGATTGATCTATGTGTCTTTGTAAAACATACACAAGAGATCTAACATTAGCACTTATTAAAAAAACAAAATTTGTTATAGGGGTATTCATATTTCCAATTAGTTTTGATAATAAAATCTCCTTAGATGGAAGTTTAGATAATTTAAGAATTGTAACTTCATCCACTAGTTCATCATTTATTAACCCTATTTTTACTATGAAGGGAACATTATTTTTTTCAGTAAAATCAAAAATAGACTTAGTCACAGATGAAGCTTCATCATTTGAAAAAACAAATCCAATAGGTCCTTTAATCTCTTCAGATAAAATTGACTTGTTGGCTTTATCAACTGCAAGTTTTGCTAAGGTATTCTTAGTAATTCTGAAACTAGCAGATGCATTATTAAGAGCTTTTCTTAATTCACTCATTTGACTCACAGAAGTACCTATATACTCAGCTAAAAGTATTATTTCTGAATTTGAAAACAATTCAGATAGTTCTTCTACCTCTGCAATTTTTCTATTTGTAGGCATTTATTTTTCCCAAAAAAAAACCGGCTCTTAAAACCGGTTAAATAATGTACAATCTATAATTTATACAACCTCGACAGGTTTTATACAAATCATGATACCCGTTGTCTTAAGTTACTTATCGTTAGTCTAACATAATTAATATAACTTAGTTACTTACAATCTGATGTAAATTGTCAATATCAATTCTTATTCCTGGGCCCATGGAAGAACAAATAGATGCAGAATCAACAAAATTACCCTTGATTCCTTCAGGTTTATTTTTTACCACTGTGGAAAATACTGAAGTAAGATTCTCAGTTATTTGGTCTTCAGTGAAAGAACACATACCAATTCTTGTATGAATGTTAGCTTCTTTATCCATTCTAAGTTCCACCCTACCTTTAGTAGCTTTCTCAACAGCTTCAACAATTTTATCATCAGTTACTACTGTTCCTGATTTTGGGTTTGGCATTAAACCTTTACGACCTAAATATTTACCCAATTTAGCTATTTTAGGCATCATATCTTTAGTAGCAATTGCAACATCAAAATCATCCCATCCATCTTCAATTTTTTTACTTAAATTATCATCTATGACGTACGATGCTCCGGCATCTTTTGCTTTGTTTGCAGTTTCTCCTTCAACAAAGACTAAAATTTTTATTTCTTTACCAGTTCCATTAGGTAAATCAGTAGTTTCTCTTAATTGTTGATCAGCATGTTTTGGATCTGCATTTGTTTTTATATGAAATTCTATTGATTCATCAAATTTGGCATTAGAACATTCTTTAAGTAACTTTACTGCGGAAGACAAATTATGTTTTTCTTCATTAACTTTAGATTTCAATTCTTTATATCTTTTAGATGTTCTTTTCAACATTAATCCTTTACTACTACACCCATACTTCTAGCACTTCCTGCTAGAATTTTTATGGCAGATTCTATATCGTACGCATTTAAATCTTCCATTTTGATTTTAGCAATTTCTTCAAGCTGAGATTTTGTAATCTCTCCAATGTTTTCAACTCCAGGAGTTGCAGCAGCTGTTTTAATTTTTATTGCTTTCTTAATTAAATCTGAAGCTGGAGGGCTTTTTAATATAAACGAAAAAGATCTATCTGCATATACTTCAATTTCGACTGGAACAATATTTCCAGAAAGTTCTTTAGTTTTTTCGTTATATTCTTTACAAAATTGCATAATATTAACACCATGTTGACCTAGTGCAGGACCAACAGGAGGAGCAGGGTTTGCACTACCTGCAGGTAATTGCAATTTTATTATCCCTATTAACTTTTTTGCCAAAACGATCTCCTAAATTTATACTTTTTCAACTTGCAAGAAATCTAATTCTAAAGGAGTTTCACGACCAAAGAAAGATACATGTACTGTCACTTTTCCTTTTTCTTTATTCACTTCGTCCACAGTACCCAAAAATTCTGCAAATGGGCCATCTTTAATTTTTACTGAATCACCTTGAGTTAATCCAACAGAAACTGAAGGAGTACCTGATTCCATCCTGTTCATGATTTTATCTACTTCATAATCTTCTAGAGGTACCGGTTTGGGTCGTTTTTCTATTTCATCTTCAGCAGATACAAAGCCTGTTACACCAGGGGTATTTCTTACTGAAAACCAAGAATCGTCATTCATAATCATTTTTACTAAAAGATAACCAGCATACATTTTTTTATTCACTACAGTGCGTTCACCGTCTTTAATTTCTATTTGTTCTTCAGTAGGAACCAAAACTTCATGAACTATTTCATGCAAATCCATATTTTCAATCCTCTGTTTAAGGTTTTGCATAACTTTATCTTCATGTCCAGAATAAGTATGCAAAATATACCATCTTGCAATTTCTTTATTGTTATTCATTTTTTCTGTTTCTTTAACCATCGTTCAATATACTCACATTTAATATAAAAATTAAGAACCTGCTAGTAGTGAAAAAAATCTAGCGAATATCATATCAAATAGTCCTAAAAATAGTCCTATAATAATTGATAAAGTCAGCACCATAATGGTCAAACGAGTTGCTTCTTGTCTAGAAGGCCAAGTTACTTTTCGTAATTCACCAATAACTTCTAGTAAAAAAGATATTGGTGCAAATCCTCGACGTGTTAATTTGGGTGGGTCTGTAGACAAAACTACCTCTTTTCCTTAAAAAGTTTTCGTTCTCTACATCTGGGACAAAACTTTTTCAGTTCCAATCTTCCCTCATTATTCCTCTTATTTTTTTCCGTATGATAACTATATTTGCCACATTCACAATCTAAAGTTAAAACGGTTCGAACTGCACTTTTTTTTGCCATTTTATTTAATACCTTAAGCTTAAGCTATAGAAGTTATTACACCCGAACCAACAGTTTTACCGCCTTCTCTGATAGCGAATCTTAGATTCTCTTCCAAAGCAACGGGGTACATCAATTCTAAATCCATTTCGGTATTATCGCCTGGCATAATCATTTCTGTTCCTGCAGGTAATTTTGCTTCACCAGTTACATCTGTTGTCCTTATATAAAACTGAGGTTTGTATCCAGTAAAGAAAGGAGTATGTCTTCCTCCTTCATCTTTAGTTAAAACATAAACTTGCGCCTTTGCTTTTGTACTTGGAGAAATTGACCCCGGCTTTGCCAATACGGCTCCTCTAGAAATATCTTCTCTTTCAAGACCTCTCAGTAATATTCCAACTGCGTCACCTGGAATACCAGATTCAAGTGTTTTATGGAACATTTCAACACCAGTTACAATTACTTTTTCCTGTTTCCCAAAACCGACGATTTCTATTTCTTCGTTAACCTTGACTTCTCCTCTTTCTATTCTTCCAGTTACAACAGTTCCTCTTCCTTTAATTGAAAAAACATCTTCTACGGGCATAAGGAATGGTTTGTCAACATCTCTGTCAGGAACAGGTACGTATTCATCAACTGCTTTAACTAATTCGTGGATTCCTTGTACCCATTTATCATCTGGTTTATCAGCATTCTCTAAAGCTTTTAAAGCAGATACTTTTATTATCGGTATTTCATCTCCAGGGAAGTCATATTTAGTTAATAGTTCTCTAACTTCTAGTTCTACCAACTCTAATAATTCTGGATCATCCATTTGATCACATTTATTTAATGCAACAACTATTTTAGGAACATTAACTTGGCGTGCCAAAAGAATATGTTCTTGGGTCTGTGGCATGGGTCCATCGTCAGCACCTACTACCAGTATTGCTCCATCCATCTGTGCTGCTCCTGTTATCATATTTTTTACGTAGTCAGCATGCCCTGGACAGTCAACGTGAGCGTAGTGTCTAGAATCTGTTTCATATTCAGTATGGGACGTCGCAATTGTGACTCCTCGTTCTTTTTCTTCAGGTGCATTATCAATTTCGTCAAAAGATTTAGCTTTCACGTTATCCTGAGAATGAGAAAGAACAGTGGCAATTGCAGCAGTTAGTGTTGTTTTACCATGATCGACATGGCCTATCGTTCCAACATTTACATGTGGTTTACTTCTATCAAATACTTGTTTAGACATATCTACTTAATTCTCCATTGTTAATAATATTTAATTTAATACGTAAGATTATGAAATAAAATCTTGCACCTATATATTTTATACTTTTTTTAATAATATTCATATAGTTTTTTCTTCTTATTGATTTGTGATGATTAATAATTAATCAAACAATCATAATAGTGGAGCCCACAAGAAGAATTGAACTTCCGACCTCGTTCTTACCAAGAACGCGCTCTACCACTGAGCTATGTGGGCAAATAATAATAATAATAGTTTAAATAATAAACTAATAAAAATAATATTTACACTTACTGGTGCAGGGGACAGGATTCGAACCTGTGAAGCATAAAGCGCCTGTTTTACAGACAGGTGGGTTTAACCACTCCCCAACCCCTGCATAATTTGAAATTTATCATAAATGATATTTGGAGCCCCAGGAGGGATTCGAACCCCCGACCTGACGATTACAAGTCGTCTGCTCTAGCCAACTGAGCTACTGAGGCAAAAAAAAATACTTCGCTTATGATTATAACTGAATAGTTCTAAAGATAATCGCTCAAATTTTATTATTAATTTTAAAATATTTTTCAGTAAGCTCAAGATTGATTTGATTAGAAATATTATTAATTGATGATCCATTTTCAAAAGCCAAACGCTTTAGTTCTTCAAATTCCGGTTTTATTGAATACATTTTTCCTTTTACATACTTAATTTTAGTTTTTATTTTACCCAAAGAAGTTTCCACTTCTACAATTTCTCTTTTTACTTCATATCTTTGTATTTTTTGAACTCTTACACCCAAAGATGAAGTTTCTCTTAGTATTAAATCTATAAATTTTTCTTTTTCGTCCAAATCACATAGAATATTTAATTGATGACTTGGTCTATTCTTTTTTCCAGTGTATGGAATCACCCAAGTATCAAGTGCTCCTTCTTCAAGTGTCCTAGAAATAAAATCACCAATGAATTCGGGCGTCATGTCATCTAGGTTAGTTTCAAGGTAAATTAGGTTCTTGTAATCATAAAAGTCTGAATTAGGTTTCTGAATCCATAGTGACAATACATTCGGGATGTTCGCAAAAGTTTTTGTTCCAGCTCCATAGCCTATTTCAAAATGAGTTAAGGAATTTCCTTTCGTAAACTCTGCTATACTTGCCAAAATAGAGATACCTGTGGGAGTAACAGTTTCTATATTGGATTCGTTATTTATAAAATTTATGGGGATTTTATATTTTTCGATAATTTTTTTTGTTGCTGGAGCTAAAGTTTCATGAAGTCCATGGCTGGTTTTTACGTATCCAGGTACAACTGGGATAGGCGAACTATAAATTTTGTTTATTTTCAACTTGTCAACACATATAAAAAAACCACAAATATCTACCAAAGTATCTGAGGTTCCTAATTCATGTAAATGAGGATTAGGTTCCGAATGTGCCTCTTGTTCAGCAATCTTAAGAATATTAAAACAATTAATAATATTTGTTTTTATAGATTCATTTAGTTCACTATTTTTTACAATTTGGAAAAAAGTATCCCATTCCCATTTAATATCGTCATATATTTTTACATTTGTATGGGTAGAGGTAATATTCCCTCTTGCAGTTTTGGATGTAGAAAACTCAAATCTTATTTTCTTAAGTTTTTTTAATTCTTTGGAAATTTCTTCTTTATCAACTCCAAGATCAAAAAAGGAAGATAAAAGCATATCTCCACTTAAACCACCAATTAAATTAAAGTAAGCTATATTCATTAATCTCTATTCTCTATTCTCTATTCTCTATTCTCTATTCTCTATTCTCTATTCTCTATTCTCTATTAAACAGATATTTCAATATTTGATTAATGTTATCAAAAGAAAGTATATTAGAACCTTTAATGTTTGAGTTTTTTGGGATTAAAAATTTTTCAAATCCTATTCGATTCAATTCTTTTATCATCTTTTCAATACCATTAATTGTTCTGAGCTCTCCGCCCAATCCAACTTCTCCTATTGACGCTATGCGACTGGGTATAGGCCTGTCTAAAAAACTAGAAAAAATTGAAATTGCTAATGGTAAATCATACCCGTTGCCATTTAATTTGATCCCACCAACAACATTTATATATATGTCTTGATTAAATAACTTTATTTTTGTTTGTTTATCTATTACAGCAGATATTAAATTTACTCTATTTAAATCTATACCATTCGAAATACGTTTTGGATAATTTGAATAAGACTTAGATACTAAAGATTGTATCTCAACTGCTAAAGGATTGATCCCTTCAACTATCGCTGTTACACAACTTCCAGCAATATTATCATTTCTATCCTTAAGTAATAATGTAGAAGGATCTTCAACTTGCTCAAATCCTTTAGAATTCATGACAAACATTGAGGTTTCATTTGTCGAACCAAATCTGTTTTTTGTGGAATTTAAAAATCTTCTATCGGTGTTATTGTTTCCTCTTAGATATATCACGCAATCTACTAAATGTTCTAGTAATTTGGGTCCTGCTAATTCACCTTCCTTAGTAACATGAGCTGAAAAAAAGAAAGTTGTGTTGATTTTTCTAAATTCATTATGAATAATTGAAGAAATAAGGTTAAGTTGACTCGTTGAACTTTGTAAATTGTCATTGGAATGGTTTAAAGTCTGAATGGAATCAATGATCACTAAGTCTGGTTTTTCAGCTTCTACATGATGTAATATATCGCTTAAATTACCCGATTCTAAAATTTTAATATTTTTTAGACTTTTTCTTGATAACAAAATTCTTTCTGATCGAATTTTTATTTGAGATGCATTTTCTTCACCTGATGCATAAATTATTTTTTTTGATTGGTTTGCTAGTGCACCTGCAATTTGTAAAAGAAGGGTGGATTTACCTATCCCAGGATCTCCTGTAAGTAAATTAATAGAATTTACACATATACCTCCGCCAAGTAACTTATCAAATTCAGAAATCCCTGAAATTAAGCGTAAGTTTTTTGAGTTGTCTACTGATTGAAGATCAAACAAATTATTCGTTTTGGGAGTCGTAAAAGGTACATTTATATTTCTTTTATATTCTTCAACTAAGGTATTCCATGCTTTACAATTAGGGCATTGACCAAACCACTTAACTGAAACACTTTCACAAGCTTTACATTTAAAAACGATTTCTGTTTCAACCATTTAGATCTATCTATTTACTTTTTGAACTAGATTTTTTTGAACTAGATTTTTTTGTAGTAGTTTTCTTTTTAGAAATTATCAATCCTTCTCCATTTTTCATTGCAGAAATTACAATATTATCTCCGGCAGAGAATTTCTCATTTAATAGATCATCAGAAAGTTTATCTTCAATTTCGTCCTGTATTTTTCTTCGTAGAGGTCTTGCTCCTAATTTAGAATCAAATCCCTTTTCACTTAAATATTTTTTTGCAGAAGATGTCCAACTTAAATTCAGCCCATGTTCTAGAAGTCTTTCTTTTACATCTTTCATCAACAAATCAACTATAGCGAAAATATGGTCAGGAGACAATGGGTGGAAAACAATCCGATCATCAAGTCTATTTATAAATTCTGGTCTAAATCCTCGAACACTATCTTCTGTTTCTTTTATGATTTTATCCTTAATGACATTATAGTCTGCCTCTTCAATTTTGGTGTCTGGGTTGGTAGAAAATCCTAAATTTGTTGCAGATAATTGACTAGAGCCAATATTTGATGTCATTACTATAATAGTATTCTTAAAATCAACAACTCTACCTTTACCATCTGTAAGTCTTCCATCTTCAAAAACCTGTAACAATATATTGTAAATATCTTCATGGGCTTTTTCTATTTCGTCAAGTAATACTACACAATAAGATTTTCTTCTTACTGCTTCAGTGAGTTGTCCACCTTCTTCATACCCAACAAAACTTGGAGGGGCTCCAATCAATCTTGTTACGGAATGCTTTTCCATATACTCTGACATATCAAATCTAACCATAGCATCTTCGTGTCCAAATAGGAATTCCGCCAATTTTTTTACCAAATGCGTTTTTCCAACTCCAGTAGGACCTAAAAATAGGAATGCACCTATAGGTCTTTTTGGATCTTTTAACCCAGTGCGAGCTCTTCTGACTGATTTTGCGATACTTGAAATTGCATCTTCTTGACCTATAACGCTAAGTGAAAGTACATTTTCAATGGACTTCAGTTTCTTTTTGTCTTCATTATCTAGTCTTGTTACTGGAATCCCTGTCCACATGGATACAACTTCTGATATATCATCAATAGTTACTTGTACTGCATCTTTAGTCTTATCTGTTTCGAAAGCTTTAATTAATTTTTCTACTTTAGCAGATTGTTCGAGTTCATCATCTCTAAATTTGGCTGCCTTTTCATACTGTTGTCCAGAGATGGCATTCTCTTTCCATTTTCTAGTCTTCTCTAATTCTTTTTTTGCTTCTCTTAATTCAGGAGGAACAAATGAATTTTTTATTCGTACTCTTGATCCTGCTTCATCAATAAGGTCTATTGCTTTATCAGGTAAATTTCTATCAGGAATATATCTATTGGATAGATTTACTGCTGAATTTATAGCTGCATCTGTTATTTTCACATTATGATAATCTTCATATTGCTTTTTAATGCCATTTAGAATGTTAATAGTTGATTCACCATCAGGTTCTTCAATGGTCACTGGTTGAAAACGACGTTCCAATGCTTTATCTTTTTCAACATATTTTCTATAATCATCCTGAGTTGTTGCACCTATAACCTGTATATCTCCTCGCGCTAAAGCTGGTTTCAATATATTTGCTGCATCAACAGCACCTTCTGCAGCACCTGCCCCAACCAACGTGTGAACTTCATCTATGAAGACAATACAGTTCTTTGCTTGAGTTAACTCCTTAACTATCTTTTTTAGTCTTTCCTCAAACTCTCCTCGATATTTTGTGCCAGCAACCAAACTTCCTATTTCAAGTGTGACAAGTCTTTTTCCCATCAATGTTTCTGGAATCAATCCGTCTCCATCTGTTATAAGGTGTGCTAATCTTTCTATGACTGCAGTTTTACCAACCCCGGGTTCTCCAACTAATACCGGGTTGTTTTTTCTTCTTCGACTTAGAATTTGAACTACTCTTTGTAATTCTGTATCTCTTCCAACTACTGGATCTAACTCTCCATTAATAGCCTTTTCAGTTAAATCTAATGATATTTCATCAAGTGTGGGAGTTCTAGAATCTTTCTTTTTACCTGTATATGTCTCTCCATTTGAAGTAGACGAACTTGATACAGTTCTTGAAAGAACATTATCAGTCTCTTCTCTTATTTTGTCCAAAGATAAATCTAAGCTTTCTAACACATTGGAACCATAACCTCCACCCTCACGCATAAGTCCTATAAGTAGATGTTCAGTCCCTATATAATGGTGGTTTTGTTTTCTCGCTTCATCAACTGCAAGTTCAATGACTTTTTTTGCTCTTGGAGTTAAACCAATTTCCCCTGCTGTGGGTTTTTCGCCTTTTCCTATAATAAACTCAAGGGCAGACTTGATTTTTTCCATATCTACTTTGAGATTATTTAAAACTTTAGCAGCTACACCTTCAGATTCTCTTATCAATCCCAAAAGGATATGTTCAGTGCCTATGTAATCATGGTTAAACTTAGTTGCTTCTTCTTGCGCTAATGACAAAACTCTTCTGGCTCTTTCTGAGAATTTCTCAAATCTACTTGCCATAAGACGCTCCTTTTAAATCTATAAAAATTTGTTTAACCTTATTTTAATAATCTTAGCATTTTAGGATTTTATCAACAATTTTATTTACGCTTATTTTAAGGATAAATAAATTAAATTATCTTAATCATTGCTAATTTTTAGAGTTATCTGGTGAATC
>JAPYUX010000002.1:110348-209879 GCA_029940375.1 Dehalococcoidia bacterium | reverse complement strand
TTCTTCAGGCTTAGAATCCTCTGGTGAATCTTCTTCAGGCTTAGAATCCTCTGGTGAATCTTCTTCAGGCTTAGAATCCTCTGGTTCAAATATACTGAGGCCTAATCTTTTTCTTTCGTAATCGATACTAACAATAGTTAAATCAAATTCTATCCCCACAGTAACGATTTTTTCAATTTCTTCGATTGATCCGATTGTACTTCTAGAGAGTTCAGAAACATGAATCAAACCCTCAACTCCTTCTCTTGTACGGACAAAGGCTCCAAATGTTGTTATTTTAGTTATTATGGCCTTTATTTTTTTCCCTTTTTCAAGTTGATCTTTTATACTTTCCCAAGGTTCTGGGGATAATCTCTTCAAACTTAAGGCTATCTTTGAATTTTCTTTATCTACTTTTACAACATAAACATCCATTTCAGTCCCAATTGCCACAATATCACCTGGTGATGAAACAGGCTCCCAAGAAAGTTCTGAGATATGGATAAGACCATCAGCTCCTCCTATATCAACAAATGCACCAAATGTAGATAATCCGACTATTCTACCTTGCAAAATATCGCCGACTTTGATTCTTTGAATAAGCTGCTTTTTCTTTTCTAATCTCTCTTCTTGAAGGACTGCTTTTTCTGAAAATATTGCTCTATTTCTACGACGATTCAATTCGAAAATCTTAAATGTTATTTTCATGCCAATAAAACCTTCCTTGGCATTCTCTTTTTTCGGAACAAACAATTCTCGAGATTGACCAACAAGTTGAGATAGTGGAATAAAGCCTTGTACATCTTCTGCTTGAACTACAGCTCCTCCTCTATTAGAACCAATAATTACACCTTCAACAGGTCTATCTTCGTCCTTTGCTTTCTCCAGAACTCTCCAACCAGTTTCACCTCGAGCTTTATCCACTGACAAAACGGTAGTTCCATCATCATCTTCAGGGTTTATAACTAAAGCTACGACTTCAGATCCTTTGTCTAGATTTTCGTAATCTATTTTAGGGATTGATCTCATCTCTCTTTGAGGTACTACACCTTCAGATTTGTGGCCGATATTTAATAACAATCCTTCATCATTAATTTCCATTATCGTTCCATCAATGATTTCACCTCTCCGAAGAGGCTTGCGTGGAGGATTTTCAAACAGCAATTTATCCATCAATTCATCGCTATTAGGTTGTTCGGTTATATTAGTCAAACTCTACTTAATTTTCACTATTTTTTTATTTTTTTATAACTGGCGGTGACTTATTTTCCCAGAACGTTGCCATCCAAGTATCGTCAGCGCTACATCGTTTAACTTCCGTGTTCGGTATGGGAACGGGTGGAACCAATGTGCTAAAACCACCAGAAATTTAAGTTTATCAAATTACATTAGATATGTCATGGTCGCGGGGGCAGGATTCGAACCTACGACCTTCGGGTTATGAGCCCGACGAGCTGCCACTGCTCCACCCCGCAATAATTTTTGTTTTATCGAGACCATGAATTATGATTTATAAGTTCAAGTCCTCGATCTATTAGTACTACTTAGCTGAACATATTGCTATGCTTACACATGTAGCCTATCAACCCGGTAGTCTACCGGGGATCTTACTCTCTTACAAGATGGGATATCTTATCTTAGGAGGGGCTTCGTACTTAGATGCTTTCAGCGCTTATCCCTAACAAACTTAGCTACTCGGCAATGCGACTGGCGTCACAACCGATACACCATAGGTTTGCCCATTCCGGTCCTCTCGTACTAGGAACAGATTCCTTCAAATATCCTACGCGCACAGCGGATAGAGACCGAGCTGTCTCACGACGCTCTGAACCCAGCTCGCGTGCCGCTTTAATGGGCGAACAGCCCAACCCTTGGGACCTTCTTCAGCCCCAGGATGCGACGAGCCGACATCGAGGTGCCAAACCTTGCCGTCGATATGGACTCTTGGGCAAGATAAGCCTGTTATCCCCGGGGTAGCTTTTATCCGTTAAGCCACGACCCTTCCACTCGGAATCGTGGGATCACTTTGACCGACTTTCGTCCCTGCTCGACTTGTATGTCTCGCAGTCAAGCCACCTTATGCCAATGCACTCAAAAGCTGATTTCCATCCAGCTTGAGGTGACCTTTGTACGCCTCCGTTACTCTTTGGGAGGCGACCGCCCCAGTCAAACTGCCCACCAGACACTGTCTCTAAAGATTAGGTTCAAATGATAAAAAGGGCGGTATTTCAAGGGCGACTCCCCCCAGGCTAACGCCTGAAGTTCATAGTCTCCCGCCTATCCTACACATTTTAAAACTCGAACCAATGTCAAGTTGCAGTAAAGCTCCACGGGGTCTTTTTGTCCTGCTGCGCGTAACCCGCATCTTCACGGGTCCTGCAATTTCACCGAGTCCATCGTTGAGACAGTGCTGAAGTCGTTACGCCATTCGTGCGGGTCGGAACTTACCCGACAAGGGACTTCGCTACCTTAGGACCGTTATAGTTACGGCCGCCGTTCACCGGGGCTTCAGTCAATAGCTTGCACTACTTTCCTTAACCTACCGGCACTGGGCAGGCGTCAGCCCATATACATCAGCTTTCGCTTTGGCATGGACCTGTGTTTTTGGTAAACAGTCGCTTCAGCCTATTTTATGCTACCTTATGTGCTTTTTGAGGCTAGCTCATATACACTAAAGGTCCCCCTTCTCCCTAAGTTACGGGGTCAATTTGCCGAGTTCCTTAACGATGGTTCTCTCGAAGGCCTTGGGACGTTTATCCCTGTCTACCTGTGTTGGTTTGCGGTACGGTCTTCAAAAAATCTAATCAACGAGGTTTTTCTGGGCGACTTAGAATCGGCATAATTCCACGAGGCTAACCTCATGGTTTTCTTTCTCCTCAGATCAAACGTAGAAAATATTTTAACCTTCTCTACTCTCCTACGGTCAAAAACACACGATGTCCAATACGTATGCTATGCTTATCTGTTCGCGTCACCTCTTTGATTCAAACAATTATTTAAAGGTGCTGGAATATTTACCAGCTATCCATCGACTTCTCCTTTCGGATACGCCTTAGGACCGACTAACCCTACGCCGATCAACGTTGCGTAGGAATCCTTAGACTTTCGGCCTGCCGGATTCTCACCGGCATTTTTGCTACTCATGCCAACATTCTTACTTGTTAAAACTCCACCAAGCCTTACAACTCAGCTTCAACGCTTTAACGACACTCCCCTACCGATCTAATAAATTAGATCCCGCGGTCTCGGTGATATGCTTAGCCCCGTTTATTTTCCGTGCGGGGCCCCTTGACCAGTGGGCTATTACGCACTCTTTAAAGGATGGCTGCTTCTAAGCCAACCTCCTGGCTGTCTGGGCGACCCTACTTCGTTTAACACTTAGCATATACTTTGGGACCTTAACCTGCGATCTGGGCTGTTTCCCTTTCGACAATGGAGCTTATCCCCCACGGTCTCACTGCCATGATACTCTTTATGGTATTCGGAGTTTGGTTAGGTTTGGTAAGCTTACGCTCCCTAGTCTATCCAGTGCTCTACCTCCATAAAGTATTACATAACGCTGTACCTAAATACATTTCGGGGAGAACCAGCTATCTCCGTGTTCGTTTGGCATTTTACCTCTACCCACAGCTCATCCCAGCACTTTGCAGCGTACACGGGTTCGGTCCTTCACGAGATTTTACTCTCGCTTCAACCTGGCCATAGGTAGCTCACACGGTTTCGGGTCTACTTGACACGACTAAACGCCCTATTCAGACTTGCTTTCGCTTCGACTTCAAAGCTAAACTTCTTAATCTTGCCATATCAAGTAACTCGTTGGCTCATTCTTCAATAGGCACGCGGTCACTCGTATAAAACAAGCTCCCACGGTTTGTAAGTTTACGGTTTCAGTTCTATTTCACTCCCCTCTCGGGGTTCTTTTCACCTTTCCCTCACGGTACTAGTTCACTATCGGTCGTCAAAAGTATTTAGCCTTGGAGGGTGGTCCCCCCGGATTCCGACAAGATTTCACGTGTCCCGTCGTACTCAGGTACACTTAGAAAGATGTCATTTTTTCATTTACGGGACTTTCACCCTCTATGGTTAGGCTTTCCAGCCTATTCTACTAAAATGACATTTTGTAACTTTCATATAAAGTGCCCTACAACCCCGCATAGGATAAATCCCACACGGTTTAGGCTATTCTCGTTTCGCTCGCCGCTACTAAGAGAATCTCGTTTGATTTATTTTCCTCAGGATACTTAGATGTTTCAGTTCTCCTGCTTACCTATCTTTTTAAAAAAAAGATCGATCATATGATCAGGTTTTCCTATTCGGGCATCCCCGGCTAAGCTTGCTAGTCAGCAAACCGAGGCTTATCGCAGACTTGCTACGCCCTTCTTCGGCTTTTGACGCCAAGGCATCCCCCGTAAACCCATAATAACTTGAACCTTTCAAATCGTTAATTCAATGGTCTCGATAAAACAAAAATTATTCAATTTTAAATGTAACCGACCAAAATAAATTACATGAATTATTAAGGTCAGGATTTAATTATCTCTTTTATAGTACATATAAGTCAATAGATAAATTTTAAATATAGCCAATCAATTGTCAAAAAAGACTGCTATAATCTCAATGTTGAATAAAAAAATAAAAATTAAGTATTCCATGTCTGGAGAAAAAATGGGTATAAGTGCTATTATTGGAGGCCAATGGGGAGATGAAGGAAAAGGTAAAATTGTTGATTTTTTAGCTGAAGATGCAGATTTGATCGCCCGATATTCTGGTGGAAATAATGCTGGGCATACAATAGAAAATGAATTTGGGAAATTTGCTTTACATTTAGTCCCTTGTGGGGTTGGATGGGAAAAAACCAAAAATATTATTGGTAATGGAACTGTAGTAGATCCAAAAATATTAATTGAAGAAATAACCCTAGTTGAAGAATCTAATTTACCAGGAGAAATATTTGTTAGTAACAAAGCTCATATTGTTATGCCCTATCACATAACAATAGACACCTTAGAAGAAAAGAAAAGAGCTCAACAATCGATGCATGAAATGGGAATAGAAGCCATAGGAACAACTGGACGAGGAATTGGTCCGGCATATTCAGACAAAATTACTAGAATAGGATTTAGGATGGAAGACTTACTTACACCTGAAAAAATGATAGAAAAACTTAAAATAATTTTACAAGATAAAAATGAAATCATAAAAAAAATATATAACGCAGAACCACTGGATTATAGTTTTATAGTTAATGAAATTATGTCTTGGGCTAAAAGATTAAATAAATATATAGTAAATACAGACAAAATCATGATGAAATCTCTTAAATCAAAAGAGAAGATTTTACTGGAAGGAGCACAAGGTGTTTTACTAGATATTGATCATGGCACTTATCCTTATGTGACATCTTCAAATTCTACCATTGGTGGTGCAATATCTGGATTAGGATTAAATCCTAAAAAAATAAATAAAGTTTCAGGAGTTTTTAAATCTTATTGTACTAGAGTAGGAGCAGGCCCTTTTCCAACTGAAATTCATGGAATGCATGCAGAAGAAATAAGACAACAAGCAAGAGAATTTGGAACTACTACTGGTAGACCAAGAAGAATTGGATGGTTTGACGCAGTCGCTGCAAAATATTCAGTTTCAATAAATGGAATGGATTCTATGATTTTGACTAAGCTTGACATTTTGGACAATTGGGACACAATTCAAATCTGTACTTCTTATAAAATAAATGGAAAATCTACTTCTGAGTTCCCTTCTAATGAATTAGATTTTAAAGAATGTGAACCAATTTATGAAGTGTTTGATGGTTGGAAAGAGAAAACCTCAGATATAGATAAATATAGCGAGTTAAATTCTATAGCAAAAAAATATATAGATAGCTTGGAAAAAATTGTGGGGATTCCAATTGATATTATTTCTACAGGACCACATAGAGAAGCTACGATTTTAAGGTAATGTTACAAGTTCATTTTTTTTAAACAGGTAAATCCATATTGTACATATCCATTATTGGGTCAAATTTATTTTTGAAATCTTCTGGAGCTTCCGTCATTGGAAGCCTTGGAGGACCCATATGAAAACCTGATCTGTTTAGAGCATAACGTATTGGGATTGGGTTAGTTACCCAAAAAATAGCATTAAAAAACAATAACAATCGTTTGTGTTCAGTTACGGCATTTGCCATTTGACCATCTAAAATATAGCCCATCATTCTTTTAACTTGGTTACCAATAATGTTTGAAGCAACACTTACTACTCCATAACCACCAGTTGTCATAATAGATAAAGTCTCATTATCATTACCACTCCAAATTTTAAAATCATCATCGGTTCTAGATATTATATTTGTAATTTGGTCAGCATCAGAAGATGCTTCTTTTACACCAACAATATTTGGAACTTTGGAAAGCTTTATTGTAGTATCGGCATCCATATTAAGAGAAGTTCTAGTTGGAACATTGTATAAAATTCCAGGGATTGAAACAGAGTCAGCAATTTTTTGAAAATGTTTGATAAGTCCCTCTTGCGTCGGCTTGTTGTAAGCCGGAACGGTTAGTAGTATTGCATCAATTCCTAATTTCTCAGCTTCTTTTGACAATTCAATAGATCCATAAGTATTATTATCTGTTGTTCCCGCAATCACATTAGCATTATTCCCAACCGCGTCTTTAACAGATTTAAATAATTCTAATTTTTCATCATTATTCATCGAAGGTGATTCCCCTGTAGTTCCACCTATAAGTAATCCATCAGAACCAGTATCAATTAGTGCTAGAGCAAATTCTTTGGCTCTAGCAAAATCAACTTCACCATTTTCTTTGAAAGGAGTCACCATAGCCGTTATAAGTCTTCCTAAATCTTTCATGTCAAATTCCTTTTAATTTCATTAAATTTTCATTTAATTAAGTCTCTTTTTATCATTGAATCTAAAATTTGTAGAGCGTTCAAAGCGGCACCTTTTATCAAATTATCGCAACTAAGCCATAAATTTATTTCATTAGGATTTTTAAGACTTTTTCTAATTCTTCCTATAAAAACATCATTTTTCCCTTCAGTATACAAGGGCATTGGATAGGGGAAATCAGTAGATTTATCTAAAATTTTTATACCTTCATATTCCTCTAAAGTTTTTATAATTTTATTCATTGGTATATTATCTTCTAATTGCATGGTAATAGATTCAGAATGGCCAATTTTTACTGGAACCCTAACGCAAGTTGGTACAATCTCTATCATTTGATCATCTAAAATCTTTTTTGACTCGTTTATCATCTTGTGTTCTTCTTTTGTAAAACCATCTTCCATAAAATCATCTACATGTGGAAAGACATTATTAGCGATATTATAATCATAAACTTCATTGATTTTCGAACCCAATTGTTGGTTCTCTAATTCTTTTACCGCTGCTTGTCCCGTACCCGAAACAGCTTGATAAGTAGAAACTATTACTTTAGATACATTTGTGATTTTATTAAAAGCATCAATTGTCATAACTAAAGGAGTAGTTGTGCAATTAGGAATAGACACGATTCCTTTATGAAAATCTAGAGATTTTTCATTTACTTCTGGAACAACTAATGGAACATATTTTTCCATTCTATAGGCAGAGCCATCATCAATAACTATACCGCCAAAATCAACTATTCTGGGTGCAAGTTGTTTACTTACCTCTGTACTTACAGATATCAAAGCAACATCAATTTTTTTTAGGTTATCATCAATTGTCTCTAAAACAGTTAAAAAATCCCCAAGATAATTTATTTTTTTTCCCACGGATTTTTTAGATGCAAAAGCAAAAATCTTTTGGATAGGATATTTTCTTTTGGACAATAATTTTAAAGCCTGTGCTCCTACAGCTCCCGTAGCTCCTATAATACCTATATTCAATTTATCAAGCTTCATTATTACCTTAGATTCCCATCAATTGAGCCAATCCATTAACAAATTTAGACTTGGTATTTATTTCCTTTATTCCCATAATTACTCCCGGCATAAATGAATCTCTGCTTATTGAATCATGAATCATAGTGAATGTTTGACCTAGCCCTCCAAAAACAATTTCATGCCTAGCAACTCTTCCTGGCAATCTTGCAGAATGTATTTGGACTCCACCTAAATCACCGCCCCTTGTACCTTTAATTGTCTCTTTTTCAACAAAATTTTGGGTAAATTTTTCTTTTCTATTTTTTGATGCAGCTTCTGCAATTGAAATAGCCGTTCCTGATGGAGCATCTATTTTATTTTCATGGTGACTTTCAATTAAATCTACATAATCGAAATATTTACCTGCGATACTTGATAAATGCATCAACAATATTGCTCCAACAGCGAAATTAGAAGCACTTAATACACCACATTTATATTTATCACATAACTTTTCTATTTCTTGATAATCTTCATTTTGTAATCCAGTTGAACCACTGACAATCTTAATTCCTTTTGGAACAGCTGAACGAACAAGTGTTAGAAATGATTCTCTATTTGTAAAATCCACTATCAAATCTGGATCAGAATTTTTAAGCATAGTGGAAATATCTTTATAAATATTTTGACCATTTATAGTTTTATCTTGATTACTATTAATATCGATCGAATTTGTCAGTTCTAATTCAGTGTCATCATCAACTGCTTGACAAACGGTAGAACCCATTCTACCCAAGGCTCCATTTACACAAACTTTTATCATAAATTCTTCCCTTTATTAGTGCAACTTCAATCAAATTTAATTGTCATTTCCCTCAAACTTGTTTCCTGCCACCTTTTCTCATAGGTTTTCTTGAAGTGTCTGTACTTATTTCCATCTTTTTTGTACTAGCATTTATATCATTCTTATCATTATTTTTTGTACTAGCATTTATATCATTCTTATCATTATTTTTCAACAGTGCTTTTTTCGAAACGTCAATTCTACCCTGTCGATCAACTTTGATTACTTTTACTTCTACTTTATCTCCCACTGAAAAAATAGATGATACATCTTCAACTCTTTCTTTAGATATTTCACTTACATGAAGTAGTCCTTGCTTACTAGGAGTCAATGCAACAAAAGCTCCAAATGGCATAATTTTAGCTACTGTAGCATCATATATATCTCCTACTTCCACATCCTTAATAATCGCTTTTATTGCTTTTACAACATTATCGGAAGTCTCTGAATTATTAGTTCCTATCATAACCGTTCCTTCTTCATCAATATTGATTGAAGCATCATACTCTTGTTGCAATCCTTTTATAACAGCTCCTCCAGGACCAATTACAGCTCCAATTTTCTCTTGAGGTACAGAAATTGTTGTAATTTTAGGAGCATATTTTGATATTTCTCCACTTGATTCTGAAATTGTTTTAGACATATGATCCAAAATATTTAATCTGGCTACTTTAGCCTTTTCTAAGGCTTCTTTCATTATTTCAAATGTAATCCCTTTGATTTTTATGTCCATTTGTAAAGCAGTAACTCCATCTTTAGTTCCTGCTACCTTGAAATCCATATCTCCTATATGGTCTTCCGCTCCCTGAATATCTGTTAAAACAATGAATTTTCCTTTTTCATCTGTTATTAATCCCATAGCAATACCTGCAACTGGAGAAGAAATTGGCACTCCTGCATCCATTAAAGCAAGTGAAGAAGAACAAATTGAAGCCATAGAGGTTGAACCGTTTGAAGATAAAGCCTCAGAAACTGATCTTATAGTATATGGGAAATCTTCAATTGAAGGAATTACAGGTTTCAAAGCTCTCTCAGCTAGTGCACCATGCCCTAACTCTCTCCTTCCTGTCATTAAGCGCCCAGGTTCTCCCACTGAATATGGAGGAAAATTATAATGGTGAATGAAAACTTTTTCTTTAATTGGACCAAATCCATCTAATCTTTGAGCTTCAGCTAAAGGTGCAAGCGTAACTGCATTAAGTATTTGGGTTTCACCTCTTGTAAAAAGTCCAGATCCATGAACTCTTGGTAAATATCTAACAGAAGATGACAAAGGTCTGATTTCATCAAATCCTCTTCCATCAGGTCTGATATTTTCATAAAGTAATGCTTCTCGAATTTCTTTTTTTTCTATCTCACCAAAAGATTGTGAAATAGTTATTTCATCATATTCTTCTTGCAATTCATTTGTTATTTTTTGTTTTAATAAATCATACTTTTTTTGCTTTTCAGCTTTAGTTCCTTTTAGCCTGACTACATTTTTTATTTCTTCTAAGTGTTTATTAGAAATTGTTTTTATTATTTTTTCTTTTTCATTATCTTCACTCGATAATTCCCATTTATCTTTTCCTATATCCTTTTTGATTTCTTTTATGAAGGTTACAATTTCACCATTAACTTTTTGAGCTAACTCTAATGCTTCTAACAACTTTGATTCATCAACAAAATTTGATCCCGATTCTACCATCATTATTGCATCTTCAGTTCCTGCTACTGTTAATTCAAGATCACTTATTTGTAATTCCTCATATGTAGGGTTTACTATAAAGTTATTATCAATCAATCCAATAACACATGCTCCTACAGGTTCATCAAAGGGAATATCTGAAATACATAAAGATAAAGAAGATCCAATAATCCCTAATACACCATACGGATTCATTTCATCAGATGATAGTACACTGATAATAATTTGAGTTTCATTATGATAATTTTTAGGAAATAATGGTCTTAAAGGACGATCAATCAATCGGCAAACAAGAGTTGCATCCGTTGTAGGCCTACCTTCACGTTTAAAAAATCCTCCTGGCAATCTTCCTAAAGCATAAGCTTTTTCTTGAACATCTACAGTTAATGGTAAAAAATCTACCCCTACCCTTGGTTCTTTCGAAGCTGAGGCTGTTGCTAGGATTAATGTTTCACCAAGAGTAAGTACACATGAACCATTCGCTAGGTTAGCTACTCTTCCTATTTCTACTTGTAATTTTTTACCATGTAAATCTAATGTATAATTCTTTATTTCTTCCATTGTTTTAAATTAAATTGAAATCATTCCTTATAGAGTTCGTAAAATATTAAAAGTTTAATGATTTTCTCTCGTGTGTTTTTTTATGGTTAAAAAAGAGAAATTCGACTACTTTCGTATATTTAAAGCTTTAGTGAGTTCTAGATATTTTTCATTGTCATTTGAACGAAGGTATTTGAGCAGTTTAGCTCTTTTACCTACGATATTAATCAAACCTCTGCGAGAAGTTTGATCATGGAAATGACTTTTGAAATGTTCGTTTAACTGATTAATCCTACTAGTGAGAGCAACTATCTGTGCTTCAGAAGAACCTGTATCTTTATCGTGTTTTAATAATTTTTTTATTTCGGGATCGACTTTTATTGACAATTTACTCTTGATTCTTTATTCCCCAAACTTCACTCTAATCTAAAGGGGATTTCTACCTTTCTTTTCTTATTTATTTTTCTATGTAATCTAATAATTTATAATATCACGGAAATCGGAATATAGTTCATATAAAATTATGAGAGTTTTTGATTTTCACTGAAAAGATTCATAATTAGTATTAAGTTCGCTTGACATCATTGGATCAACACAAATATTATTTATGATAAGATTGTAAAAAGATCTGATATTGTTGTATGTAATTGTTCAGTGATGTAGTTTAGATACAACAATCGAAGAAGAATTAAAAAAGTTTGACTAAAAAGTCCTTACATAGTGTAGATAATATTGCTACAATAGACCGATAGTCAATTAATACGTATAAAAGGGGTAACCGCATGAAAGGTCATTACCAAAAAATGATTAAATCATTACTTATAATATCACTATTAACAGTTTCGTTAATATTATTTGCATGTTCTGATGGAGCAGCTGGAAAAGCTGGAATATCAGGGCTTCCTGGATTGCCAGGACTTCCAGGTCATCCAGGAGATGCAGGAGCACCAGGATTGCCAGGTGAGCCAGGAGCACCAGGTGAGCCAGGAGCAGCAGGTCCAGCAGGAGCACCAGGTCCAGCAGGAGTAGATGGATTGGATGGAGGGGATGGAGAAGCAGGATCAGATGGAAAAGACGGACAGTCAGGTTCAACTTCAGGTTTATCAGCCGTTGGAGCTGCTGGAAGTGGTACTATAGAGTGGAAAAGAGGAGCTGACAATATATCAGTTAATCTAATTGGTTCAGGCTTCTCAGCTAACGCTGAAATAACAATCAGTGCAATAAACTCATCAGGATTCTCAGTAAATATAGTTGGAGTCGATAAGACTGGTGTATCAGCATTATCTGCTGATGGATCTGGTTCATTTGAAACATCAATCTCTTTACCAGCAAGTTCATTTGGTTGGGTTGATGCTGATGGTAATGGCATACATGCCATAGCTATTTCAGCTTCAGGTGGAGGAGACATAGCTAATGCTTCAGCTTTAGTTATTGATGCAATTCCTGGAGACTAAATTACTAAATAGCAAGATAATAGTTAATAAATAAAAGGGGACTTTATTAGAGTCCCCTTTTATTTATTAACTATTATGAAATTCAAATTGTTTTTTCTGATATTCTAAAAATTCATTCAGTATCTTGTGCAAAATTTTAATTTTCTTACCAAATTTCTAGAGAGCAAATAAAAAAACTATTGATACATTAGATGTTTTTGTAGAAATTTCTCTTACTTTAATGAAATGGATACTCTTTTAATTCTTCTCCCTTGTATGGTTCTTACGGTTATTACACAATCTGAGGTTTCAACTATATCACCAACAATCGGAATCCTACCTAATTGAGAATATATGAACCCTCCTATTGTAGAGATACCTTCACTATCAAATTTCAAATTGAATTTTCGATTTATCTGGTCTAAGGAAACAGTAGCATCAATTAAAAATGAATCTTGCCTTATTTCTTGAATTTCAGGAGGTTCAGTATCAAACTCATCTGCCAATTCACCTATTATTTCTTCAACAAGATCTGTAACGGTAACTAGACCTGATACACTCCCATGTTCATCTAACACTATTCCTATAGATGTACTATGAGTTTGAAATTGATTAAGTAAAGTTTCTAAATTTTGAGATTCGGGTATATATAAAGGTTGTCTTAATAATTTTTCCAAAGTCTTTCTGTTGAAATTCTTATTATCAACTTTTAATATATCTCTTGCAAATAAAACTCCTTCAATACTATCTAGATCTGAATTATATACAGGAATTTTAGAATAGCCACCAACAGTCATTTTTTCAATTATTGTATCTATGGATTCGTTTATCGAAGTTGCAACTATATCTGGCCTAGGTTTCATTATTTCACTTACTCTTAAATCATCCATTCGTAAAATTCCTCTAATCATTCTTAAATCTTCTTGATGGGCAGGTATCTGTTCTGATTCTAGTAAATCCAGGGTTTCGATTAGAGTGGCAGTTGCTTTTTCATCATCGGTGGACTGATCAGATGTAGGAACTCCTGCATATCTTACTAGTTTATTTATTCCAGGAATACTTGCAGTAAACTCAAGAATATTCCCCATAATTTGAGCAATAGGATATATTTTTGAATTTAATAAAGAAAAAATTTTGTTGGTTATGATGATTGTTATAACCAAAATTACGAAATATAAAATGGATGCAATAATTATATTAAATTTATTGGAGAAGGAAAAAATACTTTTTTCATTTAATGCCAGTAAAATGAATGATCCTACCCCAAGACATATAATAAAATTTCTTATAAATATAGCTAAAATATAGGCTTCATATGATAATGTCTCTGATGGGTTTTCATCTCCATTATTATCGTCATTAATTATACCAAATGTCCTATATCCTAAAATTCCTAGAGAATAGTTAATTAGAACATATATTAATATTGAAAAGAAAAATATCAACGAATAAAGAAATACACTTAACATTATTGCTTACCTTTTTTTATTTCTTTAGCTGGGATTCCTACAACAGTTGAATTTTCAAAAACGTTGTTTATCACCACAGATCCAGCACCAATTATAGAATTTTTTTCGATCAATACTGGAGAAATTATAGTTGAATTTGAACCAATAAAAACATTATCTTGTATTTGAGATTTATGTTTTTTTCTTCCATCATAATTAGCAACTACAAAACCTGCCCCAATGTTAACGTTATTGTCGATTATTGCATCACCTATATAAGAAAAATGTTTTGAAACAGAATTGTTCCCAATACTTGATGATTTAATTTCAACATTATTTCCTATGACAGAATTTGATCCGATAGTACTATCATCTCTAATATAAGCAAATGGTCCTACTTGAGAATTGTCATTTATTCTAGAGTTTAAAATTATTGAATATATTATTTTTACATTTGAAGCTACAATAGCATCTGAAAGAGTAGAGTTAGGGCCAATTATACAATTTTTACCAATGATAGAGCCTTCCAATATATAAGTGGAGGGAAATATAACTGTTCCTGAAGAAATTTCAACGTTAGGATCAATATAAGTTGAATTTAAGTCTTTTATAATAACTCCGTTATCAGTAAACTTTTTTAAATAAGAATTATCAGAATTTTTATTATTCCTAATTTTTTTGAAAATATTAAATATCGAAAAAGATGCCATTCAAAAGATTGTTGTAGGAGATATTGAAGAAAAATTCAAAATTTTTTTTTTCATTTATAAAAAGTTTGCTTTGAAAGAATATTTTTAGTTTTAATGAAATTTTCATTTTTACTATTAAAATATAATAATAACAGCAAAAATATAAAAAATCATTATATAAAGGAGAGGTGTCAGAGTGGTTTAATGAGCACGCTTGGAAAGCGTGTGTACGTATAAAGCGTACCGCAGGTTCGAATCCTGTCCTCTCCGCCATATTTGTATTATTGAAGAAATTTGGTATATTTTTTGAATTTATATTTTTCAGTAAAACAATATAATGAAAAAATGGAATTTATTATAAGGGAAAAAATTGTCAAATTTAGTAATTGTTGAATCTCCTGTTAAAGCAAAAGCATTACAGAACTATTTAGGAAGTAGTTACAGTGTATTAGCATCATATGGGCATATACGTGATCTAACAAAAAGAACATGGAAAGATAAGAATTCTAATAATGGATATAAAATAGATTTAAATTCAAAAGCAGTTGATTTGAATTGGGCTGTTGATCCTAAAAGTAAAAAAAATATTCTAGAAATATCAAAGTCTATCAAAAAAATTAATCCTAAATTTATCTATTTAGCTTCTGATCCAGATAGAGAAGGTGAAGCAATTGCCTGGCATTTAGGTGATGAATTAAAGTTGTTAGAAAAGAAAAATGTTAGTCGCGTTGTCTTTCATGAAATAACCGAGTCAGCAATAAAAAATTCTTTTGATAATCCTCAAAAACTAGATCTAAATCTAGTTGATGCTTATAAAGCACGTAGAGTAATGGATAGAATCGTGGGGTTCGAGATTAGTGGACCTTTATCAAGTGCTATTAGGGTAGGAGGCAGGGCTACTGGTAGAGTTCAAGGACCAGCTTTACTCATTGTTAATAATAGAGAAAACGAAATCAAAGCGCACAACCCTACTGAATACTGGACAATAGAGGCAGAACTTATAAATAGTACAGAAAAGAAATTTAACGTTTCTTTAAAGGGAAATTTAGAAGATACAAATTATTATGTTTTTGATATAAAAAAAGCTAATAATGTAATCTCAAATAAAAAAATAGCTAAATCAATATCTGACAAAATAAAGAAATCTATTTTAAAGGTAAATTCAATAAAAAAATCAGAATTTATATCCAAACCAAGGCCACCCTTTATAACAAGCACACTACAACAAGCAGCATCAAATGAATTAAGATTAAGCCCTAGAAAAACTATGGATTTAGCACAGCAATTATTTAGAGGTGTTGAAAGTGGAAATGAGATTTTGAATCTAATTACTTATATGAGAACTGATTCTACCTTTTTATCAGATGAAATTCTTAATAGCACAGGTAAATATATTAATGAAAAATATGGGAAAGAATTTTATGAAGGTTCTAGAAAATATTCAAAAAAATCTATTAATGCTCAAGAAGCTCATGAAGCAATTAGACCAACAAATATTTTCAACAATCCAGAAAAAATAAAAGATAAATTAAATACTCAACAATACAACTTGTACAAATTAATATGGGAAAGAACTTTGGCATCACAAATGAAAAACAGTCTAACTGAGAAGACTGTAGTGTTAGTTGAAGCAAAGTTTAATGATCTTGAAATATATTTGTTGAATTCTGAGTATAATAAGATTTTGTTTGATGGATTCAAGATTATAGACGGGAAAAATAAAATTGACGTTCCTCCAAATTTATCTATTGAAGATATTGTAAAGGTTTCCTCAATAAAAGAAATTCAAAACTATACTAAACCTAAAAATAGATATACAGAAGCAAGCCTAATTAAGGAATTAGAAACGAGTGGTATAGGTAGACCCAGTACTTACGCATCTATTTTAGATAGAATACAACAACATAGTGCTGTAGTTGCTATGCGTAGAAGTTTGCATAGAACTAATGTTGGAAAATCTATGATTAACGCCTTAGAACCCATTTATGGAGATCATTTCATGTCATTGGAATTTACAAGTAACATAGAACATCAACTTGATAATATAGCTCAAGGAAATTTAGACTGGCAATCAGTTGTTTGTGAATTTTATGAAATATTTAATGAAAGATTAAATAAATTAAGAGAAGTAGGAAATGATTCAAAATTAGTTGATCCCTCTGCTTCTCATCATTTCACAGATATACATTGTCCAAAATGTACAGGAACAATAGAATTATGTGGAAAGCAAGAATTTGATAAAACTGATGGGCTAAGAGAAAAATCAGAAAATTGTGAAAATATACATATGAAATGGATTCCCCTAAAAAGAAAAAAATTTACAGATGATGGAGCGTTTTTAGCTTGTGAGAAAGGTTATGTTGATGGAGCAAAAACTGATCACAAAAGTTCATTATCAGAAAAATGTTGGACAACCACTGGCAGAAACAGAAAAAGTATACTTGAGTATGAAAGCAATAAATTAAAAACTTCTAAAATAGAAAATAATCGTTAATAATTTGTGTTTTTAATAAATCAAAATAATTTTATTATTAAATTATGCAAAAAGTTACAAAAAAATTAATAAGTGATTTAAAAAAAAATAAAAAAAATTATTTAGATCAAAATCCCTCTTTATCTTTTTATACAATAAGAAATCAAAATTTAGACATTGAAAATTTCATAAATTTTTTATCGTTGAATCTTAACAAAAAATTTGATTTAGATCTTTCAAGGAAATTCATAAGTGAAAAAAATAAATTAACAAGTATAAAGTCAGTCCAGAGATTAATTTCACATATGAAATCTTTTTTCACTTATCTAACAAAAAGAGGCATATGTGAAAAAAATTATTTTGAGACTATTCCCAAACCTAAAAATATTAAATCTTTACCTAAAATTGCTTCATCCAAAGAAATTAATGAATTAATTGAAATTGTAGATACCGACTCTGAATTAGGAATTAGAGATAAGTCAATAATAGAATTAATTTACTCGACTGGGATGAGAGTATCAGAAGTTAATTTTCTGAATTTGCACGACTTAGATATAAATTTAGGACAAGCAATAGTTTTTGGTAAAGGAGCCAAATATAGGACAGTAATTTTCGGAGAAAAAGCAAAATTTCTTTTATCAAATTATATAAAAGTAACAAGAAAAAAACTGAATTTAGGAAATGAAAAAGCTTTTTTCCTAACAAATAAAGGGAAAAGACTATCAATAAGAAGTATACAAAATCTAATAAAAAAATATATTAATAAAGCAGGATTAGATTCTAAATATCATACTCATACTTTGAGACATTCGTTTGCCACTCACATGATTGATGGTGGTGCAGACTTACGTGTTGTTCAAGAATTATTAGGGCATAGTACTGCAAAAACAACTGAAATATACACACATATTTCAGTTGAAAAATCCAGAGCAATATATACAAAAGCTCATCCAAAAGCATAAAATCATAAAATAAAGGAGAATAAATATGACCATCTCATCTGGAGAAATAAAAAAGAATATGACTATTTTACTTCAAAACGAAATTTACCAGATTTTAAATTGGCAACATCGACAAGCTCCGAAAGCTCCACCAACTTTAACTTTAAAATTAAGACACATAGAATCTGGTAATGTTTATGAAAAGAAAGTCCCTGGTAATCAAAAGTTAACTTTGGCTGAAACCGAAACAAAAGAAGTACAGTTTTTATATCAAGACAAAGATGTATATATTTTTATGGATAATAAAGATTTTGAACAATATGAGTTAAATTCAAAACTTATTGGAGATAATTTAAAATATTTATCTGAAGGAAGTAATGCAGAAATTATAACAATGAATAGTAACGCTTTAGCAATCCAATTGCCATCTTCAATGATTTTAACAATTGCTGAAACTGAAGTTGGATTAAAAGGTGACACTCAATCTGGAGCAACAAAACCAGCTAAAACCACAACTGGACTAACAGTACAAGTGCCTCTATTTATAGGAAATGGTCAAAAAATAAATGTTTCTACTTCAGATGGTTCTTACTTAGGTCGTTCAGATTAAAAAATGATCCAAAACAAACTACCAATTTCAGTGTCAGAATTTATTAGCAAAATTCAATTTGTCATTGAATATAACCCAGAATTTGAAAATATCGTTATAAAAGGAGAAATATCAAATTTAAGGATTTCAAATTCTGGACATAAATATTTTAATCTTATAGATGAATTCTCTAGTATAAAATGTGTTTTATTTAGAGGTAACAAAGATATAGATATACCTGAAGACAACCTAGAAGTAACCATAGCAGGTCAAGTTTCTATATATAAGCAAAGAGGAGATCTGCAAATAATAATAAAATCAGTAAAAAAATTAGGTCAAGGATTTTTTGGAGAAGAATATGAAAAACTATTCATTAAATTAGAATCAGAAGGGTTATTTAGTGATGATAGAAAAAGAACAATTCCAAAAATTCCTCAAAGGATAGGAATAGTGACTTCTCCAAGTGGATCTGTAATTCACGACATTATCACAACTTTAGAAAGAAGATATAATTTAGCTGAATTGATTATTTCTCCTTGTAATGTACAGGGACATGATGCTCACTTATCAGTTAGTAATGCTTTAGAAAAAATTATTGAATATAGCCCAGAAGTAATAATATTAGCAAGGGGAGGTGGTTCAACCGAAGATTTGTCTCCTTTTAATAATGAAAGCTTGGTTAGAAGTATATATGCGTGTAAAATCCCCGTCATTTCGGCTATTGGACATGAAACAGATTATACAATTTCAGATTATGTTTCCGATTTAAGGGCCCCAACGCCTAGCTCTGCAGCCGAATTGGTATCTATTTCACAACAAGAATTATTCGATGATCTTCTATCTACAATCAACAAATCTTTATCAATGATAAATAATCAAAAGGACAAATATAATAATGAATTAAATATAACATTTGATAGATTTACAGATTTGATCCCTAATATAAGTGAAAAAAAACTTGAATTGATAGCAAATTCAGAAAAAATCTTTAACAATATCAAACAAACAACTGAAATAAATGCTTTAAAATTAGAAAATATAAATAACCAATTAATTCAAATGTCACCTAATAAGATATTTGAAAGAGGCTTTGCTACTTTGCAAGATAAAACAGGGAAACAAATAACTTCAATTTCAAACGTCAAAATTGGAGAAAAGATAACAACAAAAGTAATTGATGGGGAAATTGGTTCAATAATAGAAAATATTAACAACAAAGAAAAATAAAATGATAGAAAAAACAGATAATTATGAAAAAAAATTTGAATCATTAGAAATACTAGTTAGAAAATTAGAAGAAAGTTCAAATATAGAAGAATCGGTAAAAATATTTGATGAGGCTATCAAGTTAGCAAAAGAATGTCATACATTATTACAAAAGTCTAGTTTGCGAATTAAACAAATAGAAGATGATTGGAACAATATAATTAAAAATGATGAATAATAAAAAAAAAACAATTCAAATTGGATGGTTATCAACTGGAAATGGTGAAGGTTCCATAGGTTTATTAAGAAAAATTTTAGAACTAACAAAAAAAAACAATAACATTAGTATATCTTATGTTTTTTGTAATAGGGAATTAGGAGAAAAATCAGGATCTGATAATTTTATAAATTTTGTTAATAAAAATAAAATAAAAATAATCAATTTTTCATCAAATAAATTTAAAAAAAATTCCAAAAAAAAATGGAAAGATTTAAGATATTTATTTGATGAAGTAGTTATAGAAAAAATATCAAAACACAAAGTAGATTTTATCGTATCAGCAGGATATATGTTATTTGCTCCTTTATTATGTAAAAGTTACACAATAATAAATTTACACCCTGCACTTCCAAATGGACCAAATGGAACTTGGAAACAAGTTATTAGAAAATTAATTATTAATAATGAAGATAAATCTGGGATATCAATTCATTTAATGACTCCAGATTTGGATGATGGTCCAAATATTTCTTATTGTAAATTTAAAATAAAATCTGAAGAATTAAAGACAGAATGGAAAGCAGTACAGAAAAACAAGAATATTGAAATAGAAAGTTCAAGACTTTTTTTCGAGATAAGAAAAAAAATTGTTAATTACGAGCAAATTTTACTTTATGAGACAATATCAAAAATAGGGATGAAAGAAATAGATATAAATAATTTTCTTAGTTTAGATCTTTCAGTCGAGGTCAATAAGAAGGTTAAGCAACTTTCTTAGATTCAAAGTTTTTTATAGATTTCCCTTTTACATCTAATAGTTCTACATAATGTACTTTATTTATATTGTCATATTGTACGATAGATTTTGAAACATTTTCTATGCTTGGGATCTCAAACATAACATCCATTAAGATTTTTTCTATGATTGATTTAAGTGCTCGAGCTCCATTTTTTTCTAATAAAGCATCATTAGCAATTTGTTCTAAAGATTCTTTAGTAAATTTAAGCTCAACACCGTCTAATTCAAATAGTTTTTGATATTGTTTAACAAGTGAATTCTTTGGCTCTTTTAAAATGGACAACAAGTCAGAATGATTAAGATTATTTAGATTTACAATTGATGCAACTCTGCCTATAAATTCAGGTATAAATCCATATTTTAAAATATCTTCTGATTCTATATATCTATCATCTTTAATAAAATTTTCTTTTTCGATAGAAATATTTTCAAATCCGATTGTCTTATTATTTATTCTTTTATCAACAATTTTATCTAAGCCTTCAAACGCACCTCCTAAAATAAACAAAATGCCCGAAGTGTCTACTTGTAAAAAATCTTGCTCAGGATGCTTTCTTCCTCCTTTACGAGGGACATTTACTACTGAACCTTCGAGAATTTTCAATAGCGATTGCTGGGTTCCTTCTCCAAGCTCTTTGGTTAAAGAAGGATTTGCATTTTTTTTCGCAATTTTATCTATTTCATCAATATATATAATTCCTTGTTGGGTTTTATTAATATTGCCATCAGCAGCTTGGTATAGTCTTAGCAATATGTTCTCTACGTCTTCTCCTACGTAACCTGCTTCAGTAAGAGAGGTAGCATCAGAAATAGAAAAAGGAACATCCAAAATTTTTGATAGAGTTTGCGCAAGATAAGTCTTTCCTGATCCAGTAGGCCCAACAAGCAAAATATTAGATTTTTGAATGTCTACATCTTCTGTTTCATTTGGTTGTAATCTTTTATAGTGATTATAAACTGCTACTGAAATAACTTTTTTGGCGTGTTCTTGCCCAATTACATATTCAGATAATTGACTGGAAATTTCCTTTGGTGGTTTATTATGTAAAATTTTTAAATTTGTTGATTGATTATCTGTTTGATTAATAGTTAAAGAATTCTCTAAAGAAAATCCTTTATGTATATATGTTGAACAGTTTAAGCAAAAAAATATTTTAACTTCGGGGTAACCAAAATGATCTCCAGGGTATCCTCTGATATCATTGGGATCGTCATAAGACTTCTTACATAAAGTACAAATTTGCATAGTGATAAATTTATTTTTTATCTTTCAATTTAGTTGGAGAAATTACCTCATCAACCAAACCGTATTTTACCGCTTGCTTTGCATCCATCCAAAAATCACGGTCTTCGTCTTTACGTATTTTTGCTTCTGATTGACCAGTATGATGAGACATGATTTTTGTTAATTCATCATTTACTCTTAATATTTCTTTAGCTTGAATTTGTATATCTGAAACAGTTCCTCCAGCTCCACCTGAAGCACTATGCATCATCATAGTTGAATGAGGCAAAGCATAGCGTTTCCCTTTTGTCCCAGCGGTCAACAAAATAGTTCCCATACTAGCAGATAATCCAACTGAATAAGTACAAATATCATTAGGAATCATTTGCATTGTGTCGTAAATAGACAATCCTGAATATACTGATCCACCAGGAGAGTTTATATATAAGTTAATATCTTTTTCTTGATCTTCTCGTGATAAATAAAGTAACTGTGCAACTATGATATTAGATATCATTGGATTTACATCAGTTCCTAGGAAAATTATCCTTTCTTTTAGTAATAAAGAAAAAATATCATATGTTCTTTCGCCTCTAGATGTTTGTTCTACAACATAGGGCATCGTTGAGCCTGGGTAGTTAGGATTATATTCCAAAATACACTCCTTTATATATTCATAATTTAATGTTACTAAAAAAAATTATTTTTTGCGATTTTTGATTGCTTTATTTGCTATTTTAATAAGATATTCCATGCTATTTTTCTTTTTTAAATTATTTTCAACAATTTTATATAAATTTTCATCATCAATTAATTTTTGATCTGCATAATTTTGTTTAATCAAAGTGATTTCTTCTTTTACTTCTTTATTTTCAACTTGAATATCTTCTTTAATTATTACTTCTTCTAGTGTAATGATTTTTTTTAGTTCTTGTTCAGCAGATTTCTTTGATTCATTATAAAAATCTTCTTCTTTCATATTTATAGCTTTTAAGTAATCTTCCAAAGACATTTTATATTGAGAAATTGACTTACTTCTCTCTTCAATAACTTGATTAGTTGTTGTTTCAATTTGTATAGAAGAAATTTTATATTTTGAAATTTCAATTAAATCCGATAAAAGCTGATTCTCTAATTCTATTCGGTATTTATAATCTAATTCTGAGTTTAATTCTTTTTTTATTTCTTCTTCAAATTCTTTTACTGTTGTTAAATTTTTATTAAATAATTTTACAAATTCATCATCTAAAGAAGGCAATTTTTTCTCCAAAACTTCAATACAATCAATTATAAAATCAACATTCTTACCTTTTAAATCTTGATTCTCCCAATCATTTGGTAGAGTTAATATAAAATTTCTTTTTTCTCCTTTTTTTATACCTTTTAATTTTTCCGACATTCCTGGAACAATTAATTTACTATCTTTTACGGCATAAAAATCATAATTCTCATGCTTTATAACTTCTTGTTCATTATATTTTCCTAGGATATTAATTTTAGCTAATCCGGGAAAATCTAATGTTATATTTTTTTCTTCCCAAGTGGCTCGAGATTCTAAAATTCTATCAATAGTTTCATTAATTTTTTTCTTCGTAACTTTCTCTTTTTTTTGTTTATTATTTAAACTTTTATAATCACCTAATTCAACTTCAGGCATCATAGGAACTTGCAAACTTATTATAAACTTTGGTTCCTTTTGTAAAATATCCACTTTGGGAGAACACGGATATTCTAGTTTTTGTTCACTTAATATATCTGGAACAACTTCTTGAATAATACCATCTAGGCTATTGTTCAAAATATAATCTCTTCCAAATTTTGCTTCTACAATGCTATAGGGAACTTTTCCTTTTCTAAATCCTTGGATATTTGTTGAATTTGAAATTTTAGAAGCTGAAGATTTTAGATGTTTATTTACAATGAATTCATCGATTGTTATTTCTATATCTATTTGTTTATTTTTTTCCGGTTTTACGTCTACATTCATAATTTGATTGAATTTATTTTTCTATTTTATCTACTTTAATATTCAATTCTTTTAGTTGTTCTTCTGAAATGTAATCAGGAGTCCCAAAAAATAAATCTGATGCTGTTTGGGTTTTTGGAAAAGCAATCACTTCTCTAATAGATTCTTCATTACACAACATTGCAACAAGTCTGTCTAGTCCTAAACCCATTCCTCCATGTGGAGGAACTCCATAATCAAATGCAGTCAACAAATGCCCAAATAAATCTTCAACATTATTTTTTGAATAACCTATAATATCAAAAATTTTCTCCTGTAAAGCTCTTTCATGTATTCTTATAGAACCTGATCCCAATTCAACTCCATTACAAACTAAATCAAATAATTTTGCCCTTATTTTACCTGGATCATCATTAAGAAAAACAATGTCTTCCTCATGAGGAGAAGAAAAAACATGATGAGCTGGCTGCCATGAACCATTATCGTCTTTCTCAAATAATGGGAAATCAACAATCCAGACAAATTTCATTTCTTTATCATTATAAAGTTTTTTTTCTTTTGCGATATGATTTCTCAGAAAAGACATTGAAAAATTAGTAATTTTTTCTTCTCCAATAATCATAAATATTACGTCTCCAGGAGAAGCGTTTGATAATTTAATCATATCTTTAATATTATCTAATGTGAAGAATTTGTTTAATGGTCCGTTAGTATCTTCTAATTTAAGTGTGTTTATATTTGCATCTTTGCTGATGGAAATATAAATTAATCCTCCAGCTCCTTGGGATTTAACCAACTCTGTTAGTTTATCAAAATCTTTTCTACTCAAATTAGACCAATCTTTAACTAGCAAACCTTTAAATATGCCTCCTTTTTTTAAAGAATTTTGTACTACATTTGATTCAATATTTTTTGCTATTTTAGATAAATCAAATAATGGCATATCGAATCTTAAATCAGGTTTATCTGTCCCGTATTTATCCATACTTTCATCATAAGTTAATATTTCAAAAGGTATATTTATTTTTACTTCAGATTTTATTTCCTTAATAACATCCAAATATAATTGTTCTACTGTAGACATAACATCTTGTTGGTGAACAAAACTCATTTCCAAATCTAACTGTGTGTGTTCAGGTTGTCTATCCGCTCTTAAATCCTCATCTCTAAAACATCGAGCTATTTGAAAATATTTATCACAACCAGAAACCATAAGTATTTGCTTCATTTGTTGTGGTGATTGAGGCAATGCATAAAATGCCCCATTCTTAATTCTTGATGGAACAACATAGTCTCTAGCACCTTCAGGTGTACTTTTAATTAAAATCGGTGTCTCTATGTGAACAAACCCTTTTTCAGTTAGATGATTCCAAATTTTATTTGTAACATCATGCCTAATCTTTAAATTAGATTGCATATGATTTCTTCTTAAATCTAAAAATCTATATTTCAATCTTATTTCTTCTGAAATGGGATTAGTGTCATCAATTTCAAAAGGAGGAGTCAAAGATTTAGATAAAATTTCTATTTTTTCTGCAACCAATTCTATTGAACCTGTACCTAAAGCTTCATTTTCAGCACCTTCTATTCTTCGAAGGACAGCGCCTTCTACAGAAATTACCCATTCTGATCTAAGGCTTTTTGCTTTTTTGTAAGTTTCTTTAGAAATTGTTGGATTAAAGACGACTTGTGTTATACCAGATTTATCTCTTAAATCAATAAAGATCAATTGTCCATGATCTCTTCTCTTACTAACCCATCCTGCCAATTTCACTTTATCACCTAAGTTGGTTAAAGACGGTTCTCCACACATTAAATCTCTATACATATTTATTTCACTACTAATACTTTAAAATAAACCATATTCACGTTTAGAAACAGATAAATTAACAAAAGTTTCAGTTCTAATAATTCCTTGAACTGATCCTATTCCTACCCTAATAAATTCGCCCAGCTGTTCGGGGCCTTCAACTGCAACTAAACAAAATACATCATATGATCCAGTTGTAGATATTACCCATTTTGTTTGTTTTAATGAGGCAATTTTTTTTGATACTTCTCCCAATTCATTTGGTTCGCATTGAACTCCAATGAGTGCCTCAGAAGAATATCCAAGTTTTTTAGGATCAGAAACAGCAACTATATTAATAGTTTTACTATCAATCAGATTTCTTATTCTTCTTCTAATTGTTCCTTCACTCAGTTCTAATTCTCTAGCAATATGAGCATTAGAAATGCGGCCATCTTCTGAAAGGATATTAATAATTTTTAAATCTGTAGAATCCATAAAATAATAAAAAATTTATAAGAATATTATACCTGCAAAATCCTTCATAAACTTTGCAAAATCTTGACATTTTTCTACTTATAAAAGTTGATTAATTTCATGGTTATAGAGTAAAATTGCAATAGATATATTAATTGAGAATGGGAGTCTAAATTGCTTAATTCAAAAGAACAGAAAGAACAGATTGTAAATTATACTGATTCTGCAGCAACTAAGCTGAAAGAAATAATGAAAGAACAGAACAATGAAGACAACTTTCTTAGAGTATCTATTAACGAAAATGAGCATGGTGGATTTGAATACGTTTTCGGACTTGTAGAAACTACAGAAAAAGATGATACGATTATTGATGGTGAAATAAAGACAGTAGTCGATTCAGAAAGTGTAAAATTTGTTGAAGGATCAAATATAGACTATGTAGAAGGATTCCAAAGATCAGGGTTTGTAATTTCAAATCCTAATCAACAAACTGGAGGTTGTGGTGGGGGTGCTTGTGGTTGTGGTGGTGAAGAACAAGAACCAAAAGGTGAGACCCAATGCTGTGGTGGCAATAATGCTGGTCAGGGATGTTGTCAAGGATAATATAAAAACCTTGTTTAGTCATGTTTAATTTTTTTATTGTAATGTAGTTTGTTTGTATTTTTGATTTTTTTAATGTAAGGATAATTCGTTATGACATATATTATTGGTAAGGGTTGCGTTGATATATTGGATGGATCTTGTGTTGATGTATGCCCCGTAGATTGTATATATTCAAAGCCTGGAGATAACCAGTTGTTTATTAATCCTGATGAATGTATTGATTGCGCTGCATGTGAACCTGTTTGTCCAGAAAATGCAATATTTGTTGAAGAAGATGTTCCAGAAGATCAAAGTGAATTTATTAAGTTAAATTACGATTATGACTATGATGAATCTGAACCTGGTAACAACATATAGTAATATTTTAGTCATCGAAAGAAGAATAATTCAATCTATATAATTTACTGTATAGTCCTTTATTCATTAAAAGATTCTCGTGGTTTCCTGACTCTATTATCTCTCCCTGATTAAGAACTATTATTCGATCACAATTTCGAACCGTTGCTAATCGATGGGCGATTGTTATTGATGTTCTATTATTCAAAAGAACATCTAATGCAGTTTGAATCTTTTTTTCTGTATACGAATCAATTGATGAAGTTGCTTCATCTAAAATCAAGTACTTAGTATCAGCTAACAGAGCTCTTAATATACTTAATAATTGCCTTTGACCCATTGATAAATCAGATCCACGTTGACCTATTACGGTTTCATATTTATTCGGAAGGTTTTGAATAAATTCATCAATTCCTAATTTTATGCTTTCTTCCTTAATCAAGTCTAAAGAAATTTTTTCTTCTCCGTACCTTACATTTTCCAAAATAGATCCAGAAAATAAAAATGGATCCTGTAGAACCATTCCAACATTTTCTCCAATATGGGTTTGGGACATTTTTTTTATGTCAACTCCACCAAGAATAATTTTTCCTTTATTAGCATCGTAAAATCTATGTATCAAATTAGAAATAGTAGATTTACCTGCTCCGGTTGGTCCGACAATTCCTATTCTCTCTCCATTTTTTATTTCTAAATTGAAGTTTCTTATAATGTAGTTATCATCTATATACGCAAAAGATACATTCTCAAACTTTATGGTTCCATCTAAATCACAATTCAAAGGTTTAACTGGATCCTTAATTGATACTGGAATATCCATTACTTCAAAAATTCTATATCCCGAAGCCATGGCTCTTTGCATAACGTTATATTGCATGGAAATGGTTTTGATTGGTTCAAAAAATCTCTGAACTAATAGAATATATGCCACCATAACTCCTGCAGTTATTTTGTCATTGATCACGAGATTTGCTCCTATAATAATTATTATTGCAAAGGCTAATCCAGTTAAGGTCTCTACAGTTGGCATCATGAGAGCAGAAAGTTTAGTTGCTTTTACTTGTGCCTCAAACAAATCAGTTGCTTTTTGTTCATAAATCTTTCCATTATAATTTTGGCGATTGAACGACTGTACAGTCCTAACTCCGTTAATATTTTCTGCTAAATAAGATGTGGCTAATGAACTTTTAATTCTTGCATCCAGAAAAGCTTTTTTAGCTCTGGGAAGCCACATTAGCCTTATTAAAATTAGTATCGGAATAATAAGTATTGTTAGAATTCCCAATTGAAAATTCATGATTAGTAAGAGAGAAATAATTCCAACTAATAAAACCAAATCTCCGATAGCAAAGACGCCCATTTGAAGAGCTTCCTGCATCGCCGCAACATCTCCTTGTAATCTTGACATTAGTCGTCCTATATCTGTTTTGTCCATAAATGAAATGGAAACATTTTGCAAATGAAGAAACATCTTGGTCCTCATATCTAACAAAATTTTTTCTCCCATTCTCTCAATAATGGTTTCAGACATAAAAATTGAAAAACCAATAATTGCTGACAAACCTATAAATTTTATCAATCCGTACAAAAGAACTTTTTGAACATCTACTGGATTTTGGCAACTTGAAGAAATTATACAACCAGCGTCATCAATCATATCTTTTATTACTAAAGGTATAAAAAGTGAAGCTATTGCTAGGGTGAGAACAAAGAATAATCCTTTAAAAGCATCATTTTTATACGGTCTAACAAATGGAATAAATCTAGTAACAACATTATAGTCCCAAGTACGAGCTCTTATATCTTCATCAGAAAGTTGTACCATTTATCTAACCCTCAATTCTGGATTGATTTGCATTTTATAAAGGTTTGCATACTTACCATTTAATTTAATCAATTCTCTATGATTTCCTCTCTCCAAAATAGTTCCTTTATCTAAATATAAGATTTCATCTAAATTCATTACTGATGAAATTCTATGAGCTATTACTATTAGAGATATATTTTCTCCTAATTCATTCATTTCATCTCTTATCTCTTTTTCAGTTTGTGTATCTATTGCTGAAGTGGAGTCGTCAAAAATCACTACTTTGGAGTGATATAAAAATGTTCTAGAAACTGAAAGTCTTTGCCTTTGTCCTCCTGAAAGCTGAACACCTCTTTCTCCTATCATAGTTTCAAATCGCTCAGGTAATTGATCTATATGATTATATATATGAGCTTTCAAAGTTGATGATTTTATTTCTTTTTGATCTGCTGTTGGTCTCCCAAATCTTACATTTTCTCTGAATGTATCTGAAAATAAAAATAAATCTTGATCAACTAAATTTATAGAATTCCTTAAATATTCTAAATTAATATCTTCAATATTTATCCCATTCAATAATATTCGGCCAGAATTAAGATTATAAAATCTCGGTAACAATCGGGACAATGTAGTCTTCCCTGCCCCAGGGGGACCAACAATACCAACTGAATGTTTAGGATTTGCTGAGAAAGATATATTGGTCAGAACTTCATTTTTTCCATAAGAAAAACTGAGGTTTTCAATTTTAATTTCTTCTATTGGATCATTAAATTTTATAGATTTTTGATTATTCTTGACCTCTATAGTATGATCAAGTACATCATATAATCTCGAAGATGCTGCTGATGCTCTTGCAATTGAATTTACCAGCTGACCGATATGTCTAACTGGACCTTGTAAAATGCTCATGAAAGCTATTAATGCTGCAAGTTCACCTATTGTAATGGTTTGGTCTATAACACTTAGAGCACCAAAATAAATCACCAAGCTCATAGAAATCAAAAACATAAAACTATTTAACGATATTGAAGTACTTTTTATAAAAATTTGCCTAAACGTTGTTTTTCTAACTACCGAAGAAGCTATAGAGAATTTTTGAAGTTCATATTTTTGTCTCATGAAAGATCTTACTAATCTCACTCCTGATAAATTTTCGTCCATTACTCTAGTTAATATTCCTAATTGTGCTTGAAGCCTTATCCAATTTTGTCTCAAGCTCAACCGGGACACGCTAGACACAATTCCAATAAATGGAATAAATGATAATGCCAATAGCCCCAACATTAAATCTATTCTCAAAACCAAGATAGCTCCTGTCAATATAAAGATTCCTAACATAAAAAATCTTAATATACCTGTGTTAACAAATAACCGTACTCCTTCAATATCAATAATTCCTTTAGTTATTAAGTCTCCAGTATGAACTGTATCATGAAATGAAAAAGATAGATTTTGTAGCTTATCAAAATAAGATTTCCTAAGTTTAAAAGCAATAGATTGTCCTATTTTTTCTCCTGTGAACATATGAAAATAATGAAAAATACCTCTTAAAAAAGAAAGAACAAAAACGAGTATCCCTATTTGGATAAAAGGGGTAATGCTTAAATCTTGTTGTATATTACCATCGAAAGCCTTATCTATAGAAAGTCCAAGAAAATAAGGTATAGACATTTGCAAGGAAGCTGTAAAAATAATAGCAATGATAGAGATGGCCAAATCTCTCTTGTTGTCGCGTAGAGGAATTTTAATTATGCGAACTAAATTTCTACTGATGCTCATAAATTATCATTTTATTATTTTTTGTAAAATACAAAATAGCTAAATTTATTATACTCTTAATAAAATAAAATAAAACAACATAATTCATTACCGGAAAAAACTAAATTATGAAGGCAGAAGCAAAATATAGAAATGTAGTTAATAATGATGCAAAAGAATTGTCGAAAATAGAATCTCATATTTTTACAATGGATAATCTTAAAACTAACTTTAATGAGGAAATTAAAAAAGAAAGTAAAAAAATATTTGTTTGTACAATTGAAAAGAGAAAAAAAAATCAAAGAAAATTTAACACCTTTATAAAAAATATTTACAATTTATTTTCAAACACAAAAAATGAATTAGAAATAAATATTAATTATGATGATTTGATAATTGGGTATGCAAAAGTTTGGATAATTTTAGATGAAATGCATATAGAACAAATAGGAGTAATAGATACATATAGAAAACAAGGAATAGGAGAGCAATTATTTTTATTATGCGTTAAATACAGTATCGAAAGTGGTTCAAAAAAAATATTACTGGAATGTAGGAACTCTAATATATCTGCAATGAATTTATATAAAAAATATTTATTTAAAATAACAAGTATAAGAAAAAATTATTATCCTTATAAAAATTTCAGAGAAGATGCCATTTGTTTTGAAAGTCCCGAAATCCAAAAGTCTTTTTATAAAAAATTGATTTATAAAAAAAAGAACTAAATATAATCCTTTAAAATTTGTTCCAATTCATTTATGTCTTCTAAATCAATAGATGGGGTGGGATATCTAACATTGGAATATTTAATAATCTTTCTTTGTCTAAGTATTTCTTTTCTGATTGCTAAAGAAATTCCTACAGAATTTTCGTAACGGATTAATGGCAACCACTTATAAAATAATAATTTTGCTTCTTTATATTTATTTTCTTCAAAGTAATTATAAATCTGTACTAATATTTCAGTAAAAGAGAATCCCGTCATTGTACCTGATGCTCCCCGCAAGAGTTCTTCAAAAAAGAATAATCCTCCTAAACCACCAAAAATTTTAAGTTTATCAGATTTCAAATTCATTATTTTTGTTATTTTTTTTGGAGTTGGCGGATCTTCTAATTTGATTGAATTTATTTTTTCAAGATTGTTATCAAGATGTATCATGAATTCTGGAGACATATAAACTCCTGATTGGTCAGGTAAATCTTGTACAACCAAAGATGTATTTTTTGAAATAGAATCATTCACATCTTTATAGTATCGGTACAGGATTTGTTCATTTGGTTTTTTCATTGTCGGAGGAGCAAGCATTACTTGATTAGCACCTAATTCAGAAGCTTTAGTCGCAAACGAAGAGGCTAAATATCCACTTTCTGCACTTACTCCTACGGTTAATAAAATCTTGGATTCTCTGGATACATTAGATATTTCTTTTAATAAAAAAATTTTCTCACTTTCATTCATCCTATGTGCTTCACCCATTACTCCCAACAAAACCAATCCAACACATCCAGATTTTTTTGCATAATTTGCTATATTAATCATGGAGTCAATATCAATAGAATCAGAATCGTTGAATACTGTGGGCATCATGTAGTGTATTCCATCTATTTTCATAAAATTATCATTTATATATTGTTTAATCAGTTTAATAAATTAAATTAATTCATCTTGGCGATTCATTGGTGGGTTTTTCCCAATTTGTTCGTATGCGATATTTGTTAATTTTCTTCCTTGAGCAGTTCTAAGCAAAAAACCTATTTTTAATAAAAAAGGTTCTACAACATCAATAAGTGTCAATTGGTCTTCATTTAATGATGCGGTAATTGCTTCAATTCCCACTGGACCTCCTCTAAAATTTTCAGATAAAATTTTTATGTAAGATCTATCCAATCTGTCTAAGCCTAAATTATCTACTCCTTCTATTTCTAAAGATTCATTTATGGATCTTAAATCAATTTTCTTTTTATTTTTTACTTGTATATAATCTCTAATTCTTCTTAATAATCTATTTGCAATTCTTGGAGTACCTCTTGATCTTTTTGCTATTTCTAACGCTGATTGTTCATCAATTTGTAAATTTAATATTTTAGAAGAATTTTGTACTATTACAGTAAGTTCATTATATTCATAAAAATCTAAGTGATAAGAAAGCCCAAACCTGTCTCTTAGAGGAGAGCTCAAAAGGCCAGGTCTTGTTGTAGCACCTATTAATGTAAAAGGTTCAAGTTTCATATTCATGGTCTGAGCAAATGATCCACTCCCAGTTGGAAAATCTATTCTATAATCTTCCATTGCTGTATATAAATATTCTTCAACTTTTTTAGGTATACGATGTATTTCATCTATGAACAGTACTTCGTTCTCTTTTAAATGGGTTAGAATTCCTACTAGATCTGCAGCTCTTTCTATCGTAGGCCCTGACAAATGGGTATAATCAGCGAAACTTTGTTTTGCAATAATTTGTGATAACGTTGTTTTTCCTAATCCGGGAGGACCGTAAAAAAGGACATGATCCAATGATTCTTTTCTTTCTTTAGCTGCTGAAACGGCTATTGAAATAGATTGCTTGACTTTGCTTTGGCCAATAAAATCATCAAATGTTTGAGGTCTAAGAAAATTATAATTTATTGATTCGTTTTCATCTGGTTTCTTATCTAATAATTCATTACTTTGTGAAAAAATTATTTCTTTGGATTCTTCTTTATTGTTATTTAAGTCTTGGGTCATATTTATTGTTTTTTGTTTTTTCTAAAAACTTCTCTTAGCAAAATTTCAACGGTTAATTTATCTAAATTTTTTATATTTGTAACAGCAGTGTTTATTTCATTTATCGCTTCGTTCGATCTGTATCCAAGTCCAACTAAGGCTGATTTTGAATCTTCAAAAATTGAATCTGATATTTTAGTTTTATTATTATTAAATTCATAATTTAATGTTTTATCTAAAACTTTTCCTTTCAAAGTTGCGACTATTTTTTGTGCTGCCCTACTACCTATTCCAGGCATCTGTTCTAAGAGTGTGAAATCTTCTGATTCTATGGCGTGAGCAATATTGTTTATTGGAAAAACCAAAGAATTTGCCGCTTTTAGAGGTCCAATTCCTTCAACTTGTATCAATTGTTCAAAAAAATTCTTATCTCGTGAATTAAGGAACCCAACCAGTAATGGTTTCGGCTGTCGTTCCGTTACATGATAATATATTTCCAAACTAACATATGAATTTTCTTCAATTCCATTTTCAAATAGAACATCACTAAGATATTCAGGAATATATATTTCATAACCAACATCATTAACTAGCAATATGATCCTTTTGGGATCAAACAAAAATTTTTTTACATTCCCTTGAAGAAAAGAAATCATTTTTCACCTACAAACTTTTTGAATCCGCGATTATAGAATGACAGATTGCAATTGAAAAGGCATCAGCGACATGCTCATTTTTTAATAAATTTTTGTTATTTAATATCTTAGCCACAGAATTCATAACCTGTGTTTTATCAGCTCTTCCTGATCCTGTTACTACATTTTTTGCTCGTGTAGGTTGATAATTATAAACTGGTATTTTGTTCAAGCCTGCGCTCATAATAATAACTCCTCTTGCATGGCCCATAAGTATAGATGTTTTTGGAAATCTAGGTCTAGAGTGTAGGTCTTCAACTGCCAAACAATCAGGGGAGAATTTCAATAACAAATCATTGAAATTCTCAAAAATTATAGAAAGTCTTATTTCTAAGGGGTCTATTTTTTTGGTTTTAATAACACCCCCTTCTATAGGAATTAATTTTTTTCCATTTACGTCTAACAAGCCGTAGCCTGTATTTGATAAGCTTGGATCAACTCCTAAAATTTTCATTGTGATATTAAAATTTTTATATAAATTATATATTTATAAACATTAGATTCAACTTTGTTGACTTTTATAAGAAAATTGATTCGAAATTATTTATAATTTAATTTTATTTAGGAAAAAATGATTTACAACGTATCAGGATTATTAAAAAGCAATATTGGATACACTATAGAGGATTCTTTCAATCAGTTAGAACTTAGACGAGGTGATGTATATTTCAATTCGGTTATTGGAAAAATTAAACTAATCAAAACAGATTGCTCAATTTGGGTAAATGGTTCTGCGATAGGTGATTTTGTTACTATTTGTCATATTTGTTTAGAAGAAATAAATTTAAATTTCTATACAAAATTTGATGATGAATATTTCCCCTATAATAAGGATTTGATCTCATCAAAGAAATTTTTATCAACAATGATTGAAAATAAAGATGAAAACATTAACTTTATTGACAAAAAAAACATTATAAATGTTTCACACTGTGTTTTTGAATCTCTATACACCCAAATTCCGATTACAGTAAGATGCGAGATATGTAATAGAAAATAAAAATCCCTATTTTAATCATATTTTGTATCTGATTTTATTGAAAAAATACAAAAAAAAGGAAACAATAGGACAATGAGCAACTTTAGATAGTAAGAAAGTTTACAAATATGATAGATAGTAAAATAGCTTTTGTGTTCCCAGGACAAGCTTCTCAAAGCCCTGGTATGGGACTTGATCTATATAAAAATAGTCGAGCAGCAAGAGATGTTTTTGACGAAGCAGACGAAATATTAGGTAAAAAATTATCCAGTATTATATTTAACGGAGATAAAGAAGAATTAACTAGAACTGAAAATGCTCAACCAGCGATAGCCACAGTTTCATTAGCAGCTTGGAAAGCAATTGAATCAGAAGTAGGAAGAATGCAGCTACCTAATTATACCGCCGGACATAGCTTAGGAGAATACAGTTCTTTGGCAACAGCTGGAGCTCTAGGACTAAAAGAAACGATCAATTTAGTTTCTAAAAGAGGAGAATTAATGGAAAAAGCATGTCAGGAGGCTCCAGGAGGAATGGCTGCAATAGTGGGTATAGACAAAAGCACCGTTAAGGAAGTGTGTTTGGAATCAGGAACTTATCTTTCTAATGTTAACACTACAAATCAGATTATAATTGCTGGAGAAAAAAATAATCTTATAAATGCTATGGACCTAGCTTCAAGATTTGGAGCCAAAAAAGCAATACCTTTACAAGTAAGTGGAGCATTTCATTCAGCATTAATGTCTTCTGCACAAAAAAACTTGGATGAAGTTATTGATGAAACTCAATTTGAAGACCCAGACATCCCAATAATTGGAAATACTAATGCCTTACCCATTACTGATAAAATGACCCTCAAATCAGAGCTAAAGACGCAATTACAAAACTGTGTAATGTGGAGCGATTCTATTGAATATATGATTAAAGAGGGAGTTGAAACATTTTACGAATTAGGTCCAGGAAATGTTCTTTCTTCTATGTTAAAAAGAATCAACTCTGATATAGATGTCAAGAACATTGGAAATTATGATGCAGTATTGGATTACTTAGAATCAAGCATATAGATACAATGAAAAATTCAGAAGATAAACTGAACAAATTGGTTGAAGGCAGTTTTATCTCAGAACAAAATTCAATAAAAATACATGGACAAAGAATGCTTAGAGCCGCAGTTGTTCAATCAATTTATGAATCAGAAATATCAAAAACTAAAAATATAGATCTCATTAAAACATCTGACTATTATGAAAAATGTTCTAAAGAAAGAAAAACAATGGCAAAATTAATTTTTCAGTATGCCATAGACAATGAAAATATTATTGATGAAAAAATTTTGGAACATGTTGACGATAAAAATTTTGGTAGAATTTCGATTGTTGATCTATCTATTTTAAGAATGGCAATTTCAGAAATGAAAGTAAATCAAAAAGCTCCTGTAGGTGTAGTCGTAAATGAAGCTGTTGAATTGGCTAACATTTTTGGTTCAGATTCGTCAAAAAACTTTATAAACGGAGTTTTACACTCTATGGTACGATAGACTTTTGTAGGATTATTAAATAACATTAATACTTGTGCATAAATGCATATCATAAGATAATTTGGAGGAAATAATGGCGTCAGTTTTAGAAAAAATTCAAGAAATAACAGCAGAAAAACTTAGTGTTGATATTGAAGATATAAAACCTGAATCTTCTTTTACAGAAGACTTAGAAGCAGATTCTCTAGATGTAGTTGAATTGATTATGGCTCTTGAAGAAGAATTTAGCACTGATGGTCAAACTATAGAAATATCAGATGAAGACGCAGAAAATATCAGAACAGTTCAAAACGCGGTAGATTTTATAACATCAAAAGGGATTGAATAAAATCATTTCCTACTTACTACTTTTGTCCCATAATTGTAATCCTCCTTGCAGGCCAATTTCACTATAGAAGATATAAATGAACGATAAAATTACTATAACTCCTATAGGAGGTTTTGGAGAAGTAGGAAAAAACACTCTACTTTTCGAAATCAATAAAGAAATATTCATAATAGATGCAGGTATTAAATTTTCTGCAGATGATAAAGATATAGATATAATTCTCCCAGATTTAGAATACATATACTCCCAACGAGAAAAAATCAAAGGGATATTTATAACACATGGGCATGAGGATCATATTGGAGCATTACCAAAATTAGACTTTCTTAAAGTTCCAATTTTTTGTTATTCACTAACAAAAGAAATATTAAAGAAAAAACTAAATAAAAATCAATTAAATCAAATAAAAGAAATAGAAATAAATAAAAAATATGATTTTAATTCTTTTTCAATCAGTTGGTTCCCAGTAGTTCATTCAATACCAGATTCATGTGGACTTATTATAAAAACTAAAAGTACTAATATAGTTCATACAGGAGACTTCAGAATAGATAATACTCCTGTTTTTGGAGAAAATACTAACTTTGATAAAGTTAACAAAACCATTGGTAATAAGTGTGACGTTTTATTGACAGATTCAACAAATTCTATAATAAAATCAAAGAAAATATCTGAAAAAGAGATCGAAAAGGGATTCGAAAAATATTTTAGTCATTCATCTAGAATAATTGTATGCACTTTTGCTTCACAAATTTCACGATTACAAATAGCTATTAATGTAGCAAAAAAACTAAACAAAAAAATCGTTGTGCTTGGTAGCACATATAACAGAAATCTATCAATATCTAAAAAACTCAATATATTAAATAATGAGGAATCAGTACTAATCAATTTAAAACAATCAAAACAAATTTCAAATAAAGAAGTAATATATTTTGTTACTGGATCACAGGGAGAAGAATTTTCAGTTCTGAACAGATTATCACAAAAAAAATATAAAGATTTACAATTAAACAATAATGACATCGTGTTAATGTCTTCGTCTATAATACCTGGAAACGAAAAAGTAGTGGCGAATGTGATTCATAATTTACATTTTTTGGGAGCAAGTGTTAATTTTAGTAACCCAAACTCTGTACTGCATGTTTCAGGTCATTCTTATAGTGGAGATTTATCAGAAACAATTAAAAAATTAAATCCTACATATCTTATACCTATGCACGGTAATAGCATAATGTTAAATGCTCATAAAAAAATCGCTGAAAAATCAGGTGTAAAAGAAAAAAACATTTATGTTCTAAATAATGGTGATCAATTAGAAATAAATAAAAATAAAATTAAAAAAATTGAATCCATCAATTTGACTGATGAAATTGTACTTAGAAATAACAATTTCTATAAAACAGAAGAGAATCTAAATATAAAAATCAAAAACAAAAATATTATATCTATATTGTATTTTATTGATAAAGACGATTATTCAAAGAAATATGAAACTCAAATATCTATTTCTAATCCAAGTCGAAAGAACCAAATTACTAAGTTTATTTCAAATTCTTTAGAGTCAAACAAAGAACTGTTATCAATAATAAAATCAACAATATCTTGGGAAGAAAAAACTAGGATCCTAAACGAAAAATTATATAAATTAGTATTATTAGAATTTAATAAAGATTATAGTATAAAATTGATCTTAATTGAAAAATAAATATAATTCTTGGTTTTAAAAATGAAAATCACTGAATCAAACAACAGTTCAATACTAACAAAAATAGAAGAACAAATTTCTAACAAGAACTTCCTTTTAATTTTATTTGGTATTTCTATAATTTTATTTATACCTTTGTTATTCATGGAAGTAAGAATAAAATTAGGAATACTTCCGCTAAATATCGCAATAAGCATATTACTAATAGGAACTCTTTACAAATTTTCCTTAAACAAATCAAAAAAAATTATTACAAAAAAACTTTTAGTATCGTTGGTGTTACTAAATTTTTCAATATTCATCCTATTGGGGACAATTTCATATAACTCAAGTTCAAATTTCTCATTTGATTATTCTTTATCTGGGGTAATAGGTGAAAAATTAGCTAAGGGTCCTTCAAATTGGAGTTTATATAATGCTAGGTTGATAAATTATGTCGATGTGACAATTAGAATTATTACCCCTTTGTTATTTATTCTAATTATTTACAATCCAAAAAAAATTTTAGAATTATTTATCAATTCACTGAAAGTTTTTGTATTAGTAAACAAATTCACTCTAAATCGATTACGAGATTTAATGACGAAAAAAGAATTAAAAAAAAATGAAAATATAGTCTCTTCAGATAAAGGGATAATTTTAGATAAACCAATTGATCATATTGAAATTACGGAAGCAAAAGATTTAACTCCAATTACTGATAGCGAACATTCAAAGCAAAATATAGAAAAAGAAATTATTGATATAAACAATATTGATCATGAAATCCCTATTAAAAAAGAAATTATTGAAGAAAATAATTTAGTTGAAATTGAGCTATTAAGATATTTAACAAAAAATAATAAATGGCCAAAAATACAAACTAATCATCTTTCAATTAGTCCAAAAAAAGATTTAAATAAGTCAGAAATCAACACCACTATAAAGATAATAAAAAATACATTATCAGCTCATGGAGTAGATACGTCTATAGAAAATTATATATCTGGCCCTTCAGTTACTATGTATCAATTAAAACCTGGGTGGGTTGATGGAGAAGAAACTAAAAGGGTAAAAGTTGATCAAATTCTCAGAAGAGAAAAAGATTTAGCATTAGCTCTAGGCTCTCCAAACATAAGATTTGAACCTGTCGTAGATGGAATTCAGGATATAATGGGCATAGAAATTCCTAATATTACACCCAATATAGTTGATTTCAGAGAAGTTATAGAGGATAAAAAAACTGATCATTTGTTTGATCTTTTTTCATTGCCAGCCCCAATGGGTAAAGGAATGAATGGTGAGACCATTGTTGTAGACATAGCTAAAATGCCACATTTACTTGTAGCAGGAGCAACAGGGTCAGGAAAATCAGTTTTTATAAATTCAATAATATCTGGTTTGATAAGCCATAAATCTCCAAATGAAGTTCGTATGATACTAATTGATCCTAAAAGGGTAGAATTGACTCCTTATTCATCAATACCACACTTATACACCGATGAAGTAATAGTAGACACAGAAAAAGCTGCCAAAGTATTGTCAAGCACAGTTAATGAAATGATGAATAGATTTAAAATCATGGAAAAAGCCGGGGTAAAAAATATTACTGAATTTAATAATAAAATGAATAATTCACATAAAATGTGGAACATTTTAATCGTAATTGATGAATTAGCTGATTTAATGCTTCAAGCTGGGAATGAAATTGAGAGATTGATTGTTCGATTGGCACAATTAGGTAGAGCTACAGGGATACATTTAGTAGTTGCAACACAAAGACCTTCAGTAGATGTAGTAACAGGGTTAATTAAAGCTAATTTTCCAAGTAGAGTATCTTTTGCTGTAATGTCACAAATTGACTCTAGAACCGTTCTAGATAGTATTGGTGCTGAAAAACTCATTGGTAAAGGAGACATGTTATTTAGTCCAATAGATAGTCCTCAGATGAAAAGGATTCAAGGTGTATTTCTTAATGAAAAGGACATATCTATGATTATTAATCAATGGTCGGGCATTAATGAATACGAATTAGAAACATTGTCTTTAGAAGAAGAAAAACATATTAATAATGGAGCTTCAGAAGATTCTTTATATTCTCAAGCTGTAGAATTGACAACTCAAAGTAATACCCTTTCAACATCTTTATTGCAAAGAAGACTGAGAATAGGATATCCAAGAGCTGCAAGACTAATGGATGAGCTTGAAGAAAACGGTATAGTTGGTTATGGAGAACCAGGGAAACCTAGAAAAGTACTTAAATATTGATATGAATGATGTTGATAATAATTTTATAGAACTTGGTGAAGACCTGTCAAATTGTCTTAACTGCAATGAAAAAATTTCTAATACTGATTTTTATAAAAGTTATAAAATTTGTCCATTCTGCAATTTTCATTATTCTATCAATTTCGAAAAAAGAATAGAAATAGTATGTGATAAAGGATCATTTAAAGAGATAAATAAAAATATTTCTATTATCAAACCAGTTGATCTAAAATTGAATAAATCCTATAAAAAAAAGGTAAGGACTACACGAAATAGAACTGGTTTAGAAGAAGCCGCTATTAGTGGTGTATGCACTATCGGAGGAATAAATTCTCTAATAATCATACTAGACTTTGGCTTCTTAGGAGGTTCTATGGGTCTTATTGTTGGAGATAAAATCTCGAAAGCATTTGCTTATGCTTCTAAAAATAAATTACCGGTAGTTTCGATAATTTCGAGCGGAGGGAAAAGAATACAAGAAGGATTGCATTCTCTTTCACAAATGGTCAAAACAGTTATTGCTAGTAATGGTTTATTGAAAAATAATATACCTCATATTTCTTTGTATACAAATCCTTCTGGTGGTCAAGTTTACAGCTCATTTGCTTCAAGATCTAATATAAAATTAGCTGAGCCAGGAAGTATCATTGGAATGTCACCTCTTCAAGAAATAATTGATGTAACAAAAAATAAAAATTCTATAAATGTTACAGCCGAAAATTTTTATAATAAAGGTTTAATAGATAGGATCGTCCCAAGAAATAAATTAAAAATAGAATTGTACAGAATTCTTGAAATACTGACTTCCAAAAATAAAATCCCCAAAGAAATAGATCTTGTTTTGCCAAGATATATAGAAAATAACTTAAAGAATTTATACAAAGAAAAGAGCAGGCCAACTTCTTCATATTACATCAAAAATGTTTTTGATGACTTTTTGTCTTTAAATAATTCAAATATAGAAAAAGGAATCATTGACTTCGGGTTAGCAAAAATTACCTCACAGCCCACCATTGTCATTGGACAAAATTATAATAGGAATAACAAAAAGCAAAATGGTAAATTGTCTAACAAAGATGTATTAGAATCAATTAAAGCAATTAAACTAGCAAATAGTTTTAATCTTCCAATAATTTCTTTTATTGATAATACAGGCATAAATAAATCATTTGAAAATGAAATTGAAGGAATTGGATCTAATATATCAAAGTTAATTGATAAATTTATAAATCTTAATAATTTCCATGTCTCCATTATCATTGGAGAAGCTGGAGGGGAAGCAGCATTGCCATACACAGTTGCAGATAATTTATTTATGTTAGAACATTCCATTTTTTGGGCAGGAGATATTGTAGAAAAAAAATCTAACAATGAAAAAATATCTGCTAAGAAGGCTTTAGCATCTAAAATTGTTGATGCAGTAATTCCAGAACCTCCTTTTGGTGCAAGTAAAAGCCCAGAGGATATGTCTCGAATTTTGAAAATATATATTATAAAAACATTTTCTCTCTTGAATAACACCAATAAGAAAAAAATTATCTCAAATAGGCTAAATAAATTTTCACCTACTTATTATGATGAAAAATTAATTTCAACAGTTACAAATGAAGTTAATATTTGGAGGAGAGTACTTGAAGCAAGTTATAAGGCTCTAAGAAAATAGTGTTTATTTTATTCCTCTAATGATCCAGTCAAGTGCAATAATTGTTCCTTCTTCATTAAATGTTTTTGTAACATAATTGCAAATTTTAAAAACTTCCTCATATGAATTCCCCATTGCTACAGAAATACCAACTGATTTAAGCATTTCAATATCATTCAAACCATCTCCAATAGCAAATATTTCACAGCTTTTTAAATTCAATATCTTTTTATATTCTTGTATGGCAATTCCTTTATTAATTCCTCTAGGAGTAAAACTTAAATAATTTTGATCTTGGCTTCCTCTAGAATAGACAATAGAAATTTTATCACTTTCAATAAAAGGTTTAATATTCTTTAATTTTGTAATATCTAATTCTAAGCAGGTAATAATATTAATTTCATTTGTTTTATCTCTAGAATTATGAGTAATATGTTTCCCGTTAGAACTAGAAAAGTATTGCACATTGTTACTATCTAGAACATTAAATATTGAATCAGTCATATCTTGATCCATATATTTTTTATATATAATTTTATCCTCTTTCAAAGGATCAAAAATAATAGCCCCATTCTCTGAAATTTGTGGGGATTTCAATTTTAGTAAAGTTGAATATTTCGAAACTTCAGAAAAGATTCTTCCTGAAACTATAGATACAGGAATATAATTAGAAATAAATTGAATTCTGTCACTTATATCCAACGGAATATTTTCTTCAACATCTAATATAGTTCCATCTAAATCAAACAAAGCTGCCTTGATTACAGGAGAAGGTAAATGTTTATCTATTTTTATAATCAAAATTTTTATCCTATAATATTATAAAATGAATTAATAATTAGAAATTTAATAGTATATTAAATTATACTTTCTTTAATAACATGGATGACTTAGAAATTGCTGGAAAAAAGTTTAAATCAAGATTAATTACAGGTACAGGAAAGCACCGCTCTTCCAAAGATCTTAAGGAATCAATAGTTTCTTCCGGAACTGAAATGATAACTGTAGCAATTCGAAGGATAAATTTTGATAATCCTAAAGAAAAAAATCTACTTGATGATATAAATTGGGATAATTATAATATTCTACCTAACACGGCAGGAAGTAAAACCGCTGAAGAAGCAATTTTCACAGCTAAATTAGCTAGAGAGGTTACATCCTCCAATTGGATAAAAGTTGAAGTTATACCAGATGCAAAATATTTATTACCTGATCCAATAGGTACCTTGGATGCTTGTCAAACTCTTGTCAATGAAGGCTTTATAGTTTTACCTTATATTTCGCCTGATCCTGTTTTGGCTAAAAGATTAGAAGATATTGGTTGTGCAACAGTTATGCCATTAGGGTCCCCCATAGGTTCGGGAAGAGGGGTATTAGCTTTAGAAGAAATAAACATTATAATAGAACAATCAAATATTCCTGTAGTTGTAGATGCGGGTTTAGGAGTTCCCTCAGAGGCTTCATTAGTTATGGAGAGTGGAGCTGATGCTGTTTTAGTAAATACAGCTATAGCAGGAGCGAAGGATCCAAAATTAATGGGAGAAGCATTTAAACTTGGTGTTCAAGCTGGAAGAAAAGCCTATTTATCTGGTAGGATACCAATAAGTAATAATGCCGTAGCAAGTAGTCCTGTAGAAAATATCCCAAAAATTTGATCTATGATTATTTATGTAACTGATGTATCGAAATTTTCTACTGAGAAAATTTTCTTTGATCATATCTTTCAAATAAGCAAAACAAATTTGCAATACTTGCAATTAAGATTCAAAGGATTTAATAAATCCACAAAAAAAAACCTTATTCTAAAAACATCAAATTTAATAAAATCTAAAAATTTAAAAATAATTGTGAATGAAGATTACGAAATTTGTAATAGAATCAATGCCTTCGGTTATCATATTCCATCATTTTCTGAATTAAATGGTAAAAATGCAAAGAAATTTAGTGGTGCTTCTTGGATTTCTAAATCAATCCATACAAAGAAAGAATTACTAAAATATAATAATGATAAATACATAGATTCTTTTGTTTTAGGAACTATATTCAAGTCTAATTCCCATCCTGATGGTAATATTTTAGGTATAAATAACTTAAGAAAAATGATAGATTTATCTAATAAGCCAATCATTGCTATTGGAGGGATTAATTCAACTAATTTGAACTTAATAATAAAAGCTGGAGCAAAGGGTGCAGCAATTATTACAGATATTGCAAATGCAAAAAATATAAATTCAAAAATAAAAAAATTAAATTCATTTTATGATTAATATTATTTTAAATGGGAAAGAAATAAAAATTAATAAGCTTCTATCAGTACAACAACTACTGATTAAAGAAAATCTAGATAAAAAAATGCTTGCTGTTGCAATAAATGGATCAATAATAGAAAGGCAAGATTATAAACAAACAATCATTGAGGAAGAGGATAGAATAGAGATAGTCAGACCTGTGGGTGGAGGATAATTAGATTACTCTACAACACAAACAATACCAAAATTTCCTGTATCAGCGTCCCCACTAAATAAAGATTTATATTGGAAACATCCTGGAATCGTAAATTCTCTGGAATAACTCCATTCTTCAGGTTTATTATCAAATGGACCTTTGTTAAATGCACCAGAATCCCACATATCATCTTGTCCTTCATCAGCAGATGATGAACTAGCGGCCCCTTTAGGGTTTAACCAATTAACTGTGGTTCCAACATTGATCTTTATAGTTTGAGGTTCCATTACACCTCCTTGACCTATTTCAACATCAACAGGCCCTTCTAATATAGGTCCTTCAGGCATATCGATGTCAATTACTACTTCTTCTTTTTCACAAGTAGATCCAAAACATTCTGCTTCACCACCAGCTTCGGCAGTAGCTGTTAAAGAAAGCGCCACGGTTTGAGCTGAAATTGCCGCATCTTTTCCAACTGCCTGAGCTGCTGCTGTAAAAGAACTTTCACATTCAGTAACCCATTTCTTTTTTTCTGCATCACTTAAACTTTGAAAAACAATCCCTTGTTGAGCAGTACATTCGGTAACATCCGCAGTAGCTGTTGCAGTTGCATTTGAATTCATGTTTTGAGCAGTTGTTGTTTGTACTATGTTTGTGTATGAAACATATGGTTCCCCTCCACAAGCAAAAAGAAATATGGCAATAAACAATATAAATAGCCTTTTATTAAACATATATCTATCCCTTTTAATCTACTTGTCTTAACCTTGGGTCTAATCTATCCCTTAACCAGTCTCCTATAAAATTAAGAGCTAAAACCACAAAAAATATAGCTCCTCCTGGAACCATTACTTGGTGAGGAGCAATAGCCAAATAATCTCTACCTTCATTCGTCATAACACCCCACGCTGGTGTTGGTGGTTGAATTCCAGCTCCAACGAAACTCAATACTGACTCTGATAAAATAAGTGCACTTGTATTTAATGTAGCAACAACAACCGCAGTATTTAAAACTCCTGGAAAAATGTGTCTATATAATATTCTAGTTGGAGTAGCTCCATTTACTTTAGCACTAGCAACGAAATCCATTTCTCTTATAATAAGAGTTTGGGCTCTAATAACCCTTACAAATCCACTCCAAGCTATCAATGCCAATACTCCCATCAAAACGGTTAATCCTCTTCCAAAAATAAGCGTAACAACCAAAGCAACCATCAAGAATGGCAATGCATACCATATATCAACGAATCTAGTAATAAATTCATCTATAAGCCATGGACTTAATATTACAATCCTTTTTCTTTTTCCCCTAAACGTGATCCAAACCCCTATATTGGGTTCACCTTTACCCATCGAATATCCAGCTATAAGTCCCAAGGTTACACCAATTGTCATTCCTAAAACCAAAGATACTCCAACAACCATCATTGAAATTTGGGCTCCATGAAGAAGGCGACTAAAAACATCGCGTCCTACATGATCAGCACCCAAAAAATGATAACCTGTTGGCCAATAGTCTCTTACTTTTGTATCAATTCTGACTACTTGAATATCAAGAGTAACTATATCGTTTACACCATCAACTATTGCTTCATTTGTCTTTATTTCAAAGGTAATAAACTCTTTATCACCTGTTATTTGATTGAAAAGTATGTCTGGGGTATTAGCTGATTCTTCATTCCATGAGACATTGTTATTAAAGGATCCATCAAAATCTAAATCAAAAATTCTATTATCAGTTGTCAACTCAACCACTAACGGAAAAATTGTTCCAGCAGGTATAGTAGCACCATATGCTTCATTTAAATCTATATTTCTAGCGGGAAATTTTACATCACCATAACCTGGAGGAGAATGCCTAAGTCTTACATCACCAATGTCTCTTTCATAAGGAGCAACGAAGGGACCTATTATTGCGGCTATTACCAACACAACTAATACAACTGCTGGAAAAATTGGATATCTTCTAAAATACCACCATAAAAAAGGAAATATCATAAGAATATTTTTAGAGCTTCGTAAAGCTGTACTCATATAAAAAACCTTTCTTTAGTTTAATCTGACTCGTGGATCTATTACTGTGTAAGCGATGTCAGCTAGAGTGGCGAAAATCAAATAAATAAGAATAAATACAAAAACAGTACCTAACAAAAGAGGGAAATCATTGTCATTTACTGCTTTGTATAAAGCATCATAACCAATTCCAGGCCATGAGAATATAATTTCGACTACCAAAGCACCGTTTAACCATCCTGAAAAAATCAACAGAGCGCTTGTTACTGGAGCTATCAACGCATTTCTTAAGGCATGCTTGAATATAACAGTTGACCAGCTTACTCCTTTTGCCCTTGCCAATCTTATGTATTCTGAATCCAGAATTTCTAACATAGAAGATCTCGTAAGTCTCATAAGTGCTGCTGCTGCACCCCAGCCTAAAGCTACACACGGAAGAATATAATCTTTAATATCAAATTCTGGCGATCTACCTCCTGCAGGTAATAGAGGATGTCCTCCTGGTGTTATCCATTGATTAAATATATATATCAAAATAAGACCGGTAACGAAAGGTGGCGCAGCTTGTCCTACCAAAGCCATAAATCTAGCTATGTAATCCCATATCGAACCCCTATATACCGCCGCTATAACTCCAGTAGGGATACCCAGCAAAATAGCAAAAGCCCATCCTCCCAGAGCCAGTTCAAGAGTAGCTGGTATTTTCGCAGCAAGAATATCGGTTACTGCCATACTTCTAGCCAAGGACATTCCTAGATCTCCTCTTAGAGTCCGCCCTATCCATTGAAGATAACGTTGGTGGAAAGGTTTATTCATTCCAAGCCTTTCGCCCAATCTGTCCCATTGCTCTTGAGTTATTCCGTTACCACTATCTGGAACAAAAAGTAACCTAGGATCATTATGAAAATTTGTTAACGTAAAAATAGCGAGAGTTGCACCTATTATTGATAAAAATGAGGAAAAAAATCTTCCTATTAAAAAACGAAGCACAAACTCTCCTTGGGTAATAATATAATTTATCTAAAGATGCTACAAAAAAAGTGGGAAGAAATAAAGCATTCTTCCCACTTTTTTACTCAATTAGCATTAAAACTAATCCGTTTGAATCAATTAATTACTTAAGAATAATCAATTCTGGATTGTTAGAAACGTTAGCATAGTGCTGTTGAGGAGCATTCCAAGACTTAATTTTATCGTTTACAACGATACCTTTAGGAACTTGGTAAACACCTGCGTATTGTAACCAGTACATTGAGTAATCTACTGAATCAATATGCATTCTTTTTCTCTCGGCAGCATCTTTTTCCATTAATACGTCACTAACCATTTTTGCTCCAAATTTTGACTCAAATCCACAACCCCATGAAGGTCGTGTTCTTGAAGTGTCAACTGGAGGTATTGGCCAGTCTTGAGGCCATACATTTGAATGAACATCACAGTTTTTCAATACAGGTAAGTATTGTTCTCTTCTCTTCATTCTAGGAGAGATAACTCCACCATAGTCTTCGACTAATCCTGAGATTTCTATTCCTAATCTAGCCCAGTCACTCATAACTGTGTCAGCTACTTCAAGTCCTACAGGACCTGCTTCAGCTGCATAAGCTTGTAGTACTAAGCCATCAATTGCTCTTTTACCATCAACTAGTGGGTAACCAGCTTGGTCAAGTAATGCACCAGCAGCCACGACGTCTCCATCAGGCAATTTGTGTATTACTCCACCGGTCTCGGATGTCTTGTTTCCAGTAGCATCCCATACACCAGTGTCTCTAGTTGGATCCCAACCTGGATATTCTGGTCCCATATATTCTGAATATATAGGTGTTCCAATTCCATTAAGAAGTACATCATTAATGGCAGCTCTATCCAAAGCTGTGGAAAGAGCTAGTCTTACTAGTCTAGCTTGTTCCATGTCACTCATACCTGCTGGGTTGTCTGTATCAGTATATCTAACAACTGATGAGTCAGTACTTCCTTCGTGGTATGAATCAACTTGCCATGGGTCTCCGATCCATGCGACATCTTTGTCATATGCAGGAGAATCCCAAGCATTCAATGCTTCACCACTTCTGGCATGAGTTTCTTCCCAAAGGTTTCCCGGGAATATGATTGATTGTCCAACATATCCACCTGGCATAGTCTCTAGGAATCGTAATTTGTCAGAGCCTTTTACAACATCAGCAAGTAGTTTATAGTCAACTACAGCCATATCAACTTCACCAGACTTTAACATAGCAACCTGAGTTTGAGCTTCAGGCACCTGAATTACTTCAATTTCGGCTACATTTGGCGTAGCTCTCCAATGGTCTTCAACAGCGTACACTGAACATCTGTCTCCAGCGTTACAATCACCATGTATGTATGGTCCTGTCATAACAGCGTGTTTACTAGCCCAGTCAGCACCCATTTGGTCAACGTGTTCTGTTGAACCAATTACAGGAGCAGCACCCAAACATCCAAACTCAGAAAGTGGTAAACAGAAAAATACTGGACTTACCAATCCAACTGTGAATGTGTAATCACCGGTTTTTACAGCCTTAGTGAAAATAGCTCCTAAGTCACCAGAATCTGGGTAAGAACTATCAGGGTTAACTGTACCGTTAACGGTGTTAAACCATTTTACTAGACTATCAGCATCAGCTTCACCAAAGTCAGTATCTTCAAATCCTTTAGGAGATTGCCACTTCATTCCTTTGTTAAGTTCAATAGTGACTTTCGTTCCTGCAGGGTCAACAGACCATGATTTTGCCATCTGAGGTGTCATAGCATTACCTTTATCAAAATAGAAAAGGTGTTCCCCAATACCTATCAAATCAGCAGCAGACCATTTATATGGACCTGACCATGGTGTTCCAAAGACAGGGTTTACCTCGTGGTGAGCTCTTATAAGCTTCCCACTAGGACCACTCGGTGCGGCGGCTTTGGCTGGTGCAGCTTTCTTAGCAGCAGCTTTAGTTGCAGGGCTCGCAGCTTTTTTAGCTGGAGCAGCAGCTTTAGGTGCAGCAGCTTTAGCTGGAGCAGCTGGGGCAGCGGCTTTGGCAGCAGGTGCAGGTGCTACAGGTGCTTTTGGTGCGGGAGCAGATTTTGCAGCAGGTGATGACCGTTCAGGCGCATCAGAACCACCACAAGCAATTCCCATAACCATAAGCATTGAAGCAACAAGTAAACCTACTAATAAGCCGGATTTACGTAGTATATTCATACTCATAAAAATTTCCTCCAAACCTTCTCCGCTGGAATACCAACGGATTTTAGTTATTGTTTTAGCAGTTATATAACTTATTTCGCTTCGACTTATTTATTAACAAATCCAAGCGTAACTGTTACAAACTGCCAGTATCATTTGAGCATACTCTTTATCTATATTATGTGTCAACACTGCAAAGAGCTTTAATGTCCAATTTTTAGTTATGTTTTTGCTCTTATTTATATGTAATTTATTCGTAAAATGCTATTAAATTTCATTAATAAAATTGATTATCCTAAAAAAGTTATTTAGCAGATGTAATTTTTCCACATTATACTGTTCTTAGGGTAACAATAAATACATTGATTTTTATTACTTGAAAAACGAAGGAATTTATAAAATGCATAAAATTACTGATTTAGAGTTTAGAAGGTTTTCTGCTAAACATCATAATGCTTCTAGGAACTGGTTAATTCCGATTATTAAGACCAATGATCCTGAAATATTTGGATTAGGAGATGCTAGTTCTTTAGGAGAAGATGAGATCATTATAGAAGAAACAAAATATCTTTTTGAAAAATTTCTTAAAGAAGAAGATCCTATAAATACCGAAGCACTTTGGTTAAATATGTATAATAACTCAATGCAAAGAGGAGGAAGGATCTCGTCTACTTCGATTTCTGGATTAGATATAGCCCTATGGGATATTAAGGGAAAAATTTTAAATTTGCCTATATATAAGCTCTTAGGAGGTTCTCAAAGAGACAAATTATTAGTTTATGCAAATGGTTGGTATACCAACCCAGGGACACCAGAGCAAAATGCCAATGAATCAAGAAAAGTTATACAAATGGGCTATAAAGCATTAAAATTTGACCCTTTTGGTCAAGATAATTTTTACAAAATTTCAAAAGAAGAATTATATTTAGCGGAAAATCGAATCAAATCAGTAAGAGAAACAGTGGGGAAAAATATAGAAATCCTAATAGAAGCTCATGCAAAATTTAATGTTATGAACGCTATAAAAATAGGAGATATGATAAAAAAATATGATCCTCTTTTTTACGAAGAACCCGTTTCAGAGGAAAAAATAGATGAATTAAAACAGGTTAGAGAAAAAGTTAAGGTTCCTATAGCAACGGGTGAGAGATTATATACAAAGTTTCCTTTCTCTGAAATTCTAGAAAAGAATGCAGCCGATGTATTACAACCTGACATAGCAAATGCTGGAGGGATAACAGAATTGAAAAAAATAGCCATTCTTGCTGAATCTAAGCATGTTACGATTGCACCTCATAATACATGCTCTCCTGTTGGAGCGATAGCTGAGATGCACTTGAGTAAATCCATTTTGAATTTTGAAATAATGGAATATCACGCAGAATTTTACTCTCCTCAATACTTTAAAGTGTTTACTGGATTCCCTCGTCAAAAAAATGGTTATGTTACTATAAATAACAAGCCAGGATTGGGATTAACAATGAATGAAAATGAAATAAAAAAACATCCTCCTTTAAATAAACCTTTATCAAGAGGTGGGGCTACTAAAAAGATTTAAAATTTGATTATTAAGGAAAAACAATGATAGAAAATACGATCATAAACAAATTTAATAATGATAAAAAAGCCAACATATTTGGGCTTACTTTCCCCTCTTTACATTTAGTAGAAATGGCTCATCATGTAGGATTTGATGCAATAAATTGTGATGGAGAACATGGATATTTTACTCCTGAATCAATAGATGACATATGTAGAGTTGCAAATGGTTACGGGATGTCAGTAACAGCCAGAGTCCCAGACTGTTCTCCTTATTGGATTAATTTATTTCTTGATCGAGGAGTACAGGGTATAACTGGACCTCATATAGAAAATAAAGAACAAGCTCAAAGTTTTGCTGATGCTTGCTTGTTTCCTCCTCATGGTAAAAGATCTTGGGGAGGAGGTAGGGGAACAGAGTTTAATGATGACAAAAAACTCAAAACTTATGGAGGGAAACTAGAATTTGCTAAATGGTCTAACAAAAATATGCTTGTAATTGGTCAAATAGAGTCAGTCAAAGGATGGGAAAATCTTGATGGAATATTGTCTGTAGAAGGTTTATCAGGAATAACTGGAGGGCCAAATGATCTTGCAGCTTCAATGGGTTTGCCAGGAGAACCTGATCATAAAGAAAGAGTTCAGTTGACAAAAAAAATCGATGATAAAGCAAGAAAACAAAAGAAAATTGTAGCTAGTGATATTACAAACACTACTGATATTCATACACTGATGCTAGACAATGCCCGAACATTTGTGGAAAAGAATAGCTAGATGAAAACATTGAAATATTTATCTTTTGGTGGAAAAAAAGTTATCATTAATGGGAATTATTTAAGATATAAAGATTTTGATGAATCTTATAAAGCAATTCATTTAAGTAAAATTATCTCCTTTAACATTGATAAAAATAATTTAGCAAATAGAAAATTAATATGGGCTTCTTTAAGCTTCCTGCTATCCTTGATAATTTGGTTTTTCTTATTCGAAAATATTTTCAATACCTTTTTATCTATAATGTCTTTTTTGTGCGCAACATTTTTCCTTTTAGATTATTTTGTTAAAAGTAATTACATGAAACTAGCAATAAAATCAAATCTAGATTTGATTTCTATAGAATTCCCTAAAAATAAGATCATTATAGTTAGGAAATTTATTAAGAATATAAAAGAGATAACCAAAGAAATGTAATTTTTATTTTTTTAACAGTAAAAACAAAAAAATCATAAAATATTCAATTGAGGAGTAACTTCCAAATTTTCATCTAATTTTTTATTTTTTAGATAGTCTATCAAACCTCTAGAAGCTATCATTATTCCGTTATCAGTACACAATTGTTTCTCGGGGAAAATAATTTTAAATGAACTCTGAGATGAAAAATTTTCTCTCAAAAAACCATTTGCTGCTACTCCTCCTGATATCAAAATGTTATTACAACTAAATTCTTTGGCAGCATTTGTTGTTTTAGAATATAAAACATCAAATACTGATTCTTGAAAGGCATAGGATATATCTGAAATAGTCTTTCGTGTTTCCACTTTGTTTAAGTTATTTGAAAAAAGTTCTTTGTCAGCCAAATTCATTGTTGCAGTTTTTAGACCACTAAAACTAAATTCATAACTATCATTAAGCCAAGATCTTGGTAAAACATATCTATTTTTATTTGAAAAATTTTTTGCCATTTTTTCAATTATTGGGCCCCCTGGATATCCAAGACCCAACAACCTAGATACTTTATCATATGCTTCTCCAACTGCATCATCTCTAGTTTGACCAATTAGTGAAAAGTTATCATATGATTTCATTAAAATAAGTTCGGTGTGTCCACCAGAAATCAATAAACAAAGACTTGGAAAAAATGAATTATCAAGATCTAAAATAAGCTTGTTATTTCTAATTAAAGCAGCCATAATATGTCCCTCGAGATGGTTAACTCCTATCAAGGGTACATCTAAAGACATTGATAATCCTTTTGCAAAATTTATACCTACCAATAGAGATCCTGCCAATCCTGGCCCATAAGTTACTGCAACTGCCTTTATATCTTCTGATGAGATTTTCGATTCTTTGAGCGTTTGCTTATATACTTTATAAATATTTATTAAATGTGCTCTCGAAGCTAATTCGGGTATAATGCCTCCATATGGAGCATGAGTATTTATTTGAGAAGCCACCACATTGCTAAGAACTTTTCCGTCTAAATTGATTATGCCACAAGCTGTTTCATCGCAAGAAGTTTCTATACCTAATATTGCCATAATATTTTTCCTGTTATTAACTTAATTAAATTAAATTGAGTAAATTTAATATATCTTAAATTTCTAATATCTAGTGTAATTAAAATATGTCGAATAAAAACAAAGAAAAAAGAAAAGTTTTCTTAATTTTTGCTGCCTTAGGCTGCTTCTTTTCTTTTTTTCAACCTACCTGTGGTGCTTTCACCAGAGTTACGGGATCAGGAGACGGGTGTCCTGATTGGCCAACTTGTTTTGGATCATGGATTCCTCCTCTAAATGATATAAATGCTATTATAGAATGGAGTCATAGAACTTCTGGAACATTATTTGGGCTAGTCTCTATTTCTGTTTTGATTTTCTCCTTTTTGATATACAAAAAATTTAACAACATAACTATTATTTATACCATTTCTCTAATACTAATTGTTGTTGTAGGAGGCATAGGCGGGATAGTTGTTTTATCGGATTTAGATCCTGCTATAAGAACTCTTCATTTGGCAGGAGCTTTAATAATTGCTGCTCTCATGACATCGGGTATAAGCTTAGAAACCATAAAGCCCGAGTCTAATTTTGGGAATAAAATAAAATTTTTAGCCATCACATCAGCTGTCTTCACATTAGTTACTATTTTGTCAGGAGCTTATATGGTATGGCAGCAAGCAGGGGCAGTATGTTATAAATGGCCTCTATGCTCTGATTATTTCCTCCCTAAGCATTCTTCCCAATGGATACATATGGTACACAGAATCATTTCTATTGGACTAATTTATTATTTAATCATTATTAACTATAATTTAATGAAGTATTTTCCATCTACTTTCGCGAGTAAAATTGGAAAGTTATTTTTAATTATAGGATTATCTCAATTTTTCAGCGGAGCTTTAATACCGCTAACAGAATTTACCGTTTGGGCAAGAACGCTTCATTTGTCTTTAGCAACACTTACATGGATGCTATCAGTGGTTATAATAATCGCTATTAGAGACTATAAAATAAATAAGCAAGACATACAAAGATGAGATTAGCAAATAAATATTTCTCAGTAATCAATAATTATTTTTTGCTCACAAAGCCAAAAGTGCAAACATTACTTGTTTTTTCTAGTTTCAGTGGTGCATTTTTAGCGGAGAGAGGAGTCCCAAATATGATAAGTTTTACTGGATTATTACTTGGAGGATATTTTGCAGCTGGAGGCTCATCTGCGTTAAATATGTACTTCGAAAAAGATATAGATAAAAATATGGGTAGAACAAAAAATAGACCTATAGTTGAAGGGAAGATAAAACCTAAAAATGCATTGGGGTTTGGAATTATTCTTATATTGGCTTCATTCCTTGTTTTATTCACAATAAATAATTTACTTGCAGCTTTGTTGGCGCTTCTAGGTTCTTTTTTGTATGTAGGTTTTTACACTTTATATATCAAACAAAGAACTGTTCAAAATATTGTTGTTGGAGGAGCAGCTGGTGCAATTCCTCCATTGGTTGGTTATGCTGCTATAAGTAATTCCATAACTTTAGAAGCTTTATATTTATTTTTGATAATTTTTTTCTGGACTCCTCCGCATTTTTGGGCACTCGCAATTATGATAAAAGATGATTATGAAAAAGCAAAAATTCCAATGCTTCCAGTGGTTAAAGGTATAAAAAACACTGCTTTACAAATTTTTTTGTACAGTATTATTTTACTTCTAATTACTTTATTAACTGGCGTGGTGGCTAATTCTTTAGGATGGCTTTTTATGATATCTTCCGTGTTATTTGGAGGGATATTTATTTACAAATCTTTTAAATTATTTAAGATAGCAAATAAAAAAGAGGCTAAATCTACTTATGTTTTTTCTCTTTTATATCTTTTTATAATAATGAGTTTCGTGATTATAGACAGTTCTATAAAATTTATGGAATTCTAAATAATTATTTTTTTATTGATTCAACCAAAGTCTTAAAACCTTCGGGTTCTCTAATAGCTAGCTCAGCTATAGACTTACGATCTAATTCTATATTGTTAATACTTAACAGATTTATAAATTTTGAATAGGATAAACCATGAATCCTAGTTGCAGCATTAATTCTGGTAATAGAAAGACTCCTCATGTTACGTTTCTTTAAATGTCTATGTTTTGTTGCATAATTCAAAGCATGGGTTAATGATTCTTTAGCTGCTTTTATTCTAGTTCTTCGAGCTCCTCTGTGACCTTTAACTTGGCTCAATATAGACTTATGGCGTCTTCTTGTAGTTTTTCCACCTTTTACTCTAGACATATTGCTCCCAAATTGCTCCCAAAATTATTTTATTAGTTTCTTTATTTTATCGGATATTACTGAGGAAGATAATTCAACCTTACCTCCAAAAAGCCTTTTAACTCTTTTGGATTTTTTTCTTCTAAGATGACTTTTGGGTCCTTTGGTTCTCATGACTTTACCAGACCCAGTAATATGAAAACGTTTTTTCGCTGCTTTATTTGTTTTAATTTTTGGCATTATATCAAATTATTTATTTGTCGCTTTTTCATTTTTTTTCAATGTCCCAGGTGGCATTCCTGGCGAAACCACTAAACTTATATTTCTACCTTCATTAGCTGGAGCCTTATCTAATTTGGCGATATCTTTTACGCCTTCGGCTACAGTTCGCAATACTTTCATTGCAACCTCTGGATGGGCAAGTTCTCTACCTCTTAACATAACTGCTATTCTAACCTTTGATCCGCTATCCAATAGAGCTCTTATTTTTTTTACCTTCAATAGAATATCATGCTTAGATGTTCCAGGTCTTAATCTAACTTCTCTCTGACTTTGTACTGTTTTGCTCTTATTTTTCTTCTCACGTTTAGAAATATCGTATTTGAATTTTCCATAATCAAGTAATCTACATACAGGCGGATCTTGGTTAGGGGATACTTCTACTAGATCAAGTCCATTTTGTGTAGCCATTTCTAATGCTTCTGAAATTTTCAATATTCTAGAGTTCGACTGATCGTCACCAGAAACCAATCTTACAGAAGGTGTTCTGATTCTTTCATTAACTCTATAATCTTTCGCTATTTTCTACTCCTAAATCTTTTTGAATAAACAATTTTTTTTTTATTTTTTTCAGATTCTATATTATCATAACTCTAAATAACTTTTAATGAAGGCAAAATTTTAGTTTTAATAACTATTTTTATGTTTGATATGATAGGATTTTTAATATATAAAGTAAAATTATTTAGGACCATTTATTTACTTATTGAATAAAAAATTTTATTATGAATAAAAAATTATTTTCAAACAGTGTTACATACGTAATTGTGGGTTTAGTTTTAATTGCTGTGTTTTATCTGTTCCTCAATCGATCCTTTGAAGGATCTACAGAAAAAGATCTTGGACATTTAGTAAGGATATCAAAGAGTTCTGAAGGTACAGCCAGTCCTGTAAAAATTCAGGTTAACGGAGACAAGCTTGTATATTCTAAAAACGATGAGACGTTCAAAGCAACCAAGGAACCTGGTACAAGTGTTTATGATATCATGCAAGCCTCAAATATAGATTCTTCAGCATATTCAGTTGAGGTTAAATCTGGGAGTAGTCTAGGAACAATATTATCAATCATTCTAAGTCTCTTACCGTTTATTTTAATGTTTGGATTTTTATTTTTTATTATGAGACAAGCCCAAGGTTCAGGTTCTCAAGCTATGAACTTTGGTAAAAGTAGAGCTAAAATGTTTGTTGGAAGTAAGGCCAACGTCACTTTCTTTGATGTTGCAGGTGTTCCTGAAGCTAAAGAAGAATTACAAGAAATAGTTGAATTTCTGAAGTTTCCAGATAGGTTCACAGCAATTGGAGCAAAAATTCCTTCAGGAGTCTTATTGGTTGGACCTCCAGGCACAGGGAAAACATTGTTAGCTAGAGCCGTTGCTGGAGAAGCAGGCGTCCCTTTCTTTTCTATTTCTGGATCAGAATTTGTTGAAATGTTTGTGGGAGTTGGAGCATCAAGAGTAAGAGATCTATTCAGTCAAGCTAAAAGGCATTCTCCATGCATAATTTTTATTGATGAAATAGATGCTGTCGGACGACACAGAGGTGCAGGTCTCGGAGGAGGGCATGATGAAAGAGAGCAAACATTAAATCAAATTTTAGTAGAAATGGATGGATTTGATACTAACACTAATGTTATTGTTATAGCTGCAACTAACAGGCCAGATATTCTAGACCCTGCTCTTTTACGTCCAGGAAGATTTGATAGAAGAGTAACTATTGACAACCCAGATCTTCAAGGAAGAACAGATATATTAGTAGTACATTCTAAGGGAAAACCTATAGAAAAACAGGTTGAGATGGGAACGATTGCTAGACAAACTCCAGGATTTTCAGGGGCTGATTTAGCAAATTTAATTAATGAATCAGCCATACTTGCTGCAAGAAGAAATGGAAAAACTATAGTTCTTTCAGACCTTACTGAAGCCATAGATAGAGTATCAATGGGACCAGCCAGAAAATCTAAAGTGATTACTGATAAAGAGAAGAAACTTGTTGCTTTTCATGAAGCAGGACATGCCGTAGTATCTCATTTTATACCTGATGGAAAAAATATAGGAAAAGTTACAATAGTATCAAGAGGACACGCAGGTGGATTTACTCGATATGAACAAGAAGATCAATCTTTGGTAACTAAAACCGAACTGGAAGCCATGATAGCTTCTTCTATGGGTGGAAGAGAAGCAGAATTTCTTATAGAAGGTGTATTGACAACTGGTGCTGCAAATGATTTTGAACAAGCAACCAAAATAGCTAGAGAAGTTGTTATGCGCTACGGAATGGCTACTGGATTCGCTTACAGAACCTATGGGAAAAGACAGACTACTATATTTTTAGGCAAAGAGCATAACGAAGAGCAAGATTATTCAAATGAAACCGCCGTAAAAATAGATAATGAAATTGACAACTTGTTAAAAGTTGGTCAGGAAACTGCAAAAAAGGTTCTAACAAAAAATAGAGATAAACTTGAGTTGGTAGCCAAGTATCTTTTGAAATATGAAACTTTGGATGCAGATCAATTTAAAGATATTATGGAAGGTAACGAAGTTAAAACAGTAATTGAAAAGCCTAAACCAATCCAATTAAATCCAGAGAAGAAGAAGGTCCCCAAAACCAAACAAGGAAAAGGATTCCCAGAACCTCAATCTTCATGAACATATTTGAAAATGAAAATTATAAAATCGAATACTTTGTTTCAGGCTTTCTATCAAATAATTCTTATCTAATATCTTCAAAAAAATCCAAACATGCAACAATAATTGATGTACCTGAAAATCCCAGAGACTTATTATCAAAAATTCAGAGAAATAAAATAGACAAATCATTAAATCAAGAAAAAATCAAAGTAATAATTACACATGGGCATTATGATCATATAGAAGGGCTTGATTTACTACTTGATAGAATAGGAAAAATTTATATCGCAATAGGGCTAAAAGATTCTAGGTATATAACTAATAATGAAAACCTTTTGCCAATACTAAAAGATGACTCAATAATAAATGGTGACATCACAGTTAAATCCCTAATAACACCAGGTCATACTGAAGGCTCAATCTGCCTTCTATTTGAACCAGATAATGATAGTAAGTTTTTATTTACTGGGGATACATTATTCCCTGGAGGTCCAGGTAAAACAAGCAGCTCTATAAATTTTGAAAGTATATATAATTCAATCAAAAATAAACTTTATAAATTACCAGAAGATACAAAAATACTACCTGGTCATGGAAAATTCACTAATATAAGTCAGTCTAAGAAAGAATTCAAAAACTTTAACCTTAAAAGTCACATTTTTGGGGATGTTACTTGGGAATAATAAAATATTTCAAAATAAATGACTCTTTCATTTTGGATTTATTATTAATTCTTTTATTTATAATACAAACTTTTTTATTGAATGTTTTGGGGATAAAATTATCAACCATAATAAGCTTAAATGAATCAAACTTCTCAGAATTAATAAAGTTTTTATTACTCTGTGTATTATCAGCTTTCATTATTAAATATTTTTTATCATTTGCTCATAAAAATCATTTAAATACAAAAAGTGTTCTTTTTCTTATCATTCTGATATTTCTAATTTCTTTGATAAAAAATATTTTTTCAAATGAAGGTATACAAATTTTATTTGAATTTATGATGTTTAACGTTGGAGTAGTTATTTTTATATTAATCATCATTTCTAAATATGATAATAATATTGCAAATTGGTTAGAAATAAAAAACATCTTTAAAAGTAAAATTGCCAAGATAATAGGAATTTCTTTAACATATTATTTTTTGGCATGGCCAATAATTTTTTTATGGGCAAAAATTATAGAATTTTTAAAACTCGATAATTTCAATGATTCAAATTATTCTAAGATGGTTGTAGAAGCCTTAAATAATAATTATTTTTTGATATTTTTCTTAGCAGTAATATTGGGCCCTATATGTGAAGAAATAATATTCAGAGGATATTTATTTAAAATTATAAAAATTAGATTGAATAATTTCTATGCAATTATACTAAATTCATTTTTTTTTGGGATAATACATTTAGAATTATCAGCAATAATTCCAGCAGTGATATTAGGAATTTCTCTATCACTTATAAGACTTAAAACAAATAACTTGATCCCTTCTACAATAATTCATTCTTTGCATAATCTTTTCGCCCTGATAGTGACAATGCAAACGTTATAATATTATCAAAATAAAATTAAGATCGAATAATGTTTATAAATGAAACTATAACAAATAACAAAAAAACCAGTATTATTCCTTTTATCACTTGTGGTTTCCCAAAAAGAAAAAATTTTATTGATTTATTATTTGCTTTGGAGAAATCTGGCTCTACCTTAATCGAAATAGGAATTCCAAACAGTGATCCTTTAGCTGAAGGCTTAACCATTCAATACTCTAGTAACATAGCAATCAAAAATGGTGTAAATACTCACGAATGTATTAAAACTGTACGTCAAGCTAGAAAAAAAGGATTAAAAATTCCTATAGTTCTAATGGGTTATTATAATAATATTCTTGCATATGATATGAATAAATTTTGCAAAGAAGCAAAGGAGTCAGGAGTTAATGGTTTGATTGTTGCAGACTTACCTATAAATGAATCAAAACCTCTAGTTAATATACTTAATCAATATTCAATTGATTTTATCCCACTTCTTTCAATAAATTCTTCTAAAGAAATCATTAAAAAAGCGACCAAATTAGCAACAGGTTTTATATATTGTGTATCTGTACTGGGGGTAACAGGAGAAAGAAACATTGTTTTTGATAGAGTAAAAGATCTCGTAGAACAAGTAAAAAAGCATACCAATGTGCCCGTGGCGGTTGGATTTGGAATATCTACTAAAAGTGATATAACCAATATAATTAAATTTGCCGACGCTGCAGTTGTAGGTTCAGCATTAATAAATAAATTAAAAGACACAAAAAATGATAAGATAATTGAAGTGGCAAGTAATTTTATATCTGAATTATTTTAGTTTGGTTATGTAAGCAAGAGGGAAAATGTCGGTAAGAGGAATCAGAGGAGCAACTACTGTATCAAATAATACTAAAGAAAATATCATAGATTCTACATTCAGTTTATTAAGGGAAATGACAACTTTGAATAATGTCGAAATTCAAGACATTGCTTCTATATTTTTTACTACAACCAAAGATTTAAATGCAGAATTTCCAGCAGTAGCCGCAAGAGAAAAATTATCCATGAATGAAGTTCCATTATTAAACATGCATGAAATAGATAACCCTGACGGATTACAAAAATGCATTAGAATTTTAATTCATTGGAATACTATAAAAAATCAAAATCAAATAAAACACGTATATCTTAACGGAGCTACTTCATTAAGACCCGATCTATAAATTGTAGGAAATTTCTGTAAAATTAAGTTACACTAGAACTAAATAAGCAAAAAAAGATGAAAACTGAATTTTATACATATTATTATTTTTTTGAAAGATTGGAGTCTTTGTAGTATTCATTCGTAGATTTAAATAACTCTAAAGACTCTGATAAGGGTCTTTTTTTTATTTAATTAACATTAAATTTTTAAGGAGAAAAAATTGAACAAAATACAAAATCTAAATATTAAAGAACTAACAACCCTTCCATCACCAGAATCATATTTTGCAAAAATTCCTCTAAAAGAGAGTCAAGCAAAGCTGGTAGAAAATTCAAGGATAAGTATCCAAAAAATTATTTCAGGTGAAGACGAAAGGCTATTACTTTTAGTTGGGCCTTGTTCAATTCATGATACAAAAGCTGGAATAGAATATGCAAAAAAATTAAAAAAACTTTCAGAAAATGTAAAAGAAAATATTTTCATCGTAATGAGAGTTTATTTCGAAAAACCTAGAACAACGATAGGTTGGAAAGGTCTAATTAATGATCCAGACTTAAATGGCACATTTAATATTCCTAAAGGAATTAATATGGCTAGACAAGTTTTGTCAGAAATCACTGATATCGGCCTTCCGACTGCAACCGAATTTCTTGATCCTTTTACTCCTCAATATATTGGAGATCTAGTTTCTTGGGGAGCCATAGGAGCTAGGACTGCAGAAAGTCAAACCCACAGACAAATGGCGAGTGGATTATCAATGCCAATAGGTTTTAAAAATGGAACAGGTGGTTCAGTTCAATTAGCCATAGATGGTATGATTGCCTGTGAAGGGCAGCATGCTTTTTTAGGTATAGATCATGAAGGAAAAACTTCAGTGGTTGTAACTAATGGAAATAAGGCAAATCATATAATTTTACGAGGAGGAGCTTCAGGAGCAAATTATGATGAAGAATCTGTAAAAAATGCTCAGCAATTATTAGTTAAAAATAATCTTAAGCCTAATATCGTAGTCGATTGTTCACATGGGAATTCTAATAAAGATCATAATCGACAGCCTATTGTTTTTGATAACGTTATAAATCAAATAACATCTGGTAATAAAAATATTATAGGCATAATGTTAGAAAGTAATTTAAATCCGGGGAGCCAAAGTTTAAATTCAGATATAACTAGTTTAGAATATGGTGTATCTATAACTGATAAATGTGTTGGATGGGAAAAAACAGAAGAAATTATTTTGCAAGCAAATGAACAACTAGGCACCTAAACTATAGTAATAGCATGATAAAAAAAACTGTTGATCAGTTAAATAATCTTTCAAAAATTATAAATCAAAACAAAACTGCTTTATGTATAGGAACATTTGATGGAGTTCATAAAGGGCATAAACTATTATTAGAAAAAACAAATTTCATAGCTAACAAAAATAATTTAAAGTCCTTAACTATAGTTTTCAAAAAAAGGCCAAGGGAATTCATTAATAAAAATGAAAAACAATCGTATCTTTCAGATTTGCATTTCAGAATAAACAAAATATCTCAACAAGGAATAGATTACATTTATCCTTTGGATTTTAACAATGAAATAAAAAATTTATCTGCTAAAGAATTCCTTTATTTTTTAAAAAAGTTAGCTAATATGACTCATTTAATTGTTAGTGAAAAAACAAACCTTGGCTACGATCAACTATCTGGGGATGATTTGTTTAAACTTTGTGAAAATTTAAAACTTGGATTAACTTTTGTAAAAATGAACAAACTAAATGAACAAATCATATCTACTTCATCGATTAATTCATTGATTAAAAGTGGGAAAATTGAGAAGGCTAATACATACCTAGGGGATTTCTACAAAGTTAAAGGCAAAGTAATTAAAGGTGATCGAATTGGTAGTGAATTAGGATTTCCAACAGCGAATTTGGAAATCTCCTCGGAAATTTTAGCTCCTGGGGATGGAGTCTATGCTTGCTACGTTAACATTGAAAATAAAAGCTTTTTTGGTGCTTTATCTATAGGTGACAGACCCACACTCAAAAATAATTATGAACATAAAATTGAAGTTCATATTATAGATTTCAATGAAAATATCTATGATAAATCAATTGAAATATCAATAGTAAAAAAAATTAGAGATCAAGTAAGATATGAATCATTAGATAAATTAAAAAAACAAATTAAAATTGATATTAATAACATATTTCAAATCTTGAAATCAAAAAAATATGAATAATAAATTCAGAAATATTATAGAAGAGTTGGAATGGAGAGGCTCTTTAAAAGATTATACTCCTGGTGCCAAAGAAATTTTGATTAAGGACAAAATTACTTGTTACAATGGTTTTGATCCTACTGCGAAAAGTCTACACATAGGAAACTTAATACCCATTTTAGGCTTAAAAAGATTGCAAAACTTTGGGCATACACCAATAATCATAATTGGTGGTGGTACCGGGATGATTGGTGATCCTTCAGGCAGATCTGACGAAAGAAACTTACTTTCAAAAGAAAAACTTCAGGAAAATTTATTAGGAATTAGAAAACAATTAGAATTATTTTTAGATTTTGAAAACAAAAAAAATCCTGCTCAAATCATAAATAATTCTGAATGGTTATCAAAAATAAATTTAATAGAATTTCTTAGAGAAACTGGAAAATTTTTCAATATTAATACCATGTTAAATAAAGATTCTGTTCAAAATAGAATCTCTAGAGAAGATGGAATTTCATTTACAGAATTTAGCTATCAATTACTCCAAGCGTATGATTTTTGGTATCTTTTTGAATATTATAATTGTAATTTTCAAATGGGAGGTTCGGATCAGTGGGGTAACATATTATCTGGAATAGAACTAATAAGAAAAAAAAATCCATCTCAAAAGCATAAAGCTCATGGTATAACTTACCCGCTATTAACAACTTCTAACGGAGAAAAATTTGGCAAAAGTATTGAAGGAGCTATCACAATTGATTCCAATGTCACGATCCCATATAAGCTTTATCAATATTTTTTCAACACATCTGATAAAGATGTTCTAAATTATATTAAAATTTTTACTAATATAAGTGTTTCAGAATTTACAGAGTTAGAAATAGAAGCAAATAAAAATGCTTCTGCTAGAAATTCTCAAAAATATCTTGCGGAAGAAATAACCAAACTGGTTCACGGTGAAAAAGGACTAGAAGATGCCAAACGACAAACACAGGGATTGAATTTTGGGGAATGGGAAATATTGATAGATTCTGATTATGATGATTTATATAAAGATTCAAATACCACAGCGAATATAAACAAAAAATTATTACAAAAAGGTATTGATATAAATAAATTAACTGTTGATTATTATATTTGTAAATCAATTGGGGAATCCAAAAGGCTTATACAACAAGGTGGAATTTCTATTAATGGTATTAAGATTAGTGACGAAGAGAAAATCGTTACTATAAATGACTTAAAAGCAGGAAAAGTGATTATTCTTTCTAAAGGTAAAAAAAATCACAAAATAATTAAGGTTCAATAAGACTGAAAAATAGTTTAGTATCTTAAATAAGATGTCTAAATCTGAAGAATACAAATTATTAATTGTTGATGGCCATGCAATGGTTTTTAGGGCATGGTTTTCGATTCCCGAGAGACTCAACAGTAATCAAACAGACACCAGAGGTGCATATGGTTTTATCAATACATTACTAAAAACTATAAGAGAAAACAATATTTCTCATGTATCGGTGTGTTTTGATACGAAAGCTCCAACTTTCAGAGACAAGATTTTTCCTAAATACAAAGCGCAAAGGCCTCCCGTAGATCCAAATCTTCATAAACAAATACCAATAACAAAAGATCTTCTTTCATCTATGAATATACCTGTATTTGAACAAGATGGATTTGAAGCAGATGATTTGGTTGGTACTATAAGTTCAATAGCTGATAACAATAAATTGAAATGCTTGATATTAACTGGAGATGCTGACCAATTACAATTGGTAAACTCAAATACGAATGTTCTTATGTATTCTGGATTTGGAGAAATAAAAAATTATGATAACGAAGCTGTTAAAGAAAGGTATGATGGGTTAGGACCAGAATTCGTTGCAGAAATAAAAGCTCTTGAAGGAGATCCTTCGGATAACATCCCTGGAGTTCCAGGGATTGGGAAAAAGGCAGCTAGAACTTTATTATTAAATTTTGGGCATTTTGAAAATTTATTTGAAAATACAGCGAATATTGAAAAAATAACTAATTTAAGAGGAGCCAAAAGAGTGCAAAATCTTTTGGTAGATAATAAAGAAATTGCAATTCAAGGTTTAAGTCTAACTAATATAGTTAGAGACGTTGTAATCGATTGGAATTTAAATAAATGTGAATTTGGAAATTTTGACATTGAAAAAATTACCAAAACTTTTGAACATTATGAATTAAAAACAAGCCTAAACAACTTTAAAAATACAATAAACTATTTTGAAACTCCAATTGATCAGAAGAAAAATAAAATCCCCAACATAGAGAAGCATTATGATAAGTTTATCTTAGTAAACGATAATGAATCGTTTACTAAGATGTATGAAGAATTAATGAACTCAGATCATTTTTCTTTTGATACAGAAACTACAGGGTTGAACACGTTAGAGGATGAAATAATAGGTATTTCATTCTGTAATTCTATCAATAGATCTTGGTATGTTGTCTTAAAGCATGAAAATGAAAAAATAATTTTCAATGATTCCCATTATAAAAAAATAAAAGAACTTTTTGAAAATGAAAAAATATCTAAATCGGCCCATAACGCAAATTTCGATATTATGGTTTTGAAAAATTATGGTATTGATGTTGTAAATCTAAATTTTGATACCATGATTGCGGCGGCTTTATGTGCTAAATCTAGTTTGAGTCTAAAAAATCTATCTGAAGAAATTTTGAATATTTCAATGACTAAAATCACTGATTTAATTGGAACTGGAAAGAATCAAAAAACATTAAATGAAGTATCTCTTATTGATGTATATAAATATGCTGCTGCTGATTCATATATTACTTACAAATTAAGAGAGTTTTTTTTAACTGATTTAAAAAAATACAATCAAGAAAAACTATTTTATGAATTAGAAATTCCTTTAATAAAAGAAATAATTGAAATGCAAATAAATGGATTTTTACTGGATGTATCTAAATTAGAATCGATGTCTAAGATGTTAAATGATGAATTACTTGAATTAGATCAAGCAATTCATCAACAATTTCCTGAAAAGGAATTTAATATTAACTCGGGAAAACAAATATCAGAAATTTTGGTCAATGATTTAAAAGCCCCTCTCCTGAAAAAAACCAAAACCGGTATCTCAGTCGATTCTGATGTTCTAGAACGATACTCAACAAATAAAAATTTGGATGAAAGAGTTATTCAGATTTCTTCTGGATTATTGAGATATAGAGAATTAGCAAAAATCAAATCTACGTATGTAGATGCTTTACCAAATTTGGTAAATTCTAAAACTAAAAGAATACACACAACATTTAATCAAGTTGGAACTTCAACTGGTCGATTATCTAGCCAAAATCCTAATGTACAAAACATTCCTGTCAGAAGCAAAATTGGTAGAGAAGTGAGATCTGCATTTATAGTTGAAGAAAAGAAAAATTCCCAAATGTTGTCAGTAGATTATTCTCAAATTGAATTAAGGGTTCTAGCACACTTTTCTAAAGATACAAATCTAATAAAAGCTTTTATAAATGGAGAAGATATTCATAATTCCACTGCAAGATTGATGTATTCGTCTAGTGAAATAAGTGATGAACAAAGAAGGATAGCAAAAATATTGAATTTTGGCGTTTTATATGGCTTGGGGCCACACGGAGTTTCACAACAAACAGATCTTTCAAGACAACAAGGAAAAGAATTTATTGACTTATATTTTGGTAAATATCCAGGCATCAAAACTTATCAGCAACATTTAATAGAATTTGCAAAATCAAAAGGATATTCTGAAACAATACTTGGCCGTAGAAGGTATCTTGAAAATATCAATTCTTCATATGCAAGAGAAAAAGCATTTGCTGAAAGAATAGCAATCAACATGCCCATACAAGGGACTGCAGCAGAAATAATTAAAGTAGCAATGATTGATTTAGGCAAAGAAATAAGAAAAAATAATATGAAATCAAAAATTCTTATACAAGTTCATGATGAATTGATTTTTGAAGTCGCCTCAGGTGAATTAATGGAGTTAAACATGATAATAAATTCCATCATGCCAAATGCAATTAAATTAGATGTGCCAGTGCTAGTAGATATTAAGACAGGAATTACATGGGGAAGTTTGGGGTGAAGAATTTATTCATAGTTTTAATTTTAATAATAATTTTCAGCTGTAAAAATGACCCAATCAATATATCAGAAGGAAAACATATAACTTCAGTTGATTCAAACAAATCAGTAATACAACAAAAAGGTGGCAAACCTCAAGATGGATATTCTTGTATTATTAATGCATCAGGATACTGTATCTTTACAGGGAATCCACATCAAACAGGATTAAAGCCTAAATCAAATGAAATTATTGATAGAGAAGGTATTTATTTGTTTTCTTTAAGGGAAGCTGTAGCAATAAACAGTTTAGGGAAAATATTAGAAGCTAGAGGGACTCCTTCTTTTGATGGAGATGAATTGATAAAATCTTCTAAAGTAAACATGAGTAATGATGAAAAAGCCTTTCATCAGGTTATGGCAACAATGTTCCCAATACGAAACTCTTTAATGTACAACATAGAGGAATTAAAGAGAGAAGAATGGAATGATCTTGTTTTAGAATTAACCAAAAGAAAAATAAAAAATAAAACTTTTACGGAAGGGCGAACTCCAAAAGATAATTATTATGGAACATTTGGAATCTTTGAATTAGCAAAAAATCCAAATGGAAAAGATATTCATCATGAAGTAATGAAATTTTTAGAAGAGTCTAGTATTTATCTATTATGTCACGTAACAAGTGAAGAATTTAATCAAATGTTAAAGGACTCTCACCCTGAACAACATGATCCATGCAAAGATGCCATCATAGATAAAAAAATACCTTTTGTATATTAAATTCAGAGCCTAGTATTATATAATCGAATTGTCGTTTTTAATTTTTAGTAGAATTTGTTATCAATGAATAATTTAATTCTTTTATGATAAGGAGGGGTGGCTGAGTGGTTGAAAGCGTCTGTCTTGAAAACAGGAGTATCCGCAAGGGTACCGCAGGTTCGAATCCTGTCCCCTCCGCCATTTAGATATATATAATTTATTTATGGATACAAATGATTACATATTAATGTGTATGGAAAGATCTAAAGATTTACTTCTTGAGTATTTAAAAGATCTAAGCCTTGAACAGACTTGCTATCAACCATCAAGGATATCTAATTCTATATCTTGGATAGTTTGGCATACCTCTAGAGGTTTTGATAGAAGAATTTCTCTACTAGATGAAATAGAACAAGTGTGGATGACAGAGAGATGGTATGAAAAATATAAATTACCTGCATCTGATAAAGATGTTGGAATAGGACATACTACAGAGGATATTTCAAAAATAAGGCCATCAAATGTATCAGATTTAATTAATTATTATGAATCAATAAACAAAAAAATGATAGATTTCTTCAATTCAGAGAAATCAAAGAATTTAAATATAAAAATTAAAGAAACTGGAAATTCTAAAGCGCATGAACTTATGAGAATGGTAACAGGAACTTTCCAACATTGGGGACAAGTAAATTATATTCGAGGGATAATTGAAAATAGAATATGGTATACAGGTAATACTAAAGAAAAAAGATAACAATCTAATCAGGGCTTATATATCATCATCAATGTCAACAAAACAACAATCAATGTCATTATTGAATATTCTACCAATAAATTTATTTCTTTTGTTTTAGCCTTTTTTGCAATAATATATTTTCTTCGAATAAAAACTTCATTAATAATTATTAATAATATCCATAATGCATAAGATATCGATATCCATAAAGAAGAATGGCTAAATCCAGCGATTTGAATCATCCAAGCAGATGTTAATAAAGAAAGAATGCTAGAAGTAGATAACAAAATTAGATTAATTCTTAATTGATTAGATGTTGGAATAAAAACTCTATTTATAACACCATAAAGTGCTACATATCCAATTAGAAAAGCAGAGATTATATGCAAAAACAAAGCAAAGTTATACATTAGAATTTATTTTTCTTTTTTTGCTAAATAATTATTTATTAACTGTAAAATTATCAACCATACAGCTGTGGATCCAAAAACTATTATTAAAGCCCAAAATGCTTCCATATTCTTATCCTTATAAATATAGTACGATTAAATATATATAATTTCATTTTCAATTTGTTAGAAAAAACAATAAATTCTTATTAAAAGTATTATGAAAAACGTAATTTTGCTATTTAATGATGTAGTGAATAAATTAAAAGTTGTGAATATACATTGAATATACATGAATATCAAGCAAGAAATTTGCTTGAAAAACATAATATTAAATTCCCGAAAGGTAAAGTAGGTTCTACTCCAAAAGAAATTTATAATATTGCAAAATCTTTTGGAGGTAAGGTGATGGTAAAAGCTCAAATACATTCAGGAGGGAGAGGAAAAGCTGGAGGTGTAAAAATTTGTAATTCCCCTAGTGAAGCTAAAGAATTTTCAAAAAAAATTATCAATACTAGACTTATTACAAATCAAACTGGACCTGAAGGATATTTAGTAGAAAAAATGTTTGTTACAGAAATTACTAATATTAAAAAAGAATTGTATCTTTCTTTATTAATTGATCCTGATAGTGAATGCCCCGTTTTTATCGCCTCTTTACATGGAGGTATGGATATTGAAAAAACAGTTGAATCAAATCAAGCCAATATAGTTAAAATGAATTGTGATCCTCTTGTGGGGATAAAACCATATAAATTAAAGCAATTTGTCGACAAATTAAATTTACCAAAAGAAGGCAATTCTCAAATAGTCTCTTTACTAAACAATATTTATAAAGCTTTTATAAATAATGATTGTAGTTTAATAGAAATAAATCCTTTAGTTATAGATGACAATGAAAATCTTGTACCCTTAGATTGTAAAATTACTATCGATGACGATGCATTATTCAGAAACGAGGAAATTCTAAAATTAAGAGATATAAATCAAGAAAATATCATGGAAACAAGAGCCAAGGATTATGATTTAGCTTACGTCAAATTAACTGGAGGAAACGTTGGCTGCATGGTTAATGGAGCAGGTTTAGCAATGGCTACTATGGACATTACTACAAAATCAGGTTGTTACCCAGCAAATTTTCTTGATGTAGGAGGTTCTACAGATAAAGAGAAAATAAAAGAAGCTTTTAGAATTTTGATTTCAGATCAAGATGTAAAATATATATTGATAAATTTATTTGCTGGAATAGCCAAGGCAGATCTTATCTCCGAAGGCATTGTTGAAGCAAACAATGAATTAAATAATGAACTTCCAATTATAGTTTCCATGAGAGGAACTAATTCTGAATCTGGTTTTGAAATATTAAAGAATTCTAATCTGAATTTATATGTTGCGAACAACTTGGGAACTGTATCAAAATTATTACTAGAACTAGAAAAACAAAATGACAATTTTATTAGATAAAAATACAAAAGTCTTAGTCCAGGGAGTAGGTAGAGATGGAAGCTTTCAGACTATAAAATCCATAGAATATGGTACAAATGTAGTTTCTTGCGTCCATCCAAATAGAAAAGATCAATTTTTTCAGGAAAAAATACCATTTTTTGGATCTGTAAAAGAAGCAGTAGAAAAAACAGGTGCAAATGCGGGTGTTATCTACGTTCCTGCTCCTTTTGCTATGGATGCAATAATTGAACAAATAGATGCAGATTTGGATGTTTGCGTTTGTATCACAGAGGGCATCCCAATTCATGATATGATGATGATAAAAAATTATATTAAAAATAAAAAAACTAAGCTTATAGGGCCTAATTGTCCAGGGATAATTTCACCGAAATTAAATTTAAAAATTGGAATCATTCCTGGGAACATTTGTAATCCAGGTAATATTGGTGTCGTTTCTAGATCTGGGACTCTAACTTATGAAGCAATAGCTCAAATAAGTGAAATTGGAATGGGACAATCTACTTGTGTAGGTATAGGTGGAGATCCTATTCATGGTTTAAGCTATGTAGATGTTTTAAAAATGTTCGAAGAAGACCCAGAAACTAAAGCAATTGTCTTAATAGGTGAGATTGGAGGAACAAAAGAACAAAGTGCAGCAGAATATATAAGTAACAATGTAGCCAAACCAGTAATTTTTACAATTGCTGGTTCAACCGCTCCACCAGGAAAAAGAATGGGACATGCAGGAGCCGTTATAAACGGCAAAATGGGATTAGCAAGTGAAAAAATACTAGCATTAAAAAAAGTTGGAGCATATCATGCTGAAGATCTATCAAAAATTGGAGAAACAATAAAACAAATATTATAATATTTTTGAATTGTGTATATAAATCTTCAACCCAGTAAAACTACCAGATAAATAAAAAATCTAATTTATGTTATTTTAACAATATAAGTTTTGGAAAAATCATGGAAGATTATAGGAAAATATTAGGTGTTTCATTAGGAATCATTATAATAGTAATTTTTTTGCTAAATTTTGATGTTTTATCTTTATTTAAAACACAGCCGAAAACTATCACTTGTGACTTTGGCGCAAAAATATTTGTAGAAGAAGAAATAATAGTAAGAGCCAACTATACAAAAGCTATTGTTAGCAAAATCACAGATATAGAAGAATTAGAGAGAAGCAATTCGAATTTAAAATGTAAAGGTCAAGCATGGTTAGAGAGTTTGGATAACAAAGGTTGGGGAAATTACACTCCTGTTTCTTGGGGTATAAAAAAAGAATCTGATAAATGGAAATTATCTTCTTTTGACTTCGATTTTAAGCAATAAAGAAAATCTATACTAATCAAAAATCATTATCAAAATTATTTAATGAAAATTTACGAAGAAAATTATATACATACTCAAGATATTGCACTAAACGTTGCATCTTATGAAAAAAAGTCTAATACTATCAATATCCTTTTTGTACATGGTTTCCTTGAAAGATGGCAATCATGGGAACAAACAATGAATTTTCTTCCAAAACATTACAATTTGTTTGCGGTGGATTTGAGAGGTTTTGGAAGATCAGGTAAAACTTTAACTAATCATAAAAGATCCACCTGGGCAAAAGATATATCGAATTTAGTGAACATACTAAATAAAAAAGAAATGATGTTGGTTGGACATTCATTAGGAGGACCAATAGTATCTTCGGTTGCAAAAACAAATAAAATTTCATGCGTAATATTAGAGGATCCCTTTTTAGGTTCTCAACCAGTTGATAAAACAGGAAGATCTCAAAGGGGGAAATTAGTAGCAGAAATCATTGATAATTCCGAATCGTTAGATGAAGCAATAAAAGAATTAAAAATATTAAGGCCTGACTGGAGGGATGATATCCCTGTAGAAATTGCAACTGCTAGGAAATTTACAGATAAATTTTTACTTGAGGTTCCTAGAAAATTTGATGACGATTTTTCTATAGAAGAAATTTACAAAAACATTCCTTGCAGGACAATATTAAATAATTCAAATCCTTCCCTAGGAGGCATCAACTCTGCTGATGAAATAAAAGAAATAAAAAAATTAAATAAATTGATAGAAATAAATGGCTGGGAAGGCTCTGGTCACAATATTCATAGAGATTTCCCAAAAAAATTTGCCTGTGAAATAGTTAAATTTATTGAAAATTGTAATGGATAATTATTTTAACATAAACAACAAAAAATTTTATTACCAAAAATTCGGTAAAGGCAAGCCTTTAATTATGCTACACGGAATCACCAGTTCTTCCAACACTTGGAAACACATTGTTAAAACTATGAAAAAATATAGAACTATTATTGCATTGGATTTAAGAGGACACGGTAAATCAGACCATTTCTCTACTTATAAATGGTTAGATTTTAGCGAAGATATTGTAAGTATAATTAATCGATTTATTCAAGAACCAGTGGAAATATTAGGACACTCATTAGGTGCATGTGTAGCTTCTCAGATAGCTGCAATTGAACCCAATTATATTAGGTCTTTAATTTTGGAAGATCCTCCACTGTATCACTCTAAAAGAGTAGGTAGGGAAAAAATATTAGAAAGATTCAAAACACAACTGGAATTGTCAAAAAATATAAATAAAAATGAAATTTTTCAAGCATTAATTAAGGATAACAAGGAGGATGACAAAGAAAGATATAAAGATATATCAGAAAATTTATTTAACTTAGATCCCAGAGTACTGGAAGAAACTATAAATGGATCTGCATTGATAGGTTTCAATCCAGATCTAATTCTAAAAAAAATTAACAAAATAAAAATTTTACTTATTGTTGCTGATGAGCAAAAATCAGGTGGTGTTTTAATAAAAAAAGAGGTAGAAAAAATCAAAAAAATATTAAATAATTTAACAGTATTATTTTTCTCAAATACTGGTCATAATATTCATGTAGAAAAAGAAGATTTATTCATTCAGGAAATGAGAAATTTTTTGAATATTAAATAAGAGGCAATAAAATAATAATAATAAGCATACAAAATAAAGTGAAAATTCCTGCAATTATATCATCCCCTAAAACTCCATATGCATGAGGCAGTTTTTCAAACTTATTAATAGGCCAAGGTTTGAAAATATCAAATAATCTAAAGAGAAAAAAACTTATCAAAATTAAAACAAAATTCAAGTAATTGTAATTAATAAACATAAGAGGAATCCACATGCCAACCCATTCATCAATTACTATATGATGAGGATCTGGATCTTCAATTGTAGTAGTTTTCTTTATGGAAAAAAAACCTATAAAAGTAAAAAAAAATAAAAAGATAACATTCAGACCAAAAAACAATTCTTTACTTAAGTTGAATAAATCAATCATCAATAGTTTAAACAAGATAAAAAATAAAACACAAACTAATGCAGCCCAACTCCCTCCACCTCTTAAAGGGAAAAAACCAATCCCCATTACGGTAGATATCATTGTATAAATATTCCATTCGGATGAAAATAAATTATATTTTCTGTAGTTTTTCCCTGAATTATTCTTCATTATAATTATTTAAGTATTCTTGAATCCAGCCCAATGAATTTATAGTAGTTGAAGAAGGCTTATATTCACATCCAACCCACCCTTTATAACCTATTTCATCCAATAAATTAAAAATATAAGGGTAGTTGATTTCTCCAGTTCCAGGTTCATATCTTCCTGGATTATCCGCAATTTGAATATGTCCAATTTTATCTATTAATTTTTTAATATTGCGTGATAAGTTGCCTTCCATAATTTGCATATGATAAACATCATACAACAAAAAAGCGTTAGGATGATCAATTTGATTAATTAAATCTACAGCCTGAACAGATGTATTAATGTAAAAATCAGGTTGATCAACAGTGTTAATTGGTTCTATTAAAGCTTTAATCCCACATTTAGACAATGTTTCTGATGCAATTTTCTGGTTTTCGATTAAAGTCTGATAAACTTCATCATTTTCAAATCCAGAGGGGTAAATTCCTATACCAGTATTAATTCCTATGCATCCTAGAGCTTTAGCATATTTTGTTCCTAAATCTAGTCTTTCCAAAAATAGATCCTTTTTATCTGGACGCAAAGCAAGATTCCCAATGCCGGTATCAGGATCTATAACTGGCAAATTAATTATGATGTGTTTTAGATTAAACTTATCTAATTTATCAAGTATATTATCTATTGTCATTGAATAAGGTGATTGTAATTCAACTCCTGAAAAACCTGACAAAGACGCTTGTTCATATCGATCAATTAAATCAAATTCGTTGAACATATACATTAAATTTGATTCAAATTTAGGCATTTATTACACCATATTCTCTAACCCATTTAAGACTTTCTAACGTATTGTTTTTAGGTGCATATTCACACCCAATCCAACCATCATAATCACTATTATTTAGATATTCAAAAATCATTTTATAATTTAATTCTCCAGTCCCTGGTTCATTTCTCCCGGGATTATCCGCAATTTGAATATGCCCAATTTTGTCAAAGTTATTTTCAAAAGTTCTAATAATATCTCCTTCCATAATTTGCATATGATAGATGTCATATTGAATTTTAACAGATGGTAAATTTACAGCTTTGATGATTTCCTTACAATGAGAAGTCGAAGATACAAAATAATTTGGAGCATCTATCGTATTAAGAGCTTCCACTAATATCGTTATATTAGTATTTTTTACTTGATCTGCTGCATATAATAAATTTTCTATGAGTGTTTCATTGTATTGCTCTGTAGTATATTTTCCATCTGCAATTCCTACTAAAACAGTTAATCTTTCACAATTTAAAAATGTAGCATAGTCAATAGCTTTATGTACTCCTTCTCGAAATTCATTTTTTCTTTCGGGAAATATAGCAATACCTCTTTCTCCTTCAGCAAAATTGCCAGCAGGAAAATCAAATAAGATTTGACTTAAATTATTATCATTAAGCTGATCTTTGATATCTGATTTAGAATAATCATAAGGAAACAGATATTCTATTCCTTTGAATCCATTTTCAGATGCTAATTTGAATTTATCGATGAATTTAACTTCATTAAATAACATGGACAAATTGGCACAAAAATTTAACATACAGACTCCTTTTTATAAAATTATATTTGGTTTTTGTTTATAAAAATTTGTATTATTTTCAAATAATTTAGCAAATTGTAAAACTCCTAGCTCATTTTTTTCTTTTCCTACAATTTGCATACCTACAGGTAAGCCTTTATCACTAAAACCACAAGGTATATTTATACTAGGATAGCCAGTTACTGTAATTGCATAACATAAGCCCATCCAATCTATATATGTATTTAATTTTATTCCATCTATTTCATCAACATATTCAATTTTGTTATCAAAAGGCAACACACTTGTTGTAGGTAATAAAAGATAATCATATTTTTTAAAAAAATCTGACATATAAGATATTATTAAAGATCTTTGTGATTCAGCTTCAGCCATATCAAGAATAGACAAATTCATTCCTTTTTCTACATTCCAAACCAATGTGTCTTTCATTAAATCTCTATAATTTTTTATATGATTTTTATGAGAGTGAGCAAAAGAATAAGCTCTATAAATTTGGAACACATTATCAACATTTGGTAAATCAGGTGCTGCATTTTCCATTTCTATTCCTAGTTTAGATAAAACAGAAATAGATTGATTAAATACTTTTTTTATGTCTTTATCTACGGGATATTTATTTAAATCTTCTGTATACGCTACTCTTAAATTTTTATCTGATGGTTTTATAATTGTCTCAAATATTTTTGGATCTTCGTTGATACTTGTAGCAAATCTTGAATCATAACCAGCCATTACCGAAAGAAATAAACTCGTGTCATCCACAGTTCTTGCCATAGGACCATTTACACTAAGACTATTGTAAGGTAGATCATATGGCCAATTTGGTATCCTTCCTTGAGAAGTTCTGAAACCAACGACGTTATTCCAAGCAGCAGGATTTCTAAGAGAACCACCCATATCACTCCCTTGAGCTATTGGTGCCATTCTACAGGCTAATGCAACAGCAGCACCACCACTGGAACCTCCACACGTTTTAGTAGTGTCATATGGATTATGTGTTGTACCAAATACATCATTAAAAGTTTGTGAACCTGCACCAAATTCAGGAGTATTCGATTTCCCCATTATTATTGCTCCAGAATTCTTTATTCTTTCAACTATCAAATCATCTTTGGTTGGTATGTTCTCAGAATATATTCTAGACCCATACGTTGTTCTTATCCCTTTTGTAGCAGTTAAATCTTTTATGAATGTAGGAATTCCAGAAAGCGGAAGTTCGAAATTTTTCTTAAGGTCTATTTCTTTTGCTTGAGAAATTGCTTGATCTGGTATAAATGTACAAATAGCATTTGTTACTTTATTAAACTTTTCGACTTGATCTATATGTATAGAAATCAACTCTTCTGCCTTTATTTCTTCCTTTATTAACAAGTTTTTCATTTCTGAAACTTTCATTTCAAGAATCGTTAGTTTATCACTTTTAGAAAAATTCATTAATTACCACCATACTTTTCCTTTGATTTGATCAGAAATTTCTGAAAACTTTTTTTCATATATACCACTTGAAAGATATTTCCATCCTCCATCAGCAAAAATTGTTACAATTTTCGTATTATTTAATTTTTTAGCTATTTTTATACATGTTGCAAATGTCGCACCTGAAGACACTCCTACAAATAATCCTTGATCTTCCAAAAGTTTTTTTGTCCAATAAAAAGATTCTTCTGCTTCAATAATTATTCTTCCATCTAACTTATCAAGGTCAAGTATAGGAGGAATATAACCGTGTTCTATCGATCTTAACCCTTGAACTACATCATCTGGATGAGGAGCTGTTGCAATAATTTGAATATCTTTATTAAACTCTTTCATTCTTTTTCCAACACCCATAAGAGTTCCTCCAGTTCCTAGACCTGCAACAAAATGAGTAATATCTGGAACATCTTTGATTATTTCTGGTCCTGTAGTGTGATAATGAGCCATAATATTAGCTTTGTTTCCATACTGAAATGGCATGTAATATTCAGGATGCTTCTTTATGATTTCTTGAGCGAGTTTAATAGAACCATTTGTACCATCAGCACCTTTTGAAAATATAATTTCAGATCCAAATGATTTTAAAAGTGAAATCCTTTCTTCACTTACTGAATCTGGCATAACTGAAATCATATTATATCCTTTAATACCTGCAATCATCGCTAAAGCAATACCAGTATTTCCTGATGTAGGTTCGATTATAGTCTGTCCTTCAGAAATTGCACCTGAAATTTGTGCATCATAAAGAAGACATCTTGCTACTCTATCTTTAATTGATCCTGTAGGATTTTCAGACTCTAGTTTTGCAAATATCTGTACCGTTGGATTAGGACTTAATGAAGATAAATCAACAATGTTTGTATTGCCAATTGCTTTTAAGATGCCTGTATTAAATTTGCTTATTTCATTTTCAGTTTGCATAATTATTTAGTGACCAACAGAAATTCCACAAAAAATTTCATAATCAATCAATTCAGTAACTTCAGGATTATTACCACATAACTTACAGTTTGGATTTTGTCTTATTTTTATTTCTCTAAATTCCATATTTAATGCCTCAATTAAAAGCATGCGCCCTGATAAAGTTTCTCCGATTCCTAAGATTATCTTTATAGTTTCTAGTGCTTGTATAGATCCAACTAAACCTGGTAATGCACCAATAACACCCGCTTCAGCACAACTAGGAACTTCTCCTGGAGGTGGAGGTTCTGGGAAAATACATCTATAACATCCCTTCCCAGGAATATAAGTTGTAGCTTGTCCATCAAAAATTAAAATTGCACCATCAACTAGAGGTTTATTTAATAAATATGCAGCATCATTTGCTAAATATCTTGTAGCAAAATTATCAGCTCCATTTATTATCACATCATAATTTTCCATTATTTCAAATGCATTACTTGAATTGATTGGTTCTTCATGAAGTGTCACATTAACTTCAGGATTATGAGCTTCTAGTGTTTCTTTAGCTGATTCTACTTTTCTTTTTCCGACATCTTTATCAGAATGAAGAATTTGTCTTTGCAAATTAGAAAGGTCAACGGTGTCAAAATCAACAATCCCTATATTACCAACACCTGCTAGTGCTAAATATAGAGCTACAGGTGATCCTAATCCACCTGCACCTATAATTAATACTTTAGAATTTATTAGAGCTCTTTGCCCATTGCTTCCAACACTCGGCATAATTAAATGCCTGCTATATCTTTCAACCTGAGATGGTGAAAGCTGAGTAATTGCCATTATTTTCTCCTATCAAAAAAATATCTAAAAAAAAACCCCTCTTTGGGGGGGGGTCTCGAACAATAATGTTATACCAAATACAGTTCGAAACTAAGTTCGACAACAAATAAATGATTTTTTATTATTATTCATGATTTATAAATACTACCAAATTTATTGTTTACTATTTACTTATTATATTTGAAAAATTGATTAATTGGATACTTTTATGTTTGTTCCTAGTATATAAATTTATTATATTTATTTGTAAATCTTTAAAATTAGGAGAAAATAATGGCTTTGGGAAACAGATTGGAAGATAAAGTAGCAATTGTGACCGGGGCTGGGACTCGAGGAGAAATAGCTGGAACGGGACAAGCAGCTTCAATATTAATGGCTAGAGAAGGAGCCAAGATTTTACTTTGTGATATAGATATAGACAGAGCAGAAGAAACATTAAATGTTATAGAAAAAGAAGGTGGAATAGGAAAGATTTTTATTGGAGACGTAACTTCTGAAAAAGACTGTGAAGCAATGATTAATGAATCTATTAAACAATTCAGTAAATTAGATATTCTTTTTAATAATGTGGGTGGACCAGGAGGAGGGATGGTTACAGAAATAGAGGAAGAAGATTGGCATAGATCAATAGACTTAAATATAAAAAGTGCTGTAATGGGTTCAAAATATGCAATTCCTGCAATGGAAAAATCAGGTGGAGGATGCATAATAAATGTTTCATCAATTGATGGGACGCAAGCAGGATCAACAAGAAATGTTCCTTATTCTATTTCTAAAGCTGCAATATCTCATCTTTCAAGGATCATGGCTGTCCATCATGGAAGACAAAACATAAGAGTTAATTGTGTCGCCCCTGGGCATGTTTACGGAGCATTTCCTAATCGATTTAAAAAAATGGAAGAAAATTGGAGAGATCTAAGAAAAAAAGCTGGCCCTTTGGGAACTGAAGGCACAGCTTGGGATGTAGGTTGGGCTGTTGTTTATTTAGCTAGTGACGAAGCAAAGTGGGTAACGGGAGTAGTTCTTCCTGTAGATGCGGGAGTTCAGGCGGCTTCACCACTGTCAATGTGGGACGATTTAAACGATAGTGAAAGACCTGAAGGAAGATCTTTTGACAAAAAATCATAAATTTTAAATGTCATAAATATTTTCAGAATTTTTATAAAAAAAAGCTTCCTGTTCAGATAACGATAAAAATTTTGTGATCTCTTTATAGGCATTTATCACTTTCGAATAATCACTATATAATCCATCTACTGGCCAATTTGTAGCAAATATAGTTCTAGAAATTCCAAATAGTTCAAAACATGTTTCTACATAAGGAGTAATTGACTCTATAGTCCAATTATGGTCACCCATTCCAAGTCCTGAAATTTTACATATTATATTGTCCATCTTAGAAATTTTTGTCATTCCAGATTTCCAATTATTAAAATATTCTTCAGTACGAAATTCAGGATTACCAGCATGATCTAAGATAATAATTATATTTGGATAAGAATTTGCCAAATCTACTAATTTTTCCATTTCTTCCCATCGAACAGCAATACTTGAAATCAAATTATATTCTTCTTGTAAAGCAAACCCATTTCTAAAATCTTTGTTTACAAGGTAGTCTCCATATGAAAAATCTCTTATCCCCTTAAAGTGTTGATATTTTAAGTGTTTTTCTATAACTTCTCTGGCATTTGGTGCTCTTAAATCCACATGCCCAACAATTGCGTGAGGAATTCCTGTTTGAATAAAAACATCTTCAAGCCATTTAGTTTCTTCAACAGGATCTTTTGATCCGATTGCCGCTTGCACATGAATAGCCTTTTTCATACCAAGTGGTTCTGCTTCTTTAAGAAAATCAGTTGCCAAATAGTTTCTATTTCCAAGTTCTCTCAAAGGTAAATCTTCATTCGGTTGCCAATGTCCATAATGCAGGGTTGGATGTTTCATATCATAAAAATGAACATGAGAATCAATAAAAGAAAATTCGTTTAGTTTCATAATGTTATCACTTCAATATATTTTTCCTTTTCAATCTAAATGAAAGACCTCTTCAAGTTCTATCATTGATTTGTCAGCCGCAGATCCTTCGGGTATTTCAAAATAGGTAGACATTAAATCTTGCCATTCTTTGTTTATTTTTTCGTTTGACATCCCTTTAAGAGAATCAGAAAAAGATTTTGTAGCTTCAAAATATCCAAACATTAATCCATCAGATCTCATGAATAAAGAATAATTTTTCCAACCATGTTTAGTTAAAGCAGATTTCATTGCAGGCCAAACATTTAAATGATGTTCTTTATATTCATTAATAAATTTTTCTTTAACTTTCAGTAAAAATCCAACACGTTTCATTATTTTCTCCTAGCTATTGACCAAATAAAAGCAGGTGGTATATTCAACAAAGTAAAACCAATCAATCTTTTTATTAAATTATTTTTATTTATAATTTCTACAGGAAAAGAGCATTTGATAAAATAAGTTATTTGAAAAAAAATACCATTTTTAGATAAACTATCAAAACTTAGTTCGCAAATTTCCATTTTTTGTGCTTTGGACATAGCTACAAATGGTAAACCTGAGACAATATAATTTATTTTTTTTTCATTAGAAATTGTTTTGTTAAAAAATGTTTTTGCATCCTCACAGAAAATTTGTGCTTTTGGAAATCTTTGTTTTAATATCTTGCAAAAATCTTCATTGATCTCTACCAAAATTAAATTTTCCTGCAGAATTCCTCTATTTATGATTGATGTGGTGATGTCTCCAGTACCTGCACCCAATTCAACAACTATGGTTTTTTCATTAGAAATGATATCCTTAGTCATTAAAATTGCGGCAAATTTATAAGTAGGTAAAATTGCTCCTAATTCTAAGGGGGTTTTAACGTAATTTTTTATCCATGATAAAAAAAAACTCATTTCACAAAAGCAACTTTACTTGTATCCAAGTCTAATTGCCTCTTTGAAAGATCATGAACTGAAATACTACTTAGATGTTGAATTAAAACATTTTCTACATCTTTCCACAATTCTCTCTGACTGCATGAAGCAGAATGCATACACTTATCTTCATCATCCAAACATTCAACAGGAGATAAAGTATAATCCAATAGTTTTATAATTTCAGATACTATAATTTCTTTTGAATTCTTTATCAAAGTATGGCCACCTAAAGGTCCTCTAGTTGATTTTACATAACCGGCTTTTTGAAGATCGTTAGATATTCTTAGTAAAAATTTATGAGGGATTTTTTGAATATCTGAAATTTCAGTAGTCTTAATCAAGCCTTTATCTTTATTCATGGTTAAATAAACAAGGAATCTAAGGGCATAATCTATCTTCATTGGAACTAACATAAATATTTAATAAAACCTAGTTTTCTAATAAAATTCTTTTAACATGAAGTATACAATAGTATATTGGTATTTGAAAATTTTATCTTTACTTAGGTTAATATACACAGAAGATAATAAATTGATTGATTTATTAAGAAATGAGAAAATGGCTGAAATAATTTTAAAAACTGAAACAAGAAAAACGTTTGGAAAACAAAATAAATCTTTGAGAAAAAATGGAATTATTCCTATCAATATGTATGGTCTTGGAGATTCAATCAGTTTGCAAGTTAATGAAGATATCCTATATAAAACTCTGAAGGAGGTAGGGTATACTACCCCATTGAAAATCTCTATCGGTGGTAAAGAAGAAACTTATACGTTAGTAAGAAACATATCAACTCATCCTGTCACTGATAAAGTAATACACGTTGATTTTCTTCGGGTTAATTTAGATAAACCGATTGAGGCACAAGTTCCAATTCTCTTAATTAACCAAGAAGATGCACCAGGAACAAGAGGAGGAGCTGGAGTGGTTACTCAAGGTATTTATGAAGTAACTGTTTTAGCTAAACCTTTAGAAATTCCATCTGAGCTAACTGCTGATTGTTCAGTTTTAGAAGATTTAGAAATGTACATATACTCTAAAGATTTAAATTTACCTGAGGGAGCAGAATTGATTTCTGATGAAGATGCACAAATAGCATGGATTCAACCTCCTCGAGTACAGGTAACAGAAGAAGAAATGGCTGCAACTACTGATGGATCAGAAGATGATGAAGACGGTGATGGAGAGGCCCAAGATGGTGATTCCAGTGAAGAAAATACAGTAACAGAGGAAGATACCTCTACTTAGAGTTTTTATTACTCACAGGGAGTGAAAATGGAAGATAGTAATTTAAGAATCCCAGGACCTGTTCCTTTACCTAAAGATACTCTGGAAATCATGTCAAGGCAAATGATAAACCATAGAGGTCTTGAGTATGCAATGATGTTAGAAGAAATGTCTTCGAACTTAAAATCAGTTTTGATGACAAAATCCGATGTTTATTTTATTACTGCATCAGGAACTGGTGCAATGGAATCAGCCATAGTAAATACAACTTCCCCTGGAGACAATATTTTATCTATTTCAATAGGTTGGTTTGGGCAAAGATTTGGAGATATTTCAGATGCTTATGGATGCAAAACAACAAGGTTAGAATTTGAATCGGGAGAACCTGCAGATCCTGAAAAGGTAAAAAAAGAATTATTAAATAATAATAATTATAAAGCTGTATTAATCACACATAATGAAAGTTCAAGTGGTGTAAGGAATCCTTTAAGAGAAATATGTGAAGTTATTAAAAATAATTCAAATGCTTTAATATTAGTTGATGCAGTCTCCTCTGCTGCAGGTACAAGAATTTCTACAGATGGATGGGGAATCGATATAGTAGCTACAGCTTCTCAAAAATCTTGGATTGCGCCTCCTGGCATTGCAATGATTTCTTTTTCTGAAAAAGCATGGAAGGCATATGAATCTTCAAGTTCCCCTAAATATTATTATGATGTTAAACAATACAAAGATTATTTAGAGATAGGGCAACCTCCTTTTACTCCAGCCCTAACCACCATGTTCGCTCTTCAATATTCTCTAAATAGAATGATTGAAGAAGGTATTGAAAATATCTTTGAAAAACATTCTGAAATAGCAAAATTTACTAGAACAAAAGCAAATGATATAGGATTGCAAATACTACCTAAAGAAGAATTTGCCTCAGATACAGTTACTGCGATTAAACTTCCTGAAAATATAGATGGTAAAAAATTGGTCAATGAAATTAAGGAAAATTATAATATTGTACTTGGAGGTGGGCAGCAAAAATTAGCCGGTAAAATTGTTCGAATAGGACATATGGGTTGGGTAGAAAAAAAAGATATTGAAGATTCTATAAACGCCCTAAAAGAAACCTTGGACAAAAGAAATTAGATATCCCCTTCTAAGGTCTGAAAAACCAACCCAGCTGGAGGTTTAGGGAGAAAGTTTGTAACCTTTGGTGGCAATCTGTATCCAGAATCTACTGCAGATAAAAAGTTTTCCATAGGAATCGGTCTCATTAATAAAATTATCAAATTCTCTTCTCTGTTTAAAAGATTGATTATCTCATTTAAATCAGTTTCAAATAAAATATTTTCCTCTTTTATTAATTCTAAATTTTCCTGAAAATATTTTTCATGTAAGAATGTATAGTCATTATTATTTTTAGACGTATTAGTTTGTGAGTAAATGAATGTTTTTAAGTTTTCTCCTTTTTTAATGATTATTCCGAAAGAAATAGAATTGAAATCATTATCATCGCATATAAATTTATAATATTTTTCAATATTTTCATAATTTAGAACACTTAAATCTGCTTCATACTTAAAAGTATTTTTATCAGATAATATTTTTTGGGAATAATTTTCTATTTCATTTTTATTTAACTTGATATATCTATGATACGATCTAGTTATCAATCCAGGTTCACTCATTGAAATGAGTTGAATCATTCTATAATTAATGGATTCATTAAATCCTATTTCTCTAGTTGATCTAGTATTAGAAATATATCTCAATCCAGCTTCATATCTATGGTGCCCATCAGCTATATAAATTTTCAAATCTTTAAATTTTTCGCATAGTAAAGAAATGGTCCCAATGTCAGTGACTCTCCAAACTTTTATTTTTTGTAATTTTTCAGGTTCTATATCTATATATGGATTTTTACCTGAAATTGATTTGATTAAATTTGCTATAGTTTCTCTTGAATCATCTTTGTAAAGACACAACAGTGGACTATAATTCGATTTTGCAATCTCCATTAACTTGTATCTATCTTCAACCCAGTGATTTCTTGTTTTTTCATGAGGAATAACTATTCTTGATGTATAATCTTCAACTTTAAGAGCACATATAAAACCTCTTCGTGTAAAGGTTTTATTATTGTATGAAAATTCTTCTTCAGTAACGTAAATTGAAGGAGAATCATCTTGGGTTAGAATTCCTTCTCTCATCCATGTTTTTTGTGTTTCTGCTGCAGAAAAATAAGGATCAGAATCGAGACCTCTTAATCCGAATTCAAGTCTCACTGTATTATAATTCGAAATCTCATACAAATAATTTTGCAAGATAGGTGTAATACTATCGAAAGGTGGGCATATATTTTTAGAAAGATCACCAGATATTTCTTGATTATATCTAATTCCCTTAAAAGGACGTAATTCTGCCATTTTATATTATGTTATTTGTTTTACCATCTGATTATTTTATATAAAAAGAGAAAAAAATAACTACATTTTGTTTAGTTAATCTGATCTTTCTAAGTTCGAAATAATATTTATATTTATTTTTATAAGAAAACTGTAGTTCATAGTTATCTTGAAATCAAATCATGGTATTCATCATGAGGAAAATTATATAATGTATATAACAGGCGGATTAATGATCAAATTTACATTGGTCGGCAACTGTTAAAAAAATATAAAGTTATTATTTTATTTTTTATAAAAGAATGATTCCAATTGAAATACAGAAAAAAATAAAAGATCTTAGAGAAGAATTAAACCAAGCAAATCATGAATATTATATAAAGGAAAATTCTTCTTTAACTGATTTTGAATACGATAAAAAATTTAAGGAACTTTCAACTCTAGAGAACGAGTATCCGGATTCTATAGTAGAAGAATCTCCAACCCAGAGAATTGGAAGTAGTCCTGCTATTGAATTCAATACGGTTGAACATAATACACCAATGTTGAGTCTTTCCAATGTTTTCGATTTAAATGAGTTGAAAGATTGGATTAGCAAAACATCTAAAACTGCAAATAAAGATATTTTCCCCTTAGTATGTGAATTAAAAATTGATGGGCTAGCAGTCTCTGTTAAATTCCAAAACAATCTACTAAATCAAGCATCAACTAGAGGAAATGGAACAATAGGCGAGGACATTACTAACAATGTAAAAACAATTAGATCAATACCTTTAAAAATAAATGACTCAAAAAATATCGAAGCTAGGGGTGAAATATATTTCCCTATTTCTAAGTTCAATCAATATAATGAAAGCAGAGAATTTGCAGGATTAAATTCATATTCTAATCCTAGAAATGCTTCATCAGGATCTGTTAGACAACTAGATCCAAACGAAACCTCCAAGAGACCTATTAATATTTTCTTTTACAATTTGTTTGATGATCAAGGAAAAGAAATAGTGGACTCTCATTATAAATCTTTAAAAATATTAGAAAATTTAGGACTTAGAATTGAAAAAAATTCTAAACAAGTACATAATTTTGAAGATTTGGAAAATTATATTTTATTTTGGAGTAAAAATAGAGCAAAACTAGACTATGGGACTGATGGAATTGTAATTAAAATAGATGATATAAATATACAAAAAAATTTAGGAACTACAGGAAGAAATCCTCGATGGGCAACATCATATAAATTTCCTCCAGAAATAGTAGAAACAAAGTTAAATAAAATTAATTTTAACGTTGGTCGAACAGGAGTTCTGACTCCCTGGGCAGAATTAGAACCAGTAATTATAGATGGAGTAAAAATTAGCAGAGCAACTCTTCATAATAGAGATGAAATCAAAAGAAAAGATATTAGAGAAAACGATTTAGTAGAACTTCAAAGAGCAGGGGAAGTTATTCCCCAAATAATAAAAGTTTCAAATAATAATTTAAGAAATAATAAATCAAAAAAATTTGAATTTCCAGACTATTGTCCTGACCCTTGTAATAGTAAACTATTAGCAGATCAAAATGAAGTTTCAGTTAGATGTGTCAGTTCATCTTGCCCAAACAAATTTGAGAGATTACTACAATACTTTTCTTCAAAAAAATGTATGGATATAGAAGGTTTAGGAGTAAAAATTTGCTCAATTTTATATAAGGAAGGATTTATTAATACTTTAGATGAAATATACACTTTAGAACAAAAAAGAAAACCATTGATGGAATTAGAAGGATTTGGAGAAACAAGTGTAAATAAGCTATTGGCGAATATAGAAGATTCAAAAAATAGATCATTTAATAATTTATTAACAGCCCTTGGAATTGAAGGGGTTGGTGAAGAAATAGCAGATTTGATAGCTGAAAAAATCAAAAGTTTAGACATATTATATGAAAAAAAGAAAAATCTTCACAATTTAGAGGATTTATTAATAGATATTGAAGGCATAGGCCCAATAGTATCAAACAAAATTATTGAATGGCTGAAACAAGAAAGAAATATTTTTCTAATTGAAAATTTTATCAATCTAGGGATTGGAACGAAAAATATAAATATAACAAATAAATCAAATTCACTAAACAATAAAACTTTTGTCATCACAGGAAGGTTTGAAGATTACAATAGAAGTACATTAGAGAATATGATCAAAAGCAATGGCGGAAAAGTAATTAATAGAGTATCTTCTAAAACAAATTATTTATTACAAGGTGAAAATCCAGGAACAAAATTGTCCGAAGCAAAAAATAATAGTATTGCAATAATTAGCCTTTCGGATTTTCTTCAAATAATCTCTACAAAAGGAAGAAATTCTTCATGATAAATTGGATAATATTAGGCCTTGGTAATCCCGGTAAAAAATTTGAAAATACCAGACATAATATATCCTGGTGGGTTTTAGATATTCTTTCAAACAAACTCTCAGGATATAAAAAGTATGAAAAAAATGAAAAAAATCATATTGAATATAGATTTGATCACAAAAATTGGAATGTATATTTAATTTATCCGACAACTTATGTTAACAATTCAGGATTAGCCTTTAAATATTTATTGAATAATAATAAATTCAGTTTGGATAAGGCAATAATTATTTCTGATGACATTAATCTTGATGAAGGAAGACTCAGAATTAGAAGAACAGGAAGTAGTGGTGGGCATAATGGTTTAAATTCTATTATTAATCATATTGGATCAGAAAATTTCATAAGACTTAAGATTGGAATTGGCAAACCAAGATCAAATGAAGATCAAATCAAATATGTTTTATCAAAAGTAAAAAATAAAAAAATAATGTATAAAAATTGTGAAATAGCTGCTGAGGCATGCCTTAGTATTATAGACGAAGGTCTTAATATTTCAATGGAAAAATATAACGGAGTAAAAGATGAGTAAACTTTTTAAATCTATTCAAATAAGAGGAGAAAAAATAAAAAATAGATCATGGGTTTCCCCTATGTGTCAATATTCTTCTAAAGATGGCTTCGCAAATAATTGGCATATGGTACATTTGGGTTCAAGGGCCGTAGGAGGTTCAGGATTAGTAATGACTGAAGCTGCAGCTGTAGAGCCTGAAGGAAGGATTAGTTCTTGGGATCTAGGGATTTGGAAAGATGAACATATAGATGCACTTAAAAATATTACAGATTTCATAAAAGAACAAAATTCTACTCCTGCAATTCAACTTGCCCATGCAGGACGAAAAGCTTCAACTAAACGACCATGGGAAGGTAGAGGTAAAGTTGAGAAAAAAGATGGTGGATGGATCCCCAAAGCTCCAAGTCCTATTTCTTTTGATCAAGAATCACAAATACCTTCAGAATTAACAATAAAAGAAATCGAGGAAATAATTAGTAAGTTTGTTAAAGCTGCAGAAAGATCTATTGAGGCTGGATTTAAATGTATAGAATTACATTTAGCTCATGGATATTTGTCACATGAATTTTTTTCTCCTATTTCAAATACCAGAGAAGATAATTTTGGTGGAAGTTTTGAAAACAGAACTATTTTTGGAGTAGAAATCTCTAAACGAGTAAGAGAAAAAGTTGGTGAAGAAATCCCCATTCTAGCAAGAATTTCTTCAACAGAATATCATAATAATGGATGGGATATAGAATCCTCCATAAATTTGGCTAAAATGTTAAAAAAAGCTGGAGTTGATCTTATAGATTGTTCTTCAGGAGGGAATTATTCAAAACAAATTATGGAATTAACTCCTGGCTATCAAGTTCCTTTTGCCAAAAGAATTAAGTCAGAGGCAGGTATATTGACTGGTGCAGTTGGTCTAATTACAGAAACTGAACACGCTGAAGAAATTCTTGAAAAAGAAGAGGCCGACGTGATTTTCTTAGGTAGAGAACTTCTTAGAAATCCCTATTGGAATTTATATTCTCAAGAAAGTGTCGAAGCTTGGCCTGTCCAATATCAAAGATCTTTTGAAAGCTTTGACAAAATTAAATATGTCAGAGAGTAACTATATTGTCTTAAATCCAGTATATGGAATCAAAACTTCAGGAATTTTTATTGTTCCATCTTCTTGTTGACCATTTTCTAATATTGCTACCCAAATTCTTGGTAAAGCCAAACCTGAACCATTTAAAGTATGCGGAAATATTGTACTCGAAGCTTGCTTTTCTTTAAACCGAGTATTATTCCTTCTAGATTGAAAATCCATGCAATTAGAAATTGAAGATACTTCAAGCCATTCTTTAGATCCAGGAGCCCATACTTCAATATCATATGTTATAGCTGATTGAAAACCAATATCTCCAGTGGATAACTGAATTAACTTGGAGCTCAGTTCTAATCTTTCACATAAAACTCTTGCATTTTTTATCATTTTTTCTAAATAATCCATTGAAGTTTCTGGAGATACAAACCTAAACATTTCAACCTTATAAAATTGATGAACTCTTTTTATACCCCTTATATCTCGTCCTGCAGATGCATGTTCTTTTCTAAAACTAGGAGTCATAGCAACGTATGAAAGAGGAAGTGAATTTGGAGGTATGATTTTCCCTTGATGCAATCCATTTAAAGATACTTCTGCTGTAGGAATTAACCATAAATCTGTTTCATCATCTCTATACAAATTATCTTTAAATTTGGGTAAATTTCCGGATCCTATCATAGTTTCTTTTTTAACTAAGTAAGGAGGATCAATTTCAGTATAACCAAATTCATTTGTATGAACATCCATCATCCAATTCATTAAGGCACGATGCAATTTTGCACCTTTCCCTTTCAAAACAAAAAATCTTGCACCAGAAATATTTGCACCTGCCTCTAAATCTAAAATGTCTTTTTCTGGACCAATGTCCCAATGAGGTTTTATAAATTCTTCATTTCTCTGATATCCTTTAGTATCTTTTACTACGTTTGATGATTCATCTTTTCCTATTGGAACTTGTTCATTAGGAATATTTGGAATTTCAAGCATAATTTCTCTGATTTTTATATTAATTTTTGAAAGATTTTTATCAAGAGACTTAAGATCTTCTGAGAGTTTTTTTATATATGTAGTTTCACTTTCTGTTGGTTTTCTTTTTTCCAATCCTATTTTTTTAGATATTTCGTTTCTTTCAGATCTTTTTTTATCGCCTTTTTTTATGTACTCTCTTCTTTTTGAATCAAAATTTATGATCGTATCTAAATTGGAAACATCATAACCTCTATTTGATAACCCTATGGAAAAAAATTCTTTATTTTCAATTATTTTTTTTATGTCTAACATTATTTCTTTGTTCTTAATTGTGGAAACAATAATACTTCTCTTATTTGATCTTGACCAGTTATAAGCATTACCAATCTATCAATTCCAATCCCTAATCCTCCTGTTGGAGGCATACCATGTTCTATTGATATTAAAAAATCCTCATCTAATCTATCAGCTTCTTCATCTCCTAGATTTTTTCTCTGATTCTCTTGTTCAATGAATCTTTTCCTTTGATCGATTGGATCATTTAATTCAGTAAATGCATTAGCTAATTCATGACCTAAGACAAATGCCTCAAACCTTTCTACAATATTTTTAGAGCCAGGTTTTAGCTTTGCCAAGGGCGACATTTCAATTGGATAATCTATCAAAAATGTGGGGGTTATTAGTTTATTTTCTACCCCCTGAGAAATTAATCTATCAAGCAATATGCCCCAAGCCTCTTTAGAATTTGCAATATAACCTTTTTTGGTCATTTCTACTGATAATAATTCACTGGTCTTAAACTTAAGGAAATCTATTCCTGTATTTTCTATTATTGCATCTCTTAAATCTAATCGTTTCCAAGGAGGTGAGAGGTCTATATATTGATCATCTTTAGTTTTAATTTTTGTTGATCCATTTACATCTTTTGTTACTGTCGAAACTAAATCTTCGACCATTTTCATTACAGTATTATAATCTTCGTATGATTCATAGGATTCCATAGTAGTAAATTCTGGATTGTGGTCATGATCAATTCCTTCGTTTCTAAAAAGTCTTCCAATTTCATAAACTTTTTCAATTCCTCCTACAATTAATTTTTTTAAATGGAGCTCTGTGGCTATCCTTAGAAATAATTTTTTATCTAAAGATTGATGATATGTTTCAAATGGAATTGCTCTTCCTCCAGCTGGAATATCAACTAGAACGGGAGTTTCAACTTCTAAAAAATCTCTCTTATTCATAAAATTTCTCACAGAAGTTATAATTTTGGATCTTTTAATGGCTATTTCTAAAGATTCTTCATTAGAAATAAGATCAAGATATCTTTGTCTGTATCTTATTTCATTATCTTTTAATCCTGCCCATTTATCAGGTAAAGGGCGAATGGATTTAGTTAACAAAACAATGTTTTTTATGCGTAATGTGATTTCTCCTCTTCTAGTTCGGAAAATTATACCTTCAACTCCAATAATATCTCCAATATCAAGTAAATCAATAAAATCTTTTGATATTTCACTTTCGTCTTCTTTAAAATGTAATTGTATTTTGCCAGACTGATCCTTAAGATCAAAAAATATAACTTTTCCCATTCCTCTAATAGCTAAAATTCTACCTGAAACAGACAAGATTGATTCCGAGTCTGATATTTTTTTTGTTTCATTATCAATAAATGAAGAGATTACATCACTAATTTTTTCTCTCTTAGCAATCCATCTATTAGGATATGGATCAATATTAAGTTCATTCAATCTCTTAAGTTTATCTAATCGATCTTTTATTATTCTATCTTCTGAAAAATTTTCCATCGAATTATCTTTTCTTTATATCTGTTAAATTATAATTTTATAACTTTTTGTTATACAACCACATCGGAATAATCAGTTCAAATTCTAGCATTTTTTACAAATATATACATTGATAATTCATTTATTAATACAAAATAAGTTTGGCTTACCATTGGAGAAATTATTTATTCTTTTCAAAAAGTAAATTCAACAAATATATAATTATGTACTTTTTTGAGATATCATTTGATCATTAAATCATTCTGAATTTCTATATATTATGGAAAATAAAAAATTCTTAGACCTTAATATAAATACTAAGCAATCCAAAACTGAGCGTCCTTGGGGTAGTTATGAAATTTTATGCAAAGGACCTGGTTACCAATCGAAAAGATTGACTATAAATTCTGGGCAACGACTTTCACTGCAGACACATAAACATAGGGATGAACAGTGGGTAATTGCGAAAGGAACAGCAAAAGTTACAATAGGAGATAAAATCATAACCCTTGGTAAGGGTCAATCGGCAGAAGTTCCTAGAACTATGCAACATAGAATTGAAAATATTTCAGATATAGACTCACTAGAAATTATAGAAGTTCAAATAGGTGACTACATAGATGAAGAGGACATTATTAGATTGGAAGATGACTACGGAAGATAATCGTTATTTGTTCTCTTCGACACTAATATTTTCTGACTCTTCATCCAGTAGATCTAAACCACTTCTTACTTGACCCAATATAGTAGAAATTCTCTCTTCTAAAGCAAATAAAATTTCTCTAGCATAGTTATCAGCACCGTCTCTTCGGTCTTTGGCAAGATTTTCAGATTCTTCTAATAATTTACTAGATTTCTGTTGGGATTCAACCACTATTATCTCTGACTCTCCTTGAGCTTCAGAAATCAATTCTTCAGATCGAAGCTTTGCCCCTTCCATAATTGAGGTTTCTTCAATCATATTCGAAGCTTTTTCTTCAGCCTCTTTTATGATTCCTGCAGCATCTCTTTGTGCTATCTCACGCATTGTTGAAGCTTCTTCGTCTGCATAATTTCTTATTCTTGCAGCCTCTTTATCAGCTTGATCAAGAATTGCTTCTTTCTGCCTTGAAACCATTCCAGCTTCATCTAGTTCATTTGGAAGATTATCTACAACTTCCTTAATAATTGCGATAGCTTTTTCTTTATCTACCATTACTTTTGACGTGCCAGGTAAAGATTTTGATTCATTAATAATATTTTCTATATTCTTTAAAGCTTCCATAATATTCATATTTTCCTCCTCAGACAAATAAATGTTAAACTATTGTTGGTGCATAATTCTCTACTTTTTTAAACGGATTTATTTATTCTTTCCATAAAAAGTTCATATACATGTTCAGGAATAAGAGATTTAACATCGCCACCTAATGAAGCTATTTCTTTTATTCTACTGGAACTAACATATTGGAATTTAAGAGAAGAAATAAGACAAATCGTATCTATCTCGGAATTCATTTCTCTATTAGTTAAAGCCATTTCTCTTTCATATTCAAAATCAGCACCTATTCGTAATCCCCTAATAATTACACTAGCATTGAGTTTTTTTGCAATATCTACAGTTAAATTATCAAATTGAATTACATTTACATTTTTCAAATTTGAAACTGTATTTTCAATCATTTCAACTCGTTCTTCAACACTAAAAATAGATTTCTTTATAGATCCTGAATAAACACAAACTGAGAGTTCTTCAAATAAATAAGAAGCTCTTTGAATAATATCAAAATGTCCATTTGTAACTGGATCAAATGTTCCAGGATATATACTTTTTACCATTGTATTACCTTTAATTATTAGCTCTTTGAAACACTGATATTACAGTATCTCCATAGTTCTTAATTTGTATTCTCATTTTATCTTCATAATACTCTTTTAATCTAATTTTATTTGAATGTTCTAAAAATATCTTAGATTTTTTGTGGACAAGTTGATTCTTTCCCAGCTGGTACATTATTTTTTCAAAAGGCTCTTCATTATATGGAGGGTCTGCAAAAACATAATCAAATTTATCTGATAATTTATGTAATTGTGTTTCACAATTTGCAATTAGAAATTTACTCTTCTCAAGTAAATTTTTTTCTTTAGATTTATTTTTAATTTTACTGATAAAACTTGGATTACTGTCTACAAAACAGGATAATTTAACTCCATAATTTATTGCCATCATTCCCATATTTCCTGTGCCAGCATATAAATCTAGAAATTTTTTATCAATCAAATTATCATGCCCAATCATAGAAAAAATTGCTAACTGTACCTTTGAAGTTGTTGGTCTAAGTTTGTTTTTTGAATTATATTTTCTTATCATATTTGAGCCAATATTTTAGAATTTTTCTCCCATTCAATAAAGAAAAAAGAAATCAAGTCATCAATTTCTTCTTTGGAGTTAAATAAATTTTTTCTGAATTCTCTTGCATTCTTAAATCCTTTTGCATAAAAAGATAATTGTTTTTTAATCTGCATATCTAATTGATTTTCATTAAAAAAAATTCTAATTAAATCTATATGTTTGTTAATAATATTTTTTTTGTAAGATTCTCTTTGCATGTCATTTAAATTTAGATATTGTTGATTAAATATCCAAGGGTTCCCGAGAGATCCACGACCAATCATTACTGAATTACATAAAGTTTTTTTCATCATCGATTTTGCTGATGATAGAGATTTTACATCTCCACTACCTGTGACTGGGATTCTTACTGTACTGACAATTTCACTAATAATTTCCCATTTTGACATCCCAGTAAATTGCTGCAATCTACTTCTTGGATGAATTGTAATAGCGTCTACTCCTTCTTGCTCCAACATCTTAGAAAATTCCAGAGCATTTAAGTTGTTTTGATCCCATCCACTTCTTATCTTTACTGTAAGAGGTAAAATTGTGTTTTTTCTAATATGATTTATCAATTTTGCGGTTTTGTTTATATCTTTCATTAGAGCAACGCCTTTACCTTTTTTGGTAATTTTTGGAACAGGACAGCCCATATTAATGTCAATAATATCAGCTCCTATATCTTGAAGGATTTTAGATGCTTCAGATAAATAATTTGCATCATTACCTAATAATTGCATTGCTATAGGCTTTTGTTCAGGATAATATTCAATTATTTTTTTTGTTTTTTCTGATTTATTTTTTACCAAGGATTCTGAGTCAATTTCCTCAGTAGTTACGTATCCTGAACCACACTCGATACAAATTTGCCTAAAGGGAGCATTAGTAATACTTGCCATTGGAGCCAAACGAATTTTATTTTTAGATAATAATTTTTCCATTACCATAATGTTAAATAAAAATTAGTATAAATCCGATAATGTATCAGATAAAACATCTTTGTTTGCAGTATACCCAACTGATCTATAAACTTCTTTTCCATTCTTATCAAAAATAATATATGTGGGGGTCGAAACTATATTATAAAACCTTACAGTTTGAGTTACATCTTCTAAGTATCTATTAGCAACATCTATAGTTATAAAATTTATCTTTTCTTTATGTTGAGTTTTCAAATCAGCTAATACAACTTCACCCATTTTACAGTAGATACAAGTTTCACTCCAACCTTCTACAAAAGTTGGCTTCCCAGAATTTATAATTTTTTGAACTTCGTTAAAATCTGTAACTATACCTCTAGCTCTATATTGAGAAGTACGTAATTCTCCAAACGTTTTGAAGTCCCCTTCTAAATTGTAACGTAAATCATTATATATTTTTTGACCATTTGGTAATTCCCATTCGCTAAAATCATTTTCAAATTTTCTTATTAGTTTTTTTTCGTCTTGAGGAATTTCTTTTTGTAATTCAGAGTTATATATTAATATTTCTTCTGCTGATTTAGTATTTCTATTAATTGCAACTTCTTCATTTTGATTTTGATTATCACAATATACAAATGAAAAAATTAATAGAATTAATAAAATAAATTTCTTATAAGACATAGTTTAAATTATAATGTTTTTTTGCCGTTTAGAAAAATATTTGGAATAAGAGCTATTAAGAGAAATACTATTGATGAGAAATAAATAAATTGCCAAGCTCTAAAATAAACTTCATAAGTTTCTTGATCTAATGATCCTAAGCCACTTATGCCTCCTAAATACCCTACACTTAATAAAAATATAGCTAATATTGTCGATGCATATGTTTGTCCCAATGTATTACCAATATTTCTTAAAAAGCTAATTAGAGAAGATACAAAACCATATTCATTTTTTTGTAGTGTGCTATAAGTTTGTGCCATGTTAGGTGAACCCCATAGTCCCATTCCTAATCCAGTAATCAATAAAAGAATTATAATATAAGAATTGGGAGAATTAAGATTTAATTGGCTGATGAAAAAGTATGAGGTGATCATACTTGATAATCCTAAAATCACAAATATTTTTCTTCCAAATTTATCAGAAAGTCTACCGCCTATACTAGCTGCTAATGCCATTCCTAAAGATTGAAACAATAACATCAAACCAACACTAGATTCATTGATATTCATAATCCCTGTTAGAAAAATTGGCATCATTATCATGTTCCCCGATATGGCCAAAAAAGCAAAAAATCTCGTGCTAACAGCAATACTAAAAGTGAGATTATTAAACAAATTAAAGTTTATTAAAGGGTTAGAGATTATTTTTTCATTGATTATAAACAAAATGCCGAAAATTAATCCCAAAAACAAACAATACATAGAAAATGAATTTATGAAATTAGAAAAATCAACATTTTTAATGCCGAAAATAATTAAAACTACAAACAAAATTCCTGTAATGGAACCTATATAATCAAAATTCTCAAATGTGATTTTTTTACTTGGAGAATCATCCTTGAGTAAAAAATAACCTGCAAATAACGCTATAAACATTGGGATAAATAAAGCTAGATATACACTTTGCCAACCAAAGCTTTGTACTAAAAAGCCACCAAAAACAGGACCTGCTGTTGCGCCTAATCCAACAGTTGTGCTCATAGCTCCTAAACTTTTTCCTCTTTCGTTTTCAGAAAATAAACTTGCGACAATGGCTCCTCCAACTGCCTGTCCCATACCAGAACCTATTGCCATGATAACTCTGAATATTAGTAATAAAGTAAAAGTAGTTGAAAAGTATCCACCCAATGTTCCTAGCATAAAAATGATGATACCAACAATATGAAATTTTTTTTTGCCCACTCTATCGGAAATTTTTCCAGCGGGGATAAGTACCGCAGTAACAGTTAACAATTGACCTATGACTAACCAAGAAACTAGTGAAATTGAAACATTGAAATATTGTGCAATATCTTTAAGTGAAATAATAATTGCGCCTGCACTCATCACATTTATAAAAAGGGCTAATGCTATTGCAGAAAACGCTATCCATTTATAATTCATACTCTTGTATATTAGCATAAGAAATTTTCAAAAAGGAAAACATAACTCAAAAATATTTTTTTTCTTAAATAAAAAATATTATCCAGATTGCTACAATCACAACTATAATAAAAAGATAGAACTTTATTATTCTTGATACTCCGGCTAATGGATCCAAAAATTGATTTTTTTTGTTGCAATTAGGACATAATTTTGATTTATTATAGCTAAGAGAATTCAAAGGAAATATATGAAAAATATTACCTATTGATGAGTAATCCTTAAGTTTAAATTCTTTCCCACAATAACTACATAACATATTAATAAAATAACATATATGAGTGTATCCTAGATGACCATGTATATAATTTGAATATGAAGTTTGTAGAAGAATCAGATATATGGGAAATTTGTAGAATCATTTTGAAGTCTCATTGTAAAATTATTTGTAATAATTGTGGATTTACGAGCGATTACTCTGTCCCATAAATCTTTAATCTAAAACAGAAAGGATAGTATGCCAGTTTATTCTATAAGTAGTATTGATGTGAAAGATTGGGAAGCATATCAAAAGTATATGAAATTAGTTCCATCAGTAATAAAAAAATTTGGAGGGAAATATCTAGTTCGTGGAGGAGAAATTCTATCTGATTCAACTTCCTGGAAACCCAAAAGAGTTGTAATATTAGAATTCCCTACAATTCAAGATATGAATAACTTTAGAGATTCTGAAGATTATAAGCCTGTAGCAGAAATAAGATTGAAAGCTTCAGAAAGTGAAAGTTTCGTAGTACAAGGAATTAATTAAAAATTATATGATTACTAAAATTAGTTGGATAATAGGTTTCATTTTTATTAGTATGACCATTACTATTAGCATATTAAATATTCTTAAATAATGGCATAAGGCATCTGTTATTATTATTTCATAAAAAGATTAATCAAGGTGGTGAGAGATGAAAATAACTAATGTTAAAGTAGAAATGTTTAATTGGGAAAGTGAGTCTTGGAAAACAAACAATTGGACACAATTTGGAGGTACAGTTCAACTAGGAGTCGTAACTGTTGAAACTGATGAAGGAATAAGTGGTAATTCCT
>JAPYUX010000002.1:0-110248 GCA_029940375.1 Dehalococcoidia bacterium | reverse complement strand
TTGAAGAAGACATTTATAGTTATAAAAAATTACATCAAAAACTAGATATACCAATTATTGCTACAGAATATATCCCTGGCAGATTTTACGGGACTGCAGAATGGATAACAGAAAAGGCTACAGATATTTTGCGAGGAGATGTTGTTGCTTGTGGAGGTATTACTCCTTTGATTAAATTAGCTAATTTAGCCGAAGCATTTAATATGAAATGTGAAATACATTCAGGATCAGGTAATTCTTTAGATAACGTTGCTAATTTACATGCAATAATGGCTGTTCCTAATTGTGAATTTTTTGAATTTTTCCCCTGCACTGGTGAAAATAAATTTGGTTTGGTTGAGGATATAAAATTTGAAAAAGGTTATGTTACGGCTCCTACAAAACCTGGATTAGGATATGAAATAGATTGGGAACAATTAAGAAAAAAAACGTTGGGGACTTTCGAGTAAAATAAAAGGTTTAATAATATAATCTAATTATATTGTTATCACTAGGAGTAAAAAAGTTGAGACATAGTTCAGGTTTTTTTGGGAGTATCTCTAATACGATAGATTTAATGAAATCCTGTATCAGAGTATTAAAAAAAGATAAAGAATTAATTTTGTTTCCAATACTTGCAGCTATTTTTGTTATAGTCTTTGTTTGGATAATTTTTACTATTGTTGGGTTAGATTTATCTTCTTTCTCAAGTGAAGGAGCAGAAGATATTCCTGTTATACCTTTACTTATTCTTGTGTTCGGAGCAAATTTTATTGTTGTATTTTTTAACTCTGCACTTGTTTCTGCAGCACTCGATCGATTGAGAGGTGGAGATCCTAATGTTCGCTCAGGATTATCACATGCTAGTAAACATATACATCACATTTTTATATGGTCAATTATTGTCACTATTATGGCTCTAATTTTTGCTGCAATAAGAGCCAGTGGTAGAAATAGAGGAGCAGTTGGACAGATTATGACTTCAATATTTGCCAGCTTGCTACAAGCTGGATGGGCAATGATGACATTCTTTGTTGTGCCCATTATTGTTTCAGAAAATTTAAGTCCTTTTGCAGCTATAAAAAGATCATCTGCATTGTTTAAACAAACCTGGGGAAACCAGGTTGCTGCTAATTTTGGATTTGGAATTTTTCAAATTTTAGCATTATTAGGTAGTAGTGCATTAGGATGGTTTTTTGGATTAATGAGTGCCAACCTCGGGATGATTGTTGGTGTACTTTGTGCTACTACTTCAGTTTCTATTATTTATACACTTGAAGGTATATATAAAGCTGCATTATATGAATTTGCGATGGGAGAAAAACCATTAGAATTTGAACAACAAGATCTTAGAACTGCCTATAGAGTTTCTACTGCAACTGCATGATTTAAACTTCACAATTAAATCCTATTCTGCAATTACTTCTTCACCAGTTTTATTAGAGTTTATCCAATCCCAGTCTAGCTCGACTCCAATACCAGGGCCTTCAGGAGCAAATACATTACCATCTTTGTCAATCGCATCAAGATCATCATTGTAATCTAAATATACTTTAGATTTTGTAGTTTTCACGTTTGGATGAACTAAACCTAGTTCATAAAAATTAGTGTTTCTTATTGCAGACATTACGTGTCTATGAACGGGTCCTGGTCCATGAAGTTCCATATCAAGTCCGAAACCTTCAGAAGCATTCGCTATTTTTATTGCACCCGTAATACCTCCGTCCTCATGTGCTCCACATCGAACATAATCTGTAGCATCAGCTACAATGAAATCCACGTGTTGTTCTAGAAGTCGAATATGTTCTGTTTGTAGAAGAGGTGTTTTTACCAACTGCCTCAATTTTCTATGTGCAAATTGAGACACGCCATTATCCTGAAATGGATCTTCCCACCAAAAAAAATTTGCTTCATCACAAGCTTTACCAAGTTTAAGTGCGTCTCCAAAATTCTTTATTTCACATGCGGGATCAATTAATAAATCCAACTTACTTCCAAATTTCTCACCTAGATTTAAGACATTTTCTACTTCACGTTCTATATTATCTCTAGCCAGTCCCCAACCGTGTACTTTAAAAGCTTTATATCCCATTTCGAGACATTTTTGAGCAAAATTTTCAAAATCTTTTGGGGTTGTTAAACCTCCGTTTTCATCTCCATGAAGAGTAGAAGCATAAGCCTTTAAAGGTCGTCTTTCTCCTCCAAGAAGCCGATACAATGGTTCATCATAAAATTTGCCAGCTATATCCCAAAGACATATATCTATGATACCCATTCCAAGCATCGCCCAATGACGGGATCCTCTTTTTAAATCGTTATATATAGGTTCTCTTGCAAGTGCATTTTTTCCTATTAAATATGGTGCTACAATTTTGATTTCCGCTAAAGAAGGACCTCCATCAAAAGCATGTTCACCTACTATACCTTTATTGGTATATATCCTTAGGATTGTGCCTGACGCGTTCTGTTTACCTCCTGGTTCATATACTGTATTAAAGGTGTTATAGTCTTTGCCTAAATCTTCAAGTGTATAAGAAAAATGAATTGCATCTATTTTTGTGATTATTGGTGATTCTTTCATGTCTAATCCTTCATTTCTGACTCAATTTTATGTATTTCAATCTTAGTTATTTTTATAGGTTTCATTATATTTATATGATATTTTCTTTGACATAATTCTACTATGATTTATAGAAGCTGTGAAATCAATACTTTTCTAATTAGCTGAATCTAAGATGTGAAAAATCTTTTATATCTATTTCTGATGTTTCAGATGTTATTAGGTCAGATAATATTTTACCCATCCCTGGACCTAACAAAATTCCTTGTCTTCCAGCTCCAGATCCAATAAAAAGATTGTTATAGATATTGGATTGAGAAATAATAGGTAATTTATCAATAGTAAGAGGTCTAAGACAAGCAGTTTGGTGTATCAATTGAGAATCCTTCAAAAAAGGAAAAATTTCAACAACAGAAGATAGTATTTCATTTCTAGCTTCAAAAGTGGGGATTTCATCAAATCCAACATCTTCTTCTGTTGTTCCAGCCCAAATCAATCCATCTTGTTTGGAAGTTACATAATTAGTACCCCAATGAAAACCTAAATTTATCTTCTGATCACTTTTAAGTCTTATAATTTGTCCTTTTAATGGTCTAATGGGAATATTATTACCAAACCATTTTGAAAATTCATTTGACCAAGGACCTGTAGCTATTATGAAATGTTTTGCAAATATTTCTGTTCTATTTGCCAAAACAACGTTTTTAACTTTATTATTTTTTACAATCAATTCATCTATTTTGGAATTGATAAATTTTGCTCCTTTTTTTTCAGCAGCAGTTAATAGAGAAAGAGAAAATTTATAAGGATCTAATCCACTAGATGAGTTCGATATTAGGCCTGAAATAACGTTGGGGCCCAGCCGAGAATCTATTTTCTCCAAATCTTTTCTATCACACCATTCGTATTCATTAGAAAATTTTTTATATATTTCATACAATCTATCTTTCTCCATATCATTTATAGCTAAATCAATATTTGGGTATATTCTAAAGCCATAATCAATACCGGAAACATGTGGAAGAGCATCAGCCAGCAAAGTATGAAGTTTATATGAATATCTACTTATTTTGTGATAAGAAGAATTTGGATCAAGTCCGATTGTGGGAGTTATTCCACCATAAGCAAATCCTGAAGCATGACTAGCTATAGAATCTTTTTCTATTATCGCTACTGATGCTCCTGAGTTAGATAAATAAAAGGCTGAAGCTGAACCAACCACTCCTCCACCAATAATTATCACATCGTAATTTGTTTTCATGATAAATTCGTTAGTGTGATAAAAAATTATACATCAAAACAAGTAAGAATAAGATTTTTTATCTAGAAATTAAATGATTTTTTATTGAGATTTATAAAATATACCAATGACAACATAACAGGGACTTCCACCAAAACACCTACTACTGTTGCCAAAGCTGCTCCAGAATTGATACCAAATATTCCAATAGCTACTGCAACAGCTAATTCAAAAAAATTAGAGGTCCCTATTAAACAAACAGGAGCAGCTATCTTATTGGGTAATTTTAAAATATAAGAGGCTAAATAAGTAATAAAAAAAATTCCATATGTTTGTATAAGTAGTGGAATAGATATTAGAACAATTATCAAAGGTTTTGCAATAATTATTTCTCCTTGAAATCCAAACAAAATAATAATGGTAAATAATAAACCAATTATCGTCAAAGGTCTCATACGAGCATTAAATATATTGATTTTATTCAATTTGTTATTAAAAATTAATTGTCTAGTTATATAACCCATTACTAAAGGTATAATTACATACAAAAAAATAGACAATATTAATGTTCCCCATGGAACATATATCTTAGTGATTCCTAATAATAAAGCTGCCAAAGGGGCAAATGCGAAAATCATAATTAAATCATTAATAGACACTTGTAATAAGGTATAATTAGGATCTCCATCTGTTAGATTGCTCCATACAAAAACCATTGCTGTACATGGGGCGACACCAAGTAGTATCATCCCTGCAATATATTGAGATGCTTCAATGTCTGTAACAAAATTTGAAAAAATAATTTCAAAAAAAATGATTCCTAATCCTGCCATTGAAAAAGGCTTTATTAACCAATTAACAATAAGTGTCAATACCAAACCCTTTGGTTGTCTGGTTATTCGTTTTACTGAAGAAAAATCTACATTGACCATCATTGGAAAAATCATAATCCAAATAAAAAAAGCTATCAAGAAATTAACACTAGCGTATTCAAATTTGGAAATTTCTACAAAAATATTTGGAAATATATTTCCGCCCATTGTTCCTATGATAATTGACAACAATACCCAAATTGATAAATATTTTTCAAATTTTCCCAATCTAACCTTCTTTGGTATATTTTATTGATTAAAATTTTACAGAAATAAAAGTAACATTCGATAAATGAAAGTTAAAACTCCATAATAATTATATGCTAAATATTATAAATTCTTTTATCCCTTACAATGATAAAAATTACATAAGTTTTTGGGCTTCAAGTTTTTTTATAAATACAATCAGATTTTTGGATTTTGTAATAATTGCTTGGTTATTAACTAATATTATTGAAAAACTAGAAAGTATCGGATTATTAATTTTTTCAAATTGATTCCAATGTTTTTGTTGGGCTTTTCACAGGATGGTTAGCAGATAAATATTTACGATCAAGAATAATAAAAATCTCAATTATGCTAATATCAATTTATATCTTACTTTGGTATTTATATTTGTTTTTTTGTTTAGATAATATTTAGATCATTGAATAATAGGATCAAATCATAGTATTCTATAAATGATACTCATATTAAAAGAAGATCCATTGTTAAAAAAATATTTGAACATTCCTATAATAGCTATATTATTGTTTTCTTGTACTAACGAAACAAATGACAATAAATCAGACTCAGATGTCAGAAACCAACTAACATACGAAGTCTTATCAGGAAGAAACTTATCTAGTAGTAATATTTCTAAGTCAAATATTTTTACGATAAGTGGAACAGGATCTGTTAAGCAAAATTCAGATTTTGCTATAGTACATTTAGGAATTGAAAGTAGAGAAAAAAATATCAAATCTGCTTTAGAAAATGTAAATTTAAACGTAAAAAAAATAATTGAAATAGCAGATAGTTTGGGAGTTGAACAAAATAATATTATCACTGATAAATTTTCTATAAGTCCAGTTGAAAGATGGATAGAAAAGAAAGATGAATATGGTGGAACTTACAATAGTCCTGAAATCATAGCCTACGAAGTTTCAAACCAAATTAGGATTACTATAGAGGGGGAAAGCAAAGAAATTATTATCCCAGATTTAATAGATAAATCTGCTATAGAAACTGAAGATTTTTTCAGGTTGTTCAGTGTTGAATTTAAGGTAAAAAATTTAGAAGATTCTTTAAATCTCGCAAGAAATAAAGCTGTAAAAGATGCACTAAACAAAAGCGAACTTTTTGAAAAAAGTTTAGGAATAGAACTAGGGAAATTAGTTTTTTTTGAAGAGGTATATAGTTCAAACTATTTAGAAGATAACAATAGTATGGGAATGATGAGGATGGCAGCTGCACCATTTCCTTCTTCTAGTGTGTTTGCAGGTGAAAAAGAAATCATTAGTGAAATAAATTTAGGATTCGAAATAAAATAAACGTTTATTTAAAGTCCAAAATCATCCTATAAAATTCTTTTTCAAAATTATCAATTTTATGAGTAACTTTTGAATCTTGAAAAAAATTTAATTCAGAAAAAGTTTCGTATTTATATTTATCATCTATTAAGACATCAACATAAATTTTTAAAGGATCTTTTTCTAATATAGATTCAATGGTTTTATCAAGTAAATTATGAAAGTCGTTTTTATAAAAATGATTATCAAAGCCATCAATTCTATAAATTTTTTGTTTTTCCTCTTGATAAGTACTGATACCATAAATTTGATTATTGAGATTATGCATACAATACCAGTTACCCTTTCTCTCTAATAATGAATCAAATTTCTCATAAAGACTTAGACAATATGAACTTTCTAATTCACCCAAAATTCGAACATTTATATCACTGTATATAAACTTTTTGTTTGATAAAACAAATGGAATAAGAGGTAATCTAAAATAAGGACTTCCCTCAGAAATATTTAGTTTTTCTGATGATATATAATTTTGTTCCACAAAATTATCAAAACTTATATTATTGACAGAATTAAACATAACTAAAGAATTAGTGATTTTTTTCCATCCTAATTTTTCATAAATTTTAGCAGCTACAGGATTAACGGTCCCCAGAAAATTACCTTGTGCATTTGATTTAGAAAAAAAATCATCTCTAGCTAATTTACATAGATTTGATGCATAGTTTCTTCCTCGAGAATCTATTCTTGTACAGACTTCACCTAATCCGGAAATTGTGGGATTATCTTTTGGAAAAATCAAAATAACTGATGACAAAAATTCAGAATCTTTTTCAATTGAATAAAGATTGATTTGATTTATGTTTTTTTCAGATCCACTGAGTAGTGTTTTATCTACATCTACATTATCTTCATTATCAAATCCGTTATTAAACCAGAGGTTATACAAACCATGAATTTTTTCGTCAGCAATTGGTATTATGTAATTTTTTTCCATTTATTGATAAAATTATAAATAAAATAATATATATTTTCCATTAAAATAAATCTTCTATAATGAATAAAAAAGATAATTTGGTCTGGATGGATTTAGAGTTTACAGGTCTATCAGATGATCAAGTAATAATTGAAACTGCATGTATAATTACTGACAAAAATCTTGAGATTTTGGAAGAAGGTCCTAATTTAATAATTCATAGATCTCAAGAAGAATTAGACAAAATAGAAGCTTGGCCATTAAAAATTCATACTGAATCCGGTTTATTAGAAAAGGTCAAAAAATCTAAAATAAAAATTTCTGAAGCCGAAAAAATAAATATAGAATTTATTTCAAAGTGGGTAGAAAAAAAGGAAGGATTATTGTGTGGGAATTCTATTCATATTGATAGGAAATTCATAAGAAAAGAAATGCCTGTTCTAGATGATTATCTCCATTATAGGATGATAGATGTATCCTCTTTCAAAGAGGTTATTAAAAGATGGTTTAAACCCATCAAAAATGAGCCTGAAAAACAAAATACTCATCAAGCATTGGATGATATAAAGGAAAGCATTGAAGAGTTAAGGTGGTATAAGGAAAACTATTTTAAATTATGAACAAAATAGATCAAAAGGAATATAAATCAAGAAGGCAAAAGCTATTTAAACATATGGATGAAAATTCTTTGCTTATTCTAAGTGGAGCAACTGAAAAAGTACGGAATGATGATGTACATTATGAATTTCGACAAGATTCTAATTTTTGGTATTTAACTGGTTTAGAAGAGCCGGATGCCATAATGATTATGCTAAAAAAAGACTCTACAAAATATATATTATTTTTACAACAGAAAAAAATTGAAGAAGAAGTTTGGAATGGTTACAAAATAGGTACTGAAAAAGCAAAAAAATATTTTTTAGCAGATGAATCTTTTGAAAACAATCAACTTGATAAACTTTCTGAATTAATTTTATCTTGCGAAAAAATTTACTACAATCTCGGTTCTTCAAAGAAAATTGATGAAATGATTTTTGAAGGAATAGAAAATTTAAGAAAAACTAAATCAAGGACTGGAATACCTAATCCATTAATTATGGATCCTACTATTTTAATAGATTCCATGAGGTTAATAAAAAGTAAAAATGAAATCAGTATGATTAAAACAGCTATAGATATAACCTCAAATGGATTTACTGAAGCCATAAAGTGTACAGCTTATGGAAAATATGAGTTTGAAATTCAAGAAATGTTAGAAAAAGAGTTTAGATTATCTGGGGCAAAACGAAATGGTTATCCTTCAATAGTAGCATCTGGAAAAAACTCATGTATTCTTCACTACATTAGTAACAATGAAAAATTAAAAAAAGATTCATTATTATTAATTGATGCTGGATCAGAGTGGGATTATTATTCTGCAGATGTAACAAGAACTTGGCCAGTAAATGGAAAATTCTCAAGTGAAGAAAAGGATATTTATCAAATAGTTCTTGAAGCAAATATAAATGCCATTGAAGAATGCAAAATTGGTAATTCAATAAATGATCCTCACAAGAAGGCATTAAATACTATGATTGAAGGACTTAGACATCTAAATATTATTTCAGAATCTGTAGAAGAAATAATCGAAAAAAAATTATATGTCCCTTTTTATATGCATTCTACTTCCCATTGGTTAGGATTAGATGTACATGATGCTGGAAAATATAAGGATAGAGATGATAATTTCACTCAATTTGAAGAAGGTATGATACTAACAATTGAACCAGGTTTGTACTTTGGAGATATGGCTCAAAATATAACTGAAAAGTATAAAAATATTGGGATCCGAATTGAAGACGATATATTAATAACTGAATCAGGACCAAAAAACATGACTAAAAAGATACCTAAGGAAATTGAAGATTTAGAAACAATGATTGGGACTTAACAAAATTCATTTTGAAAAAATTAAATCATCTATCCTGAACTGAACCATCAAATCCAATTGGAGTATCCAATACTTTTGGGGTCTCTCCTTGAGTTAAAGTTTTTTCATTAAGTGTAATTCCCAAACCAGGGCCTTCGGGAACAATCAAGTATCCATTATCAAGTGTTATTGGATTTTCAATAAGATCACTTTTTGGAGGTTTATCCTCTCCTGTATATTCCTGCAAAGCAAAATTTGGAATAGACGCATCAAGCTGTACGCAAGCAGCTGTAGACACAGGAGAAAGAGGATTATGAGGAATTACTTTAACATGATGAGATTCTGCCATAGCAGAAATTTTCTTGCATCCACTAATTCCTCCAGCCAAGCATAAGTCTGGTCTAATATAACTTGTAGCTTTTGCTTCTAATAATTGTTGAAATTCATATATGCTAGTAAATCTCTCCCCTGTAGCAATTGGTATATTACAATTTTTTTGAATATCAGCCATCAAATTTGGAGAATCTGGAAGCATTGGGTCTTCGTAAAAAAAAGGAGAAAACTGTTCTAATTGTTTGCCTAAACTAATACCTTCAGCAGGACTCATTTGTCTATGAATTTCTACACAAACATCTACTGAATCTCCTACAGCTTCTCTGACTGCTCCGACATTTTTAACTGATTCTGAAGCCCATTCTGTAAAGGATTTATGCATAAAAAATTCATCACTATAAGGAGAAAATCTAACAGCAGTAAATCCTTTTTTTGTAGCTGATAAAGCATCTTCAACTAAAGCGTCAGTTGTTCCATGTTTTGATTTTGAATTGGGGTTATACATCCCAACATGCATATAGCACCTTACTTTATCTCTGGTTTTACCGGATAGAAGTTCATATATTGGAACTTCAAATCTTTTACCTTTTATGTCCCAAAGTGCGATATCAATAGCAGAAAGAGCACCTTGAACGACAGAACCCATAAAATGACTAGATCTATATAACCATTGATAATGATGTTCAATAAGAGAAGGATCCTTACCAATAAGATATGGTTCCATTGTATCAATCATTGTTTTTGTTGGTCTTTGCCAACCATGCACTCCACCTTCTCCAATACCAATTGTTCCATCTTCACAATAAATTTTAATTAATAACCATCTATTCCATAAAATTTTTTCAATTTTTTCAATTTTTGTTTTTTTCATTTAAAACTCCTCATTTTAATCTTTTATATGATAAATAAATTGCTATTCCAAGTCCCACTAATGGTACAGGACCATAAAAAAATTGCTCCCACCATAATAAATATTGAGGATAAATCACTTTAAAAAGCATGTATATGCAAATCCACAAAAATAGTGTCGATAACGCGGAGATAACTGGAAAAAATTTATTTATTTTTTTATAACTTACCCTTTTTACTACTTCTCCCACAGAAGCTCCAGAAGCAACTAAAAAAATCAATGTTAAAATTTTAAAAAATGTTTGACTTATCTCCTGATATTTACCTAAAAATTCATTATTCAAGGCCATAATTAAACCTAGAGTATATAAAAAAGCTAGAAATAAGGAAAAAGGTAGGCTAACACACAATATTTTAAAATAATCAAAGATATTTACTTCTAATATATGTGGTGTACCTATTAAACCACATTTTTTACATTTTATACCTACGAGTGAATCTATTGTGCATTTGTTACAAACTGGTTTGTTACACCTTGAACAAGAGAGGCCTGTAGGAATTTCTTTATGATAAAAACAATTCTTTTCCATTAGCTATTTTCTCTATCAAATAATATTCTGTTGATTATTATTTTGTAATTAACTTTATTATAGTTTGTTATTCCTAAACTACGTCTTATAAGTATTAAAAAACATAATAATAATAATATTAAACCATAAGTATTGTAATCATCCCCTAAGAAATTCATATTTACGATAAAGGTCAAACTAAAGAAACTTATAATCCATGGGAAGGCACTATCTCTAAATCTATTAATAAGCCATATCAAAATAAATAATGATAAAAGATATACAAATAACATATAAGAAACACCTAAAATAATTCCAATAGCTACTGTTATTCCTTTCCCACCTCTTAAATTTATAAAAATAGACCAATTGTGGCCAATCAACAAAAATATTACAATAAACAATAATTTTGAATCAAAAAGTTGAATGAATAAAGTCGGCAGAAAACCTTTCATAATAACGTCAATAAATAGAATTAAAAATATATATTTTTTTGGTAATAAATTATAAATATTAGATAGGCCAGAATGACGTGAATCTTTATCTAAAATATCGATTTTAAAAAGATTTTTACCAAGCAAATATGAAGTTGGAATACAACCTAAAATATAAAAAAATAATGAGTATATAATAGCAATCAATATTTCATTTAGCATTTTATTTTTTTATATTTAGATATTTTTTTATATCAATAAATTCTTTATGTTTAATTCCATAATCACTACTTATATCAATTCCCTTATGAAAACCATGGAAATCACTACCTCCTGATAATAATAAATTATATTTGGAACATACATTAATTATTATTTCTTGTCTGTTCAATCCGTATCTTGGTGAAGCAACTTCAATCCCCGCTAATCCCATCACAATAAATTCTTGGAGATTTTTTTCAAAATTTATATCTTTAATATTAGGGTGAGCCCAAATAGGTATTCCTCCACTTTTTTTTATAGTTATTATAGCCTTTGAAACATTCATCCGAGGCTCTCTTATATTAAATAATATTTTATTAGATAAATATTTATCAAAAGCTTCGTTTACATTATTAGCATACCGTTTATTTATTAAATCTAATGCAACATGAGGCCTTCCAACTGAACCTTTGGCTAAACTTAAAATATCTTTAAATGAAATATTTATGTTTTTTTGATTTAGAAATTTTACAATTTTTTTTATCGAATCAATTCTTTTTTTTTGCATCACATCAATCGTTTCATTTAAATAAGGAGAATCATAATCAATAAATAAGCCAATTATATGAAAATCTTGTCTGTTTTCCAAACAAGAAAATTCTATCCCTGGAATTATTTCTAAATCATAGTCATTTCTTCGATTGATTTTTTGTGCTTCTATCGATCCTTGAATATTGTCATGATCGGTTATAGCTATACTTTCAAGGGAAGTACTTATGACTTCATCCAAAATTTCTTTAGGTGATAAAATTCCATCTGAAAAATGTGAGTGAATATGTAAATCTGCATACATCAGATATGTATTTCTTGATCAATTCTATATATTTTTGAAGCATTTGTAGCAGTTTTATCATATTCAATTGCAACAGAATTAAATATCATTTTTCCTTCTTCCACTGGCTTCATCCTTCTTTTATCACCATTAAAAAATCTTGCAATTGAAGCATCTTTATCCATGCCTAAAATACTATCCTTAGCTCCAACCATACCTAGATCTGAAACAAATGCTGTCCCATTAGGTAAAATCTTATTATCTAAAGTAGCCACATGAGTATGTGTTCCTACCAAAGCTGTTATTCGACCATCTAAATGCCAAGCCAAAGCAGCTTTTTCTGAGGTAGCTTCTGCATGAAAATCCAAAAAAATAGGCATTGAAGGAATTTGTGAAAGAATTGATTCAATTTGATTAAATGGAGAATCAATTTTACCCATCCAAACTGATCCAATTAAATTAATGACTGCAATATTTTCATCAACATAAAGACCTGTTCCAGGTTTTTCTTTCGGATAATTCATGGGTCTTAATATTTTCGAATTAAATTTTTCTAGATCCTCAAAAATATCAGATTTATCCCAAATATGATTACCTGATGTTATGACATTAACTCCAGAGTTAAATATTTGTCTTGATGTTTTTTTTGTTATCCCAAATCCACCAGCTGAATTCTCACCTTGAGCTATAACATAATCTATTTCGTGTTCTGAAATTATTTTGGGTAATAAGATATTTAGAGTATTCCTTCCACCTTTACCAACTATATCTCCAATCATCAAAACTTTCAAATTATCACCTAATTAAAATCTCCTGTCATTTGGATAGATCTAGTTTCACGTATAACAATAACTTTTATTTGACCAGGAAAGTTAAGTTTTTGTTTAATTTCATTAGATATATCTCTTGCTAAAGTGGATGCTTTGACATCATCTATTTCTTCAGGGTTAACCATTACTCTAACTTCTCGGCCTGCTTGGATTGCAAAACATCTTTCTACTCCTTCAAACCCTAAAGCAATCTCTTCCAATGAAGTTAATCTTTCTATATATCTTTCCAATGAATCATTTCTTGCTCCTGGTCTAGCTGCACTAATCGCATCTGCTGCAGCTACAACATAACTTTCAGGGGAAGTCATATCTCTATCATGGTGTTCCTTAATAGCTGTAACAATTTTATCATCCATACCATTTCTTCTAGCTATATCAGCACCTATTTCTGCATGTGAACCTTCTATCTCATGTGATAGTGCCTTACCCAAGTCATGTAAAAAGCCTGCAGTCTTACAAATTTCTACATTCAATCCTATTTGTCCCCCTAGTATTCCTGCAAATCTACCAACCTCTATTGAATGCTGTAAAACATTTTCTCCATAAGAGTATCTGAATTTTAATCGTCCCATCAAATCTACTATTTCTTTGCTTAATCCTTTAACATTGATTTCAAATATAGCCTTTTGTCCTGCTTTATTAATTTCAATCATCACTTCATTTTTTGCCTTTTCAACAAGTTCCTCTATTCTTGCTGGATGAATCCTCCCATCCTTAATAAGAGAATTGATTGCTACAATAGCTGTTTGTTTTCGTATTGGATCAAAACATGATACAGAAATTGATTCAGGTTCTTCATCAACAATCAGATCTACTCCTGTAGAATTCTCAATTGCTCTAATATTTCTTCCTTCCCTTCCTATAATTCTTCCTTTCATTTCTTCATTAGGTAAGTTTATAGAAGATACAGAAGAATCTCTAACAACTTCTGAAGCATATCTTTGCATTGAAGAAGCTAAAATCTCTTTGGCTTTATCATCTGCTTCAGAATACATTTGACTTTCAGCATTTTTATATATTTTTGCTAGTTCAAATTCAATGTTCTTATTGGTCTTATCTATCAGTAATTCTTTAGCCTCAGCGGCAGAAAATTTAGACAACTCTTCTAAAATAGAAACTTGGTCTGACTCAAGAGCTTGAACTGTTTTTCTTTCTGATTCAAGATTTTGGTCTTTTTTATTTACTTCATTTATTTTTTTTTGAAGTTCATTATTTTGTTTCTTTAAATTTTCCTCTCGAGCCTCTAAGCTGCTTTCTAGTTTTTGAATTCCTCTCCGATCGTTATTTATTTCGGATTGAGCTTGGCTTTTAATCTTTAAAGCGTTTTCTTTAGCTTCTACCAAAATTTCTCTATTTCGAGCTTCAGCTCTTCTTAATTGGCCCTCAGCTGCATCTTCTGCTCTTTTAAGCTCTCCTCCAACAATAAACATTCTGGCTAGAAATCCAAGAATTCCAAAAATGAATCCTGAAATTACTATACTGATGATAACCATTAAGATCATACTCATAATGACCTCCGGTTACTTTATTTAATTTTCTATTCTGTTCTGTATTTAAAAATTTTAATCTATTCTGTTTTAAAATTTTTAAATTTAATATTCTGTTTTAACATTATAACTTAAGAAAGTTAAGAAAGATAAATAATTTACAAGCTTACCATACACTATAACCACCATCAACAGGAATCGAAACTCCAGTTACGAAATCAGATAAATTACTTGATAAAAATATTGCTGTCCCAGCAAGATCTTTCGGTATACCCCACCTATCTGCTGGTGTTCTCTCAATTATCATTGCATATCTTTCTGGAAATTTGTCTTTAAAATCGTTTGTCATTTCTGTAACAATCCATCCTGGTAAAATAGAATTAACCTGTACGTTATATTTAGCCCAAGCTACTGCACAACTTTTGGTGTATTGTACAACGCCTCCTTTGCTGGCAGCGTAAGCAGCAGCATATGCAGTTCCAAAAATTGACATCATCGAACCAATGTTTATAATTTTTCCTGATTTATTTTTTTTCATTATAGGAAAGATTTTTGAAGTGATATCATGTATGGAGTTTAAATTAGTATCCATAACGTCTTTCCAATCCATTTTAGACAGTAAATGTGGTTCTTCACTTCGTCTATTAATTCCTGCATTATTAACTAAAATATCTATTCTTCCAAATTTTTTTAATACATAATTTACACATTCTGTAATAGAATTTTGATTATTTACATCTAGTATGACAGAATCATTTTTTTTATTAATTTTTCTTAATTCATTTAAAGCTGTATCATTTTTACTCTGATTTCTTCCTGCGATTATAACAGTTGCTCCATTTTTTGATAATCCTTCTGAAATCCCAAAACCTATACCTCCATTACCGCCAGTTATTAATGCAATTTTTTTATCTAAAAGAAATTCCTTCAAATTTATGCTCCTTATTCTATTTGTTATTTATATAATAAAAAAAATCAAATGTAAAAAACACTAACAAATATGTCAAAAAAAAATAAAGGGATATTAGAAGGCTTAAAAGTTATAGATTGTAGTCAAATCTTAGCTGGCCCTTTTTGTTCAATGAATCTTGCTGATATGGGAGCAAACGTTATTAAGGTAGAAAAGCCTAATGGTGGAGATGATACTAGAAGTTGGGGACCTCCCTTTAAAAATAATCAATCTATAGGTTTTATGAATTTAAATAGAAACAAAGAATCTATTGTGATTAACTTTAAGGACCCTGAAGGTATTCAAATAATGAAAAAATTAGTAAATAAAGCTGACGTGTTAATTGAAAATTATAGAACAGGGACAATGGAAAGATTAGGCTTAGGATATGAAGATTTAAAAAAAGTTAATAAAAGCCTAATATATTGTTCTATTTCTGGATTTGGAAGAACCGGTCCATATGCAGAAAGAGCTGGTTTTGACTTGGTAGCTCAAGGTATGAGTGGATTAATGAGTATAACAGGACATCCAGATACAGCTCCTGCGAAGGTAGGAGTACCAATAGCTGATTTAAACACTGGTATGTATGCATTGTCATCTATTCTTGCTGCATATGTAAATCGTTTGAAAAATAATGAAGGTCAGCACATAGAAGTATCATTATTGGAATCTGCAATAGCATATACTGTTTGGGAATCAACGGGTTTCTTTGCAACTGGAGAAACTCCTATTCCATTAGGATCTTCACATAGAATATCTGCCCCCTATCAAGCATTAAAAACCTCAGACGGATTCCTAAATGTTGCTGCTCCAAATCAAAGCAACTGGGAAAGGCTTTGTAATGCTATAGATCGAAAAGATTTATTAGATAATAAAAAATATATTGATAATCCTTCCCGATTATTAAATAAACATGGACTTGAAAGAGAACTGGAAAAAACTTTATCAAAAAAAACAAGATCCGAATGGATTGATATTTTAGATAAAAATGGAGTTCCAAGTGGTCCTATATACGATATGAAAGAAGTATGGAATGACCCTCAAGTAAAATTCAGAAACATGAGAGTTAAATTGAAGCATAAAAAAGTTGGAGAAACAGATAATATTGGAGTGATTGCTAAGTTTTCTGAAAAACCTAGTTCATTGCGTACCCCTTCACCTCTTTTAGGAGAACATTCTGAAAAAATATTATTAGAACACGGGTTTTCGAAAAAACAAATAAATAAATTTAGAAAAAATAAAGTTATTAGTTAATTATTTTTTTTCTTTTGAATCTTTCTTCCTCTCAACCAAGATAAAAAAAAGAGAACTATAACAATTACAAAAAAAACAGCTATAAGAATTATTTCATCCCATTTTCCAGCTGCTCCATGTAAAAAAAACATTTAATTCTCTATGCTTTCTAGTTCACTAATAAACATATCAACATCTAAATTCAGTAGTCGAGTGAAGTCGTCACTTAAAGTTAATAATCTGTTTTTATTAACAATAACATCCAGAAAAAGTTTATTTATTTTGAATATTGCTGGATCTCCATTATTTATCCATAAAGTTCCTTTTAACTCTTTTGGATATCTATTGTCTTTTGCTCTACCCATAAGAAACATAATGAACGTATCATCTTGATTAAATATAAATTCTGAATTAGTTTCAAAGTTAATTAAACTCAAATAATTATTTTTTTTCATGGTTATAAAAATTTCATCACCTTCGTCTGAAGTTCCTTTAAAACTTGTCAAAACAACAAATTTAAAACTCATAAAATCTTCCTCATCAATTTTATAATCTAAATTATCTCCTAGATATTTTATTTCTATAATTCTATCGGAAGAATTGTAAAGATCATCAGATGTTTTATAAATCAAATTTTGTGATTCTCTCGATGGAGGGATGCTACACTGTAATATAACAATTAACGTAAAGAAAACTATTATTTTTTTAAACATATTATAAAAAAAGAAATTATAATAATATTTTTACACATATTCAAAAAAAACAAAGAGGATTCTTTTGGTAAATCGTATAAATAGAGCAATTGAATTATTAGAACAAGATCAACCTATCTATTATGTAGGTTTACATACTTTCTCTAGATCTTTTCTTACATATGAACAAGGAAAAAAAGATGCAAAAACATGGGCTGACTATATAAATATAGGAATGGAGCATGGGTCATTTGATATGGCAGGGTTAGAATCTTATATGGAAGGATTAATAGATGGAGGTCCCACTAATTCAGGCCATATAACACCGACTGTAATTGTAGAATTACCCGTTCAAGGAGAAAGCGAAGAAATAATAAGATATAATTCTTGGCAAATTAGACAAATTTTAGCTAGAGGAGTTCATGGAATATTATTATGTGAAGCTACAACTCCAGAATCAGTAAAAGCTTTTGTAGAATCATGTAGATATAAAATCAATGATATTGGAGTCGGTTATGGCCTTAAAGATGGTACAAGGGGGGTAGGATCTGAGTTCCAAGCCAGATTAAAATGGGGACTAGATAACGATAATGATTATAGAGCAAAGGCGGATCCATGGCCACTAAATCCAGATGGAGAATTATTATTAGGACTTAAGATAGAGACACTGGAAGGCTTAAATAATTGTGAACAAATTTTAAGTACTCCGGGGATTGGGTATGCTGAAATGGGTCCTGGAGATATGTCTATGTCTATGAAAATCAAAAGAACTCCCGGAGATCCTATAGACGCACGATTAATTGAGGCTTCAAAAAGAGTTAAAGCAGCTTGTGATAAAAATAGAGTTAGATTTTTAGAAAATGGGTCAGAACAAAATATAAAAGAAGTGATTGATTCTGGAGCGAGAGTCATAGCTGGTAATAATCCTCAGGCAGCTGAAATTGGAAGAACTTACTCAAAAAGAAAAATGAAGGTTTAACTAGTCATCTAAGATTGCAAACTATTCCCATTTCATTGCAATGATTCTCAAACCATTCAATAACTTCTTTATGATAAGGGATTCCTTCTTCTGATCTTTTTAAATATTCTTCATTCTCTAAATAACCTGCATATACGACTCTTTCATATCCCGAGGCAGGTTTAGATTCTACAATTCTTTTTAAAAGATCGTCCATATCTTGTTTGAATTTTTTTACATCAGTAAATGCGTCAATCGAATATGCAAGAAAAAAATCAGAACCTTGATGATTAGAGATTATACCCGGACCTGCACCTGAAATAATATTTGACATTATTTCAGCAACCATTCCTAATCCAAAACCTTTATGCGACCCATTTTCCCTTGTTCCTCCAAATGGTAAAAGGAAATATTCCCCTTGTTTAGGTGTATTTACTTCCTCTAAAATTGGAGAACCATCCTTTTCTGCAATCCAACCTGGTAACAATTTGGCGCCCGTTCTACGAGTCAACTCTATTTTATTTCCTGCAACTTGAGTTGTAGCAATATCAAATAAGAAAGGGGGCATTTTATCTGCAGGAGCAGCCCATGCAACTGGATTGGTTCCTAAAATTGGTTCGGATCCCCAAGTTGGAAGAGTTTGTTGCCCTGGACTACCTGTAAAGGAATGTCCAATCATGTCTTTTTCCACTGCTTGAAGAGGATAATAACCACATCCAGCCAAATGACCTGTATTCCTTACAGAAACTGCTCCCATACCATATTTTTCAGCTTTTTCTATTGCTAATTCCATAGCCATAGGTCCAATTTCTGCACCTAATCCTCCATCACCATCTAAAGAAGCTGTAGTTGGAGATTCTCTTAATGTTTTGATTGTTGGTTTTGAGTTATAACTTCCTGATGCGTATAGTTCAACATAACGTCTTAATCCATTTGACACTCCGTGGCTTTCTACACCTCTCATATCATTGCCGATTAAAACCGCAGTAGAATTTGCTGCACCTTCTTTTGAAACACCTGAAGCTTCGAGAACTTTTTGAGTTATTTCAGTTATATTTTTCTTAGAAACATAAATTTTATCTTTATCAGGGACTTTAAATCTATCTAACATTATCGTAACTCACAATCTATTCCTATTTCACTACAGTGATTTTCAAACCATTTGATAACTTCTTTGTGATATGGGATTCCTTCTTTCGATCTTTTTAAATATTCTTCATTCTCTAAATAACCTGCATATACAACTCTTTCATGTCCCAAGGCAGGTTTAGACTCTACAATCCTTTTTAAAAGGTCATCCATATCTTGTTTGAATTTTTTTACATCAGTAAATGCGTCAATCGAATATGCAGCAAAGAAATCTGATCCTTCATGCATTAATATTGGTGCGGGTCCCATTCCAGAAAGTTCATTTGTCATAATTTCCACAACCATTCCTAATCCAAAACCTTTATGTGAACCATTTTCCCTTGTTCCTCCAAATGGTAATAAATGATAATTTGATTCGCCGTGTCTACCTGTTCTTTCAGGAGGGTCTACTTCTTCGAGTATGGGGTTTCCATTTTTGTCAGTAATCCAACCGGGTAACAATTTAGCTCCCGTTCTACGAGCAAGACCTATTTTATTTGACGCGATTTGAGTTGTAGCAACATCAAACAAAAAAGGAGGCATATCTTTAGTAGGTACAGCCCATGCAACTGGATTAGTTCCTAAAATTGGTTCGGATCCCCAAGTTGGTACGGTTAGTCCAGCCCCTCCAGAAGTCATAGCTTGACCGATCATATCTTTTTCAACTGCTTGTAAGGGATAATAACCACACCCAGCTAAATGTCCTGTATTACTAACAACTACAGCACCCATGCCATATTTTTCAGCTTTTTCTATTGCTAATTCCATAGCCATAGGTCCAATTTCTGCACCTAATCCTCCATCTCCATCAATATTCGCAGTTGTAGCAGATTCTTTTATTACTTTTATATTTGGTTTGGCATTATATTTTCCTGAAGCATAGCTTTCTACGTATAACCTTAAGCCATTTGAGACACCATGAGTTTCTACACCTCTTAAATCATTTCCTATCAGTACAGCTGTAGAATTCTTTGCTCCTTCTTCTGTTACTCCAGATGCTTTTAGTATATTCTCAGTAACTTCTGTAATTCTCTCAACAGGTACATAAATTTTATCTTGTTCTGGTACTTTAAATCTATCTAACATTTTCTCTCCTTATTTTCTATACATTGTTCGAAATCCTAAATTACCTGTCGATGAATCAGGTGTGCTTTGTGTTCTTGCAGCAATTCTATATCTATTACAGTAAGAATCATGACATAAATAAGATCCACCTTTCATAATCTTTGTATTCCCATGATTCGGACCTTTAGGGTTTTTTCTAGTTACACTTCTTTCTATTTGATGAAATGAGGGAGAAAACCAATCAGAACACCATTCCCAAACATTCCCTAATGCATCGTAGACACCAAATTCGTTAGGATCAAAGGTGTTTACAGGAGATGTGGCTAACCAACCATCTTGCATAGTGTTTTTCTTTGGAAATTGTCCTTGCCAAATATTACACTTTTCATGTAAATTATTATCATTATCACCCCAGGAAAACAATTTATTGTCTAATCCGCCTCTAGTAGCCATTTCCCATTCAGCTTCGGTTGGTAAACTTTTGCTTGCCCATTTAGAATAAGCTACTGCGTCATACCAAGAAATATGAACCACAGGATGATGTTCCAAATCTTCAATATTTGAATCAGGGCCATAAGGAGATCTCCAATAAGCTTTTTCTACTTTCAACCACCATGGAGCACTAGAAACTGATTCAGAAACATTTTTTTTTGTTTGTTTGGAAACCAATAGATGAAATACAAATGACCATTGAAATTTTTCAGCTTCGGTTATATATCCAGTATTTTGACAAAATTTATCAAATTCCAAGTTGGTAACAGGATATTTATCGAAATAAAATTGATCTACTTCTACCAATCTAGTTGGACCTTCACCATCAGACATAAAAGCACTTGGATCATCAGTACCCATAGAGAAAATGCCACCTTCTATTAGAACCATTGCATTATTGTTAGTTTTGTGAGATTTAATAAATTTAATATTATGTGTAAATTTTACTTGATCGCCAATTTCATTTCTTTGAGGAGAGCAACATTTCTTTTGGTTCATAGTGATTATTCTCTATTTACTTAAAAATAATTTATGTCTATATTACATATATTAGCTACTTGGAGTAAAGATATGAAAATAGAATCTATTGAAACTTATGTTGTAGATGCTGGATGGAGACCTTGGCAATTCACTGAAATAAAGACAGATTCAGGAATTACAGGGTTTGGAGAAATGTCTGATGGAAGAAATCCTTGGGGGATAGTTGGAGCAGTTGAAGATTTCAAGCCTTTACTTATAGGAAAAGATCCATTAAATATTCAGTCAATTTATTGGGACTTACAAAGAATGGCAATTCAATCAAAGGGAGGTATAGCCTCGAAAGCTATTGCAGGCATTGAATTGGCATTATGGGATATAAAAGGTAAATATCATGGAATACCCGTCTACGAATTATTCGGAGGCAAGTTAAGAGATACACAAAAGATTTATTGGTCTCATTGTGGAACTTCGAGGGCAAGAAGTTATGAGTTGTTAGGAGTAAGTCCCTTGAATTCACGACAAGATATTATTAACCTTGGAAAAGAAGTTGCAGATAAAGGATATACTTCACTAAAAACTAATATTATAGTTAGACCTGATTCCCCGCTAAGCCACCCTCCAAAAAATACATATGTATTTTTTGGAGGGTTTGGGGGAGGAAATGGATCTACCGATCAAGGTTTAGAATATACCACCGAAAATCAAACTTTTGTTAACCATGAACTTTTAGATGTTATAGAAGATCATATTAGTGCTTTACAAGAAGGGTCCAAAGGAAAAGTAACTATTGGTTTAGACTTAAATTTCAATTTTAAACCTCAAGCTGCAAAGAAAATCTGTTCAACACTTGAAAAATATAATATGATGTGGGTAGAAATTGACATGTATGAACCAGAAGGACTGAGAGAAATCAAAGATTCAACTTCTATTCCAATTACATCAGGAGAAAACTTACTTGGAATAACTGATTACAGACCTTATTTTAATCTTAGATCAATGGATGTTGCAATGGTAGATATCCCATGGCAAGGATTCGGAAATTCTAGAGATGTGGCAGCGTTAGCAGCAAGTCATCAAATTAATATCGCTCCACATAATTACTATTCTCATTTATCTACCATGATTTCATTAAATTTGTGTGCTAATGTGCCTAATGTAAGAATTATGGAAATTGATATTGATGACGTCCCATGGAAAGACGAAATGATAGGCGGACCTCTCAATATAAAAAAAGGTGTAGTCGATATTCCTACTGCTCCAGGTTGGGGAGTAAATATAGACACTGAAGTTTTAATCGAGCATGCTTGGCAAAAAGGAAAGGGACCCGGATATACTAATAAAATAAAATAAAATAAATATTAAAGGAGAATATTATGGAAATGCCTAGAAAAAATAGAGTAAAAGAAAAATTGAAAAATGGGGAAAGAGCTTATATTGCTAGTGGAAGTACACATGCAAATGATATCGATGCATTTGGGTATTCCGCTGTACAGGCAGGAATCGACGGAATTTGGCTTGAAGGAGAACATGGCCCTGTCGTACCTAATGAGATAGGAAATCTAACAAGAGCTTGTGATCTCTGGGGATTAACTTCAATAGTTAGAGTCAACTTAAACTCACAAGGTTTAATTTATAGAACTTTAGATTTAGGTGCTCAAGGGATAGTTGTTCCCCATGTAAACAACAAAGAAGAAGCAGAAAACGTAATTCAAGGAGGAAAATTTGCACCAATTGGACAAAGAGGGTTTACAGGCTCAAGACAAGGCTATGGAGTAAGTAATTTTTTTGAAATTGCTAATGACTTAAGTTTATTTGTTGTTTTAATTGAAGATATTGTAGCTGTAAATAATTTAGACGAAATTTTAAAAGTCGATAATATAGATGTTTTCTTTGTAGCTCCTGGCGATTTAGCTCAATCAATGGGATATATACTCGATGTTCAAAATAAAGAAGTTACCAATACGATTGACAATTCCTTAAATAAAATTATGGAAGCAGGAAAAGTGGCTGGCACTATGGTTAATTTGAACAATACAGCAAAATTCTCAAAAATGGGAGTACAATTTTTGTTTGCAGGAACAGGAGAATGGATGGCTAATGGAGCAAAACAATTTGTTGACGCAGGCGAAGGATAAGTTTGAATTATTCAAAATTACTATTTAGTTTTGCAATCATATTTATTTTTGGATGTAGAGGAGGAGGAGCAAATCCTTCAAAAAATATCCAAATTCCAGTAATAGAACCTACTCCTTCAGAAATGTATTGTCAAAATATGTATTATTCAAATTCATCTCCTCAACTTGAAACGTTAGAAAGCGAGCCAAGAGAAATAGACTTAGATGGATTAGAATATTTCATTCTTGAAGATGGTGAAGCAGAAAAACCAGATTTGAATAGTCTAGTTGTGACAAATTATACTGGATGGTTGGAAAATGGATGTGTTTTTGATTCCTCTTATATTAGATCAGAACCAGGAATTTTCCCCTTGGGGGGTGTTATACAAGGATGGCAAAAAGGTATATCCAAGATAGGAAAAAATGGAAAAATTTTTATAAAAATACCTTATAATCTAGGCTATGGTTCTCAAGGAGCACCACCAAGAATTCCTGGAAATAGTAATTTATACTTCTATGTAGAATTGTTGGAAATAACAACAGTAGAAGAATATTTAAAAGATAATAATGATACAAAATAATTCCAAATCATAAGTTTGGAGAAATCATATATTTCATTCCTTCACCTTTTGATGTAGCAATTAAGGCTTCATTTATTTGATTTAAAGAAAAGATTTTGGAAACTAGTTTATCCAAGCCAAAATTTGAAATTCTTTCAGGCGTCTGATTAAAATAATCTCCTCTACCGTATGCTCCAAAAAGCTTAATTTCCTTATAGTGAAAATCATATAAATCACTCGGTAAATTAGATTTTTCAGGATGTACACCAATCATTAAAGCTTGCCCCCTAGGTCTCAATTTGGAAATTCCATAATCAAGTAAGTTAGGTTTTCCTACAGCTTCTACACAAATTTCAAAACCAATAGAATGTGTTAATTCTTCCAATTGTTTATTAGAATTTTTGTCAGTAGGATCTATAACAAAGTCTGCCCCTAATTGCTTTACCATTTTTCTTCTTACTGGATTTGGTTCAGAAACTACAATAAAATCTATATCTTTTTGTTTTGCAAATAACATACATAATATCCCCATGATTCCTGCACCAATTATTAATATTTTGGGTTTGTTTTTATAATCAATCATTTCTATCCCAGAAAAACAACAGGATGCTGGTTCTGTCATAGCACCAACTTCAAAAGACATTTGTTTCGGAATTTCTATAGTAGATAATAGCGGCATTACTGAAAATTCTGCAAATCCACCGGATGATTGCACTGAATTTGAGCACCTTGAAATTTGCCAATTTAAACAATTTTCACATTTTCCACAACTTGAAGTTGTATTACATGCAACTCTTTTATCCAAATTTGATTTATCAATTTTTGATCCTACTTCCACTATTACACCACTAAATTCATGCCCTAAAATTTTTGGTGGTGTAGATGGAAATAATCCTTGTGTTATATGAACATCAGTGCCACATAATCCTACCTTTTCTACCCTAACTAACACTTGATCCTCTTTTAGTTTAGGAATTTCTACATTTTTGGTTTCAAATTTATCTTCACCCAGCCAAATAGATGCTTTCATTTTCTTCTCTTTTGTTATATTTTCTCTGATATATATCAAAATTATTCTGAAAACAAAACAGATATTTATGGAGATAATAATGAAAACACCAAAAATTAAGGACATAAAAGTAATATTTACAGAACCAGATAATATAAGGCTGGTAATAGTAAAAATTCTAACAAATCAAGATGGTTTATATGGTGTGGGGTGTGCCACTTTCACTCAAAGACCAATTCCCGTAAAGTCCGCCATAGAAGACTACTTAAAACCATTTTTAATTGGGAGAGATGTTTCCAATATAGAAGATATCTGGCAATCATCTTATGTGTCTTCTTACTGGAGAAATGGCCCAGTTCTTAACAATGCTTTATCAGGAATAGATCAGGCTCTATGGGATATAAAAGGGAAAATGGCAAATATGCCTGTATATGAACTTTTAGGAGGTAAATCGAGAGAAGCTGCAGCAGTTTATGTCCATACATCTGGAGATTCAAATGAAGAAGTTGGTGATAAAATGCAAGCTTATATGGAAGAAGGATTTCATCATATAAGAGTACAAGTTTCAACCCCAGGTTACTCGACCTATGGTAACAAATCTGCTCAAACTGGTATGAGCACAGCAAAAAATAAAGATGTCAGTAAAGGTCCCATACCCATAACTTCATGGATTAAAGAGTATGACACAAAAAAAAATTACGCTCATCCTGGTGGAATATTTGAACCTAAACCATACATTCGATCAGCTATATCTCTTTTTGATTACATTAGAAACAGATTTGGGTATGGAGTAGAAATTTTACATGACGTTCACGAGAGGATACCTCCAATTTTAGGAGTTTGGTTTGCAAAAGAAGTTGAAAAATATCAACTGTTTTTTTTGGAAGATTTATTTAGTCCTGAAGATAATGAATATTTTAAAATGGTACGGGCTCAAACATCTACTCCCATTGCAATGGGAGAACTTTACAGCTCTCCCCATGAAATAATCCCTATGATCAAAAATAGACTTATAGACTTTATAAGAATACATATTTCTGACATAGGCGGTATAACGCCTGCAAAAAAATTAGCTGCAATGGGAGAATTGTTTTCTATAAGAACTGCATGGCATGGCCCAGGAGATACATCTCCAATTGGACATGCTGCAAATTTAGCATTAGATATTAATTGTTATAACTTTGGAATTCAAGAATATTCTATTTTTGGTGAAAAAACAAAAGAAGTTTTCCCAGGATGTCCAGAAATAAAAAATGGAATGATGTGGCCTAATTCAAAACCAGGCTTAGGAATTGATATTGATGAAAAAATAGCTAAAAAATTTCCATTTAAGGAAAGAGAATATGGTGGAGCTTGGGATACTGTTAGAAGATCTGATGGATCTATGGTAAAGCCATAGAACTAAACAAATCTACCGTTTAATTCCAAATTATTTTTCCCACTTTCGAATGAAATTTTCCCATTCACTAAAACTTGACTTATTCCTACTGAAAGAATTTCAGGATCTTCAAAGGTTGCTAAATCATTTATAATATTGGGATCAAAAATAACTAAATCAGCGAAATAACCTTCTTTCAATATCCCTCTATTTTTCAGGCCAAAGGTTTCAGCAGGTAATTTTGTCATTCGATTAATCAACAGTTCAATAGGAACATTAAATCTTCTTCTCAGTCTGCCCAAAAATCTTGTAAAACATCCATATGATCTCGGATGAATCATTTGCCCAGTAGGCACGGCATCAGATCCTACCATATAATCAGGTCTTTTCATAAGTTCAATGATATCTTCTTCAACTTGTCTCCATATAGATACGCTGGAAGGGGGTACAGCTCTAAATCCACAATTTAAATTGGTTCTATACATCATATCTAAAATATGTTGAATAGGAGATAATCCGTCTTTTTTTGCAGCATCTTTTACAGTTAAACCAGCATATTCTTTCCATTCTTTCAAACCTATTGAAGTCCACATAATTTCTTCAATTCCAGCTCTTTGGGTATCTTCTTGAAGTTCTTTCTCCCAAAAATCTCTTGTTTGTTGGTTGGATAAATTTGAAATTATTTTTTTTGCTCCACCAATATGAAAAGAACCAGGGAAAAAAATAAGAGGAACTGTACAACCTACTGGATATGAATAGGTTTCCATTGTTATGTTTAATCCTTCATTTTTTGCTTTATCTATCGGTTCAAGTATCTTATCTATCTCTCCTGCAGTCTCTTCAGCTGTTCTGTAATGTTCTACATGCAAAGCCACTCCAGATTTCCTAGAAATTTCTATAGCTTCCAATATGCCCCCATTAGCAAATGCTCTATCTTTCTCGTGACTTCGAAGATGAACAGAATATATAGAATCTTTTTTAGCTACCACTTTACATAATTCAATCAATTCATCTGTATCAGAAAAGGATTGTGGATAATAATCCAAACCTGTTGCTAAGCCTGAAGCCCCTTGTTCTAATGCTAATTCTAGATTATATTTCGCTTGAGTTAGTAAATCACCTCTTAAGGGGATATCTTCCATTCCACATATATCAAGCCTTAAAGGTCCATGACCTGCAAACATGGCAACATTTATTTTACATTTTTTATCATAAGAAACTTTTGCAGTTTCAAATGTAGTTCCATCAAAATCATCAGTTGGATATCCTAAAATTCCAGACAAATAATCCATGTAATCTTTAGATTTACTCTTACTCAACGGTACTAAACCGATCCCATCTGGAGACATAATTTCAGTAGTAACACCCTGAGAAATTCCATATTCATGCTGTGGGTTTCTCAATATCTCAAAATCAGCATGTGAATGAGTATCTATAAAACCAGGAGAAACTATTTGCCCTTTCGCATCTATTATTTTTTTAGATTCAGCATTAGACAAATTTCCAATGGATGATATTTTATCTTTACTAATTCCAATATCTTTATTTGTTGGTGATGAACCTGTTCCATCAACCATAAGGGCATTTTTTATTATTAAATCAAACATTTTAAATTCCTAATTATAACTATGAGTTATTTTGAGATAATTATAATTTATTACAAATAATAAACATCAATAAAACCATCACTATTAGAGTTTTTGAGTATAAATCTTAATATAAAATATAATAAAAGTTAAAATTTTAATGGTTATAGAAAAAGATAAAGAGTATTTACCTCGAAATATAGAAAAAAAATGGCAAAAAGTTTGGAAAGAAACAAAGCTATATAAAACTGAAGATTTTGTTGAAACCAAGAAGAATTGGTACGCATTATCAATGTTCCCATACCCATCGGGAGATCTTCATATAGGGCACTGGTTCGCCTTCACACCAGCAGATGCACATGCACGATTCATGAGATTAAAAGGATATAATGTCTTACATCCTCAAGGTTTTGATGCCTTCGGTTTACCTGCTGAAAATGCAGCTATAGAAAGAAATATCAATCCTAAAAAATGGACTTTTAATAACATAAGAAACATGCAAAGCCAATTCGACCTAATGGGAAATTCTTACGATTGGGATAGAAAACTAGTTACTTGTACTCCTGAATATTATCAATGGAATCAAAAGTTTTTTCTAGATATGTATAAGAACGGAATAGCTTATAGAAAAAATGGTCCCGTCTGGTGGGATCCAATTGATCAAACTACTTTAGCCAATGAGCAAGTCAGGGATGGGAAATCAGAAAGATCTGGAGGTGAGGTAATAAGAAAAATGATGCCTCAATGGTATTTTAAAATAACTGATTATGCAGAAGAATTGCTAGATATGGATAGTTTGGAATGGCCATCAAAGATTAAACAGATGCAAACAAATTGGATTGGAAAGTCTGAAGGAGTGACTATAAATTTTCAAATTGAAAATACGAACTTTAAAATAAATACATTCACAACACGAATAGATACACTTTTTGGAGTAACATTTTTAGTTATATCTCCCGAACATCCTATTATAAATCAACTAGATTTAACCAAAAAAGACAATAATCTTCAACAATACATAAAAAATGCAAACAAATTATCTGAAATTGATAGAACTTCAACAACTAGAGATAAAACGGGAGTTCTTTTAGGCGTCAATTGTATTAATCCTATAAATAATGAAAAGGTTCCTGTATTTGTAGGGGATTATGTTTTGTCAACTTACGGTACTGGAGCAGTGATGGGTGTTCCAGCTCATGATGAGAGAGATTTTGCTTTTGCAAAAAAATACAATTTACCTATAAGAGTAGTGATTTCTGAAGATGGATCAAAAGTTAACAATTTAGAGAAAGCATATACTGGCAATGGAATACAAATAAATTCAGGAGAATTTAATGGGATTCATAATATAGAGGGACAAAAAAGAATAACAAACTTGATCGAAAGTAAACAATTTGGTGAAAAAACCATTACTTATCACCTTAGAGATTGGCTTATATCAAGACAAAGATATTGGGGCACCCCTATTCCAATTTGTTATGACAAAAACGAAAATATTATTCCATTAGAAGAAAGTGATTTACCAGTAATACTACCTGAAGCTAAAGAATTTATGCCTACGGGACAATCACCTCTAACTCTTGATAAAAAGTTCCTTTATTTTGATCATCCCGATTATGGTAAATTAAGAAGAGAAACAGATACTATGGATACTTTTATGGATTCCTCTTGGTATCATTTGAAATTTGCAAGTCCTGATATTCAATCTGCATTTGAAAAAGAAAAAATTGACAAATGGGCTCCAGTTGACCAATATATGGGAGGTGCTGAACACGCGGTGATGCATCTTTTATATGCAAGATTTTTCAATAAAGTTTTAAGAGACTTAGGATATTTAAATTTTGACGAACCTTATAAGAGGCTCTTTAATCAAGGAGTTATGCTTGCAAGACATATGAAAATTTCTAAAAGAAACAATCCATTAAATCCACAACCTCTTATAGAAAAATATGGAACTGATTCAGTAAGAGCATATTTAATGTTTTTAGGACCTTGGGATAAGGGAGGAGATTGGTCAGATTCTGGAATTAATGGTATCCATAGATGGTTAAAGAGATTATGGAATTTAATTATAGAAAAATACGAATTTAAACATATAGAAGAGTCTGCAACAAAAAGTTTGGAACAAATATCAAATTTAACAACAAAGAACATTATAAATGATATGTCTAATTTCAAATTTAACACCTCTATTTCATATTTAATGGAATATACAAATACCTTACAAAAAATAAAACAAAAAAGAACAATCTCCTATTCTACTTGGATCGAAGCATGTAAAAGATTATTAATACATCTTTCACCTATATGTCCTCATATATCTGAAGAATTATGGAATAGATTAGGAGAAAAAGGATCAATACATCTACAAAATAATCCCACATTCAATGAAAAATTGATAGAAAGAAATGATTATACTCTAATAGTACAAATTAATGGTAAATTAAGAGACCAAATAAAATTAGAAGTTAACACTTCCATTGAAGAAATAATGGAAAATATTATTACCTCAAAAAAAATATCTAAATATTTATCTGATAAAGAAATAATAAAAAAAATTTACATTGAAAATAAATTGCTAAACTTAGTTGTTAGATAATTTTTCCCAAACCCTAAAACTCGCCATTTCTCGAGGTGGATCTAACGTTCTACCTACTTCTACAAAAGATACTTCTGCAACGTAAATTGTACCCTTCGAATTAACTGCTATAGAATGTGGCCATAAAAACTGATCATGTTTTTCACCTGGTAATTCTGATCCTAATCTCTCAATGAGTTGTCCTTTATCGTTCCATATGCCTACACTATGACCTAGATTTTTTACACCTTTTTGAACAGGTGGAGGGCCTTGTTCAGCTATGTAAATTTTTCCTTCCTTATCGACGGTAACTGCAACAGCTTTATGTACATGCCATTCTCTAATAAATTCTCCGTTAATATGAAAAATTTGTACTCTATGATTTTCTCTATCACAAACAAGCAATTCCTGATCGTTTATCATAACTAAATTGTGAGGCAAAGAAAATTCTCCAGGCATGGTACCTGATTCTCCCCAGCTTTTAATTAATTTTCCTTCTGGATCGAAGTGATGAATTCTTGAATTTCCGTAACCATCGCTGATGAAAACTTCTCCTGTAGATTCCCTTATTGTCACATCGGTAGGTCGATTAAAAGGAATTCCACTCTCTCTTTCAGAAGGATTCCCATCACCTATTTGTAATTTCAAGTTAAATGATAGATCATATTTAGAAATCATATTTCCGCTATCATCCACAAGCCACATATGATCATCATGATCTATTCGAATCGAATGAGGCCTAGTAAAATTAGAACCACTCCAAGATTGGAGCTTTACTCCAGGCCTTAATTCTTTGGTTGTTATTTCACTGTAAGGATCTTCGGTTCCCCATTTATCAATAAGGTTTCCATAAGTATCAAACTTTAATATAGGAATATTTCCTCTATTAAAAATATAGACATTATCCATACTGTCTACTGAAACACTAGTGGCTTCTCTAATCCATATACCATGAGGAATTTTAGCCCAAAGTCCTATTGGTTTATAGTTTTTGTTTCTTATATTCATACTTATATATATCTAACTCAAATTAATTTTATTTGAAAGAGATTTATTTATTAATTTGTTTATTAACGCATTATCTTTAGAAATCAAATCTGGATCATTTTTTATAATAATTTCTGATTCTTTATTGACCGATTCAATTAAATTTATGTCACTTGGATCTGCTATTCTAAATTCAGGCCAACCACTTTGCTTTGTTCTCTCTATTTCTCCTGGACCCCGTATTTTCAAATCTTCTTCAGATAATTGAAATCCATCATTAGAGTTAACGACAGCATTAAGTCTCATTTCTGAAAATTCATTTAATTCTTCATTAGTATAAAGAATACATTTTCCTTGTTTTTCACCTCTACCAATTCTACCTCTTAGTTGATGTAATTGAGAAATTCCAAATCTATCGGCTGAATAAATAATCATGAGCGTAGCATTATGTATATCCACTCCTACTTCTATTATTGGTGTGGTCACTAAAATATCTATGTCCCCATTTCTTAGTTTTTCCATTATTCTTTGCTTTTCTTCCATCTTCATTTTCCCATGCAATAATGCAATCCTATATTTAGACAAAAAACTTTTTGTTATTTTGTCAAATTCTTCTACAACGGACGCTACATTTAAGACATTTGAATTTTCAATGAAAGGACAAACATAAAATACCTGTGATTTTTTTTCTATTTCTTTTTCAATAAGTTCAAAAATTCGGTTTTCTTCATTTCCTTTCAACCATATAGTATCAACTGAAGCTCTAGATTGAATTGGTAGAGTTTTTATGGTAGACAAAGATAAATCCCCATATACTGTCAATGCTAAAGTACGAGGGATTGGTGTAGCAGACATTGCTAACATGTTTGGTATTGGATCATAATCCAACAAAGCTGTTCTTTGTTGTACTCCAAATCTCTGCTGCTCATCGATTACTACTAAACCTGAGTGTTTTATTGATAAATCTTCATTTAATAAAGCATGCGTTCCTATAATAATGTCAATTTCATGATCCTCAATCATTTTTCTCGTTTGATATTTTAACTTTTCATTTAAAGAACCAGTCAAGAGTCCTATTTTTAATTGTTTTTCAGATTTAATTGTGGCTATTTTAATATTTTCTTGTGTTCCGAAATTATTTTTGGCTCCAAGTAAGTTACAAATATTCATGAAGTGTTGTTCTGATAAAACTTCGGTTGGAGCAAGTAAAATCCCCTGTTGATTTTCCATAGAAGTACAAATAAGGGCTAATAAAGCAATTATTGTTTTCCCAGAACCAACTTCACCTTGTAATAATCTTGCCATAGGAATATTTGATGATAAATCTTCTCCTATTTCTTTTAAAGATTTTTTTTGATCAATAGTTAATTCGTAAGGGAAAAAATTAATTATCTTTTTTAAATTGGATTCAAAATTTAAAATCGGCTTTGAATTTAAAGTTTCCTCTCTTATTTTTTTTCGTAGTTTGACTGATAGCTGAGACAAAAAAAACTCATGAAATGCAAAGCTCTTTAATGCTTTCTCTTTTTGTTCATTATTTTTAGGGAAATGAGCGTTTAAAACGGATTTTTTTAATGTAAATAAATCATTTCTTTTAAGTATTTCACTGGGCAAAAAATCATCTAATTGTGCCAAGCCTGTTTTTAATGCCATTGAAATAGCCTTTCTTATTGATAATTGAGGCAATCTTTCTGTGGAATGGTAATAAGGTAGTAAATATTTTGCATATTTTATATTTCCATTGCTATCAAAATCATTGATATTTTCAAAATATGGGTTGTCAAATTGTAAATAGTTCTTCCATTTTGTTACTCTCCCTGCTAATGCTACTTTAGTGCCTATTTTAAAGTTTTTTATTAGATAGGGTTGCCTAAACCAAGTAGCAGATATAAACCCACTACCATCTGAAATACTAATTCTAGTAGCTCTTGGACCTTTTTTATTTGGTAATAAAATAGACTTTTTCACTTCACCTATTATGGATACTGAGTCGTTTTCTTTTAGATGTACAATTTTTCTTATATTTGTATAGTCTTCATATCTATAAGGAAAATGATATATAAGATCAAGTAAATTAAATATGTTGATATTTGGAAATTTATTTATAAATTTTTTGGGAATAAAAGGTATTTCATCAAGTGGTGTTTCAAGAGAGAGATTTTCAAGTTTTTCTTTTTTTTCTTCTTCAAATAGTAGTCTACGTGTTTCATATTGTATTTTTGCTAAACTATTTTTTATCCAAATATGACGTTCACCTATCCCTAAATTTTTATATTTTTTGTTAGAAAGAGGATAAATAGATTTTACCCAATAAAAATTATCATCCAAATTATTAAGATAAGCATCAAGTCCTTGCTCAACAGATTCATCATTCAATCCATTTTCATATTCATTCACAAGAATTGAATGAAATTTTTTCAATTCAACTATAGTATTAGACATCTAAAATAATTATTCGATGATAAAACCTATTCCAAAAGCTCCTGGGCCAACGTGAGTCCCTACAACAGGTCCAAATTCAGCAATTTCTATTTTTGCAGGATCTATAGACTCTTTTGCTTTATCAAAAAGTATTTTTGCTCTATCTTCAGAATTTGCATGAACAATAAAAAGTGATTCTACTTTGTGATCATTCATTTTTTCAATTAGAAATTCCATCCCTTTTTCTAATGTTCTCACTTTACCAACCGAATCTATTAAACCATCAACACAGGACAGCATCGGTTTTACTTTTAATAAAGAGCCCATAAATGCACGAGCTTTTCCGATTCTGCCTCCTTTAGCTAGATATTCTAACGTAGGAACAAATCCAAAAAATTCATTTTTACTAAATAAACTATTAGATTCTTGAATTAAATTTTCCATAGATTCATTTTCTTTATTCATTTTAGCTATTTTTGTAACGATAGCTCCTAGTGCTACAGTTCCAGTTAAACTATCCAAAACTGTAATATTTTTATTAGTCGAAGACAATTCATTACTTGCTTGTAAGGCAGAATTATAAGTTGCACTAAGTTTACTTGAAATATGAATGGAAAGAATACTATCATAATTCTTCAACAGAGTTTCATAAGTTTTTAAAAAAGTTCCAACTGATGGTTGAGAAGTTTGGGGATGATATTCTGATTCAACTAATTTATGAAAAAACTGTTTAGAATTGATATCAATTCCGTCTAAAAGTGTTTCATCTCCAAAATGTACATTTAATGGAACAATCGTTATATTATATTTTTTTGCTATTTCTTTAGGTAAATCTGATGTACTATCAGTAACTATTGCTATTTTGGGCATTTTTCACTCCTGTCATTCAGCTAATAAAAGATAATTATAATATTTTTGATTTCCATCTAAAATTACAATTTCTTTACTGTCAAAATCATTATTTAGTTTCTCTTCAATATCATTATAGTTGTCTTTAATAGATTGATCACCAACAAACAAAGTTATAAGATCTTTTCTTGAATATAGATCTACTATAATTTCATGAAGTGCTTGTTCCAAATTTTTATAAGATCCATTTATTTTTGAATTCTTAAAAACCATATAATCATTTTTATCTATTTTGATATCATTTATAGTTACATCTCTTGTCGCCTTGGTTATAGAGGCGTATTCTGAAGATTTTACTGCTTCTTCCATGTTTTTTATGTTTTCATCATAATTAAGGTCTGAATCATAGTTAAAGGTTGCAACAATTCCTTCTTGGATTGATGTAGTTTCTAGTATAAAAATATTTTTATCCAAGTTCATATTAATTACCTCTTTTACTACTGGCATTACGTTAGAATCATTAGGTAAAATTATTATGTTATATGATTTGATTTTAGATATAACGTCTAGAATTTCCTTAACACTGGGGTTATTTGTTCCCCCTCCTATGACAATCTTTACTCCTCCCATTCCAGCGTCTAAAAACGAATTAACTATTCCATTCCCTTCGCATACGCTTATTAATGCTGTTTCGACTTCCAAATTATTGGATTCATCAATATCTAATTGATTATTTTGTAGATTCCTAGTTTGTTCATCCATATTTTGAATAAATAGATTGTCAACTTCTCCAATGGATTTTGCATATTTTAGAATGCTTTCAGTTTCTTCAACATGAATATGAATTTTAAGTAAATTTTTATCACCAGTTATAACAGTAGATTCTCCAAAATTAGCTATTTTTTTTCTTTCTTTCTTTATATCTAAATCCGAGCCTTTTATAGTGAAAACTGTACAATTCCCCCATTCTAATTCCTCAACATTTGAAAGAAAAGATTCAGAAACTTTGCGAGACATTCCTTCTATCATTTTTTCGTAAACTTTTTCTAGTTGGTATTCTATAGAAATATCTTTATCAATTGAAAAATACCAAGAATTAAACATTATAGCTAATCCTAATGCTCCAGAATCTACCACTCCAGCATCTTTTAAAATTTTCAGTTTATTGGGTGTTTCTTTGACTGATTTGATTGATGTATCAGCAACAATTTTTAGTAATTCAGAAAAATTATCAATCTTTCCTTTTTTTTCTTGTATCGTTTTACCTATATCTTCATAAATGGTTAACATTGTTCCTTCTACTGGATTAGGCAGTGATTCTCTAGTTATCTGAGCTGCTATTAAAAAGGTTTCAGAAAAAGAATTTAAAGTAAGTGAATCATTTTTTTCGTAAGAATTTAATAAAGCCTTAAAAAACTGAGATAAAATCACACCAGAGTTTCCTCTAGCTCCCATAAGTGTTGTATGAGCAATATCTTTTAAAAAATCCGGAAGTCTTGTTGGAGTTTCTATTATTTTATCTAGATCTTTCAAAGTTAAATGCATGTTTGTTCCGGTATCACCATCAGGTACAGGAAATACATTTAGATCATTAATTCTTTCTTTGAATAAATTTAAATAGAAAATAAAATTTTTTATAGCACTTGCTAAGTCATTGGGATGTATTTCTTTATTTAATTTCATAATTTTTATATTTTAGATTATAATTTTGGTGATAAACTAAAGATATACAAAAAAGATATTTTAATAGATTATATAAAATTTTAAAAGAGAACAAATAATGGCTATAAATCCTAGAAAACATTTGGGGCTGGGTCCACTAAAAAAACCCCTGTTCGGACATAACCGATCGCACGCATTGAATGCAACACAAAAAATTTCAAAACCAAATATACAAAAAAGAAAAATTACAATAAATGATAAGGTTTATGTCGTTAAATTAACCGCTAGAGAAATTAGAACACTAGATAAAAAAGGTGTTAGTTTAAAGTAGCTCTTCTCAGTTGATCTATTGCTCCATAATATCCCAATTCATTATCAAGAATCCCAGTTCCAGAAATAAATAATCTAGCTCCTGCGTTGTAGGCTCCTCTAATTGTTTCAGATTTTATCCCACCATCAACACCCAAGAGTATATTTTTATTTTTATTTAAAGATAAAAATTCTATCATTTTATCTTCAGTTGATTGAATATATTTTTGTCCTCCTTTACCAGGGTAAACTGACATAAAAATTATTCTATCTATGTAATCAATATATTTTTGAAGTAGTGAAATTGAAGAATCAGGATTAATAGCAATCCCAACTTTAAGGTTTTGTTTTTTTATTAATTCAATCGTTTTCATAATTGGTGATTTTGATTCGATATGAAAAGTAAATATGTCAATACCTGCATCTGCAAAAGATTTGATATATTTAATTGGATGATTAACCATCATATGAGCCTCTAAGGGCAATCTGGTACTTGATCTTACTGTTTTTATTATAGGGAGTCCAAAAGACAAATTTTCAACAAATTCTCCATCCATAACATCTATGTGAATTTCATCCGTTCCACAAATCTCTATATCTTTTATTTCACTATGTAAATTCTTGAAGTTTGATGAGAGTATTGAAGTACTTATAATACATTGGTTTTTCATTTTATTAGTTGCAAATCTATTTTGTTGATTTTTCTGTCAGCTATTAGCCTTTTTAAGTCTTTCATAAGTTCATCTTCTTTCTTAAAATATTATATTTATCACTCTAATATGACTGAAAATATAAATCAAATCAGATTATATAATTTTCGTTTGTCTGATAGTAAAAACCAAGAAATCAATTAATAAATTGTATCTAAATTAAAGGTTAGAAGATTTAATAATTTTAAAAATAGATTAAAAAAAATTATCTTAAACCAACACTTCCATCTTCTCTAATGGGAGGTGGTATATGTGCTGGATCAAATGGATGTTTTGATGGAGCATTTTCATTGAAATTTAAACCTAAACCAGGCTTTTCAGATGGAGTATACCAACCATTTTTAAGCGTAATAATTTCATCTGTCATATCTCGCCTTGGAGGTAGATCTTCTTGCACTGATTCTTGAACATCCCAAGATGGAGAGGAAATACCTAATGCGATACAAGCTGCTGTTGCTATAGGACCTTGAAAATTATGAGGCGAAATTTTAATATGATGTGCTTCTGCGATAGTAGCTATTTTTTTTACTCCAGTAATTCCGCCTGCAACTGCTATATCTGGTTTAAAAAAAGCAGGTTTTGCTATTTCTGCATATTCTCTAAATTCCCAGATACCCATATTTCTTTCTCCAACAGCTAGTGGAAGTTTCATTTTTGAAGAGACATCGCCCATTGCAATAACTGAATCTGGAACTATAGGGTCTTCAATAAAATATGGACGTAAATGAGCAACTTCATCACAAAAAACAATTGCTTCATGAGGTTGCATATTTCTATGAATTTCTATTCCTATATCAAAATCCCATCCAACTGTTTCTCTAACAGCTTCCACGCTTTCAATTGCAAATTTAATCATTTTTGTATAACTCATTTCAGCCCATTCTTTAGCCATTGGAGTAAATTTGAGAGCAGTAAATCCTTCATCCAATATTTTTTTTGCACCTTCTGCATATTCATCAGGATTATTTCCTGTTATTCCTTGAGCTATGGCCCTTACTTTATTTCTTACTTTACCTCCTAATAAATTCCACACTGGAGTTTGTAGCCTTTTTCCTTTAATATCCCAAAGAGCCATGTCAATTGCACTTATTGCGCCACCAATACTATTACCTCGAAATGCAGAATTATATCTCCATAAGTAAGTCCAAATATGTTCTATATCATTAGCGTTCATTCCAATCAATGAATCTTTAAAACCATGAATGGTTGCTTCAGCAGCTTTTGGATAAGACCAGTAACATGATTCTCCGATTCCTTCCAACCCATCTTCTGTTGTCACTTTAACAACAAGAAATCTAGAAACAAAAAAGGTTTCAATATTTGCAATTTTCAATTTAGTAATCTTCCTTTCTTAAATTTTCCAATGTTCATTAGGAATATAATCTACTGCCATTTCTAATCTTGGAGAGGTATCTATTACTCTTCTCCTTACATCCCAAAATTTAGAAACCATTCCTAATAAAATAGCATTCTGGTAAAGATTATATTTTCTTAAATTTTCAGAAATAACTTCAAAAATTCCTGGATTTAACTCATTAATCGAAATTAATAATTTTTTCTCAACATTATCAAATAACTTAACCAATTTTTCAAAAAAAGCTTCTATAGAACTTATAATAATTTTAGAATTATTTGTCGGGGAGAAAACAAATTTATCATCTTTTTTATGTAAATTTACATAAATACTATAACCTTGGCATAAAACATCATAAATTTGATCTAAATTTTTTATTTCTAAATTATTAAATTTATTAGAAATTACTAAGTTATTTGATTTCATTACTTATTTTATTCAAAAGATTTTTTGAATCTTTTATCTGCTTTTTTATTGACTGACTAGAAGTCCCACCAAATGAATTTCTTTTTTCTACAGAGCTTTTTATTGTTATTTTCATCACATCATTCGTAAATACTGGAGAAATATTTTGAAAATCTTCAAGATTTAGATCGGTAATATTCTTATTGGTTCTTTTCAATATATTGGAAATCTCTTTCATTAAGTTGTAGGCTTCCCTAAATGGAATATTTTTAGAAGCTAAATAATCAGCAAAATCGGTCGCTAAAATATTTGAATTCTCTGCTGATTGAAACATTTTTTCAGAATTGAACTTCATTTCGCGTAAAATTTCTTTCATAATTTTTATAGATTCAATGACTGTTTTTGTTGTTTGAATTGCTCCCTGTCTATCTTCTTGTAAATCTCTGTTATAAGTAAAAGGTAGCCCTTTTATAGTAGTAAAAAGCGATAGGAGTGTGCCTAAGTTCGTTCCAGCTTTAGCTCTTATTAATTCCAAAAAGTCAGGGTTCTTTTTTTGAGGCATAATACTCGAACCAGTAGTAAATTTTTCAGGTAAACTTATAAAATTGAATTCATCCGTATTCCAAATTATAAACTCTTCACAAATCCTTGAAAAATTTATCATTAAAGAACAACAAGAATAAAGTAAGTCTAAAATAAAATCTCTAGAAGAAACAGCATCAATAGAATTAGATGTTTTTTGGCTAAAGCCTAGTTCATTTTGAAGAAAATCTTGATCAATGGGTATATTGACACCTGCAAAAGCTCCGGAACCGAGAGGCATAAAATCAATATTTATGAGAGCTTTTCTAAATCTTTCATAATCACGGTAAAGAATAGAAAAATACGCTAAAATGGAATGTGATAATAAAACCGGTTGGCCTTTTTGCAAATGAGTATAACCTGGCATGATTATTTCTTTATTCTTATCTGCTATATCAACTAACACTTTCAGTAAGTCAAATAATTCCTGAATTATGATTTTGGTTTTTTTCTTAAAATATAATCTTGAATCTGTTACAATTTGGTCATTCCTAGATCTTCCAGTATGTAATTTACCGGCTGCATTACCGATCTTAGCATAGAGTGAACTTTCGATATTCATGTGAATATCTTCTAAAGAATAATCCCATTTAAATGTTCCTTTTAAAATCTCGGACTTTATTTCTTTTAATCCATCTATAATTTTCAGATTTTCTGATTGATTTAAAATCCCAATTTTATTTAGCATTTTGGAGTAGGCTATTGATACTTCAATATCTTCTTCATACAAATGGATATCTGTTTCGAATGAACTGGTAAACTTACCAAAGATCTCTTCCCCTTGGACAGAATGGGTAAAATTATTTTTCTTTTTATTATGAGTCAAATTCTTATAAATCGTTAAATTTTTGTTTTTTTGCTTGTATTCTTGATGGTAAAGAATAGATATCTATAAATCCCACAGCGGAACTATGATTAAAACTATCCGTTGAAGAGTAGGTAGACATATCATAATCATAAAGAGAAAATTTAGATTTTCTTCCAATAACATTACATGATCCTTTATAAAGTTTCAATTTAACATCTCCAGTAGAAAATTGTTGAACACTATTCATAAATGTTTGAATATTTTCTCTCAACATAGTAAACCATCTTCCATCGTAAACTAAATCAGAATAATTTTGTGATAAAAAAGATTTTATTCTTTGTTGTTCTCTGGACAGAGTAGCTGTTTCCAATGCAATAATAGAATTATATAAAACCACTGCGGCTGGAGTTTCATAGACTTCCCTACTTTTTATCCCAACTAGCCTATTTTCTAAATGATCGACCCTACCTATACCATGCTTACCTGCTAAATTATTTAATAATTCAATTAGTTTAACTCCTGACATATTTTTTTCATTAATAGAAACAGGGATACCTTCTCTGAATTGAATATCTATTATTTCAGGTTTATCAGGTGCTTTTTCTAAACTATTTGTCCATGAGAAGGCATCTTCAGGAGGCTCAACCCAAGTATCCTCTAAATCTTCTCCTTCGATTGCTAATCCCCATATATTTCTATCTATAGAATATACTCTTTGGTTTTTACCAATTTCTCGAAGTTCTAGACCTGCTTTTTTTGCATATTCTTTTTCTTCATCTCTTGTCATACCCCATTCTCTTGCAGGAGCTATAATTTCGAGAGATTCTCCATTACCTGACAAAGTTTTTATTGATGTGTCAAACCTAACTTGATCATTTCCTTTCCCCGTACATCCATGTGATACATATCCTGCTCCAAATTTTCTGGCTGTTTCTACTAATTTTTTTGCCATCAAAGGTCTGGCTAATGCAGTAGATAAAGCATACACATTTTCGTACATAGCACCTGCTTTTAGAGCTGGGAAAATATAGTCTTTTACAAATTCTTCTTTTACATCTAAAACAATGGCCTCAACAGCGCCTGCTTGCTTCGCTTTTTCCTTTACTCCTTCTATTTCAGGACCTGCGCCAAGATCGACAGTCAAGGTAATTACATCTAAATCGTACTTTTCCTTTATCCAAACCACAGAAATAGTTGAATCCATTCCTCCACTATAAGCTAATATACATTTCCCTTTTGACATAATTTTTCTTATAAAGTTTTATATATTGATTCTAATATAGAAACAGCTTGGTCAATTTCTTCTTTTGAAACATTTAATGGAGGCATAAATCTAATCATATTAGGTCTTACTGCATTAATTAATAATCCTTTATTTACTGCTTCTCCAACTATTTTTGCTGAAATTTCCTGTTGCATTTCTACGCCTATCAATAATCCCATACCTCTTATTTCTGTAATCTGATCAACTGTTTCTTTTAAATTTGTTAGTTTTTCTCTCATATAAATTCCTGAATTACGAGCCATTGTTGGAATATTGTTTTTTACCATATAATCTGCAGCGGCTGCTCCTGCTGAGGTTGTTAAAGCATTTCCTCCAAATGTAGAACCATGGTCTCCTGGTTCTAGAACTGAGCAGAAGTCTTTTGTACAAAAAGCTCCTAATGGAGCACCGGATCCTAAAGCTTTTGCTAATGTCATAACATCTGGTTCAACTCCATCAAAGCTCTGATAACCAAATAAAGTCCCTAATCTACCCATTCCTGTTTGAACTTCATCCAACATAAATAATATATTCTTTGATCTGCAAAACTCCTGAACAGATTTTAAATATCCTTCATCGGGGATATTTACTCCCCCCTCTCCTTGAACTGGTTCGATTAATACTGCGCAAGTATTTTTGTTATATGCATTCTTGATTTCATCTAAATTATTATATTCAACGTTTACAAACCCAGGCATTAAGGGTTTCCAATTATTTTGATAATGAGGCTGACCAGTAGCCGCCATCATTGCTTGGGTTCTACCATGAAAGGAATTTAATGTAGTAATAATTTCATATGCTCCATTTAATTTCAATTTTCCCCATTTTCTTGCTAATTTAGAAGCTCCTTCATTCGCTTCAGCGCCAGAATTACAAAAGAATACTTTATCTACGTCTGAATTATCAACAATTGTTTTAGCTAAAGATAATTGGGGAATAGTATAGAAAAGGTTACTCATTTGCATTATCTTCCCAGCTTGCTCACTCACTGCTTTAGTTACTGATTCATGAGAATGTCCTAAATTTAAAACTGCCCATCCTGCAGTGAAATCTAGATAATCATTTCCATCAGTATCTGTAACAATAGTTCCCTTCCCTTTGATCAAAACGGGTGGCATCCTATTAACAACTTGCATGTAGTATTTTTTTTCCAAATCTTTATATTCTTGGGAAGAAAGCATTTAACACTCCAAATTTATTTCAACTTTATACTATTCTAGTACCAATATTATCATTAGTGAATGCACTTAATAAGTTTCCACGTATAGTTCCATCAATAATTTTTCCAGTTGAAACAGTCCCCAAAGCATCAACACAAGCTCTGATTTTAGGTATCATTCCTCCTTGAACTATTCCAGAATTAATCAAATCTAATGCTTGCAATTTTGTCATTTGTGGAATTACTCTTCTATTTGAATCGAGCACTCCTGATACATCTGTCTGAAATATAATATTATTTGCATTTAAATTTTTAGCCAAAACTCCAGCTGCTGTATCAGCATTAATGTTATAAATTTGTTTCTTTTTATCACAAGCTAATGCTAAAGGAGAAACTACTGGTAAAAATCCATTTTCAAATAAAGAAAATAAAAGCTCAGTTTTGCAAGAAACAATCTCGCCAACAAAACCAAGTTTTTTGCTGAGCTGTTTTGCAGAAATAAGACCAGAAGAACCTGAAATACCAACAGCTTTTATGTTTAAATTTTGTAATTCAATTACTATTTCGGAGTTAATTTTCCCTGAAAGAACCGAAATAACCACGTCAAGAGTTCTTTGATCTGTTCTCCTCAATCCATCTACAAATTCTGGTTCAACACCCTGCTTATTTAACCAATTTGAAATCTCTCTACCTCCACCATGAACAAGTACAATGTTCCAACCTTTTTTGTAAAGTTTTTCTATATCTTCAAAGGTGCTATCAGTTTCACCCAGTGTTGAACCACCTATTTTTATGACTGAAATATTATTTTTTGAAGTTTTCATTATATAATTTAGGTCGTATAAGCAGAATTAAATATTACATATTCTTCTGTAAGTTCACTACCCCATGCTTTAGCAGATTTATTCCCGATATTAAGGTTGATTTTAAATCTAATTACTTCCTCTCCCATAGCAATTACAATACTTTGATGATTATATGATATAGCAACTCCTTCAGCTACTATTTGAATGTCATTGACAAAAATATCTATTTTGGATTCAATCAGGTCAATTTGAGAAGCTCCTATAGCCATAATAATTCTACCCCAGTTAGGATCTCTTCCATATACAGCTGTTTTAACTAAATTAGATGATATTACATACCTCGAAGCTAGTAGTGCATCATTTTTTGTTTTTGCACCAATAATTTCAGTTTCTATTAATCTATTATTGCCTTCTCCATCTTTAGCTATTTCTTTTGCTAAAAAAGTACAGACTTTTTGAACTGCAGTTGAAAATAATTTAGTTTCTTCACTACTTAAATCATTTAATTTATTATTATTCGCTAATCCATTAGCAATAATTAATACAGTATCATTTGTTGATTGGTCTCCATCAACACTTATTTGATTGAAAGATTTTTTAACTGCAGATTTTATAATTTTCTGAAGAGATACTTTTTCTATATCAACATCTGTAGTAATAAAAGATAACATAGTTGCCATATTAGGGTGAATCATCCCTGAACCTTTTGCAACTCCTCCTACTTTCACTTCCTTATTATGAATTTTGATAGAAAAAGCTATCTCTTTTGTCCTTTTATCAGTTGTTAGAATAGAATTTGCGAAACCATGTCCTCCGTTAGAAGATAATTCTATTTTTGGTATGTATTTTCTCATTAAAGCCATTGGTAACTCTACTCCAATTATTCCTGTTGATGCTACGGCAATTGAATTAATATTAATATTTAGTTTTTTTGATGTAATTTTAGCCATTTCTTCTGCATCTTTTAACCCTTGAATCCCAACTGCGGTATTAGCACATCCAGAATTTGCGACAATAGCTTGAATATTCTCAGAATTTATAATATTTCTTGTCCAACTAACTGATGGAGAAACAATTGAATTTTGAGTAAAAGTACCAGCTGAGACACATGGTTTTTCTGAAAAAATAATTCCAATATCTTTTTTGTCTTGCCCTGGTGATTTGATACCAGAGAAAATTGATCCCGAAGTAAATCCTTTAGGAGAACAAACATTTCCATTATCTATAACTTCTATTTTATTATTCATCAAATTTACTCCAATATAAAAAATTAATTAGAAAACTGTTATTAAATCTTAATAAAAAGATTTAGTGCTCCATAACTGATCCCCCGTTTTGATTGATTGATTGTCCATGAATCCATGAAGCTGCTTCGGTACACAGATATGCACAGAACTCTCCAACTTCATCATCTGTTCCGTTTCTACCAATAGGAGTCACTTGAGCCATATTTGTCCATGTTTCACCTCTTCCGAGTATATCCATTCTGTGAGTATCAACAGCACCTGGGCAAACAGCATTTACATTTATATTGTATGGTCCTAACTCTCTAGCCATTGATTGAGTCATTCCTACTATCGCAAAATTAGCTCCATTGTATGCCAAAGTATTTGCTGATCCTTTTTTCCCAGCTGTAGAAGAAATGTTAACTATTTTGCCTCCTTCTCCTTGATCTATCATGTGTCTAATAACAGCTTTTGTGCAAAAGAATGTGCCTGTAACCTTAATGTCCATTACTTTAGCAAAAGATTCCTCACTTAATTCTAAAATTGGAACTCTATCTTCTGCTCTCGCGTATGCAGCATTATTTATTAAAATATCAATTCTTCCAAATTCTTTTATAGTATTATCTACCATCCTTAGTACATCGCTCTTTTTTGTAACATCAGACACCAATGGAAGAGCCCTAACCCCTAAAGCCCTTACCTGTTCAGCAACACTCTCAATGTCTTTCCAGCCTATAGTTTTCTCATCATCTGGAAATGTTTCAGGATTTCTACCTGTTCCTGTAACCACTATGTCCGCACCTAGTTTAGCTAATGCTACAGCCGCAGCTCTTCCGATACCTCTCAATCTGCCGGCTCCAGTAACTATAGCAACTTTACCATTAAGTTCCCCCATGTTAAATCTGCTCCTCTACTACAATTTATAGTAATTATAATATAATTAGTATTCTAAACTTATAAAATACATATTCAAAAATTATCTTTTATTATCTAAAATAAGAAAAGTTTTATGGAAAATTCAAATAATAAATCAATAGACTTGTTAATTGCTGGTCAGGGAGCTGCAGGATACGCTGCAGGACTTTATGCTGCAAGATATCAAATGAAAACAGTAATTGTAGGTCAAGAATTCGGAGGTGAAACTGCGATAGGAGGCATTATAGAAAATTACCCTGGAAACGCAGAAATTGATGGATTTGATCTAATGCTTGAGTTTAAAAATCAGGTAATAAATTTAGATGTCCCAATTATAGAATCAAATGTAAGTTCTATTGAAAAAACTGAAGGGTCATTTACTTGTTATCTTGAAAATAACGAAACAATATATGCCAAATCAGTTATTTTAGCTATAGGAAGAGAACGAAGAAAATTAGGTCTGAAAAATGAAGAAGAATGGATAGGAAAAGGAATTTCTTATTGTTCAACTTGTGATGCACCTTTATATAAAAACAAGGATATGGCGATAGTTATTGGTGGAGGAAATGCTGCAGTAGAAGGTTCAATTTTACTTTCGAAATATGCTAAAACTGTTTTCTTAGTATATAGAGGAGAAAAACTATGGAGGCCAGAACCAATATTAATTGATACTCTAAATAGCACTCATAATATTAAATTAATCCTAAATAATACTGTTGTTGAATTGATTGGAGATGAAATAAAAGGATTAGAGAAAGTAAAACTAGAGAATGAATTTAAGGGTGAAAAAATTTTTGCTACACATGGGTTAATGATTGAAGCAGGAGCTGATCCTAGAATTGAAATACCGAAAAAATTAAATATAAAATTAGATTCACAAACTAATGAAATCATAGTTGATAAAGATCAAAGAACAAATATTGAAGGCATCTATGCGGCAGGAGACATCACAAACAGTTCTAATTTAAAACAAACTATTACTGCTGCATCTCAAGGGGCGATTGCAGCATTAAGTTCGTATAACTTCTTAATGGAAACTTCATAAAAAAATTGAACTATTGATCTCCTTATGGTTTTATGATTTTATAGTTTTTTAGTAGTTTCCCCCACTGAGTATCAAAAGCATCTCGTATTCTTCGTTTTCCTATAAATTTCAACCAGTAAACATTATGATATAAATTTGAAGCCATAAATGAAAAGTTAACCAAAAATGTACGTAATAAAAATTTTTCCAAGGGCCTCAATGGCCCCCAATAAATTAATTTTTGAATTCGACTGGCAAATGTGTTCTTCGTATCAGTAAACCCCCAGTTTATTTTTTCTATAGAATTTCCCGTAATTTTTATATCCCTTGGGTTCCCAATTCCTAATTCATTTTCATGTGCGATTCTGATTTTCGGAATACTCATTGGATCAAAGCCCATTAATTTGGCAGCAATTGCGTCAATAGCTACTTGGTCATAAGAAGCCAAAAGTATATTTTTCTCCTTAAAATTCATCGCTCTTGGACCTGGTCCATCTCCAGCAAATGTACCATCCATTACAGCAAATATATTCTGATGAATTTCATACTGTATTTTTAAAAGATCAACCAAAGTGTTGTGTATATCTCTATGAGCCCAGTGTCTATTTTGATGTAATAGTCCTCCAAATGCATTCTTCATAGCACCTGTTATTGTCGTAAAAACATGTGTCTTGACTGTTGGAAGGTGAATTATATTGGTTCCGATTAGTTTCTTGGGTATTAATATTCCATCTTTATATATTTTATCCAACACAATCATTTTCTCTTTTGGTCTATACTGTACCCATTCTTGATCAGGTTGATCTAGAATTGTACTGGGAATAGACAAATCATTTTCAATTGCATAAAAACCATTGTTTATTTTACCTTCTGTTGCATTTACAACTACTGTTCCATTATGTGCAACTTCTAGTTTCTTGAAATTAAGAGACCTAAGTCCTCGTATAACTCCATCTAATTGCCAAGGAGCAGTTGAACAAGCAGGAAAATAATGTTGCCAAGAAATATTAGCTTTAAGTAAAGTATGGGTATTAAGGTTAAATTTCTTATGTATTTTAGCTTTAGAGAGCAATTCATGATAATCATTAATAACATTTTCAGGTGAAGTTTTTGTGATAAAAACTTCACCAAATTTACTACTATCAATTTTATTTTTTGTCATAATTATTAAATTATAAATAAAAAAAAGAATAATAAAATGATAATTGATTCACTTACTCACATACTCCCTGAAGAAATTTCAAAAAATTTAAATCAATTTAAAAGATTAGATTCTATTTTTAATGATTTTTTTGATAAAAATACCAAAATTGTTCAAGCAGAACAATTAATTAAGCAAATGCAAAAAAATGGTATAAATAAATCAGTAACTGCTGGTTTTGGTTGGACTAATCACGAATTAGCAATCATGGTTAATGATTATATCTTACTTTCAAAAAAACAATTCCCAGAGGAAATAATACCTTTTTGTAGTTTAGATATAAATTCAAAAAAATCTGAAGAAGAACTTTTAAGATGTATATCCAAAGGTGTAAAAGGGATAGGAGAATTACACATTAATAATTTAGAAAATATTTTGGATAACAAAATTTTTAATAATATTTTAAAAATAGCTTTACATTATAATTTGCCAATAATTATTCATGGTTCCGAACCTCTAGGTCACAAATATAGAGGAAAGGGAAGGTCATATCCCAAATTTTTGTTTAAATTAGTAGAAAAAAATCAAGATAATATTTTCATATTTTCTCATTTTGGTGGTGGTTTAGTTTTTTATGAACAAATGCCAGAAATAAAAAAAATATTCACCAATGTATATTATGACAGTGCTGCTCAACCTTTTCTTTATGATAAAAGTATATATAGAACATCAATCTTAAGTTCATCTATTAACAAAATTTTATTTGCTTCTGATTTTCCATTAATCGATTTGAATAAATGTTTGAAACAAACAGATTATTTAACTGACATAGAAAAAAAACATATTTTTTCTTACAATCCAATATCAGTATTTAATTTATAGTATTTTTATACCATTCAATTGTAAAATTATAAAATACATAAGGAGGATATAAATATAAATGAAATTCTTATCAACTTTTAAAATTACTAAAGGCTTTGATGCTTGGTTCAAAATGTACAAAGAGATTGAACCTGACTTGAATGAGCTAGGTACAAAAATACTTTGGGCAGGCACTAACTCTGATAAACCTAAAGTGTATGACGTTACAAAAGTTAAAGACCCATCAAAATTTGAAGTACTAACGAAACGTGAAGATATCACAAAAAAAAGATCTGATGCTGGTGTTGAACTGGAAAATCAAGAAGTAATAGAAACTATATCTAAGGATTATTGGGAATAAAGTTTAAATGAAATCTTTAGAAAACAAAAAATATTATCCAGAAATTGAATCTTCCGTTTCATTCCCTAATATTGAGGAAGAAATTCTTATTAAGTGGAATAAAGAAAAAACTTTTATGGAATCCTTATCAAATAGAAAGGATTCGAAGGAGTTTGTATTTTATGATGGCCCTCCTTTTGCAAATGGACTTCCTCATTATGGTCATTTACTGACAGGATTTGTAAAAGATATAATTCCAAGATTTCAAACTATGATGGGTAATAAAGTTGATAGAAGATTTGGTTGGGATTGTCACGGTTTACCAGCAGAGATGGAATCAGAGAAAGAATTAGGAATTTCTGGTCGAAAACAGATACAAGAATTTGGAGTGGAAAATTTCAATAACCATTGCAAAGAATCTGTTATGAAATATACAAAAGAATGGGAAATAACGGTAGGAAGACAAGCAAGATGGGTAGATTTTGTCAATGATTATAAAACTATGGATTTAAATTATATGGAATCCGTCATGTGGGCATTTAAACAACTTTGGGATAAAGGATTGATTTATGAAAAAGATAGGGTTATGCCATATTCGTGGAAAGCAGAAACTCCTCTGTCAAATTTTGAAACAAGGCTAGATGATTCATACAGAGAGAGGATCGATCCTGCTGTAACTGTTAAATTTGAAATCACAGAAACAAATTTAGATTTTAACAATAATCATAAATCCTACTTATTAGCTTGGACTACCACACCCTGGACTTTACCTTCCAATCTAGCATGTGCAGTTGGGAAAAATATAGATTATTCACTAATCACCAAAAACAATGAAAATTTTATCATTGCTTCTAATGTTTTGGAAAATTTCACTGAAGAACTAAAAGATATGAAAATTATTAAAAAAATCAAAGGTGAAAAGATTTTGGGAACAAAATATGAACCTATTTTCTCTTATTTTAAAGCTAATAAAAATTCATTTCGCGTGTTATCTGCAGATTTTGTTAATACTGAAGAAGGGACAGGAATTGTCCACATGGCACCAGGCTTTGGTGAAGATGATCAAATAGTTTGTGAAGAAAATAACATACAATTAGTGTGTCCTGTAGATGATCAAGGTAGATTTACGAAAGAAGTAACTGATTATTACGGAATCAATGTTTTTGATACAAATGAAAAAATAATTTTGTATCTACAAGAAAAAAATACACTTTTTAAAAAAGAAAAATACACACATAATTATCCTCATAGTTGGAGAACTGACGAGCCTTTAATATATAAATCTGTAAATTCTTGGTATGTAAATGTTTCTTCATTTAAAGAAAGGATGGTTGAATTGAATCAAGGGATTAATTGGGTCCCAAATCATATAAAAGAAGGTACATTTGGAAAATGGCTTGAAGGTGCAAAAGATTGGTCAATAAGTAGAAACAGGTTTTGGGGTTCACCTATCCCAGTTTGGAAATCAGATGATCCAAAATATCCACGAGTTGATGTATATGGAAGTTTGGAAGATCTTGAAAAAGATTTTCAGGTAAAGCCAACAAATCTTCATAGACCTTTTATAGATAAATTAACTAGGCCAAATCCAGATGATCCAACTGGAAAAAGTACAATGAAGAGAGTCTCTGAAGTATTTGATTGTTGGTTTGAATCTGGCTCTATGCCTTTTGCCCAAGTACATTATCCTTTTGAAAATAAGAGTTGGTTTGAATCACATTTTCCTGCAGATTTTATTGTCGAATACATAGGTCAAACACGAGGATGGTTTTACACTATGATGGTATTAAGTACAGCTATTTTTGATAAACCCCCATTCAAAAATTGTATATGCCATGGAATAGTTCTAGATAAAAATGGAGTAAAGTTATCAAAAAAACTTAGAAATTATCCTGAGCCTGAATTAATTTGGAAAAAATTTGGATCAGATTCCTTAAGGTGGTTTTTTGCGGCATCGCCAATTCTTAAGGGTCAAAATCTACAAATAGATATGGAAGGTAAGGGGATCTCTGATACACAAAGATTAATAATAACACCCTTATGGAATGCTTTCTATTTCTTCTGTTTATATGCAAATGCAGAAGGGATAAAGGCTAAGGAAAATTATACATCTGAAAATCCTTTAGATTTATATGCTTTGCTGAAAACTAAGGAATTAATAAATTCTATTGAAAATAATCTTTCAAATTATGATATTGCAGGTGCATGCCAATCAGTCCCAAATTTCATAGATGCGATAAACAATTGGTATATACGTAGAAGTAGACCAAGGTTTTGGAAACATGCAGATAATAAAGACTCAAGCAATGCCTACGATACTTTATTCACCGTATTATTAAATATAACTAAAGTGTTATCTCCATTAATGCCATTGATTTCTGAAGAAATTTATACTAAATTAACAGGTGGAAAAAGCGTGCATCTGTTGAATTGGCCAACTACTGATTTTTTCCCTAAGGATGATGATTTTTTAAATAAAATGGACATTATTAGGGAAATATGTTCAGCAGGTCTATCTATAAGAAAATCTAATAATATTCGAGTCAGGCAACCATTAGAAGAAATTATTCTTGTAGGAGAAAATTTAGAATGGATTTTGGAATTTAAAGATTATATTTTAGAAGAAATAAATATAAAAAATATCATTATCCAGAAAGATTCTGATTCTTTATATAAGGAAAAATTAACTATCGATCTTAGAAAATTAGGACCTAAATTAGGTAAGAACATTAAAGATTGTTTAGAAGGTGCTAATAATTATGAATGGAAAATTAACGAAGATGGAACAGCAAAAATAAGAAAATATATTTTATTAGAGGATGAATATTCAATAGAAAAAGAATCAATGCCAGGTACACAGTCTGAAGAAATAAATAAAGGAGAAATTGTAGCATCCCTAAAGCTAGAATTAAATCAAGAATTAATAAAAGAAGGAATAGCAAGAGATGTACTTAGAACGATTCAAAATAAAAGAAAAGATCTAAATTTTGATATTTCTGATGAAATAAATGTAATTATTTGGGGAGACACACAAGTTCAAAGTTCGATCAAACAATTTAAGGATTACATATCAATCAATTCACTTGCAAAATCGATAAAAATTCAAGAACTCAAAGAAACTGAAGAAATTAATATCTCTGAAGAAAAGAAAATAAGGCTATTCATCAAAAAAAATTAATTTAACCTATCTAAACTTAATTTTAATATTTTATTTTGTTTATTTAGTTTTCTTACAGAAAGATAAACAGTAAATCTTGCTGTAATTTGCGCTCCAATTAACAAAATAATTGCTGATATATAAATAAAAGCCATCAAAACTATAATTGCACTGACTCCACCGTAAATCGAACCAGAAATTCCACTAAAGTTTCTCAAATATAATATGAAAACCATTTTGTTTATTTCTTCAGCAATTGCAGCAAGAAAAGCTGCAGGAAAAACGTCTATAAATCTTAACTTTACATTTGGTAGCCACCATAAACAAATAAAAAATACCAAAAAAGTCAATAAAGGTGGAATCAGTAACGTTAATCTACTCCAAATAGTTGGATCTCTGAGTGGAGAATCAGGAAAGGTTATTGTTATTAATTCACTAAGAAAACTTAAACCAGTTGTAAGAATAAATGAAATCAGGAGTAATGAGGAAGCAAAAAAAATTAAAGTGAAATCAATAGCTCTTTCTTGAATAAATGTTCGTTTCTTTTCTATACCCCATATTGCATTTATACTTTTTCTAACACTACTAAATACGGCGGTAGAAGCAATCAAGAGACCAAGTGCTGCAATTGCACTTGTTATAAACCTTTTTGAAGTCAAACTATCAAAAAAAGTTTTAATAAAAGCATCATCTTGTTCATCAAGAATTGGAATAAAGTCTTTTACTGAGTCAATTAATAGTTGTTCAAAACCTTTTATACCAAAAAATAAAGAGAAAATAATGATCAATGCTAATAATAACGGAAATAATGAAAAAAAAGCATAAAAAGAAATTGCTGCAGACATGAAAGGGATATTTTTATCAAGGAATTCATTCGTTATATCACCGATGAAACCCAATAACCATATTATATATCTAATAAAAAACATTTATTTAAAGTTTATTTTCTCTATAAGCTGTCAGATATTCTGTACAAAATTCGTCATTACCTTCTAACATATTTTTTGTTATTTTATACTGATTTACATTTTGATTCATATTGATTATTCTATCCAATTTTGATTCTATTGGGTTTATAATTCCAGAATTAGCTCCATTTTTAATAGCCATGTGAATGAAAACATCATTTATCAATCTTCTTTTCGGTAGCCCAAAAGATATATTACTCATACCTCCTGTAATGTTCACTTTAGGCCAAATGTTTCTAATTTTGTTTATCGCTTCCAGAACATCATTCCCATAATTTGAAGCCACTGAAATTGGAAAAACCAAGGGATCTATAAATATATCTTCTTCTTTTATTCCTTTTGATAGAGAAATCTCCATAATTTTTGATAAATTTGTAATTCTTTCATCTGAAGATTCCGGCATGCTACTTTCACTTGCAGCACTCACAACAACTTTACAATTCTGTTCTACAATAATATCTAATAAATCAACTCTTTCCAAAGACAATGAATTAACCAGAGGTCTTTTTATATTATTATATTCAATAAGCCCTTCTTTAATAATATCTATATTTGAAGAATCAATTGAAAGAGGGACATCAGAAAATTCTTTCATAATACCTACAACCCATTTCATTGCAGTAATTTGCTGATCAAGTTTATAGCTATACTCGTCAACATTAATATCTAAAAAAGCAGCTCCGTTATTTATTTGTCTTTTAATTTCAGATCTTATATAACTTATACCTTGGTTCTTTCTTTCTTGATCTCCATTAATTCCCTGCCATATAGCAATCATAAAATGCTTAAGTTGACCTTGTTGGTAAGGTTGTGTATTTTTAAATACTTCAGGTATGTCCATATAATCAAATTGGTCATTTTTTTTGTTAAATATAAGTACTTCTTTATCATCAACTACAGCTGTACGAATACCTCCTCTTTTAACTGATCTGGTTGTATGAATATTTTCGCCTATTATTATGAAATCTGACATTATGATTTCACTTTTCCATTAACCCAATTGCATATTTCTCTAATCCCTCCAAAAGGAAAAAAATGTAAACTATCATAATTTCTCAATTCAGAAATTATTTTTGTAGGATTATGTTTGACCAAATGTCTTAGGCTTAATTTTTTGTTTTTTATTATCATAGAAGTGGCATCAACTCCACATATCTTTGCATAATTTATCAAAGTTGTTAGCTTTGCAGGTCCTGCAATACCTATAGTAATGGATATTTTATTATCAAATTTACTTTTTATCATTTCTTTTGTATCAAGAATCCATTTATTAGTTGATTCTAAATTAGTAGTCCACTGGGTCACAATTGAAGAATTGAAATTATGATTGTGCAACCATTGACATTTTAATTGAAGATTTTTATCAGATTCTGGATCCATTGGGTTTCCCTCTGGGTGGCCAGCTATATTTATTTGTTCAAATTGATATTTTTCAAACAATCCAGTTTCTAGCATTTCTAATGTATTCGAGAAAATATTATTAGGATTTTTTGTGATTTCAAAGTGATTATTACCACTGCCCGCAAGAGTTAAAATTTTTTTCACTCCAATAAATGACAATTGTGAAAGATAAGAATCAAGTTCTTTCTTGGATGATATAGTTCTTGCTGGACAATGAGGTATGACATTAAATCCATCTTTTATTAAACTTTTAGATGCTTCAACAATATTTTCATATTTTTCTCCAGGTATATATGCAACATAAACCTCAGTAAAAACATCTCTGGGTAAATATTTCAAACGTTCAATTTGTTTTGGAACTATTTCTATGGAATATTTTTGCATTCAGAAATTAACTATTAAGCTTAATATAACCTAAATAAGTATAATCTATGTATTAGATAAAAAAAATATAAAATGGCAATCGAAGAAGATAATCTTTATTCGGGAGAAAAAATACATCGAGTAAAAAGATCACAAGAATTATCTCCCGAAATATTAAGAATTCAAGTAAAAAAAAATTCTAAAAGAGGAATATATTCTCCTCTTTTAATTTTCTATGGTCTTATTTTCTTAATTATCTTAGGAGCAATTGGTTTGTCTTTACCTTTTTCCAAATCAGGTTTAGTAGAATATTCTTTTGTAGATTACATTTTTGTTTCAACTTCAGCTGTTACGGTTACAGGATTGGTTCCTTTTGATACAGAATTAGGTTGGAGTCTCATGGGTAAATCTATTATTATTATTTTAAGTTTTATAGGTGGACTTGGATTTATGGTAGGTGCTGGTTTTTTGTTACTAATCATAACTGGAAGAAAAATAAACTTAAAACAGAGATTGCTAATTAGGGAAGGTCTCTCAGATAGCGGTCCAGCCAAACTGGAAACAGGAAATACACCAAACTTTTTATTTAACGTTGTGTATTTAGCAATTGTTTTTCAGATAATTGGAATAATCATTCTATATTTTGTTTTTGGCGAAAAAATACAATTTAATGATCATGGAAGAATATATAATTCTATTTTTCATTCTGTTGCATCTTTCAATGGTTCTGGCTTTGATATGATCAAGGATGGAAATGGAGGAAGCATAGGTTCATTAACAAATAATCATAATTTTTTACTTGTAACCATGTTTCTTATTTTTTTTGGAAGTATTGGCTATCCAATAGTTTTTGAATTGTTGAGAAATATAAAAATGATATCCCTAAAAAAATTTAAAGAAATACATCTATCTCTAAATTCTAAAATTGTAATTTTTTCTACTTTTATAATTCTATTTCTTGGATCTCTGCAATTTTTGTTTGGAGAATGGAATAATATATATACAATTTATGGAAGTCCTATTAATGAAAAAATAACTCAATCTTTTTTTCATGTTATTACTAGAACAGCTGGGTTCTCACTAATAGACTACGATCTTGTACATAATAGTACAACATTTACTACAATTGCATTAATGCTTATTGGTGGAAGTAGCCTTTCAGTTGCAGGAGGTATAAAGGTTGGAACCTTGACAGTTATTATAATAGCCCTCATATCGAATATAAGAGGAAAAGAAGAAGTCACCATCTTCAAAAGAACAATCTCGGCACAAGTAGTTAGAAGGTCTTTTGTAATTTTTGTTTTTAGTATAATTTTAGTAAGTGTAGGTTTTATAATAATGGCTTCTTTTGAACCTGATGATTTATTTAAAGAATTACTTTTTGAAAGTGTAAGCGCTTTTGGAAACGTTGGTTTATCTACAGGAATAACAAAAGATTTAAATCATCTTTCAAAAATTATACTTTCAATTTTAATGATAATTGGAAGATTTGGACCATTGCTTTTAGCAACTTTATTATTAGGTAATAGAGAGCAAGGAAAAATAAGACAACCCTACGAATCAGTAAGAATAGGATAATTATGAAATTAAAACCTCAAGTTGTTGTTGTAGGTCTAGGAAGATTTGGAAAAAGTTTTGCTTCAAAAATGTATAATCTAGGGCATGATGTAATGGCCATTGATATAGATCCTGACAAAGTCCAATCAATGGTAGGTCAAGTAACCTACCCAGTAACTGCCGATGCTTCCTCTGAAATATCATTACGTGAATTAGGAGTACAAGATTTCGATGTGGGTGTTGTAGCCTTAGCAGACATAGAAGTATCCATTATGGTGTCTGTACTTTTCAAAACTCTAAACATAAACAACATAATCGCTAGAGCATCTTCAGATCTACATAAAGATACTTTAATAAGATTGGGTTGCGATCGAGTTGTGTTTGCTGAAGATGAAATGGGAGAGCAACTTGCAAGTACAATTTTTTCTCCAAATGTAACAGAGTATTTAGAATTATCTCCAAATATGGGAATAAGTAAATTATCTATTCCTAAAAGGATTGTTGGCATGTCTTTATTAGAAGCGGGATTTATAAATCAACCTGGTAATCAAAAATTGGCTGTCATATCAATCAAAAGAGGAGATAATATTATCCTATATCCATCAAATCAAGAGATACTAAATGAAGGCGATGAAGTATCAATAATTGGGAATAATTCCAATATTAATAAACTACTCATATAATAATGAAACCTAAAAGATATTTAGTTTTACTTAATCATGAAATTAATGATTTGCTAATTGATTTTATCTGTTCTTTTATAAAACAAAATAAATCTATAGTCTATTTTGTTTATGTAATAGAAATTCCTCCAAAATATCCAATTGATCATGAGGAACAAAATTTAATTCTTATCGGTCAATCTGCTCTTAAAAAAGTCCATGGAATATTGTTAGATTTTAATATAAATTATGATATAAATGGAGAGAATTTTATATTAATACAATCAAGAAGTATTGGTGTAGGAATAGTAAAAGAAGCAAAGAGATTGGATATAGATATCATTGCATATTCAAAAAAAGTCAATCTTGAATTGAACGAACATAATTACATAAAAAAGTACTCAAACACAACTATTTTAGAATTAAATAATTTATGAAAATCACGATAATAGGGATTAATGAAATTACAGAACATGTAATACGTTATATTGAAGATATTTATGAAAATATAGTAATTTATGACATACAGATCTCCGCAGACTTAAAAAACAAATATAAAAGTAAAAACAATATTACAATTATCGAACATAACGACATTGAAAAGGATTTATTATCCATTAGTGAAAAAGCAGAAAGATTATTAATCCTAACCAAAGATGATGTAAAAAATATTTTTTTTTACTACAAGATCAGAAATTTTAATGATGATTTGAAATTACTTGTTTTTATCAATGATTTTAGTTTATACGAAATATATTTTGAAAAACAAATTAACGTTATTAATCAAATTGATTTAGAAAAAGAAAATTTGCTAACAAGGTTGAATGTATAGAAAGGAATATAATTGTATATAATAATTTCTGGTATAAATGAAATGTCAAAAAATTTGGCTATAAATTTATTAGAACATGGTGATGAATTTATATTTATTGATAATAACGAAAAGAAAATAAAAAAAAATGAGGGGATTTTTGGATTTGTTAATCAGCATGGGAACTCTTATTCAAAAGAGACTCTGATAGATGCAGGAATAGAAAGAGCAAATTTTTTTATAGCAGCGAATGGAGATGATAAAATCAACTTTGTGTCTTCGCAAATAGCGAAAAATATTAATTCCAAAATTTTCAATATAATTTTAATCAATGATCAAAGTAACATTGATATTTTTAAGGGTAATGATTTTGATTTTATAATAAAATCTAATCAAATCACTGCAGACACAATTTCCTCAATTATTGAAAATAATACTATATTACATTTGTTTACTAATACTGACAGTCATACAGAAATTATAATGATAATCATTTCGGAAAATTCAAATTATATAGGAAAAACCCTTAATGAAATATTTTTACCTAACGATTCAAAAATAATCGCTATGATAAATTCATCAGGAAATATAAATTATGATTATTCAACAGATCTGAGAGTTCTTGATAAAATATTAATACAAATTCCATTAAAAGATGAAAAAACTAAATTGAATTTTTTAAATGAAAAAAGAAATTGATAATCGAATAAGTTATTTAGGACCCAAAGGAACATATTCTGAACAGGCTGCATTAATACATAAAAATCAGCAAGAAAATTTAATTGTTCCTAAAAAAAATCTTTTCGAGGTTTTAGAAAGTGTTGAAAAAAAGATAAATTTTGAAGGAATAATCCCAATTGAAAATTCTAGAGTTGGAACAATAATTGAAGTTATAGATTATCTCATAAAATCAAAAAATTTATTCTTGAATGAAGAAATCTTAGTTCCTATAGAAGCTTGCTTAATAACAAAAAATAAAATTGATAGTTTGGATTATATTACTGAAATTATTAGTAAACCCGAAGCAATTAATCAATGTCATGAATGGATTAGAAATAATCTCAATGAAGATGTTATTTTAACTGAATCTACCTCAACAGGTGGTGCTGTTAGTTCTTTAAATAATCAGGATTCTAATGTCGCTGCGATAGGACCTGAAAGAGCTGCAATAATTAATGAGTATTATATTTTTGAAAGAGGAATTCAGGATTTTAAAAATAACATTACTAGATTTGTTGTTATTTCTAATAATCCAACAAAAAAAAGTGGTAAAGATAAAACTTCTATTGCATTTGATTTTAAAACCAAAGACAAATCAGGGCTACTGTTATCCGCTCTAGAATGTTTTTCAAAAAGAAATCTAAACTTACAAAAGATAGAAAGTAGACCCAAAGGAACTCAAATCGGTGAATATGTATTCATTATAGATTTCAATGGGCACATAGAGGATAAATTAGTAATTGACGCATTAAATGAACTTTCAAAAATAACAACTCTACTTAAAATTCTGGGTTCTTACCCTAGAAGTTATTAATCGTCATATAAATCATATTTTGATCTTTTAGAAGCTTCAACCCCTTCTTCAACTGCATCAATCAATCTGTCTTTAGCAGAGTCTACAAGATCATTAGCCTTTTCTTTCCAATCATTAATGTTATGGGAAAGAATATTTCTAGTTTCATCGCCTGGTTTGGGAGCAAAAATAATCCCCGCTAAAAAACCTAATGTTGAACCATAAAAAAAACCTTTATAAAAAGCATCTTCTTTAGACATATACACCTACCTATTTTTTCTTTTTACTCTTTTTCTCTTTATTAGAAGTACTGAATATTGACTTAACGATAGAAATTGTTTTATTTATAGCACTTAATGACTCACGAAAGTCTTCTACTTTTTCATTTGCCTTCTCTAATTGACTTTTTACATTCGCCAAACGTCTATAAACAACAACAAAAATTAATGTGCAAATCAAACCACAAATGATAAATATCACAAAAAAACTTATCATTAAAACATCTCTTAAATTATCTAATGTTATTGTCAAAATATACCTATTTTTTTAATCTATATATTTAAATATAGCTAATAAATTGAATTTAATCAAAATTAGTTATCATTTAGTTATTAACTAAATGATTTATAAGGTTAGGTAGTCTTTGAGACTAAAGGACCTGGTTGGGTGTCGTAATTTTCTCAATGCTTTAGCTTCAATTTGTCTTATTCTTTCTCGGGTGACTCCAAATGTAGATCCTACTTCTTCTAGTGTTCTGGGTCTACTATCGTTAATACCAAACCTTAATTCGATTACCTGTCTTTCTCTTGGAGAAAGAGTATCTAGAACTTCAACAATTTGAGATTTCAGTAGGCTCTTAGACGCAGAATTTTGCGGAGATTCTGCATTTTGATCTTCTATCAAATCGGATAAATTCAAATCTTGCTCTTCTCCTATAGGAGCTTCTAAAGATATTGGATCTTGAGATGCTTTTAATATTTCATTCACTTTATCACCATCCATGTCCAATTCTTTTCCTATATCATCAGATGTAGGTTCAACTCCATTTTCCTGTACCAATCTTCTCGAAACTCTCAAGATTTTATTTATTTGTTCTACCATATGTACAGGTATTCTTATAGTTCTTGATTGATCGGCAACTGCTCTTGTAATTGACTGTCTAATCCACCAAGTTGCATAAGTAGAAAATTTAAATCCTTTTCTATAGTCAAATTTCTCTACTGCTCTAATTAATCCTATATTTCCTTCCTGTACCAAATCTAACAAGGATAATCCTCTACCAATATATTTCTTTGCTATGGATACAACCAATCGCAAATTAGCTTCAGCCAAGTGATTTTGTGCTAATTCTGCTCTTGATAATATCTGATGATAATTACTATCAATTATCATCCTATAAACTTTCAATTGATCATAGAAATCTTTATCAGACATAAATTTCTTTAATTCTAAAGATAAAAATTTCTCATCAACAAAATCTGAAATATCCACAGGAATTAACCCCAACAAATCAGATATTTGTTTTATTTGAGCTACTACTTCTTCTTTTGAAATATTGTTTTTATCCGAAAGATAGGCAATCAAAGCATCTTCATATACTCCATGAATTTTATTAACATGTGAGTCAGTTTGAATCAAATCATTGAGTGTAATTTGCTTTGGACCTCCGTAATATTCACTTATGTTTTTCATAACAGAATAGAAGGTATTTATTCTATTCATAACTTCATTTACCAAATCTACAGACGTCACAATCCCTGTTTTAGTCTCTTCTAATTCTGTAATCAAATCCTGGTATTTGTATTTAAGATCTATTGTTCTAGCCAATATTTCTTCGTCTTTCCTAGATAGAAGTTTTACATCTCCAATCTCTTTTAAATACATTCTTATAGGATCTTCATAATTATCTTTATGTATTTTTTTTTCTCGAGACACAATTCTCAATAAATCATCAGAATCCGATGAGTTTATTGATGGGAGATCTTCTTCATCTTCCATGGTGTTAGATTTTGGAACATATACTTCTTTAAGGTTTGAAGGAGCATCAAGATTGTCAATATTAACAAACAAATTTTCATTTTCATTTTGCGATGGATTAGTTTTCATTAATATTGTGCCCTTTCAAGTAATTTCAATTTCTCTGTAATATCTGTCAATTCTTGCATCAAAGAAGATATAACCTGCTCATTTTTAGAATCTAAAGTCTCTTCTTCATTTAATCTACTTTCTGTTTCTTGAATTTTTCTCTTATGGTAATCAATAGCTATTCTATTTTTCACCGTTTCTAATTCTATATCGTTACTTAAATCGGGATTGTCGATTAAATTTTTTCTTATGTATTTATTTATATCATCATAAATAAATTTCAAATCAACTTTTATTTGGTCTTTTTCAATAACTTTATTTTTTTCTTTCCACAAATTAAAAATAGATCTATAATGAAGGTCTGAAAAATAGAATTCTTCAACATCCTTAACGTTTTCAAATAAATAAGGGAATTCCAATAATAAAGCTAAGAAATGCTTTTCACTTGTCATTTCATCGTTATAAATAACTTCTTTTATTCTTTTATTGTCTGATAATCTTTTCCCTGATTTTCTAAATTTAGATTTCAAATTATTTGTAACTTCTATTTTAAGTAAATCAGTATCAATTGCTGTTATTTTTGAAATATGTTTTAAATAATTCCCTTGTTGCAGTTCATCTGAGCATTCAACTACAAAAGGCATTATTATTTCTAAAAATTTAAATGTGTCTTTATTTTTTTCACCTAATAATTCTTCTGTATAATGGTCGATCATAAAATCAATGAAATTTTGAGAATTCAATATCATTTCTTCCCATTCAAGTGGATTAGTCCTTATCATCTCATCAGGATCTTTGCCGGATTTAGGAAAGCATATTTTTACTTTTATTTTTTTATTGGCTTTTCTAACGCTTATTGCTATATGTGCTCTCAATTTGTTAATTGAATCTACTGCTGCCTTATGCCCAGCACCGTCATTATCAAAACAAAAAATCATTTCTCCTGTATCTGAACTATATGTGATAAGGTTTTTCAATTTTTCAAAATTTTCTATTGATAGTTGTGTCCCCATAGCTGCAACGACGTTCTCATAGCCTTTTTCGTAAGCCGATATACAGTCAAAATACCCCTCCACAATAACTACTTGAGATTTTAATTTTATTTTTTCAGAAGCTCGATCTATTCCATACAATATTTTAGATTTACTAAAAATTTCACTATCTTTGGAATTTATATATTTACTTTTTTGCAATTCATTAGTTGACCTTCCTCCAAAACCGACGATATTAGAATTTTGATCTAAAATTGCTATAGTTGTACGATTTCTAAAAAAATCTATCCATTCTTCTGCATTTTCTTTTTTAATTAGTAAATTTGAATTTTTTACACCTCTTTTATTTGTCTTATTTGAACGAAAATACTCAAAGAGGCTACCTAAATTACCATCTGGACAATAGCCAATATGATGTTTTTTAATTGCTTCTAAAGTAATTCCTCTATTGTTCAAATACGACAATATTTCCTTCGAATTCTCCGAAGTATTATTGGTCAGTTGCTTTTGAAAATAACTGTTTGCTATCTTATTTACTTCGTAAACTTCTTTTTTCATTAAGTCATTTTTTTTATTTTTTTCTTTCACATCTATAAAAGAGCTTTCGTCATAGTCGATAGAAAGATAAGATGAAAGTTGCTTTATGGAATCTGTAAAAGTTAATTTCTCATAGGACATTAAAAAATCAAAAACATCTCCACCTTGATTACACCCAAAGCACTTAAATCTTTTTTTATCTCTACTCAGGGTGAAGGAAGGTGTTTTTTCATCATGAAACATACAAAGAGTTTTTGATATCGATCCACTTTTTGACCAATTGAATCCTTTATGCTGTAAAAAATCTTCTAAATCGAGTCTTTCTTTTATAATTTCTTTCAAATCTTGAGGCATAGTATATTTTAGAATTTAAAGTAAAAATAATTGTATAGTTATCTTATAAAAAATAAATAAATTTTTGTTTATTTTTTGTTACTCTTTTTGGTTTTTTAAATCAAATATCAATATATAATTTTTTTGTTATTTCTGGAGAAATTTTTCTTGCTTCTTCAATAGCAAAATTATCAGTCATCCCACAAATATAATCGACCACAGCTCTTTCAATATTTTGTCCTGTTTTGTAGTAGGTTTTCGGTATAAATTGTTCATTATCCAAGTAAAAATCAAACAAAAGTCTAACAATTCTATAAGCTGTTTTCCCCTGTTCAGAATTACTAACAGGCAAATAAAAGTTTTCAAACATATAATTTCTAAGTTCAGTAACAAGGTTAGAGATATCATTAGACATTTTAATAATAGGGATCTGTTTAGCATTCTCAAATCCAGTACAAGCCCAAGAGTGTTTTACAAGATCGCTTACCAAAATATTAATTCTTTTTGAAAGCGGCAAATTTATAAATTCAGCAATATTATTAGGTATTTTTTTTATTGACAAGAAATTTGACCGGAAAGCATCTTCTAAATCATGGCTTAAATAAGCTAAAGCATCTGAGATTCGAACTATTTGTGCTTCCAAAGACATTCCCATAACTGATTCTCTTGTCAAAAAGTTTCCTTGAGGTTTAGAATGCGTCCTAATTGCTTCAATAACATCTAAGGTAAGATTAAGTCCAACTCCATCTTTTTCAAGGACTTCTATAATTCTTACCGAATGTTTTGAATGGTGAAAACCACTTGATAATAAATCGTTTAAGGCAGATTCACCTATATGCCCAAAAGGGGTATGTCCTAAGTCATGACCCAAAGATGCTGCCTCAACCATATCTTCATTTAAATTTAGTGCCCTAGCTATTGTTCGACCTATTTGTGAGACTTCTATCACATGAGTTAATCTTGTAGTATAGTGGTCACCTTTGGGTGCTACAAAAACTTGACTTTTATGTTTGAGTCTTCGAAATGAATTAGTGTGTATTATTCTATCTCTATCAATTTGATAAGCACTTCTATAGGATTTCTTTTCTTCACATTCTTTATTTTTTCTCTTAGAGTTAATTTGTTTTATGGCATACTTAGATAAAAAAGATTCATTATTATCAATTTTTTCTTGAAATATATTTGAAATTTCATTAAGTTCCATTTTTTAAATCTTTTTAGTATAAATAAAAAAATTTTCCTTGTATATTTCTTTATTAAATTTATATTTTTCAGGTAAAATATTCGCTATTCTCATCATCATTTCGCTTGTTGCACTGTTTATAAAACTTTTATTTCTATCTTTGGGAACGTTATGCAAAGTAAAAGGATTTCCAATTGTTATTCTAACTTTCATTTTTTTTGGATACAAAAATTGTAAATAGTTTTTACATGTTTCTGTACCAGTTACAGAAACAGGTAATAGTATTGATTCTGTAGCAAGTGCTAAACTTATTGCCCCATTATATCCCTGTTTTAGTTTTCCATCATTACTACGAGTGCCTTCAGGAAAAACTAATAAAGATTTATTGCCTTTAAGTTGCTGCTTGGACCATTGAAATGCTCTAATATCTGTAAATCCTCTTTTAATTGAAAATGCTCCATAATATTTTAAGAAAACATTGATTGGGAACCTAAATAATTCCTTTTTGGCCAAAAATCTTGGCTCTTTACCCACCGCACTTGCACACAATGGTGGGTCGATAATAGAAAGATGATTTGAAACAAGTATAATCGGTACATCTTTTGGAACGTTTTCTTTACCTAATACTTTAAAATCTCCGAATGCTTTAAAAGTACACATTAAAGCTGTATCACATATCTCATATAATTTAGTCATTTATTTTTTCATACAATTTTTTTATTTCTGAAACAACTTCATCTATATCTAATTCATCAGTATCTATGACAAACGATTCTTTTGCAATTTTCAAAGGCGAAAGTTCTCTTGTAGAATCTATTTCATCTCTTATAAGAATACTTTTTTTGATTATGTTTATATCTATTGAACTGATTTCTTCGGCTCTTCTTGTAGCTCTTATATCCAAACTAGCTCGCAAAAAAATTTTCAAATTTGAGTTAGGAAGTACTACTGTACTTATGTCTCTACCAACCATAACTATATTTCCTTCATTTGCCAAATTTCTTTGGAAATCTACTAAATTATTTCTAACAATTAATTTTTTGGATACGTCTGAGACTTTAGAATCTATTTTCTTCGAATAAAGTGCATTTGTGATTTCTTTGTTTTCATAAAATAAAGAGTTTTTAGAATTTTCTGTTGTTAATTTCAACTTTCTTTTTTCAAAAAATGTTGAAATTATTTCAGGAGTGATTTTTTCTATCAAAGATATGTAGGTTACTGCTCTATACATTATTCCTGTATCTAAAAAATTATATTTGAGTTCTAATGAAAGAATTTTACCTACCGCAGATTTTCCAGATGCAGCAGGACCATCGATTGAGATAGATTTAAATTTTGTATTACCGGACACTATTTTGTTTCTCTGGAATATCCAAACTCATAACATCAAAAACAAGTCTAGAGTTTACATTAATCTTAAGATTATTAATCGATCTTAATAATGTGATTATTATTTTATTTATTTCCATTATGCTATATGTTTTTTTCAGATCAAAATCAAATATGAAGTTTAGATCTTTCTCAAAATTTTTTTTAATTATCAAATCACAAAAATTCATCCAATTATTTAGTTCTTGATATATACCATTTCGATCAGTTCTAAATCTAGTAGATAATTTTTGAGAGATATTTAGTCGATTGGACAATGCTGAGTTGCAAAACTCATAAAACCTATTGTATGATTCTTTATATTCTTCCAGTAAAGAAATGTTTTCTGAAACTAAAAAAGCTTTGCCCAGTAACCCTTGTGAAAATTGAACTATTTTTTTTATTGTCTCATGATCATAATCATACTTTTGTTTTATCCAATCTTCAATTTGCAAATCTCTTAATTTTGATAATACAATTTTTTGAGCTCTGGATAATATCGTTGGATATAATTTTGAAAGGTCTGAAACTAAAAAAATAAAAATTGACCCTTTGGGAGGTTCTTCTAATAGTTTCAAAAATGCATTTGATGCCTCATTATTCAAGTTTTGAGCATTTTCAATTAAAAATGTCTTATATTTTCCCATAAACGGTCCTAGATTTGCAGAATGATTTATTTGGTGAATATGTCCTATTCTTATTTGATCAGAAGAATTCGTGGAAGTTACTTCTATTGGTGTATTACTATTAACACATATTAAATCATAATAATTATTAAGGTTTATTTTTTTACAATTTTCACAAGACTCACAACCAAATTCATTTTCTTTTGAAGTACAATTCAAAAGTTTAACAAAGTCATATGCTAAGGTAGTTTTCCCAACATGTTCTGGACCATGAAAAATATAAAAATGCGCGAAAGAATTTTGACGATATGCATTTTTTAAATAATTAATCGCATTGTCATGACCAATGGTTCTCATAAAAGTGAAGTTGATAATAAATCTTTATATGTTTCTCGTCTCTTTATAATTTTAGTTTCTCCTTTTGTAATTATTATTACAGCTGGTCTTACTTGCATATTATAATTGCTTGACATGGCAAGATTATATGCCCCTGATGATGGCAATACCAATAAATCATTTATTTCAGGATCTGGAATATAAACATCTTTTGCCAGTATATCTCCTGATTCGCAAAATTTTCCTGCAATAGTAGCCTTTGTCATTTTCTTTTTACTGTTTATTTTAGACACTGAAAAAACAGAGTATTCTGATCCATACAATGCATGTCTAATATTATCACCCATTCCACCATCAATTGAAATATAATTTCTGACGGCAGGAATAGATTTAATAGAACCTATTTTATAAATGCTAACACCAGATCGTCCAATAAGTGCACGTCCTGGTTCGAGTATAACTATTGGTATAGGGAATTTATATTTTTTTGCCGACTTTTTTATAGAATCACAAATTGCTTTTGCATATTCACGTATCACTAAAGGTTTTTTTTCAGTGGTATATCCAATAGCAAATCCACCTCCAGGGCTAAATTTTTTCATTTGGAAATTATATGTATTTTTCATATCAGAAGCAAAACTATAAACATATTCAATTGCTTCTGTATATGGCTGTACTTCAAAAATAGGAGAGCCTAAATGAAAATGTAAACCAACTAAATTAAGATTCTTTATTTTAGTCAATTCATATATTGCTTTTTCAGCATCTCCTGTTTCTATAGAGAAACCAAACTTTGAATCCAAAATACCTGTTGTTGTTAACAAATGAGTTTTTGGGTCGACAGATGGAGAGACTCTTATCATCACATCCTGAATCACATTCAATTCTTCTGTTATTTTTTTTAAATTTTGAATTTCATTGAATGAATCAATAGTTATATGCTTGATGCCATAATCTAATGCCTCTTTTAATTCATCAATTGATTTATTGTTTCCATGAAAATTGATTCTGCTTGAAGGAAATTCAACGAATTTAGCTATTGCCAATTCTCCTCCTGTAACTACATCAATATACATATCATTTTCATTTAATACTTTTAGTAGATAAGGATTCGAAAAGGCTTTTGTTGAATAAGATATTATTGAGGTTTCTAATTCTGATTTGAAAGAATTTTGAAAATCTTTAATTGTTGAAACTATTGTATCTTCATCATATACATACAATGGTGTTTGATATTTCTCAGCCAATTTTGTTAAATCAAATCCATTTATAGATAAATTATTATCAGAATTTACATCAGTTTTGTTTGGGAATAATTCTTTTCCTATGAATTGATTACTAAAATTCATATATACCTACTTATATTGGTAATTTTATATAACTATTTACTTTATTATTCTATTCTAAATTCTATACTTTAATTTAAAATTTAAAAGAATTTAATTTTATGAACAAAGAATTTAGGTTGACCAGCCTTTCCAAAAGCGGAGGTTGAGCTGGTAAAGCCTCATTAGAGGAACTGGACAGGGTTCTGAGCCAGCTCAATATAAATAGAATTTCTGAAAATTTATTGGTAGATCATACTACGAAAGATGATGCAGCTATCTATAAAGTTTCAGAAAACAATGCTATTGTTTTTACTACTGATTTTTTTTCTCCAGTAGTGGATGATCCTTATGTTTTTGGTCAAATAGCCGCTGCAAATGCAATTTCTGATGTATATGCTATGGGGGGAAATCCTTTTCTCGCATTGAATATATCATGCTTTGGAGATAATTTACCTAGCAAATATATTGAAAGAATCCTTGCTGGAGGGAATAACATTGCTCAAAAAGCAAATGTTATTATTGCTGGAGGTCATACAATTAATGATTCTGAGCCCAAATATGGTCTTGCAGTTATAGGTAACATTAATCCAAAAAATGTAATGAAGGTAACAAATGCAAAGCCAAATCAAGACTTAATTATAACTAAACCAATTGGAAATGGAATAATAACTACAGCGGCAAAATCTACCTTATTAGAAAAACAAATAATGGATAAGGCAATTTATTACATGAAGCAACTTAATAATGTTGCTTGTGAAAAAGCTATTTCTTTGAAAGTTAAAGCGGGCACAGATGTAAGTGGCTTTGGGCTTATAGGACACTTAACAAATATTTTAGAAGGAAGTAAGATTTCAGCTAAACTCAATTTCAATGAAATTCCTATTCTTGAAGGAAGTTTGGAATTATCAAAAAAAGAATTTTGGTCAAGGGGAACGAAAAATAATAAAAGGATCCTGGACAAAAATATTACTTGGGACGAAACAATTTCAAATAATGAAAAAATGATTTTATTTGATTCACAAACATCAGGGGGATTATTATTATCAGTTGAGAAAAGTAAATCAAAAAAGCTTATTGATGCAATCAACTCTATCGAAACATTTTTTGCAAAAAAAATAGGAGAAACTATTAAAAAATCTAATTCACAGATTTTGGTAGATAGATAGCATAGATGGTTACAGAGAAAAAAGTCAGAAAAGACATCGCATTATTCATATTATAAAAACATTAAAATTTGGTTTTATATTCGGGTTTTCCTTGGATGTCTAATTTTACTTTAAAAAGATCTCCTCCTCTATATGCTTCAAAGTCATAACCTCGTGGCTCAAATCCTATTGGAGGATCTCCCGTTCCTGCACTCGCTGTAGTGACATATAATTCATTTAAATCTTTTCCGCCAAACATCGGACAAGATGTTTGCGTAGCAGGAAAATGTATTTCCCTTTCTAGTTTTCCATCAGGATCAAATCTCTTAACTTTGGAACCAAACCAAATTGCCGACCAAATAAATCCTTCTGAATCGACAGTCATTCCATCTGATATGCCTTCAAAATCATCTTCAATTTTAACTAAAGTTTTTTTATTTGATAAAGATCTATTGATAGCATTATAATCCCATTGATAAATGGTTTTTGCCAAAGTATCTGTATTATAGAACTTTGTTTCATCAGGCGAAAACCCCATACCATTACATAAAGTTATTCCTTCATCAATAATGTCGATTGTTCCATCGATATTTACTCTAAAGAGAATATCATTTTCCCATTTTGAGGTATCAGTTCCACAATAAAAACTACCATCAGGTCCAGAGATAACGTCATTAATTCTAATAGCAGTATCTTTTCCTTCAAAATTTCCGACTTTAATCCATTTAAATTCATCATCAGAATTCCAAAGCATTATTCCTTTCCAAGTTCCCAAAACTAATCCTCCTCCATCGTTAAATCTGAAACCTCCTACTTCAACTCCATTATGTATTATTTCATTTGAGTTATCTGCCGGGTTGTATCTAAATAATTTACCTCCTTGGATATCTGTCCAATATAATTTTTCTTCTTCAGGGCTCCATACTGGACCTTCGCCAACTATAGCTTCAGGAGAAGCAACTTTTTCAATGTGATATTTCATTAGTCTCCTTGTTTACAATTTGATTTTCATAATATCAGTAAATATTCATATCATGTATACTTTTTGAAGAATATTAGTAGAAAGGGAATATATGGGTGATCACGATAACAAAGTAGCTTTAGTAACAGGCGGAGCACAAGGTATTGGAAAGGGGATTGTGGATGTTCTTTCATCAGAGGGGGCTCAAATATGTATAGCTGACATTTCTGAAGAACATGGAATTAAAGCAGTAACTGAAATAGAGAAGTCAGGTAAAAAAGCAATTTATATTAAAGCAAATTTTGAAAATTCTGAAGAACCTAAAAAAGTAATCGAGGAGTGTGTTAGCAGGCTAGGAAACATATGTATATTGGTAAATAACGTGGGTATACAGCCATCTACATCTTATAAAAATATAGAAGAAACTTCAGAGGAAGTATGGGATGCTATTATAAATGTAAACTTAAAAAGCTATTTTTTGATGTCTAAATACTCAATTCCTTTTATGAGGAAAAATGGACAGGGTGCAATTGTGAATATAGCGAGTGTGCAGGGATTACAATCACAAAAGCTTGTTCCTCCCTACGCTGCAAGTAAAGGTGCTGTTTTGTCTTTAACAAGGCAAATGTCACTGGACTATATTAAGGAAAACATAAGAATAAATGCGATATGTCCTGGTACATTTAACACTCCTATGGTAACAAACTCAATTTCTGGAAACATTAATGAAAATTTAAAATTATTTGGAAAAGATATTCCTATGGGAAGAGTCGGAGAACCCAAAGAAATAGGACAAGTGGCTTCATTTTTATGTAGTGAAAAAGCATCATTTATATCTGGAGAATATATTATTGTAGACGGAGGAATTATGGCTAAAGGAGGGTGGGATACAGAACTGCAGGGAGAATAATATTCTCAGAAGTAATTGAATACTTTATTTGTCAAAAGGACCTTTTCTTTCATCAATCGAATATTCTAATATAATTCCAGCTTTCATATTTGCTGAAATTGTTTGCCCAGCTTTTACAGGAAGTGCAGAACCATTATTTTTTGCATGTTCAACTCCGCCGTTGCCCCAACTTGTGCAGGGCTCAAGTCCTGCATTGTAGCTTCTTCCATACCATGGGTAACCATAACCACCACCATAATTTCTCCAATACCAAATGTATTTGAATAATTCTTTTGGAAATTCTACGCCCCATGATAAATTTATTTTATTATTTGTTACAACATACCAGCCATCAGATAAATCGGTAAAATACGCCATATCTAAAGATCTATCGGATTTCCCAGGTATTAATCTAAAATCGGATAAACTTCCATCTTTCATTTCTACAAATGGCCAAGGTCCAGAAAAACTAGGTTTTAATTTTGAGGATTTATCGACATCTTCTGGGTGAGAAAGTATAGTACAATCAGGAATCGTTAAAGTACATTCTTCAGATAAAAAAGTCCCTCCGACAGCAATATGTTCTAACCAAACTATATTTAAATCTTCTTCACCAAAATTTGTTACTTCTTGATGGATTTCTATAAAACTTTCATCAGATTTCAATGATATTAATCTTTTAATTTCAAATGGACTTCGTATACTTCTACCTGTAAATTCTACTTTACAAAGTTCTGGCGTATCTTCAATAATTTTAGTATCCCAAGGAATATTATTTACATCACCATGAATCCCAAAATCTGCTCCATAATATGTACTTGGATATCCACCATGAGGAATCACTGTTTGCCATCCTCCTTCATAATAATCTAACCAAACTGAAGCACCATCCCCAGAAGAAGGAACATTAATTGATGGATTCCTTATACCCCAGGGGGTTTTGAACATAATTTCTGTATCAGTAGGCTTATAAATAAAACTTGAAATATCAGCGCCTTTATCTGCAATAATTTGAATTCGTATAAATTTATTTTCCAGAATTACAGTTTTCAACCCTCGATATTTCCAAGAGTCAGAAATTCTAGCTCCAAAAGCTCTTTCGTCTTGATAGTTTGTGCTCATTAATCATTTTCCCTTATTTACTATAATTTAAACAGAATATTATAAGTGTTCAGCATAATTAGTCTGGTTTCACTATTATTCTAAAGATTTCTTTATCACCATCCAACATTTTTTTAAATCCATCTTCAATTACATTGGACAATGTTATGATTTCTGTTATCAATGGCTTAAGTTTAATTAATCCTTTTGAAACCAAATTAACTGCGTGTTTCATATCGTTATTTTCAGCTGCAACAGAACCAATAACTTTTTTTTCTAGACTGACTATTTGATTAAAATCAAATACCGTTTTTTGAGAATATATCCCAACTAAAATTATAGTTCCTCCCCTTCGAGCTATATTAACTGATATTTCAGGAGATTCTTTGGCACCAGCTGTTTCGAACACATAATCAGGGCCAATATTATTAGTAATGGTTAGGATTTGTTTATATAAGTAAGAAATATTTTTTTCAACCTTAAAAATATTTTCAGCTCCAAGTTTTTTTGCTAAATTCAATTTTTTTTCCTTAATATCAACACCTATCACTGTAGCTCCAGCAGCCAATAAAGCTTGAAGTGTTAAAAGCCCCACTGTGCCACACCCAACCACAACGGCTATATCTCCTGGTTTAATTCCGGATTTTCGAACGGCATGCACTGCTATTGTAGCCGGTTCTAGTAGAGAAATTTCTTCATCAGATATACTATCAGGCACTGGAATAATATTTTTTATGGGCCAAACCATATACTCTTGAAGACCGCCATCAGCAGATAGCCCCGCTACAGCCATAGAAGGACATACAGCATGATGACCTGATTGACACCAGTAACAATTACCACAAGTAAGTACGTTATTTATTACAACTCTTGTTCCAATTAAATTCTGGTGGTTAAAGTCTCCCACTGAGTCTACAACTCCTGATATTTCGTGTCCCATAACTAATGGAGCTTTCTTACCACTGAGTGGATTTAAGGTAGCAGTTTGGATCCATAGGGGTCCATATTGCCATTCTTCAATGTCTGTCGCGCATAATGATGTATATTTTACTTTTACCAAGACTTCATTGGATTTTGGTTTGGGCTTTTCTATTTCCTCTAATCTTATGTCTTTATTCCCATGATATAGGAGTGCTTTCATTATTTAGGTCCTTCCTCATTTTCATCTCTTTCAACAAATAATAAATTATAAATTATTTCATCTTCTAAATCTTTAAATTTTTTATTACTATTATTTTCATAGTTGATGATTTTTTGTTTGATAGAATTTATTTTCTTTCTCAATTCAATCTCTGGGTCGATATTGTTTTGAATTAAATAGAAATATAGTTTGAATAATTTATTTGAAATATCTTCAAAACCTAAAATCGTCTTTGGTACTTCGTTTTTATTTATTCGAATATTTAATGATAATAGTTTCTTAATTAACCTCTTCAGCAATACACTTGAATGAGAAAAAAAATTAAACTCATCTAAAAAACTTTTTTTTGTATTTGTATTTTCACCTTTGAGTTTTATCCAATTTTTTTCGACTTCTTCTGAAGTTTTTAAATTACCAAAATTCTCTCTATCAAAAACATGCGGATGTCTTTTTATCAATTTTTTTCTTGCATGATCTAATATGTCGTTAAAGTTAAATAGATTTGAAGAATTAGCAATTTCAGAATAGAACAAAATATGAACTAATAAATCTGACAATTCATCTAAAACTAAATTGTTATCATTTTTTTCCAACGCATCTATGAGTTCATAAGCTTCTTCTAATGTCAAAGCTTTCAGAGATTCAAAATTTAATTCTCTATCCCAAGGACAACCTGTATCGCTTCTTAATTTTTTTATTATATTTTCTAATTCTGATAATTTATTTTTTTTGCTCATAAAAGAAGATATATTAATAATATGATTATTAAATTTTGTAAACTAACAGCATCGTTTTTATGGATTCCATTTTTATTATCTACTAGTTTTGAAATAATAACATTCTCAGATTGGATATATAAATATAATTGGGATAGGAATAATATTTCTGAAATTACAAATTTAACAATTCAAGAACTTGATAAGTCTGCGGAGAAAATAAAAGTCTATTTCAAAGATAATGAAGAATATCTAAATGTATCAATTTTGAGAGATAATCAAAATTATTCTTTATATAAACAAAAGGAAATAGATCATATGACCGATGTTAAACATTTGATTAAACTTGTAATGGGTTTTCAGAGAATAAGCGCTTTAATATTGATACTAATCTTGGCCATAATTTTATTTGGAAAATTGAAAGAAAGTAAAACAAATATTTTAAGAAATATTTTATTAAAATCTTCAATTATTTGGGGAACATTATTGTTGATTGTTTTGATTTCTATAGGCGTGAATTTCAATAAAACTTTTTTATTATTTCATCAATTAGTTTTTACAAATGACTTATGGATTTTAGATCCTATGAATGATTATTTAATAATTATGTTCCCAGAAAGATTCTTTATGGAAATAACTTTATTTATAGTTCTGGGATTTTTAAGTATTCATTTTTTATGTTATGCATTCATTAGTTCAATGAAATTTTTTCCTAATTATTCAAAATAAATCAAGCCATTTTTTCATTACTTCAACTGACTCACTTATATTATCTATGGTCATAAAATTTTTGGAGTCAATTGAATTTTTTGAATTGTTTTTTGAAATCAAAACGCTTGAAATACCTATAGAATTGGCTCCCATTATATCAGCAACAGGGTTGTCTCCAAAGTGGATAGAATTCCCAGGGGATATCCCTAGTTTGTCTAAAGTATAATAAAAAATTTTTTTATCAGGTTTTGCAATTCCTAATTCGTTTGAAAGTACAATTTCATCATAAAATATTTTTTCATTTATGAGCCAATTCTTATAAACTTTTGGGGAATTAAAGCCAGTATTAGAAATGATTCCTATCTTTATTTGATTTTTTTTACAAAATTCTATTAATTTTAAACTCCCATTAAAAATCAATGGAGGAAATTCCAAAAAAGCTCTATCAATTAATTCTCCAATATAGATTATTTGAAGTTTGGTTAATTTTTTATTTAAATTATGATCAAGTCTACGAATAAAAACGAGTAACCAATCAAAAAAAAGTTGATCACAAAAAAACCTAGAATAGAGAGATATTTTATTTACCGTAAAATCAAGTGCCTCAATAACATCATTTAAAGTTATAGTATCTGAAAACTCTTTAATATAATCAAAAATTAATTCACATTTTTTAATACTTCTTTTGGGTGATACAGAAGAATAATCTTTCTCTCCTATTATTGTGCCCCATAAATCTAAGGTGATTAAATAACTCATTTTAGTAAGAAATAAGAAATTTTATTTTTTTTGTAATTAATTTATTTTTTTTAGGAATATTAGTCAAATTAATTAAAAAACTGAGATTTACTATATTAGCGCGTAATTTTTCCAGCAATTTAATTGATGCAAGGGCTGTACCACCAGTAGCTACAACATCATCGATTATAATTACTTTTTTATTTATGAGGTCTACAGATTTAGAAATCTCTAAAAAAGAATCTCCATATTCTAAATCATAGCCTTCTTGAATAGTAGGAGGAGGTAATTTCCCTTTTTTTCTAATCAACAATAATGGAATTTTAGAATACATGGCTAATGGAGAGGCAATAAGAAAGCCTCTAGAGTCAATTCCACACAAATAGTCAGCGTCATAATCTTTGATCAAATTGTACATTTCTTTAACCACATGATTCAACACATCTATATTTTGAAAAATTGGAGAAATGTCCCTAAAGGTAATTCCTTTTTTAGGAAAGTCTTCAAATGAATTTACATAGTCTTTTAAATTGATTTTCAAAAAAACCTCAAAAATAATGTTACTAAGTCTTTATAAAAATTTATCATATAAGAAAAAGATGAATAGAGAGTTTAGAAATAAAATTAAAAAGTTTATTATTAGATAATTATAGGAATCACAAAAAATCATCATTAGATCTTGATGAAGGTTTCAATGTTTTCTTTGGTGACAATGGCCATGGAAAAAGTAACCTTCTTGAAAGTATTTACATGCTTTCTATAGCCAAGTCTTCGAGAGTTTCTCACGATAAATATTTAATAAACCATAGTTTATTAAATAGTTCTGGGCATGCACAAATTTTAGGAATAGCTGAAGAAAAAACTAACAATATTAAGGCCCAAATAGATTATGAGGTTTTTCAAAATGTGGATATTGCTAAAACTTTCAGAATCAACGGAGTGATTGTCTCTACACAAGAATTTGTTGGGAATATAAATTCCGTCTTTTTTGACACAGATGACATTCGAATAATTACAGGTCCCCCAAGTGGAAGACGAAAATATTTAAATATTTTACTAAGTCAAATCAATAATAATCATGTGAAAAACCTTCAAAGGTTTCAAAAAGTCCTAATGCAACGAAATAAACTGATAAAAAATATCAAAGATGGGAAAAGTAATAAAATTGAATTAGAATTTTGGGATTCTAGGTTATCAGAAGAAGGATCAAGTATTTTTTTCGAGAGAAATTCAATTTTAAAAAAATTAATGAAAAATTCTAAACAATTTGCTAATGAATTAAACAAAAGTATAGAAATGGAAATTTATTATACTCCACGCATAGGTTCTAATGAATCATCAGAAATATTTAATGAAAATCCAACTGTCCAAGATATAAAAGATTTGTATGCTAAAGCGATAGAAAAAAATTATCAAAGAGACATAGATCAACGAACTACTTTATTGGGTCCTCATAGAGATGATTTTATTATAAATTTTAATAAAACTGTTGCATCCAATAGTGCTTCAAGAGGGCAAGCTAGAATAATGTCGCTAGCTCTTAAGTTATCTGAGGCTGAAGAAATTATAAACTTAACAAATAAAAAACCTATACTAATTTTAGATGATATTTTTTCGGAACTTGACCAGAAAATTAGAAATAATATTATAAAAAAAATAAAAAAATTTGAACAAGTTCTTATATCTACAGCAGATATGAATTTAATTGACAAAAAATCTTTAACAGAATCTAATATATACTCGATTAAAAATGGAAAAGTTTCAAAAGAATAATTTAAAAAAAATTATTGAATTATTGAATTCTAGTGACAATAATATTATAGTTCTTGGAGCCGGGATGTCAGCAGAAAGTGGAATTCCTACTTTCAGAGGGGAAAATGGACTTTGGAATAAATATGGTGTACCAAAAATGGATTCTTATAACAAATTTCTAAATAATCCAGAGGAATGGTGGAATAATGAAATCAATATGAAAATGGATAAATATATCTATGAATTAAGACATAAAATAAATGTTGCAAAACCTCATAACGGACATTTTATAATTTCAAAATTAGAAAAATTGGGAATAATCAAGGGAGTAATAACACAAAATATAGATAATCTTGATCATAGAGCAGGAATAAAAAATTTAATTGAAATACATGGCAATAGGACTAAATTTAGATGTATTGAGTGTGAAAAAACTTTCGACAGGAATGAAATAATAATAAAAAAACCTCCAAAAAATTGCCCCAAATGTAACGGGATTGTAAAGTTTGATACGGTTATGTTCGGAGAACCAATCTCCAAAACAAAATTAGATAAAGCGAAACAATTATTTAATCAATCAAAAGTAATTCTTGCAATTGGCACTTCAGCTACCGTTAGGCCCATTTCAGGATTGTTTTGGATAGCGGAAAAGGAAGGAAAAAAAATTATAGATATTAATCCCAACGAAACAAATCTTAAAGAAATATCCACTCTCAATTTGAAAATTAACGCTAAAAGATTTCTAGAAATTCTAGAAAAAGGAATAACGAAATAAATTTATTTATCTAATTCAAATACTGAATGCAATGCATTGACTGCTAAAGAAGTATCTTTCTGATTTATAAGACAAGTTATACGAATTTCAGAAGTAGTTATCATATCTATTGAAACATGTTGATCTCCGAGTACTTTAAACATTGTAGATGCATACCCTGATTCGTTTTGCATTCCACTTCCTACAAGGCTGATTTTTGACAAACCATTTGCTTTTACTATTGAATCATAATTTAATTTTTTTTCATTTATTAAAATTTCATGAGCAAATTCTAAATCATCTTCAGATAAAGAAAAAGAAAAATCTATATATCCTTTATCTGGAGTATTTTGGACAATAACATCAACACTTATTGATTTCGCAGACAAAGGTTCCAATATTCTAGCAACTATACCAGGTTGATCTTTAATTTTTTTTATTGAAATTTTTGCCACATTCTTATCTATTGCAATTCCAGTAATTTTTTTATTATTTTCCAAATCATTCCCTCCAGTAATTAAGGTCCCCGACTTCGAAGAAAATGTTCCACAAACGTATATGGGGACTTTATATTGAGAAGCCAATTCTATGGATCTAGGATGCATCTTTGCACCTAAAACTGACATCTCCAACATATCTTCATAGTTAATTTTATCTAATTTTCGAGCGTTATAAACAATTTTTGGATCCGTTGTATAAATACCTTCAACATCTGTATAAATCTCACAAAGATCTGCCTTAATTGCTGCTGCTATTGCCACTGCAGTAGTATCAGACCCCCCTCTTCCTAAAGTGGTTATATCCCCGTTAGCATTTATTCCTTGAAATCCTGCAATGATTATAATATTGTTTTTAGCAATTTCATCTTTCAGTCTATTAATTTTTATATCCGATATTCTTGCTGATCCATGAATATCATTAGTAAGTATCCCAGCCTGAGAACCAGACAAACTTATAACATTCTTGCCCAATGACTTTATAGAAATTGCTAATAAGGTAGATGAAACTAATTCTCCAGTTGATAACAAAATATCCCTCTCTCTTAAGTCTGGATTTTTATCAGAAAAGGTAACTTTTTGAGACATTTTTATCAATTCATCAGTAGTGTGCCCCATAGCAGAAACGACTATAATTGGTTTATATCCATCATCAAATTTTTTACAAATGTTTTTTGCTATTTGTTTTATTTTTTCTTCATCTCCAACTGAAGTTCCACCATATTTTTGTACTATTACATTATTCAATTATGTGTGCTCCTTTATAAGAAACATTGTTGATAAACCCTTTCCCATCAACATTTAATCTAGCTGCAGCTTCAAGCATTTCATAATTTATTGTTACTTCTTTATTATTAGTTATGGCTGAAATTGTAGGGCCTGAACCTGATAAATAAGTAGCTAATGCTCCTGCATTCATTGCGGCATCTGAAATTAATTTAAATCCTTTAATTGATTCAATTCTATATTGCTCATGAATTGCATCCTGAACTGAATATTTCAATTCATTATATTGTGAATTGTTGAGAGAATTTACTAAAGTCGCAACTCTAGAAATATTATATACAGCATCTTTTCTAGAAATATTATCGGGTAATTGTTTTCTTGAGTATTCAGTTAATATCTTTTGATTAGAAACAAAAGATACTATTTTTAAATCTTTTGGAAATGGTATTTGATTTATGTGCCAATTATTTTTTTCTTTAAATCCAATGGTTATACCTCCAAAAATAGCAGGGCCTACATTGTCTGGATGTCCTTCGATTTGTGAAGCAATTTGATATATTTTATTTTTATCTATTTCGATTTGATTAATTGAAAAAGCAATCAGTATACCTGTTATCACAGCAGATGAACTACTACCTAGGCCTCCAGAAATAGGAATAGAATTAATACAATTTATTGATAAATCAATTTCTTGTGTGTTTAAAATATCAATAGTTTTTAAATAACTCTGATAAATTAAATTGTTTTTATCTTTATTTATAGTTTCTGTGCCTTCACCAGAAATACTAATTTTAAATTTTGATTGATGAAATTCAATTTCATTCCATAAATCTAAACACAAGCCTATTGAATCAAATCCTGATCCTAAATTTGCAGATGAAGCTGGAACCATTATTTTTTTTATTTTTTTCATATTTTTTTTAACTTCTTAGTTGTCCATTACCAAATACTTGCCATTTATAGGTCATGATTTCTATTATTCCCATTGGCCCCCTAGCATGCATTTTATCTGTAGAAACTGCAACTTCAGCTCCTAATCCAAATTCAAATCCATCATTAAATCGGGTAGAAGTATTATGAAAAACTGCACCTGCATCTACTTTTTGTAAGAAATATTTTGCCTCTTCTTGACTATCGGTTATTATCGCTTCTGAATGACCTGAACCATATTTAGCAATGTGTGCAATGGCATCATCTATATTTTTTACTGTTTTTACACTTAGTATCAAATCTAAAAATTCTTCACCAAAATCACTATTTTTTGCTAATTTAAGTAAATTTCTAGGTGATTTTGAGTAACTCTCAAAAGATTTTTGATCAGCTCTAACCTCAACATTTTTATCAACAAGGAGGTCAAACATTGGATCTACAAATTCTTCTAATATATCCTTGTGGATTAAGATCGTGTCCAATGCATTACAAACTGAAGGGTTCTGAATTTTGGCATTAGCTATTATATCTAAAGCTTTGGACAATTCGTACGATTTGTCAACATAAGTGTGACATACCCCAATCCCGCCAGTTATTGCAGGCATTTTAGCTTTTTCATTTACCAAATTAACCAAACTCGCGGAACCTCTAGGAATTAACAAATCAATATATTTGTCTAATTCCATGATTCGATTTACCATTTTTCTATCAGTTGATTCAACAAAATACATAGAATGTTTAGGGAAATTGGTGTCCAATAAAGCTTTTTGAATAATGTTAAAAAGAAATTTATTTGTATTATATGAATCTTTTCCTCCCCTCAGAATCAAGGAATTCCCAGATTTTATCGCTAAAGAAGCAATTTCTACTACCACATTCGGCCTACTTTCAAAAATTACTGCTAAAACTCCTAAAGGAACTCTTATTTTCTTTATTATTAAACCATTATCACGATGATTTGTTTCTATAACTTCATTTACTGGATCTGATAATTTAATTACGCTATCAACAGATTGAGCCATATTTAATATAGAATTTTCTGATAATTTCATTCTATTTATTACATGTTTAGGTAATCCATTTTTATTAGCATCACATATTTCTTTTGAATTTACATCCAATATTTTTGAACACTTATTTTTAAGTTCCTCAGAAATAATCTCCAAGCATTTTTTCCGCTCTGAGGCCTCTATTAACACTAGATTATTTGAATCAAATTTTACTTTAGAAATTTGATCAACTAAATTGTCTAATTCGTTTTTCATATGTCAAATCCCAGCAGTTAGATAAAAATAAAATTGTTTCTATGGACTACTTCATCTCCATAGTTATTTTCAACCAATTCATTTATTTCAGAACTTTTTACACCTTTAATTTTACTTATTTCATCTGAAGAGTAATTAGATATTCCCAAACCAATTGTGGTTGATTTCTCATCTTTTATTGCTATGATATCTCCTCTATCAAACTTCCTTATAACGGACGTTACTCCTGCAGGAAGGACACTCGCATTGTTATTTACGGCTTTCACAGCACCTTTATCTAAAATTATTTCACCTTTAGAAGAAGCATATCCAGTCACTAACCAACGTTTTCTTGTTTCTAAATTAGATTCTTCTGGCAAAAATTTTGTTCCAATTGTTTCATCATTTATAATTCTTTGTATAACTTGATTTTGTAAGCCAGAAGCAATATACATTGAGATTCCTGATTTGGTGGCTATGTTTGCTGCTTGAATTTTTGATGTCATTCCGCCAGTACCCACTTTATCTATAGGCCCTTTAGCATAACTGATGATTTTGGGATCTATTTTTTCAACTATTTCAATTTTTTTTGCATCATTATTTATATTTGGATCTTTAGTATACAATCCATCAATTGTACCAAGAAGAATTAAAATATCTGCGTCAACAGCATTAGCAACCATTGCAGAAAGTCTATCGTTGTCTCCGTATCTATTTAACTCTTCGATTGCAACAACATCATTTTCATTTATTATTGGTAAAATACCTATTTGTAATAATTCAAGTAGTGTATTTCTTATATTTAAGTAGCCATTTCGATTTTCAAAATCTCCTCTTGCAAGTAACGCTTGTGAAACAGAAATAGAATATTTATCAAACGATTCTTCATATGCTTTCATTAATATTGGTTGCCCCACTGAGGCAAGAATTTGTTTTTGAACTACCGAGTTTTTTTTCAATATTTTTGTTGTATTTTCTGAAGAAATATATTGAAGTCCTGCAGCTACTGCACCAGACGTTACTAAAATTATTTCATGTTCTTCAAAAATTTTAGCTATTTGAGATACCAAATTATCAATTACTTTGTAATTTAAAACAGTATTATTGGTTGTAATAAGATTACTACCAAATTTCAATACAATTCTTAATTGTCTTTTGTTTACCATAACTAGCTCTAAATAATTAAATAATAAAAAAATATCACATACAATATATGATATCGGATTATGTATTCTAATAGTTTGGTTGAAATAACGGATATTTTAAATAATGATCCCACATTTTCTGATGTGGTTGGTTCTGCTTACTCAAAAAATAAACCTACTATAATAGCTCCTAGACAAGTTTTTGGCTATCTAATAATTTCATTAGTTAGGTACATAAATAAACCCACTATTGTAGTTACATCAAATCCAGAAGAGTCTAGAAATTTAATAGAAGATCTTAATTTTTGGAGTACCAGAACAATACATATGAACTTCAATGAAAGAAATGAAATTTTTCTTGAAAAATATAAGCCAAATAAAATAAATACAATTGAAAGACTGAGATGTCTAAACGCTCTTTTTATGAAAAATTATTATGGAAAAACACCAATAATCGCTACCTCTATTCAATCCTTAAGTACAAAGACAATACCTTTTGATTTATTTACTGAACTAAGTTTTAATTTAGAAATTGGAATGAAGAAAAAACTCGAAGAAGCAGTAAATAATTTGATCAATAACGGATATAAAAAAACATCATTGGTTGAAAATCCAGGAGAATTTGCAATTAGAGGTGATATTTTAGATATTTTTTCCCTATCAAATAAAAATCCGATCAGGGTCGATTTTTTTTATGATGTAATTGAGAATATAAGATTATTTAATCCAAATGATCAACAATCTTATGATGAACTAAAAAAAATAGAAATAACTCCTATTGAAGAAACTTTGGTGATCAATAGGAATTTTGAAAAAATAAAATTACAAAATAAAAATTGTTTTGAAAATAAGGAAACTTATGTCAACTTGTGCGAAGAATTAAAAGAAATAATTGAAACTGATAATGACGATTCAAAAAATCTATACTCCGGATTTTTTGATTATGGAACCATTATTGATTATATTAAAAACGATTATTTGATCATCAATTTAGATCAAAATAAAATATTTTCAGAACTTAATACTATTACAAAATATAGAGAAGATTCTTACGATATAAAGGTTGAAAAAAAAGAGATCTCAAAATCATTCCCTGTTCCATACATATCAATAAATGAGATGGAAAAAATATACCATTCTTTTTCTAATTGTATAAATATTGCTCAGATAGACCGAGGAGAGACAAACAAAAAATCTAAATTCAATTTCTCATTACCAACAGTTTATAGCTCAAGTGAAAATATATTATCAAAATATATTGACAAAAATGTACCAAATCAAAAAATAATCATTACTACTGATTACCCAAAAAGAGTAAAAGAAATTCTAAATATGGATGATTTAAATATATTTGATGGAATAGAAATTTCTCTTAAATCAAAATTATCACTCATATCTAAGAATTTAGGAGAAGGATTTAGCTTAAAAACAAAGGACAATATGTCAATTTTGATTCTTACAGATAAAGAAATTTTTGGAATTAGAAAAAAACACAGGTATAATTCTCTTTCAAATATACCTCAATCAACAAAGTCTTTAGATCTTTTTGAAAAAAATGATTTTGTTGTACATATTGATCACGGGATAGGAAGATATAATGGCACAATTATATTGGATGAAACAGGTAGAGAATTTATTGAAATATTTTATAAAAATGATGACAAATTATATGTTCCTGCTGATCAAATAGATAGGATCCAACCATATAAATCTTATCAAAAAAATAATCCTCAGTTAGAGAGCTTGGGGTCAACAAAATGGATAAAATCTAAAAATAAAGCAAAACAATCAATTGAAATCCTTGCAGCAGAATTATTGAAAATTTATGCAGCTAGAGAAAAAATTAAAGGAAACAAATATTCTGAAGATTCAGATTGGCAAAAAATATTAGAGGAATCTTTTGAGTTCAAAGAAACCAAAGATCAATTAAGCGCGATAGAAGAGATAAAAAATGATTTGGAATCAAAAAATCCAATGGATAGATTATTATGTGGTGATGTTGGATATGGTAAGACAGAAGTAGCAATAAGAGCTGCATTCAAATCTGTTGAAAATGGTTATCAAGTTGCAATTTTAGTTCCTACTACGGTTTTGGCATTACAACATTTTAAAACTTTCAAAGAAAGACTTAATCCTTTCCCAATAAATATTCAATATTTATCCAGATTTGTCAGTGATAAAAATGTAACAAAAATCAAAAAAGAGTTATCTAAAGGTCAAGTGGATATAATCATTGGAACTCATAAATTAATACAAAATGACATTAAATTTAATAATTTAGGATTATTAATTATTGATGAAGAGCATAAATTCGGTGTAAATCAAAAGGAGTATATTAAACATAAACAAATAAATGTCGATGTTCTTAGCTTAAGCGCCACTCCAATCCCAAGGACTTTAAACATGGCACTTAATGGCATACGAGATCTGAGTATGATTTCATCTCCTCCTGAGAATCGCCTTCCTGTAAATACGTATGTTTCTGAATACTCAGATAAGTTAATACGAGAAGCACTTATAAGAGAAATTGATCGTAAAGGACAAATTTTTTTTATTCACAATCAAATTTTCAATATAGAAATTATTACTCAAAAAATAAAAAAACTAGTCCCAGAAGCAATTATAAATTTCGCCCATGGACAAATGGAAAAAAATCATCTCGAAAATGTAATAAATGATTTTATTGATAAAAAATTCAACGTATTGATATGTACTACTATTATCGAATCAGGGATAGACATGCCAAATGTCAACACTTTAATTGTTAATAATTCTCATAAATTTGGGTTGTCACAACTTTACCAAATTAGAGGAAGAATAGGAAGAAGTGAAAAAAGTTCATTTGCTTATTTTATGGTACCAAAAAATTCTATATTGAATAAAAATTCAGAAGATAGATTAAGTGCCTTAATTAGTTCTTCAGAATATGGAACTGGCTATAATTTAGCATTACGGGATCTAGAACTTCGAGGTGCAGGCAATGTTTTGGGTAAGGAACAAAGTGGACATATAAATAACATAGGTTATGACTTATATAATTCATTATTAAAATCGGCTGTTGATACCTTGAAAAAAGGAAATGATTTAGATTTAGGATTTTTTTTACAAAATATAATTGATATTAAAATCAATGCTAGAATACCAGATTCTTATATTGGAGATTTAAGCTTAAAATTACAAATATATCTTCAAATTGCAAAAATTAGAACTTTAGAAGAGTTGAAAAAATTTGTTGAAGAAATCGTAGATAGATTCGGTAAAATCCCTATAGAATTACAGAATTTAATTCAAATTACAAAGTTAAAAATAATCAGCTACATAAATACGATTATTAGTATTAAAGGAAATGAAGAAAAAGTAATAATTACTTTTGATTATTCATTGTCTGACATGAAAGGTTATATAAATAAAAAAGTTAAAGGTAATTTTTCAATTGGATCTAAACAAATTATTTTTATACCTGAAAATAAGGAAGAATTTCTTTTAGAGATTGAGATTTTTCTTAGAGAATTATCTTTATTAAGAGTAGAGATGATAGAAAAATTTAGAAAACTTTCAAAACCAATCTAAAAATATAGATAAATATTATAAAATATACTTATGGAGAAAATATATGAAATTAACGAACTCAGCGATTATTCAATCAATAACAAATAAATGGAGTGGCAAAAGAGATAACAATCAAAGACCTTTGGTACCTGATAATATTTTGGCAAGAATGAGTCTGGTAACTACGGAAGAAGCATGGGGTACTTGTAGAAAGCATGGATATAATTTTCAATTTGTTGGGAAATGGAAAAATCTTCATCCTGAACGTGTAGTGGTTGGAAGGGCTGTAACATGTAGGTGGGTACCAAGAAGACCTGATTTACACGAAGCAATCGATTCTCAAGGAAAAAAAGATAATCGAATTGGTTTTCAAAACTCATGGGTAATTGATGAATTGAAAGAAAATGATTTAATCGTAGTTGATTTATTTGGTAAAATTTTTGATGGGACTTTTGCTGGCGATAATTTAAGTACAGCAATTAAATCAAAAACAGGAACAGGAATGATTATAGATGGAGGCATAAGGGATACACAACGAATCTTTGAAATGGAAGATTTTAATGCTTTTGTAAGAGGTTATGATCCTAGTGCAATAAACAATGTAAGTATGGTAGAAATTAACGGGATAACTAGAATTGGTGAAGCAACATGTATGCCAGGAGATGTAGTCCTCGGAACAAGATCTGGAGTAATTTTTATTCCTCCTCATCTGGCTGAAGAAGTTGTTATCAATTCAGAAAGCATTCGACTAAAAGATGAATTTGGCCAACAAAGAATTCGAGAAGGGATTTATACTCCAGGAGAAATTGATAGAGAATTTTCCAAAGAAATGAACAAGGATTTTGAAAATTGGAAGGAAAAAAAATAATTGGGAGAAAAGATTGAAAAAAGAATCCAAAAAAAACTTTAAGCTTTCCAATCCATCAAGCTTAAAAATAACCGATATGAGAATAGCAGTTATAGGTGAAAAAGGTTGGAGATGGCCAATAATCAAATTATATACAAATCAAGATATCGTTGGATACGGAGAGGTAAGAGATGGAGCCTCTGCAAAATATGCACTAATGCTTAAAAGTAAAATTCTGGGTGAAAATCCATGTGATATAGATAGAATTTTTCAAAAGATTAAACAATTTGGAGGGCACGGAAGATTAGGCGGGGGTGTCTGTGGAATAGAAATTGCTTTATGTGATTTAGCAGGGAAAGCTTTTGGCGTTCCAGCATACATGCTGGCAGGTGGAAAATATAGGGATAAAATTAAAGTTTATGCTGATACTCCTTTAAAAAAAGATCCTGAAGAAATGGGGAAAGCTCTTTTGGGTCGAATTAAGAAAGGATTCGAATTTCTAAAAATGGATATTGGACTATGGATTGCGTCTGAATTTCAGGGAGGAGTGGTAAATAAAAAATTGATAAATGAATCTAGCAATATTATGCATCCTTTTACTGGTATTCAGGTGACTGATTATGGAATATCGAAAATGAAAGAATACGTAAAAACTGTTAGAGATATCATAGGGTATGAGATTCCTCTTGCTTCGGATCATTTTGGTCATATGGGAGTAGAAAATGCTATACGAATAGGAAAAAATCTAGATCAGTTTACTCTTGCATGGTATGAAGATATGATCCCTTGGCAACTAGTTGATCAATGGAAAAGTTTAAAAAACAGAGTTGATACCCCAGTTGGTACAGGTGAAGATATATATTGTAAAGATGGTTTTGAGCCTCTAGTAGAAGCTAGAGCAATATCAGTGGCTCATCCAGATTTAGCTACTTCAGGAGGGATTTTGGAAACTAAAAGAATAGCTGATTACTGTAGAGATGCGGGGATTCCGATTGCACTTCACCAAGCAGGATCACCTATAGTTGCAATGGCCAATGTCCATTGTGCTGCAACAATTGATAATTTTATTGCCCTAGAAATGCATTCAGTTGACAATCCCTGGTGGAACGATATTGTTACACTAATTGATGACAATGAACCTATGATCAAAAAAGGTTTTATTAATGTCCCAGATGCTCCAGGTCTAGGATTGGAAGTCAATGAAGATAAAATCAATGAACATTTAGCCAAAGAATCCAATAATTTTTCTGTTTACCCTAAAGGTATGTTTGAGGAAACTTTAGAGTGGGATCGACTAGATTCTCATGATAGAACTTGGAGCTAAATATATTTCTTGCTGAAGATTTATTTGAAAAGCTTGTTTTGATTGAATAACATTACAAAAAATATAAAAAAATAAACATATAAAAATCAGGAGATATCGTGGCTACATCAAATAAGGATTTATCATTTGAGGAAATAATGGATAGTAAATCTCAAGAAGATTTTAGAATTAAAACTCATGCTGAAGGCCCAAAAGGAAAAATCCCATTCACAGAAGATATTTTAATAAATGAACCTAGTGGAAATCACTTTGGATTAACTCAAAATGCGGGAATGGGATGGAATCCTTCAGAATTACTAAGAAAACAATTTCTAATTTTATCAACTAGTGGTGGTTTAAAAAACAAAGATGGAGAACCAGTAGCATTAGGATTTCACACTGGTCATTGGGAACTTTCATCTTTAGTTGAAAAAACAGCAAATGTCATCAATAGTATGGGAGGACTGCCTTTCTCAGCATACTGTTCCGATCCTTGTGATGGGAGAAGTATGGGGACCCCTGGGATGTTTGATTCTCTCCCATATAGGAATGACGCTGCTAAAGTTTTTAGAAGAATAGCAAGATCTTTACCAACAGCAAAAGCAATTGTTGGAATAGCTTCCTGCGATAAAGGCTTACCAGCAATGATGATGGCTCTAGCAGGTATGAAAAAAGTTCCATCTATAATTGTTCCGGGAGGATCCACTTTAGCACCAATTAATGGAGAGGATGCAGGAAAAATTCAGTCTATAGGGGCAAGATTTTCACAGGGAGAAATTTCTTTAGAATACGCTCAAGATATGGGATGCAAAGCTTGTGCATCTCCTGGTGGAGGTTGCCAATTCTTAGGTACCGCTGGTACTTCACAAGTAATAGCGGAGTCTTTAGGTTTTGCATTGACACATTCTGCATGCACGCCAAGCGGAACTCCTGCATGGTATTTTAACGCAGAAAGATCAGCTAAAGCATTATTTAATCTTGAAAAAAATAATATAACAATAGACAAAATATTAACTGACAAAGCATTTGAAAACGCAATGGTAGTTCATGCAGCTTGTGGAGGTTCAACCAATTTGTTGTTACATTTGCCAGCAATAGCACATTCAATAGGTAGAAAAAGAATGGGTGTTGAAGATTGGGCAAGGATTAATAGTTTTGTTCCAAGACTTGTGGATGTTTTGCCAAATGGACCAGTTGGACACCCAACTTCGCAATTTTATGCTGCAGGAGGTGTTCCGGAAGTTATGTTGAATTTAAAAAAACTTGGACTTCTAAATCTTGATGAACTAACCGTTTCTGGAAAAACTATGAGAGAAAATTTGGAGTGGTGGGAAGAATCAGAAAGAAGAAAATACGTTCGAAAGTTTTTATCTGATAACGACAAAATAAATCCGGAAAATGTAATCATGAGTAAATCTAATGCTACCTTAAAGGGATTAACATCTACAGTTACCTTTCCTGTAGGAAATATCGCACCTGAAGGTTCAGTAATAAAGTCGACTGCTATAGACCCAGAAGTAATTGATAAAGATGGTGTATATAGAAATACAGGCATGGCAAGAGTTTTCAACTCTGAAAAAGAAGCAATGCAATCAATAAAATCAACAGGCACCGATAAATTAAAAAAAGGAGAAATTCTTGTAATAATGTGCGGGGGGCCAAGTGGTACAGGAATGGAAGAAACATATCAAATTACTGCTGCACTCAGACATTTATCCTATGGAAAGTATATTGCTCTATTAACAGATGCAAGATTTTCTGGGGTTTCAACGGGAGCTTGTATAGGACATATTGGTCCTGAAGCCTTAGCTGGAGGACCAATTGGACTATTAAAGGATTCTGATCTAATAGAAATAATCATCGATACAAAAAAATTATCAGGATCTATAAATTTGGTAGGTGAAAATCAAAATAATTATGGTAAAGAATGGGGAGATAAAGAATTTTTAACACGTAATGCATCTCTTGAAATAAAACCAAATGAAAATTTACCAGATGACACTAGATTATGGGCAGCTCTTCAAGATGTTAGCGGGGGTACCTGGGGAGGTTGTGTTTATGATGTGGATAAAATTGTAGAAACCCTAAATGCTGGTAAAGAAGCTCTAAAGAAAAAATAAATGACAATTAAAATAATTACTGTTAATGAGAATAATGTTAATGAGTGGAGAAAATCCGTAAGAAGGGTTTTTGGAGATATCCCAAGTAAGTCAGATATCGAAAGGATGCTAGCTGGACGATTTGCTAAAAGTACGAGTTGGACAAAAAGATTAATAGCTGCTTTAGATGATGAAACCAACACAATTGTTGGGACAGGAGGAGCAGATGAATTTAAAATTACTGTTCCTGGAGGAAAGAATCTTAATATGGCTGGGATTGCTTATATGGGGACTGCCCCTACTCATAAAAGAAGAGGAATATTTACATCAATGATGAATAAGTTACATGAACAGGCTAAAGAGAGAGGAGATGTTTTAGCAGGTTTATGGGCCTCCCAATCTCTGCTATATTCTCGATTTGGTTATGGTTTAGGAACATTAAGAGAAGACTGGTCCATAGAAACTCATTCTACAAAACTAATTCAAGAAAATGAAACAAATATACAACTAGAGTTCGTAGAAAAAGAGATTGCAAAAAAAGAATTACTCAAAATTTATGATGAATTTAGAAAAAAACAAAATGGTTCAACGGATCGAACAGAAGAATATTGGAATTACTTTCTTTACGAAAATGAAAGTTCTACGCACAATAAATCAGGGATGAGCGGCTTGTTCTTCGTTGTTGCATATAAAAATAAACGTCCCTCTGGATATGTCTTTTATAACTTTAATAAAGAATCCGGAATTGCACACGAAGATGATAAAGGGGAACTTATTGTTCAAGAGTTGATCGCAGTGGATAAAGAAACTAATATTTCTCTTTGGAACTACATTTTTGGTATTGAGTTAGTTGAAAAAGTTACAATTAATAGAAGATCTCCGCATGATCCTCTATATTTCTTGTTAGAAAATCCTCGACAACTTGAAAGAAAGACTATTGATGGGTTATGGGTAAGAATTCTTGATCCAATTAAATTCTTAGAAGCCCGAAAATATAATCATGAAGGAAAAATAAATTTAGAAATAACAGGACAAAATCAATCAGATATTGAAGGTGTTTATGAAATAGATACTAATGGAGAAACATGTCTAGTGAAGAAAGTAAACACATCTCCAGATATCTCTATGAGACCTTCGGATTTAAGTAGTTGCTTTTTTGGAGCGATTACCCCTTTTGAATTAGTAAATTCAAGAAATATAAATGCAAAAAATTTTGATAAATTAAATTTATTCTCTAATATGTTTAATGTTTTACAAAAGCCTTGGTGTAATACGGATTTTTAAATGAAAAAAAGAAATTGACAAAAAACATTATGAATATTAAAAATCTTAATTTTGCTGTTGTTGGATCAGGTTCAATAGGTTTGAGACATACTAAAAATTTAAAACATTTGGGTGCTACTAAGATTTCAGTTTTTGATCCAAACAAAAAACAAAAACCCTTTGTAGAAGAATTAGGTTTTAATTTTGTTACTAATTTTGAAGATCTTAGAGATCAAAAGATTGACATAGCTCTGATATGTACTCCTCCATATTTACATTTGTCTTATTTGGATAAATTAATGTCATTTAACGCCCACGTTTTCATTGAAAAACCTCTATCACATAGTTATGAACAAGCAAAAAAATTATATAAGAGAATAAAAAACTATCCAAAATTTATAACTATAGGTTTTAATTGGAGGTTTCATGAATCTATGATCAAAGTAAAGGAATTGTTAAACAATGGATACATTGGTAAACCTCTAATAGGCATCTTCGAAAGCGGGCAATATCTTGCAAATTGGCGCCCTACAACAGATTACCGAAAAGGGTATTTTGCAAAAAAAGAAACTGGCGGAGGAATCATTTCAGATGGATGTCATGAAATTGATATTGCAACTTGGTTACTTGGATCCCCTTCAAGTATAATTTCAATTAAAAGTAAGGTTTCCGATCTAGAAATAGAAACAGAAGATACAGCCATAATTCTTCTAGAAACTGAGTCAAATAAATTAATTGAAATACATTTAAATGCTGTAGAAAAAAGTTATACAAGGAAATCTAAAATCATAGGAGAAAATGGAACTATAACTTGGGATTTTCTAGAAGGAGTAAAAATATCAAGCGATGAAATGAATGAAACATTCAAATTAACACCTGATACAAATGATATGTATGTTGATGAATTACATAATTTTATAAATAATGTAATTAAATCAAAATCACCAAGTATTTCGTATGAAAGAGGTTTAGAGATTCAAAAGCTTATATATTCAGCACATTTGTCAGCTGAAAAAGGAAAAAAAATATTGATATAGAAAAGAGGAAGTAATGCCAAGATTACAATTTATGATTTTAGAAATAGGAGCTTTATTACTTATTACAATTACTTTAAGAATTATACTTTCCGGATTCTTATCTGAAGATAGCATTTTCTTACGTTTTGCTCCAATTCTAGGAGCTATATTGATTGTTTACACAGTTCGTTTTAAAATAAGAAAAAACATTCGTTCAAAAAACACCAATTTAAATGAAAGAAATTCAGAAAAAAAAGATAACGGGATAAAAGAGAATAATGGCGACGGTAAAAACAAATAGATCACTAACCACTCATTTGCTTAGAAGAGCAGGGTTTGGAGGAACAAAAGAAGAAATTGACGCTCTAAATTCATTTGAATATGATCATATAGTAGATTATTTACTAGATAATAGGCACAAAGATCCTGTTCCAGTTGACCTACTTAGAAGATATCAAATAGATTTATCTGATGTACGAACCAATATAAGTTCAGGTTCTTACTGGATGTATAGATTAGCACATAATAAGTTCCCTTTTGAAGAAAAGATAGCCCTTTTTTGGCACAGGGTTTTCGCTACAGGTCAAAATAAACTTATTCAAGGTAAACCCATGGTTACACAAATTGAAATGTTTAGGAAATTTGGAATGGGAAGTTTTGAGAAGTTACTTGTTGAACTATCCAAAAATCCTGCAATGATAATGTGGCTAGACAACCAAGATAATCATAAAGATAATATCAATGAAAATTATGGAAGAGAAATTTTAGAATTATTTTCAATGGGGGTTGGAAATTATACTGAAAAAGATATTAAAGAATGTTCAAGAGCTTTCACTGGTTGGACTATTGAAAATATGCCATATAACGCAATGAAAATGAGAAATAATACAGCAAGACCTTTCGGATATATAGCTTGGCAATTTAAGTTTGATGAAAAAGATCATGATTTTGGAGAAAAGGAATTTCTCGGTGAAAAAGGTGATTTCAATGGGGAAGATATAGTAAGAATTATCTGTAAACAAAAAGCTACTGCTCAATTTATAGCTAGACATATTTATCACTTTTATATTAAAGATGAGCTACCTGTTCCACAATGGCCTCACGAAGAACCGATAGATCCTAGTGCTATAGAGTTTATAATCGAGTCATATTTCAAAAATAAGTACAACATAAAAGAAGTTTTAAGGGATCTATTTAAGTCTGAATATTTTAGGACTGAAGAAATTTATAATAAAAGAATTAAAAGCCCTTCTGAACTTGTTGTCAATTCTGTTAGGCTATCAGGTGGCTTTGATATACCTTCAGAGGAAGTATACAAAGCTACAAGTAGTTCTGTATTAATGGGTCAACCTTTAATGAATCCAACTTCTGTTGAAGGGTGGCAAGGTGGAGAAGAATGGATAAATACGGGATCAGTTATAGAAAGAATTAATTATTGTTCCGAAATTCTTGGTGATGTTAATAAAGATGTTGTGAATAATATTGTCAAACAAAACCCTGATAAAAAAAATATTTTAAATTTGTGTTTAGGAGAATTAGGTTATATTAAACTTGAACTTAGCACTAAAATACCAATTGAAGAATACATTGAAAACTCATTACCTGAGTCAATTTGTTCTGAAGAAGTTTCTTTAATTATTAAATTAATAGTATCAACTAGAGAATTTCAAATGAATTAAATATGAAAAGTACGATAACAAAAACGAAATTTAAATATATAGACACTGTAGGATTTACAGCTGATGTTGGAGGCAGAGGTTTTCATCTCCCTAGAGATTTGGCTATTAATAGTAAAGAAAAGGTATTTGTTGTAAATAGAAGTGGTGCTTTTCATACAGCAGGACTAAGGGTATCAATAACAGATGTAAACCATAATTATTATGGAGAATTTTCTAAATTTGGGAAAAATCCAGGTGAATTGTATTGGCCTTGTTCAATAACTTTTGATACAGAAGATAATGTATATATTACTGATGAATACACACACACAATTTCAGTTTTTGAAAAAGATGGAAATTTTGTGAAAAGATGGGGGAACAAGGGCAATAAACAAGGAGAGGTAAATTCCCCATCAGGTATTGTATGTGATCAAAATAATGAGCTTTTTATAGTTGATCTTCATAATGACAGAGTTCAAGTAATGACAACCTCGGGAAAATTTATCCGAGAGTGGGGTAAAAAGGGAGATCAAGATGGCGAATTTAATAAACCTTGGGGTATAGCATTAGGGAATAATAATGAGGTTTTAGTAGCAGATTGGAGAAATGACAGAATACAAATTTTTGATAAAAATGGATTATTTATAGATAAATTTGGGAGTTCAGGTACAGATGATGGAGATTTATCACGACCGTCTGGGGCATGTGTTGATAAAGATGGATTTATTTATGTTGCAGATTGGGGGAATCAAAGAGTTCAAATATATGACGAAAAATTCAACTTTATTGGGAAATTGAGAGGACAAGCTAAATTATCAAAATGGGCCAAAGAGTATCTCAATGCAAATCAAGATGAAAAAAGAGCAAGAGAATCATTCAGCCCAGTAATAAATATCGACAATGTAGAAGTACACGAAGAATCTGCGCGCATAGAATCATATTTCTGGGATCCTACTTCTGTAGTTATTGACAAAAATGGACATCTATTAGTTTTAGATTCAAATAGGAATAGAATTCAAATTTATCAAAGGGCTTGATTGGAGAGATAGAATGAAAAAAGAAAAAGTTTTGATTACAATTCAACTTTCTGGAGGAAACGATTATTTAAATTGTATTGTACCTTGGGAGAATCCTTTATATAGAGATTTCAGAAAGCATATAAAAATAACAGATGAAGAAATTATTCCTCTAGATAATAAATTAGGACTGAATCCAGGTATGAATGCAATTAAAGATTTCTATAATGAGGGGAATTTAGCAATAATACATGGAGTTGGGTATCCAGAACCTGAAAGATCTCATTTTAGATCAATGGACATATGGCACACAGCAGAACCAACCAAAGTAGGTACAAAAGGCTGGTTGGGGCAGGCTATAAAAGAGATTGATCCAAATGCTAAAAATGTTGTTACTGCAGTTAATTTCAGTGAGGCATTACCAAGAGCGCTTGTAAATCAGGGTGTCCCAGTTGCTTCAGTAGGTGATATCAATAATTATGGTTTATTTACATCTATTGAAGATGAAAGCAAAAAAAATGAAGCTTTAAATACCTTTAAACGTTTCTATACACCCACTATGGGTAATGATTATGTTATGGATTATTTAGGGAAAACTGGATTAGATGCAGTAAAAGGTGCAGAGATAATTAGTAAAGCACCAGATTTGTACAATTCAAACGTTGAGTATCCTAGTACTAGTATTGGTAAACAATTAAAGGGAATTGCGCAGGTCCATTTAGCAAATTTTGGTACAAGAATCTTTTATGCAAATCACGGAGGTTTTGATACTCATACTAATGAAATAGTGTTACAACAAAATCTATGGCAACAATTATCCGATGCATTAAGTGCATTTTTTGAAGATTTAAAAGAGCACGATACAGGAGAGGAAATAATAGTTTTTATGTTCTCTGAATTTGGTAGAAGAGTTTTAGACAATGGTACAGGCACTGATCACGGATCCGGCGGAGTGTCTTTTCTATTGGGGAATAATGTTAAGGGTGGGCAATATAATGATTATCCATCCTTAGACCCAGATAAACAAATAGAAGGTGATCTAAAATTTAATTTTGATTTTAGGGGCTTGTATTCAGACATTCTTGAAGATTGGTTATCAGTTGAATCAAAAAATATTGTGGGGGGAAATTTCGAAAAATTATCTCCTTTCTTAAAATGAAAAAAAATTTACTATTTCTAATGGTCGACCAAATGCATGGACAAGTGTTAGATGATGATAACGCATGTATTACTCCTAACTTAGATAAACTCGCAAAGCGTGGAGTAAAATTCAATAGAGCACATACTCCAAATCCTGTTTGTTCTCCAGCCAGGGCAAGTATTATGACAGGATTACTTCCTCACAATCATGGTGTGACTACCGTAACTCATTGTGTCGATGAAGACCAATCTAATTTGAGAACAGACAAGGAACATTGGGCTCAGATAGTTCAAAGTGAAGGATATAAAACTGCTTATTTTGGAAAATGGCATGTTGAAAGAACCGACAAACTTGAAAATTTTGGATGGGATGAATATTCTACTGATAAATCCGAAGATTATTCCAAAATAAATATAAATCATAGAAATAGCATTAATTTAGATGAACCAAATTTGTTTATAGATAATCCTCCAGGATATAAACAAACTCCTTTTTATGGAATTTCTGAAAAAGGAACTGAAGGCAGGCCGTTAAAAAATGTGGTAGAAAAAGCAAAAAATTATCTTTCAAATATTAGCAAAGAGGACCCTTGGGCATGTTTTGTGTCTGTAATAGAGCCTCATGACCCATTTATTTCAAGCAAAAAATTCTATGATATGTATGAAAATATAGATATTCAATTGCCAAAATCATTTAAAGATGATCTGTCTGACAAGCCAAATATATACAAAAGAGGAAAAAAAGTATTTGAAAATATGACTGAAGAGGATCATATTGAAAGCATTAGAAACTACTATGCTATGGTTACAGAAATTGACTATGAATATGGAAAAATTATCGATTTGCTTACGGAAAAAGGTGAACTAGAAAACACTATAATAATTTTCACTTCTGATCATGGAGAAGCACTAGCATCACATGGTATATATGCTAAAAATCTCTGTGCATTTGAAGAAATTTATAGAATTCCAATGATAATCTCCGGACCTAGTATAAAAGAAAATAAAATCTCTAAAGATCTGATTTCTAGTATGGATTTATGTCCAACTATTTTGGATATTTTAGAGTGTAAACCAATTGATAATATAGACGGAAAATCTTTCAAATCAATTTTGTGTACTGAAGAAGTTAATATAATAGACAAATGCTATGCAGAATATGATGGTACTAGAATTCAACTGACGCAAAGAATTTTATGGTACAAGGATTTAAAATATGTTTTTAATGGCTTTGATTACGATGAATTATACGATTTATCAAATGATGTTGAAGAAATGAACAATTTAATTAATGACAAGAACTACATTAAACAAAAAGAACTTATGATGAAATTATATTGGAAAGAAATTGAAATGAATGGAGATCATAGCATTTATAATTTAGATAATAATCCAATATTGAAAATTCTTGATTTCGGGCCTAAAAATTAAGGGAATAATAATGAAAAAAATTATAATTACAGGTTCAAATGGATATGTTGCTTCCAGAATCATAAGTGAATTAAACAAAAAATATAATTTAACGTTAATTGATTTAGATTCAAATAATATAAAGCTTTCAAATGTAACAATTGTAAATCTGGATTTATTTAATGAAAAATTAGAAAAAATAATTTCAATTTTTAAAGGTCATGATGCGATAATTCATCTAGCTTACAAAAGACCAAAAGAAATCCGCAATGCGACAAATATTGAAAATGAAATAAATGCATTTGAAATAGAAAATTCAAATGTCATAATGGCTAACAAAATATATAGAGCCGCGTATGAAGCCAATATAAAGAGAATTATAACAGCTTCTTCTAACCACGCAGCGGATTGGTATGAACATTATGAAGTCCACAATAAGAAAAGAGATATGATTGGTTCAGATTTATTACCTTATTCTGATAATTTTTATGGATGGTCCAAAGCATCTTATGAGCTTTTGTCCATCCCATATGCATCTGGAAAATTTGGGAAAAAATTGGAATTTATTCATGTGAGGATAGGATATCCAAGAGAAATAACTGAAGAATTAAAGTTTTCTAGTTCGTTTCAAAATCAATTCATAAAGGGAAATAAAGGTAAAGGCGTAATAAATCTAAAAAGACATCTAGGAGCTTATATTAGTTCAAGAGACCTTACCCAACTTTTTGATAAAGCTATTTCTGTGAGCAAAGTAAAAGGTCATATTGATAATGTCCCATTTTTAGTAGTATACGGCGTAAGTGACAATACTAGACGATTCTGGTCTCTGGATACAGCTAAGGAATATCTTAATTATTCACCACAAGATGATTCAGAAGTTAAATTCTCTGAATTAATTAGAAATGTCATAGATAAAAATAGTTTGAAATCTAAATTGGGGTAGATTTAGACAATTGAGAAGTATTATAATGATCGTAAATCTTGTGTTCATGAGAACGCAAGAAAGGAAAAATTTCAAGGAGTTATTATGAATATGAAAAAGATTTTAATATTAGTAACAAGTGCATTGTTTGTACTTTCAGCTTGTTCCAGTGGAGGAGCAAAGATTGGTACATTATTGGATGAAACGGGTGATTTGGGTGCTTATGGGCCTCCAATTCAAAATGGTGTTGACCTTGCCGTTGGTTTAATCAATGATGCTGGTGGAGATGTTACTGTAATACACGCAGATAGCGGAACAAGTCCAAACATTGCAACTGAAGCTGCAGGAAAACTTATCGAAATTGATAAGGTAAATGGAATTGTTGGTTCGTTATCTAGTGGTGTTACAATGGCAGTAGCTGAAGCTAAAACGATACCGGCGGGAACGGTTATTATTTCTCCTGCTTCAACTAGTCCAGCTATTTCAGTTTTAGATGACAATGATACAGTATTTAGAACAACTGTATCTGATGCAGCCCAAGGAGTAGTTTTAGCTAGATTAGCTATTGAGAAAGGATATACAAATTGTTCAACTTTGTATGTTAATAATCCATATGGAAAAGGATTATCTGACATTTTTAGTACAACTTTTGAAAGCTTAGGCGGATCTTGTGGGGCTCAAGTTCCTCATGAGCAAGAACAGCCTTCTTACAAGTCTGAAATAGATAAAGCAATTGGTAATGAACCTGATGTTATAGTAGCAATGAGCTATCCAAAATCAGCAGCTGTATATCTTAGAGAATTAATAGAAGGTGGATATTCAGGTGATTTTATGTTCGTAGACGGAACAAAAAATCAGGACATGTTTGACGAACTAGGCGTAGCTCAATTCGAAGGAATGCACGGAACTGCACCTGGTGCAGCAGATTCAGATGCAAAATCAACCTTTTCATCATTGTATGAAGCAAAATATGGAGAATTGCCAAGTAATCCATTCATTGGAGAAGGATTTGATGGTGCAATTTTATTGTCATTAGCTATGGCTAAAGCAGCCGCTGATGGGCATGGAAATACCATTGATGGTAATTCACTAAGGTTTGTGGCAAACGCTCCAGGAGAAAAAGTTGGCCCAGGAGATATGAAAAAAGCATTGGATTTACTTTCTGATGGTAAAGACATCGATTATGTTGGAGTAGCTGGTGATCAAGAAATTGATGCAAATGGTGATGTTAGCAACACTATAGAAATTTGGTCTATCGACGGAGGAAAAATTACTTCTTCAGGAAGATTCGAATCTCCATAGATCCAAAGAACAAAATCTTAATTCCTGCAAAATAGTTTAAATCTATTTTGCAGGAATTATACCTTGTGGTTTGTATAGTTGAAAAAGTATAATGATTAATCCTACAAAAACAAACCTAAGGTTCGCATCGCTTAAAAATCCAGGTAAAAATTGGGTGAATGTCCATATACCCCACATTAGGAAAGAGCCAAAAATAGCTCCTTTATTGTTCCCGCTACCTCCAACCATTAACATGCTCCAGATAATAAAAGTTGCTAACATTGGTTCGAAGGTTATTGGATCTATAAACCTTTTTCCATGAGTAAATAAGGCTCCTCCTATACCCATAATACCTGCACCAAATGCAAATGCTTCAACTTTAAACTTCAATACATTTTTGCCACTAGCTATCATAGTGGTTTCATTGTCTTTTATACCTCTCAAGACTCTACCCCAGGGAGAGTTGGTTGCTTTTTGAGCAATGAAATATACAAAAATTAACGTGATAACTACAACAACAAAATAAATGTAGTCATAATTACCAATATTTATATAATCAAATGGCCTTGGTATTGAATACATTCCTCTTGTTCCATTTGCCAACCAGGTTTCATTTATAAATACGATTCTTAATGTTTCAGCCAATCCCAATGTAACCAAAGCCAAATAATCTTCCTTTAAACGTATAGTTACCATAGCAAGTGGAATTGCTACTAAAATACATATAAATGCTGATAACAACAATATAATTGGGAACCATATATCCACACCCAAAAGGGTCAATTGAGAAAAATTCCCACCCCACAAATATTCTTCGTACTTAGCTAAATTAGGAGATGGGCTAGAAAAAATGGCAGCAGTATATGCTCCTAATAAAAAGAATGAAGCGATTCCAATGTTAAACAATCCTGTTTGTCCCCAATGTATATTCAAACCTACGGTGAAAACAGAATAAATTCCACTCATGATTAAAAATCCAATAAAAAAATAAAGTATCGAATCCATTAAAATTGCCTTCCTTTGTTTCCTAAAATTCCATTCGGTCTTAGTAATAAAACAATCAGTAAAACAAAAAAATAAACTGCTGGTTTATATGACGGATTGATCCATCCAGTGGCTAATTCTCCAGTAATTCCAATCAAAATTCCTCCAATCAATGCCCCTATTGGATTTCCAATTCCCCCAACTATTACTGCTGCAAAAAGGGGGATTAGGATCTTCCATCCCATAACAGGTGTTATCAATGCTTGTTGGACGCTTATTAATATACCGGCGGTAGCTGCTAAAATTCCACCAATAAACCAAATATATAAAATAATTCTATCGGTATTTATACCAGTAATACGTGCCAAATCGGGGTTGTCTGAAGTTGCACGAATAGCCTTACCTAATGTTGTTTTAAATAGAACAAGGTAAAAAATAATAGCAATAATTACAGCAACTACGGAGCAAAAAAACATATCGGGAGGAATCTTTATCCTAAAAGGTAAATCCCAAAATAATTTAGATTCTCTAGGAAAACGTGCAGAATCTGTACCCCAAATAAATTGTATTAAACCTCTTATACTCACAGCTAATCCCAATGAGCATAATGCTATAGCGGCAGATGTAGCATTTAATTTACGCAATTTCTTGAAAATTAGTTTGTCTAAAATTACAGCCATAAAACCAATAATAATTACTGCTAAAGGCATAACCATTAATAATTCATATTTGAATGTAAACGGTCCTACTGAAGTAGAGTTTTCACTATTTGGGAATAAAAACATCATTAACGTAAGGGCTATATAAGAAGATAAGGTCATAAAATCTCCATGGGCCATATTGGCAAATTTGAGATTCCCATAAATTAAGGACAAACCAATAGATCCTAAAGAATATAATGAACCGATTAAAATACCATTAATTAATAACCATGGTTTTAAAAATGAGGCCAAACAAATTACAATAATAATTAGAGAGAGAATTTTATTATCCAATAATATATCTAATTTTTTCAAGCTGTTAACCTCCTAAATAAAGCTTAGAAATTTGTTTATTTTTTAAAATATTTTTTGCATCATCTTCCATAACTTTTTTACCAAAGGAAAAGACAACACCTTTATCAGAAATAGATAATGCTTTTTTAGCATTTTGTTCAACAAGAAGAACTGTGATGCTAGATTTCTTTAAGGAAATTATATTATCCAAAACTTCGTCGACGATTACAGGTGATAAACCAGCAGTAGGTTCATCGAGCATTATAATCTTTGGATCAAGCATTAAAGCTCTAGATAAAGCCAACATTTGTCTTTGTCCTCCAGATAAATTTGATGCGGAATCAAACAATTTACTTTTTAGATCTGGAAACATTTCCAAAACTTTGTTCAAATTGATTTTATATTTTTGATTATCTAATATATAACCGCCCATTTTTAAATTATCTATGACTGATAAAGATGGAAAAATATTCTCTGACTGCGGAACATATCCAAGTCCCATTTTAGATAATTCAAAGGTGTTAAGATTAGTTACTTCAATGTCATTTATAAGAATCCTCCCTTCGACAGGATCTATTATTCCAGAAATACTCTTTAAAAACGTCGATTTTCCACATCCGTTGGGCCCAATTATTGTAGTTATCGTTGATTTGTATAATTCTAAATTAATGTTCCTAATAATGACTTGGTTTCCATAACCAGCTGTAATTTCTTTTGCAACTAAAATTGGGGGGGTTGTTTTCATTTTTCACTATATCCTAAATAGGAATTTAAAACTTTATCGTTTTTCCTCACTTCTTCTGGAGTTCCTTTAAACAAAGTTTTTCCTTCTGCCATAACTATAATTTCGTCTGAAAGAGACATTATGAAATCCATGTTATGTTCAATTATCACAAAATCTATTCGTTGTTTTTTATTTATATCTAAAATTACTTTAGATAAGCTATTAATTAATGTTGGATTAATGCCCGCCGCAGGTTCATCAAGTAGAATCAGCTTTGGATTCATCATTAATATTCTTGCCAATTCAAGAAGTTTTTTCTGTCCGGTTGAAAGGTTCCCTGCCTTTTCATTTATGAGATGAGTTAAACCCACTATTTCTAAATTTTTTTTTGCAGCTACTATATTTTTCACTTCAAAGTGGTTGGATTTTCGACTATTTATCCAACCAAATAAAAGGGATTCTCCTGGGTGATGCCTAGGTGATACTAATAAATTATCCAACACTGACATGTTTTTCAATTCTCCTGGAAGTTGAAAAGTTCTTATTAATCCCATGTCCACCATTTTTTGAGTAGAAAATTGAGATATTTCTTTATTTTCAAACTTAATACTTCCTTCATCAACTCGGGAAAATCCAGTAATAAGGTTAAAAATAGTTGATTTTCCAGCACCATTTGGTCCAATGAGTCCAGTTATTTTTTCAGATGAAATGTCAAAACTTACTCCATCAACTGCTTTCACTCCTCCAAAATATTTATAAACTTCTTCTATTTTTAGCATTACTTTTTTACTCATTGTGAAAAATCAGTCTTCTGTCTGGGTAGTTTCGCTCCCTTGGACAGTAATGGTTATATGCGACATAGTAGTTTCTTCAGTTGCTCCATGCCAATGATTTTCTCCTGCATTTATCAGGACCATATCTCCTTCTTTAACATCTAGTTCTTCTTCTTCATTACAAACTTTCCCATAGCCTTTAGTTATGATTAGAATCTGATCTCCAGAATGAGTATGAAACTTTGTCCTTACTCCTTTTGGAAAATTGATAATCGCAAAGTTAAAATTATCACTTTCTTGATGTTCAATTACTGTTTGTGCATAGACGCTTCCCGTAAAAAGGGAGGCGTCTCTTTTTATTTTTTCTACATCCTCCAAAGTAACTTTCTTCATTATTGACCTCCAAAATTATGATTTATACAATTACTTAAAATGAATTATATAATCTAAATAGTAAATTTTCTTAAGCTAAAGATTTAGACTCAAAGGAATATAAATGTTGATATTAACCCCCCCAAGTGAGGGGAAATCAATTCAAAATACAGTAACCAAGAAATTTTCTGAAACTAATTTTGTATTTGAAAAACAGGTAAAAGAAATATTGATGATACTTAAACCTCTTAATGAAAATAAAATGGTTTCGACTTACGGTACAAATTTGGAAAAAGCAAAAGATTTACATAAAAACAATTTAAAAGTTTTTGATAATGAATGTTCAATGGCAATAGAAAGATATACTGGAGTTGTATTTAGTAATCTTGATTGGAAATCTCTAGATAACAACGAAAAAGCATACTTGAACAAAAATTTAAGAATTTTTAGCGGAATGTTTGGATTATTGAAACCAAATGATTTAATACCTAACTATAAATTAAAAATGAATGTCCTAGCTTTAACAAATTTCTGGAAACTACATATTTCAAATCAACTGAATAAAGAAGATTTGATTTTAGATTTATTGCCAGATGCACACAGAAAAGCTTTTGATTTAAAAAAAAATGTCTTTAAAATTAACTTCGTTATTAATAAAGATGGAAAAATAATCCAATCTGCTCATGCTGGAAAAGTAGTCAAAGGAAAATTCATAAGGTTCTTAGCTCAACATAATATCAAAGATTTTGAAGAATTGAAAAAGTTTAGTTTTGATGGATATAAATGGAATGGAGATTTTTTCTTAAAAAACAGCTAACTAGCACATTGATTGAAATTAGGCTTTTACTTGGTGTTTTTTTACTTAAATTTCAGTTGGAAATTATTTAACCTTTGTTCTTCATTAGGTGCACCATAATCTTTTTCCCATTTTTCTTCAATTTTACCTCTCCAATTTTCTGCTAAATTTTTTAGTTCTTCAGTAATTTCTGGTTCTTTATCAGCAAGATTATTTGATTCGCTTATATCCTCTTCTAAATTTGAAAGATGTATATCTGGAACAGGGCCATAAGCATCTATCAATTTCCCTTTTAATACTAATTTCCATTTCCCTTTTCGAACTGCAGTTTGTTCTAAGTATTCCCAAAATATGATTCTCTCTTTATTATCAGATTTTCCTTTTGCTAATTCTAATAGACTTTTTCCATCAAGATAATGGTCGCTTAAATCTACTCCAGCAGCATCCAAAACGGTAGGTGCTATGTCCATTGAGGCGCATGGCTCACTTGATATAACACCACTTTGAATTTTTCCTGGCCAGTGCATTATCCCAGGTTCCCTAATTCCACCTTCGAAGAGACTCACTTTATGACCTTTTAATTTCCCTGCAGTTCCTCCATAATAAGGATCTAAATTATTATCTAGCCAATTTCTTGATTCTCTAGATGGACCATTATCTGAAGTGAAAAAAGTCAAAGTGTTTTCAGAATGACCTAATCTATCTACTTCATCCATAATATCTTTAACAGCATCATCTACAGCACTAATCATAGCTGCCATTACTTGACGATCCCAAGGCAAATGAGCAAATCTATCCATATATTTTTTAGGAGCATGCATTGGATAGTGAGGTGCATTGAATGGGACATATAGAAAGAAAGGTTTATCATTTTTATTCATTTTTCGTAAATATTCTATACATTTGTTGGCTATAATTTCTGTAAAATATTCTCCATCCATCCAAACTTCTTTGTTATTTTCCCAAAGATCATGTGTAGGATTAACTAAGCCCACAGTCTTGTCCTTCATATTCGCGCCGTAGTAATAAATATGTGAATAGTAATCAACATTACCAGCTAAGAATCCAAACCAGTTTTCGAAACCATGACTATGAGGTCTAGAATTTTCTTCAAGTCCAAGATGCCATTTCCCAACCATAGATGTACTATAACCTTCAGATTTTAAAATTGTAGCTAGAGTGGGTGTTGATTCTGGTAACCCCTTAGTTTTTCTGTGGCCTGTTAAAATGCCTCTTATACCTGTATTACCAGGATATCTGCCTGTTAGAAGAGCAGCTCTGGCAGGACTGCAGACTGGACAATTAGTATACCAATCTGTAAATCGTATTCCTTCAGACGCTAGCTTATCTAAAGAAGGAGTTTTGAAATCTGTTGTACCCATACATGAAAGGTCTCCATATCCTTGGTCATCGGTAAGAAAAACTATGAAATTTGGTCTTTTGTCTGACATTTAAAACTCCTGTATTTATAATATAATTTTATACTTAAATTAATCATGAATTATAGTATATATATTAAATTTCTATATGTACTTTTAAGGAATTATTTTTCTTATAGTATGCTTTTTCAAAAGCAATATGGATATCTTTGAGAGTAAATTTATGACTAACTATAGAACTAAAGGGATGGTTGCCTGAAGATAAAATATCTATCGCTAATTGAAAATCAGAAATTCCATTTATAATTGCATAACTTGTTGTGTTAATATAGTTTATTTCTTTCAGCATTGGATCCATCAGGTCAATCAAAATTGGCTTACTAAAAATACCTAAAATAAGAACATTACTCACAGGTTTTACAGCATTGGAAGCTTGAACAATAGTGTTATTCTGCATACCTCCAACTGTTTCGACTGCTATATCTACTCCAATTCCTTTGGTTTGGTCCATACATGCATTTTCCAGTTCACCAACAGAAGTATTTACAACTATATCGGCTCCCATTTTTTTTGCAGCATCTGCTTGATGTGGATATTTAGCTGATGCAATAATTTTAGATGCACCAAAAAATTTAGCTGCAACAATAGTAGATAACCCAATTGTTCCAGAACCAACTATTGCAATATTCATTCCCGACTTAAAGCTACTGTATCTTAGACCATGAACAGCAATAGCTAAAGGTTCAACCAATGCACCATCATTCCAATTCATCTCATCTGATATTCGATAAAGTCCTAAAGGGCTTTTTGTAACGTATTGAGCAAATCCTCCACCAGTATCAATTAATTGTCTCAAACAATGCCTGGTGTACCCTAAATCGCAATAATTGCAATTTCCACAAGCTTTTCCCGCACTCATATTTACAGCAACTCTATCTCCAATCTTTAAAGAGCCGTTATAATTTTTTGGGAGTTCTTCAATTTGACCAGAAAGTTCATGTCCAACCGGTTTTACATGAAAATGGTTATTATTAGATGAATCAAAAAAATTATGAGTATCCGTTCCACATATTCCACAAGCTTTTACCTTAACTAAAGCTGATCCTTCAAACATTTTAGGTATATCAATTTTTTTTATTTCATATTTGTTTTTTTTGGAAATCAATCCAGCAAGCATTGTCTTTTTCATAAGAAATCAATTAAATTTTGGAGCTCTTTTTTCTAGAAAAGCCTTAACTCCTTCAATGTTATCGGGAGTTCCTGAGAGTTTTTTTTGAATTTCTGATTCAATTTTATATATTTCCAGAAAGCTTTTATTATCAATATCTCTCATTATTTTTTTTGAATACATAATAGATTGTGAAGATTGTTTTATAATTTTTTTTGCCCAATTAATGGTTTCTGAATCTAAAATTTCATCTTTTACAACTTTGTTAGCTAATCCTAACCTTAAACATTCTTCAGCAACAATCTTCTCACTCTCAATAGCTACTTGGAATGCTCTTTTATATCCAAGTATTTTATATAGTAACCAATGAGAACCTCCGTCTGGTATAAGGCCAATATTACTAAAGGGTTGAAGTAAATAAGAATTTTCAGACATTATCGTTAAATCACAAGACATCGAATATGCACTACCTATACCCGCGGCTGCTCCTCTTACTGAAGAAATTACAGGTTTAGGCATAGAAATTATATTTTGAAAAATCGGCAAATATCCATTATTAAGACTATCTTCTGTATTTTTCCAATTTTTTTCACCCGAAGTAAGATCTGCCCCAGAGCAAAAAGCTTTACCTTCTCCTCTTATGATTAAACACTTGATAGTATCATTTTGGGAGATTTTTTTTGTAAGATCTTTTAATTCCAAAATCATTTCAAAATTAATAGCATTTAACTTCTCAGGTCGGTTAAGGGATACTATAGCGATACCGCCGTCACATTCATATTTAATAGTTTTGAAATTTCCCATCTATCCATTTCTTCCAAGATTTTTTTATAATTATATATATATATAGTTAAAAATACTCTATAAATAAAAAAATATGATTCCTGAAAATATTAGTAATTTAATAAAAGCAAACATTGAAAAAATTGATGAATCAAAAGAAATTCCTAAAGATATTATTAGTGAATTATTAAATGAGAATTTTTTCAGATTATTACTTCCTAAAAGTTATGGAGGTTTAGAAATGGATTTTATTGATTATTTGAAAATTATTTTTGAAATAGCATCATATGATGCTAGTGTAGCTTGGTGTATTAATCAAAGTAATGTTCTAGCAACAAATGCAGCTTTTATGGACATTCAATTAGCAAAAAAAATTTTTGACAACCCCAAAAGTATCATCTCGAATGGTCCACCAATAAAATCAAATGTTAAAGAAACAAAAGAAGGGGTAATTGTTTCTGGTGAATGGTCTTTTAGTAGTGGAATAAAAAATGCAAATTGGGTTTTAGGAATTTATACAGATGAAAATAAGGAAAACAAAAACATAATGTTCCCAATAACAGACGTTAATATTGGAGATAATTGGAATGTTAATGGATTGAGAGGAACCGGAAGTTACAGTTTTTCTGTTAAAAATAAATCCGTTCCTAAAGAAAATATTTTTTATGACAGGAAACATCTTCACGAAAAAGGACCTATATATAAAATACCAAGGGATTTAAAATTTGCTGCTGGATTTTCTACAATAGCCCATTCTTTGGCAAATTCTACAATAAATTTCGCTATAGAATTCTCAAAAAACAAAAGTAGTATCTCTTCGAGTCAATTATCGAAAGAACAAGTTTTTATAAGAGAAATTGGCATAATGAAAGCGATATATGGTTCATCAAAATCATTCTTAAATTCATCAGTTATGAAGGTTTGGTCTAAAGTTTCTGATGGAGATAGTTTGGATGATGAATGTATGGCAGAGCTCAGATTAGCATCTACGCACGCAATTAGAAGCTCAGAAAATATAGTAAAAAAAGCATACAATCTACTAGGATCTTCTTCGATCTTTAAATTTAATGATATTCAAAGATGTTTTCAGGATATGCTGGCAATATCTCAACAAATTCAAGGACGAATGTCTCATTATGAGACAGTGGGTTCTTTCTATATAAATTCAAAATTGAAAAAAATATTATAAAATTATTTTTGGCGATCCCGAGCAGATTCGAACTGCCGATCTCCTCCTTGACAGGGAGGCGTGTTAAACCGCTACACCACGGGACCACTTTCACAGATTGTGTATTTGTAATGATACCAAATCAATTATAAATGAATCTATTATTTTTGTTATAAAAAATGTTGGATAATGTTGGATAATGTTGGATATTTTGTTGGATAACTGTTTATATTGGATAGCTAATTCTGAAATCATATATTTGAATAATTAGTCTGATTGATTCATAATTCAAGTATGAAAATATT
>JAPYUX010000010.1 GCA_029940375.1 Dehalococcoidia bacterium | reverse complement strand
CCTCCCATTGGTGCCATTGTTCCAGGTGCTCCTGATGATCCTGCCGCTCCAGCCATTACTGGTGCCATTGATCCAGTTGTTCCTCCTGTTGTTCCAGGTGCTGCTCCTGCTCCTCCTGTTGTTCCAGGCGGTGGTGGCATTTTTGTCATATTAGCATCGAAAGTAGCAGGCCCAAATTCAACGCCTCTTTCTACAATATCTGCTGATGCAGCGTTTATTAAGTTATCAAACATTCCAGGCATAGGCCCTGCTGCAGGGGCTCCAAATGTACCATCATTCATCATAGGTGCACTAAACGCATCCTCTTGAGGTGCATTCTTTCCTGCAAAAGGATCAGCAAATCCAAATGTACTCATATTAGGCATAGGTCCTGTTTGTCCAGCTCCTGTTGCCGGTCCTGCTGAGGTTCCTCCTGCTGCTCCAGGTGGCATCATAACTCCACCCATTCTTGTAGGAGGAGCAACATAAACTTCTCTTTTTATTCCCAGAGCATTATCATATGCTGCTTGCACATTTGCAGCTCTATTATTGAAGGCTGCACCTTCGGTAACTTTTCTTGCATCTTCAAAAGCATTTAGGTTTTCAAAAAAATCTCCACCTATATCTGCAGCTGCAAGATCAGTAGTTATAAAGTCATCAGCCTTTCCAAAAGAATTTGCGTTCTTCATAGGACCGAATCCTGCAAACGTTGAAGGAGGAGTTGGTCCTCCCATTGCCCCAGTACCAGATCCTGTTGGAGGTTCAACTTTTCCTGCAGTACCCAGATATCCTCCAAATGTTGGAGTAAATAAATCGGCCATTCCTGCTGGTTGTGTGAAATTCCCTTTTGCAGCAAATCCTCCTAGCCCAGCCGTAGGATCAATAAATGCAGCTGGCCCTCCTCTGTCAGCTCCAGTAGGTGGAGGTGCAGGCATTGAAGGCCCAAACATATCTGTAAGATTTAGTGAAAATTCCATCATTGGTCCAGCTGCACTTCCTGCTGTTCCTGGTGCGGATCCAGCCATTCCAGGTGCTCCTCCTGCTGTTCCAGGCGGTGGCGCTCCTCCGGTCATTCCAGGTCGAGTCATTGGCCCGAATTTGTCATTTCTGGAAGCTCTAGTCATAAATGTCATTTCTCCCATATCTTGTTCAAAATCTATTCCAAATGCTGCAGGTGCTCCAGCCGCTCCTGGTGCTCCAGCCGGTCCTGGTGCTCCAGCCGCTCCTCGTGGTCCTCGTGCTGGCATGTCCATTTTTCCAAAGAACATCATATCTGTTTTTGCAAAACTTACTGCGGAACCAGCTCCTCCGGGACCCATTGGTCCTGGACCACCCATCATTCCCCCGCCTCCCATTACTATTGGAGGTGGGATAAATCCAGCCATTTGTCCATCTGCTGTAAATAAGGTTTGTCCACCTATTTCTGCAATGACAGATTTACCATCAGCATCTTTAGATAATATTTGAACTTTTTCTTCTAAAGATGCTAAAACTGAGTCATTTTGGGAAGCATCTCGGAAACAATCTTGAGTCATACACATAACTTCACTAATTGGTTGGTAGCCTGCTACCGCACCGGTATTAGCATCTCTATGTACTTCCTGCATTCTAAATTCATGCCCTGTTTTTTGAGCTCCACCTGCATCATAGAAAGTGTCCATTTTCGAAGTAAGATCATATTTGTCAAAATCAGCAAGTGTAGCCAATGGACCAACTCCACCTCCACCTCCAGGTCTAGGTGTTCCCGTCAATGGGCCACCTCCCCCTCCATATTTAGATAATTTGTCCATTGCCCCTGAAGGAACGAATCCCAATGGAGCAGAACCAAATCCCGAAATTCCCATGGCGTCCACTTTAGCGGTTGGATCAGCAGCAGCAGCATCAACTTTATCTATAAATGAATCACGGATAAAACGTGATTGATCAGCATAGAAATCTTTTGAAAGTACTTTACCTGCTTCAAACCCTGCTACTCCTGTATCTCCTATCATCAGCTTAGGAGGTTCAGACATGCCAAGAGGTTCACCGTCCTTACCAAATACAATTGGTGGCGGAACATTAAATTCTCTAACTCCTCCGGCAGCATCTCTAACTAATAGAGGCATTTGTTTTTGAGATCCTACAGAACCATCAGCATTATATTCCAATATAGGTAATTTTGGAGGTTCTAAGACGTCACCACTAAGATCAGTAAATTCATCAGTCATTGGGATTGTACCTATTGGGTTTCCTAAGGGGTCGTATTGTATAATTGTGGGCACTACCCGGCCATCAGCATCAAATGTTACCATGTTCAATGCTTGTTCACCTTTGCCACCTACTTTTGAAGTAGTTGGTACTTTTGGCAAGAAAGCATTGAAGAAAGTTGTGGCATGTAGTTTATCATCTCCAGCTTTGTCTTTTAGGTAGAAAACATCTGGAACTTCTGCATTAATATCTACAGCTCCAGATTCATCAACAGCTACCATATCTCCTGGTTTTTTTCCTATAGGAGTCCCAGTTTTGTCAAAGACTACCTGGTCGGGCTGTTTTACTCCAATTTGTTTTCCACTTTCATCAAATAAAGGCTCAGATCTTGGAGGTTCAAAACTTGCCTGTCTAAGAGTTCTTAATGCTTCAATATCTAATTTTTGACCAGTAACAGCGTCGGTTGCAGCAATTTCCACAAGAGGCTTGACATCGATATCTAATTCTCCAGATTTTATCAATTCAGCTATCTTAGCTGGATCAGCTTGATCTTCTGTTAAAGTTTTTATTTCAACGACATCTTTAGGTAATTCTTGTTCATCAAATTTTTCACCATCAGCTATAACATCATTAACTACAACTGCGACATCACCAAAGGTTTCTTTTGCAACTTCAACAGCGGCATCAAGATCACCAGTTTCTTTAATTACATCAACAGCTTCTGGTCCTGCAAGAGCTGCTATTTCAACAGCTTTATTTACGTCACCAATGCCTGCATCATCAATATCTTGCATCAGTGATGCGGGATCTTCAATAACATCAGATACGTCTATCCCTAGATCTGAAATAAAAGCTACATCCTGTAGCATCATTATGTCACTAGGACCACCGATCCCATCTCCATCAAGATCAGGGATAGCAGATGCTGCTCCTAAATCTTCCTCAGGATCAAGAGGTGGAGGAGGCATTACATCCTTCTCTTCAGTTTTTACATATGCAACTCCAGGCTTAACTACTGCCGCTTCTAATGTTTTTTCAACTTCTGCACCTAGAGGTACAAAATCCTCACCTTTAGCAGGAGTCCAACCTAAAGGAGGACCACCAGTCTCTCCTGGGGCTTTTCCTGTTCCTCCTGTTATATCAGTGAAGTCAGGTGGTGTGACAGCTTTAGGAGCTTCAGAGCCCATCTTTACCATTGTTGCTGTACCTTCTAATAACTCAACTTTAAAATCTGTTGAAAATGATAATTTATTTTCTTTGTCAGCTATATCTTCTATCTCATCTTCTATATCATCTGGGGGATTATAATCAACTGAATCTTGAAATTCTTTTTCTTCATCAGATAACTTTTCTCCTTTATCATCTTTTATTGCTATTTTTATTGCTGTAATTTCTTTCTCAGATAATTTCTCTCCACCCGCTTTTTCTCTATCTTTATTTTTCTTGTTAACAATTAATTTTGCTTTATCTTCAACTGTAAGTTCTTTTTTCTTGACTGCAACCCTTCTCCCTAGAGACCCTTCTGTACCTTGTATCGTAATTGCTCCATCAACTGTTAGGAAAACCCAAGTATTCGGTGGAGATTCTGCTTTTATAACATCAAAGTCCACATCTCCATTATCTAATTTTATACGTGCGTGTCTTTGTCCACCCTGAGCAGGTCCTCCATTTACTAACTCAAATTTATCAATTGTAATTTGAGTACTTGGTTTTATATGTAGTTGACTTCCATCAACGAATTTCAAGATTGCCCTCGATACTGCGAGAGTTCTTATTGACCATCCAGCTTCTATTGGTTGGGCATCAATTACGTCGACCCAGTTATCTGTTCCTGGAGTTTTGAATTGAGCTTTACCCTCTAGTACATCTATCGCAGTAGGTGGTGTCATTATCTCTAAGACTTCGTCTGAGGTTGATGTTTTCTCTTCTTTACTTGATTTTTTCATAGTAATTGGCTTTATTACTTTGGGAACAGAAGAAGTTGTTTGTTTTGCTGCAGGAGGTGCAGTTGGAGGTGGTGGGGGAGGTGGAGCATCCATTGGAGCTTCATCGCCTCCTCCACAAGCAAATAGCACAACAGCTATTAAGCTAGCCAAAAGTAGTAAATTTAGTTTTTTTCCAAATAGAGACATGTTCATTATGGTAAATCCTTACAATATTATTAGTTTCAAATTACTTATTGAAATCAAATTTATATATAACACTAGATCTAATGAGTGCATTTATAAGATATTATATATATATAACAATTTATTACCAAGCTATAAATATTTATCAATTTAAAGAATTTTAATAGTTTAGTGAATTTTTCTAAAATTATTAGTTTTACGTAATTAAATTATTTGTTATTTGTGTTGTGTTAATGCAATTAGGTGTTTAAATTTTATGGATGATTCATCTCAATCAATAAAGAAAGTAACTGACAAAACAATTACGGGAGACAAAAAAATATCCTTTCGTGAATATTTTTTTAACCAGTTAAACAATCCAGGATTACCATTTTTATTGAGTATCACTGCTCTAATTGTAATAATTTTAGGAATACCAACTGTGATCAAGACTGTACAGGCCATAGAGATTAATGAAGCAAGAAAATCAAAATTTGAGAAGAAATTGATGCCTAGGGCTCTGGCTATTCCAGTCAATATGCTCCCTTATGTGAGATTTCAACAAATGGCGCTATTAAATGGTAAATATAGTAATTGGCAAGAACCTGTATTTAGAACCGGATCTTGCTCTAGTGAAAATTTACAATCTATGCCAGAAGGGATATACAAAAGAGCAATAGTAACTGGATGCTTTCAATTTGATCAATTGCAAAATCAGTATAAAAACCAATGTCAAATTGATAACTGTATTTTGTCTGAAGATGTTATAACTCGAATAAGATATATAATGAATCAAATAGAATCTCCTTTTTGGGAAAAAGGTTTTGTTGAACCGCGAGAAACAAGAGAATCAGATTGTCTTAATATGTATGATGGGGACTGTTAGTGGAAAATTTCTATAATCCTGATTTTTTGTAAACCTCAATTTTTTCGCGATAAAATTTGGCAGCCCTTTCTAATAGTTGCTTATGCTTATCCAAAGTTCTGCCAATTGCTTTCCCTGGTATACCCCGAACTATTGTATCATCCGGAATAGTAGTTCCTTCTATAACGACTGATCCTGCAGCAATAAGGCATCTTTTTCCTATTATCACATCATCATTAAGCACAGCACCGTTTCCAATTAAAGTGCCTGATCCAATTTGCTTTGAATGTATTACCACTCCATGACCGACTGTGACATTGTCGCCTATTTTAGATCCATAATCTGAATGTACGACAGAATTATCTTGAATATTAGATCCTTTACCAACAGATATTTTGCCATTGTCTCCCCTTAATACGGCTCCAGGCCAAATGGAAGAAAATTCATCAATTTCTATTTCTCCAACTACATATGCAAATTCAGAGACATATGCCTTATCATTTATTTTTGGTGTAAATTCTCCTAGATTTCTAATCATTTTTTACATTCTTTCTGGTGTATTTATTCCCAACAAATTCAAAACATTTTTCAAAACTATTTTACTACTTATAACTAAGTTAACTCTAGCTTTACTCAATTCAGTGTCTTCAGATAAAACTCTACAATTTTCGTAAAATATTTGTAATTCTTTTGCTAAATCAAGTGAATATTTTGTTATTAAATGAGTCTGTAGAGTGATAGCAGATCTAACCACTACCTCAGGGAATAAATCAAGAGTTTCTATTAAATTTGTCTCAAACGTTGATTTTAATAAATTTAAATTTGCTTTGGAATAATCAAATTTTACTGAATTGATTATTGAACTTAACCTTGCATATGCATATTGAATATAATAGACTGGATTTTCTGATGATTCTTTTATTGCTAAATCAATATCAAATTCCTGTTGGCTTTCTGGAGTTCTATGAAGAAAATTGAATCTTATAGCATCGACTCCGACTACATCTAATAAATCTCTTATTGTGTAGATATTGCCAGATCTCTTAGAAAATCTCTCACTTTTATTATTAGATTTGAAACGGACTATTTGAGTTAGTAAAGTGTCCATTTTATTTTGGTCTATTTCGAAGGCTTCAAGAGCCGATTTGATCCTAAATACATGAGAATGATGATCCGCTCCAAAAATGTTTATTATTCTTTCATATTTTCTAATAAAAAATTTGTTGTAATGGTAAGCAATATCTGTTGAAAAATATGTATGCCCTTCATCATTTGATTTATATAACACTACATCATCATCTGTTTGAAATTGTGAAGATTTAAACCATTGAGCTCCGTCCTTTTCGTACAACAAGTCTTTTTTGTCAAGAATATCCAAACAAACCTTTAGAGTTCCTTCGGATATTAGACTGTTTTCACTAAACCAATTATCATATTTGATTCCAAGCATTTCTAAATCATTCTTGATTGAATCTAGTGTTATTTCTAAAGCTAATTTTTTTATTTTCTCATAAGCTGAAGCTACGTCTTTTAAATTATTTTTACTTATTTTTTTTATTAAATCTTGTGCAATTTCTTCTATATATTTTCCTTTATATCCGTCATCTGGAATTTTATAATCAATATCCAAAATTTTCTTAATATTTTCTACAATGCTTTCTATAAATAAATCTATTTGATTACCTGCATCATTTACGTAATATTCTTTTGAAACATTGAAATCTGAGAATTTTAGAATGTTTGCAATAACACTACCCAACACTGCACCTCTTGCATGTCCAACATGTACTGGACCAGTAGGATTTACTGAAACAAATTCTATAAGGATCTTAGTTTTTTGTCCTAAACTGTTAGTACCATATTTATCTTTGAGTTTGATAATATCTACTAATATTTTTCCTCTTTGAAAAGTAGATAAATGAACATTAATAAAACCAGGCTTAGCAATATCCCATTTATCAATTATTTGATTCTTCTCTATTTTTTTTAAAATTATTACGGCTATATCCATAGGATTGCAATTCATTGTTTTTCCTAAGATCATTGGAATATTTGAACTTAAACTGCCGAACTTATCAATCTTAGGTTTCTCTATGATGATTTCAGGTAAATCGACCTGAGGTAATTCACCATCTTTTTGGGCTTTAATGATTGCTGATTTTATTATTTTTGATAATTCTGCAGAACTGGACATAATAGTTGAATATAAACTATAGTAAAATTTATTTCATAGTTTTAATAATGCGATCTTTCGTTTAAATTTTGTATTATTTTGTATTATAGATATAAATTTTACAATTAAAACTTTTATAAATTGTAAATATCGTTTGTCAAAATGATTAGAAATAGAAAAAGAAAAAAATAATGAAAATAACAGATATAAAAATACTAAAAATGTCAGCCGAGCAGCATAAATCAGAAACCAACAATTGGCTTTTTGTAAAAATATATACCGATTCAGGAATTTATGGGGTAGGAGAAGGTAGTTTACAGTATAAAGATAAGGCGCTTGAGGCTGAAATTTTGGATTTTGGGAAATTTTTAATTGATCTAGATCCTTTTGATATTGAATATATATGGACTTCAATGTACCGAAGAGTTACCTGGACTGGTGGAGCTGTAACCATGAGTGCAATAAGTGCCATTGATATGGCATTGTGGGATATAAAAGGGAAAAGTTTAGACGTACCTGTCTATCAATTATTAGGTGGTAAAGTAAGAGATCAAGTGCCTATATATGCCAATGGTTGGTTTGAGGGTTTGCAATCCCAAAAAGAACATGCTGAAGCAGCTTACAAAACCATTAATGAAGGCTATAAATGTTTGAAATTTTATCCATTTATTGGAAGTTATGTTATCGATAATGAAGGCTTAGAAAAAGGAGTAGGGTTAGTTAAATCTGTTAGAGAATCTGTGGGTAACGAAATCCAAATGGGAATAGATATAAGGGCACGGTTAGATTTTGGAAGTGCAATTCAAGTGGCAAAAAAATTGGAACAATATAATATTTCTTGGATTGAAGAACCAATACAATTTGACAATCCTGTATTAATGGGAGAATTTGCCAAAAGAATTTCAATACCGGTAGCCACAGGAGAACAATTGTACAACAGATGGGATTTTCAACCAATCTTCGACCAAAAATCTATTTCGATTATTCAACCAGATGTATGTCATGCAGGTGGGATCTCGGAATTAAAAAAAATTGCTACAGCGGCTGAAACAAATTTTATCAGTGTGGCTCCTCATAATTCAAATGGTCCGATTTCAACAGTTGCAAGTATTCATCTAGATATGAATATTCCGAATTGTTATAAGCAGGAAATTTTTGTAAGTTTTCTTGAAAGATACAGAAAGGTTTTAACCAATAATATAATCATTGAAGATGGATTTGTTATTCCCCCTTCAGGGCCTGGTTGGGGAACTGATTTGGATGAAGAAGCCTTGAAAAACTTTCCGCCTTCTGAATACGTACCTATAGAATCTGAGCCCTATACGGATTTTTTTTAACTATCAAATTCTAGCTCGATAATTTCAAACTTTGGTTTATTGGTTTTTTTAAATTTGATTTCTTTTTTGCTCTTAATAGTTAGAGAATTTTCTATTAGGTAAAATTCTATTACATTTAGCATATCTTCTGGAACCTTTGGTCCAATAATTAAATTTTCAAAGTATCCTTTATCAGTAACGACAATAGGAGAATCAAGATCACCTAATTTTGCATAAAGATGTAATCCTTTTCTTCCAGGCTCACCATCTAAATAGAACTTTCCTTCAAAAATATATGGGAAGCTGGGGGGACCTCCAGGAGGAAGAGGAATATTGTTTATTTCTTCTTGTTTCTCACTACAAGCAAGAATTAATAAGAAAATTATACTTAATTTTATAATTTTGGAAAATGTTTGTGCCATGACGTATTTTGTTGAAATTGGTTAGCAAATTGAAGTACTTTTTGATCTCCCATTTGAGGTCCTATTAATTGAATCCCAATCGGCATTTTTTTATAAAAACCACCCGGGATAGATATAGCTGGCAAACCAGCAATATTTATTGGAATAGTACAAAGGTCACTTTGGTACATTTTTATTGGATCATCAGTTCTCTCTCCCAATTTAAATGCTATAGAAGGAGATGTAGGAGTGAGAAGCACATCAACTTTTTTAAAAGTTTCTTTAAATTCATCGATTATCAATGTTCTAATTTGTTGAGCTTTTTTATAATATGCATCGTAATAACCAGCAGACAAAGTATATGTTCCTATCATGATTCTTCTTTTAACTTCTTCTCCAAATCCCTCAGATCTTGATAAAGACATATTCTCTAAAGCAGTATTGCCTTTTGAGCTTCTATGTCCATATTTTACTCCGTCGAATCTCGATAGATTGGACGATGCTTCAGAAGGAGCTATTATGTAATAAACGTCTAAGGCATATTCTGTCAAAGGTAATGATAAATCTACTATTTCCGCACCTAAGTCAGAAAATTTTTCTAATGATTCCTGAAAACTTTCTTTTATTTCAGAATCAACATTATCAAGATATTCTCGAGGGACGCCAATCTTCAGATTTTCAACGGAATTGTTTATATATTCATTGAAATCACCAAAATCTCTTTTTATAGAAGTTGAATCGTTAGTATCTTTTCCAGAAATAACATTCAATATTTCACCACAATCTTCCGCAGACCTTGCTATAGGACCTATTTGATCTAAGGAACTTGCGAATGCTATTAGACCATATCTACTAACTAATCCATATGTAGGTTTCATTCCTGATACTCCACATAGAGAAGCTGGCTGACGAATAGAACCGCCAGTATCGCTGCCTAGTGAATAAGAAGCAAAACCTGCAGATACAGCAGCAGCTGGACCCCCACTAGAACCTCCAGGGACCCTTTTTTTATCCCACGGATTTTTAACATTTCCAAAAAAAGAAGTTTCATTTGAAGAGCCCATTGCAAACTCATCAAGATTTCCTTTTCCAATCAATATCCCATTCTCTTTCATAATTTTTTCAGTAACGTATGAATCATATGGTGGTATATATCCTTTAAGAATTTTAGAACCAGCAGTTGTTTCAATATTCTTAGTTGAAATATTGTCTTTTAGTAAAACTGGCAATCCAGTTAGTAATCCTATTTTTATTTCATGATCACTAATTTTTTTATCAATATTTTTTGCATTATCCAGTGATGATTTTTCATCAAAATTAATAAAAGAATTGATTTCTCTATCATATTTTTTTATATGATTAATTGTTTCTTCAACCAATTCTTTACAAGAAATCTTAGATTCTTTTATTAATTTATTTTGTTGGTTAATAGTAAGATTTAGTAAATCACTCATTGTCAAAAACTCTTGGTATTTTTACTTGTTGCATATTTATTTCTTTAGCATTTGATAAAACATCTTTTTTATTCAGAATTTGAGAATCTTTATCTTCTCTTAAACTATTCACAAGATTTGTTACATGCGCTGTTGGAGAAACATTGGTTGTATCAATTTTTTGTAATGATTGGAATCTTGATAATATCCTACCTAAATCATCAATTAATTTATCGTTATTATCAATATCAAATTTAAGTGCAGATAAATTAGCTATTTTTTCAAATTCTTCTTTGGAAATTTTCATTTGTTAACACAGTATTCAATTAGATTTAATACATAAATTATTTTATCAATATTAGTTTAATATTTGTCATTTATTTGTCATTAAAACTAACAAATAAATGATTGTTTGGTATATTTTCTATTATAATTAATAATTTATGGACGTTTAGTAAGAATTTTGAAATATATTTTTGTTACAGGAGGAGTTGTCAGTTCCCTTGGAAAAGGGATTGTAGCTGCTTCTCTCGGCAGACTCCTGATTTCTCGAGGTGTAAAAGTCTCAGTAATAAAATTGGACCCCTACCTTAACGTTGATCCAGGAACTATGTCTCCCTACCAACATGGTGAAGTATTTGTGACAATTGATGGATGTGAAACAGATTTGGATTTAGGACATTATGAAAGATTCATGGATGTCGAATTGACCAAACAATCAAATGTGACAGCTGGCCAAATATATACCGAGGTTTTGGAAAAAGAAAGGTCTGGATTTTATTTAGGAGGTACTATTCAAACAGTTCCTCATGTAACCGACTCAATTAAATCAAAAATTGTGGAATTGGCAGATTCTTCTAAAGCAGAAGTTGTTTTGGTCGAAGTGGGAGGAACGGTGGGGGATATAGAAGGTCAACCTTTTATTGAAGCCATAAGACAACTTAGGAACGACCCAAAGACTGATAACGCTTTTTATGTTCATTTAACTTTGTTGCCCTATCTATCAACATCAGACGAAGTTAAGACAAAACCTACTCAACATTCTGTGCAAGCCTTACGAGCACTAGGAATTCAACCCGACTCCATAATTTGTAGATCTGAAAAAGAAGTTGATGAATCTATAAAAAATAAAATATCACTTCACTGTGATGTACCACCGGAAAATGTTATTTCTCTACATGATTTTGAAAGTGTGTATGATGTTCCTTTACATTTGGAAGAGCAAGGATTAGGCAACATTGTTTCCGATAGACTTTCTTTAATTAAAAAATCTCCTAATTTAACCACATGGAAAAATTTGTGCGGAAACATAAGAAATGCAAATGAGACTATAAATATAGGGATTGTAGGGAAATATATTGAATTGCCTGATTCATATTTGTCAGTTAATGAAGCGATAAAACATGCTGCAGCTAACAATAATAAGTCTATTAACATAAATTGGATAGATTCAGATGTATTGTCTAGTTTAAATAAAACAGAATACTTGAATGAGTTGTCAGGAATAATTGTTCCCGGAGGATTTGGATCGAGAGGTATTGAAGGCATGCTGCAAGCAGCTCAATTTTCCAGGGAATATAAGATACCTTATTTAGGATTATGTTTAGGGATGCAAGTAATGGTAATAGAATTTGCAAGAAATGTTTTAGGTTTTAAAGATGCTAATTCAACTGAATTTGATAAAGAAACTCAAAATCCTGTTATACATATAATTGACACTCAAAAAGGATTAGAAGAAACGGGAGGGACCATGAGATTGGGTGGCTACAGATGTAGGCTATTGAAGAATTCCAAAGCTTCTAAAATTTATACAGAAGAATTAATAGTTGAACGACACAGGCACAGGTATGAATTTAATGATTTATATAAAAAAGATTTGGAAAAGCATGGTTTTATAGCCAGCGGAATTTGTCCTGACAATGACTTGGTAGAAATATCAGAAATAGTAGATCACCCTTTTATGATTGGATGTCAATTCCACCCTGAATTTGGTTCACGTCTTGATAAACCCCACCCTTTGTTCAATTCTTTTATGAAAGCCTCTATTGATAACAAAAGAATAGGTGCCCAATTCAAGCTATAGATCATTATGCGATTTGACCAATTTGATTTTTGATTATAAAATTATAAATAGGTTGACGAAATCCGTTGACACTCCTCTAACTTTTTTTTGAAATAAAAAAAAATTAAACCCTTAATTCATAAAATTACATTAGAAATAAAAAAAAATAAATAAAAACCACATTTAACATATAAGGATACGTAAACTGACATCATCAGCTTCTAACCAAAAAAATATAGAACCAAGAACTAGCAGCAGAAAGAAAATTTCTAGTGTTAACAAAACCACGAAAGATGACTTGAAATCAGAGAGTTCTAGAGGCAAACCCTCATCTTCAAATAACAGGAATGACATGAAAATTATTGAGCTTCAAAATATAGCTGGTCTTGACAATAAAGAATTAGTCCTTTTAGCAAAAAGTAGAAAAGTTACTGACATCCCAAAAGACAGAAGTGATTTGGTTACAAATTTATTCGCATTAGAAGCAGAAGAAAAAAATGCTTCAATTGGAGCAGGCATTTTAGACATTCTACCCGATCAATTTGGATTTTTAAGACCTCCTGGACAAAAAAATTCACCTAATGATATTCACGTTTCTAGAAATGTGATAAGAAAAAATAAATTACGACAGGGTGACTTTGTATTAGCTCAAATAGATTTTCCTGATGATGGAGGATCACAAAGATATCCAGGTGCTATAAAAGTTGAAGCTGTAAATGGATTTTCTGTAGAAGAAATTGAAAAGAGGATTAATTTTGACAAATTTACTTCTATTTATCCCAATGATCAAATATTTTTGGAAAACGATCCGAAAGTATTATCTTCAAGAATTATAGATTTAGTATCCCCTATCGGGAGAGGCCAGAGGGCATTAATTGTAGCTCCGCCAAAAGCTGGGAAAACAATATTACTTAAGGATATAGCTAATGCGATAGAAAAAAATACTCCAGAAATAAAACTAATTGTTGCTTTGATCGGTGAAAGACCAGAAGAGGTAACAGATATGAGAAGATCAGTAAAAGGAGAGGTGTTTTCTTCAACTTTTGACGAGCCTGTTGAAGACCACTGCAAAACATCAGAAACAGCTCTTGAAAGAGCAAAGAGACTTGTTGAATCTGGAAAAGATGTTGTTTTATTGTTGGATTCATTAACACGCCTAGGAAGAGCTTACAATATTGCAGTTCCATCTTCTGGCAAAACTTTATCCGGTGGCATGGATCCATATGCATTGTATCCTCCAAAGAAATTTTTTGGAGCAGCTAGAAACTGCGAAGAAGGTGGAAGTTTGACTATTGTTGCAACTGCCCTGGTAGATACGGGAAGCAGATTAGACGATCTTATCTATGAAGAATTCAAAGGTACAGGAAATATGGAACTTCATTTAGACAGAGGTCTTGCAGAAAGACGTATATGGCCAGCTATTAATATTGAAAAAAGCGGAACAAGACATGAGGAATTGCTACAAGACGATACAATCCTAACTAAAATAACTCAGATCAGAAGGATTATGGCTGCATTCCCTTCAGGTAACAATGAAAAAACATGGACTGAAAAAATTGTAGATGGTTTGAAGTCCGCAAAAAACAATCAGGATTTCTTGGACAACATGCAGGCTCATTTGCAAGATCAAAAAGATTAGATTTTTACTAATATACTAAATAAAATAAAAGACTTTTATCATGTGCTTCTATGCTCTCTCTTTTAAGTGCTCTCCCTTTTAAATATATATATATATATAACGTGATATGCTCTCTCTTTTAATTGTTAAATATAATGAAGAACTTTGTTTAAAAGAGTTTTAAAAATAATACTTTCCAACCAAAATCAATTAAACATTTTTTAGTAGTTTTCTTAAAATTGTAAGTTTTATTTATAAAAT
>JAPYUX010000016.1 GCA_029940375.1 Dehalococcoidia bacterium | reverse complement strand
TTATGCTTGATAAACAAAGTCCATATCTCAATTCGTTTGTTATTAATGTTGGAAGTAACAAAGGTATAAAAAATGGTATGGCAGCTTTGGATGGGAAAAATTTTATAGGAAGAATAGTTGATGTAAATTTTTTTTCATCTAGAGTTTTGTTAGTTTCAGATTTAAATAGCAAAATTCCTATTTTATCAGAACCTTCAGCAAACCATGCTATCCTAAGTGGTCACGGCACAAGTGAACCAACTTTAGAATATTTGCCTGAAAATCATAATATTCAAGATGGTGACAAAATTTATACATCTGGTAAAGAAGGAATTTTTATTCCAGGCATTCCAATTGGAGAAGCTAAAATTGTGAAAAATAAGATTAAAGTTTTATTATTTTCTGATTTGAGGCAAATTACTTTCGTAAACATTGATTTAGGTGCATTAGATTAAGAACAAATAAACTTTATGGCTCTTCATATTAAGAAATTACAATTCAAATTTTTTGAAATATTACCGCTACTATTACTTTTTTTTATTTCATTAAATGGAAGTTCTATAATTAATGTAAAATTTTTTTCAGTAAATATTCATTATATTCTAATTTATTATTGGGTTTTAAGACAACCTCAAAGCTTGGGTTATGGATTTATATTTTTATCTGGAATCATTAGTGATATTGTTTTGGGATTTCCTCTAGGAGTTAATGCTTTGTCATTATTATTTGTTGCTGGAGTGGCAGCATATATAAGGGTTGTAACGGTGAGAATGACTTTGTTAAATGATTGGATAAGCTTTATTCCAGCATTATTATTTGCAAATTTTATTTATTTTACCTCATTATATATTTCTGATTACTCAGTTGATTATTTATACTTGTTAAAAAGTTCTATTTTTACATTCATTTTTTATCCTGTCTTGTGGGGTCTATTTTCATTAATTTTAAGCTTAACAAAATCATAACTTTATGCGTTCATTTTCAGAAACATTTCAAAATAAAGCAAATCTAATTTCAAGACGCATGTTTATTTTATCTACGATAAAAGTAGGAGTTTTTGTTAGTATTATTAGTCGCCTTTTTTATTTGCAAATTTCTGAAAATATAAAATATAGATCTCTATCGGATAAAAATCGATTTAGAGAATGGAAGTTGGTTCCTCAAAGGGGAATTATAGAAGATTTTTTTGGTAACAAAATTGCTGATAATACTCAAACTTTCCAATTATACATGACTCCAGAAGACGTTCCTAATTTGGAAGAGCTATTTTTCAAATTATCAAAAATAATTGATTTTAATGAGACTAAAAGAAAAAGATTAATAAAAAGATTAAAAAAGCGTAAACCCTGGGAACCGATTATAGTTTCGGACAATTTATCTTGGCCTGAATTTTCTAAACTCAATCTTTTTTTGCACGAAATGCAAGGGGTAAAACCAGTAGTAGCCCTAGCTAGAAAATATTCTGAAGATGGTTCGTCCTCACATATTGTTGGTTATGTTTCAGAAGTTAGTGTAAAAGATTTAGAAAGCACTGAATGGCTAAGAGAAATTAACGTTCCTGGATTAAAGATAGGCAAAAATGGTTTAGAGAAATTTTTAAATAAGCGGATTGTTGGTCAACCAGGAATTCAAAGATTTGAAGTTAATGCTTATGGGAAAAGAATTAAAGAATTAGAACTATTTAAAGGAAATGCAGGCGAGAATTTTAGAACAACGATAGATCAAGAGGTTCAAAAATTTACAAGCGAATTAATCAAAAAAAAAAGCGGATCTGTTTGTGTTATGGATATATATACAGGAGATATAGTATCTCTAGTATCGAATCCAACTTTTGATCCAAATAAATTTGTACATGGTATAAGCCAAGAAGATTGGCAGGCGTTAATTAAAGATACAAAAAAACCACTCATCAATAAATCTATGGCCGGACTTTATCCGCCAGGCTCAACTATCAAGCCCATTGTTGCGTTATCCGCTCTAGAAAACGATGTTATTAGTCCTAAGTTTACTGTTGAGTGCAGAGGTAGTGTCGATCTCTATGATCGCACTTATCACTGTTGGAAAGAAAAGGGACATGGGTTTATGAATTTAAGAAATGGCATAAAGCAATCATGTGACATTTACTTCTATGAAGTTGCACGAAGGTTGGGGGTAGATAGACTATCTGTTACAGCAAAACAATTTGGATTAGGACAAAAAGTTTTAGGAACTTTTCTTGAAGAGAGATCGGGCGTTGTACCAAACACTAAGTGGAAATTAAAAAATATCGGAAAAGGATGGTATTTAGGCGAAACTTTAATTGCTGGAATTGGTCAAGGCTATTTTCAGTCTACTCCAATACAACTTTGTCTGATGACAGCACAACTAGCAAATGGTGGATATAAAATTAAACCGAAAATAATTTATAATGAGCAAGATTTTCAAACTACTACAGAAGATGGTGGAGAAAAGTTTAAGCAATTATACAGGAATCAAGAGAACGTTAAATTTATTTTAGATGCCCAATTCGGAGCGACCAATGAGCCGATGGGTACTTCTTATAGATCAAGACATGTTAAACCAGAATATATATTTGCTGGAAAAACTGGAACATCTCAAACAAGAACTATTACTGCTGAAGAAAGGGAACTTAAATTAAAACAAAAAGATTTACCTTATAAAAAACGAGACCATGCTCTTTTTACTGCTTTTGCACCTTACAAAAATCCAAGATATGCTTTCAGCGTTGTCATAGAACATGGTGGAACAGGCAGTTCAGCCGCGGCTCCGATTGCAAAAAAAGTAATAAGAAAAGTTTTAGATAGACACAAATTGAGAACAAAATACCAGTCA
>JAPYUX010000004.1 GCA_029940375.1 Dehalococcoidia bacterium | reverse complement strand
GTCAGATGATAAAAAATACCTATTATTTAGCTGATTTGAACTGAAAAAGGCAAACTTAGGTTAATAATATTAAACTATTATTGAAGCTCCCAAAATAGATGCATCATCACCTAATGCAGTCATTTTAATTGGAGGATTTTTTTTATAAAAAGGGATCGCATAGTGTGATGTTCTGTCTAGTATATCTTTCCAATAAAATTGGCTTAATCCCTCAGCAACTGATCCTCCCAAAATTATAACTTCAGGATTAAGAATTGCTAATATAGATGCTAATCCTTTTCCTAAGTTGTCTATAACATGATTTATTATATTTCCTGAAAATTTGTCGCCTTTATGTGCATAATCTAATATGAGTTTTGAATTTATTTCACTTTCTTTATGTTTAATAAGAAGATTACTCTTTTCCCCTTTAGCAATTTTTTCTCTGGCTATAGAAGCAATCGCTGTTCCAGAAATATTCCCTTCTAAACACCCATAGCATCCGATTGAGCACTTATAACCATTTGGGTTTATGATAATATGGCCCACTTCTCCAGCAAACCAATTTTGACCTTGAATCATATTACCATTTGAAATTATTCCAGCTCCCACACCAGTCGAAACAGTCAGATATATGAGGTTTTTTGAACCTTTATAATTTCCAAATTTTGTTTCGGCCAAAGCAGCTAAAGTTGCATCATGCCCTACCTTAGGGTCTATAGCTAAATGCTTTTTTAAAATTGGCACTAAAGATTTTTTATGCCATCCAGTAAGGTTAGGAGGATTAATATATTCTCCAGAAATTTGATTTATTGGCCCAGCTGAAGAATAACCCATCCCTTTTACTTCTTGATGTCCAATGATTGAGTAAACCATTTCAGAAATATTTTTTCCTACTTTTTCTATACCTAAAGATGGATTACAACTAATTTTTTTTCTATCTAATATTTTCCCTTGAGAATTTACTAAACAAACTCTGATATTCGTTCCACCTATATCTGCTGCAATAATTAATTCTGAGTTTTTATTGATAGATATTTTCATAAAGATATTACCCTATTAGTTACCTAAGATTTCTGAAAGATCTATATTTTCTATTTCTTCCTTTGCTATATCGCAATCATTAGCAGATTTTATAATTTTTTCAGATAAAATTCCCGAATAAAGAAACTCCAGAATATCTTTCAATTCTAATTTTTCAGTTAAGCAAAGAAATCTATCATCAGATAAAACTTGTTCTTCAATTTCTTTTGGAACTTCTATTTCTTTCTTCTCTTCCTCTGCTTCCTCTTCTTTCTCTTCCTCTGCTTCTTCTTCCTCAACAATTTTTGGTATGTTAATTTCAAAATATCGAAGCAAGCTTATTGCATCAACATCACAATTTTCTATATCCAAAATAATCGCTGGAATTTGAAAAATATCTATTTCTGGATTGGTAGGATCAGAAAAGATTACAGACAATTTATCCGACAAGCATTGAGAAGAAGTTTTATTAAGACCAGTTGAAGATAATTCTTCTGGGATTTCTATACAATCAATTAATGTTGGTAATTGTGAAAGGATTTGAATAGGAAAGAATCCTCCACTTGCATATATATATTCTAATGAATCTTTAGTTAAATCGAAGCTGCTCGTGTTACTGATACATTCCAATGTATTGATGTTGTTTGGCAATATACTTAATAAAGGTTTACTTTCTATAAAACCTTCAAATAAATGTATTTTTTTAGATTCATATTGATCTCTAGTGGAAGGTTCTAAACAAAAGAGTGAACCCAATGTATATGTAAACATAGGTGCACCAAAAGTTTCTCCCAAGTAATCAAATTTTTCAACTAAATTATTTTGTTTAATACAATTTAATTCCATTTCATTAAGTTGTATGTTTTGGGATAAAAATAAACCATGCAAAATTCTGGAATTGGTATTTTCATCAATACAATCAGAAAGCTTTTCAGCTGGTAAAGAATTTTCAGATACAAAATTTATCATCTCTTGTTTATTAGAAAATTTAGATAAAAGGCAATTCTGTTCATCCTCGGGTAATTCACCAACAAAAGCATCAAAATTAACTAATGGGTTTATAGTTATAGGAGTGGTTATCTCTTTAACTTCTATATCTGTTGCATCATTACAACTTATAACAATAAGTAAAATTAAAATATAAATCAATTTCTTCTTCATAAATTTATTTTATCAAGTTAACGGGGTTTCAAAATAGAATATTATTTGTAATCATTGTAAATTAATAACATCTTAAGTAATAAAAACAATTTATGAATAGTAAAGCTGCAATTCATACAGAGCATGGAAAAAAACTAACCCTTGGAGATGTCCAAATACCTGATCCAAGACCTGATCAGGTATTACTTAAACTTCACTCCAGCGGAATATGTCATAGTCAATTACATCAAATGCATAATCCTGAAGCTCCAACTCCAGCTCTATTAGGTCACGAAGGTACTGGTACAGTAATTGCTATAGGATCTGATGTAAATCATCTACAAGAAGGAGATCTTGCCATAGTGACTTGGGTTAACAGAGAGCCAGTTAAAGGAAGGGCATCGTATCCCGCAACAGGAGTCACTTTTAACGAAGCGCCACTGAGTGGAGCTACATACACTTGGGGAGAAGATGTACTTGTTAGATCAGGATATGTAGTTAAAATACCAAAAACATCAGATAAGTATAAATCATCCATTGTTGGCTGTGCGGTTTTAACTGGAGCCGGTGCAGTTTTACATACCGCAAAAGTACGTCCAGAAAATTCTGTAGCAATATTCGGAGTTGGAGGAGTTGGGTTATCTGCTCTGATAATGGCTAATATTTTGGAAGCTTATCCAATAATTGCTGTAGATATTTCTGATGAAAAACTACAATTTGCAAAAAACTTTGGGGCCACACATGTAATAAATTCAATAAAGCAAGATCCTGTAGAAGCAATACACGAATTAACATCTGGAGGTTCAGATTACTCATTTGACACAATTGGATTAAGGATTACGAATGAACAGATTTTGCCAAGTGTAAGAGGTGGAGGATCAGGAGCTGAAAATATTGGCGGTATGGCAGTTTTAGTAGGAATGCCAGGAAAAGAAATGACACTTGATCCAGGACATTTTATGTTTCATCAAAGACAATTCAGAGGATCATTAGGTGCCACTTACCCAGATAAAGATTTCCAAATGTATCTGAGACTTTATGAAGATGGGAAATTTCCTTTAGATAAATTAATTACTAAAGAGTATAAGCTTGATGAGATAAATGAAGCTTGTGATGATCTTCAAAATGGAAGGATATCTGGAAGATCAATTATTAATTTTGATAACTAAATATCAAAATATTTCAAACTCAGAGATTTAGAAAATTCATCCAAATTTATTTCCTCTTTTCTAAATCCAGCTTCGATAAAAGCATAAGCTAAAGATAGAGATTTGATTCCTTCAACAATTCCAACTTCTGGTTTTTTAGAATTTAATTTAGACTTTATGAAATCCAAATATTCTATCGCAATAATTTTTCTATCATATTCAGGAAAGTCATAATTAAACCCACCATCAATAAATTCACCAAAAATTGTTTTTGTATCATCATCAAGTTTAAAAGAAGGGAATTTTTTCAATAAAGAGTTACCCGAAATATTTTTGTTCCCTTCTTTAAGTAAAATTGGGTTACCTGATCTTGAAATCGATCTTTTAAGACTCATTTTTGTACCATGGATCCATGACTCATTTATAAATAAATTCGGAATTGCATCAGAAATCAAAACAGATCCGATAGTTCCAGATTTAAATTTCAAGCTTGAAATTATAGTATCTATCGCATTTTGCGTTAATTTTTTTGTAGAATCGTAATCTTCAATTCTATGACTATAAAATTCTTGTAAATTATGATTAGTTTGTTGCATAGTTAATAAATCACGTTCGGGAATTAATATTTTTGAAATCCCACTTACTGATTGAACAGGACCTAAAAAATATAATAATAGATCTGCATTGTGAATCCCTGCATCCAAAACTACTCCTCCACCTTTTTCTTTTTTAGTCCTCCACCCTGTTCCATGCATAACTTTTCCCTGTGAAAAAGAAGATTCATAATCAGTTACAACAATTGGATCTCCAAACTCATCAGAGTCGATCACAAATTTTGTAAATCTGTTTATTGGATCTCTTCTAAAATTTTCAAAAAGAGCAAAATGCTTTTTAGTTTGTTTTTGAATTTCTAACAATTCATTAGCATAAGAAAGAGACAATGAAATTGGTTTTTCACACATAACATCCAAATTTTTTTTCATTGATAAAATACCAATAGAATGATGTGATTCATTAGTAGTGGCTATGTCAACAGAATCAAGAGAAACATTAGAATTGAAAAGATCATTCAAACTATTAAATCTATCAACTTTTTTTTTAGTGTTCTTAAATAGATGATCAGCTAAATATAAGGCTGAAGCGTCATTATTATCAACTAATGCAACTAAGTCTAATTCATTATCATATTTTAGATATTCAATGTACCCTAATAAATGTCGAAAACCCATCCCTCCACATCCAATTAAAGCAAATTTATTAGACATTTAACTCAACATTCTTTCTAGATCATTCAAGTGATCTGGAGAAGGATCAAATCCTATTCCTAAATTGTTTACTATGTCAGTAATTTTGTTACAAAATGGAGTGGGAATCATATTTTCCTTACCAATTTTTGAAACATATCCCGTCAAATAATCAATTTCTGTTCTGCGCTTTTTTAATACATCTTGACCAAAAGAGGGCCTACTTAAAGAACCAGCAAGATTAGCAGCTTCCAAAAATTGAGACTTGATTTCTTCTAATTTTTTCCCTTTTGCTCCATCTATAAAATCTTCCGGTTCCATACCCATTATTTTACCCATTTTAAATCCTGAAGATTTAGCAACTTTTACCACCTCTGCAGCTATCTGAATAGCAATATTTTGAGTTATAGGTTCAGTTCTAACCTTAGAAGTCCCCCAACCCGTAAGACCTGCTAAAGGATTAGCCATACAATTAATCATTAGTTTGGACCATCTTTCTCCAAGTAAATCTAATGTGAAATCTGACTTACCAACTGATTGCATTATTTGAACAAATTCTATTAATCTTTCAGATTTAGAACCGTTAAATTCTCCAACTTTAAAACAAACATCTTTTCTATTGTCGGTTCGCATAACTATTCCCGGTTCGTAAATTGCTGCAGAAATGGTTATTATACAGCCTAAAGTTTTATCTTCACCAACAATTTTGGCTACTGTAGGATCATTTATACCATTTTGAAAATCTATATAGAATCCTTCATCTTTTACATATTTCTTTATTGCTATAGTTGCCCAATCAGTATCATAAGACTTAACTGAAATAATAACCAAATCAAATTTTTCCTTAATTTGCTGTAATTCGTTTAAATTGATAGCTTCTGGTTTACATTTATAAAGAGATTCAGAAGTAGAAACCAATAATCCAAAATTTTTTATTTGAGAGATGTGTTCAGTCCAAGTATCAATTAGTGTAACATCGTGTCCTGCTCTAGATAATAATCCACCTACAACACCTCCTATTCCACCTGCCCCCATGATTCCAATTCTTTTTTTGCTATACATTTATAAGAACCTTTCTAATAAAATTAAAAAAATCTTTGAAGAGAAAATTCATCAAGGTCAAAATTGGTAGAGTTATTAATTATTAAAGAAGAACAAATTTCACCTATTGCTGGGGTGAATTTAAAGCCATGCCCAGAACACGGAGAACAGATAATGATATTTTCATCATCTGGATGGGAATCAATTAAAAAATCTTGATCTGGGGTATCAGTGTACATACAAACTTTAGAATCGATTAGATCACCGTTACCATCAGGTATGTGTTGTTCCAAAAAATCTCTTACAATTTTGAGGTCTGAATCATTGGATTTTCTAATTAAAGTATCAGGATCAACAAAATCACCATTATGATGCATTGCTACTTTGAAACCGCGATTTTCTATATTAGGCATCGCATAAAAATTCAATCCATTGTTTAAATCCCAACCCGTATTTGGCATATTTATTGATTTAAATTTGTCGGGATTTTTCTTTGGAGAAAACCAAAATAAAACTTGTCTTTCAATTTTTATAGGCAATTTTAAAGTAGGAAGAAGTTTCGTTATCCAGGCTCCTGAAGAAAAAACTAATTTTTCAGCTTTATAATTACCTAAATTAGTCTCAACCAAATAATAATTAGATTTTTTACTCCATCGGATTACCTTCTCATTGTATTTGTGAATAGAACCTTTTTTTAATGCAGTATTTAACATGTGATTTATGGAATTCTCAACAAATACTGCTCCACTGCGACTTTCAAATAAACCAATGTAGTCATTTGGTGGATTTAAAACGGAAAAGTTTTGTGATATTTCACCAGTAGTCATTTTTTTTATGGGAATATCGTATTTTTTAGCTGATTTAATGGCATTTTCAATATTGCCAGTTTTAGGCCCAATAAGTAATCCACCATAAGTTTCGATAATAGGAATCTTAGAATTGTCATTCATTTCAAACCAAATTTCATATGCTCTTTGTACAATTGGAACATACGAGGTTCCTTCATGATAAGCTTCTCTAATTACCCTTGTATGACCCAATGATGAACCAAATTCATGTGGAGGTAAATAACTGTCAAAACCAATAACTTTGATACCATTTTGTGAAAGGAACATTGATGTAGCACTACCCATTGCTCCTAAACCAATTATAATTACATCTGAAGTATTATTCATAAAAAAATATAAAAAACGAATACATTAATTTCTATTACTTAATCATTAGTTAAGGAATATACATGAAAAAAATATTAATTACAGGAGGATCAGGATTAATAGGAACCATTTTAAATAACCATTTAATGGTAAATTATGAAGTTCATAATCTGGATATTAATAAACCAAAAAACAAAGATCACAATATATTCATAGGAAATATGAATAAATATCAAGATGTTTTAGAATCTTCTAAAGACGCCAATATCATCATACATTTAGGAGCTGCAGTGCAAATGGATTCCGATTGGAAGCTAGTATTTAATAATAATATAGAATCTACCAAAAATGTTTATGAAGCTGCAAAAAACAATAATGTAAAAAAAGTAATATTTGCAAGTTCTAATCACGCAGTTGGACTTTTTGAAAATGATAGCCCATACAAGGAAATCGTGAGAGGTGAATACAGAGATTTAGATCCAAATAAAATAAAGAAAATAGATGAAAATGTCCCTGTAAGACCAGATTCTTTTTACGGAGTATCTAAAGCATTTGGAGAAGCTATTGGAAGATATTATTATGAAACCTATAAAATTCAATCAATTAATTTAAGAATAGGAACTGTCCAAAAAATAGATTCACCAAAAAGTTCTATAAGACACTATGCAACCTGGCTGTCTCATAAAGATATAGCACAGTTGGTGGAAAAAAGTATAATTCATGATTTGGAATTTGAAATATTTTATGGTGTTTCAAATAATAAATGGAGATTTTGGGATATAAAAAATTCATATAATAAAATTTCTTATGAACCTGTAGAAAATGCAGAAAATTATAGATAAAAGGAGAAGTTATGAGTATAAACATCGATTTAAGTAATAAAAAGGGAATCATTTTTGGTGTAGCCAATCAAAGATCTATTGCATGGGCTATTTCAGAAAAATTAATGGAAGCAGGAGCAGAATTAGCTTTCACTTATTTAGATGACAGGCTTTTAAAAAATATAAATTCGTTGCTAAAAGATAGAGATAATTTATTGTTGAAATGTGATGCAAATAATGAATCAGATGTACATAATGTTATGGAAAAATTTAAATCAAAACATGGAGAAATAGATTTTATAATTCATTCAATAGCCTTTGCTAATAGAGAAGATTTAGGAGGAGATTTTTCTAATCTTTCTAAAGAAGGTTTTTCATTAGCATTAGAAACTAGTTCTTACACCTTGATAACTATAGCTAGACAAGCTTCAAAATATTTCTCCCAGACCGGAGGATCGGTTATATCAATGACTTTCGATGCATCAAATAGAGTTTATCCTGGATATAATGTGATGGGCATAGCTAAAGCTGCCCTAGAAAATATAAATAGACAATTGTCTGCAGAATATGGCCCAAGAAAAATCAGATTTAATTCTATTTCAGCAGGACCTTTGCCTTCTTTATCTGCAAGAAGCATCCCTGGATTTACAGAAATGAGAAAAGCTCATGAACAAAGATCTCCTATTAAAAGACCTATAACTCACGAAGAAGTAGCAAACACAGCTTTGTTTTTGGTTAGTGATTTATCTACAGGAATAACTGGTAGTATCATTCCCGTCGATGGGGGTTATGGAATAATTGCCCTATAAAAAAAAAGAAACCAAAATTTTCTACGGATGGTGGATTGTTATATCTTCAGGAATTGTTCAATGGTATTCATCTGCAGTTTTTTGGCGAGGGTTCCCACCTTTTTTTGATGCAATACTTTCAACATTTGGATGGAGTAGTGCAGCTACAGGAGCAGCTCTTTCAGTGCAAAGATCTGAAAGTGGATTAATATCGCCTTTTGTAGGAACCGTAATAAAAAAGTTTGGCCCCAAAAAAGTTATGGCTTTTGGTATATTCCTAACCGGAGGTTCATTCATATGGATGAGTAGAATGAATAGCCTTTGGGAATTTTATGGTTCAATAATAGTATTAACTTTCGGGATGTCATTTGGTACTTTTATAATTTTTGTAGCAGTTGTTGGTAATTGGTTTCAAAAAAATAGAGGGAAGGCGCTCTCTATTTTAATGTTAGGTGCCGGTTTAGGAGGTATAACAATCCCATTAATAGTATTAGGAATAGATACTTTTGGATGGAGAGATATGCTTTTATGTATAGGAGTAGGATTTTGGATTATTGGATTCCCCACTTCATTAGTATTGAGATCGAATCCTGAAGATTATGGTCAATATCCTGATGGAGAAAAACCCACCTCGAAAGAAATGGCTATCCTTGCCAAAGACCAAAGAGAATCAGGTATGGAGGTGAAGGAAGTTTTAAGGAATAGAAATTTTTGGCAATTAGCGTTTGCAACAGGTCTTAGCCAAGCAGTATTTACTAGCAATTTATTCCATTTTACGGCTTTTAAAGAATTTGGACTTACTACTACCTTCGCAGCATTAATTATAGGTTTTTCGTGGTGGGGTGATATTGCTGGAAGGGTAACTATAGGATTTATAACCGATAAGTTCGATAGAAAAATCCTTTTATCAATTTCTTTTACTTTATTGTCTTTAGGAATAATTGGTATCAGTATAATCGGTAGTCAAAATAATTATTCTTTTCTTCCACAATCATTAGGGATCGTTTTATTTATAGTTTTCTTTGGTTTAGGTTTTGGTTCTTCAGTCCCCCTAAGGCTAACTTTAGCAGCTGATTATTTTGGTCGTAAAAATTTTGGTTCCGTAGTTGGAATATTAAATTCTGTAGGTGCAATATTTGGAACATTTGCACCTTTGTTAATTGGATTGACAAAAGATTTTACTGGTCATTATGAATATGCATTTTACATACTTTCTTTAATGATGATTTTGGCTGTACCACTAGTTCTTACGTTAAAAAAAGTTAATAAATAGATAAAAAAAAGTAAAAAAAATAATGAATATTTTTTGATAGCAATCTATTCTCTATATAACCCAAAAAAAATCGTTTTTTGTTTATAAGGAAAGAGTTTTCATTGAATTCATTTGTTCATTTACATAACCATTCAGAATATAGCTTGCTTGATGGAATGAGTAACCTAGATAAGATGGTCAAAAAAGTTAAAGAAAATAACCAGGAAGCCATTGCTATAACTGACCATGGAAATATGTATGGAGCAATAGATTTTTACAAGACAAGTAATAAATATGGTATAAAACCAATAATTGGTCTTGAAGCATACGTTGCACCAGTAGACAGTTTATCTAAAAATCCAAATGAAAAAACTCCTTATCATATAACTCTTTTATCACAAAATGAAACCGGATATGAAAATTTAATGAAATTAGTTACTCATTCAAATATTAACGGGTTTTATTACAAGCCTAGAATAGACAGAAAGGTTCTCGAACAATACAACGAAGGCTTAATCGTTTTATCCGGTTGCCCCTCTTCTGAATTGTCAAAAGCTATTATAGACGAAGATAAGAAAAAAATTTCAGATACTTTGGGCTGGTACAATGAAGTCTTCAAAGACAGATATTTTTTAGAAATAATGAAACATGATGGAGTTCCAAACCAGGAAAAGATTATAAAAAATTTACTTGAAATTCATAACAATAATAATTTGAAAATTGTTATAACAAATGATAATCATTATGTTGATCAAACAGATTCTAGTTCCCACGAAATTCTTACGTGTCTCCAAACAAATTCAAATATCAATGATCCAAAAAGATTTAAATTTGACGCAAATACGTACCATATTAAATCAACTGAAGAGATGTGGGAAGAATGGAAAGAACTTCCAAGTGGTTTAATTACAACATCCGAAATAGCAGAAATGTGTAACATAAAAATTAATCTTTCAAAAAGCCTACTCCCTAAGTTTGATTCCCCCGATAGTATATCTTCTATGGAATATTTAAGAATACTTGCTTTTGAAGGAATGAATAATAAATTCCAAAATCCAGATAGGAATATAAAAGAAAGATTAGAATATGAATTAAACGTAATTGAAAAAACTAATTTTCCAGATTATTTTCTTGTTTGTTGGGATATTTTTAAATTTGTAAATTCAAAAAAAATCTTATCTGCAGTTAGAGGATCTGCGGCAGCTAGCCTTGTTCTTTATTGTCTTGAAGTTACCCAAATAAACCCTCTAGACCATTCACTGGTATTTGAAAGATTTCTAAATTTGGAGAGAAGAGAAATGCCTGATATAGATATGGATTTCCAAGACGATAAAAGAAATGAAGTGATGAAATATTGTGTCGAGAGATATGGCAAAGATCATATAGCACAAATAATAACCTTTGGAACTATGGGAGCAAAAGCTTCCGTAAGAGATGTAACGAGAGCTTTGGATCTTCCTTTATCACTGGGAGATAAATTAGCAGGATTAATTCCAACTAGAGTAGGCACAAAAATAGAAGATGCTTTACAAATAGAAGAATTCAATAATTTTGTGAATTCTGATAATGATGCAAAAAGAGTAATAAAATTCGCCACAAAATTGGAAGGAACTGTCCGCCATGCATCGACTCACGCAGCAGGAGTTGTGATTTCTCAAAATAAATTAACTGAAAATGTCCCTCTCCAAAATTCTACTTCAAATGATTTAAATGCTCCTCCTACTACACAATACGCAATGGGACCTATAGCTGACGTAGGACTATTAAAAATGGACTTTTTAGGATTGACTAATTTAACTATTTTGTCTAAAACTGAAGAACTTATCAAAAACAAACAAAAGATAGAATTTGATATTTATAAAATACCACTTGATGATAATAAAACTTTTCAATTATTAGGTGAAGCCGATACATTTGGAGTTTTTCAATTGGAATCAACCGGCATGAAAAGATATGTTAAAGAATTAAAACCTTCAAATATTTCTGATATAGCTGCAATGATAGCACTTTATAGGCCAGGACCAATGGAACACATTACAAAGTTTATTGAATCTAAATACGGTAAAAGGGAAATTGAATATCCTCATGAAATTCTTAAAGAAATATTATCAGAAACATATGGCATAATTGTTTTTCAAGATCAAGTATTGAGAATTGCTCAGGCATTTGGTGGGTATACTTTGGGCGAAGCAGATATATTAAGAAAGGCTATGGGTAAGAAAATACCTAAAGTAATGAAAGCAGAAAAAGATCGATTCATAAAAGGAGCTGCAAATAAAAATATCGACAAAAATATAGCAGAAAATATTTTTGAATTAATAGAACCTTTCGCAGGATATGCATTCAACAAAGCGCATAGTGTTTCATATGCGATGATTGCATATTGGACAGCTTTTTTTAAAGCAAATTATAAAATTGAATATTTTACTTCCTTATTAAATTCAATTAAATCTAACCCAGAAAAAATTGCTGATAGTCTAAAGGAAATTAGAAAAACTGAGATCGAAATATTGCCTCCTAACATAAATAGCTCTTTTTCTGAGTTCATAATTGAAGAAAAAAAGAATAAATTTTCTATTAGATTCGGATTAAGTGCATTGAAAAATATTGGTGAGAATTCTATAAATAAAATCATCAAAGAGAGAATAAATAATGGTTCATTTGAATCTATTGAAAACTTTTGTGAAAGGATGGATTCGAGTTGGATAAATAAAAGAATTCTTGAAAGTTTAATTAAATCAGGTTCTTTTGATGAATTAGTAGATAGAGGTAGTCTTTTAGATTCAATGGAAAAAATTTTATTGCAAATCACCAATCACACAAATTTAAGAAATAGTAATCAATCTACAATGTTTGATCTATTTGGAGATGAAGTGTCTACTCCCACAACAGAAATTTTTCTTCCAGAAGAAAAAACAGAAGATAAGGAAAAGATTTTATGGGAAAAAGAAATAATAGGAATAAATTTTACAGAAAATCCTATACATAAAATTTTATCAAATGAAAAACATAAAGGGTACGTTGTTTCTCTAGAACAAATTAACAATCTAAATCATGGAAGCAATGTAAAAATAATAGGCGAAGTAAGTTCTTTCGAAAAAAGAACTTCTCGTAAAGGATCTAATTTTATGATAGTTAAATTGGAATTAATTGATGGATCTACCGAGGTAATTGTATGGGAAAACAATATGTTGCCTAAATATGAAATAAATTTGTGGATAAATGGTGCATTGATAATGGTTGAAGGAAAATTAAATATTCGCAATGGTGTATTTTCTACGTGGTTTAATAACGGAATACCATATTCAGATTTTTCAATGACAAACGATACAAATAATATAAATTCTAAGGAAAAAAATATTGCAAAAATTCAAGCTCATACACCAAAAATTACACAAGATGATTATAAAGAAAAGAAAATTAATGAATTAACAGATATAACTGAAATTCCTAACGACAATAACAATTTATTTTCTGAAATGGTTATTACCATTAATGAAAATCTTCCAGCCCAACAAAGTAATTTTATTTTAGATGATATCGTGAGAATTCTTTTAGATAACAAGGGGTCTGTTCCGGTAAAATTGATTGTGCAAAATGATAGAGATAAAATAAAACTTGACCTTCCCTTTGCTTCAGTAAGTATTTCTGAAACTTTAACTAATAAATTAAGTCAAATTATTGGATCTAAGAATATTGCTTATAAAAATTAATTATTCACTTCTTAAGGCTTCTATTGGATCTAATTCTGAAGCTCTATAAGCTGGGTATGCTCCACTTATGAGTCCTACAAAAAAAGAAACCACAAAGGCAACAATTACACTTGTTGGAGTAACGACGGCTGAAAGATTTTCTGCATCACCAAACGATATATCACTTAGATTTAAACAAATAATTATTCCTATAATTATTCCTAAAATACCACCAAGCAAACAAATAGTTAATGCCTCAGTAACAAATTGCAATCTAATATCAAATTTTGTTGCTCCGATAGATCTTAAAGTCCCAATTTCTCTAGTTCTTTCTGTCACACTAACAAGCATTATATTTCCAACACCAATAGCACCAACTAAGAGAGAAATTCCTGCTATAGATCCTAAAAATAAAGTAAGTGCTCCTGTTACTTGATTTGAAGCTTCCAAAAGTTGATCCATACTGGTAATTTCAAAATCCGGTTTATCTACATTATGTATCAATTTTAAATTTTCACTTATCTTATTAGAAACAAGTTCTTTTTCAACATCATCCTCTGATCTGACTATTATTCTGAAAACATTAACGTCTCCTGTAGGATTTCTTAAAAATCCAATTCTGTTTTGCATTGTTGATACGGGGATAAATACAGAAAAATCATCATCATCCTGCCCTCCTTTAGGTTTCATAACACCAGTCACTAAAAATCTAAAATCGAATCTATTAAACAGACTCAACCTAACTATTTTGCCAATTGGTTCTTGATCGGGGTAAAGAGTTTTTGCAATTTCAGACCCTAGTACCATTCTCAAAGCTTTTGTATCTACATCTTTTTGAGTAATAAATTCACCCGATAAAGTTTCAGTTGAAATTATATCAATATATTCTGGAGTCGTCCCAAAAACTGTAGCTTCAACATTATAATTTCCAGCTATTAGTTGAGCTGGAAAATCTATTTGAGGAGCGATGTTTCTTACCCCAGAAATATTGCTACTTATTAATTTTTCTACATCACTTAGAGTTAAAGATAATCCAGAATTTCTTCCACCTTGCACTCCAGTTGTACTATCTTCAGAACTTGCAGTAATAAAAAGAAGGTTTGTACCTAAAGCCGTAATTTCATCTTCTACTTGTTTTTTTATTCCCTGACCTAAAGAAACCAATACAATCACAGAAGCGACACCAACAATAACACCTAATGCAGTAAGTCCACTCCTTAAAGGGGTTGAAATTATTGATCTAAAAGCAAAATTGATTGCATCAAATATACTCAAATAAACTCTCCTATACTATCATTCCATCTTTCATCTCTATAATTCTTGTTGCATTTTTTGCTACAGAATTATCGTGCGTAATCATTATTACAGTTATGCCTTCCTCAGATAGATTTTTGAAAATCCCGATTATTTCTTCCCCTGTTTTGGTGTCTAATGCACCAGTTGGTTCGTCAGCAAGAATGATTTTTGGTTCTCCAACTAAGGCTCTAGCTATGGAAACCCTTTGTTGCTCTCCTCCAGACAATTCCACAGGTGAATGGAAGATTCTTTCTCCTAATCCAATTTTACTTAAAGCAACAATAGATTTTTTTCTTCTGTCTTTATCTTTTCTATACATTAATGGCATTTCTACCTGTCTAACAGCAGATAATCTAGGAATTAAATTATAAGACTGAAATACAAATCCAAATACTTTTCCTCTTATTTTTGATCTAATTTTATCATTCATTGTAGATACATCATTATTTGCTAAAATATATTTCCCTTGAGTTGGACGATCAAGTAAACCTATTATATTCATCATTGTACTTTTACCAGAACCTGATGGTCCTTTTATAGCTACAAATTCACCCTGAGACAATTTCAAATTAACTTCTGATAGAGCATGTACTTGATTAAAACCAGTATCAAAGATTTTTGATACTTTTTGTAGTTCTATCACTACCTCCCTCCTCTCGGAGGTGGACCTCCCCTAGGAGGACCTTCAGTTAATTCATCTATAGATTTCATTTCTTTGTCATCATTTGTGGATTTGATATCAGCTATAGTTTTTATAAATATACTATCTCCTTCTAATAAACCATTTATGATTTCAGTATTTTTTCCATCTGTTAGACCTGTTTTAACTTCTTTGTATTCTATCCCAGAAGGGTTAGTGGATGTAATAACCTTAGCTATACCTTTCTCTAGTACGATTGCAGTACTTGGGATGATCAAAACATCTTGTACAGATTTTTGAAGCAATGTTACAGTTCCATTCATTCCTTCTGCAGGAAGCTCATTAGATAAAAAGCTTAGTAAAGGGCTATCCGTACTCAAATTATTTAAATTAATTCCTCTTCCCATACCACCAGACGTTCTTTCTCTCATAGCAGACATTCTTCCTTCCATACCAGCAGGAATCATTCCTTCGAGCATTCCACCACCCATGGATCCAGCTAAAGATTCTAGCAATGGAGCAAAATTTCCTATAACTGTAATAATTTCAAACCCTTGGATAAATCTTGCTGTTACAGGATAAGTAACGACGCCTTGTTGAACATTGGGGACTTCCAAAATAGACGTTACTTGTATTATAAGTGGTGACTCAGGCATAGAATCTAAGGCAACTATCCCATACATGCCTTCTTCCATTTCTATGAATTCTGCTTCAGATGCTACGATGTTCATTTGAGTGGATAACGGATCCGTTAAAGTTACAAAGCTTTGACCAGATCCTATAAATTCACCTTCCTTAAAATTAATAGAAGATATTTGACCTTCAAAGGATGCAAATAATTTTGTTTTTGATAAATTTTCTTCTGCTTGAGATACCAAGTATTGTTGAATAGAAATGTCATTTTGTTGACTTGAAAGGTCTTTTTCATCAGTACCTTTTTTTACATTTTCAAGTGATAATTGAGTTTTCTTTAGATTTTCTTCAGCTAAAACTATTTCATCTGGATCTGTTCCAGATTTAATGTCCTCTAATGATAATAATCTTCGATCCAAATTTTCTTCTGCTTGAGTTTCTAACTTTGACAGCCTATCTATATCTTCTTGAGAAGGATTTAATAACTTTTCTTTAGTAATTTGTACGTCAATTAAGCTTGCAGAAGAACTGTCTATTTGATCTTGATAAACTGTAACTTGTTCAATTGATGAACTGTAATTAGAATTAGCAGTTATTAATGTTTTAGATAAATCCATCTCAGTGGGAATTGCATTACAACAAGTGAAGATTTTGTCAATTATTGCATCAGTTACAGATTTTGAAAAAGGGATTTTAGTAAAATCTCCATTACAAACATCTTCTCTATTCGGCAAGTTTTCATTATCACAATAAGTATTTATTGTTTCTATAAGAACAATCTTCTTTGCTTCTTGATTTATCTTTGAATTATCTAATTGTAAATTTGCGTTTGATGAAGTATATTCTGCCTGAACTATAAGTTTCTCAATATTACTTATTTGGCTTTCTGTTGGATTAATTAGTTCATTATAATTTTTTTTTGCAAGAATATAATTTGCTTCCGCCAGAGACACCAATTCTTCTGCTGCTTTTAATTGTTCATCGGAAGGAAGGTCTTTTAATTGTTTTAAATTATTTTCCGCTTGAGATACTAGATATTGTGTTGATTTTATTTCTTCTTGGGAAGGATAAGCTTCTAATTTTTCCAATTGAATCTTTAATTTTTCCAATTGAATCTTTGATCTTTCCAAAGCATTTTGCAAATCATAAGAATTTAACTCAGCCAACAGTTGATCTTTTTTTACTTGATCACCTTCCTTAACATTAACTTTTAATATTTCACCATTAGTTCCAAAAGATAAATTAATTTTTTTATCTATTTCAGTACTACCTGAAGCAATGAGTAAATCAGCAATGGTACCCCTAGCAACGACATGTTCAATATAAACAATTTCTTGAGAACTTTCCTTCGAATTACCGAACAAAAACCATGCGAGATAAATAATTATCAAAAGAAATAAAATTGAAAAGCCAAAGATAAATTTTTTCCCAAATTTATTTTGACTTTGATTGATAATCTGATCTATATCTTCTGAATTATCCATTAGTTTCACCATTAACGTTCTTTATATGAACTATATTTTCTTATGTCCAATTCAATATTATACAACCATATTTGCATTTTAAAGGTTTGCAGATATTATCATTTTACTTACATAAAAAAAGATTACAGGGAAGACATGAAAACAGTTTTATCACAGTAGAAACGCCTGTTGTAGAATTTGGATTTATAAAAAAATATCAAGAAAATGTGTAAATATAGTGAAGAAATTTTGAAGTTAGATAAAATATAGAAAACTATACTAGACTAAAAGTTATGTACAAAATTAATGGACTTAAACAATCTCTGAGATTACCAGTAATAGGAGCTCCTATGTTTACTATTTCTAATCCAAACCTTGTTATAAGCCAGTGCAAATCAGGAATAATAGGATCATTTCCTGCACTAAATGCAAGAGAACCTGAAGATTTAGATAAGTGGATTAGAGAGATAAAATCTGCGTTATTAGATTTTGAAAAAAACAACCCTGATAAAAAAGCTGCACCCTTTGCTGTAAATCAAATATGTCACAAATCAAATATTAGATTATATAAAGATTTGGAAACCTGTGTGAAACACGAAGTCCCAATTATAATATCAAGCGTCGGGGCTCCAAATGAAATTGTTGATACCGTGCACAGTTATGGAGGTAAAGTTTTTCATGACGTAATTAATATAAAACATGCTAAAAAAGCTGCAGACTTAGGAGTAGATGGGCTAATTTTAGTTTGTGCTGGAGCAGGCGGACACGGCGGTACGTTATCTCCTTTTGCATTATTGAGGGAAGTAAAAGAATGGTTTGAAGGAATAATTATTCTATCTGGTGCAATCGCTGATGGTTATACAATTGCATCATCAATTGCACTAGGTGCGGATCTTGTTTACATAGGTTCAAGGTTTATTACCACAATAGAGGCAAACGCTAATAAGGTATACAAAAAAATGATTGTAGATAGTTCTGCTGAAGATATTGTCTATACTTCGTATTTTTCAGGAATTCACGGGAATTATTTAAAACAGTCAATAATAAATTCTGGCCTAGATCCAGATAATTTACCCATAGGAGATAAAAAACAAACAAATTTTAATAGAAAAGAAAAACCTAAAACATGGAAGGATATTTGGGGATCAGGACAGGGGATAGGTAGAATTAATAATATTACCACGGTGGAAAAAACTGTAGTTGAGATGGAAAAAGAATTCAATCTAGCAATAAGTGATCTAGATAAAAAAATAAAATTAGTATAGGAAACAATATGAATATGGAAAAATTTAAACAACTTTATTCTAAGATGTTATTTCGATGGGCACTATGGTTTATTATAGGAGCAATTATAGCAATAATAATCAAGAGCTTCTAATATTTCAACTCACCAATGGTTGCACTATAATTATGGTCAAAATAGTACCTTTTTACAAATTCAGATTTATCTAAAGTTTCTTGAGTTATTTTTTTCAAAACACCCTCTCCATGTCCGTGTACTATTCTTATTTGAGAGAAATTATTATTTAAGCAATTTATAAGGTGTTGCTCAATGGCAATCTTTGCCTCATCAGCTCTCATTCCGTGTAAATCAATAGAAATTTTATTGTCATCTAACATAATTAAAAGAAATATTATGTATATTATATTTCATAAAAAAAACAAATAATAAGAAAAAAATAATGAGAATTGCAACTTTAGGCATATCACATGAAACTAACACTTTTTCAAGTACACCAGCAACATATGAAGAGTTCGAAAAAGTAGAAATTAAAAGAAGTGATCAAATAATAGAGCATTTCAAAGGATCAAATTATACTATTGCGGGATATATGGACGCCGCTAAAGATTTTGATTTTGAACTTATACCACTAATGTATGCAAATACTGGGCCCATTGGAACAATAACTAAAGATGCTTATGATAGGCTCTCTTCTGAAATGTTTGAAATGTTGAAAAGTGAGGGTCCGTGGGATGGTGTACTATTAGCAAATCATGGAGCTGCCGTTTCTGAGGAATTTCCTGATATGGATGCAGAATTTACAAGAACAACAAGAGAAATTGTAGGTCCTGATGTCCCTGTTGGTATAACCTTGGATATGCATGCAAATATTTCAAAATATACTGTAGAAAATACTAATATATGTATTGTTTGGAGAACATGTCCGCATCTTGATCCTAAACCTAGAGGTTATAAGTGTGCATCTTTAATTGTGAAAACTATTAATGGAGAAATCAAACCAACTCAAGCTATTGAAACTCCTCCAATGTTAGTAAATATTGTTAAACAATTTACAGGACAAGAACCAATGAAAAGCCTTGTTGAAGAATGTGTTAATGCAAACAAAATTACAAGTGTTCTTGATACCTCAATAGCTGAAGGATACCCTTATGCTGACGTACTTGAAATGGGCATGTCTTGGATAACTATTACGGATAATAACCAAAGATTAGCTGAAGAAATTTCAAAAAGTTTAGCTTTGGGAGCATGGGAAAAAAGAGAGGACCTAAATAAACAAGTTCATAGTATAAAAGAAGCATTAGAAATAGCCATTAAAAAATATGTTGGTCCTAAACCTAAAGGAACAGAAAATTACGTACCAAATGATGGATCTCCACTTCAAGAACCTATCAAAACAAATCATTCTCATCTTGGCCCTATTGTCCTCATGGATGTTGGAGACAACATTGGCGGAGGATCGACTGCTGACTCTACACATATAATAAAAAAAGCTAAAGAGATGAAAATCGAAGGTTATTTACAAAGTATTTATGATCCAGAATCAGTAGAAATATGTGATAACGCTGGAGAAGGAGAAGAGATAACAATTGATGTAGGCGGGAAAACTGATGACATGCATGGAGACCCTATAAGAATTACAGGAATAGTTACAAAAATTCATGATGGAAAATATGAAGAACATAGACCAAATCATGGAGGATTTAGATTTTTTGATGATGGCAAAAGAATTAGATTTGATACAAACAATGGTATGACAATATTGCTTACATCAATGAGAAGTGGAAATACAGCAAGAGAACAAATGTATTCTATGGGAATCAATCCAGAAAATTACAAAATTGTAATTGCTAAAGGTGTAAGTTCACCAAGACCTGCATATCAACCTATAGCAGCTGAGATATTACTAGTAAATTCTCCAGGCGTAACAACTTCTGATCTAACATTTTTTGAATATAAAAATATTAGAAAGCATATGTACCCATTTGATCTAAAAGCAAAATTCACATAGTGAAAATATATGGTACATAAAATTAATATCCTATAGATTATTAAATAATTATGAGTAAAAATTCTAAAGAAATCTTATCAAAATTAATTTCCAGTGGTATAGAAGTCAAACTACATAAAGAGCATCCTGTAATTTATTCAAAAAATAAAATTGATCCTCTGATGTATAATTTGGCAAAAAAATACAGAGAAGGTATCTCGAGAATTTTAATAAAAGAAAAAAATGATTTATTGAAACTCTATTATAAATCATATGGAACTAGCAAATTGTTTTATAGAATTATACTTGAAGAAAAGTATAATTTAAAATTTTTGAATTAGTCTTATTGCAATGAAAAAAAAATTACTTTTTATTTTATTATTTTTGTTATTTTCTTGTTCTAATGATCAAGATTACTTGATTTGTAATTCTAGCAATAGTGAACATTGTAAATTTTTCGAAATTAAATACCCAAATTCTATAAAAGAATTCCAAAAATTGAATATAGATGCTGAAGGTAATGAGTTAGCAGTTAAAGATTTAAATTTTTATCTAGACGTTAATAATAATTTTTTAAACAAAGCAAATTCTGAATCAATTTTCCATGAGTTTTATAAAGGTATATTTATTCCAAGATTTTCATATAGCTTACTTAATCAATTTGGGGAAGAGGAGTTATGGTTTGCAATAGCACTATATCCAGTTGATAAAAAAAATAATTTGATAACGACATTGGATACTTTTTATAATCATAAAGATTTAAAATTTGCTAATGAATCAATTTATGGTCAATGTGTCAATGATGACAATTCTTATTTCAATACCAAAAACAAAAAAATATTTAATTGTAATAAAGATGGACTTGAAAGTTATGACTATTGGATTGAATTAGATAACTATATGTGGAGATTAAAATGTGTTTGGAATAACCCAAAATTTATAGTCTTTAATGAAAAAGAAGGTTTTGTAGTTGGAGCTTCTGATATCTGTAGAAATTTTTATGAATCATTTACATCAAAAATAAATTAAATTATTTAAAATAATTTTCTACCTCTATCAAAGATTCTATGAAAAAGTCTATTTCATCTTTAGTATTATACAAATAAAAACTTGCTCTAGCAGCAGCCACTATGTCATACGATCTTACAAGAGGCATAGCACAATGATGGCCAGTTCTAATAGCTATACCAAATTTATCTAATACTTCTCCAACATCGTGTGGATGTAAGTTTTTGTGATTAAAAGATATAACGCCTCCTCTGTTTTTTATTATCTTCGGGCCTATTATTTTATAATTACTTAATTCTGAAAATTTGTTTATTGTATACTCAGTCAAGTATTGTTCATGTCTAAAGATATTATCCATTCCTATTCTAGTTAAATAGTCAATCGCAACTCCTGTAGCTATTGCGTCAGCTATATTTGGAGTCCCTGCTTCGAATTTATAAGGTAAATCATTCCAAGTAGCTGATTCATAGGTTACTTCGGAAATCATATCTCCTCCAAAATAATTAGGGTCCATTTTTTCTAGCAATTCTTTCTTCCCATACAATATACCTATTCCGGTAGGACCTAGCATTTTATGAGCCGAAAAGCACAAAAAGTCACAGTCTAATGCTCTTACATCTACTAAAAAATGCGGCACACTTTGGGCTCCATCTATAACTAATTTCGTCCCGAATTTAATTGATATCTCTCTCAATTCATTAACTGGATTAATTATTCCTAATACATTAGACATATGTGTGATTGATAATATCGATGTGTTTTTGTCAATTATTTCTCGTGCGTGAACTAAATCTATGATACCGTCTGAATCATTTTCTAAATATCTTAATTCTGCTCCAGTTTCTATACACAATTGTTGCCACGGTACCAGGTTGGAATGATGTTCCATTTTAGATATAACTATATTATTTGCTTCAGAAATACTTTTTGACAATCCTTTAGCTACTATATTTAATGATTCACTGGTATTACGAGTCCAAATAATTTCTTCAGGTTTTGAATTTATAAAATTAGCTATTTTTGTACGTGCTAATTCATAGGCGTCAGTTGCTTCAATTGATAAGGTATGCACACCTCTATGAACATTCGAATTATATTCTGAGTAATAATTGGATATAGATTCAATAACTGAAATTGGTTTTTGAGAAGTTGCTGCATTATCTAAATAAATTAGAGGATTACCATTGATTTTTCTGTTCAAAATAGGAAAATCTTTTCTTATTTTTTCTGTTTCAAAGTTATTCATGATAAGTGTTTTGAATAGGAATAATACTTTAAGTTTACAACATTATAAATTTTATTTATGCTATCATTACTTTCTATGAATATTAATTTATTAACAAAAGATTCTTGTTGCTGTTGTATGAACGTGCAATTGGTTTCTTTAATTTGTTAAATAATTTAAATTCATAAAAACAATTTATTGAAACCCCAAATTAGGGGTTTTTTTTTTGGTAAAATTTATGGTTATTGTTGATAAAGTAGAAAATAAAAATTTTCCTATTCAATCTGTTATAGGTTGTGTTTTGCTGGCTTTAGTTTTTATTATTTCTTTTTTCATTTCAAGAAATAATTTTGCTAATGCTGCTATATGGCTTGCTGCTAGTTCATTAGGATTCATATTTCAAAAATCAAGATTCTGTTTTGCTGCCTCATTTAGAGATTTATTTTTATTTGGTTCAGGGCAAAATATGAAAGGGGTATTGATAGCCATCGCAGTCTCTTCAATAGGCTTTGTTGGAATATTAAGTTGGATTTTACCAAATCCTCTACCAGGAGAATTCCCATCAGCTGCTCACGTTTTACCAGTAGGAATAAGTACCATTGTTGCGGGGACACTTTTTGGTATCGGAATGGTTATTGCAGGAGGTTGTGTTTCAGGAACAATATATAGAATTGCTGAAGGATATATAGCATCGATGGTAACCATGGTAGGAATATTTATTGGAGCTATTTTATTAATAATTTCTTGGGATTTTTGGTGGGATGTTTTTATCAGCAAAGAACCGAAGATTTTTCTGCCATCTACTTTTTCTATCGGCTTTGGGTTTTCTTTAGTAATCACCTTGTTACTTCTGTTACTTGTTTATTTTATAGTTCTTTATATTGAAACGAAATCTGGCATCACCAATTTTGTTTTTTCAAAAAATAATGAAGTTGAAACAAAAGGGTTTTATCAAAAAATTATTGAAATTATCAATAAATTGTTTGTAAAAAACTGGTCTACAAATACAGGTGGCCTTGCTCTAGGATTCGTTGCAATTATTTATTTTCTGTTCCATTCTCCTCCTGGAGTGACTGGAGAAATAATGAAACAGTCCATTAATATATCTGAATCTTTAAATTTTACTAATGGCCCATTGAAAGGAATATCTTCGTTAAGTGGCTGCCTTGGGGGTAGTATAGATCAAGGAATAATATCTCATACGTTTGTTAGTACAATAGGTGTTTTTTTTGGTGCTTTGGTATCTGCCTTACTATCCAAGGAATTTAAAATAAGAACCCCTAAAGAACCAAAAAGATATTTGCAGTCAATTTCTGGAGGTATTTTAATGGGGTACTCAGCTACGCTGGGTATTGGTTGTACAATTGGTGCCTTTTTTTCAGCAGTATCATCTTTATCTCTTTCTGGTTGGGTTTTTGGAATTAGTCTAGCTTTGGGAGCATTCATAGGAACAAAAATAATAAAATTTATAGGTTAAATTATGTACATATCTACTGAAATAAATTTAGTTGGGAAATCTGCTAAGAAACAATTACTTGAAGTGGAAAAAATTTTGAATTCTTTTTCAAATGAAGAAAAGATTATTTTAATAACAAACGAAGAAATATTGGTTAAATACATACCTCCAAAAGCACTTTCAAAAAAAATAAACGTAAAAATAAAAATTGTTGAAAATCTTTGGCAAATTACACTAGAAAAGGAGTAGTAAATGTCTGAACAGGAAATAAAAACATTAGATCTTAGAGGTGAAATCTGCCCATATCCAATGTTAAAAACTAATGAAGAATTAGATTCAAATAAAGATTTAAATATATTGGAGGTGATGACTGATCATTCCCCAGCATTATCAACCATTCCTCCACAAGCTTTAAAAAGAGGATTTGAAGTTGAGATTAATGAAATAAATAATAGTGAGTGGAAAATAACCCTCACTAAAGAAATAAAAGGAGAAAAAAAATGAAAAAATTTTTAGTTATTATGTTATTTGCTAGTATTTTTCTTTTAGCATGTGCTGGAGAAACATCAAGTGCTAGTGATTTTGAAAACAGAGGTTATGCGAGCACAGAAAAATTAGTTTCTGCCAAATGGTTAAATGAAAATCTTGATAAAAAAGATATAAAAATAATCGATGTTCGAAAACCTGAAAAATATGATGCTGGACACATTCCTGGTGCGATAAGAATAACACCAAATGATGTTTTTCAATGGGTAGATGATAATGGAATAAAAGGTATGCTCCCTTCATCAGATCACATTGCTACAACGTTAGCATCAATTGGAATTGAGCCAGATGATACTATTGTCTTTTATGATGACATAAGTAATTTGTGGGCATCCAGAGGATTGTGGGCTTTAGAAGTTTATGGGCACGAAGATACAAGATTACTTGATGGCTCATGGGTTTACTGGGAAGCAAATGGATTACCAATTAGTACTTCCAATGAAGAAATAACAAAATCTGATTATAAATTTACGAAAAATCCAAATTTAAATTTGATTGCCAATTGGGAAGAAATCTTGGAGTCAGTTGAAGATCCATCTAAAATTGTCTGTGATACTAGAAGTCCAGATGAATATTCTGGTAAAGATGTGAGAGCAGATAGAGGTGGGCATATTCCGAGTTCTGAAAATGTTGATTGGGGTAATGCAGTAAGTGAAACAGGAGAATTCTTAGATGCTGAAAAATTAAAATCTATTTATGACAGTAAAGGGATTAAAACTGATAAAGCAGTTTACACATTGTGCCAAACAGCAGTCAGGGCAACTCATACATGGTTTGTCCTTCAAGAACTACTTGGATACGAAAATGTAAAGGTTTATGATGGTTCTTGGATAGAATGGGGCAATAGTGATTTGCCTATTGAAACAAAATAAACTAAATTTATAAAAACAGAAGAAAGTAATTATGTCTAAAAAAGAAGAGGCTAATTTAGAAGGTGGCTTGCCTAGTCATGAAGAATTTGATTTGGGAAGCAAGCCTGAAATTATGGGTCAAGAACCATATGTTTTCAGTGTGGATGGAAAAGAATGGGGCAATTTACCTAAAGACTGGACTCTAAGAGAAGCAACAGCTGTAGGGGTTAACTCAAAAGATCAAGTTATTGTGTTTAATAGAGGAACGAAACCCATCATTATATTTGATCCTAACGGTAAATATATTAATTCCTGGGGGGATGATATTTTCAAAAATCCTCACGGCATTACTATTGATGATGATGATTATATCTATTGCGTCGATAATGGAGATGGTACAGTTAGAAAATTCGATAGTTTGGGTAACTTGCAATTTCAGCTAGGAGAAGCAAATAAACCAGCAAAAAAAATGAGTGGAATACCTTTTTCAGTTCCAACTCAGGTAGCTGTTGATTCTAATAATAAGGATTTATATGTAGCAGATGGATATTCCAATGCCAGAGTACATAAATATGACACAGAAGGAAATTATTTATTTTCTTGGGGAGAATCTGGGACAGGAGAAGGTCAATTCAATATTGTTCATAATATATCTACTGATAGTGAAGGTTTAGTTTATGTAGCAGATAGAGAAAATCATAGAATACAAGTTTTTGATCCCACTGGTAAATATATTGACCAGTGGATTAATTTATCTAGAGCAGCATGCTTATATATAGATAGAAGAGGATCTGAAGATATATTTTATGTAGGAGAATATTTTTCTGGAATATCATCTAATGATACTGGTACAGATCTTGGCCCGAGAGTCTCAATATTCAACAAAAACGGTGAATTATTATCTAGGATTGGAAAAGAAAGTTATGGACCAAGTATTGGTAGATTTTATTCCCCTCATGGAATATCAGTCGATTCTGTTGGAAATATTTATTTAGCAGAAGTCTCTTACAGCGATTATGGGCAATTTCTAAATCCAAAAAGAGAATTACGATCTCTTCAAAAATTAACAAAAGTTAATTAGATTCCAATATAGCATTGTTTATTGCTTCATATGTAACCTTTACAGATGCTGCGAATAGTTGATCTTGTGTTAGTGTGGTTGGTTTTTCATTAGTAGAAATTCCAAAAAAAAGATCCCCATCATTTGATGTATGAGAAGGTCTAACTGAAAGAGCTAGTCCGTCATTAGCAGCGATAGCTAGTCTTTTACAATCAATTTTTGATAAATTTGCATTTGTAGCTATAAGACCAATGGTAGTATTCTCAAATCCACGTTTCTGGTTTTTCCCAATTAATAATAAATCAATAGAATCATATATTTTCTTATTCTTCATCGGACCAGCTATAATTTCACCATTTATAGGATTAAATATTGAACCTAAAGCATTAACAGCAACTAAACAAGAAACAATTGTTCCATCATCAAATTTATATGAAGAAGTTCCGATTCCACCATTCATGCTATATTTATTGCCAAGCAATTTACCAACAGTACATCCAGTACCAACGCCAACTGGACCAATTGAAAAAATTTTAGAAGCATTGTTAGCTGCTATATAACCCTCTTCTAATCCAGGTCTTATTTTTCCGGATCCAACATTTAAATCAAATATAACAGCGGATGGTACCAAAGGAATAATATTTCCCCCAAATTTGATCCCTATATTTTTTTCTTCTAAAAATTTAACAACACCACCTGACGCATTTAAACCAAATGCACTACCTCCTGTGAGTAAAATAGCATTAACATTTGGTGCACTTGCAATGGGATCAAGTAATGCAATTTCTTTTGTACCAGGAGCTCCACCTCTAATATCCACTGAAGCAATTAAAGGTTTTTCAGATATTAAAACCGTACATCCTGTTTTATTTTTTTTATCTGTCCAATGACCTACCTTTAGACCTTCGATATCTGTAATTTTTGACATTAGATTGAATTTTTTGTTATTTATATTATATATTTATTATTTTCATTCATAAAATTATTCTATTTAGTTAAAAATAAACTCATTTAAATCTTTCGAGGATTTTTTTGAATAGTACTATCTTATTAATGAACAATTTAATTAAATATAGGAATGCTGATAAAGAATTTTGGTATGATGAATTAGAAGATTGGGTCCCAAAAAAAATTTATGATTGTCATGTACACATGATCAACAATGATCTTATAGATGATTCTAGCATTCATAAAAATCGTTTCCCCAATACACCTTTAGATGCATTAAAGAACTGGTACAAATTAGTGCTTCCTAACAGAGAAGTTAATAGTTTAATTTTGGGTAAACCAATGTTTGGTACAGATGTGAATGCTCATAACAAATATATTCTTAAAGAAATAAAAGATAATAACCTTATAAGGGCGCATAGATTAACAACACCATTAGATTCATTAACTGATATCGAAAGAGATATAAAAGAGCACGGATTTCAAGGGCTTAAAGTATACAGATATTTTTCATCTTCAGGAGATATTAACGAATGTAATATAGAAGATTATTTAACACATGAGCAAATGGAACTTGCTAATGATTTAGGAATTTGGATTACTTTACATATGGCTAAGCAGGATGGATGCGGAGACAAAGAAAACTTGAAAAATTTAGAGGAATTCACAACAAAAAAATATCCTAAAATCAAATGGATACTAGCGCATGTAGCTAGATCTTTCACATATAGACCTATTGAAAAAGCAATAGATACTTTGAAAAATTTACCAAATATATGGTATGATTTATCGGCGGTAACCGATGTAAGACCTTTTATAACTTTGTTTAAAAATGAAGACCATAAAAGGATTTTTTATGGAACTGATGGCATTGAATCTGCATCTTTTCACGGTGCATATACTGCTTACGGACACTTTCATTATCAAATTGAAACAGATAAAGTAGAATCTCTAAATTTCTCTCATACATCCAATAGACCGATAATATCTCTTTATGAACAATTGATTTCAATTAAACAAGCATCGATAATTTGTGAAATGAATAATACTCAAATTGAAGATATCTTCTGGAGAAACGCTGTAAGAGAATTTAATATCCCATGGGGATAATTTATCAAATTTCTTCTACATCAGGTTATACTGTTACTCTTATAATCATAATTAAATAACTATTATAATATTATGTATGAAAATTTTTCACAATATTTTCCACTTTGGATTTTCATATTACTAATGGTTAGCACTCCAGGGCCTGCTAACTTATTATTATTTTCTTCTGGTGCTCAAAATGGCTTCATTAAGACAATTCCTTTCATATCTGGATTGGTATCGGGTAAGTTATTTTTGAATATTTTATTTTCATTAGGTTTGGGCATAATAGTTAGAGATTATTCAATACTTTTAAAAATCTTTACTTATATCAGTGTTATTTATATGATTTGGCTTTCTTTAAGGGGTTGGAATGCACATAATAAAGAGATCGATAATGAAAGTATTCTTGGCTATAAAGAGGGGTTTTTCGTTCATCCTTTGAGCCCCAAAACTTGGGCTATGTGCCTAATTGCATTTTCAAAATTTACCGAAGACTTCACAGGTATTTTTGAAATTTATTTTTTAGTCCCTATTAGTTTTTTTGTATCACAAATCATTTTTCATAATTTATGGTGTCTTATTGGTGATTCAATTAACAAAACAATAGGATTAAATAGTTATTTGAATCGAATTTTAATTTTTATAACAATCGGAACTGTAGTTTGGGCACTTTTGCTTGTTAATTAACACAGTGTTGATAAAGCCCTCATATTTATTTTAGATTATCTCACCTTAGAAGGTTATTGAAAAGAAATATTTTGTGAAACTAGATGTATCCGATGTGGTAGCAAACTGATTGACAAGAAAATAAACTTTCAAAATTTTTATCATATAGAAACAGAAAAAATTCTTTACAGGTTAAATTATAACTTTTCTAAAAATAATCATTTAAATAATCCTTATATAATTATTACTGGTAAAATTATTTTCATGGGCGATTAGCTCAGTTGGCTAGAGCACCTCGTTTACACCGAGGGGGTCGGGGGTTCGAGTCCCTCATCGCCCACCAGTAATCCTTATTGTAATTTTCTAACTTTTTATCCATAATTTACATTAATTAGTTAAGGATTAAATAAAGAATAAAAAAAGTAAATATTTGTAATTATGCCTTATATTCCTAAGAAAGAAGAAATCCCAATTGTTGCGCCAACTCCAACACCTTTCACCAAAAATGATAAACCGGATTATTTATCAATAGAAAAAAATATTAATAAATGGAATGAAACTTCACTAGATGGCTTTGTTCTAGGTAGTTATGGAGGGGAAGAATTTCATCTGTCTGAAGACGAAAAGATAGAAATTATAAAAGTAGTATCAACAACAATGAGCAATAAAAAATTCATTATTGCTGGAATTGATACAGCTTCTCCTACTATTGCATTAAAGCTTTCTGAAAAATATGCTCATGCGGGAGCGAATATGATAAGAGTGAGAATTCCTAAAATCGACAAAGACAAATCTAATGAAAATGTTGTAGATTATTTCAAAACGATTACGGATAATTCCTCAATACCAGTCATAGTTATTCATCAGCCTGCAATTTCTATGGATATCAATTTATCTCCTCCGGAACTTAGTGAGATAACTCATTTAGATAATATTTACTCATACATTATGTCATCAAACTTTAGATGGGAATCGATTGTTCAATCATATATAAATGCTAAAGTACAACTTTGGGCATGCAATGGAAGTTTGTTATTACCTAGTTCTATGATAGGAGCAGATGGAGCGTGTTTGTTTTTTGCAAATTGGGCTCCTGATTTATGTAGAAAAATAATAAAAAATGTAAAAGATAAAAAATTTGAAGAAGCTCAGAAAATTCAAAAATCAATAATTGATGCCGATTTTATAGGATCAAGCAAAGGTGTTGCAGCTTTAAAAAAAGGACTTAATTTACTTGGTTACTCTACTACTAAACCTAGGCGTCCAACTAGAGAATTAGACTTAAAAGAGACTGAAGAATTAAAGGAATCGTTTATTAAAGCTGGACTGATTTAACAAAGAATAGAGTATCCACTTTTTATCCATAATTATTCTCAAATCTAAGGATTTATTTAAAACCTCATTTACACCAAGCAGGTCGGTGGTTCGAATCCTGTACGGGGTACCAATATTGACTCGAAACTATTTGATAAATTCATCTAATTGATTCATAATTATAAAAATTTAAAAAAATATTTAGGAGCGATTTATGAGTTCTAAAGTCATTGGCTCTATGTTAATACTAGGTCCAATTCTAACTATGGGAGTTTGGATTTTATATAGTATTGACACAGAGGTTTTGTCACCGTCTGATACTATGATTGCAATCTTAGCAGACACAAACAAAGCAGTAATTAGTTCAATACTTAATATGTTTGGAGTGATGTCTATGTTTACTGGACTTTATTTCCTAGCCAAATCATTGAAAAGTGATAATTCAGTAAGTAACCACTTTTCTGAAATAGGCGGGTTATTCCTTTTACTATGTGTACCATTATGGGTAGTTCTAGTGGGTGCATGGATGCCGGCTATCGATGCAGCTGAACAATTCGGTAATGATGTTGGCGCAACAATAATAGCATCTTCTACAGCGTTGCAAATGGGTGGAATCTTGATGGTGGTTGGATTATTTATGCTGGGTATCTCTCTAACTTTGCTACGAAAGTATAAAGGTATTATTGGCATATTATTTATTATCGCATCAGTGTTCGCTTTTATTGATATGATATTTAACATCGAGATATTCACGGCTATAGGCTGGATGGGAATGTTTCTCATGACCTTTGTAACAGGGATATTAACTGTAATGAATAAAGAATAAATAAAGTTTTGTCTAAACGATTAGAGTAGCTGCTTTTTTATTAAAAAATTAGTCTAATTGTTTAGATACAACAATTTTATGCAAAAACGAAAGAAAAAATGGGGAAGAAAATTGACTGGATAGAAAAATTTAAAACTAAACATGAAAAAGTAGTAATATTAGATAAAAAATTTGGTGAGTTAAATCCAGGTGAAAAAATGTTGATTAGTTCTCCCAAAAGCATATATGATTTCATAAAGAGTATTCCAAAAGGAAGGTTTATCTCAGTAAAAGAATTGAGAAAAGAAATAGCTCATTTATCTAAAGCTAAAAATACTTGCCACCTTACTACTGGTATTTTTTTGAGAGTAGCCATTGAATATTCTATTGAAACTAAGAATTATTTACCTTTTTGGAGGGTAGTAGACACCAATTCTAATTTGGCAAAAAAATTGTCTTGCGGAATAGAATATATTAGAAATAAGCAAAAAGAAGAAAAATTAGTACTCTCATAAAAATATAATTTAAATTTATACTCATTCAAAAAAGGAGAAATCATGCACCACAAATTATTAGATTATAGAGAACATGATAAAAATTTCTGGTATGAAGAACTTGATAATTGGATCCCAAAAAAAATTTATGATTGTCATATCCATATGTTAAACAATGATTTAATTGATGATGGAAGTAAGCATAAAAATGTTTTCCCTGATGCGGATCTAAAAGTTATAAATGAATGGCATAATATTCTTTTCCCTGGTAGAGAAATAAATAATCTTTTTTTAGGAAGACCTGCTCTAGGAACAGATGTTAATGCTTATAATGACTTTTTGAGTAAAGAAATCAATTCAAATAAATTAACAAGATCACACAGACTAACTACACCTAGTGATTCTCTCAAAGATATTGAAAATGACATTAAGCATAAAGGATTTCAAGGTCTAAAAGTTTACAGAATGTATTCTGTAACAGGAGATATGGCCAATTGTGTAATTGAAGATTATCTTCCTCATGAACAATTAGAACTAGCAAATGACTTAGGTCTTTGGATTACATTACATATGTCCAGAGAGGATGGATGTGGAGACGAAAAAAATTTAAAAGATTTAGAAAATTTCACAACACAAAAATATCCAAATATTAAATGGATTTTGGCTCACGTAGCTAGATCTTTTACATATAGACCTATCCAAAGAGGAATAGATACCTTAAAAAACTTACCAAATATTTGGTATGATTTGTCTGCAGTAACTGATATAAGGCCTTTTATAACATTATTTAAAAATGAAAATCATAAAAGATTTTTTTATGGAACTGATGGTATTGAATCTGTATCTTTTCATGGTTCATACACTACTTTTGCTCATGCACATAATCAAATTGAAACAGACAATATAGAATCTCTAAAATTCCTTCATACAACGAATCGTCCTGTTGTTTGTCTTTATGAAAATTTGATAGCAATAAAACAAGCAGCTATTTTTTGTGAATTAAATAGAGAACAAATAGAAGACATTTTTTGGAAAAATGCAGTAAGAGAATTTAATGTCCCGTGGAATTAAATTTTATCTGTTGAAATAATCCCATCTAGTTTCTGACCTATCCAAAATATTTTCTAAGTCATATTCTAGTAGCAATCTATCTCGTATCATTTTTTTTGAATATTCTGAAATTTTTTCCAAATATTCTTTCTTAGAATTGTATCTTTCTTCAATCGAAAGTCTCAAATCTTCAGAGTTAGTATTTTTTTTCTTTTTAAAAGGCACAGTTGAACCTCTAGGTCCACCTGTTAATCCAATTATCTGGTATGGAGCACCGACATCGGGATGCCTTAAATTCCAAGGGGTCGAAGTAGCTAAAGGTATAGCAACATCAGGATGCTTAATACCCGCAACTTCGTTTCCATCATCATCTACATCCGAAACCATAGAACCATAATGTTTTCCATGATCAGGTGGAATCTTTTCTATGATTTCTTCATTATTACCAAAATTCATTTTTCTAGGATAAGAATAATGTTCAGGAAACTTTATTGGAATTTTTGAAAATTTTTCTCTTAAGAAATTTGGATCAACTGCTGTTCCTTCAGAAATTTTTGGATGAGAACTTGGAGGGGGATCAATGTCTTTACTTACCCATTGATCCAAATTTACTAAAAGAGCTCTCATCAAAGGAGTATAGTCAATAGAATTAAAATAATTTTGGGCCTTCATGCCATCAGCATCTTGTGTGTCGGTCAGAGGCCATAAGCCAGGACCATGCATGCAGGATGAAAGATGATAAATTCTAGAATTTTTGGGACTGGAAAGGTCTTTTTTACCGTCTGAAGAAATATGGATCAGCGAAGCATCTCCTCTCCAATATTCAGCTCCAGTATTAACAAAAAAAATTTTGGCTTTAGAATTTCTTTTTTTGAACTTTTCCATTAATCCATCTTTAAAATCTCCATCGATATCTTCTACGGGATTTGCGGCAGATGGATATAACTGGGCTATAACAGAAGGTAAATCTTTCGAAGCTTGTCCAAATCGTTGATTGAATTCTCCTCTCATACCTCCAGCTACATGAGGTAATATTCCATCAAAAATTTCTCTTCCTCTGTTATCGTAATTAAAATCTAAATAAATAAATTGTCTTAAAAATCTTCCGCTTTGCGATACCCCAAATGCGAAAGCATAATCTATTTCTGCTTTTGTTGGATTATAGTTTGCAGTTGAATATTTTAAGAATGAAATCAAGTCCCTAGTAACTGCTAAACCTAATCCTGTAGCCTTTGAGCCCGATGCCGTATAAGATATTTGATACATAATGCCTGCTTTAAATTTATCTTCCATAAAAATAAAATTAGGATTATCTAGTAATTCATTTCCATCATGCCATGCAAATCTCCATTTATCACGTGCAATAATAATTGGATCATCATCTGGATATTTTTTATAACTTAAAACAGCTTCTTTTTCATTTGTGTCATAAGCGGGGTATGGTATATGCATACGGTCGCTTAACATTGTCTGGGTTACATCTTTTAATGGTTGAAACTGAGTATAAATCTTTCCTTTAATTGGGTGCCCTTGAGCTGATAATTCAGGGGAGAATAATCTTAATTTTCCATCAATTGGTGGAGCATCATGAGACCATCCGCTCCAAACTAATGTATAACCTTCTTGCATCAAAAAACCGTTTCCCAAATCATCATTAGGAGCAACTCCAGCCACCATTTCACCTCTGGAGCCTGAGTTGAACGAAGATAACATTACTTTATTTCCTCTATTATTCACATCATAAATTATTTTTCTATTTGATTTAGAGATATCATTTGGAATCATGATATGAAAATCCGAAGAATATTCTATCAATCCTTGTTCATTCAATGGAGTTTTTTCTATATCAGTAATCTTTTTATTGTAGTTTTCATTTGGATCTATTAAATATTTTGCTATCCCCATGATTTCTCGATATTGACCAATTTTTCCAAATTCTTTCCCATTTGCAATCAAACGATCTTCTTTTATTTCCAAAGAACTTACAGACATTATTACCTCCATTGGCGCGCCTGGCGAGATTCGAACTCACGACTTCAGCCTTCGCAGGGCTGCACTCTATCCAACTGAGCTACAGGCGCAAAACATTGCTTTAATATGATTTTACATAAAAAAAGAATCTACCATTGTATATTTTTGGAATTAACACAGTAAGTAGGAACGGAAGAGTTCAATCCTTCAATAATGTTATCGACGGTCATTTTAGACATTTTTTTTCTTGTTTCTACTGTTGCAGAAGCTATATGTGGAACAATAGTTAAATTTTCTAATTTTAGTATGGGATGTTCCATTTTTATGGGTTCTGGATCAGTAACATCTAAAGCAGCATAAGCTATTTTATTTTTGGATAAAGCTTCATAGAGATCGTCTAAATTAACTATTGGACCTCTAGCAGTATTTATTAATGTCGCAGTATTTTTCATTATAGACAATTCTTTTTTCGCAATTAAATTCTTAGTATCAGATGTATAGGGACAATGTATTGATACTATATCGGATTTTTCTAATAACTGATTTAAAGAATCTACTTTTTCTGCACCATATGTTTCAGAAGGAGTTGACCTATTGTAGTAGATAACTTTCATATTATTATTTGAAGCAATTTTTCCTAAATATGATCCTATTCGCCCAAATCCAATAATACCCAATGTAGACGAAGATAAATCATAACCCAAAAGATCTAAGGGTTCAAAAAATTTCCATTTTCCATTTCTTACGTATCGATCACATTCAGCAATACGTCTAGCTGCAGATTGTATCAACGTAAAAGCAAATGAAGCAGTTGTTTCTGTTAAAACACCCGGGGTATTAGCAACTGCAATATTTCTTTCGCTGGCAGCATTCACATCAACATTGTCATACCCTACACCAAATTCAGCAATTATTTTTAGGGATTGTCCAGCAGCATCCATAATCTCTGAACTTACATTATCATTTATGTGTGCAAATAAAGCAGTTGCTCCTTTAATTTGTTCTTTAAGTTCTTTGTTAGTAGGAGGAGTTGGAGTATCTATAATTACTAAATTGGAAACCTTTGATAAACGTTCCATTTCTTCAGTGAATTGTTTTCTTGTAACCACTACTTTTGGTTTTACCATGACGTTTCCTCTTTCAATATTTATGGTGGCAACGGGTGGAATTGAACCACCGGCCTAACGCTTATGAAGCGCTCGCTCTAACCCCTGAGCTACGTTGCCAAAACAATAACTTTCATTATAAATCAAAAAAAAAATTAATGATCTTATAATCTTTCAAAATCACCAGATTTGCCACCTTTTTTATTCTTCAACACAATTTCGGTGATTTCTATGGACTTATCTATAGATTTACACATATCATAAATAGTTAATGCAGCAATAGAAACAGCTACTAAGGCTTCCATTTCAACTCCTGTTTTCCAATCCGTTGAAACATAAGAAGAAATTATAATTGAACAATTTTTATCATCAAAATAATAATTTACATCAACTTTATTTAATGGTATTTGATGACAAAGGGGTATTAGATCATACGTTTTTTTACTAGCAGAAATAGCAGCTAATTTTGATACATTTATAACATTTCCTTTAGATATATTATTATCTTGAATTTTTTTATAAGCTTGATCAGACAATTTAACAATACAAGAAGCTACTGCTTCGCGTTTAGTATTAATTTTCGAAGATATATCAACCATATTAGGAATTCCTTTTTTGTCTAAATGAGAAAAATCGTTTTGTTTTTTATCATTCATGAAATTTCACTTTCTCTTCAAATTTTTTATCGATATTTAAATTATCTGACATAGCAGCATTTTTTGCCAACAAATCACATTCTTCATTTTCTGGATGACCCTGATGACCTCTAACCCATAAAAATTTGATGGATATATGAAATTCAATAATATTTAATAATTTATCCCATAGATCAACATTAAGGGCACTATTTTTTTTGTCTCTCATCCAATGGTTGTTTTTCCATTTTCTAGCCCATCCTTTCTCAATACCATCTATCACATATTTAGAGTCAGTAGTTAACAAAATTTCTTGTGGTTTTTTTAGTTTATGTAAAGCAGTTATTGGACCTAGTAATTCCATTCGATTATTTGTTGTATATCTAAATCCTTTTGAAATCTTAACTTTTTTGTTTTTCCATTTCATAATAACCCCGAATCCTCCCGGACCAGGGTTCCCTAAAGAAGATCCATCTGAAAAAATATTTATTTTATTAATATCAATCAATCTATCCGCCCAATTGAAACATTTCTATTTTCTTTTTCTTTGAAGTGTTATTTAAATTATTTCTAATTTCAGAATATCGATCATCTCTTATCGTCCAAGCATCAGATATTATTTTTGAAATTTCAGCATCTGTCAGATCATCTCGAATGGGTTTTCTTAGATCTAGTCCTTCATTAGCAAATAAACAAGTAACAAATTTACCATCCATAGTAATTCTTGAACGTGTACATGAATGACAAAATGGCTTTGATACCGAAGATATTATGCCTATTTCACCTTTACCATTTTTAAATCTATATCTATTTGCCACTTCCCCTATATAATTTGGTTCTAGTTTAGATAGTTCAAATTTATTTTCGATAATATTAATAATATCCTTCATAGATAAAACTTCTTCTTTATTCCATCCATTTATATTTCCTACATCCATATATTCAATAAATCTGACAATGTTTTCAGTATCTTTGAAATAAGTTATCAGATCTATAATTGCATGTTCGTTAGTTTCTTTTTTTACCACAGAATTTATTTTTATCTGTTTAAATCCATTTTTATTTGCATAATCGATCGCATCTAGGACTTTATTTACATCAAATTTTTGATCACTCATCTTTTGAAAAGTTGCATTGTCGATCGCATCTAGCGAAACAGTTAATCGATTTAATCCTGAAGATTTTAGAATATTTATTTTTTCTTTCAATAAATATCCGTTTGTTGTCATTGCTATATCTGTAATTCCATTAATTTTTGAGAGCTTAGAAATTAAATTTTCTATATTTTTTCTAACTAAGGGTTCTCCTCCGGTTATTCTTAATTTTGAAACTCCTAAATTTGCAAATAATTTGGTAATTCTTTCTATTTCATCAAAAGACAATAATTCTTCTCTAGGTAAAAATCTATAAGCCTTTCCATAAACTTCTTTTGGCATACAGTATGTACACCTGAAATTACAACGATCAGTTACTGAAATTCTCAAATCTCTCATGGGTCTATTAAATTTATCTGTGATTTTTTTCATTGTATTTTTTGTTTGTATAATAATTATCTAAGAATTTTTCTATAGCTAAACGTCTATGTGAAATTTGATTTTTTTGCTCTTCAGTCATCATTGCCAATGTTTTATTTTTTTTAGGGATAAAAAAAATTGGATCATATCCGAATCCATTCTTCCCTACTGCTTTGTGGTGTATTTCTCCTAATAAAATTCCTTTACTTAAAAAAAAATCTTTTCTAAATCCTACGGAACAAATAACTGAGATAAATTTTGCAACTCTTAATTTTTGCTCTACATTTTTCATTTTATCTAAAATCAGATCTACCCGGTCTTTATCTGTGATATTAATTCCTCCATATCTAGCAGAATATATACCAGGTTCATTGTTAAGTGCTTTAATTTCTAACCCAGAATCTTCAGCTATGGTGGGAATTTTAGCAATTTTATTATAAAAATTAGCTTTCAATATTGAATTTTGCTCAAAAGAATTACCTATTTCTTCGACATCTTCATAGATATTAAAACTATCCAAAGTTAATATCTCTAGATCTTTATGTGAATTCAAAATATTTTTAAATTCTACAATTTTGCCTTTATTAGTTGTTGCCAATAAAATTTTCATATAATTTTAAAATGTACATAAGAAATATTATATTTTATCTGCTATTTACTTATGTTGACTTTTCATTGTAATTGCAATAAATACCTATAAATGCTATGATTTTTTGTGGTTGCAACCCAATAATAATCTTACAATATAATTGGTGTAGTTTTTGGGTTTTTATTAAATTTTATTAATATAAACAAAATAATTAAAATAAATGACTAAAAAAAAATTAAAACAAATATTTTTTCCTTTATTTAATTCATTATTTTTAATTTTTTTTATATCTTGTGGATTTGGTTTTGATAGTCCCATGTCTACTTTCGATGCACAAGGTCCCGTTGCACAACTACAAAAAGATTTATTTCTTTTTGTCTTTTGGTTAGCAGTTGTTGTTTTCTTTTTAGTAGAAGGAGCAATACTGTATGCCTCCTACAGATATAGACAAAAAGATGAAAAATTACCTGTACAAATTCACGGAAATGCGAAACTTGAATTAATGTGGACGATTTTGCCTTCAATAATTATTGTAATAATTGCAGTCCCTACTGTGATGGGTATTTGGAAAACTCAAGTTATGCCGGATGAAGAGAAGTCAATAATTGTAGATTCCATTGGTCATCAGTGGTGGTTTGAATTTAGATACCCTGAAGAAGAAATAGTCACAGCTAATGAACTTCATATACCTGAAAATAAAGATGTAATAGTAAATATAGAATCTCAGGATGTTATTCACTCTTTTTGGATTCCAAAGATAGCAGGAAAAATAGATATGGTACCTAATCACCAAAATAAGTTGTGGATTAAAGCTGACAGCCCCGGAATATATTATGGACAATGTGCTGAATTCTGTGGTATCGCTCATGCTTTAATGAAATTTAGGGTAGTTGTACATACAAAAGAAGATTTCGAAGAATGGAAAAATGATATGAGAACTCCTCCGGCTGCTTTAAATCCAGGTTCCGAAGAAGATGAAGGAAGGAAATTATTTATTGGGAATTGTAGTATGTGTCATACGCATGATTCTTACAAAAAAGCTGCGTATCATAAAGAAATTCAAAATCAAAGCAACAGATGGGAAGAATGGAAAAAAGATAAAGAATATTCAGCGATAGTATCTGCGCCAAATTTAACTCATTTTGGAAATAGGCTAACTATTGGTGCAGGATTAAAAGAGAATAATTTAGAAACACTTTCTAACTGGATAGAAAACCCTGACAATATAAAAATTGGCACAAGAATGAAAAATCACGCAGCTATATATAACAGTGATGATCAATTTCTAACTTCAAATGAAATTGATCAAATAGCAAAGTATCTTTTAAGTTTGAAGCCAGATAGAGTAAGCGTGACTACTTACACAAATAAATAATTAAAGAGGAATTAAGTGAGTTCAATAGCCAAACCAAAACAATTTCAACTACCAAGAATCTTTCCAAGACCAAAGTCTCATAAAGGCTTATGGTATTGGCTAGCAACTGTGGATCATAAAAAAATAGGTACAATGTATGGTTTAGTTGCATTTTTTTGGTTTTTGGTTGGTGGAATTGAAGCATTATTAATCAGGTTACAATTAGGACAGGCTGAAAGTTCAATACTTAGCCCAGAGGTATACAATCAAATGTTTACAATGCACGGAACAACAATGGTTTTTTTGGTGGTTATGCCCTTATCAGCTGCTTTTTTCAATTGGATCGTCCCTCTTCAAATTGGTGCTCGAGATGTCGCTTTCCCTAGATTGAATGCACTAAGTTTATGGGTATTTATTTTTGGTACAATACTCATGAATATAAGTTGGTTTGTAGGAGGAGCTCCGAATGGAGGTTGGTTCGGCTATCCTCCAAATTCTTCCTTAGGATTTAATCCTGGAAATGGTATTACATATTGGGTGATGGGACTTAATATACTAGGTGTTGCTTCAATAGCCGCTGGTTTAAATTTTATAGTAACTATCATAAATATGAGAGCTCCCGGAATGCATATGATGAAAATGCCTGTTTTCACTTGGATGACACTTATAACCTCCGTTCTTATTGTTTTAGCTCTACCAATTTTAGCTGTAGCAGGAATACAATTAACTGCTGATAGGATTTATGGGACAAATTTTTTCAATTCTGAAGCAGGTGGAGACCCAATTTTTTGGCAGCATATTTTTTGGTTATTTGGGCATCCAGAAGTATACATCCTGATATTGCCGGCTATGGGAATTGTCTCTGAAGTATTACCAACTTTTTCTAGAAAACCCTTATTTGGTTACACAGCAATTGTTTTCGCAGGAATAGTTATAGGATTTATGGGTTGGTTTGTTTGGAGTCATCATATGTTCACTGTAGGTCTAGGGCCTGCCGCAAATACAGCTTTTACAATTACTACAATGTTAATAGCCATTCCGACAGGAGTTAAAATATTCAATTGGATATCTACCCTGTGGGGTGGATCGATTAAGCTTAATACTTCAATGTTGTTTTCTATAGGTTTTATAGCTATGTTTACAATAGGAGGATTGTCGGGAGTAACTCATGCAGCTTCTCCATCAGATGCACAACAACAAGATACCTATTATATAGTTGCACATTTTCATTATGTACTATTTGGAGGATCTATTTTTGCTATATTCTCAGGAATTTATTATTGGTGGCCTAAATTTACAGGCTGGTTACTTGATGAGAAATTAGGAAAAATAAACTTTGTTCTGATGTTTATAGGTTTCAATCTACAATTTGGACCAATGCATTGGTTGGGATTAAATGGAATGCCTAGAAGAATTTATACTTATACAGAGGATATGGGATGGGAAGATTCAAATCTTGCTGCAACTTTAGGAGGTTTAATTATAGCTATATCTGTTTTGGTCTTTTTAGGTAATATCATACTCTCAAAAAGAAAAAAACAAAATTCGGGAGGAGATCCTTGGGATGCTAGAACATTAGAATGGTCGATAGCATCTCCGCCTCCACACTATAACTTTGTTCAAATACCTAAAGTAAAACACATCGATGACTGGTGGTATAGAAAATATCCTGAATTACTTGAAGGTAATAACCAAAATATTAAAAAGCAAAAAATAGAAGTGGAAGATTCTTCAAATGTGGATGAATCTAAAATACATATGCCAGATTTATCTTATTATCCCTTAATAATAGGAGTAGGGTTGACCATTGCGGCATTAGGGGTTATGTATACTTATGCTTTAGTTACAATAGGATTGATAATGGTATTTTGGGGATCAATAGGTTGGTCAACTGAACCTGTAAATGAAGATAGCAAAGAACATCATTAGTAGTAAGAAGGAATCATGTCAACAAATGTAACAATTCACCACGGAGAAGAAATAAATAATTCTACAGGAGTTAGTCACAAGAAATTATTAATGTGGACTTTCCTTGGATCTGATGTAATGTTTTTTGGTACATTTATTGCAACATTCATGGCATATCGAAATAAAAGCTTAAATGGACCATATCCTGAAGATACTTTGAATATTCCTATTACTTCAGTTAGTACTTTTGTATTACTAATGAGCTCATTAGGAATAGTTTTGGCGTTACATTACCTCAAAGAAGCAAAGATGGGTTTGGCTAAGTTTTGGCTTTTATTGGTAATAATTATGGGTATAATTTTCATTGGATTTCAAATTTATGAATTTTCTCATTTTGCTCATATGGGTATGACTCCTCAAGTTAATCTTTTTGGGTCTACTTTTTTTACACTTACAAGTTTGCATGGAGCACATGTCTCATTAGGAATTTTATGGTTGATATTCCTTTTGATTAATGAACATAGAGGTAATTTAAACTCAGGAAATGCTATAGATTTAGAAATAGCAGGTTTATATTGGCATTTCGTCGATATTGTATGGATAGTTATTTTTGCTCTATTATATTTAATAACAGCTAATGATGGTGTACCTCCAGGGTCAATACCTTGGATTGGTGGGCATTAAATTATGGAGGAAACATGTCTTTATTGAAAGATCTATTTTTTTATCAAGGTAATAAGTGGTGGAAAATACCAGAGACAACTGAACTATCTAAAAATCCAAAAAACGAACATCCTTTTGGAGGATTTATGGAGAAATCAAAAAATATTTTATTGATTTTATCATCAGGAAAGGGTCATGCTGGACCAATATACTATTGGATAATTGCAGCTATATTAGGAATCATTACTATGATTGAGGTATGGTGGTTTGGGATAAAAGAACTAAGATATATGTTAGTTCCAGCAATGTTAATATTTTCAATCTTGAAATTTGCTCTTGTTGTAGCTTTTTTCATGCATTTACGATTTGATCACAAAATGTTTTCAACTATTTTCATTACATGTATGGTTGTTGGTATTTTATTCTTCTCTGTTTTTCTTCTTCTCTCAGCTTTTCATGGTTTGGGAACTTAATAAATAAAAATTGAACCAAGACATAACATTTATAGAATTCATCCTAATGTGGAGAGTTTCTAATCTCTTTTTTTATCCAATAATGTTTTCTTTTTGTTTATATCTTGTAGGTGCTATAAAATTGATTTCTATTTCATCAGTTATTAGAAAAAGTCTTATAAAAAGAATTTCTTTGGGAATTATAGGTTATTTATTGTTATTTTTAGCAATTGTAGGTCCGATAGGAAATAATGAAACAACATTTTGGATACACATGGTTCAGCATTTGATCATTATTATGATATGTGCTCCATGTTTGCTTTCTGGATTTGTAATACCATTTATTCTTTCCTCTTTACCAGAAACTATAAAATTAGGATTGGTTGATATTTTAAATCCAAAAAATACATTTAGATATATTATTAATTTTCTTACAACACCTAGATTGGGATTAATATTTTATATTATTTGTATATGGACTTGGCATATACCAATATTTTTCAACTTAGCTTTAAGATCAAATATAGTACATAATTTTGAACATTTAACTATGTTTTTAGCAGGAATTTTATTTTGGTGGCCAATATTAGGTATTACATTTGGATCAAAAAAGATTTCAATACCATTGAGAATAGTTTACTTATTATTAGCAGTTACTCCTACAGCAGTTGTAGCTGCCTTGATCACTTTGTCAGATTCTTTATTATACGGTGAAGATATAAGAAGATTATTCAATATATCCGCAATGGACGATCAGCAAGTAGGAGGTCTAATAATGTGGATACCGGGAAATTTTGTTTTTCTTACAACATTAACTGTTCTTTTTTTTAAGTGGTCATATCCACAAACGAAAAATAACAGAAAATATAATATTTAATTTTCAGTTTTTTTTATAAAATACTCATTTGGAGCATTAAGCATTCTTGAAATTGTGTCGTGAGTATAGGATTTCAAATATATGACTGTAGCCCAAGCTTCTCTTAAATTACTCTCCATTTCTGAAATAGTCATAGGTTTATTTTTGTTTAACACAAGTATTCTAAATATTGCCTCAATTAGTGAAGTCCCTGGAAGGACAAACTGTTTTAATAAATTATTTTCAGAATTTTCTGTATTATCTAGTTTTTTTTCCAATAGCAAAATTTTCTCAAATATCTCTTTTTCTTTTAAATTCATCAAATTTTCTAAATTTTCTGATTTTTTTTCAAAAAACTTATCAATAACTAAAAACTTAAATGATAATCTTTCTCTTTCAAAATTTTCCACATCTATAATATATTTATCTTCAACTGAAGTCTGAATTTCTTTTTTAGCAGCCATTTACTTAAATATCCTTCTTTGGGTTAATAATTTCTGTAATATTTTCACTCCAATTAAACATCTCTACATCAATTATCTCATCTTTATATAATTTGTTTATACTTGATGGGCAAATTCCAAGACCATTCGCATAATGCATTGAAGTCAAAACTCCTGAACTTTGATTTTTTAAAGGTCGGGCGCAAATAATATCGTCAGAATTTCTATAAACATAAACTCTAGCATAAAACCTACGATCATCATAGTTAATAATATCAGAATCTAATTTTGCTTTTATAATTGGTCTATCTAAAAATGGCTTACCCATCATTTTATTTATTGCGAATCTTGCGAATTTGTCTAGAGCAATCATCGCACTAACGGGATTCCCAGGTAAGCCCATAAATGGAATTTGTTTGTTTTTTATAATTACATACCCAAAAGCCAATGGTTTAGCAGGTCTCATATTTACTGACCAAAAGTTTATCTCTCCCTTATTTTCCATTATTTCTTTAACAACATCATAATCACCCTTGGAGACTCCTGCACTGGTTACAATTAAATCAATATTCTCAAAATTTTTTATTTTAGATTCTATTTCTATAACATTATCTTTAGAAAATTTTTCAATTATAGGAATTCCACCATAAGATTTTATTAAAGAAGAAATAGTGTAAGTGTTAGAATCAAAAATTTTGCCTGGTTCTATTTTATCTCCAGGACTTAACAACTCGTTACCTGTAGATAAAACTCCTATCTTTGGTCGTCTAAATACTGGGATTTTATCCAATCCAATAGAAGCTGATATTCCTATAACTGAAGACGAAACTATATCACCTTTCGATAATATTTTTTCTCCTGATTTTATATCCTCACCTGCTGTTCTGATATTTTCAAATCTTTCTGTTTTTAGTTTTATACCTATTTTTGTTATGTTTGATTTTTTTTGTTGATTTTCATCTGTATCTTCAAACGGGACTACTGTAGTAGCACCTTCTGGAATGGGAGCCCCTGTCATAATTCTTGATGCTTCACCTTTTAGTATTTTCCTTTTAGGGATACGCCCTGCTTCTATAGTTTCCACAACATTCAAATAGACAATATTTGTTTCTGAAGCACTTACAATATCTTCATTCTTTAATGCAAAACCATCCATTGCTGAATTATCCAGAGGAGGGACTGTAACCTTTGAATAAATGTCTTCTGCAATTACTTGACCCAAAGAATTTAAAATGGAAGAATATTCTTTATTCAATATATAAAATTTTGAAATAATTCTTTCTCTGGCTTCTTCAACCGATAGCATGTCCGCATGATAATGAGATTTTTTCAAATGATTTTTCATTCTCGAATTTTTATTCCTAATTTCTTTTCAAATTGTATTAATATTTTTTTTTCTATCTGTTGTAAATTTTTCCAAGATAAAGTACCTTCATTAGATTGATAAAAAATTCTAACTGCAATAGCTATTTTACCTTCAGGCAAATTATCCCCTTGATAGACATCAAAAACATTACAATCAGTAACAAATTTTTCGGAAAATGCAATGTTTTTTATATCTTCAAAATTAACATTGGTATCAATTAATAATGATAGGTCTCTATGTGCTAGTGGAAATTGAGAAAATTCTTTGTAAATTAAGTCTTTAGAACTCTTATATAGTTCTTCCAAAAATAATTCAAAAATTACAACAGAGGAAGTATTAAAATTGAGTTTTTCAATCATCTCATTAGATATCATTCCCAAATATCCAAAAGTTGTCTTATTTTTCTTATCGTGTATCCTTACGGATTTGCCTTTAGTATATATGTTGTCATTATAAGGAGATAAAGCATAATTAAAACGTAATTTAGAAGACAAATAATCTATAATTCCCTTGCCATCAAAATAGTCTACTTCCCTAGGTGTGATATCCCAGTGTGAGTTTTCTGAAAATCCAGTTAATAAACCAGCCGAATATGATTGTTCCTGAATTTTTTGCTCTGATTGAAAAAAAACATTCCCTGTTTCAAAAATTCTAATTGGTTTTTTCCAATTGTTTGTATTTCTTGATGCTGTCATGATTACAGAAGGAATTAAACTTTTTCTAAGATATGCATGTTCGTTAGATATAGGATTTATAATCGAAATATTCTTACTGTTATTAACATAGTCTGGCAAAATTCCCAACATTTCTTCAGATATCGCAGAATAGGAAATTGTTTCATACATGCCAGAACCGACTAAAAGGTCAGTCAATGTATTCTTATATTCAAATAGTTTATTAGGTTCCCATTTAGGAATTTCGCCAGAAATAAATTTGAGAGGAATTGAATCATATCCAACAATTCTTGCAATTTCTTCATATAAATCCTCAGGTAATGTAATATCCGATCGCCAAAAAGGAGTTTCTACTTTCCATATATCTTTCAACTTATCTAACTCATATGAAAAATTTAGGGAATTTAAAGTTTTGGAAATTATTTCATTGTCTATTTCCAGTCCTAATATTTTACATAATCGCCTTTTATCAAGAGTGATTATTTTTCGAACAAATTTATTATTGTAATTATCCAATATACCCGTTCTGATTTTACCACCGCAGATTCTCAAAATTAAATCTAATGCTCTAGATAAACCATAAATGGTTAATTCAGGGTTTAAATTTCGTTCAAATCTAATTGAAGCTTCGGTTTGTAAAGATAATAATTTCGAAGTATTTCTAATAACTGAAGGATTGAAATTTGCTGATTCCAAAAAAATAGAGTTTGTTTTAATGTCTATTTCTGAATTTTTTCCGCCCATTATTCCCGCCAATCCGATTGCAGATTCATTATCTGCAATGACTATTGAATGAGAATCCAAAATCCTTTTATTTCCGTCCAGTGTTTTTATTTCTTCACCTTTTTTTGAATTCCTAACAAAAATTTTCTCTTCATTAATTTTGTCTAAATCAAATGCATGTAATGGTTGTCCAATTTCGAACATTACATAGTTTGTGATATCAACAAGATTATTTATGGGTCTTTCTCCTATCGATATCAATCTTCTTTTTAACCAATCGGGAGATTCAGAAATTGAAATGTTGTCTATAATGACGCCTGTGTACCTCGAGCAAATATTTTCATCAAGTATTTGAATATTATTTTTATAACTTTTTGAACTAGAATGATTATTTATATATTTAAATTTGAATTCCTTATCTATCCTTGCAGACAAGTCCCTTGCTATACCCGTTATACTTAAACAGTCGACTCTGTTAGGAGTGATGTCCAATTCCATAACAATCTCACCATAATATTTTGAAATAGGAGATCCTAATTTGAAATCTTTTGGGAGAACCATTATGCCATCTTGATTTTCACCTAGTCCTAATTCTTTCTCGGAACAGATCATTCCTTGAGATAATTCACCACGGATTTTACTCTCTTTAATTAAATAATATTTTTCAGGGCTATTTTCATCAGGTAATTTTGTTCCTGGAGTTGCAAAAAATATTTTTTGACCAACACGAATATTTGGGGCACCACAAATAATTTTATATTTATTATTTCCATCGAAAACAAATGCTATTTGTAATGTGTCAGCATTTGGGTGTTTAGAAATTTTTTGAATTTCTCCAACAATTACTCCTGAAATCATTCCTATTTTGGATACTGATTCAACTTCAAGTCCAATAATAGTCAGATTTTCTGCGATCTCTTCAGGAGATATATTATAGCTGACATATTCTTTTAGCCAATTTAAAGGTAATTTCATAACTAGATAGTAAATTGATTTAAAAATCTTAAATCATTTAAATGGAAATTTCTTATATCAAAAATTTTATTTTTTAACATAGAAATTCTTTCAGGACCTAACCCAAAAGCAAATCCACTATATTCTTTAGGATTGTATCCTACTCCTTCCAAAACCTTAGGATGTACCATGCCAGCTCCTAGGATTTCTATCCATTTACCATTCCATTCTATTGACATATCTACTCCTGGTTCTACAAAAGGAAAAAAATCACACCTAAATCTTACTTTTTGGTCAGTTCCAAATAATTTTCTTGCCATCTCAAACAAAGTCCCTTTTAATTCTGAAAAAGAAATGTTTTTATCAATCGCTAATCCTTCAATTTGATGAAATTGCCACTCATGAGTCGCATCTGTAGCTTCATATCTATAACACTTTCCTGGAATAATAACTCTAAGTGGAGGATTGCTTTTTTCCATTACTCTCGCTTGCATTGGAGATGTATGAGTTCTAAGGAGGTGTTTAACGTTAGTGTTTTCAGTTTGTAACCAAATAGTATCCCATTGATCTCTAGCTGGATGATCATTTGGTATATTTAATAAATCAAAATTATATTTTTCTGTTTCTATTTCCTGACCTTCTATTATTTGAAATCCCATTTCTGAAAAAGCAGTACATATTTCTCTAATAATTAAAGTTGTGGGATGGTAATTTCCTAAATTCACAGGTCTACCAGGTAAGGTAAAATCAAATTCTGTAACTGCATTATTTCTCTGATCAATCTTTTTCTGCGTTAAATTATACTTGTTTGATAGACTTTTTTTTAAATTATTTATCTTCGGTCCAATTATTCTTTTGTTTTCATCAGAAACAGAAGAGAGATATTTCATTAATTTAGATATTTCCCCATTTCGACCTAAAAATATTATACGCCAGTGTTCCAATTGATCTAAATTAAGTATTTGTTGATCAATTTGACCATTGGCAGATTGTTCTACTTCTTCGATTTCTTCAATAATTTTATTTAAATTGGACAAAATATTTATATTTAATTATATTTTTAGTATTAAACAATTATATTGTATAAAAAAATGAAATTATAAGAATTTATACTTAATTATAGTATATTAGATTCAGCAGAAGAGAATATAGAGTAAATCAATTCAAATATAAGTAGTAATTTATCTTGGAATAGTATATAAATATATTAGCAAAAATAAACAACGGATTGACCGGAGGTCCAGATGGAAGCATATTGCATGAAATGCAAGGGGAAACAGGAGATGAGTAACCCCCAACAAATAACTATGAAAAATGGTAGACCAGCTACTCAAGGAACATGTCCAGTATGTGGAACAAAAATGTTCAAGATTGGTAAAGCCTCTTAGTTATTATTTATATATATATTTTTATATAAATTTATATAAAGACATAAAATTGCAAAAAATCTGATAAAAAATTTTTTGCAATTTTTGTTTAATTTAATTAGGTAGAGAGAAAATTTATGATTTACAATGATTTTGGTAAGACTAATGAAAAAGTAAGCAGGTTAGGGATTGGTTTAGCAGAAATAGGATTTGAACTAGGAGAATCAGGATATGCCCAAGTTGACAAATTACTCAATTTTGCTTTAGACAATGGTATAAATTTTTTAGACACTGCAGCTTCCTATAATGAAAGTGAAAAGTTGATTGGCGTAGCTGTTAATGATAGGAGAAATGAGTTTTTTTTAGCCACGAAAGCTGGAACAGGAAGTACTAATTCTTCTGATAGTGAATGGAATTACAAAAAAATAAAAAATTCAATTGAAAATAGTTTAAAAAATTTAAAAACTGACTATATCGATCTAGTGCAATTACACTCTTGTGATGTACACATTTTACAAAAAGGAGATGTCGTAAGGGCATTACAAGATGCTCAGACTGAAGGAAAAACAAGGTTTATAGGTTATTCAGGGGATAATATCGCAGCCGAATGGGCTGTTAATTCAAATATCTTTGACACTTTGCAAACTAGTTATAATATTGCTGACCAAAGAGCTCGAACAAAAAATATTCTTAAAGATGCAAACATAAAAAAATTAGGAATTATTGCTAAAAGACCAATAGCAAATGGTTCTTTAAGTGGCGTGATAAGAAAAAATCAAAATTGGTCAGGTACTTATAACGATAGTTATGGTAAACCTTACTTTGATAGATTAAAGATTCTTTGTGATTCACTTGATAAGAATTTATCAGATATAGATCCTATTGAACTCTCTATGGCTTTTTCATTATATAGAACTGAAATTGATGTTTTAATTATAGGTTCTAAAAACATTAAACATGTTGAGAGTAACATTAATTTTGTTGAACGTAACGTTAGTAAATATGATGAGCTGATACAAAAATTCGAAACTTCATTTGAAATTAATGATAAAGATTGGTTACAGTTAACTTAGAAGATTTACCTTCACTAGGATGAATAAGAATTAACATTTTTTTATTTCTTCTGAATTTTCAATATTTATTGTTTTTAATTTATCAAAAGGCTCAAATCCAAGTACTTGGCTATAAAAATAAAGTTCAGATTCCAATGAAGAAATTATATTTTTGGATTGTCTGAATCCATGTTGCTCTCCTTCATACATAATTAATGAAAAAGGGATTTTTTTCTCTCTTAATCCTTCAGCCATAATTTCTGCTTGAGATGGTGGCACTATTTTATCTTCTGTTCCTTGAAAAATTATCATTGGACAAGATAGCTGGTCTGTAAAATTAATTGCTGATCTATCATAGTATTTTTCTTTTTCTTCAGGGTACTTACCTATTAATGATTCAAGGTATTTTGATTCGAATTTGTGAGTGTCATCAATAAAAACTGACAAATCTGCAATTCCATAATAAGTAGCTCCTACTGCAAATCTATCGTGGAAAGTTAATGCATTTATTGTTGTATAACCACCAGCTGAGCCTCCTTTAATTGCTGCTCTTTCAGAATCTACAAGACCTTTTTCAGAAAGATAGTCTACTGCTGCAATGCAGTCATCAGTATCATATACTCCCCAATTACCTTTTAGTGAATCTCTGAATTTTTTCCCATAACCAGTTGAACCTCTATAATTTACATCAACTACAGCAATCCCTCTATTAGTCCAGTACTGAACTGATAAATTTAAAGCATTGCTAGTTGCACTCGTTGGACCTCCATGACTTATTACTAGCACAGGAGGTTTTTCTCCAGAGTTGCCTTGATATTTTTTATTTTTAGGTTTGTAAAAATAGCCGTATGCGGTAGCACTTTCTGTAGTAGTAAAAGTGATTTCTTCAGGTATAGAAATTTCTTCACTATCAATTTCTAATTTACTAGATTCTTTAATTGTTTTAATTTCTTTTTTTTCTAAATCAAGAGATACGATTTCGCTATTAGATACAGGTGAAGCTCCTATATACAAAGCTTTATTATCAAAAAAGCTTAGACTTCCTATAGAAGTATGTAAAATTTCTATTTCTTCAACTATTTCACCAGAAATATTTATTTTTCTAATCAAACCTTTATTTTTGTCTTTTGAAGACCCTCTCAAGTAAATAAAATTATCTTTTATAAAATATGTTCTGACGCCAAAATTCCAAGCAGGTTCACCATGGTCAGTTTCTTCATCTAATATTGTAGACTTTTTATTATCTGAATATTTTTTTAAGTTCCACCAACCGGATTCATCGCTAATATAAATTAATTGACCTGATTCACTCCATTCAGGTTGAATAATACTTATATTCTTTGATCCATCTATTAATTTTTTATTACTAACTCCATTAGAATCAAAATTTCCTATGTATAATTCACTTCCATCCCAGGGCATATTTGGATGATCCCATTCCAGCCAACAAATCTCATTATTTGCAGGATTTATTCTTGGAGAAGAATAAAAATCTCTACCTGTGCATAAAACTATTGTGTGGTTTTTTGATGTAGAAATAGCAACAAGTTCGTTTTTTGCTTCTCCTTTTTCAAAATGAGTTTCTCTTACGCAAAATATCCATTCCTCATCATAAGATAGCGTTAAGTCACTATATCTTATTGATTTTTCAAAAGGAGGTTCAATAGTTAGAGCAGATGTGTTTTTTTCTGCAACAACATATATTCTTTGGTCATCCCAATTAGTAAAATAAATATTTTTTTTACCAACAGCGAATGAGCCTCCTCCATATTCATGAACTGCATTTCTCGAGTTGAAATCTTTTGGTATTACATCTTCTATTTTTCCCTTAGAGTTTTGTTTTACTATGACATATCTTCCAGCTTCTTCTGGCCTTCCTTCTAGAAAATATAGCTCAGAACTATTAGACCTTATTTCGCTAAACCTTAATCCACCTTCAATTATTTTTTGTGGAGTTATAGTAGATTCCCATGAGCCATAATGTGATTTCATTTTTGATTTCATTTTTATTCAAGTCTGTCCACTTTATTATTAACCCATTACCCTTCATTTAGGTAAAATATTATAATAAATTGTTTTTATTACATTCTAATACAAAAGCCTATAAGTAAAATCATGGAAAATAAAAAAAGGATATTGACAGGGATTAGGCCCACTGGTGCACTACATTTAGGACATTATGTTGGTGCTCTACACAATTGGATTCAACTTCAAGATGAATATGAATGTTATTTTCTCATAGCTGATTATCAAGCCTTAAGTGATCATTTCCATGACACAGATTTAATCAAGCAGTCTGTTATAGATGTCACTCTTGATTGGCTTGCTGTTGGTTTAGATCCTGATAAATCCAATTTCGTAATCCAAAGTTATGTACCAGAACATGCAGAATTGAGCATGTTATTGTCTTTTATCACACCTTTAGGAATGTTAGAAAGAAATCCAACTCTAAAAGGAGAGTTAGATTCTTTACCAATTGAACAAAGAAGTGCGGGATTTTTCAATTATCCAATAAGTCAAATTGCCGATATTTTATTGCCCAGAGCACATTTAGTTCCAGTGGGTGAAGATCAGGCCCCCCACCTAGAAATGTCACGTGAAATTGCTCGAAAATTCAATAGAATGTATGGTGAAGTTTTTCCAGAACCAGAAACTCTAATAGGAAAAGTTGGTCGATTATCAGGAATTGATGGAAAAGGTAAAATGAGTAAAAGTCAAGGGAATGTTATTTTACTATCAGATTCTAAAGATGATGTTGCAAAAAAAGTTAGAGGTATGTACACAGATCCAAATAGAATAAGAGCCAATATTCCTGGAAAAGTAGAAGGAAATCCTGTTTTTCAATATCTAGATGCATTTACTGAAAACGATCCAAATGTTCAAGATTTTAAGGAAAGATATCGTAAAGGTAACATTGGCGACGTAGAAATCAAAAATTATTTATCAGATATTTTGAATGAGTTTTTAGAACCAATCAGGAACAAAAGAAACTATTATGAAAAAAATTTCAATATTGTTGAAGAATCTTTGGATAAAGGAATTTCAAATGCTAGAAAAGTAGCAGATAAAACTATGACTTTAGTAAGAGAAAAGATGAAAATATCTACATACAAAAATATCTGGTAAAAAAATGGCTTATAATCCCACATCTAAAGAATTCAAACAACTGTCAAAAGAATACAATCTGATACCAATATATAAGGAGATCAGAGCAGATTTAGATACCCCTTTATCTATTTACTTAAAGCTAGCAAAAAATAGTTATTCTTTTCTATTAGAATCAATAACTGGAGGAGAAAATCTAGCTAGATATTCAATTATAGGAATAAATCCTAGAAAGATAATTAAGACAGGAAAAAACGAGAAGCTTGGTGAAGTTGATCCACTGCTTGAAGTAAAAAATGAAATTAATTCTTATAAAGTACCTGAAATAAAGAAACTACCTCCTTTTACTGGAGGTGCAGTTGGATATATATCCTATGATTCAGTATCTTACTTCGAAGATACAGTCATAAAAAATAAAAAGGGCGATCTAGAGGTTCCTGAATCAATTTTTTTGTTGACAGAATCTTTGGTGGTTTTTGATCACGTAAAACAAACTATATTCATAATAGTTTACACAAAAATTAATAACGATGATAATTCTGAAAAAACTTACAAAAAAGCTATCGAAAATATCGATAAAATTATTGAACAAATTAACAAACCAGTTCCAAAAAGCTTTAATGTAAGCTTAGATATTGAAAAAGAATCAAGTAGAGAGCAATTAATTGAACAGTATGAAAAAAACATGACTAAAGAACAATATTCTGAAGCAGTACAAAAATGCATAGATAACATTTATTCTGGTGAAATAATTCAGGTAGTTTTTTCTCAAAGATTATCAAAAAAAACTGAAGCTTCGGCAATAGATATCTACCGATGCTTAAGAACAATTAATCCTTCTCCATACATGTTTATATTTAATTTCGAAGATTTTCAAATTATCGGTGCGTCTCCTGAACTTCTAATTAAAGCTAATAACGAGGAAATTTCCGTACATCCTATAGCAGGATCAAGGCCGAGAGGAAAAAATGAAAAAGAAGATAATTTGATATCAAATGAATTAATATCTGATGAAAAAGAGTTAGCTGAACACTTAATGCTTTTAGATTTAGGAAGAAATGACGTAGGAAGAGTGGCAAAACCAGGTACGGTAAAAGTGACTCAAAAAATGGAAATTGAAAAATATTCACATATTATGCATATTGTTTCAAATGTTGTAGGAAAACTAGATAAAAAATATGACCAATTTGATGCAATGCGAGCAGCATTCCCTGCAGGTACAGTTTCTGGAGCTCCAAAGGTTAGAGCGATGCAATTAATATCTGAATTAGAACCTGAAAAAAGAGGACCTTACTCAGGAGGAGTAGGATATTTCTCTTATAATGGAAACATGGATACCTGTATAGCCATACGAACGCTAATATTAAAAAACAAAACTGTATATCTTCAAGCTGGTGGAGGGATTGTAGCAGATTCAATCATAGAAAATGAATATCAAGAAACATTACATAAAATGCAAGCACTTATTGGAGCCATTGATGATGCTGAAAGAGGTATTAAGTAATGATTTTACTATTAGATAATTATGACTCATTTACCTATAACCTATATCAATATATTTGTGAATTGAACAAGGATGTGTTGGTTCTAAGGAATAATGAAACAAGTTTAGATAAAATTGAAGAATTAAAACCTTCACATATAGTAATCTCTCCTGGACCATCAAATCCCAAAAATGCTGGTATTTCTAATGATGTTATAAAAGCTTTTAGAAATACTACCCCTATATTAGGAGTATGTTTGGGACATCAATGTATAGGCTTTGTACATGGAGCAAACATAATTCAAGCTAAAGAAATAAAGCATGGTAAAATCTCATTAATAACACATGATGAAGAAGGGATTTTTAAAAATATACCTAACCCGTTTAAAGCAGTTCGATATCACTCGTTAATAATAGAAGAAAAATCTTTATCAGATGATTTTGAAATTTCTGCAAAAAGCGAATCAGGCATTATTCAGGCAATAAGACATAAAAAATTTGATATAGAAGGGTTACAATTCCATCCAGAATCTATAGAAACAGAATACGGGATGGATCTACTAGCAAATTTTGTGAATAAATAGACAAAATGAATATTCTAGACATAATTCAAAAAGCTACCATTGGAAAAAATTTAAGTTTTGAAGAATCTCAGCACGCAATGGAACAAATTATGTCAGGCAAAATGTTACCTTCACAGTTTGGATCATTAATGACTTCCTTGACAATCAAAGGAGAAACTGCAGAAGAAATTGCTGGTATGGCAAGTATAATGCGAAAATATTCTTTAAAAATTCCAAATAATGAAAATGCTATAGATATGTGTGGAACAGGAGGAAGTGGACTAAAATGGCTAAACATCTCAACTGCGTCTTCTATAATTGTTGCATCTACTGGAATACCCGTTGCAAAACATGGAAATAGGGCCATGACAGGCAATAGTGGATCGGCGGATGTTTTAGAAGAGTTAGGGGTAAATATCAATTTAACTCCTGATCAGGCAAGTAAATGTCTTGAAGACATCAATTTGGTATTCATATTTGCACAAAGTTTCCATCCTTCCATGAAATATGCTGCTCCTTTGAGAAGAGAAATTGGAATAAGGACAATATTTAATTTTTTAGGCCCATTGACTAACCCTGCATCTGTAACAAAACAAATAATAGGCACTCCAAATAAATTGATAGCAAAAAAAATAGCTTTGGCTGCTAAAATTCTTAAAACTGAAAGAATAATAACATTAAGTGGAAAATCTGGAGCCGATGAAATAGAAATTGATAATGATACATATATATATGATTCTGAAAAAAATTTTGAAGAAATAATTTTACAACCAAGAATACCAAATAAGTACTCTTCTAAACATTTGATCGTTAAATCTCCAAAAGAGTCTGCAAAAAAAATTCTTGAATGTTTTAGATTGAATTCTGTAAAAAAAATCAACTTAGATTTGGAATCAGTTTTAGAATCTATACTCATAAATTCTGCATTAGCTATATCTTTATATAAGCCCAACAGTGATATAGATTCTTGTTATGAAACAGCAAAAGAAAATCTTTTGTCTGGAAATGCAATGAAGAAACTTGAAGAACTTATAAATTTTTCAAATAAAATATAACTAATGTCTATTTTAGATAAAATTCTTCTAAAGAAAAAAAATCGCTTAGAAATCAAAAAAACTTTGATACCACTGAACAAATTAAAAGAAGATGTACAATTTCATCAAAAAATTATTAAGCTAGAGGAAGTTTTAGGTAATAACAACGTTACATTAATTGCAGAAATGAAAAGACAATCTCCTTCAGCTGGGATCATGGACACAAATCTTATTCCAAATAAACAAGCTGAAATCTACATAAAATCAGGTGCAGATGCAATTTCAGTACTAACAGAGGAAGATTTTTTTCGAGGGAGTAATAAAGATCTAATAGATGTATTAAAAGTTTCAAAAAACAAAAGAATACCCGTACTTCAAAAAGATTTTATTTTTGATGAGTATCAGTTATATGAAGCAAAAAAATTAGGTGCTGATTGTGTACTGCTAATAGTTAGAATTCTTGAAGAAAAGAAATATATTCAATTATATAAATTGGCAAAGTTGTTAGGACTAAGTGTTATTGTAGAAATTTTTGATGAAAGTGAGATACAAAAAGCTCTTTCAATAGATATAGAAATTATAGGAATTAATAATAGAAATCTAGCAACCCTAAAGACTTCTTTAGATAATTTTATAAAATTATCTAAATTGATTCCAAAAGATATTTTTAAAATAGCAGAAAGTGGTATTTCAAATCATAATGACGCACTGAAAATGGTTTCAAATGGTGCTAATGGCTTATTAGTAGGAGAATCAATAATGAAATCTAATGATATTGGTCGAATAATAAGAGATATAAAAGAAAATAAGAATGAAAACTAAAATCAAAATCTGTGGGATAAAGGATATAAATAATGCAAAAGTAGTTATAGATAACAATGCAGATTATTTGGGATTGAATTTTATTCAAGAATCAAAAAGATACATAAATGAAAGCAAAAGTGAAAGCTTAGTAAAAGAAATAAAAAATTATAAATTGAAAAAAAAATCTCAAATAAAGCTAGCTGGGTTGTTTGCAAATGAGAATTATAATCATATAAATAAATTTTCAGAATTATTGGACATTGATGTTATTCAATTATGTGGGAATGAGAATGTCAAATATATAAAAAAAATTACAAAGCCTGTAATAAAACAGATCCACATAAAAGAAACAAATAACTTTTCAGAAATACTTAGTGATGTAGAAATGTATTTTTCTGTATCCAAACATATAATTTTGGATTGCTATTCAAAATATTCAAAAGGTGGAACGGGGGAAAAATTTAATTGGGAGAAATATAAAAGTATTATAGAAATGGATGATATTTTTGTTGCAGGCGGATTAAATCCTAATAACATTGGAGATTTAATGGAAAATTTCTCTCCTTGGGGATTAGATGTATCGAGTGGAGTAGAAACGAATGGCGAAAAAAATGCACTAAAAATAACAGAGTTCATTAAAATTGCTAATTCTTAGATATTATTTCAAAATAATATCGTTTGGCCATTTTACTTTGTGTGTTGTGGCTAAATGAAAATTTGCATTTGATAAATCAGCACCTGAAAAATTACATCTATATAACCAAGCATTAGTAAAATCAGCACCTGTACAATTTGAACCAGAAAAGTTTGACCTATTAAGGGAAGCATTATTAAAATCACAACCAGAAAAATTAGTATTCAATGCTGAAATCTCAGATATATCCGCTTCTGAAAAATTACAATCTATAAATGAGGCGTTATTAAATATTGATCGAGATAATCTCCATCCTTTAAAATCATATTTATCAAAACGTAAATTGGATAAATCTAATCTTTGAGCAGGATGATTTGTTATCCATTCATCAACTGCTTTTTTTCCTTTATATATAATTTTTTTGGAATCAATCATATTCTAGTATTGATTATTAACAAATTTGTAACACATAATAGATATTATAATTATTTATATTCAAAATATATATATGGAGTTATCTAATGGCTAATGAATCAAAAGAAGCATTAAAATTAATGAATGATAATGGATGTGACATACTAGATATAAAATTTATCGATCTTCCTGGAGTATGGCAACACGTTTCTCTTCCAATAAGTGAAGTAAATGATGCTCTTTTCACTGCAGGAACAGGTTTTGATGGGTCAAGTATACGTGGATTTCAATCAATTGATGAATCAGATATGTTATTGATTCCTGATTCTTCTACCATTAAATTAGATCCTTTTAATGATGGTCAAATTACTGTAATAGCTGATATAAAAGACCCCGTCAGTGGAGAAATGTATAATAAAGATCCTAGATATGTAGCAAAAAAAGCTCAAGAATATTTAATTAAGACAGGAGTTGGGGATACTTCTTATTGGGGTCCTGAAGTTGAGTTTTTCATATTTGATTCTGCAAATTTTGATTATGGACCAAATCATGGGTTTCACTTTATTGATTCTGACGAGGGAATTTGGAATTCTGGAGAGCCTTACATGATGGATCAAGAGACCCCAAACCTAGCCAATCGTCCAAAACACAAAGGGGGATATTTTCCAGTTCCTCCTGTAGATACTCAGCAAGATATAAGAAATGAAATGATAAGGGTTATGCAAGATACTTTTGGAATTAAAGTAGAAAAACATCACCATGAAGTTGCTACTGCTGGACAAGGAGAAATAGATATTGTCTATAATACTTTGTTGGAAACTGCAGATAATGTTATGGTATACAAATATGTAGTTAAAAATGTAGCCAAAAGATATGGAAAAGTTGCTACATTTATGCCAAAACCAATTTTTGAAGATAACGGTACGGGAATGCATACTCATCAATCTATTTGGAAGGACGGTAACCCATTATTTGCAGGAAATGGATATGCAGGTATGTCCGAAATGGGACTTAATTACACAGGTGGATTAATTAAGCATGGAAAAGCTTTAATGGCATTAGCAGCACCAACTACAAACTCTTACAAAAGATTAACTCCAGGATATGAGGCACCTACTATTCTTGCTATATCAGCTAGAAACAGATCTGCTGCTTGTAGGGTACCTATGTATTTTGATAATCCAAAGGCAAAAAGAATTGAATTTAGATCGGCAGATCCTACATGTAACCCTTATTTAACTTTTTCAGCAATGCTTTTAGCAGGATTAGATGGAATAGAAAATGGTTACGATCCAGGAGAACCTTTGGAGCATGATTTATTTGAATTACCTATAGAAGAGCAGAAAAAACTACCTCAGGTCCCTTCTAGTTTAGAAGAAGCATTAGATGCACTTGAAGAAGATCATGACTTTCTTCTAAAGGGAGGAGTTTTCACAGAAGACATAATTAGAGCCTGGATAGATTTCAAAAGAGAAAATGAAGTTGACCCAATTAGATTACGACCTCATCCATACGAGTTCTTTTTGTCTTTCGATGCTTAGATATTAATTTACGCTTAGACGATTTTAAAATATTTTCTTAAGGTCGTCTAAGTTTTTTATTTTAAGAGCATCTGAAAAATCTTCATAATAACCATATCTATCTATCAATATGGGAAACATTCCTGCATTTTTTGCTCCCATAATATCAGATTCAATTTGATCTCCAATAAAGATACTTTCATCAGCTTTCACGTTCGCTTTTTCCATTGAAAATAAAAATATCTTAGAGTCTGGTTTTTCAGAATGTGTATCTAAAGAAGTAACTATAAATTTTAGTAATCCTCCCAAGCTTAGATTATTTAATAACTTTTCTCCAGTAATATCCATGTTTGTAATTCCTGCTGAATTTATTCCTTTACTAGCTAACCACTTTAAGTTTTCTGATACATCATCAAATATTTTTAGATCGTATGGCTCTTTAGAAATTTGCTCCCATATTTTCCAAGACTTTTCATCCTTTACAAAAATACCATTGGCTTCTAAAATCTTTTGTTCATACTTGGAAAAAAAATTTTTCTTATCAATAGAACTCAAATTTCTTAATGGATTGGTTTTTTTTTGAAAGGTCATAAATTCATCAGCAAATTTATATCCCATGCTAATTTGATCTTCAGTTAAATAAATTTGATTTTTTGAAAGAATTTTTTGTTGAATTTTTTCTCTCTCTGGGTAAAAACCTGCTAAAGTCCCATAAATATCAAAAAAAATATATTTATAATTACTCATCACCTACTCCGAGGTATCTTATTATTCTAAAATTATCTTCATTATAAATGTCAACAAATTTATTATTTAAATTATTGAATTTCATAAGGCCTTTATTCTCGTAAAGAGTTTTTTCCAAAGGGCCTAAAATAATTAATTCGATCCCATAATAATCAAGAAAATCTATCATATATTCATCAGATAAAGTATTGTAGAAGGTATCTATATCATTTTTTCTATTGCCAATAGAATTTACCTCTAATGATCTTTGCTGTTTTTGATGCCAATCCCAACCTAATACTGTAGGTAGTCCTGTATAAATTGAAATTCTAGATGTCCAACTATACAAATTACCCGAAGCTTCAACAATATTTGGATTCCCCGAAATATTTTGATTTAACCAATTGATAGCCATATAGCTTTCATTTAAATCTATAGGTTTGTCGTTGATATAATAGACATTTTTTTTCATAAATTGCATCCCATCTAACCCATGTGTATTATTTGAAAATCTATCAGATACTCGAACTCCAATTGCCAATATTGGATAAATCAATGCTATGAGTGAAATAGAAGATAAAACTGAGATAAAAGCAATCTTAGATTTATAAGATGGTAAGTGCTCTATAAATATGATTGGAATAATTATTGATATTGCAATATTCAAAATAATCCATGATTCAAAATAAAATTTAAAGATCGTATTCATTCGATTAATGTCACCTCCAAGAACCACCAATTCGGTTAATAATGGAATTCCTAAACCCAAAACAATCAAAATAGTCAACCACAAAAAGATTTTAAAATACGCTTCAAATAAATAATATTTTGCTATTGAAATGAAACAAGTTATTGAAATCAGCAGAAATAAAAATAATAAAGTATTAAACAAAAAATCATAAAAAAATCCAAAATAAGCTACCAACAATAAAGAAGAGAAAATTAATGATGTATACGTAATTTTTTTATAATTAAATCCATATAAAAAATTCAATTTATAAAAAAGTTTGTATATGTAAAGACATGAATAAATCAAAATTACCAATATCGGGAAAAAGTAGATTTCTAAAAACAAATAAAAAGGAGTTCTCCATTTAGAAATTTCGAAATTTATATTAGGCATAATTTGATTGTTTTCAAAGTTATAAAAGAATAATTTTGATGAAATAAAAAAAACTAAACAGTACATGATAAATGGTGTTATTTTATTACGTAAATCCTTGTAGGCAAAAAAGATCGCAAAAAAAATAGAACTAAAAACTATTACTAAAGAAACCGGATAATCCCAGGTGTTAGTGGCTCTTATTCCTCCAACTAATAATCCTAATAAAGTCAATAAAATTATATTTTTTACTTTAGAGCTTTTATCAAAATATTCATAATAGAAAACAAAAGCAAAAAACAAAATACTTAATAATATAGGTAAACTTAATAGATGAGCATGTAAGTCAGCAAAAAGAAATGTGAAGAAAGGGAATTCTGTAATTTCTAAACCACTAGAAACCATAGATACAATTCTAGTGCTCCCCCAGTAATCAAAAGTGTTTTGTCGACCAAGTATCAAATTGATTAATTGCAAAAAACCATCAAAATTACCAAATATAATTGTAATAAAAATTCCAAAAATTCCAAATAATAATGGATATTTAAACCAATTGAAATTAAGATCCCTCAGTTTATATACAAGAAATGTAATATTAGAAATCAGACCAAAAATTAAAATTGAAGTATAAGAAAAAAATGTTGGAATAGCTAAATTATAAGCAATATTAGTGGGGACACCTGAAAGTTTTATTAAAACTGAGACCATATATTGACCAAAATAATAATAGTTTAATGTAAATCCACTGAACCAAGGGTCAAAAGGAGGTAAATCCATAGATCTTATCAATGCATTTAAGTATGCCAAGTCCATTGGCTTTTCTCCTCCACGAAATGGATGCCATAAATCAGGATTTAGATATCGTACATATAATGCTAGAAAGAACATCAAATAAAATATAAATTCGATTAGTAAAATCTTTTGGTAATTTTTTCGCAAATGGAACAAAATACTACTTCGTGAAAAATAGAAAAAACATAATGAAATAAAAAAGAAAATAGCCAAAACAATTATAAGTATTTCAAAGGAAAAATCAATTGATGAATTAGAAATCAATATCCAAACAATCCAACTGAATATAAAAAGTCCCATAAATTTAGATAATGAATAACCTAAATCTGGTAAATTTCTAAAAATCCTATACAAGATAGGAAAAGTCAAATACCCTAATAAATTTATTACAAAAAACCAAAGTAATATTTGTTGATGGAGTGACTTTTCTTTCATAAAAAAATGATCAGTATATAGATTTGAATTTTTGTTTTTTAATGATTTTTCATACTTTTTATAATTAGAAAGAGGTATGTAATCATTTGTAATCAAATCATTTGCTAAATCATCTAAATTTATAATTTCAGATAATTTTTCTTTTGAATATTTCTTTTCATTTTTAAATATTATTATTTGAGGGTGATCATAAACAGAAAAACTTTCATCAGCCCATCCAAAATTTAAATTGATAAAAAATTTTTCCTCGTAATTATCAATAAGTTCAGGTTGCTTGATTTTTATTCGCGAAAAAAAATCTTCTTCATAATTAATATTAAATAAATTCATAGATTTTTTTTCATAATGTATAATTTTGTACCCTAAAGATTCGTCAAATAATTTTTCATAAAATACAGTAGAAATAGGATATCTTTCTTGAAGTCGTGGAATGGTTCCATAAAGTCTATTTGAAAAAATTACATAATAATCAGCTTCATTGAGATCATTTAATATTTGATCAAATTTACTTAAAGTATCCGGATTGTACAATTCTAAACGTTTATTGGAAATTTTTATATGATCTAAATTAGGTAATGATTCCTCCCAATGCTCCTGGATAATAATTTCATTACTTGTAGCGTTTGCCTTTAGCCAATTAGATGCATTCACAGCGGTATGATCTTTTAAATAAATCCCATAAATATATGAAAAAGAAAAATGAAGAGTAGGAACAATAAATAAAATAAACAGCAAAAAATTAAATACATTAGAAAATTTAAATCTATTTGTTATTATCTGCTGAAAAAATTTTAAAAAATAAATTGCATAAAAAATTATTATCGGAGTTAGAGGTAAAAAATATCTTAGAAATTTAACTTGGAAAAAACCATTGATCAATAAATAAGGAATAAACCAGGAAAAAATTAAAATATGGAAATTATCTCTTTCATTTAAAACTTTATACGTAGCGAATAATATTCCTAATATAGAAAAGATACCTAAAATAGGACCCGTTCCCCAAGTAAATAACTGAGAAAGTGGGTATATATATTTCGTAGTATCTAAATATTGTCTAGTGTATGGAAAATCAAGGACACCTCTAACCATTTTTGACTGTTCAGATAAGTTTGAAAAGTAAGTGTTATAATCGATGAAACTATATGGTTGGAAAATAAACAAAAATATTAAACTAGCAAAAACAAATATTAGTATATATTTCAAAAGGTCCAACAATTTGATTCTTTTATTATAAAAAGCAATCAAAAAAGATAGCAATATAGGTAGTAATGCTGGCATAAATGAAAATTTAAATGCCAAACCAGCAGCAAATATCACCGCTAAAATTAATGTTTTATTTTTAGTTGGATTATATGAGTTTCTGATAGAAAAAATTAATGTTAAAATGACAAAGTTTGTTATAAAAACATCCGTTGTATAAAAATGACTGTTCTGTATGTGAATTACAGATATTGAAACAATAAATCCTACAAACAGACTCCAAAGATTCCCCAATTTTTCTCTAGATAAATATGTTATAAAAATTACTGTACTAGAATCTACAAGCATAGAAATTAACCGCGCAGGGATTCTCATTTCATATATAGATAAATTATCAAAAAGATCAATAAAATTTTTTACAATTTTCAAAATATATATTGGTAATGTCCCATAATTGAACCAATGTGGATTTAAAGAACTATTAGCATTAAAAAATTCATTGGGGTGTTTTAAAGAAGAAAAATTTATATCATAAGCATGCATAAAAATTGCTCTTTCATCAGGATGAAATAGAAATCCATTATCCCAGTCAATTCCAAAAAATCTAATGAGGAGTGAAAAGAAAAATAACAAACTTAAACATAAGATATATCTTTTAGAGATTTCATTCGGAAAATAAAAATAGATATTTTTTTTAATTTTTTCTAGCAACATATATTTATTATTTTATGTCATTAGTAGTATTTATAATAAAAAAATCGTCTAAAGTTGAATTAAAATTGATTAGGAGATTAATATAAATTTTTATTAAATTATCTATATGGTGATTAATAAAATAAATAATTTTGAATGGAATTCAGAAACGGTTCTAGGTCTAAGATCTCACATTGGCCATTCACAAACTGTACTTGCCGAAGAACTTGGTGTCAGACAACAAACAATTAGTGAATGGGAAACAGGTTTGTACAAGCCTACAGGAGCATCTAAAACTCTTCTTAATTTAATTGCAAGAACTGCAGGTTTTCCTTTTCAAAAATATCCTAAAATAAAATCTCAGTTGTCATTTGAAAGATTTGGATTCGACATACATAAAAATCCTGAACGTTCAAATTTAAATACAATAACTAAACCTCAGAGCAAGGTAAGATTTTCAATAAAAAAATCTGATACGATAGACGATTTTGAGAAAAAAAGCAAAGAAATCCCTATGTGAGGATATTTTTGGCTAAATTCTATATTATTCTATATTTATAAATGTTAGATACTATGTTTTCTGAAGATGACGTTATTTTCAAAAAAGAATTAAATTCTTTACTTGATAAATTATTGCCAATAAATTGGGATCATTACCCAGATGAAACTGATGATTTTCATTGGGAATTATCAAAAAAAATCAAATTGTCTTTATCTATCAATAATTGGATAGCTCCATCTTGGCCCAAAGAGTATGGAGGCGGAGGAAAAGAAGTCACAAAAGCAATAATCTTATCAGAAACAATGGCTTATAGAATGTCTCCAGGAAATGATCGCTTTGCAACCCGTATGATTGGTCCTACTATCTTGAAATATGGTACATCATTACAGAAAAAAAAAATCTTGTCTGAAATAACATCAGGAAAAGTACAATGGTGCCAAGGATATTCTGAACCTAATTCTGGATCAGATCTAGCTTCTATTACAACAAAAGGTGATTACAATGAAGAAACAGAGACTATAACCATAAACGGAACTAAAATTTGGACTACCCTAGCTAATAGAGCAAATAGGATGTTCATACTTGTAAGATCACTACCAGGGAGTAAAAGACATCAAGGTTTAACTTTTGTAGTTTTAGACATGAACAATAAGGGTATTACTGTAAATCCTATAAAAAATATTGCTGGTAAATTTTCCTTTAATGAAGTTGTTTTAAAAGATGTTAAAATTTCATCTGAAAATATAATTGGAAAACTTCATGAAGGTTGGAAAATTGCACTTGATTTATTGAATTTTGAAAGATCGGGAATTGATTACATTGGTTGGGCTGAAAGATGTCTTGATGATCTAATTTCATATAGTAAAAAAAATAGACTTAACAAATATGAAATGATCTTTGATAGTGGCACATTCAAAAAGAGTGTTGCTATTTTGAAAGCCGATTTGGAATCAGCTAAAATCATGACTTACAAAGCTATCTGGAAAAAAAGTGTTAGTGACGATATTCATATGGAACCTTCAATGAGTAAAATTTTAGCAACAGAAATAAATAATAAAGTTCATGATTATGCTTTAGAAATACTTAAAGATAAGATAGGTTTTATCGATGAAGATCCTCAAAATAATTTTGTACAAAGAATATTAAATCATAGATTGTTTTTTGTTTCAGGAGGGATTTTAGCTGGAACAAATGAAATCCAAAAAAACATTATAGCTCAGAGAGGTTTAGGGTTACCAAAATAATGAATTTTAATATTAATGAAACTCAGTCTATGTTAATTTCTTCAGCTAAAGAAGTTTTGTCAAATAAATACGATTTGAAATTGATTAATAAAAGAATTGATACTAAAAGTAATTATTTACCTGGGTGGAAAGAATTACAAGAACAAGGTTTTATGGGAATGTTGGCAAAAGAGTCTATAGGAGGTTATGGATTAAGTTTTCATGAATTTTCTCTAATAATGGAAGTTTGGGGAACTTATTTATGCTCTGGGCCAATTATAGAAAATTCTATTGCTGGTGTTTTAACTCTACAAAAATATAATGAATCAAAATTTTCTGACATACTAAAAAAAATTATAAGAAATCAATATGTAATCACGACTCCACTGTCTAATCAATTTTATAAAAAAGGTAATATCCCTGAAATTAAAAAGATAAAAAATAAAATGTATATAAGTGGTTCATTAAGTAAAGTTCCTTTTTTTGAATTGTCAACACATATTATTTTTATTGCAAAGCAGAATAATAATCCAAAGATTATAATTTTACCAACTAACAAAATAAATATTGAGAAAGTTATATTCGATTTATTAGGGAATAAATTGGTAAATATTTACATTGAAAATAATAATATCTCAGATGACAATTTTATAGGAAATGATAATAATACACACGAAATTATAGATTTTATGATGAATCATATGATAATTAGCAAATGCTCTGAGATGATTGGTGCATCAGAAGCGGTGTTAAATAAAACTATAGATTATATTAAAAACAGGGAACAATTTGGTAGATCATTAGCCTCTTTTCAATCAATACAACACAAAATTTCAGAAATATTTACATTAATAAGTGAAACGAAAGAGCTAAGTAGATATTTATCCAAAAAAATTAACTCTAACCAAAAAAAATATTCATCTTTACTAAAGATTAAATGTAATGAAAGTTTAAATAAAATTATTTGGGATGCACATCAATTACACGGAGCCATCGGGTTTACGTGGGATTATGGACTACATTTATATACAAGAAAAATACTTATGAATAAATCCGTTCTTGGAGATACAGAATTTCATTCAAAGATTCTTTTATCATGATCAATAAAAACTTTGCTTTCGTAAAATTAATGCAAGCTAAAGAATATAGATTATTCTGGATTGCAGCTTTTTTTTCAAACATGGGTATGTGGGCTCTTGTTTATGGAAGACTTTGGTTAATGAGAACGATGACTGATTCAGAAATGATGCTTGGCTTGGTAGCAAGTGCAAATTTAACACCAGTTCTTTTGTTAAGTATTTTTGGAGGTTTGATTGCAGATAAATACAATAGATTAAAAATTTTAAGAAGCACACGTTTTTTGTTTTCAATTATGACATTATTGACGGGATTTTTAATCTTCTTCAAAGTTATGAATCCAATAATATTAATACTAATATCAACCATTACCGGAATATTATTAGCTTTTGATATACCATCAAGATCATCAATGATTGCAAAATTAGTGACAAAAGATCAATTGGCAACAGCTATATCAATGTATTCAATAGTTTTTGGAGTTTCTTCAATAGTAGGTCCTTCTTTATTTCATCCCATTGTCAATTATTTTGGATTAGAAGGAATTTTTTTCATTATAGGAATTTTCTATTTATTAACGTTTGTTACTCTCATTAAAATGAACCTGAGTATTCATGATTCAGCTAAAGAAATTAAAACTTACAGAGTTTTTGATGAATTATATCTAGGAGCCAAATATGTAGTAAAAACCCCCATACTTTTTATAATTCTATCTATTGGAATTTTAGTAGGAATTACTGCAGGTTCAATTGATGTTCTTATACCAGCTATAACTACGGAAATATTGAAAGGTAGTTCAAAAACATATGGAAATTTACTGTTAATTGGGGGAATTTCTGGTTTATTTTCTACCACTTTTATAATTTTATATGGAGACAAAATAAATAAGTATACGTTTTACATTTTTAGTGGAATTTTATATTGTTTGGCATTAATCGTCTTGGGAAGCAATTTTGGAATGGATAAAATTTTTTATTTATTTTCTATCATTGCTGCAGCTAGAGTTATTTATCAAACAATGGGAACAACCATTATTCAATCTAATGTTAAAGAAGAATTTAGGGGTAGAGTCTTGAGTATACTTAATTTATCATGGGGTGCAGGTGCAATTGGTTCAGTTTTTATTGGATTTTTAGCTGAAAATTTTTCAATTAATTTCGCTATTTTTTTTGCAGGAATAATTAGTTTTATAGCTTTATCAGTTGGAGGTTTCGCGATACTATATAAATACAAATAAATTGTCAACGAACTAAACTTACTCGATAATATAATAAATTTCCCCAAAAACATGCCAAAACCTTTGACACATTCTATATGCTCTATAAAATGTTAATCAAAACTTCATAAATCTAAAACAGGCTGAAAGGAAATATTATGCAACCATTTGCATATACTGCGCCAACCACAGTAAAAGAAGCAGTTGAAATACTAACTAAACACGGTGATAAAGCAAGACCAATGGCTGGAGGAACTGATCTTTTAGTTCAGATAAGAGGAGGGAAGTACAATCTAGATGCAGTTGTAGATATAAAAAAAATACCAGAATTGAACTCTCTTTCCAATGATAGCAAATCTCTAAACATAGGAGCTGCCGTTCCTTGTCATAGAATATATGAAGATCCAAAAATTTCAGAAGATTTTCCAGGATTAATAGATGCTGCCGAGTTAATTGGTGGTATACAAATTCAATCAAGAGCAGGAATTGGTGGCAATTTATGTAACTCTACTCCATCTGGAGATAGCATTGGTCCTCTAATTGTTCTTTCAGCGGTTGCAAATATAGAGGGCAGTAATGGTAAAAGGAGTATTCCTGTAGAAGATTTTTGTACTGGACCTGGTTCAAATGCACTTGAAAATGGAGAAATACTTGTCTCTTTATCAATACCAAATCAAGGGAGTAAATTTAATTCTGCTTATGAACGTTTTATCCCCAGAAATGAAATGGATATAGCAGTAGCGGGTGTGGCTTCAAGCATACTTATTGGATCTAATGGAAAAATAGAATCAGCAAGAATTGCTCTTGCTTCTGTAGGACCAACTCCAATATTAGCTAAGAAAGCTTCAGAATCTCTGATTGGTAAAGAACCTGGTGAAGCAGCCTTCAATGAGGCTGGAGCAATTGCTAAAACTGAGTGTTCTCCAATTGAAGATATGCGTGGTACAGTTGATCAAAGAAAGCACTTAGTGGAAGTACTAACTGTTAGAACTTTAAATAAATCATTAGAAAGAATAGGTGGGTAATTATGGCAACACATGAAAAAATTCATATAAAAACTACAATTAATGGAAATCCTGAAGAATTTTTAGCAGATCCACATACAAGCCTATTGGATGCACTAAGAGAAATTGTTGGATTAACTGGAAGTAAAGAAGGATGCTTGGACGGAAATTGTGGTGCTTGTACTGTTTCAGTAAATGGAAGAATTGTTGACTCATGTTTGGTACTAGCTGCTGAAGTTGATGGTCAAAATGTTGATACAGTTGAAGGAATGGCAAACTCTGATGGATTACATCCTTTACAACAAGCTTTTCTTGAGGAAGCGGCTCTTCAATGTGGTATTTGTACACCAGGTTTTTTGGTTTCCGCTAAAGGGTTATTAGATAATGAACCAGATCCTAGTGAGGAAAGAATCAGACACTGGTTAGCTGGTAATTTATGTCGATGTACAGGATACAACAATATAATAAAAGCTGTGCAGAAGGCAGCAAAAAACTTATAAAGTATAAAAATATACACGAAATTAAAAGATGAGGAAAAAAATGGTTAACGTATCAGATTCAAAAAGTTACAAAGTTGTAGGGACTAACCCTATAAGACATGACGGTTATGACAAAGTGACTGGAAGGGCTATATATGGAGCGGATGTAAAATTACCAGGATTGATTTGGGGTTCTGTAGTAAGAAGTCCTCATGCGCATGCTCTTATAAAAAGCATTGATACCTCCTCTGCTGAAAAAATGGACGGAGTTTTCGCGGTAATGACTGCTAAAGATTTCCCAAGCAAAGATAATAAATTCGGTGACATTGGAGAAGGAACAGAAAATTTAAAATGGGCACAAGATAATATTCTAGCGAGTGACAAAATCAATTATAAAGGGCAAGCTATAGCTGCAGTAGCAGCACGAGATAGAAATACTGCTGATGAAGCAGCTTCAAAAATAAAAGTTGTTTATGAAGTTTTAGAGTCTGTAACAAATGTAGAGGATGCTACAAAAAAAGATGCTCCAGTTCTCTTTAAAGATCTTAATGGAAACCACTTAGGCAAAAAGGTAAAAAATACGAACATAGCAGAAATAACACGAAATGGAATAGGGGACCCTGATAAGGCTTTCAAAGAAGCCGAGAATATTGTTGAAAGAACATTTACTCTTCAAATGGTTCATCAGGGCTATATTGAACCTCATACTGCTACAGCTCATTGGGATGAAGAAGGAAGAATAAGAATCTGGACTTCTACTCAAGGAGCATTCGATGTGAGAGGTGCAGTTACTGAAATATTAGAGATGGATGTATCTAGAGTTAAGGTAACTCCATTAGAAATTGGAGGTGGATTTGGAGGAAAAATTCCAATTTATCTAGAACCAATTGCTTCAATCCTTTCAAAGAAATCTGGTTTTAAGCCTGTCAAACTTGTGATGGAAAGAACTAATGTCTTTCAAGCCTCAGGGCCTGCACCAGGTGGAACAATATTAGTAAAAATGGGAACAGATAAAAATGGAAAAATCATTGCTGCTGAATCAACTATAAAGTTAGAGGCCGGGGGATACCCAGGATCTGCAATAGGTGCTGCAGTTCAATGTATTTTTGCACCCTATGATATTCCGAACGCAAGAATAGATGGACATGATGTTGTAGTAAACAAACCAAGATCATTTGCATATAGGGCACCTGGGTCACCTCAAGCTGCATTTGCTGCAGAAACAGTAGTAGATGAACTAGCAAAAATACATGGAATGGATCCCATAGAATTCAGATTATTAAATGCTTCAAAAGAAGGAACCAGAAGAGCCGATGGAGTCATATTTCCAAAGGTTGGAAATATTGAAGTTCTAGAAGCTGCTAAAGCAAGTGCACACTGGAAAGCTCCGTTAGGAACTCCTCCAAAAGGAAGAGTAAGAGGAAGAGGACTCGCTTCAGGATATTGGTTTAATATTGGAATGAAATCCACTGTTAATCTTCAAGTAAATACTGATGGTACAGTGGCTTTAATTGAAGGTTCTACAGATATAGGAGGAACACGAACTTCTATTTCTATGCAAGCAGCTGAAATATTGGGTATTGGAGTTGATAATTTTAGGCCAGTAGTTGGTGATACAGAAACTGCTGGGTATGCAGATGTTACCGGAGGTTCAAGAACTACTTATGCTACCGGTTATGCCGCAATAAAAGCTGCAGAAAACCTTATTACTGTCTTAAAAGAGAGATGTGCAATACTCTGGTCTATAGATGAAAAAGATGTTGATCACAATGAAGGAACATTTTTTGCAACTAAGGATCCAGAATTGAAAATAAGCTTTAAAGAGTTGGCTTCTAAAATAGGAGATACAGGAGGTCCGGCTGCATCAAGTGGTAGTGTTGATCTAGAATCTGGTGGAGGTGCATTTGGAACTCATATAGTTGATGTTGATGTTGATTTAGAAACAGGAAAAACTGATGTAGCTAGATATACCGCAATACAAGACGCAGGAACAGCCATTTATCCTGCTTATGTAAAAGGGCAGATAGCTGGAGGTGCAGTTCAGGGAATTGGTTGGGCACTGAATGAAGAGTATTACATGAGTGATGACGGATCCATGGCTAATACTTCTTATTTAGATTACAGAATACCTACAGCTTTAGATCTTCCAAATATTGAAACAATTATTGTTGAAGTACCGAATCCTGGCCATCCATTTGGGGTTAGGGGTGTTGGAGAAGTGCCAATTTGTCCTCCAATAGGTGCAATAGGAAATGCATTACACGATGCAGTTGGAAAAAGATTTTATGATGCTCCAATGAAACCTGGAAGAATATTGAATGTCCTAGGTAAGATTGAAAAATAACACAAAATAAAAATAAAAATGAGTGAAATCGTGGTTTGTGAATTTTATAGATTTGTATAAAATTTATATACCACGATTTTTAGTTAAGGAATTATTATGACTCTTAAAAATTATAAACAAAAAAAAGATTTCAATGTCATTGGAACCAACCCAATAAGACATGATGGTTATGATAAAGTAACTGGCAGAGCAATTTATGGTGCAGATGTAAAATTACCCAATCTCATTTGGGGTGAGGTTGTACGTAGTACTATTGCTCATGGGAAAATAAAATCCATCGACGTATCGGAAGCTGAAAAAATGGAAGGAGTCTTTGCAGTTATTACACATGAAGATTTTGAAAAAAACAACAAAGATGCAAATGTTAATTTGGCCAGAGATATGCAAAATATTTTGGCAAAAGATAAAGTTTTATACAAGGGACATGCTGTAGCAGCTGTATCTGCGAGGGATCGAAACACAGCAAAGGAAGCATGTAATTTAATTAAAGTAGAATACGAAGAATTGCAACCAGTATCCAATGTCAGCGAAGCCTTAGAAGCAAATGCCCCTATATTAATCAAAGATCTTGTCGGAGATCACCTAGGAAAGTCTGTAAACAAAACTAATATAGCAAAGCAAATAAGACATCAACTTGGAGATACTAATGAAGGTTTTAAGCATTCAGATTTAATTGTTGAGAAAGAATTTAACCTACAAATGGTGCATCAAGGTTATATAGAACCTCATAATGCAATTGCACATTGGGATGAAAACGACCATTTATCACTTTGGTCAAGTACCCAAGGTTCATTTGCAGTTAGGGACTTAACAGCTGGTTTTGTTGGCTTAAGTGAATCACAAGTTACAACTTATCCAGTTGAAATAGGAGGTGGATTTGGAGGAAAAACTAAAGTATATTTACCCCCTCTAGCAGCATTACTTTCTAAAAAATCAGGGTTCAAACCTGTAAAAATGATCATGGATAGAGTTTCTGTTTTCCTAGCTTCAGGTCCTGCTCCAGGAGGAAAGGTCAAAGTAAAACTTGGAGTAACAAATGAAGGAAAATTTACAGCTGGAATAGTAGATTTAAAATTTGAAGCTGGTGCCTACCCAGGTTCTTCAATTGCAGCTGGTGCAACATGCTGCTTAGCTTGCTACAACATTCCAAATGTGCTAATTGATGCGTTTGATGTAGTTGTCAATAAACCTAAAACTGCTGCTTATAGAGCGCCTGGTTCTCCTCAAGTATCTTTTGCTGTTGAAAGTGTTATAGATGATATTTGTGAAAAAATGAATTGGGATAAAATAGATTTCAGAATAAATAATGCATCTAAAGAAGGTACTAGAAGAGCTGATGGTGTTCAATTCAATAAAATTGGTTTTATTGAAACATTAGAGGCTGCAAAATCCAGTGATCATTGGAAAAGTCCTCTATTGAAAAAAAATAAAAATAAAGTATATGGCAGAGGTATTGCTTGCGGGTTTTGGATGAATGGAGGTGGTAAATCAACAGTAGATTTAATGCTCCACGATGATGGCAACATAGCCTTAAATGAAGGTTCAGCAGATATTGGAGGAACTAGAACTTCTATTTCTATGCAAGTTGCAGAAGCTCTTGGTATTTCCGCTGAAAGAATTCAACCTTCTATTCCTAATACAGATAGTATTGGATTCACAGGAACTACAGGTGGCTCTAGAACCACTTATGCAACTGGATTTGCTGGTTTGGAAGCTGCTAACAAATTAATTACAGAAATGAAAAAACGTGCAACAATATACTGGGAGATCGAAGAAACGGATATAAAATTTTCTGAGGGGAATATTTACTCAACAAAAGATCCTGAGCTCAAATTGAGTATCAAAGAACTTGCTGCAGTAATTGGTGAGACTGGAGGGCCTGTATCTTCTACAGCTTCTGTTAACCTACCTTCTGGTGGTAATGGATTTGGAATAGGAATATGTGACATACAAATTGATACACTGACAGGAAAAACGGATGTTATCAGATACACAGCAATTCAAGATGTAGGAAAAGCAATTTATCCACAATATGTCGAAAGTCAAATTGTGGGGGGTGCTGCTCAAGGCATAGGTTGGGCTTTGAATGAAGAGTATTATATGAATGATAAGGGAATAATGACAAATTCGAGTTTTCTAGATTATAGAATGCCAACTTCTTTGGATCTTCCTAATATAGAAGTAATATTAGTAGAAGTTGCGAATCCTCAACATCCATATGGAGTAAGAGGAGTGGGTGAAGTTCCTATAATTCCTCCTTTAGCTACATTGGGAAATGCAATAAAAGATGCAATTGGTACTAGAATTTATTCAACACCAATGAATCCTGGCAAAATACTTGAGGTTTTATCCAATGGCTAAAGTATTTCTCCCTTTTCAATTAAAACAAATAACGGAAAATAATGATTTTATAGAAGTTAAAGGTAAAACTTTAAGAGAAGTTATTAACAATCTAGACAATATGTATCCTGGAATAAAAGATCATCTTGTTGAAGAGGAGAAAATTAAATCAGGGTTATCTGCGATTTGTGGATTTGCAGCTACAAGGAAAGGGCTACTTCAAGAATTAGAAGAAGATACTGAAGTACATTTCTTGCCTGCAATATCAGGAGGATAAGTGTTTAATTTAAACAAAAAAATAATTGAAAATTCTTATAAACAAATTATAGGTAGTTTAGGTGATTTTGTAGATCAAAAAGGAGTAAAAGATACTCCAAAACGAGTAGCTAACGCTTATGAAGAGCTTCTTTCTGGTTATACCGCTGATATAGAAAAAATAATTAATAATGCTCTTTTTGATGTAGAGTATGATCAAATAGTCATAGTAAAAAACATTAAGTTTTACTCACTTTGTGAACATCACATATTGCCTTTTTTTGGAAAAATAGATATAGGTTATTTGCCTAATAACAAAATTATAGGATTATCTAAAATCCCCAGAATAACTCAAGTTTTTTCAAAAAGATTACAGGTTCAAGAGAGATTGACTGAGCAAATAGGAAAAGCAATTTTTGAAAATACAAATGCTCTCGGGGCTGGTGTTGTAATCAATGCTCAGCATATGTGTAGTAGCATGAGAGGCGTTAATATGTCCGGCACAGAAATGGTAACAAGTTCATTATTTGGTACTTTTAAGTCTGATAATGCAACAAGAAAAGAATTTTTTGATCTTATAAAGTAAGGCATAAAACGTGAAATTTATAGGCAAAAATGCCCTTATTACAGGTTCTGCAAATCGCATAGGAAAAGATATAGCGATGTATTTAGCTTCGATAGGTATAAATGTAGCTCTTCATTACAATAAATCATCTGATTCAGCTATAAGCACTTTGGAAGAAATAAAAAAACATAAAGTAAATTCAAATATGTTTCAGGCTGATCTATCAAATGAAAAAAACTGTTTGAATCTGATAAAAAATGTAAGTCAAACCTTTGGACCTATAAGTATTTTAATAAATAGCGCATCAACTTTTAGAATGAACAATTTACATGACGCTAAAGTTGTAGATCTAAATAATGATTTTTTTGTTAATCTTATAGCTCCATTTATACTGTCTAGAGAAATATTTAAAGGTAATCTAAAAGGAAAAATCATAAATCTTACTGACTGGAAAACAATAAGAAAAAACAGATTTTCATATGGGTTAAGTAAATTTGCAATTTCTGGATTAACGAAATCATTGGCAATTTCAATGGCTCCAAGATTTCAAGTAAATGAGATAGCATTAGGAGCTATATTACCTCCGGTTGATGCACCATCAAGAAGAACAAAAAAAATAAATCTAGGTCCCATGAAAAGAGTTGGAAGAATTGATGAAATTATAAGTTGTATAAAAATGTTTTTAGATAATGATTTTATTACTGGTGAAAAAATAAATATAGATGGTGGAAGGCATATACTGTGAGTAATGAATTAAAAAGTGATGAAATTTTTATTGAAGGCTTGGAATGTTTTACTGTAATTGGTATAAATGATTGGGAAAAGAAAACCAAACAACTAGTTATTATAGATGTTTCGATTTTTATACTTCAAATCCAAAATAAAAATAAAGACCTTATTACCGAAACAATAGATTACAAAAATTTATCTTATAGAATAAAAAGTTTTGTGGAAAAAAGTAATTTCGATCTAATAGAAACATTGGCTAAAGAAATAGCTTTATTATGTTTAAACGTTGAAAAAGTTATTAAAGCTAAAGTAAAAGTAAATAAACCGAATGCATTGAAAATATCTAAGAATGTTGGAGTAATTGTTTCTAGAGAAAAGAAAAATGAAAATTAAAATAGATTATGGAAAAAATGGGGTCATTATAGAAGTTCCTGATAATGCAACCGTTTTGAACCCTAAACATAAAGAAAAAATAGATAATCCCGAAGCGGTTATAATGTCTTCACTAAGGAATCCAATAAATAGTCCCCCCTTAATAAATCTGTATAAAAAGGGTATGAAAGTTGGAATTTCTGTTTGTGATCATACTAGAGCACAACCAAGAAATGAAATAATAAAATGCATTATGGAATTATTAGGCAACATAGACAAAGCAAATTTGTTGATTTTTATAGCAACAGGTAGTCATCGACAATCTACAAATGAAGAAATAGCAAAAATGTTTAATAATGAAATATTATCCAATGTAACGATAATAAATCATGAAGGGAATAAAGATTCCAATATTAAAACTATAGGAAAAACTTCAAAAAAAACTCCCATAGAAATAAATAAAGAATGGTTGGATTGCGATTTGAAAATTACTACTGGTTTCGTTGAACCTCATTTTTTTGCAGGGTTTTCAGGCGGTCCAAAAATGGTTGCACCAGGATTAGCAGGGTTGGAAACTATTATGAATTTACACGATTATAAAAGAATCAAACATAATAAATCTATTTGGGGAGTAACGAAAGGAAATCCTATACATGAAGAAATATCAGAAATTTCAAGAATCATCAATGTAGATTTTGCAATCGACTTCACATTAAATAGAAACCAAAATATAACGGGTGTTTACGCAGGAAATTTAGAGACTGAACATGAAATAGCATGCTCACAAGTAAAGAAAGATTCGATGATTGCAACAAAAAAAATGTTTGATTTAGTTATTACTTCTAACTCAGGATATCCTCTTGATCAAAATTTATATCAATCAATTAAAGGTATTTCTGCTGCTGCTCAAATCACCAAACATGGAGGAACCATAATAAGTGTTGCTGAGTGTTCTGATGGGATACCAAATGGAAGTAGTTACCATAAATTACTAAAATCATTTCCTAACCCTAAATCTTTTTTGTCAAAAGTTAAGGAAAAGAACTATTCAGAACCTGATCAATGGCAGTTTCAAATTCAATCGCAGATACAAAGCAATAATAAATTAATGATTTATTCTAAATTAAATGAAATAGAAACAATTGAATCACATATGACAAAAATAACTGACATTAACCAAATAATAGAAGGCGTGCAATCCAAAATAAAAAATCCTTCAATATGTATTTTGCCAGAAGGGCCACAAACAATTCCCTACAAAGTATAAAAATGATCAAACATACTATTAATGCTATTGATAAATTGAAAAACGAAGGTCTCATAAAAGATTTTTCTATTTCAATAAAACATAGAAGTAAAAATTTATCTCATTTTGATTCTTTAGATTCAAAAAAGCAATATCATATATTTTCTGCAGGAAAACCAATGGTAGCTGCAGTAATTTGGAAATTATATGATGAAAAAATCTTAGATTTCAATGATCCCGTTTGCAAATATTGGCCTGAATTTAAAAAAAATAATAAAGATAAAATTCTAATAAAACATATTATGACTCACACATCTGGAATTTCATTAACTGATAGTTTAGAAGACCATGATTATGGAGATTTAAATCGTATTGCTCGATGGTTAGAAAATTATACTCCTGAATCAAGACCAGGGGAAAAAATTTCTTATCATGAAGTTACTTTTGGATGGATATTGGGTGAGATTGTTCAAAGAATTACTAATAAATCTTTCGAAGAAATCTTTTTTGAAAAGGTATGTATCCCATTAAATTTAAAAAAAACTTATTTTAAAATAAAAGGTAGTAAAAAGGAAGAACTCCCAAACAATATTTACAAACATGAATCATGCAACTTAAGTAGTATTGATAAAATATTTAGAGCATTATTGATAAACAAAATTCCTCTATTATCTGGATCTTGTATATCAAATACCCAAGATCTAACAAAATTTTATTCAGCAATTCTTAATAGTAAAAGCTGGTTATCCCATAAAACTAAGAAACTTGTTACAAAAATTCATGTAAAGGGAATTGATTATAATAATCGTTTGTTATTTTCACGTTTGGGTCTTGGTACTAGATTTTCAGGAAATAATATAAATGAAAGAAGTGTTTCTTCAGCCTCTAATAGTTTCGGACACGGAGGCTTGTTATCCTGCATGGCCTGGATAGAACCAAAAACAAATTTATCAATCGCAATATTGAACAATTTATTATTATCACATACCTTGAATGTATATAGATTTAATTTATTATCACATGCAATTAAAGAAGATTTAAAAAGGATCTTTAAATGAAATTTTTCTTTATATCACTTTGCTTTATTTTCTTATTTAGTTGTGCTGAACAAATAGATATAGAAGCTACTATAGATGAAAGAGCAAAAAAAATTGCAAATGAGATACTAAATGATAGATTGATCGCAACGCCTCAACCTACTGCAACACCTCAAGCTATAACTATGCCAACGCCTCAACCTACTGCAACACCTCAAGCTATAACTATGCCAACGCCTCAACCTACTGCAACACCACAACCTACTGCAACACCTCAAGCTACCGCAACACCTCAAGCTATAACCATGCCAACACCTCAACCTACTGCAACACCCCAAGCTATAAGTTCTACAGATACTCAAAATTTATATAACGAAGCAAGAAAAAAAGTGGTAAGAGTAAGTTTTAATACTGGAAGTGGGAAAAGTGAAGGTAGCGGTTGGGTAATTGAAAATGGCTGGGTAATCACAAATGAACATGTGGTAAAAACACAAAGATTTGTAACTATTGAATTTCCACAAGAAAACAGAATTGAATATAAACGAGTTACAGGAGAAGTTAAGGGGGTTGATACCAAGAGAGATTTGGCTGCGATAAAAATTAATTATTCTCAAGAACCAATACCAACAAGGGAGGTAACTATTAATGACATTGGAGAACAGATAGTTACGCTAGGGTACTCAGCTGGTAATGCAGGAGTTCCTTCTACACATTCAGGAGTTATTACGTACGTAAAAGAATCTATTGATGTAGATACCGACACACTTACCCCTTTCTGGGGTCAAAATTTAAAAGGTAAAATTTCTGTAATTGTTTTTGACGCAGACGCCGATCCCGGAGATTCAGGTGGACCATTAATAGATAGTCAAGGGAATGCAATTGGAGTAGTTTATGGAAAACTAAATACTACAAATGGAAAGGCAGTAACTGGGCAACAATTCGCAACAAATATTGTTTCAGTAAGAGAAGTATGGGAAGATTTGAAAAAAGGAATGAATACTTCAAACAAATAATCTATTTAGAATACTTTTCCAAATATTGGAATAGTTCACTACCTGGATCTAATATTATAGTTGATCCAGGTAAAGATGCTTCATATGCTTCTAATGATCTAATAAATCCATAAAATTCAGGATCCTTAGATAAAGCTTCTGCAAGTGCATCAATAGCTAATTTTTCTCCTTCACCTCTTAATATTGCTGCTTCTCCTCGGGCTGTCTCAAGAGTTATTTCAACTAATCGATCAACTTCAGCTCTGATTTCTTTGTCTCTTTGTTCTCCTTCAGCCTTAAATGCACTGGCTTTTCTAAATCTTTCTGCAACCATTCTTTCAAAAATTGAACTTTCTACTGATTCAGGAAAATCTGCTCTTTTAATTCTTACATCTATAATTTCAACACCCCATTTATTGTAGAGAGGAATAAGATATTTTACTTCAGTAGTATCTTCCAAAACACCAGACAATAAAGCAAGTTTATCTTCTTCAGTAATCAAAGTAAAACGGGCTTCATCCTCAGCCTTTGAATATATCACTAGTTGTTCATTGGAAATTCCACCATCATAATTACCAGCCTCAATTTCAGAAATTTCAAATAAATTTGAACTATTAGTAATATAACCCATTACTAATTCTCTTTTTTCTGAAATAATTTCATCCTGAGTATCTAATGCTATTTCCTCTCGCAAGTTCGAAGCAACTATACTGGCAATTCGTGAATCTGCAGTTGTTTCATTAGTCAATGTTTTAAAAAATAGTAAAGGGTCTAATATTTTATATCTTGCATATGCATCAACTCTTATTCTTTTTTTATCACTAGTCAATAGTGATTCAGGTGGAACATCTACTCGCTGTAAACGTTTATCAAACTTAGTAACTGTATCAATAAATGGTATCTTGAATTTTAAACCAGGGGATACGTATGAGGATCGAAATTCTCCAAATCTAGTCACAATTCCTACTTCTGTTTCATTTATTTGAAATAGGGCTTGGAAAACAGTAAATATAATAATAATTACTAAAACAATAATTGGTGTAAATTTCTTATTCATATGACAACTCTCTAAGGACCACTTGTTGAACTTGTTTGAATTTGTGTAGTGTTAGCATTTATATCAAGTAAAGGTAAAATTTTAGAATCATTTATAATGTACTTATTTAATGAAGGAAAGACTCTTTCTACCATTTCAAGATATAATCTCTGTCTTGTTACTTCAGGGGAGTTTTCATAACCTTCAAGAAGTTTTTTAAATCCTTCTGCTTCACCTGTAGCTTTTGCAATTCTTCCCTGTTTAAAAGCTTGAGCAGATTCTGTTATTTTTGCTGCCTCACCTAATGCTTTTGGTATTTCAGCTTCTTTGTAAGCATCTGCTAAATTGATTACCTTATCTCGTCCTTCTCTAGCTCTAGTCACATCATCAAATGCGTCTTGAACTGCTAATGGAGGATTAACATTTTGTAATCTTACAGCTATTACTTCTAATCCAGTTTTATAATATGCATTTATATCTCTCATTATTATCAAGACGTTATCTTGAACTTCACCTTTTTGTGTGGTCAATACATCATCAATTTTTCTTCTACCTATAACTTGCCTTAATGCTGTTTCCGTTATGTCCCTTAAAGTAACACCATCCGGAGCACCACTTGGAATTTGCCTATCTGGTTCACCAGGATCATCGACTAAAAACAAATAATGTTTAAGATTAGAAATTCTATATTGAATGACAGCTTGTACATCTACTATATTTTCATCTCCTGTAATCATAAGAGATTCATCAGGTACATCTCCTGTACCTTCAGTACCAAATGATCTAAACCCTAATTCTAATTGTCGGGTCGCAGTTGTGACTACTACATTTTTTTGTCCTATAGGGGAAGGCCACCACCAATGTAATCCATTTGTTTGAATAGAGTTAAATTTTCCAAACATTCTCAATGCTGCCTGTTGATCAGGCCCAACGGTGTACACTCCAGTACCTAACCAAATTACTGAAATAACAATAATTATTAGTAAAATAATAGAAGAGTTTCCTGCGGGGAGTTTTGATAAAAAAGGGATGTTTTTCTTTATATTCTGAAAAAAATCTTGGAAAGAAATATCGTATTCTTCTTTTCTAGAACCTGATGGAGGTCTATAAACTTTTGAAATCTCTAATGTTCTTTTTAAAAAATTCATAACTATATTATAACTTATTTTTTTGGTCGTTCAATTTCATAAAATTCATTGAATGCTTCTATGTTATCAATACTTTTGATATCATGGATTAATTCTCCATATGAATAATAGTTTTTTCTTAACTCTATTAAGTAATCATCTATTTCAGACAAAGATCCAGGAGATAAGGCATAATTACCATTGAATGCAAAATATGCCTGATTTATTTTTCTTACTTTATAACCCAATTGGTTTATTTCTTTGGTCCTATTTAACATATATGTTTCTGCTTCTAAAACTAAACCTTTAGCTAATAGATCATCAACTTTAATTCTTGTTTCTCTCATAAAATTATAAAATTGTTTATCCTGATTAACTTTTTCATATTTATCTGATAATAAATTTTTTGAAACTTCAGAAGCAAACAAATCTGCTAAACTTTCATTCAATGTGACCATTTCCCTCCCAGAAAAATAAGAACGCCCCAAAGGGAAAAAAAACAAATAATGATGTAACCATTCATGTGCAACAGTTTTAGTAAGATAGGAATAACTATTATGTCTCTGAACAATACTAGGATATGATGCAAACCCTCCTGTATTCAAAATCAAGGCAGAGTACTCTTTATTAGAAATTTTTTCTTCTATGTCTAAAATAATTTCCAGTGATAAGTCGGGTTTAAGAAGAATTGCCTTTTCTAATATTATTTCATCTCTGGGAGATAATATTAATACTTTTGGAGATTCATCAATAATAAAGCTTACAGGAGGAAATAAAATTTCCTTTTTTAAATTCTGTTTTACTTCATTTGAAATGATTTCTTCAACAAATTTTTCTACTTCATAAGATCTGGTCCTAGGGATTTTCTGGTTCAAATAAATAATAACCTCAGATTCATTGATAGAATAATCTTTAAACAAGTTTAAAAACTTTAAACTTAAAGATTTCAATTCCCATTTTATTATATTAAATTTATGTTCAGCTATTACTTCTTCTAAATAAGTAGGTTTATAGGAATGATTAAAATTAATAAAAAATATTAAAATAAATATACATAGTGAGAGTGTGATTTTACGATACAAAATTTTTATTTAATTTTTTTTAATTCTTCTATTAGTTCATCCATAAAATCATTACAATCTGCTACAATTCCAAATTTTGCGTATTTAAATATTGGAGCAGATTCATCAGTATTTACAGATATTATATTTTGCGAATTCAAACAACCTGCTAAATGTTGGCTAGCTCCTGAAATTCCAAAAGTAAGATAAAGTTGTGGACTTATCGATTTACCAGTTAATCCAACTAAATTTCCAGGAAGAATCCACCCAGATTCAACTGCTGCTTTTGAAGCTCCTACAGCCCCATTAAATAATCCAGCTAAATTCGTTATCTTGTCAAAATTTTCTTTGCTACCCATTCCCCTGCCACCTGAAACTACTATATCAGCATCTTCTAATTGCAATCCTTCAGGGGTCATTTTATTAGTTTCAACGATATTATAATTTGTTTTGTTAGATTTTGATAATGATATGTTAATAATTGATCTTATTTCTCTTTCTAGATCTATTTCTTCAAATGAATTTTTTCTTATTTTTATTACTATAGTACTCTTTTTGTAGACCTTATAAACAGCTTCAGCTGATTCCCCATGTATGGGTCTTATTAGTTTTATTTCTTCATTAGTTTGTGAAACTACTTTTTTTACATCCGGGATGTAAGGAAATTTATTTCTAAAAGCTAACATTGGTGCTATAAAATTACCATAATCATCTTTTTGAAATAACAAGAAATCAGGATTTTCTTCTTTTATGAATAGGTTAATAGTTTCAGCTATATCATTATAATTATGTTCATTATTTTTCAAATCATTGTAAAAAATATTGTTTCCAGGTAATCTAGAAATGATTTCTTTGGGTCCACCAAATGCAAGAATAGTTATATCTGAATTATTAGACAATTGTTTTATAAAACTAAATACTTCCAAACTAGAATGATCAAATGATTCATAATCATTATTAATAATTATCAATATTTTCAAATTTAAAATATTCCTTCTTTCTTTAAGATTCTTAATAAATTTACAGCTTTTTCTTTATTATTTTCTCCACTGATAAATTTGATCTGGTTATCGTTTTCTGGAAAATAAATTTTCTCTAGTTCGATTTGATTAATAAAATCATCATCAGAATTTAAATTTAAATCAGACAATTGAATTTTCTCTAACTTAGTTTTAGAGGCTTCCATTATTCCTTTTAAAGTTGGAAATCTTGGGTCCCCAGCTTGATTACCAACAGTCAAAACTAATGGTAACTTTGCACTTAAAATTTGAAAGCCATCTGTAATGATTTTTTCTATTATGAATTCGTCTTTATTAGGTTTTATATCTCTTACTATATTTATTATGGGAATTTTTAATATTTCAGAAATAGCAAAAGGAACAGAAGCCATATCAAAATCGGAAGCATGTCTACCACAAAAAATTACGTCGTAGGGACCTGTTTTGTTAATCATTTTAGAAAGGATATTGGCAGTTGTATACACATCAATATTATCTAATTTTTCAGATTCACATATTACTAATTTATCAGCTCCCATCGCTATTGGTTTTTTTATCACTTCACTAGTAAAATTGTTCCCTAGGGAAATGATAGTAATTTCGCAATCATTAAAATTTTCAGAAAATTTCAATGCTAATTCAACTGCATTTAAATCAAATGCGTTAACAGTGGAAGAAATATTTTCTGTAGGAGTAATTTTTAATTTTTCTTTATCTATAGATAATTTATCAGGAGGTGTGTCAGAATCAGGGACTTCTTTTATACATACACAAATTTTCATATTTTATTTACAACATTTAAAATATAATCAGACTTAAGTTCCATACTATATTAAATATTTCATGAAAACACTAATAAAAGCATTAGATGATTTGAAATTACCTTATAATAAAAAGGTACTTAATCAATATGAAATTTATATAAATGAAATAATAAGAGTTTCTGAAAATTTTAATCTTTCTGGTGCTAAATCCTGGAGTAAAATAAGAGACGATCTAGTAATTAAATCTTTAAGATATTGCAATGTTATCAATAGTTTAATGAATTTTAAATTAAACAGTGAAAATCTTCAAGTTTTGGATGTAGGAACTGGAGCAGGAATACCCTCAATTCCAATGAAATTACTTTATCCAGAATTTAATTTAAAAATGGTAGAATCATCGAAAAAAAAATGCCAATTTTTGGAAGATGTCTTAGAAAAATTAAATTGCAATAAAGTGATAGTTGAAAATTCCAGAATTGAAGATATGGGATTTGGAGAAGATAGAGAAAAATATGATTTGGTATTAGCAAGAGCTTTAGCAAAATTACCAACTCTAGCCGAATTGACTATCCCTTTTTCAAAAATAGATGGATCAATAATAACCGTTAAGGGAAGTTATCCAAGAAAAGAAATAGAAGAATCAGAGTACATAGCAAGATTACTAGGTATAAATAAAACACACTTTAATAAGGTTTCTTCACCTATCAATATCAAAGAGGATTTTTTTGTTATATGGGATAAAAAAGAAAAAACACCAAATGGCTTCCCTAGAAAAAACGGAATACCTCAAAAGAAGCCAATCATAAACGAACTTATGAATTCGTAAATTAAATGATTCAGAAAAATATATTTATATATAAATGACAATAATTTTAGCCAAATGAGATTTATAATTAAATATTATTTATAAAAAATTTAATGGGGCTGTAGCTTCTGCTATTTCTATTTTTTACTGTAACCATATTTTATAATATCTACATATATTAAATGTCTAAATTTGTATTTCTTTACAATATTGAAAAATTACTATAAATTACACTTAACATTTTTATTTAACCTGAGTTTTGTTAAATGCTTTATTTTCATTTTCAATTAATATTGACTTAGGTTTAAACTTATACAATAAAGGAGATTTTTATGAGAAAAAGTAAATCAATTTTACTTTTAACTTCTCTTGCAATTCTTTCACTTACACTTATTTCGTGTGAAGGTGAAACTGTAACTGTAGTTCAAGAAGTTGAAGTAATTAAAGAAGTGCCTGGCGAAACTGTAGTTAAAGAAGTTGAAGTTATTAAAGAAGTAGCTGGCGAAACCGTAACTGTAATTAAAGAAGTAGCTGGCGAAACTGTAACTGTAACTAAACTTCAGCAAGAATTTATTACAGTAGCACCTACACCTATACCTGGTGGTGGTATAGCTATTTCAGTTGATATGTCAGATTTTGTGTTCAGTTCAAATGAGCCTAATCCAGTCTACGGAGGAATCGTTAGAATGACATTTGGTGTAAGTGTTAAGCACACTGATCATCATCAGATGCCTGTGGCACAAGGTGCAGGCCCTCACAACTTTACTGTAATGTATAACGGTTTAATTAGAATGAATCCAAATGATGGTATGCAGTCTATAATGCCTGATTTAGCTGATAAATGGGAAATATCTGCAGATGGAACGATTTATAAATTTCATTTAAGAGAAGGTGTGAAATGGCATGATGGATCTATGTTAAAAGTAGAGGATGTAGTTGCTACTTTTGAAAGAATTGTAAATCCGCCAGACCACATAGCTATAGGAATTCAATCGTTGTTTACTGAGATTGATACCATTGAGGATGCTGGAGGTAATTGGGTTCAATTTAATTTAAAAAGGGCTAGTGCTCACCAATTTAATGCTTTTACTATGTTAAATGCGACAATTCTGCCAAAGAAATGTTTAGAAGAAAACAATTTTGATGTTAGAGAAGTTGTATGTCCAGGAACTGGTCCGTTTAAATTTGTGGATTATATTCCAGGTGAATATATGACTTTTGAAAAGAATGAGGATTATTGGAACCCAGCACTTCCATATGTTGATGGAATAAAAATGATTCATGCAGGAGGAACAGCTAGAGGTGTAAATGTTATTACAGATATTGCTGACTTTGCTTGGAATACTTCCGAGGATGGTTACGCTCAAGCTCAAGCTGAGCCAAATGTTAATTCAAAAAGAATGCCAAACACAGGTAGTAATTATTTTGGGTGGAATAATGCTGTTGCACCATTCAATGACAAAAGAGTTAGAAGGGCTATTCATTTAGTTGTAAATCCACACAACTTCACAAAGGTTTCTTTAGGTGCCACTAAGCCAAGCAGATGGATACCAACTCTTGCTGAAGGAGCCACTCCTACAGAAGAATTTTATAATCTTGCCGGCTACAGAGATGATAATGCAGCGGATATAGCAGAGGCTCAAAAACTTATGGCTGATGCAGGTTATCCAAATTGTGAAGGATTTCCTGTTAAAACAATGGCTGGATATAAGCCTGATGGTACCCTTCCAGTTGCCTTTATGGATATGATAAATACTAATTTGGGATGTGATATACAACCAAGGGCTGTTGAAAGAGCTTTGGTACAAGACCAATTTAGTGGTGCTGCATTCAAAGCGGGAACTGAAATAGTACAGCACTTAGTGCCAGTTCAAGCAATTAAGAACTATACACCTTTTATGTTGGGTCTATACGGAACTGATTCCACTCAAAACTTTACTAACTATTCTAATCCTGAAGTTGATGCATTGTTGGATACAATGTTGGGTGAATTAGATGCTGATGCAAGAGCTGCATACACAAGACTTGTTCAATCAAAACTTGACGAAGATCCACCTTTGGTACTTGCTGGTTTTGATAGTCACAGAGCTGTATGGGGTAAGCATGTTCATTTTCCTATGGATATTAGAACTCAAAGCATATGGGGTAGGATAGATACATTGTGGATGGATAAAAGATAACTACGCTTCATCTTTCATTATGCAGGGGTATGAATAATCCTATCCCTGCTAATGAATTTTTATAACTTTTTTAATTTTATATGTATAAATATATCTTTAGGCGAATATCGTTATCTATACCTACACTAATTGGTGTAAGTATTTTAATTTTCTTTTTCATGAGAATACTCCCTGGAGATGTAGTTGATGCTATGGTTACTGATGAAACTGGAGCATTAGTTTTTACCGACGCACAAGTAGAATCAATTGAAGAGAGTCTAGGGCTTAACAGGCCATTACATATACAATATTTAGGGTGGATGAAAGATGTTGTTGCTGGAGACTTAGGCTATTCATTTTGGACAAAAATTTCCGTTGGGGAGCACGTAAGAAGACGTGCGCCCATGACTTTAGAAATAGCTGTATTGTCTTTAATTATTTCATGGATAATTGGACTTCCAGTAGGTATTTTAGCAGCAATAAACAGGAATAGTCTTAGGGATTATATTTCTAGAGGAATTGTAATTTTGTTTTTAGCAATTCCTTCTTTTTATGCAGCCTTAGGATTTTTAATTTTCTTCGTACTTGTTTTTACATGGAGGCCGCCAGTAGAAGTAATATTTTTTTGGCAAAACCCTATACAGAGTTTGTATGTAGCCTTGCCTGCAGCAGTAGCTATTGGAACAGGAATGGCAGCTGTAGTAGCTAGAATGGCAAGATCTAGTATTTTAGAGGTAATTAGAGAAGATTATGTGCGAACTGCAAAATCAAAAGGGCTTACAAAAAGAACTATTATTAATAGGCATGTTTTAAAAAATGCACTTATTCCTGTTGTAACAATTTCAGGCTTACAATTTGGAAATTTACTTTCAGGTGTAATTGCTGTAGAAGCTGCTTTATCAATACCTGGCCTTGGAGTACTTCTTGCGCAGGGACTTGCCGACAGAGACTGGATGATAATCCAGAATTTAGTTTTGATATTTGCTTTCCTTTTTATATTAATAAACTTATTAGTTGACATTAGTTATTCATTAATTGATCCAAGGATTAGATATGACTAATTTATTAAAAAATCCATTAACTTTTTTTTCAATCTTAATTCTTTCTATTTTGTTAATTCTTGCTATTTTTCCGTCGCAAATTGCACCTATGGACCCTCAAAAAGCCAATTATGATGCATTAAGATCCCCGCCGAGCAGAGATCATATTATGGGAACTGATTATGTTGGAAGAGATATTGCAAGTAGAGTCATTTATGGTGTAAGAACCACCTTAATTATAGCATTTGCTGCCGTCATCCTTTCAAAAACTATTGGGTTTGCTTGGGGATTAGCTTCAGGTTATTTTGGAGGATGGTTTGATCTGGTTACAGAAAGAATTGTAGAGATTATGTTATCAATACCAGGATTGATACTAGCATTATTACTATTAGCTGGACTAGGTAGTGGAAAAATTACTGTAATTATTGCTATTGCAGTTGGAGGCATAGCAGGTACTGTAAGAATTATAAGGTCTTCAGTTTTATCAATAAAAAATATGCCATATGTAGAGGCTGCAAAAGCTATGGGAGTTCACCCTATAATTATTATTTCTAGACATATTGCTCCCCAATGCATTGCGCCTCTTCTTGTAATTGCTAGCGCTAGCCTTGGAGGTGCAATATTTACAGAAGCTACATTGAGCTTCCTTGGATTGGGAATTACACCTAATGAGCCTACTTGGGGAAGTATGATGGCAGTAGTTGCAGAGAATTATTTAAGACCACTATGGTGGATTGCAGTTTTTCCTGGAATCGCCTTAACTGTGACTATTATGGCATTCAATTTAATTGGCGATGAACTTAGAGACAGATTAGATCCTAAATTAAAAGGAGAGATTAAAGATTAGTTATGAAGAATAATTATAAATTATTAGATGTAAAAAATCTTAGAACTGCATTTAACGTAGAGGGCAAAGATGTAACAGTTGTAAATGATATCTCATTTAATTTAAGCCCAGGAGAAATAGTTGGGTTGGTAGGAGAAAGTGGATGCGGAAAAAGTGTTACTGCATTGTCTTTAATGGGGTTAGTCCCTGATCCACCTGGCAAAATTTTAGGCGGTGAGATATTTCTAGAAGGAAAAGATTTATTAAAATTTTCAGAATCTGATATGGAAAAAGTAAGAGGCAAAGAAATAGGCATGATTTTTCAAGAACCAATGACTTCTCTTAATCCTGTTCTGACAATAGGCAAGCAAATAACTGAGATTCTTGAGTTGCACCAAGATATGAGTAAAGAAGAAGCTATTAATGAGGCTATCGACTTACTTAAGCTTGTGGGTCTTACTGATCCAGAATTAAGAATTAATGATTATCCGCACAAATTAAGTGGAGGGCAAAGGCAAAGGATTATGATAGCAATAGCTTTAAGTTGTAAACCTAAAATATTAATTGCAGACGAACCTACCACTGCACTGGACGTAACAATTCAAGCACAGATTTTAGAATTAATTCAAAAGTTATCAAATGAATTAGGTACTTCAGTAATATTGATTACTCATAATCTTGGAATTTTAGCTAGATATGCTCACAAGATAAATGTAATGTATGCAGGTCATTTAATAGAATCGGGGACTACAGATGAAATTTTTTATAACCCAAAACATCCTTACACTGCAGGCCTGTTGAATTCAGTCCCTAGGTTAGATTTGGATCCTAATATAGAGCTCCCAACAATTAAAGGAGAAGTTCCTAATCTGGCTGAATTTAATGAAGGTTGTATTTTTAAAACAAGATGCCCTAATCCTACTAATAATTGTAAGGATGGAAAATCAGAAATGGGTTTGATAGAAGTAGAGCCTGGGCATTTAGTAGATAAATGTTGTGTAAATTGTAAATGAGGAAAGTATTTTGAGTAATAAAAAAATTCTAGAAATCAAAGATTTAAAAGTTTTTTATGAATCATCTCGTTCATTTTTTACTGGTAAAAATATTGTAAAAGCTGTTAATGGGTTAAATATTGATATTAATCAAGGAGAGACATTTGGGTTGGTTGGCGAAAGTGGTTCTGGGAAAAGTACAGTAGCAAGAGCAATACTAAATCTTGTGAAGTCAAATTCTGGTGAAATAAACCTTGAAGAAGAAAATTTATTAAAATTGAAAGGTTCAAAATTAAGAAGCAAGCAAAAGCAAATTGGGGCTATATTTCAGGATCCTTATAGTTCTCTGAATCCAAGAATGAAGATTAAAGATATTATTGCGGAACCTTTACGTGTTCAAGGTAAAAAAGATGTTGAAGAGGATGTAAAAAATTTACTAAAGATGGTCGGTTTAGATAATAGAATGGATAATAGATTTCCTCATGAATTTAGTGGAGGGCAAAGGCAAAGAATTGGAATAGCTAGAGCAATATCTACTAATCCCAAGTTAATAATTTGTGATGAGCCTGTGTCAGCACTGGATGTTTCTGTTCAAGCACAAATTTTGAACTTATTAAAGGATTTACAAAAGAAGTTAAATATTTCATATTTGTTCATTGCCCATGATTTGTCAGTTGTTAAATACCTTAGCTTAAAGATTGGAGTAATGTATCTAGGCAAAATTGTAGAAATGGCTGATAGTGAGACAATTTTTTCTAATCCCATGCACCCTTATACAAAAATCCTCATAAACTCTATACCTGTACCGGATCCGAAAATCGAAAGAAAGAAGAAGTTCATTCCTATTAAAGGTGATATTCCAAGTGCATCTAACCCACCTGCAGGTTGTGTTTTTAGAACAAGATGTCCAAATCCTACCAGTGATTGTAAGGATGGAAAATCTGAAATGGGTCTTATTGAGATAGAGCCAGATCATTGGGTAGATAAATGTTGTGTAAATTGTAAATAAATTATTAATTCAAATAAGGAGAAATCATGGAAAAACCAAACATAATATACATACAATCTGATCAGCACAATCCAGAAATTATCGGTTGCGCTGGAGATGATATAGTAGAAACGCCAAATCTGGATAAACTTGCAAATTCTGGAACAATCATTACTAACGCTTATGCTGCATCTCCAATTTGTGTACCTTCTAGAATGTCTGCAATAACTGGTCTTAATCCTTGTGAAACTGAGGTATGGACAAATGACCAAATACTAAATTCTGCTATCCCTACCTATGCTCATTCGTTAGGAGCTAATAAATATAATCCCGTTCAGGTCGGCAGGATGCATTTTAATGGATCTGATCAATATCATGGTTTTACAGAGAGATTGGTAGGAGATCATAGTCTTAATCATTTAGGTTCTCCAAGAGACCCAGGAACACATGGTGAGTTATTGGGCACAGCTGGACCTAAAAGAATAAGTCTTAAAGAGTCAGGAATTGGCCAAACTGCATATCAAGTTCATGATGAAATAGTTTCTTCAGAGGCAGTAAAATATATAGATGATATTGGAAAAAGAGATAACAATAATCCTATTTCACTTTCTATAGGGCTTATGCTTCCTCATCAACCATTTATAGCTTCAAAAGAAGATTATGAAAAATATGCAGATAAGGTAGGAATGCCAAAAAATCCAGCAAAACCTTTGGACAAATGTCATCCTTACATACAATGGTGGCGCCAACAAACAGGCAGTGAGGAAGTTTCTAAAGAGGAAATTATAAGGTGCAGAATTGCTTACTACGCTTTGGTGGATAGGATGGATAAAATTATTGGAGATATTTTAGATGCACTAGATAGAAATGGGTTGATGGAAAATACAATGATCGTATATACATCTGATCATGGAGAACAACTAGGCGAACATGGGTTGTGGTGGAAGCAAACATTTTACGAAAATTCAGTTAAGGTTCCTGCAATTATCTCTTGGCCAGGCCATATTCCTGATAAACAAATATTGGATACAGTAATAAATCAATATGATTTGATGGCAACTATGCTTGATGCTTCAAATTCTCCAGAATTACCTAGGTCAAATGGAAAAAGTTTATTAAAACATTTGCAGGATCCAATTAAAAATAAATGGGATAATTTGGCATTTTCTGAATACTGCATGGACGATTCTTCCATTAATGACTTTTCGGGAAATCTAATGGGCAATGATGTACACGCAAAAGAAGGTGGTGTGCAAAATAGGATGGTCAGAAAAGATAATTTTAAATTGATTTACTATCATGGTTATGATGTAGAACTTTTTGATTTAAAAAATGATCCTAATGAATTGAATGATCTTTCAAAGGATAATAATTATTTAAATAAGAAAAAGGAATTATTAGATCTTGTGCTTAAAAATTGGGATCCTAAAAAAATTCATAAAAGAATGATTGTTCTTAAAGGTGAACAAAAAATACAGCAAGACTGGGCAAGAAATACTGATCCGGAGGATACGCTAAGATGGAACCTTGACCCAGCAAAAGACTCTACAAGATTAGATAAATAAATTAGATTTAAATTCACTTGAACTAGGAAAATTTAAGGTTACAAATTATCCTCATTTTAAGTGGTTAGAAATAAAATAATTAAAAAATTAGACTTTTTATAAAAAATGCCCTAACTAATAAAGTATCCATAAAATTATCCATGAATTAATTATGGATATTCTATAAATTAAATGATTCAGAAAAATATTTTTATATATAATTGAAAATAATTTTGCCAAATGAGATTTATAATTAAATATTGTTTACAAAAAAATTCAATGGGGCTGTAGCTCAGCTGGGAGAGCGCATCGCTGGCAGCGATGAGGTCAGGGGTTCGATCCCCCTCAGCTCCACCATAATTATACTTTATACATAATTGATAAATAAATTGGAAGATAAAATGAAAAAAATAATTGTGACAAAGAAAAATGAAGTAGAGGAAGAAATAAACTCTGGAGCTATGATAAGACTTGCTGGTGTTTCAAAAAATTTAAGCAATGCAACAAATATACATATGGCAATAGCAAGTATTCCTAAAGATAGATGTTCCACTACTCATTTTCACACAAATTGTGAATCCGCAATTTATGTGTTGTCAGGAAAAGGGTTATTTCTACACGGTAACAATTTAGAAATTGAAGAAGAAATTTCTCAAGGTGACTTTATTTTTGTACCTGAAGGAGCATTGCACCAACCTATCAACACAGGTGATAAGGTTTTAGAATTGATTGTTGCTAGAAATACTCCTATAGAAATTGTTGAGGAAATGCCCGATTTGGGTAGAAAAGATTGCTAGAAAATAATAAATTCTATAGAAACATTATTTAAAAAATAACACTACAAGGAATATCATTTGAACCAAACAATTCTTCCAGAAATTTTAGATTCTGGTGAAAATAAATCCATAGCTATATCTGTCCCTGATAAATATAAGATTAATTATTTAGAGTTAAAGAATCACGTTAATACAGCATCTAATTTATTAAATTCTTTCGGTACTTTAAATGAAAGAGCAATTATAATTGTTTTAGGAAATAATGCAGAATTTATAATAACGTTTCTAGCTGTTACTAAAACCAATGCTATAGCCGCTCCACTTAACCCTGAGTTCACCCCCGAAGAATTTAAATTCTATTTAGAAGATATAAACCCCTCTCTAGTGATAACTACTGAAGGTCATCAAGTTATTAATGAAGCTAAAAACAAGAATATACCTATTGCTACTGTTTCTTTTAAACAAAACACTTTTGATTTAAAATTTGATGGCTCGCCTTATCAACAAAAAGACACTAATGTCCCAAATGAAAATAATTCTTGTCTTTTTCTACACACTTCAGGTACTACAAGTAGGCCTAAAGGAGTTCCTCTTAAACATAAAAATTTACTGAAATCTTTAGATAACATAATAGATACTTACAATCTAACCAAAAATGATATTGCGATGGTAGTTATGCCCCTTTTTCATGTCCATGGTCTGATAGGTGTAGCACTTTCAACATTAGCATCGGGTGGTGAGATTGTTGTCCCCGAAAAATTTTCAGCTAGTGCATTTTGGAAAATACAAAGAAAATATAATGCTACTTGGTACTCCGCAGTACCGACAATCCATCAAATTCTACTAATACGTGCTGATGATGATAATGCTCCTAAAAAATCTTTTAGACTTATAAGATCATGCTCGGCTGCCTTAGCTCCATCGGTTTTAATAAATTTAGAAAAAAGATTTGGGGCTCCTGTTTTAGAAGCTTATGGTATGACTGAAGCTTCACATCAAATGAGTTCCAATCCTCTTCCACCTAATGATAGAAAACCTGGAAGTGTAGGCAAATCTACAGGTGTAGAAATCAATATAATGTCAATGGAAAATTCTGGAGTTATGTTAGGCAATGATGAAATAGGAGAAGTTGTTATAAAAGGAGAAAATGTAACAAGTGGATATCACAATAATGAAGATGCAAACAAAGATGCCTTTGTTAATGGTTGGTTTAGAACAGGAGATCAGGGCTATTTAGATAATGAGGGATATCTAAATTTGACTGGCAGAATAAAAGAATTGATTAACCGTGGTGGAGAAAAAATCTCACCACTAGAAGTTGACGCTATACTTATAAATCATCCATCTGTAGATGAAGCTGTGTGTTATGGGTTTCCTGATGAAAAATACGGAGAAGTTGTTCATGCTGCACTTGTGACCAATTCTAATGTATCAGAATCTGAAATTAAAAAATTTTGTTCCAAGTCATTAGCAAATTTTAAAGTTCCTGAAAAAATTAACTTCACTGATAAATTACCTAGAACCGCTACAGGTAAAATCCAAAGAAGAATTGTAGCTAAACATTTTAACAATTAAAGGGAAAAAATGATTCTAGGTGTTGCAGGATTGGTTCCATCACAACAAGTGGGTCAAAAAGGTATTGATAAGATTGCTAAAGAAAACAACATTACCTGAGAGTAAATAATGAAAATTGATTTAACTGATAAAAAAGTAATAATTACAGGTGGTTCTACTGGAATTGGCAAAGAGGTTGTTAAGCTATTTGCTGAAAATAAATCAAAAATAGCTTTGTTTGACGTAAATGACTCAGAAGGTTCAAACTTATCGAATGAATTGAACAAAAAGGGATCTGAAATAAGATACTGGCACCTAGATGTAAGAGATTCTAATCAAGTTTCTGGGGGTGTTCTGGCTGCAAATCAGTGGCTTGGAGGTGTAGATATTTTAATTAACTTAGCAGGTATTTTACAAGGGGCTTCATTAGATATAGAAAAATTTCCAGATGATATTTGGGAATCAGTTATTGGCATAAACCTAACCGGAAGTTACTTAATGGTTAAGCACGTTTCTGAAATTATGATAAAACAAAAAAAAGGTGTAATCATATTAACTAGTTCAGGGGCAGGAGTACTAGGTAGCTCTTCATCATACGCTTATGGATCTTCTAAGGGAGGAGTACATGGGTTTGCTTTAGTTCTTATGGACAAATTAGCAAAGCATGGAATAAGGGTTCATGATATTTTACCTGGTTCTGTTGATACACCTCTAAAAAATGCTCAGATAGAAACTACAAGAGATATAACAGGCAATAAAGAAGCGTATTTGGATACTAAAAAAATTCTAGTGGAACCTAAAGATATTGCAAAAATAATTTATTTTATGTGTTCTGATGAAGCAAAGCTTTTAAAGGGTTCAATACAAACAGAATGATGAAAAAAATCAAGATTTCTAATTTTAAAGGGTTGGCTTTTGATTTAGACGATACATTAATTGATAGAGAAACTGCTTTTAACAAAATTTTTAAAATTTTCCACAAAAATCAAAAAGCTATTAATAAAAAATTTACTGAAAAAGAAACATTAAAATTTTTTTGGGATTTATGTCCAAATAATTCTATAGATATATCTTATTGCTTTGAAACATTAAAAAAAAAGTTTCCTAAAATTAATATTTCTTTAGAAAATTTTTACAAATTCTATTACGAAACTTTTTTAAAGGTAATAAAACCACATAAAGGAGTCATTGAATTTTTAGACAAACTTATAGAAAAGAATGTTAATTTTGGAATTGTAACAAATGGAAATGATTATCAATTAAAAAAAATTGAAACGACAGGTTTAAAAAACAAATATAACTTTGTCATTGCATCAGAAATTTTTGGTCATTCAAAGCCAAAAATAGAAATTTTTCAAGAAACTCTCAGACTTTTAAAGTTAAATACAGTAGATATTAATAAAGTTTTATTTATTGGAGACAATCCTTATACAGATATCATAGGTGCTCAAGAATATGGATTTAAAACTGCTTGGATAAGAATGAGAAGAAATTATCCTAAAAAGCTTGATCCACCTGATTATATAATTGACAGTTACAGAGATTTATTAATATAGTTAACATAAATATTATGGAGGGTTTAATGAAACCACAAGAAATAAAAAACACTCTTTCCAACGGTGGTAGAGTATTCGGGACAATGATTAATTTTATAGAAGGAGTTAGGTGGGCTCCAGCATTCTCATCAAAAGCACTGGATTATGTGATTATTGATTCTGAACATGGTTCATACGATAGAACCGAAGTAGCCAAAATGGTTGCAGCAGGTCAAAGTGTAGGTTTAACAGTAATTGTACGAGTAGCAGATCCAGATCCTACTCTTATTGCTATTGCTATAGATGCAAAAGCTGATGGAGTATTAGTCCCCTACTGTGAAGACGCTGAAATGATTAAAAGATGTGCTTGGAAAACAGCCCTTCATCCACTAAAGGGTAAAGCATTTGAAGATGTCTTAAATTCAGAAAAATATCCTAGTAAAAAAACTAAAGATTATTTAAATAAAAGAAATGGGCACAGAATTTTTATCGTTGGCATTGAAAGTATTACTGCAGTTAATAATTTAGATAATCTAATTAATGTTTCTCAAGGTCCGATCGATGGAGTTTTTGTAGGACCAAATGATTTATCAACATCAATGGGCATACCTGATGAACTTGAAAATCAAGAATATCTAGATGCCTTAGCTAAAATAGTAAAAATCTCTGAGTCATATAATATTCCTATGATGGTCCATGGATTTTCCGAAGAAAGAACACTTAAAACTATGGAAATAGGTGCAAGATTTGTCTTACATAGTTCCGATGGAGGTATGATAACAGGATCAATAGCTAGAGAATTTAATGCAATAAGAAATGAAGAAATTGAGGATATTGATACAGACGCAATATAAAGTGTAATTTATATTAGATTCAATTTAATTCAAATTTAGTAAATGTTTCAGCAAATTTTGAATTACACATTTTCCCTACTTCTTTTCTTCTTGAAGTCATAAACTCTTTAGCTCTTTTGGAATCGGATATTTGACTTTTGTGAGCGAGCAGAGCTTTAATTGCTATTTCTAGATCTTGTTTTTCAATGGGATTAAAGAAAAGGTGGTCATTATTTCCTGCATTAAACATATTTATCCAAACTTCTTTTACTTTATGAGGTTCATATCCTTCCTTTATAAGTTCGGGAAAGGTCAAATGATCTCTGGAACTGGGAAAAACAGCTGATAGGGTAGCTTCACCTGCAGCAAAATGGTCTGGGTGTCCAATGTACCCTCTTCCTAGTAAGTCTCTTGTAGGATTTGTCGTAATTAAAATTGAAGGTTTATATTTTCTAATTTCTCTGGAAATATCTTTCCTTAAATCAAGTGTAGGTTCTAGATATCCATCAGGATAACCTAGAAATTTAACAGCCTTCAAGCCTAAAATTTCACCTGCTTTTCTTTGTTCTTCTTCTCTTATTGTTATTAATTTTTTTTCTGAAATATTTCTATCTTCAGAGCCTTTAGAGCCATCTGTACATAAGACATATATAACATCCCATCCTTCTCGAGTCCATTTGGCAACAGAGCCTGAGCAACCCCACTCTGCATCGTCTGGATGAGCCGTAACAACCATTGCTGTTTTATTATATTTATTAGTCAAAATTTACCTCCAAAATATATAATATATATTAAAAAATAATTTTACAAATGATCCCTTATTTAACAATAGGAAAAGGGCCTGACTTAATTTTAGGTCATGGCATGGCACAAAATAAAGAGTTATGGATAAGAAATGGATGGATTAAGAGGCTTTCAAAAATAAGAAGAGTACATATTTTCGATTTTGAAGGTCATGGAAAAAATAATCTTTTAGAAGAATATGATTTTACAGTAGAAAGTATGGCCAAAAACATAATTTCTTTATCTGAAATTCTTAAAATAAAAAAATATGATTTCATGGGCTTTTCTATGGGCGCAAGAGCAGGATTTGAAATACTAAAAAAACATACTATGATAAATAAATTCATTTCACTAGGAATGCACCCAGGAACACCAAGGTTAGAAAAAAAAAGATTCCAAAAACGTTCTAATGCTATGTTTAATTTAGGAGAAAAAACAGGGAATAAATATTATTTCAAACTTAGTAAAATATTAAAAAACGCATTGTCATGGGATGGAGTAATCGATGACATAGACTGGAAAAATACTGATCATATGATCATAATAGGAGAAAAAGATGTGAATTATCAACTAACAAGAAAACTTTTGCAAAACATTAATGGAATAAATTTATTTATACTTAAAGAAATAAATCATAAAAATACATTTGATATACCAGATCATTCAATTGATTACATTATAAATTTTTTGGAAAAAGGGAGAAAAAAATTAAGCCTATAGTATCTATCATAATGGGTAGTAAAAGCGACCTACCTACAATGACCAAAACTTCTGAAGTTTTAAGAGAATTAGAGATTTCTCATGAAATAAAAATAATTTCAGCACATCGGACAACAAAATTAATGTATGAATTTGCAGAAAATGCAGAAAAGAGGAAAATACAGGTAATTATTGCAGGTGCTGGTGGAGCTGCACATTTGCCTGGAATGGTGGCATCCATAACAAATTTACCTGTTATAGGAGTTCCAATAAAATCTTCTAATTTAAATGGGATTGATTCCCTTTTGTCAATTGTTCAAATGCCAAAAGGTGTACCAGTAGCAACTGTAGCGATAGGTGACGCAGGTGCAGAAAATGCTGCTATTTTGGCTGCTAAAATTATTGGACTAAATAATAATAAAGTGAATGCAAATTTACGTTCTAGAAAGAAAAAAAGCACAGATACAATTATCAAATCCAGTGATATTGGTGAATGGACTAAATAAAAAGACATACATATAAAACTTAGTAAGATATATGAAAAATGAAAGTATTGGTATTCTTGGTGGTGGGCAACTATGTCAAATGTTGAGCAATTTTCTAATTAGTCAAAATAAAAAAGTATATTTTTTAGATCCAACTAAAAACCCTCCTGCAATAAACACAGGAGCTCAACACATAAAAAAAAACTATGACGATGATAATGCCATAGATTTTCTTATAGAAAAATGCAAATTTATTACTTATGAATTTGAAAATATCCCTTTTAAAACGGTAGAAGAACTTGAAAAACACATCCCTGTGTTTCCTTCGTCTTCTATTCTAAAAATAGCTCAAAATAGAAATCTGGAGAAAAAAGAATTTATAAATTCAGGCATCAAAACTCCTAAATTTATTTATGCAAAAGATAAGTCATTGATAGAAGATATTCTAAACAATACATATATAAATTTGCCCGTCATAATCAAAACAAACACCATGGGATACGATGGAAAAGGGCAAAGTGTTTTGAAAGACAAAAAAGAACTTGAAAGTATATTAAGTATACTCCCCCAAAAAACTGAATTTATCATAGAAGAAAAGATACATTTTTCAAAAGAAATTTCCGTTATAGTTGGAAGAGATAAATTTGAAACTTTATATAATTTTTTCCCTATTGAAAACATTCATAAAAATGGTATCCTAGATTATTCTATTTATCCTGCAAGAATAGATGAAGAATTATCTGACAAGGCAATATATTTAGCAAAAAAATTTGCTACTAATTTAAATTTAATAGGTATTATGGCAATAGAAATGTTTATTGATGAAAAAAATGAAATATATTTTAATGAAATAGCTCCTAGACCTCACAATTCAGGGCACTTGACTATTGAATCTCATAATGAATCTCAATATTCAATGTTAGGTAAAATTATATTAGGAGAAAAAATAAGACCCCCAAAATCAAATGTGAAGGCAATAATGAAAAATATATTAGGAGAGTTTTACTTAAAAGATAATAATGAGGAAATTCTATCAAATATAAATAATGTGGATAATCATTACATTCATATATATAATAAATCTAATGCAAAAATTGGGAGAAAAATGGGTCACATTACCGTGATAACAGATGACATTGAAAAAACCATAGATAAAATTAATAGAAATATTGATAATAAAATAAAGTGAAGATGAATATTAAAGAACTCGAAGGTAAGATAGCAATTGTAACTGGTGCGGGCAGATTAAGAGGAATAGGTAGAGCTACTGCATTAGAGTTAGCTAAAATGGGTGCAAAATTAATAATAACAGGAACAGGAAGGTCACCTGAATCTTATCCCGAAGATGAAAAGAAAATTGGTTGGAAAGATATTGAATCAACAGCGGAACAAATAAGAGAAGTTGGTTCTGAAGCAATAACTTTAATCACAGATATTTCTAAAGAAAATAATGTTGATAAATTAGTTGAAACAGCACTAAACGCATATGGGAGAATAGATATTTTAGTTAACAATGCAGCAGCTCCTTATGCAGAAGATAGAGTGCCTGTTATTGAAGTAGACAATGAAGCCTTTAAAAAAGTAATAGAAGTTAAGCTTTATGGATCCTATCTATGCTCTAAGGCTGTAGCAAAAGTTATGATTGACAATAAAAATGGTGGAAGAATAATTAATTTATCATCAACTGCAGGAAAATCTGGAAATGCACGTATGGCTGCATACGTAGCAGCTAACTTTGCAATAGATGGCTTTTCTCAATCCTTAGCCAAAGAGCTAGCTCCACATAATATTACAGTAAATTGTGTATGTCCGGGTTTAACTGAGACTGCACGGATGGATTCTCTAGGAAGAGGTGCTTTTTGGAAAAGTAGGTCAGATGCAATTCCTATGGGAAGGGTTGGAACTGATGAAGAAGTTGCTGATTTGATTGCTTTTTTGGCTAGTGACAGAGCTCGTTTTATTACTGGGCAAGCAATCAACATAGATGGCGGTTCTATTACTGCTAGATAAGTAAGATTATTAAAGATACACCCTTTTTTATATTTTTTTATTTTACAGGTTGAGTATTTTATCTTAAAATAGTATTTATTGAGTTTTCGAGAACAACAATTTCGATTGCTCCAAAAAAATTCAATAAATTTTCATTAAATATGGAAGGAAGGTATAAATAAGTGGCACTTAAACTTAAACCATTGGGAGACAGAATTATAATAGAACCCAGTGAAGATGATGATGCAACAAGCGCTGGAGGTATAATAATACCTGACACAGCAAAAGAAAAACCTCAGAAAGGTAAAGTAATAGCCGCGGGTTCTGGGCGCGTCAATGATGATGGTAAAACAATACCTTTATCCGTTAAAGATGGTGATGAGGTAGTTTATTCTAAATATGCAGGTACAGAATATTCAGAAAATGGTAAAGAATATTTGATTGTAAGAGAAAGTGATATTCTAGCCATAGTAGGCTAGCAGATAAGATATTAAATTATAAAATTAGTTATTATGGAGAAAAAATAAAATGGCAGCAAAGGAATTAAAATTTGGTTCAGATGCAAGGACAAGACTTAAGGCAGGTATTGATGTTCTTGCCAATACCGTTAAGGTCACTCTTGGACCCAAAGGAAGAAATATTATTGTAGATAAGAAATTTGGACCTCCTCAAGTTAATTCTGATGGAGTTACAATAGCAAAAGAAATCGATTTAGAAGATTCTTTTGAAAACATGGGAGCACAGTTAATAAAAGAAGCTTCAAAAAACACCAATGATGATGCAGGAGACGGAACAACAACAAGTACAGTTCTTGCTCAAGCTTTAATAACAGAGGGATTTAAAGTTGTGGCAGCTGGAGCAGATCCAATGGCTATCAAAAGAGGCATTGATAAAGCATTACAATCTGTTAGAGAATCTATTGCGAAACAATCCACACCTGTTTCAGGAAAAGATCAAATTGCTAGCGTAGCTACTCTTTCATCACATGATGATGAAATGGGGAACCTTATTGCTAATGTAATGGATAAGGTTGGAAAAGATGGAGTAATTACAGTAGATGAATCTAAAACTCTTGATTATGAAACTGATTATGTAGAGGGGATGCAAATAGATAGGGGATTTCTATCTCCATATTTTGTTACAAAAGCAGATACTCAAGAAGCTGTACTGGAAAATCCTTATATATTGATTACGGATGGAAAAATTTCCGCCGTTTCTGATATGGTCCCAGTATTAGAAAAAGTCCTTCAGGCAAAAAAACCTTTATTAGTTATTGCTGAAGATGTTGAAGGTGAAGCATTGGCAACATTAGTGGTAAACAAACTTAGAGGTACTATAAATGTAGCTGCAATTAAAGCACCAGGATTTGGAGATAGAAGAAAAGCTATGCTTCAAGATATTGCAATACTTACTGGTGGAAATGTCGTATCTGAAGAAGTTGGAAGAAAGCTAGATTCAGCTACACTTGATGATCTTGGAAAATGTGCACGTATCGTAGTAAAAAAAGATGATACAACTTTTGTAGACGGTGAAGGCGCAAAAGAAGAAATTTCCGGAAGGGTAAAAGAGATTAATAGTCAAATAGAAGAAACAACCTCTGACTATGATAGAGAAAAACTCCAAGAACGTTTGGCTAAATTATCCGGAGGAGTAGCAATTCTAAGAGTTGGGGCAGCCACAGAGATTGAAATGAAAGAAAAAAAGCAAAGAGTAGAAGATGCACTCTCAGCTACCAGAGCAGCAGTTGAATCGGGTATTGTGCCTGGTGGAGGAACTGTTTTAATTAAATCCTCTGCAGCATTAGAAACTTTCAAACTTAAAGCTGCTGATGAAGCAGTAGGCGTTCAGATTCTTAAAAAAGCACTTTTGGAACCTATAAGAGTTATAGCAGAAAATTCTGGTTATGAAGGAGCTGTGATTTTGGAAAAAGTGGCTTCCAGTAAAGTGCAGAATTTCGGATTTGATGCTCAGGCTGGAAAGTATGGTGATATGATTTCTATGGGAATAGTTGATCCAGCTAAAGTTACTCGTGCAGCCGTCGAAAATGCAACTTCGGTTGCTGGAATGATTCTCACTACAGAAGCTCTAATTGCTGACATACCTGAAAAAGATGCTCCTATGGGAGGTGGTATGCCACCAGGTGGAATGGGCGGTATGGACATGGGAATGTAGCAATCCAAGGATTATAAAAATAAAAGAGCCTGATATATCGGGCTCTTTTATTTTAAATTATCATAAAGTTTTGTCATAGATTCAATCCAGCTTTTTTGAACGTCAGGCGACCATGAAGGGTCAAAATCTGGATATTTATCCAAAATCAGTTTTATCATATTGTTATTCATGGTAATATTTTTTGTATTTTCAAAATTATTACCATGAGAAACGGCAGAATTATTTGACTTTTTCTTTTCACTTGAGCCTAATGAGTTTTTACTATGTCTTCTCGCTAGAATATGAGGAGACAATTCTATGTTTGAAAATCTTGCTGCTTGAATAAAAAAAGATTCACACTTAACAATAACTCCTTCTTTAGTATCAAATGTTCTAAATTTTTCTCTTAATTGAGCCTTAGTAGCCCTAGTTAAATCCAATTCAAAAACTAATTCATAATATCGAAACAATAGGTTTCTAAGTGTTTTCTTTTTAGTTTCAAAATCTCTTGAAACTAAATTATCAAAATCAAGATTTGGTATCCCATCATTATCTATAAGTTGAAAAAATTTTATAGCTGTCATCAATTGAGTTCCGTTAGATCCAGAAAATTTATTTGCCCATACACTTCTATCAATCCTATATGGCATTCCTTGAGACAAAAATTCCAAAAAGGTTTGGAATGTTTTGAAAGATACATATGGGGGTATTTTATTTTTACTAACTCTCAATTTTCTATACATAAAACTTAAATTATAAGTTCATTATAGGTTAAAGATTCCAAAGTAAAAAGTGTTTCAGAATGAATCTTTCCCAGCTAGGACAATTTTTGTTTTTAGTTTTTAGAACTATCAAAATAATAGTATGACATAAATAAATATTCGAAAGGATTCGAAGTGCAAATAGATGTAAATAAAATTATTATTCAGCCCAATCATCCTGTACATACATATAAACCAATAAAACATTTAGAAAATAAAAGAAACACATCTCAAGGTATGCCATTACTAATCAATAAAAATCATAAGTTTTTATTATATACAGGAGAAATAACTTTTAGAAAAGCAAAATTAAATAGTTTGAAAAAAATAAATTGTAACGTAAGAGAGGGTATAGACAAATCACGTTTAGAGGAATTGAATCTTTCAGAAATATATTTTTCGGGACTTAAACTACCAACTGAAATTGCCAAAGATTTTATGGATTATAGAAAAAGAAAAAATATGTCTCAACAAGAATTGAGCAGAAGAACCAAAATCACTCCGGGATCCATACATCATTATGAATCTTTATTAAAAAAATTAGATCCCAGGTTAGCAAATGAATTAGATAAAGGTAAATTAACTTTTAAAGAAGCAAGATGCATAGCAGATTTAGATGATTTTGATATACAAAATAAAGTAGCTAAACCTTTTATAGAGGGAAAAATTTCTAGTGTTTATATTGAAAAAATAGTTAGTTTAGTAAAGAAAAATAACTATACACAAAACTTAGAGAAAATAATTGAAGATATTATCTCAGGTACTTATATTTTTACTAATAAAGTTGAAAAAAAGATCCCAGAAAAAAGAGGGCATTCAACTAATATGAACATAGAACATAAAATAATTCAGCTTGCTTCAGAATTAGAGTCTATTACGAATGAAGAAATTCCTGAATATAGAAGGTTACGATTAATTTCAAGTTTAAAGATATTGGATTCTAGAATTATAGCTTCCCTTAATCATATTAACGAAGCTTTCATAAAGAATGTAAATGCATACACAACAACAAATAGGTAGGGAAAAATGTTAGAAAGATTTCATGTATCTGAAAAAGATGCTATAAAAATAAATCATACTTTAATGTCCAAAGTTACAAAACAAATATTTCTTAAAATGGGTTTATCTGAAGAAGATTCAGATTTATCTACAGATGTGCTAATCTATGCTGATTTAAATGGTGTAGATACACATGGCGTCTCAAATATGTTGAGATCATATGTGAGAATGTATCAACAGAAAAAAACAAATCCAAGACCAAATATAAAAATAGTTAAAGAATCTGGAGCAATTGTAGCTCTTGATGGTGATAATGGTTTAGGGCTTCACACTGCTCCAAAAGCAATGAAATTCGCTGTGGATAAAGCAAAAAAGAATGGTGTTGGTATAGCAACTCTAAATAATGCTGGCCATTTGGGTGCAGCAGGATATCATGCAAAAATAGCCGTTGATAATGATATGATTGGTGTTTGTATGAGTGGAGGAGGTGGATTTGCAATGTTACCTACTTACGGCGCCAAACCCAGATTTGGAACCAATCCCATTGCATGGGCCGCACCCGCAGATAAAGAAGCTTACTTTATGTATGATGCTGCAACAACACAAATAGCTGGGAATAAAATTAAATTGTTAGAAAGATTGCAAGTTCCGGTAGCAGCAAATTGGTTAGCTAAAGGAGACGGTTCGCCTATAAAGGAAGAGAAAAAATTAAGCTCTGAAGACTTCTGGGAAGACGGTAGACTTAAGGATCTTCATATGCTCCCTTTTGGAGGAGACAGAGAAAATGGTTCACATAAAGGCTACGCATTTGCAGCCATCGTGGATATTATGTGCTGTATGCTTGGTGGAGTTCAAGCAGGGCATCTTGGAGGAAATGGACATTATTTTGCAGCCTACAATATAGATTCTTTCAGTGATTTAAAAACTTTCAAAAAAAACATGGATGATTTCTTGATTGGCTTAAAAAACACACCTCCTGCACCTGGTCATGACAGAGTGATTTATCCCGGGCTAATTGAGTACGAAACCAGAATTGAACGGGAAAAAAATGGAATACCTTATCATCCAGAAGTAATAGAATGGTTTGAATCAATCACTGCCGAGTTAGAAATAAAGATCCCATGGTAAAAATCAAAAATGAATTGCTTGGTTATTAATATTTGCCGCAGATTCTTTTATAACTTCAGATAAAGTGGGATGAGCGTGTGTTAGCTTATGCAACTCTTGATCCGTTCCTTCAAGATATTTTAGCATACCTATTTCTGCAATCAATTCTGTTGCTTCAGCGCCTATTATATGTGCTCCTAGGATTTCTCCTGTTTCTTTATCGGAGATTATTTTGGCAAATCCTTCTGGTTCATCTATTGCTATAGATTTACCTGCAACTTGGAAAGGAACTTTGCCTATTGAATAATTTATTCCTTTATTTCTTGCTTCCTCTTCAGTTATACCAATACTGGCAATTTGGGGCGAGCTGTATGTACATCGAGGGATTTGTTGATAATCGTCGATTCCTTGAGGATTTTTTCCTGCAACAAATTCAGCTGCTATAATTCCTTGATCAAAAGCAACATGTGCCAATGGTAATTTGCCAGTTACATCACCTATTGCAAATACACCATTTACATTTGTTCTCATATATTCATCTATTTCTATAAATCCATTTTCATTAATATTTATTCCCAATGCTTCTATTCCCAAATTGTCTGAATTAGGTTTTATTCCTACTCCCAACAACACTTTATCAAAAGTGCTTACTTTTTTTTCTCCAGAATTTTCAAATTCCAAAGTAATCTGCGTAGTGCTTTTTGTTACTTTGTTTATATGAGTTGCTGTATTTGTATTTATCCCTTGTTTTCTAAACTGTCTTTGTAGTTCTTTGGAAATTTCTTCGTCTTCCTTAGGAACAATCCGATCCATTATTTCAAATAAGGTTACTTTGGTTCCATATGCATTAAAGTAATATGCAAATTCGCAGCCTATGGCAGAAGCGCCAATTATTGCTAATGTTTCTGGCTTATTTCTTAGTTCTAATGCTTCACGTGAAGAAAGTATAATTTCTTTATCAATTTCAAGACTAGGCAAAGACCGAGGCCGCGCACCAGTAGCAATAATTATGTTCTTTGCAGTAAATGTATCATCATTAACATTTACAGAAGTTGATGATTTCAAAGTAGCTGAACCTTTAATAAGAAAAATTTTATTCTTTTTTAGTAAGTAATCTATGCCTTGAGTCAATTTTTTAGATACGCTTCTAGAACGATCTACAGCTTTTGATATATCTGCAGAAAAATCTTTAAAATAAAATCCCCATTTTTCAGGATTTTTCATTTGATTCAGTAATTCAGCGTTTTTTAACAAAGATTTTGAAGGAATGCATCCCCAATTCAAACAAACTCCTCCTAAGCCTCCGATGCCACTGCCATCATCTTTTTCAACAATTGCAACAGTTAAACCTAATTGAGCCCCTCTAATAGCTGCATGATAGCCACCAGGGCCAGCTCCTATAACAATCAAATCAAAATTATTATCAGACATATTCCCCTCGTTTCATTTTATTTATCTATTATTCTACTCTAAAGAAATTATATAACTTTAGAATTACCCAACCAAAAAATATTCCTACACAAAAGCTAAATAAAGTGAAAATAACTATTATTAATAAATCAGGAATAAAATTCGATGCGCATGGTTTCACAATAGAACAAAAAAACATTCGACTGAATATTGTATAAAAACATATAAATATAAAGCCAATAATAGTGAAAAAGAATGAAGAATACAAAATAACTTTGGGAATTTTTCTAAAATTAATCATGATATATGGGTATCATTATATTTGAAAAATACTATATAAATACATATAGATCTACAAACAACTTTCAATCTTATGAAAAAGAAAGAATCAAATAATACAGGCATTGGACTTGTTTTGGGCCTATCTCTAGGACATGGAGTAAAACATGTAGGTCAAAGTGCATTATCTGTAATAGGACCTTTCTTAAAAGTCTCATTAAATCTTTCTGATGTAGCATATGGTGCTATTTTTTCAGCTTCAAATGTCTCAAGTGGGTTATCCAATATACCTGCAGGAATTTTTTCTGATATGTATCGAAAAAAAATTGCTTGGTTTTTAGCAATAGCTATGTTATCGATTGCCATAGGTTATTTTTTATTGGGAACAATAAAAACATATCCAATAATTATACTTGCTGTTGTATTAATGGGTTTCGGTCAAAGCTTTTGGCATGCACCAGCATTTGGCACTTTAGCAGCTAGATATCCAAATAAAAAAGGCTTTGCCCTATCTATGCATTTAACGGGTGCACAAATAGGTAATACAATTGGCCCTCTAATAGTTGGGGGATTGATTTCAGGCATTGTTATTCGTTCCATTATCTCATTTGAAGGTTTTGGTTGGGAAAAAGTTTCTGTATTTATGGCGATTCCAATGATTATAACTGGTTTATTGGTGCTGGTTTTATTTAAATCAGCAGGATCAGAATCAAAAGGTAACTGGTCCTTTGATGAATACAAAACTCGTTCAAAAGGCCTTTTGAAAGATAAAATTATCTTGGGATTAATACTTTTAGGTGGAATCAGAGCCTCCGCACATACTTCTTTTTTATTATTTTTAGGGGTTTATTTAAAAGAGGTATTAAATTATTCAGCATTTATAATTGGGTTTCACATAGCTCTGATAACAGCTGCTGGAATTATTTCTACCCCAATCATGGGTATGCTTTCAGATAAGTATGGGAGGAAACCCATCATTATGATTGCAATGACATTAATGTCTATTTTTCTTTTTCTATTTCTAATTTTCAAAACGGGAATTGGATTAATTGTTTTAATTTCTCTTTTAGGAATGTTTTTCTTTTCAGTGATGCCAATAATAACTGCAGCAACTATGGATAGGGTTCCCGAAGGTTCTGAGGGAAGTGGAACAGCATTAAATTTTATTGGAATGTCTGTAGTTGGATTTATGTCTCCTCTTTTTGCAGGATTCATTTACAAAATATATGGATTTGATGGGATATCAATTATAAGTGGAACAATTGCTGTTTTTGGAGTTGTTTTATGTGGTTTACTACCTATAAAAAGGGTGGTTTAGTTATTATGAATTAACGATAAAAATGTCTCAGAATTAACTCGTGAGTTAATCAATGTTCGTATATATCTTTGCATTATTATTTTTATGTCATTAATTGTTTTTTGAGAAATATTTAGTTTATTCACATTACTCCAATTATTATCAACTAAAAATCTTGTTGCCTTTATTGTTTTTTTCAGAATTATAGAATGATTAAGTGATTCTGAATAATAATGATAATCTATCAATCCTCCTTCATTAAAAGAAAAAACATGATCGCCTTCTTTTAACTTTTTACCTGAAATAAGGCAATTATATAGTTCTGGAAGAAAACCTGCTGAAATTAACAATTTGATTTCAAACCATCTGATTAATAATTCATCATTTTCTACGGATTTAATTAATTCTAATACTTCTTCTAAAAGTTGATAAATGTTATTGTTTGGATCATTTTCCACCGAAAATTTTTCTGATAATTCTAGAATATAAAAACACAAAGAAATCTTTTTTAAATTTTGTTTTATTTCACCATAACCATCGATTGTATCAGCTTGAGAAAGATTATTAAGATTTTCTCCTATTCGCACATACGCATTAATTTTGTTTAGAATATCTAAATGTCCACCAATTCTAGAATTTGGTTTTCTAACTCCATTAGCCACAGCTCTGATAATTCCATAATTTGGAGTTAAGAGAGTTATAATTCTGTCAGCTTCTCCTAAGTTGAACAAATTTAAAACAATTGATTCTGTTTGAAAATATTTTTTTTTCTTATTTGATATTTTCATTGATATCCACCCTAGAATTCAAAGCATGGGAAATAGTTGTTTGATCAGCATACTCTATATCTGAGCCAGAAGGCAATCCCCTAGCAAGGCGTGTGATTTTTATCTTTGTATGAGATAAAATTTGCTGGAGGTACATACCTGTAGCTTCTCCTTCTAAATTAAGGTTAGTCGCTATAATTATTTCTTTTATATTAGTATTTTTTTCAATTCTCTCAATCAATTGTTTTATTCTAAGTTCTTCTGGACCAATTCCTCGAGAAGGAGAAATGGAACCGTGCAGTACATGGAAAGTACCGTTATAAATACCTGCTTTATCTAAAACATAAATATCCATGGGATCTTCTACTACACAAATTAAGCTATCATCTCTTGTTTTGTCAATACACATTTCACATGTAACTTTTTCAGATATATTTTGACATATGTCACAGTAAAGAATTTGAGATTTTAAATCAGTCAATGAATCAGAAAATTCTTTGACGTCTTCTTCTTGCATTTTCAATATATAAAATGCAAGCCTTTGTGCAGTTTTAGGGCCTACTCCAGGCAATCTTCTAAACGACTCAATCAATCTATTAAGTGATGTCAAAAAAAATTGTGAATTATTTAAAGGCACCATATCACATCCCTGGAATATTTAATCCACCAGTTACTTCGGACATAATATTCTTCGATGAGCTTTCAGCTTTCTTCAGTGCTTCATTAATTATCTTAATTAAATTTTTTTCAAGACTATTTTTTGAATTTTCATTTAATAAAGATGAATCTATTTCGATAAATTTTATACTAGATGTTCCTTTAACAACAACTTTTACACTTCCATCATTGGTTTCAGCTACAGATTCAAGTTGATCAATTTTTTTCTTCAAATTATTCATTTGTTTCATTAAACTACCTGCTTGTTTGATTTTGTCAAAATTTAACATCAATTACTCCTCTTTTTCTTCTTCTATTTTTGCTCCCATAGCCAAAGCTGATTTAACTATATTACTTTCAAGAATTTTATTATCTGTTTTGTCCATAGGATCAACATTTTTTTTAGGTTCTTCCAAAACTAAACCTACATCTTTTCCAAACACCTTTAAAACTGCTTTTTTTACCGCTTCTCTTGCTCCATCAATTTTCCATTCTGCTTTAAATAAATCATGTAAAGTCTTACTTTTAAATTTTAATCTTAATTTCTCATCCTCAACTTGTGGTGTTTCAACATTTCTTAATAATGCACCAAGATACATTTTCCCAAATTTTTCTCTTCGCAAATCAAACAGTACTTCTTCCCAGTCTTTTTTAGATTCTGTCGGTAGATTTTCTGTTTTTGTAACTGTTTCAACTGAATCTTTTACTAGATTTATTTTTTTAACTATTTTTTCTTCTTCAATTTTTAATTCTTTTATAATGTTTCCAGATGAAGGTGCTTTATGAAGATCATTAAACAAAAACAGCATGTGGATTAAAGATGATTCTAATAATAATTGAAAATTATCTGTTCGTATAGAAGTTATTTTAAGATGATTTTCTATAATATCAATTAGAATTTTTCCATCAATATCAGAAAAAGTTTCTGAAACTTTTTCAATATATTCTTTGGAATATCCCTGAATTGTATTAAGTCCTTGGTTTATAAACAAACCCGTCCTTAAGGTTTCCATGATTATTTTAGATAAATTTTGAAAATCAATTCCTTTAGATTTTAGTTCATCTAATGATTTTATTAATTTTTCACTTTGGTTATTAACTACAAAACTGATCAATTCTACAGCGATGTTTTCATCAATAATTCCAAAAAGGGTTCTGGCTTTTTCTATTGTGATTTCGTCAAATGCTATAGATAACTGTTCCAATAAATTACAAGCATCTCTCAACGAACCATAAGAATTCATAGCTATAAACCAGAAAATATTATCTTCACAATTAATATTTTCTGCCTCCGCTATAACCTTTAAACGATTAACGATTTCTAGATTGGGTACGTACCTAAAATCATATCTTTGACATCTAGAAATTATAGTTTCTGGTAGTTTCTGATATTCAGTTGTTGCCAGTATCATGATTATTTGAGGAGGAGGTTCTTCGAGTGTTTTCAAAAGGGCATTAAATGCTTCATTTGTTAGCATATGGACTTCATCTATAATATAGACTTTATATTTTCCCATTGAAGGCATAAATTGAATATTATCCAATAGAGATCTAATATCATCAATACGTCGATTAGAAGCAGCATCTATTTCTATGAGGTCTAGAAATTTACTTTCATCTATGAGTTTGGATATTTCTGAATCTAAATTTGGTTCTCCAAGCTTATCAATGTCAACATTTAATGCCTTTGCCATTATTCTAGCTGTTGTGGTTTTTCCTACACCTCTTGGTCCAGTAAAAAGATATGCATGACTAAATTTTTTTCTAATCAAAGAATTTTTTAAAGTATTTGTTATATGTTCTTGTCCAACAACATCTTTAAAATATTTCGGACGCCATTTTTGATATAAAACTGCTCTTTTTTGATCCATCGGTTATGTGTCCAAATTTAATAGCTTTATTATCTTTTCTGTTTTAGAAAACATGATTTTTTCTTCATTTTTTTTCTCATGATTATATCCTAAAAGATGTAATGTTCCATGAATAGCCATTGTAGACATTTCTTTAGCAAAAGAATGATTGTTTTCTTCAGCTTGCTTTAGAATTATAGGAACAGAAATGAAAATCTCTCCCAGTTCGTCTTTGTTCTCTTCATCAGGAAAAATTTCTAAGATATCTGGAGGAATTCCATTCTTCCAACCATTGTAATAATTAAAAGATAAAACATCGGTAGGGTAATTCTTATTCAAAAATTTATAGTTTAATTTTTTTATTTCAACTTGATCTACCAAATATACATTAATTCGAAGGTTGTTTGAAATTTTTTCTGTTTTTGTCGTTTGTATAATGGAATTTAATGCCAGATTACCATATTCTTCCCATAAATACGTACTGTCCCAATATATATATTTATTTCTCTTAGAAATACTTTTCATATGAATTTTATTTTATTATTAGTAAAATTGTTTCTCTAAGTATTCTAATTCTAGAGTATATAGAAGAAAATTTTGGATTTAAATCTACAATTTCAGAAGTTAAAGCAACACAATTGTTTATTTTTTCCTTAATATCAATATAAAAAAAATTTTCTATTTCAATAATTGTTCTCAAATCCAACAAAATAGGAGTTATTTTTTCGGAAAATAATAAATTTATTGTTTTATCATTAATCAAAATTGAACGCACTTGAATATCCTCAATTATGGAATCTATTTCAGAGAGTAATTTGACAGTCTTTTTGTTTGTTCTCATTTATAAAATGATCTCTTTGATAAATTGTTTTTCATATAAATAATTTTAGTTAAACCTAATTAAATTTTATTCTAATATCGAAAGTCTTTAAAGTTATTTGTAGAATTATAAAGAAAAAAAAAGAATAAATTGGCAAAATCTAAAGAAATTATAATAAAAGGGGCCAGAGAACATAATCTAAATAACATAAATTTAAAAATACCACGAGAAAAATTTATTGTTATTACAGGTGTGTCAGGTTCAGGAAAAAGTAGTTTGGCATTCGATACTATATATGCTGAAGGGCAAAGAAGATATGTAGAATCTTTGTCGACATATGCAAGACAGTTTCTAGGAAGAATGGAAAAACCTGATCTTGATCAAATAGATGGTCTTTCCCCTTCAGTTTCTATAGACCAAAAAGGCGTATCTAAAAATCCTAGATCTACAGTTGGAACTGTAACAGAAATATACGATTATTTAAGACTGCTATACTCTAGGATTGGAATTGCTCATTGTTATAAATGTGGAAATTTAATAAAAAAGCAAAGCGTTCAACAAATAACAGATAACATATTACAATTCAAAGAAAATACAAGGTTTTTAATACTGTCTCCAGTCATCAGACATTCTAAAGGACAACATCTAAAGGTTTTTGAAAATGCCAAGTCAAATGGGTTTGCTAGAGTTAGAGTTGATGGAAAAATTTTTAGCCTTGAAGAAAATTTTAATTTGGAAAAAAATAAGTGGCACAATATTGAAATAGTTATTGATAGGCTAATAAAAAACAAAGATTTAGATAAAAAAAGAGTTTCAGAATCAGTCGAAACAGCTCTCAAAATAGGGAGTGGTGTTTTATACGTAGACAAACAAGATGAAGAAGAAAAAGTTTATTCTGAACATTTAGCTTGCATTGATTGTAATATTTCTTTATCGGAACTTGAACCTAGAAGCTTTTCCTTTAATACTCCTTTCGGAGCTTGTAATAAATGTTCTGGATTAGGATTTTCACTAGAAATAGACCCACATCTTATCATTCCAGATCCTAATAATTGTATTAACAATAATGGCATATCAGTATTAAATACAGGTCTTGTCATTTCTAGCTGGCAAAAAAACAATTTTTATTCAATAATTGAAGAACTTAAACTAAACTTAAATATACCAATTAGAAATATGCATAAATCTTTATTAAATCTACTTTTATACGGGGTTGTTGATACAGATTTTCCTAATAAAGAAAAATTAAAAAGAATTGAAAGTCAATTACTATATTTTGAAGGATTGATTCCTTCTATAGAAAAAAAATACCTTAACACTGAATCAGATAAGGTTAGAGAAGAAATTATAAAATTTATGTCAGAAAGTCCATGTTCTGGATGTAATGGTCAAAGGTTAAAGCCTGAAGCATTATCTGTCTTCGTTTTAGGAAAAAACATTATGCAAGCAACGAAATTATCAGTTGATGAATGTTACGAATGGATTAATGAAGAAAAAAATTATTCAAATTTATCTGAAAGTGAAAAAACTATTTCAGGAGAAATTTTTAAAGAAATAAATTCCAGACTATCTTTCTTAAAAGAGGTTGGACTAAACTATATTACATTAGACAGAATGTCTTCAACTTTATCAGGAGGAGAAGGCCAAAGGATTAGACTAGCAACACAAATAGGGGCCGGTTTAACTGGAGTTTTATATGTTTGTGATGAACCTTCTATAGGGCTTCATCCAATAGATAACAAAAAGTTGATAAAAACGCTCATAAATTTAAAAAACATAGGAAACACCGTAATTGTAGTTGAACATGATGAACAAGTTATGCTATCAGCTGATCATATAATAGACATGGGTCCTGGGGCAGGAAGTTTTGGTGGAAATGTTATTGCACAAGGCCCTCCAAATACTATTAAAGAAAACAAAAATTCATTAACGGGCTTATATTTAAGTGGGAAAAAGAGCATAGAAGTACCAAAAGATAGAAGGTTGAAAAATGATAACTTTATCAAAATTATTGGAGCTTATGAAAACAATTTAAAAAATATTGATGTGAAAATCCCTTTAAAAAAATTTGTTTGTGTATCAGGTGTATCAGGATCTGGCAAAAGCACATTGATTAATGAAATTTTAGCTAAAGCTTTACTACAGCAAATTGGGAAAAAAGGAATTCGTTCCGGCAAATATAATACTATTAAAGGACTTGATAATATAGATAAAGCAATAATTATAGATCAATCACCAATAGGAAGAACTCCTAGGTCCAATCCTGCAACCTATACAGGTATCTTTACTCCCGTAAGAGAACTTTATGCAAAAATGCCTGAAGCTCAAAGTCGTGGTTATAAACCAGGGAGATTTTCTTTTAACGTAAAAGGAGGAAGGTGTGAACATTGTTCTGGTGCAGGATATAAAGAAATAGAAATGCAATTTTTACCAGATGTAACTGTTCCTTGTGAAATTTGCAAAGGAAAAAGATACAACGAAGATGCTCTTCAAATAAAATTTAAAGGTTTTTCAATTGCCGAAATATTAGATAAAACAGTTACTGAAGCCGCTGACATTTTTGTTAATATTCCAAATATAAAAAACAAATTGGACACTTTAAATAAAGTTGGACTAGGATATATAAAATTAGGTCAGCCTGCAACAACTCTATCGGGAGGAGAAGCTCAGAGAATAAAGCTAGGAACAGAATTATCAAAACGTTCCACAGGTAATACATTTTATATCTTAGATGAACCAACAACTGGCTTGTCTTTTGATGATTGTTCAAAATTATTAAATGTTCTTCATTCACTTGTAGATAATGGAAATTCTGTAATAGTTATAGAACACAATTTAGATATAATAAAAAATGCAGATTGGATAATAGAATTAGGACCTGAAGCGGGAGATAAAGGAGGTTACATAATTTGTGAAGGAACTCCTGAGTATATTGCTTCTACCAATACAGCAACAGGAAAATATTTATCTAAAATACCAAATCTTGTCCCTAATAAAAAATCTAAAGGAAACCTAATTAAAAATATTAAAACGATAGCAAAAAAAGAAAATATTAATGATTTCGATTTCATACCAGAAAGACCCAAAAACTTAAAAATCAAAAAAAGAAAATATAGTTTAAGCAGATGGAGGAGAAGGAGAGCTTTAAGAGTTTAATTATTTATCACCACCTTATCTTCTTTTTCAACTTTTTCTTGGTCAAGCTCCATTGAAAGGCCAATCCTTGTGGGTATTCTAAATTTGCCTTGTACAGGGATTTCTGGGTATTTTAAAAAATGTTGGTGTACAATATTCCACTTAATCAAAAATTCTTGATAAGGAGTATGAATAGGAATTTGTGAGAGAGAAAAGTGTAAAGTTGCATTTGATGAATGCCCATGAGGAATAATTATTAGATCATATGTACTAGCTAAGCTTGCAATCTTCATTACTTCAGATAATCCTCCTGCCCAATAAATATCTGGTTGAAGGATATCTAATGCTTTTTTCTCTATAAATCTAAACATTCCCCATCTGGTGTATTCATGTTCTGCACCAGAAAGGGGGATATTAATTTTTTCTTTTATTTTTTTATAAATATCGATACGATCGGGCATTACAACTTCTTCTAACCAAAATGGTCTAAAAGGTTCTATGTTTCGTGCTAAATCTAAAACATATTTATAATCCATTGATTGCCAACAATCTAACATAATGTCATAATCTTCTCCAAGTGTGTTTCTAAGGGTTTCTACAAGCTCTATATTTTTTTTCAAACCCTCTTTACCAGACATGGGTCCATATCTAAAAAACCATTTTTGTGCATCAAAACCTTTTTCCTTATACATTAAAGCTCGTTCAGCAACTAAACTCATATCCGTCACATTAAAACCAAGCATAGAAGCATAGGCTGGTATCAAATTTCTAGTTGGTCCTCCAATTAAATTATAAATAGGTGTATTGAAATATTTACCTTTGATATCCCATAATGCACAATCTATTGCACTAATTGCTTGCATGGTTATACCTTGTCTTCCATGAACACTTAATCGATGCATTTGATCCCACAATAATTCAATTGCTAATGGATCTTTTCCTAATATAATTCCTGACAGGTTTTTCTCTATGATAAATGCCTGTTGTTCGTCTATTGGACCTGCAATTCCAGAAAGATCATTGTCAGTATAAATCTCTATAAAAATAGATTCAGTTGAAAATTTTCCCTTTTTCTTTTTCTTTGTTTCGTCTTGTTCCATTTCGTATTCTGGATAAATATCGATAGGTCTAACCAATCTTTCTTCCCAGAATTGCCCATCGAAATTTATTGTTCCAATTAGCTTTCTAATTATTATTTTTGTTATTTTCATAATTTACTTTCAATTCTTTTGTTTATATCCAAATCAAAAAGCAGAGATTGTATTTTCTGGTATCAAATCTGAAAATCCTATATGAGTAATTAATATAAAACCTGTTAATATAAAATCTGCAAAATTTAATGACATAATATGTTTATAAATTTAAATTATTAAAAATATACAAAAATATAACTAAAATGAAAGAGTTAAAAATATTTGATTCGTATAAAGATGCCGTAAAAGATTTAAAAAATGGAATCAGTATAATGATTGGTGGCTTTGGTGGAGAAGGAGGACAGCCAACTAATTTAATGCTTGCATTAAGAAACTCAAATATTAAAGAATTAACATTGATTGGCAATGTAGCGGGAATATCAATGACCACTGGATATGGTTGGACTAATAAAAAAGAAGCCATAGATCAAAGTATTTTTTTTAAAAATAAACAGGTAAAGAAAATTATCTGTTCTTTTCCTATCCCAGCTAAACAAAAACCAATTTCAGAAATTGAAAAAGCTTGGAAAAATAAAGAAACAACAGTTGAAGTTATACCTCAAGGAACTTTAGCCGAAAAAATAAGAGCTGGGGGATCAGGAATTCCCGCTTTCTATACCAAAACTGGACTAGGTACGATCGTTGAAAAAAATAAAGAAAAGAAAACAATTAATGGGAAAAAATATTTACTTGAACATGCATTACAAGCTGATGTAGCCCTCATTAAAGCCGAAATAGCTGATGAATTTGGAAATTTGATATATAAAGGTACATCAAGAGCTTTTAATCCTATAATGGCTAGGGCTGCTAAATTAACAATAGTAGAGGTAGAAAAAATAATTCCATCTCAGGAAATCGATCCAGAAAGAATAGGAACTCCTGGCATTTATGTAAATCGTTTAGTGTGTAAAAAAACAATATGAACTATCCTAAAAAATTAACTAAAGAAGATATTGCTTACAGAGCATCAATTGAATTACCAAAAAATTCTTACGTAAATTTAGGGATAGGGATGCCTTCTCTTTGCGCAAAATATATTGATAAAAAAAGAAATATAAGATTTCAAGCAGAAAATGGTGTTATAGGATTTAGTGAATTAGCTGATCAAAGAAATCTTGACCCTAATTTAATGGATGCCGGAGGTCAATTTTTATCAAGAGTACCAGGACTTGCTTTTTTTGATTCAGCTGAATCTTTCGATATGATACGAGGAGGACATATTGACATAAGTGTTTTGGGAGGATTGCAAGTTTCTAAAAAAGGAGATTTGGCAAATTGGATGATAGAATCTAGGGGCATTGGATCAATTGGGGGAGCAATGGATCTAGTTGGAGGTGCGAAACAGGTTATCATCACAATGGAACATGTAACAAAAAACAATGAATTCAAGATTCTAGAAGAATGCAATTATCCTTTAACAGGGGAAAAATGTGTAAATAAAATAATAACCGATATTGCTGTTATGGAAGTTATTAAGCAAGGCCTTCTTTTAAGAGAAGTAGCCCCTGGGTGGAATTATGAAATGATACAATCTCTAACAGGAACAAAGTTAATCAAAAACAAAGATATTAAAACATATAAAGTTATAAGGAGTTAAATAAATGTATGCACATTTAAGAATATATACAGTGAATAAAGGCATGATGGATGCATGGATAAATTTATTTAAAGAAAAACTTATCCCGTTATTAACTGAAGTGGGTATAAAAGTAGAATCAACGTGGGTGAATGAAGAAAGATCTCAATTTATTTGGATAAGATCTTACGGCAATAATAAAGAAGAGATTGTAACTAAAGAAAAAGAGTTTTATCAAACAAAATGGTGGATAGAAAATGTAGATATGGTTCGCAGTCATTTAGCTCATAGAGAAATAATAGATATCATTTCTAATTAGCCTAAAACTATATTTGAAATATCAAAGTTCTTAAAGTAAGAGTATGCACTGTTTATTTTTTTCCCTTCCAATTGAATATTTGATATAAGAATTTTTTTTGTGGAAGTATCAACATAGATTTGGTTGTTTATAACATAAATTTTCCCTGGAATTGTAGAATCTAAAGCCGTTTGCTTTAAGTCTAATATTTTTATTTTTTTTGTATTATGAAAAGTATACAAGCCCGGCCAATTTGAGTATGCTCTAATTTTAGCATTTAGTTGCTTGGAGCTTTCATCCCAATTGATTTCACCATCCTTTTTGGAAATTAGTTTTGTATATGTTGCCAAATCATTATTTTGCTTAGAAGGGCTATGACTATTATCAAATAAATTTTGTATAGATTTATTTATTTTTTTCGAGGCACTAAAAAAAATTTTATCAGTTAAAGATTCCGTGGTCTCTTCATCTTCTATTTTTATAGGTAAACTCTTAAATAAAATATCTCCGGTATCAATACCTTCATCCATTTTAATAAATGTAAATCCGGTATGAACATCTAAATTTTTTATTGAATATTGAACTGGAGAAGGACCGCGATATTTCGGTAATAAAGAAGGATGTATATTTATTGTTCCAAATTTTGGTATAGATAAAACTTTTTTATTTAAAATTTTTCCATATGCACAGATAATAAAAATATCTGGTTGCATACTATAAAGATTTTGTATAAATGAAGAATCAAATTTCTCAGGAGTTAAATAATCAATACTTTTTGAATTTGAAAAGATTTCCAACTTGGATTCATTTCGTTTTCTTCTTGACAAAGTGAGTATAGAAGATTTTGAAATAATTAAGGATAAATTAAATCTATTATAAATTGTTTTAACTATTGGTAAACACGACGAAGGTGTCCCAAAAAAAACTATACCCATTTTGTATCCAAAAAATTTAATTTTGTTTTTAATGCCTGTGCGTTTAATGATAAAATATTTCGTCTCCAGTTTATAACATTTCGTAAAAAATTAAAAAATTCCTTTTTTTATTTAATTTATTATTAAAATACATTATTAAAGCCTTTTTTTAATTAATAATTATGTTATTTTTTTTTTAGCGATCAATCAATCATGATTTCTTTAATTATATAAAAGAAATTGTTTTTTTAATCGAAAAAAGACATTCGTCGCGGAGTAGTCGCAATAAATTATTATGTATAGTTTTTTAATTTTTTAAAGGAAAAAATTGGATATTTTTGATCCAAAAAAAATTTGGGCTTCGGCCTTAGGATATCTTGAAATGGTTGTACCCGATACAACGTTTAGAACATGGCTTAAAAACACCGAGGGAGTAGAAATATCCAAAACAACTCTAACCGTAAGTGCAGAAAGTATTTTTGCTATTGAAATGCTCTCTCAGAGGTTAAACACAACAATCAATGAAGCCTTATTGCAAACTTCTAACAAAAAATTAAATCTAAAATATATTTTAAATGGATTAAATGTCAATCAAACACAATATTTAAATCAAGGAGAAATTAAAGGTACCTGGTCGAACCCTAAATATAACTTCAATTCTTTTATTTCAGGTAAATCTAACTTTTTACCGTATGCTGCATCAAAAAAAATATGTGAACTTCCAGGTGATATATATAATCCATATTATATATATGCAAATTGGGGGTTGGGGAAAACACATTTAGCACAAGCCATCGCTAAAAACCTGAAAACAAAAGGATGTAAAGTAATTGCAGCAACAGGAGAATCTTTTACTAATGAATTCGTAAAATCTGTAAGAACAAACGATTCAAAAATAATGGATAAATATAGAGAAGCAGATGCTTTTATATTGGATGATTTAGATTTTCTTGTTGGTAAAAAACAAACAATAGAAATGTTAATTCATATAATGAATCAACTTGCTGTTTCAGGAAAACAAATAGTTTTAACCTCTTACAACCATCCTAGTAAAACACATATGCCTAGTCGGCTCATCTCAATGATAAAATCAGGTTTAATTGTAAGAATCAATGCTCCTGATAGTGAAACAACAAGAAAGTATATATATAAAAAACTAAGATCCAAAAAAATATCTATTTCCGAAAATGTTCTTGATTACATTAGTAATAAAAAATTCCAATCTATAAGTGAAATCGAGGGGATCATTAACACTCTTATTGCACATTCAGATTTATTAAATTCAACTATCAATAAAGAAATGGTGAAATCAATTATAAGAGATTACAAATTGGATGACTTAATTGATCAAGCTATTACAGAGGAAAAAGTGTTCTCTTGTATAAATTATTTATTTGGAATTCAAACAGAAGATTTACAAAGTAGAAAAAATGACCGAAAAACAAATTTTGCAAGACATGTAGCCGCTTATTTACTGATAGAGAAATCAAATTTCACAACATCACAAGCAGGTCTAAAACTTGGGAAAAGAGATCATTCAACAATTATTTATTCGGTTAATAAAATAAAAAAAGAACTGTTGAATAATGTTGAACTTAAGCAAGAAATAGAAAAAAGTCTTTCCTTAAACTAATTGATTTAAATTCTTTTCTTTAAATTCATCAACTCTATCTCAATAGTTTTCAACACTTTATAACCTATAATCAAATTCAACTAACAATTTCAACATATTTAATTATTATTAATTAAAATATAAATATATGTTTTTAGATAATATAATAATAAATATTAAAGCTGGTGATGGTGGAGCTGGGATAGTAAGCTTTAAAAGGAACGCAAAAAATTCTTTGGGTGGACCAGATGGAGGCAGCGGTGGAACTGGTGGGACTGTGTGGATCCAAGCGGATTCAACATTAAATGATTTATCTGTTTATAGATTTAATAATAATTTACTTGCTTCAAATGGTAAGAACGGAAAAAAACAGAATCAGACAGGCCAACAGGGTGATGATTATATAATTAAAGTTCCTATTGGCACCGATTTATCTATTATCAAAAATAATAATAAGGAGTTTTTTGGTTCCTTTTACAATCCAAACGAAAGGATTAAGCTTCTTGATGGAGGTAAGGGCGGTAAAGGTAATATAAATTTTGTTCGATCTGACAATAAAGAACCGCTACTCGCCGAAGCAGGAGGTATAGGATTAACAAAAAAAATGGCCTTAGATTTGAAAATAATTTCCGATTTTGTTTTTGTATCATTGCCCAATGCAGGTAAATCTTCATTGTTATCTTTATTAAGTAATGCTAAGCCAAAGATAGCAGATTATCCATTTTCCACTATTTATCCTGAGATAGGAATATTAGATGCTAAGTTTACGAAAATTAAACTATTGGAGGTTCCTGCATTAATAGAAGGTTCTCATAAAAAATTGGGATTAGGAAATGAATTTTTGAAACATATATCCAATACAAAAGCTCTGGTTTTGATTATTTCGTCAATAGATAATGTAAATAATTCTATTAAAATCCTTCTAACAGAAATAGAAAAATTTAATCCTAAGCTTCGAGATAAACATCTAATTATTGTATGTTCAAAAACTGATTTGTGTAATGATTCTCAGAAATTCCGAAAGCAACTTGAAATGGATTTAAAGAATCATGATATAAAAGAGCCTAAAGTTTTCTATCTTTCAAATGAAAATGATGAAAATTTAGAAAACTTAAAATCTTATATGTTAAAATTTGTTTCTGAAACAAAATTACAACTGGAAGAAAGTGATATTCCTATTATTTCAATAAAATATAGTGAACCAAAAATTGTAAAAAAACATAAGAATAATTTTGAAATTTTAGATGAAAATTTTATTAGATTAGCTAATGGATCTAACTTGAATCAATGGAAAACATTAGTTCAATTTCAATATAAGATGAGACAGAGTGAATTATTTGAAGAATTGATTCAAATGGGAATTAAAGCAGGTGATTTAATAAAAGTAGGAGAATATGAATTTATCTGGGGAGAATAACAAAAAAAATTTACAGATTTCTGCTTATTATGGAGGAACCTTCGATCCTCTGCATAATGGACATTTATCGATTATAAAAAATATAACGGAAAACCTTTTGATTCGAAAGCTATTTTTGGTACCAACAGGTAACCCATATATGAAACAATTTAGTCCCATTGCTACACCTTTTCAAAGGCTAGGAATGTGTAAAATAGGTGTGAAGAATAAAAAGGTTCAAATTGTTGATTACGAAGTGAATCGGCCCAATCCTAGTTACACTATAGATACTTTAGATTTTCTAAAAAAAACTCAGAAAGATTTCTGTATAAAATACATAGTTTTAGGATCAGATGCTTTTAATGAATTACATTTATGGAAAGATTATATTCAACTTGTCAAATCTTATCATTTTATTGTAATCAAACGAATTGGAAATAAATTAAACAAAAATCAAACCAAAAAAAACAAATTACATATTATAAAGAAATTAGATGACACAAATTCATCTCAGATTCGAAATGCAATCCGGATAAAAAAGCCTATTAACAAATATGTTTCAAAAGAAATAGAAAAATACATTACAAAAACTAATTTATATCAATAAAATAATTTTAATGGACAAGGCTATATTATTAAAAAAAGCACTAGAATTAAAAGCTCTAGAATATGGGGATTTTACTTTAACTAGTGGGAAAAAATCTAATTTTTATTTCGATGGGAGACGACTGACATTAAATCCTGAATGTTCCATAATTATTTCTAATTGGGTGATAAATGCAGCAAAAAAACTTAAATTAAAATTTATAGGAGGACCTGTAGTTGCGGCTGTTCCTCTTATTGGTTCAATTGTTTATGCCTCATCTTTATTGAATTATCCAATAAATGGGTTTTTCATTCGTTCATCTAAGAAAGAACATGGTTTGCAAAAACAAATTGAAGGTAATTTCGAGCCAAATTCAGATGTTATTATAATTGACGATACGATTTCGACCGGAGGCTCTTTGATTGAATCAATAAAAATTGTTCAACAACAAAATTCAAAAGTTAAGCTCGTATTATCTATATTGGATAGAAAAATGGGAGGTTCAGATAAAATAAAAGAACTGGGTTATAATTTTAATTCTATTTTTTCCATTACTGATAAAGGAGAAATTGAATGAACACACCTAATAAAAATGAATTTTTAGAAGCCGTACAAAGCCTTGCTGAAAGTGTTTATAATTTTCACCATCGATGGAATTTAATACAGAAATCTAAATCTCCATTTGAATCAATCCTAGAGAGAAAAAATTTATTACAAGAAGAAATTGATGAATTAAATCAGGAATGTTTAAAACTAACATCAGTGAGATCGCCAAAATTATTGTCAGAAGAGGCTGCTGATGTTTTATATGTTGCGCTAGGTCATTTATTTGTACTTAATAAGACAGGAATCTTGGCAGCAAAAACTGTTTCCGAAAAAAATAATAATAAAACCACTAAAACTCATTATTTAGATGCAACAACAAATAAAGTAACTAGAAAAAAGAATTAGATATCTAAATTTTGAACATCTAGTGCATTAGCCTTAATAAAATCTCGTCTGGGTTCGACATTATCTCCCATTAATGTAATAAACATCTCATCAGCTTCTTCAGCGTGATCTGCATTTACCCGAAGCATCACTCGATTTGTCGGATCCATTGTAGTCGACCAAAGTTGATCAGGATTCATTTCACCTAAACCCTTAAACCTTTGACTATTAAATCCTGATTTATCAGCTTTATTTTCTAGGGCTTCGATAACTTCGGTCCAATCAAGATTTTTTTCTATAATTTCATCATCTTTAGTTATAGAAAATTTGGTTGTTATGTAATCTTTTACATTTGGATAGATCTTTTGTGCTTTGATTATTGATGGATTGTCAATAATAGAATCCTTTTCTTCTATTTCTTTGAGCTCATTTTCCTCTGGAGTTAAAAATTCTCCAACTTCAAATAAATCTGGTTGAATTTCTTCAACTATTTTTGGAGCAGGTTTAGAATTTTCATAAAACTCTCCTTTTTTTGATGCTAAGCTAAGAAATTCATCATAACTTAAATTTAAGACTTTAGAAATGTCTAAAATTTCCTTAAACGAAGTTATGTTAGAAATAAATTTTCCTATTGCTGTCCCTTTAATTTTCAAATTAACACTTTCACCAGTTATTGAAAATTTATTGTATATTTTTTCTGAAATCCATTTATTTAAATCACTTTCTGAATAAATCCATTTACTGGTTTTGCCTCTTGAAACTCTATATAAAGGTGGTTGTGCTATATATAAATTTCCATGTCCAATTAATTCTGGCATATTTCTATAAAAAAAAGTTAACAATAATGTTCTTATATGTGCTCCATCTACATCTGCATCAGTCATTATAATAATTCGGTGATATCTCAATTTTTCGTGATTAAAATCTTCTCCCAAGCCAGTACCGATGGCAGTAATCAAGGCAACTATTTCTTCATGAAGAAGCATTTTTTCCGGCCTTGCTTTTTCAACATTCAAAATTTTACCTCTTAAAGGTAGAATAGCTTGAAAATATCTATCCCTTCCTTGTTTAGCAGATCCTCCCGCAGAATCTCCCTCTACAATGTATAATTCTGATTTTGAAGGGTCTTTTTCGGTACAGTCAGTTAATTTACCTGGCAATGATCCCCCATCCAAGGCATTTTTTCTTATTATTAGATCTCTAGCTTTTTTGGCAGCTTCTCTAGCACGAGCAGACGTTAAGGATTTATTGAGGATTTTTTTTGCATCATCTGGATTATCTTCAATAAATTCAGTTAATCTTCTACCTAAAACTTGTTCAACAGCCCCTTTAACCTCAGGATTACCCAATCTTCCCTTTGTTTGTCCCTCAAATTGTGGATCTTTAACTTTTACAGAAACAACACACATTAAACCTTCTCTGACATCTTCTCCAGATAAAGATTGAATATCTTCTTTAAAGTAACCTTGCTTTTTTCCATAGTCATTAATGACCCTTGTTAGAGCAGACCTGAATCCCGTTACGTGTGTGCCTCCATCTGATGTTCTAATGCAATTCGCAAAAGATAAAGTATTATCGATAAAAGATTCGTTATACTGTATAGCAGTTTCAACTACGATACCCTCCATTACTTCATTTACATACATTATGTTTTCATGAATAGCTGTCCTTTTTTTGTTTAAATTATTAACAAAACTCTGTACACCCCCATCAAACTTGAAAGTTACTTGATTATGGGGCCACAAATCTTTATGATAATTTGATATAAATTGTATGTTTAATCCTTGATTCAAATAAGCCATTTCTCTAAATCTAGTTATAATTCCTTCATATAAATAATCAATTTCAGGAAATATGTCTTTGTCCGGCATCCAAGTAACGGTTGTACCTGTGCCTTGCAAATCTTCTTTGGTTTGTGTCCGATTTGTTAAAGGGGCATCTGGAATTCCTTTTGTATATGTTTGAGTCCAAATTTTTTTATCTCTTCTTACTTCGACTTTTAGCCATGCTGAAAGTCCGTTGACGACCGATGCTCCTACTCCATGTAAACCTCCTGACACTTGATATCCCTTTCCTCCAAATTTCCCCCCTGCATGCAATGTTGTCATAACAGTTTCAACTGCAGAAATACCTGTTTTTTCATGTGTATCAACGGGAATTCCTCTGCCGTCATCAATTACGGTAACAGAACCTTCTTCATTTAAAATGACTGTGATTTTTGTAGCGAACCCGGCCATTGCTTCATCAACACCATTATCCACAATTTCATGAATTAGATGTTGAACCCCTTCTATTCCAGTAGTACCTATGTACATTCCGGGTCTTTTTCTTACTGCCTCGAGTCCCTCCATGACAGTTATATCTGAAGCGTTATAATCTTTGGAACCTTTATGGTTATTTTCAATTTTCTTCGCCATTTTTTCTTTCGTTTTTTTGTAGTTTAAAAAAAAGCCTAAATTTCTCGCACGCGCGCGCGAAGACTATAATCCAATTATATGAAATTTGCTTATACAAATCATCTGTAAATAATATAATAATGATCTAATAATTCAAATTAGGATCAATTTTATATCCTATAAGATCGGAAATATAATCTTTTAGACAGTTTGTTAAGGTGATTTTTTCAAATGATTAGCAAAATGATCCAACAATCTATATTGACAATATTATTTCCCACTAAGATTATATTTCCCAAGATATATTTTTTTAAGGACTATTTATGGAATTAACAAAAGAAACCCAGATACATATGTTAAAGCGAATGTGGACGATAAGAAACTTTGAGATAAAAGTTATGGAAGTTCATAAAGCTGGAGAATTTGTTGGACCTGCGCATCCATATATTGGAGAAGAAGCTGTTGCGGTAGGAGTTTGTTCCGCCCTAAAGGATACTGATTATATTGCAGGAAACCATCGTTCACATGGACATCCTCTTGCTAAAGGAGGGAGTATCAAAAAGGCTATGGCTGAAATTTATGGCAAGGTTGATGGTTATTGTAATGGCAACGGAGGCTCTATGCATCTTGCAGATTTTTCTGTTGGAATATTAGGAGAATCAGGCATTGTTGCATCTTCGGTACCTGTTGCAACTGGAGCGGGCTTAGCTTCCAAATTAAGAAAAAAAGATTTTGTTTCAGTTGTTTTTTTTGGTGATGGAGCTTCAAATCAAGGTGCTTGTCATGAATCAATGAATCTTGCATCTATATGGAAATTACCTGTTATTTTTGTATGTGAAAACAATCAATTTGCAATCACAACTTCATACCAAGATTCAGTTGCTGTTGATAATGTATCTGATAGGGCTCCAGCTTATAATATGCCAGGAGTTTTAGTTGATGGTCAAAATGTAGAGGCGATGCATGAAGCAACTGCAGAAGCTGTAAAAAGAGCAAGAAATGGAGATGGCCCCACTTTGATTGAAGGCTTAACTTACAGATTTGAAGATCACTCTCTGGGTTTAGGAAGGGTTACAAAAGGTGAGTACAGATCACAAGAAGAAATTGATAAATGGAAAGAAAGAGATCCTATAGATATTCATACTAAAAAATTAATAGAAAGAGGAACACTTTCTGAATCAGAGTGTAAAGAAATAGAAAATAATTCTATTGAAGAAATTGAGGAAGCAGTGAATTTTGCTCGTAATAGTGAATTTCCTAAGCCAGAAAATTTGTTTGATAGCATGTGGGCAAACCCCATACCTAAACCATAAATTATTGGAGGAAATAATGACTGAGAAAATTTTTGCTGAAGCTATAAATGAAGCAATAGCTGAGGAGATGAGAAGAGACCCTAATGTGTTTATTATGGGAGAAGATATAAGACTATCTGTTTATGGAACAACCGCGAATTTATTCAAAGAATTTGGGGAAGATAGAGTATTAGATACCCCTCTTTCCGAAAATGGTTTTTTTGGTGCAGCTATAGGAGCCTCTCTTGTTGGAATGCGTCCTATTGTTGAAACGGTAACAAGTTTTATGTGGGTTGCAATGGACCAATTGATTTCACAAGCTGCAAAAATGAGATATATGTTTGGTGGGCAAGCCAATTTACCCGTTGTTTATAGAGCCTCTATGGCATATGGAGGTGGGTCTGCGGCTCATCACTCAGATCGCTCTTATCCGATGTTTATGAATATGCCTGGAATTAAAATTGCAGTTCCTGCGAATTCATCAGATGCAAAAGGATTATTGAAAACTGCAATAAGGGATGATGATCCAGTAATAATATTTGAAGATGTGAATTTATCGGGAACAAGAGGAGAGGTTTCAGATGTAGATATTCCATTTGGAAAAGCGGAAATAGTAAAAGAAGGCAACGACTGTACTATCGTTGGTATTGCGGGCTCTGTAAAGCTTTCATTAGAAGCGGCTAATAATCTTGAAAAAGAAGGAATTTCGTGCGAGGTCATAAATCCTAGAACTTTGGTTCCTCTTGATAAGGAAACTATATTAAATTCTGTTGAAAAAACAGGCAGACTTGTAGTTGTAGACCCTGCTCATAAAGTATGTTCAGCTGCTTCTGAAATTTCTTCAATTGTTGCTGAAGAAGGGTTTTGGTTTTTACAATCACCAATTATAAAAGTAGCATCCGAGCAGGTACATATTCCTTACTCCCCAAGTTTAGAAAAACTTGTATATCCTAACTTAGATAAAATATATTCCGCCGTAAAAAGTACATTGGAATAAATTTATGATAAAAGCACTTACTTTTGATCTTTTTGGAACAGTTCTGGATTTAGAAAAAAGTACAAAAGGCTCAATCATTAATATTATTAATAATAATAATTCAAAAACAACCCCTGAGGAATTTTGGGCATTTTTAAGACACAGACAAAGAATAGAGCAATATCAAGATAACATTTTAGATTTAGGTCATAGTGGATATTTAAAAACTGTTAAAAATGCATTTAAGTATACTGCTAGAAAATTTAATATGGAGCCAAGTGATTTAGAGTTAAGTCTGTGGGATGAGAATTGGCAAAATTTAATTCCTTTTTCAGAAGTTTCAAATGCTTTAAATTTATTATCAAATAAATATAAACTTATTGCCTTATCAAATGGGGAAGATAAATTTTTGAGACATTTGGCCCAAAAAAGAATTAAATTCAACTTTGATAATATTATTTCCGTAGAAGAAGTAGGAGCATTTAAACCTCATTCGGGTGTTTATAGGAAAACATCATTAATAACAGGATACGAACTTTCTGAAATAATGATGATTTCTGCCAATTCTTTTGATACATTAGGAGCTAAAAGTTGTGGAATGAAAGCAGTATATGTAAATAGATATGCGTTACCTTACGAAGAATGTAATGAAATGTTAAAGCCTGATTTAATTGTTGAGAATTTTACAGAATTATCTAATAAATTAACTAAAGAAGAGGACATCTATGCCCATAGAAATTAAACTTCCCCAATGGGGAATGAATATGAATGACGGAACTGTAATTAAATGGCTCAAAACCGTTGGTGACAAAATAACTAAAGATGAACCATTGGTTGAAATAGAATCAACAAAAGTTAGTTCTGCTGTAGAAGCAATTGAAGATGGAATTTTAGGAAGAATAAACGTAAAGGAAGGTGTATTGGTGCCAGTAGGGGCTGTTTTAGGGCTCATATTATTAGAAGGAGAAAAAATTGAAGATTTTCCAGAGACTATAATCGAACAAAAAGTAGACAACAAATCTGAAACACAAATAAAAAAACAAATTAGTTCAAAAAAAATACTGGCTACACCTCGAGCAAGAAATTTAGCGAAAAAACTTAAAATTGATATAAATTTAATCACTGGTACGGGCCCGTCTGGAAGAATTACTGAAAATGATGTAATAAAGTTTAATGAATCTAAAGATTCCGAAATATCAACAAGCATAGCAGATACGTTGGATGTCAAAGAAAAAATTAAAAGTACTGGAATAAGACAAATTATTGCCAAAAGGATGTATGAAAGTGCACAAAATCCTCAAGTTACTCTTAACTCGAAGGCTTGTGTGGATAATTTAATATCCAAGCAAAAAGCTTTATTACCTGAATGGCGACAACATAGAATTAGACCGCAACTAAATGACTTAATAGTTAAAATAGTTTCAAATAGTTTAGAAAAACATACCATAATTAATTCCCATTATATAAATGATGATTTATATATCTTGGAGAATATAAATATAGGAATTGCAATGGCAGTTGAAGGAGGACTATTGGTTCCTGTAATTAATAATTCACAAGATAAAAATGAATTGGAAATTTCTAAAGAAATAAGAGAATTTTCTAAAAAAATAAAAAACAAGCAATTGTTACCTCACGAAATTTCTGGTTCAACCTTTTCTATAACTAATTTAACTTCTTACAACGTAGAAAATTTCAACCCCATAATTAATCCACCTGAAATAGCAATCTTAGGCTTGGGTAAAATTGCAGAAGAGGTTTACATAAATGAAGGAATAGCAACAGTAAGAAATATGATTTATTTATCCTTAACATTTGATCATAGAGCAATAGACGGTGTTCCTGCTGCAAGCTTTTTAGAAACCCTAATAAATAACATCGAAAGTATTTAGTGATTTGGCAAAAATAGGCGTAATAGCAAATCCATCCGCTGGAAAAGATATTAGGAGATTGGTAGCCTCTGGGAGACTCATATCAAATCAGGAAAAAGCGAATATAATTAGTAGATTTATTTCTGGTTTATTGTCAAAAGGAGTAAGAGATTTTTACTTTATGCCAGATAAATCAGGACTATGTAAGCCAGCAATTGAAAATTATAGAGATCAAATAAATATTAATTTTTTGGACACAAAATTTTATGATGGCCCAGAACAAACTTTAATTGCAGCAAGTTTATTAAATGATATTAAGTGTGATTGCATTTTGGTTTTAGGAGGAGATGGCACAAATAGATTAGTAGCAAAAAAAATTAATAAAATACCCTTGATACCTATTTCTACTGGAACAAATAATGCTTTCCCATTAATGATCGATCCCACTATAGCTGGGATAGCTACGGGTTTTTTTGTGAATTTGCTAAGAGGTAAAAAAAAATATTTAATAAGAAACCCATATATTAGTGTGAAAGTTGATGAAAATGAGAAAGATATTGCTTTGATAGATTTAGCAATTAGTAAACAAAATTTTGTGGGTTCAAAGGCAATTTGGGATCCGGAAATGTTAGAGGAATTGTTTCTTACAAAATCTTCACCGTTAAGCATTGGTCTTTCTTCCATAGGATCAAGAGTTCTATCAACAAATAAAAACAAAGGTTTGAGGATAATTTTTGGGCAACAAGGAAAATTGATTTATGCACCAATAGCTCCAGGACTCATATCTACATTGAAAGTTAAACATTGGTCATATATGAATCCTGATGAGATAATTAAAATAGAAAAACTTTCTGGAACAATAGCGCTAGATGGAGAAAGAGAAATAGAAATATTTGGTAATAATAAAATAGAAATTTCATATAAAAAATCAGGACCATATATCATAGATATTATAAAATCAATTAAGCAAGATAATTTATCACAAAATTAAAAAAGGAGATCCTAATGCCTTACAACGTAAATCATATTCATCTAAAGTCAAAAGATCCAAAAATAACTGCTGAATGGTTTGTAAAAGCATTCAATGTTAAAATCATTTCTGAAACCGTAAGGCCAGTTGGAGATACCTTTATTATTACCCACACTGAAGGTGGACTGGCTATAAATATTTCAAGTGAAAGGACTAATGAAACGCTTGGGCCAGCTGATGATGATGCACATTACGGTTTAGAACACTTTGGTTTTGATACTGATGATATAGAAGCCGATATTGAACGTTTAGTATCATTAGGAGCTGTTCACAAAGAAGGTCCTTTACCTCAACCTGATGGTAGAAAAATTGGTTTTATCGGTGCACCAGGCGGAGTAAGAATAGAGTTAATACAGCCAGCTACATAATTAAAAATACAAAGTAAGAAATATTCTCTATTATGGATTTTACAAATGATGAAAAATTTGTTGAAAAAGTTAGAAGTATTGCACCAGCAACTGAACAAGATATTGAGCAGCTAAAGGAACTTTTAAAAGGATTAAGCATTTCAACAGAACTAATGGAAAGTTTGATTCAGCCTTTTGGTAGAGAGATTGATTTTTTCAAAATGTCATCAAATGTTGATGGTGAAAACAATGGTTGAATCAATTCATTTTTTACCTTTAAGTGAACAAGTAAGATTAGTTCATAATGGGTCGGTATCTGCAGTAGAAAACGTAAAAGCACATCTGAAAGTGATCAATTCCCTTAATCCTAGGCTTAATTCTTTTATTACAATTGATTCTAACGGAGCCTTAGAACAAGCAAGAAAACTAGATTTATTACGGTCAAAAGGAGAAGCCCTTGGACCTCTTGCAGGAGTGATTTTGGGAATAAAAGACTCTATACCCACAAGGAACTTGAAAACAACTAATAATTCACGATTATTAGAAAAATGGATTCCTAAAAATGATGCATCTGTAATCAAGAGATTACGGAATGCGGGAGCAATCATCATAGGTAAGACTAATTTAAATGAATTTGGTTGGTCACGTCCATCAGAATTGGACCTAACCCCACCCCCATGGTCACCTTGGAATATTGATCGAATGTCAGTAGGTTCTAGTAGTGGATCAGGAGCAGCAACAACAGCTAGGATGGTGGGAGCTGCTTTAGGTACCGATGGAGGCGGGAGCGCAAGATTACCTGCAGGAGCACATAATTTATATAGTATTAAGCCTACGCATGGACTTGTTAGTAGATTTGGTATGGATCACAATCAACATAGTGAGATATCGCCGTTATGTAGAACAGCTACGGATATGGCAATGATGCTAGAAGCTATGGCTGGTTATGAACCTAAAGACGATATGAGTTGGCCCCAAGAAGTACCAGAATATACAAATATGATCGAAACTGACATTTCTGGTTGGAAAATCGGAGTTCCCTATAAATTCGTAAACTCTGCACCGAATGAATCGGAAGTTAAACTAGCATATGATAACTTTTTACATATACTTGAAGAGTTAGGTTGTGAATTAGTTGAAATAGATCTTCGTGGGATGCTAGAGGCTCGATCAGCAAACTTTATTGTACTAAATTCTGAAGCTTATCAGCGACATCAAAAAACATTGAGATCAAATTGGGAAGATTATGGCAAAATCACCCGTATTTATTTGCTTCAAGGAGCTTTCCTATCTGCAAATGATATGCTTAATGCTACTGAGATCGGCAGAGCGTTCAAAATTTACTTTTCTGATATACTCTCAGAAAACAACCTTAAGGCTATTGCTACACCCACTTCACCTTTTGCAACAGCTGAACGATCACGTCTACCCCAAGAGCATTCACGTGGCATAAATGCATGCTTTACTGCTCCATTTAATATCAGTGGCCATCCTTCAATTAATCTTCCAGCAGGATTTGGCGAGAGTGATATTCCGGTTGGAGCAATGCTCACAGGTGCACTACACGATGACCTCTCACTACTTCAATTGGCTTTTGCATACGACCAACGCACTAGTTGGAGTAATCTTATGCCAGAACTTTTAGAATAAGGAGCATAAGCATATGCATATGCTTATGCATTAACGATACTGTATGTCAAATAATATATTTATTATAGCTATTAATGATGACATATCATATCAAAAAACATTCTATTTATTTCTCACCCATGCTATATCTCTTTTTTCGTTTATTCCTTGTAACGCAGCTGTGATGTACCCATAACAGTATGCGAACGCTACTCCAGATGAATTTTCGCCAGAAATGGTTGGAACGTGATCGGGCATAACCATATATTCATATCCAACTTCTTGGTAAGTTTTAATTGCTTCAATCATGTCTATAGAACCCTCATCAGGAAATACTTCCATGAAATCAAGTTTTTTTCCTAAAATATTTCTAAAATGAACATTAAATATTTTCTTTCTATGTCCAAAATACCTAATAATATCAAATATTTCTTTTCCTGGATCATCTAACATTTCGGTAATGGTTCCTTGGCAAAAATTCAAACCATGATAAGGACTTTCGTGTAGTTGTATAAATTTTTTCAATCCTTGAATTGTTCCTAAAACCCTGTTTACTCCCATATATCCATCTGGTGTATAGGGATCATGAGGATGACAAGCGAGTCTAATTTTGTACTCTTCAGCTACAGGAACTATTTTTTCTAGAAAATAGTCTATCCTCTCCCAATTGGTATCGACATCAACTTTTCCTGAGATATTAGGAGGTATATTTTTGTCCATTTTTCCCCATCGAAAAGTAGAATTGATTGAATTTCCTCTACCTCTTTCACTCTCAGACCTTGGAATTCCTATTATGTTCATATTATATTTAACAGCAGGAATACCTACTTTTGAACACATTCTGATAATATTTTGAATTGACTCTATTTCTTGATCTCTTTCAGGTGATTTTCCTAACATGATATTTGGACTTTGGGATTTTTCTATAGGAGTAGAAGATAAAGGAATTTGAACCATATCTAAAGTTAATCCTTTTGAATTTATAATTTCTTTATGTTTTTCTAAATCGTTCAAAGTCCAATTATGTGGATTTGTTCCTTTAAAATTTCCGTCATTACTAGAGATGAACGGATCAGTGCAAACATTATTTACTCCTAATTGTGACCAAACTTCTAAATCAGATATATTTCTTGGTGCAACCTGTGTTCCTAAATACATTATTACTCCTCCATAATAGAAATGTTTTTTCTTACTTTACCTATCCATATTTTATATTTATCTTTCAGCAATTTCATATTTTTTTTATTTGGTATATATTTTTTATAATTATTATCAAATTCTAATTTTTTTACGATTTTTTCTGATGCTAGTTTAGCTACTCCTAAAGATGTCATTTCAGTGTTTTCAGATACTAGAATTGGTATTCCTAACAAGTCTGATTGAAATTGCATTAAAAACTTATTATTAGTTAAACCTCCATCAACCTTTAGGGTTTTAAATTTAATTTTTGTTTTGTCACTAATAGAATCTATTACAGCTTTGGTGGAAAAAGCAACTGACTCTAACGCCGCCTTAATAATACTTTCTGTACTTGAAGCAAAATTTATACCTTCTATACTCGCTTTTATTTTTGAATTCCAAAATGGTGCCCCCAAACCATTAAGGGCTGGAATGAAGAATAAATTTTCGTTATTTTTTTCTGAAAAATATGGGAACTGAAGATTTTGAATATTTTTTATCATTCCAATATTTTTCAGCCATTCAATTATTGATCCAGCTGAAAAAACACTTCCTTCTAATGCATAATAAATTTCTTTATCTTTTTGCCAGGCAACTGTTGAGAGAAAATCATTTTGGTATGAATAACGTTTATTGAAGGTATTTAACAATATAAATGCCCCAGTACCATAAGTACATTTAATTTCATTTTCATTGTTGGAAGAATGGCCATATAATGAGGCATGCTGATCTCCTAAAACTGCTGTGATTGGTACTTCAAAGTCAAAGATTTTTTTATTAGTGGTTCCAAAATTATAATTAGAAGGAACAATTTTGGGTAAAATTTTAACTGGGATATTAAAATATGAAAGAATTTTTTTGTCCCAATTTAACGTTTTAGTATTAAGCAAACCAGTTCTGGATGCATTACTAAGATCAGTTAGATGAGGATTATTATTTAATAAATTAAACATTAACCAAGAATCAATTGTTCCTACCTTTAATCTGTCATTTTTAAGAGCTTTTATTACATCAGGGGAGTTTCTTAATATCCAACTGATTTTTGTCGATGAAAAATAGGGATCAACTTTCAAACCAGTTGCACTATTAACGTAATTTTCAAAATCTGTACCTCTAATTTTTTGACATAATGTATCACCCCTTAGACATTGCCAACTAATTGAATTATACAAACTTTTACCTGTAATACTGTCCCAACACACAATTGACTCTCGTTGATTAGTAATTCCTATACAAGTTATTTCAGAAAAAGATATGTTGATTTTATTCACTGAACTATTTATTGAATTTATTACGGCTTCTAAAATTTCATTTGGATCTTGTTCAACCCATCCGACTTTAGGATAAAATTCTTTATTTTTAATCCTTTCAGTCGCAATCACTTTAAATTTTTCAGTGAATATAATAGAGCGAGTTGAAGTAGTACCTTGATCAATTGATAAAAAAAATCTTTTGTTATTCATATTGTTATTCTATTATATTTTTTCTTTAAAATCGTTTGTATTAAATAATGATATAATGTATCATTTACTCATATCTTTGTTAATATAGAAAGAGAATTGATTGACTACACTGTTTCTTTTAATAATTGTGGGTTTGATTTCATCTGTCTTATCTTTATCTTTAGCTTTGATTTTAATTGCTAAAGATAAATGGACAAAATTTATAGCTTTTTATGGAACACCCCTTGCCGCAGGAGTTTTGTTAATTGCATTTAGGGATCTAGTTCCCCATGCTATCGATGAAGGTTTGTCTCCTACTACAGCTATTACTAGCTCAATAATTGGAATTATGATTTTTTTTCTATTCGAAAAAATTTCTGGAGGTTTTCACCATCATCATGAAGAAGATTCTGATTCTACTAATAAAGCCCAAGGGTGGTTATTTTTGACCGGTGATACTTTTCATAATTTTGTTGATGGCATTGCTCTTGGGGGGGCCTTTCTTGTAAGCCCTGGAACTGGAATAATTGCCGCGATTGCATTAACTGCTCATGATTTACCTCAAGAAGTAGGTGAATTTGGTGTGCAAATAAGAAGTGGGTTTACAAAAAAGCAAACAGTAATAAGAAATATTATTGCTTCTTTAGTAACTATCATAGCGTCTTTAATAGCATACCAATTTGGGAACTCACTAGATTTACCAATGGGATATCTTTATGCTGGGATAGGAGGTTTTTTACTTTACATTGCTTTGAGTGATATTATTCCTTCGATTCATAGAACTGAAACATCTCGTCTAGGTCTTCAAACTTTAATGTTGTTTATTGGGTTAACTATTGGTTTTACAGTAGGTATTGTAGCTCATAAATATATTGGGTAATAAAATAATTATTCTTATTTTTCTTAAGTTCAATAATTATTTATAATATTTTTATGACACTAGAAGAAATTATAATCTTAATCGCAAGAATTATTGGATCATTATTAGTTTTCAAATGGAATTTTTTTGGAGCAATTATTGCTATTCTTGTTGATTTTTCTGATTTGTTTATGATGAATTTACTCCATTTAGGTGGAGTAAGAAATTATCAAATGTTTGATAAAATTATCGATTTATTTTATTTAATTTTCTTTTTAATTGTTACTTTCAAATGGACAAAAAAATTAAGAAATATTAGTATTTTCCTTTTTGTGTTAAGAATTATAGGATTTGTTCTTTTTGAAATTTTTCACAATAGACTGATTTTATTTATTTTTCCAAATGTTTTTGAATTTTGGTTCTTGGCTATAGCTTATATGAAACTGTTTAAGTATGAAATTACAACAAGAAAATTAGTAGTAATTTTCACGATAGTTCTGATTTTAAAATTAATTCATGAATATATTTTGCATGTTTGGAAAGTTTTAGATAATTATCGAGCAATAGATGTTCTTAATAATCTATTAAGGTTTTTAAATATATTAGATTGATTTCATTGTTGTTGATATGCTATTAATATGCAGAATTTTAATTGAACAATATAAGACCTGGAGATAAAAAATTAAATATGGAAAAACCTGATAAAAATGGAAGATTTGGTAAATATGGTGGAAGATTTGTTCCCGAAACGCTTACTTCATCCCTTGAAGAAATTGAATTAGAATTCAATAAAATCTTAAAAGATAAAACTTTTTGGGAAGAGTTGACCAATTTACAAAATGATTTTATAGGACGCCCTACCCCACTTTATTATGCAAAAAATTTATCTTTTCAAATAAGTCAAAACTTGTGGATAAAGCGAGAAGATTTAGCTCACACAGGAGCTCATAAAATTAATAATGCTATAGGACAAGCATTATTAGCTAAAAGAATAGGAAAAAAAAGAATAATAGCAGAAACGGGAGCGGGGCAACATGGAGTCGCAACGGCAACAGCATGTGCAATGCTTAATTTGGAATGTATTGTTTATATGGGATCAGAAGATATAAAAAGACAAGCCCCAAATATTTACAGAATGGAAATGCTAGGAGCAAAAGTGATTCCCGTCACATCAGGTTCAAAAACTTTAAAAGATGCAGTTAATGAAGCTATAAGAGATTGGGTTACTAATGTAGAAACAACTTATTATATTATTGGTAGTGCAGTTGGACCTCATCCATATCCATATATTGTTAGAGAATTTCAATCAATAATAGGAACAGAATCAAGGAAACAAATTCTAGATAAAACAGATTCTCTGCCAGATTACGTTATCGCTTGTGTTGGAGGAGGCTCAAATGCTATTGGAATATTTTCTGGTTTTATTGATGATGAGACCGTATCGCTAATAGGAGTAGAGGCTAGTGGCAAAGGTTTAAACACTGATAAACATGCAGCAACTCTTACTAAAGGGTCTCCTGGGGTCTTGCATGGCTCTATGAGCTATGTGTTACAAGATGAATATGGACAAATATTAGAAGCACACTCAATTTCAGCAGGATTAGATTACCCAGGAGTAGGTCCTGAACATTCATATTTAAAAGATATAGAAAGAGCAAAATATTATGCTGCTACGGATGATGTGGCTCTTAAAGGTTTCAAACTTTTGTCCGTAACTGAGGGTATTATCCCCGCTTTAGAACCAGCACATGCCTTGGGGTTTTTAATTGATTGGTGTAAAGAAATTCCAAAAAATCAAAACATTCTCTTTTTACTTTCTGGAAGAGGAGATAAAGACATGGAAATTGTTTCAAAAAAAATGGAATCTAATTAAATTTTTAGTATAATTCTAAAAAATGAACAGTAGAGGAAATATTGAAAACAATTTCTAATGGACCACTTGAAGGATTGGTCGTTGTCGAATTTGGAAATTTTGTAGCAGGCCCTACAGGAGGACAACTGTTGACTGATTTGGGAGCAACAGTAATAAAAATTGAACCTCCTATAGGAGAACCCTGGAGACACTCTTCTCCTTCTGATCCACCTGCTGAAAGTAGGCTATTTATAGCTTTAAACAGAGGAAAAAAAAGTGTTTGTATAGATTTGAAAACCGAACAAGGGCAAAAAGTTTGCCATGATATTATTGCAAAAGCTGATGCTGTAATTTCAAATAACAGACCTTCTACATCAAAGAAATTAAAATATGATTGGGAAACGCTTTCAAAAGTTAACCCTAAATTAGTTTATTGCGAAACTACTGCATACGGTCCCTTAGGACCGAAAGCAACTGAACCAGGGTTTGATCTTATTATGCAAGCTTATTCGGGAATAATGTCTACTGAACATAAAATATATCACGGTGCTCCTAGTTCAGTTAATTCCTCATCTTATGTAGATTATTCCACTGGTTATGCATTAGCATTAGGAGTTGTTTCTGGAATATATCAAGCAAGATCTACAGGTAAAGGATTGCTGATGCAAACTAGCTTATTGGCAAATGCAATTTCAATGCAAGCAATGCAAGTTGTAGAAGTAGAGAATGATTTAAGTGGTGCGCAGAAATGGTTAAAATCAAATAATAATAACAATAATTCTTATGAAGAAACCCATAATGATTATTTTAATCTAAGAGGAGCTCCTCAAATTGCTCAATATTATAGGGCATATAAGACTAGAGATACTGCTTTAGCATTAGGTTGTCTAGCTATTCATGCGCGAAAAAGAGTAGCTAATTTATTTGGTATAGAAGATGTAAGATTTAATACTGAAAAATTTTTTTCACAAGAAGAATTATTTAAAATAGGAAAAAAATTTGAAAAGAAAATGGAAGAAAAATTTTTAGAGAAAAAGACTAATGAATGGATAGAATATTTGAGATCTCATGACATCCCATGTGAACCTATGCAGTTTACCGAGGAATTAGTTGATAATGAACAGGCAATAGAAAATAATTATATCGTAAATTTAAAGCATAATACTGGTAAAAAGGTTAGATCCTCAGGTCCTATTTTTAAAATTTCAACAGGAGAAGTTGAACTCAAATCAGCACCAATGCTTGGAGAAAACACTGCAGAAGTCCTTATATCTATTGGTTACAAAAACTCTGAGATTGATAATTTGATCTCTAAAAGCATTATTGGAAAAAAACTTTAATAATTCAAATGAGAGGACTTATCCTTTTTTTTGTAAAGAATAATATGAACCAATCACTACAAAAAAAGTTGCTGCAATAAGTTCTAATCCCGGTTTTTCATTTAATATAATCCATGCCAAAATTACTCCAAATATAGGTTGAGAAATTGAAATTAAAGTTACATGCGAGGGTAGATAATTTTTCAAAAGCCAAGTTTGGCCAATGAACCCAAATCCAGCAATAATTATTCCTTGATAAATTAAAGCCAATAACAAACTATAAGTGAAGATAAATACCTCTTTTTCAAATATGATTGAGAAAATTAGAAAAGACATAATGCCTATAATTGCCTGAGATAAAAGTATATTGATTTGCTCAATTCCTTGTGCAATTTGTGAAATGTATATTTGTCTCGCACCCAATAATAATGCTGAACAAAGCATTAATAAATCTCCAAACAAATAGTCATTTACAGTTCCAAATATAGAATCCCAAAACAAGATAACTATTCCTAAATATGCGATTACCATACCAATTAATCTTTTTTTGTTTAATTTATCTTTAGGGATAAAAACATGTGAAAAAATTGATGCCCATAAAGGAAAAGTTGTTATCATAATTACTCCGTGTCCTGCTGATGTATAAGACTGACCAATATTCATAAAACCTAATTGTATTGCAAATAATAACCCCACTCCAATTAAAGGCAGTAAATCAGTTTTCTTAAGTTTTATATTTTGTTTAGTGTAGATTGCCCAAATAATGGCGACGAGACCCCCTAATACAAATCTCATCCATCCCAATCTTAAAGCTGGTGCATCTTCCAACCCTATTTTTATTGAAATAGGATTGCCGGACCATAATAATGAAAATAAAAAAGCTAAAGAAGTTCCTTTTTTATCCAAATATTTCCTTGTATCTCTTGATATAGACATAAGTAGATTTTCAAATGAATAAATATTTATTAATTGTATTTGTATGATATTTTTAATGTATGACTAAAATAGTTACATTTGGAGAAATATTATTACGTTTAACTACGATTAATAAAGAAAGATTTACTCAAGCTAAAAACTTTGAGCTTACATATGCTGGATCAGAATGCAATGTGGCCGTTTCTCTATCTCATTTTAATTTAGATACTTATTTTGTTTCTTCTGTTTCAGATAATCCTATTGGTCAATCGTGTATAAATTACGTAAGACAATTTGGAGTCAATATGGATTACGTTTGTAAAACAAACGATAGATTAGGAGTATATTATTTGGAAAATGGTGCTTCTATGAGACCTTCAGACATTGTATATGATAGACAAAATTCTTCATTTTCAAAAATAACTCCAACTCAATTCGATTGGGATGAAATATTTGAAAATTGTGATATTTTTCATTTTTCTGGTATCTCACCTTCGCTGTCAAAGAGTGCAAAAGAATTAACCGAATACGCAGTAATAAAAGCAAAAGAAAAACAAATCTTAATTTCTTGTGATTTGAATTTTCGATCAAATTTATGGTCTCCATCTAAAGCACAGGAAACAATGATTCCATTAATGGAATATGTTGATATATTAATTGGTGGCAGAATGGATCCAGAAATAATGTTAGGTATTGGGGCTAAGAACGAGAATGATAAATCATATGAAGAATTATTATTAACGTTATCTGAAAAATTTTCATTACAATTTTTAGGATTATCCTTACGTGAAAGTTTTTCAGCCGACCATAATGATTGGTCTGGTTTGTTTTTTTCCAATAATGAAATTTATAAATCCAAAAAATATCAAATTCAAATAGTCGATAGAGTTGGAGCGGGAGATGCTTTTTCTGCAGGACTGATTTATGGCATCATTAAAGGATTAAAGCCTCAAGAGACTGTCGATTTTGCTATCGCAGCATCAGCACTAGCTCATACTTTTCACGGCGATTTCAATTTGTCTACGATAGAGGAAATAAATGCTGTCTCTAGTGGAGATGTATCAGGAAGAATAAAAAGATAGCATGAATTTCGTTTTTTTTAAAAAAATAATTTTATATGTATCTTTGTTTACATTATTTCTATTTTCTCCTATAAATTTAACTGCTCAAGGAGAAGGTTATTCTTCATACCAATTATTTTACCAAGAAGAAAGTGAAGGTATGCAGATTGATATTTTTGTTTCTCCACAAAAAATATCAGTAGGACAAGTAATTTTTTCTATTAAAATTTCTGACACTGTTTTAAAAGAACCAATTGAAGATTTAAAAGTAGATATTTATGCAACTCCACTTTTTGATTACGAAAAACTATATTCTCCCGCTTTAAGTTCTTCGGATATTCCAGGCAACTATCAAGCAAAATTAGATTTTGAAAAATCAGGTAAATGGGTTATTGATTTTATAATTGAAAATGAAGAAAAATCACTAGTTATATCAGAACAAATAGACATTATTAATAGAAATAGAAATTCTTCAAAATTTAGTTTGGGATTCATAGCTATACAATTTATATTTTTAGTAGGAATTGGCTATATTATCTATTCATCAAAAAAAACAAAGAAAAAACTAAATTTATAAGTTTAAATTTTGCAAATAATTGTATATTGATACATTAGTGCCAGTATTTATAATGATCAAATTTTTATCAGATAACTTTTTAGTATTTTCAATAACATAAGATAGAATTTTACAATCATTTAAAGGATTTAATAATATGTTTTCTTTTTCACTAGCTAAAAGTATTGCCTGTTTATTTTTTTCTGAAAGAACACCGTAATCGTTAGAAACGTCATATTTTTCTTCTAAATCTTTACTAGAAAAAATGATATCTATATTGAATAATTCTTTACTTTTTGTTTCTATGATTTCCATCATTTTTTCAAGGTTAATGTTTGATTCAATTTGAATTCCTATAAATTTCCAATCATAATTGAAAAGCTTTGACGCCAACAAAAGACCTAAAAAGGATTCATTTAAAGTACAAAGAATATATGGTTTTTTTATTTTTTTTGTCTCAAATTGAGCATTAAGTTCCATAGCAGCATTAATATATGCTAGTGATTTTAAAAATATTATTTCCTCATTCTTGTGAATCAAAATAGGATTAAAATTATTCTTTTTTAAATCTGATATAACACGTTTTATGTAATCATCTATATTTGATGACCAAAATTCATCTAATGAATGAACCTCATTTGAAAAAAGTTTAGAGATTAATATATTTCCTGAAGAATGCTTATGTGCTGCATTTTTAGTGATAAGAAAATAATCTAAATCATTTTTTTTAGATATCATTGATGCTACAATTCCATCATTTGAATGATAATCATTGACATTCAATATGGAGTTATAATTTTTTGATTTTATAAAAGGTAAAATATATTCATAAAATCTTACCTCTTCGCCTCCTAAAAAATTTGTCAGATCATCTCTTTTTACATACAAATTTTGCAAATCAAATTGCTTAGCTATTTTATCTAAATTTTGAAGTGGAGTTATATGATTTAATAAATTATATTTAGGTATTGTTTTATATTTTTTTAAAATTTTTTCCGTATTCATTTTATAAAATATCTTTATCAGAAAAGATTTCTATAAAATTTCCAGAATTTATAAAAACTATTTCTTCATTTTTTTTGATTTGATTATTTTTTATCTTTTCCATTAAATAGAACATTGATTTCACAGAAGAATTCATATCTAATAACAATCCTTTAGTATTTGCAAATAAAATAAGTATTTTTTTATATTTTTCTTTTATAAGTATTGCTTTATTTTCTTTGATGATGTTTATCTTAGAAAGATCAAAATCCAAATCTGTTTTTAGATGTTTTAAAGCACTTAATATCTTTATTTTGATATCTTTATATTGAATACTTGAAGAAATATATGTAAAATTCCATCTTAATTTTCTTAGCTGAGAATATAGATATAAACCTAAAATAGTATCACCTTCTGCAGACCAAAAATTTGGAGATTTTAAACCTAATTTTTCAATTTGTTCTTCTATTTCTATACCATAATTTATATATGCTAATATTCCTGCTAAATTAAATATTGATTGTTCATTTAATACATAAGTTTTAATTAGATCTTTTTGTTTATCTCTAATAATTTTATTAATTAATTTTTTAGCATATTCTTCAGGTGATTTATGAATTTTTGCACCATATAATTTAGAAATAATGTAATTTGAGTCATCTAGATCGTCACTTATTTCAATTATTTCTATTTTTAAATTATGCTTTGAACACAAAGATGATAAAGTTACAGACATATTAACATTATTCTTGCTCAAATAAATAATATCTCGATATTTTTTATTATTTATATCTCCTAAAATATATTCTAATTTTCTTAATTCAGTACCACTTGTATTATAATTTACTTGATTTTCATCTTTAAAATATATTTTGAGATTTGAAAACATTTTTTTGTCTTCAAGAATTTCAATTGAAGTTGAAGTATGTATTAATTTTATCTTTGGATAATCAATGATTTTTTTTATTTCCTCTTTTGACAAAGGATCTTTTGTAATTATTCTTTCCATATATTTCCATTAAATTTTATATAAGCCTTGTCTAAGATTGAACCTAATCCATGGTTATCACTCAAAAGGTAGTTTCCATTATCAATAGCTTCATTTGGTAATAATAATTCTTTCCTCCATTCTACTTCATCAATGGCATGTTCCAGAGGTAAGTGTGCTTGAATGGCAGATGTTACATGTGCGGATGTGAGTAATGATATAGGACCGGAAGGACAATGCATAGAAATAGCTTTTTTATCATTATTTAATGCTTTATATAAATTTATTATTTCAGTAGGGCCTCCACAAAATTTTACATCGGGCATTACAATATCTAAAATGCTTTCATGAATTAATTTTTGCATAATCTCATTTCCATAAGCCATTTCAGCTCCTGCTAAAGGTATTTTTGTATAAGATTTAATTTTTTTTGTTTCTTCTGGAAATATTTCTGGATCCATAGGTTCTTCAAACCATGATATATTTCTCTTTACCAATTCATCATGTAAATAATAACTAGAATCTAAATCAAATCTTGAATGACAATCAACAAATAGTTTAGTTTTATTGGATATAACATCAGATATACCTGACAGCCTCTCCAATCCAGTGATGGCTTCTAAAGGTAAACAATTTTGCGTCCCGAATGGTGCATTACATTCATCAAAAGGTGCGCATTTTACTGATTTGAATCCTCTTTTAACTGCAGAAAGTGCTTGATTCGCAAAAGTTCTTGGACTTCTTTCAACGGTACCATTCTTATCAGGGAGTAAAGATCGATTTATATTTGCATATAATTCTATTTCTTTAGAAAAATTAAAATCAACATTAGAATTAAAACATAAAAATTTTTGCAAACTCATTTCCATTCTTCTTGAAAACAAGTCTAAGAAAGCTGAGCGTATACCACTGATAGCTGTCGCTAAAACTAAACTATTAGTTGCTTTTAGCTCCTCATATTTGATATATTCAAGTAGATTTTGCTCATTATTTAATGTTTGACCACGAAATTTATTTGATAATTTTGCTACTAGTTTAGAAACAGAAGAATCTAACTGAGTGTCAGTTATTTCTGAAATTCCTGAAATATTGTCATCAGAAATAAATTCCATAAACTTCCATTCAGTTTTACCTCTAACTTTTATAGAATAAAAATTTAGATCTTTTATTCTAACCCATGCATTTTCCATACTTACTCAGTAATTAAATTTTTTTCTTTAGATCTAAATTTTGAAAATTTTTCAGATGTAATAAATTCATTTATATTGATTTTTTCTCCATTCAGTAAATTAGATGCATTAGCTGCTAAAACAGATGCGATAGAGTTAATAGAATTTTCATAGTTGCACCTTAATTTTGATTGATCATTTGAATCTATAGCCTCAACAAAGGTTCTAATCATTTTGTAAGTATTTTCAAATTCCATCATAGGTTCTTTACTAGGATTTTTGGATATAATTTTTCTTAAATCTTTTAAATCTGGTTTATTTGATGGTGGCCAATCCTTATCTAAATACTCATAAGCTACATAGTCATCTTCAAATTTAACTGTAGAGTGAGTAGTTATTATATATTCATAGTTTTCAGAAAAGTAAGATCTTGCTGGTTTTGTGTATAACAAATTAGCCACACAACCATTTTCAAATCCATAAACTACTGAATAAGCTATGGGATTTGATCCTTCTTGATCTTGAAGATTTTCAGGCCGTTCTGTGTAATTTGCTTGAACCCATTTAATATCAGAATTGGTCCAATATCTCATAATATCCGTATAGTGAATTCCGTTTTCAACTATTGAAGTCCCTGACCATTTTTTATCTGCAGTCCAAATCCTATCAGATCTTCCTCCCAGAGTTTCTGTTTTGGTATGTTTAACTCCATGACCCTCTACAGCTCCCAATACAGCCATTGTGATAGAAGCCGTCCATTTATTTGAAAGATATTTTTTTATATCTGTATATCCATCATCGTATCTCATTTGAAAACCAACAGTGGAAATTGTATTTGAACTTTTTATACTGTCATTTTGTTTTAATATTTCATCCAAAAATAATGATTGAGGTTTTTCTGCAAGAATACCAATAGATTTTTTTGCTGCTAATTCTATTTCTCCATTATGCTGATTCGGAGGCATTGCAAATATTATGCCATCTGAGAGATTATCATTTATTAAATCTTTGGTATTTGTAAATTTTTTTATTTTTGAAACATCTGAAATATTTAAAGTTTTTGATATTTTTTCATCAGATAAATTTTCATCGAATGGATCTGCAATTGCTGCAATTTCAATTAAATCCTCTTCAGATAATCTTCCTAATGATTTTAGATGAACCATTCCTCTCTGACCTAATCCTACTAAAGAAATTTTTAATTTACTCATTTAATAGCCTTTCTTTGGATCGCAAACATGTAACAAATTTTCATTATTTAAATATCTTTTAACATTATCTATAAAAATTTTTCTTCTTCCTTCGTACATTTCAGGAGATAATGCTGAAGCATGCTGTGAAATTATTGCGTTGTCTATATCCCACAAAAGAGAAGTTTGGGGGAGAGGTTCTATTTTTGTTGCATCTATTCCAGCTCCGGCTAAATGTTTTGAATTTAGTAGTTCGGACATATCATTTTCATTTACTATTCCACCTCTAGAAATAATGATTATATAACTCCCTTTTTTCATAAATAGTAAATTTTCCTTCTTTATATAATTATTAGTTTCCTTAATAAAAGGAGCTGCTATTATTAACCAATTACATTTTGCGAGTGTTTGATTAAGGTTATTCAAGGGACTTATAGAAATTTCTTTACCTTTAATTTGTTCGGTTTTTGGATCTATAGCATATATGTTCATATCAAATGCAGACAATTTTTCTCCAATGGATCTACCTAACGCACCGTACCCAAAAATACAAACATTCGAACCTCTGAGTTCTACAATTTTTGATTCCCATTGATCAACATCCCATTTTTTATTTTTTTGATCTTCAAACAGTTTTTTATATGAATGAGCTAGACTGATCATCATTCCTACAACGTGTTCAGCCATAGGAGTTACATGCGCAAATGGAGCATTGGTAATGGTAATATTTTCATCAATCAAGTACAAATTTTTAACTATCTTATCTATCCCAGTTCCAGGGCAAGCAATCCATTTCAATTTTTTGCCATTTTCTAATATTGATTTGGAAGGGAAGCCAAAAAAAACTTCTGAATCCGTGATGTGTTTGCTTTGTTCTGATTCTGTAAGTGCCTCAATAAATTCGTCATCGGGGAATATATCTTGTAATTTTTTTGTAAAATCTTTTCCTAAATGATCACTTCCAATAATAAGTTTCATATTATTGTTTCCATGTTAAAATTGGGTTCCTTGCAGCTTGTGCTTCATCTAATCTACCAACTGGAAGATTTTTTGGAGCTGAAGTTATTTTCTCTGGATCATTACTTGCTAATGAACTTATTTTAATCATTGTTTCTATAAAATCATCTATTGTCTCTTTCGATTCCGTTTCAGTTGGTTCAATCATTAACGCTTCTTCAACAATTAGCGGAAAATACATAGTAGGTGCATGAAATCCTTCATCCAGTAGCTTTTTGGCAATATCAAGAGCTTTTACTCCATTTAATTTTTGTTTATTTGCCGATAGAACAGTTTCGTGCATGCAATGTCTAGAAGAAGCAAGATCATAATGTCCTTTTAATTTTTCTTGTATGTAATTAGCATTAATTATTGCATTCTCAGAAATTTCTTTTAATCCTTCAATTCCAAGACTTCTTATATAAACATATGCTCTAAGAATTATTCCGAAAGACCCAAAAAAGCCATTAATTCTGCCTATAGAATTTTCTGGACTTACAATTTTATATTTAGAGTTTTCTTTAATTATATGAGGAGAAGGTAAATATTTAGATAATTGTTTTGTTACCATTACTGGACCCGAACCTGGACCTCCTCCTCCATGAGGTGTGGAAAAAGTTTTATGTAGATTGGAATGGCAAATATCTATACCTAAATCTCCAAATCTTGTTATTCCTAATAGAGCATTTAAGTTAGCCCCGTCTGCATAAACTAAGCCTCCTGCTTTATGCACAATTTCTGTAATTTCTAGTATGTTTCGTTCAAACAATCCTAAAGTAGAAGGTAAAGTTAGCATTAGAACTGAAGTTTTTTCATTTGCTTTTGACCTTAAGTCATCTATGTCTATGTCACCTTCTTTAGTCGTCTTCACTGTAACAGATTCTAATCCAGCCATAGATGCTGAAGCGGGATTTGTACCATGAGCTGAATCAGGAATTAATGCTACTGATTTTTCATTCATGACGTTAATTTTCTGGTATTCTCTAGCAATTAACAATCCTGCATATTCTCCTTGAGCTCCAGCTAGAGGCGCTAATGATACTCCAGGTAATCCCGTAATTTCTCCTAATTCTTCCTGTAGTTCAAAGATTATTTTGAGAGATCCTTGTATGTTTTCTTCTGTTTGGTTCGGATGTGATTTTGCATAACCTTCATAACTTGCTATTTGCTCATTGATTTTTGGGTTATACTTCATTGTGCATGAACCTAGAGGATAGAAATTAGTGTCTATGGAATAATTTAGAGAAGATAAATTAGTAAAATATCTGATTAAATCTAATTGTGAAATTTCTGGAAGTATTAATTCTGATCTTAGAAATTTTTTGTCTGGTAAATCAGATTTTTTTACTCCAATTTCTGGTAAATTTATTGATTTTCTTCCTTTTTTTGACTGATCCATTAAAAGTTTAATTTCTTTTTTTGACATTTATACCTTCTTCAATATTTCTATCGTTCTATTTATTTCTTCAGGTGTGTTTAACTCTGTCACAGCAAACATCAAAAAATTTTGTTTGTTTTTTGAAACATCTAATCCACCTTCAATTTTATTTTTTAATAAGAATTCATTGATTATTTTGGGATCTATGGGGACTTCAATAACAAATTCATTAAAGAAATTTTTAGATATAATTTTGAATCCAGATATTTTTGATATTTCTTTTGATAAATAATGAGCTCTATGATAACAAATTTCTGAAATTTTTTTCAAACCTAATGGCCCCAAAGTTGCCAAATAAACAGCTACCATCAGTCCTATAAGTTGAGTACTTGTACATATATTTGATGTAGCTCGTTCTCTTCTTATATGTTGTTCACGAGTTTGCAATGTCAGAGCATAAGCAGTCTTCCCATTTTCATCAACAGTTTTTCCTATAATTCTTCCTGGAAGTTGTCTTATAAATTCTTTTTTGCAGGTTAATATTCCAATATACGGTCCCCCCAATGATAAAGGGACCCCAAGAGATTGTCCTTCTGCAGTTGATATATCAGCGTTTAATTTACCAGGAGGTTTTAATAAACCCAAAGATGTAGGATAGGTATGTTGAACAAGTAGACCATTTTTTTTGTGAATTAAATTAGATAAAGATTCTACATCTTCTATTTCGCCTAAATAATTTGGAGATTGTACTAGAAGGCATGCATATTCTGTATCTTCAGAAAAATTTACTTCATTAAATTTTAAAATATCTATATTTTGCCATTTTGTATAAGATTTTAATATTTCCAAAAATCTTTCAGAGACACTTTCGTGAACAATAATTTTATCATTGTTTTTTATTCTGCAAGCCATCAATGCTCCTTCAGCTAGTGCAGTTGGACCATCATACATACCTGCATTGCAAACTTCCATTTCGAATAATTGTGATACTAAACTTTGAAATTCAAATCCCACCTGTAAGGTTCCCTGCGATGCTTCAGGTTGATAAGGAGTGTACGAGGTTAGGAATTCTCCTCTTTGAATCATTGCCTGTACAGTTGATGGAACATAATGATTATAGGCACCTGCACCAAGAAAACTTGTATTAGTATTTACTACATTATTTAATTTTGAAGTTTCTTTAAAATATTCGGTTAATTCTGGTTCAGAAAGCATTTCTTTCAATTTTATATTTGGCCAAATATAATTTTGTGGGAGATCATTTAATAAATCATGAAAGCTATTTACACCAATTTCTTTTAACATTTGAAATTGGTCTTCATTAGTTGTGGGTATGTAAGGTGACGCTTTTTGCTTCATTCTAAATTTTTTTTATATTCTTCTGCATTAAGTAAATTTTTCATTTCATCGAGGTTATTCACTTCTAATTTTATGATCCAACCTTTATTGTAGCAATCGTCATTTATATATTGAGGATTATTATTTAGATCTTCATTTATCTCCATAATTTTTCCTCCCAATGGTAAATAAAGATCGGACACTGCCTTTACTGATTCAATTTCACCGAATTTGTCAAATTGATTTAAATTATCTCTTGAAGTAATAACATCAACATAAACTACATCTCCAAGAGAATCGGATGCATGATATGTAATGCCTATAGTAGCTATATTTCCTTCAATTTTGACCCATTCGTGATCTTTCGAATAGCTTAATTCATTTGGGATTTCCATCATTTTTCGCTCCTTCTATAAAAAGGTAATTTTATTATGTTTGCCTCTAAGTTTTTCTCACGTATTTTTATTTTAACTGTATTATTTACATTATCAAATTGTTTATTGATAATTCCTATTGCTATTGATTTATTAATTGTTGGTGAATGAGTTCCCGAAGTTACATAACCTATTTTCTCTGAATTTAATTCTATTTCACAATCCTCTCGTGGTATCCCTCGATCTTTCATAATTAATCCTACCATTATTTTTTTTGGCTCATTTCCCATAATTGTTCTAAGATAATCTTTGGCAATATAATTGTCGGTTGTTGTTTTAAAAACTCTTTTTAGACGAATTTCTATTGGATTTGATGATGGATTAATTTCATGACCATAAAGATGTAAACCCGCTTCGAGTCTCAATATATCTCTCGAACCCAGACCGCATGGAAATATATTATTTTTAAGCAATTTATTCCAAAGAGATTCTACATTGTCATTATTTGTAATTATTTCTACTCCGTCCTCACCTGTGTATCCCGTTCGTGTTACAAAAGCACTATAGCGATCTATAGAAATTTCTTTAAATTTATATCTTTTAAGATCATCAATAGCATTACCAGTTAGTTTTTTAATAATGTTTAATGCTTCTGGGCCTTGTACCGCTAACATTGAAGTTGAGTTAGTTAAGTCATTGATTTCTACTTTATATTTAAATGATTTTATCCATTTGATATCAATTTCTGAACGTGAAGCATTAATAATAATTAAAAATTTGTTTTCATTAAATTTATAAATTATGGCATCGTCTAGAACTTCACCCTTATCGGTTATTAATAGGGTATATTTTGCGCTATTGTTTTTTAATTCATTTACATTGATAGGAAAGAGTGTTTCAATGAAGATTTTTGCATTTTCACCTATAACTTCTAGTCTCCCCATATGTGAAACATCGAATACTCCTGCTTGATTTCTTACCAACAATGTTTCCTTTATGATTCCAGTTGGGTAACTTATTGGCATTTCCCAATTTGCAAAATCTACCATTTTAGCATTGAGTAATTTATGTTGGTTGTTAAGAGTAGTTTTATTCATTTTTACCTAAATTATCTTTAAATATGATTTCTTTTTGATAAATTCCTGGTAAATTAAATCTTTCAGGAAATTTATTCAATAATGGGATTGTCGAATTGTCTTTTATTTTTATTCTACCTAAATCTACATCGCAATTAAAATTTGAATGTAAAGAAACAAAATAATTACCTAAACCATTTGGACTAATTAATTGATTTATTGAATATTTGTTTTTTATGATTTTGTCATAGTCTAAGTTTTCTCTAGATATGTTTTTAAGGATATCTAATATTCCTAATTCAATAAGAAATTCTCTTTGAGACATTAGGAATATTTTATTAAAATTTATTTGATTTAGATCACTATCTAAATCTTCTATGTCTACTTGGAATGAAATATCTGAATTCCCTGGATCCCTCAAATAATTGTTATCTGAAGAGTGGTTATTTATTACAGACAGTAGACCATTTTTATTGCTTATATTAAAGTATTGTTTTTCACTCATTCCATAATCAATTGTAAGTATAAATCCTTTTTTAATGTGAGAATTGATTCGCTTGAAAATCTCATTTTCTTTACATCTTATTTCACCAGTAAAATTATTAGGTAAATTATTAAGCTTGAGTAACTTATTTTCTATGCATTTATCTGAAGGTTCGTCAAATATTTCTATAAAATTTTCTCCTTCAAGTTCTATATATTTTTCAAATACTTTATTTTCAGAAATTTTAAACAGATGGTTTGGGATAGCATCAAATAACTCATTAGAAATTATAATACCATCTACATTATCATCTAATTGATTAGCTAAAATTGTTTTTATTAGTGAATTGTCTGATTTTGCTCTATCGACCGCATTATATTTGAATTTTGTACTTGTAAGATTATCTAAATGTTCTATTATGTCGAATCCTAATGTTCCATTTCCTGCACCAAATTCAGTTATCTGAATGATTTTATTTGTGTTTAGTTTATTTATTAAATATCTAAAAAAAATAGATATTAAAAACCCAAAAACCGGATGGGTGAGTGGAGATGTTTTATAATCTCTAAAGTGTATCTTTTCATCTAATCTTTTGGATGTATAATATCCATCTTCTCCATACAAACAAATATTAATAAACTCTTTTGATGTAATTCTCCCAGCTTTTTTTATTTTTTTCTTTAGATAGTTTGAAGTAGAAATTTTTTATTAATCCCTTTTATCAATAGAAACGTATAATTTCTCACGACTGCCTGTATAGTGAAGTAAAGGTCTAATCAATATATTATGTCGCATCTGCTCAAGTATTTGGATAGTCCATCCTGGGATTCTACCAACTGCGAATATAGGGACAAAAAGATCTTTTGGAATTCCTATTAAGTAATACACTGCCCCTGCAAAAAAATCTACGTTGGCATGGATTCCTCTCCTAGCATAAGGTCTCATTGCTTCTTGAACAGCGAGTAAAATATCATACCATTCTGTTTGCCCTTTTTCTTTGCTAAGTTTCTTTACACCTTCTTTAAGATGTTTGGCTCTTGGATCCGCAGATTTATAAACTCTATGCCCAAATCCCATTACTCTTTCTCTATTTGACAAAAGTTTTTTGACATGGTTGGCAGCATTGTCAGCCTTTCCAACATCTCTAGCTAGTTCCATAACACCTTCAGCTGCTCCTCCATGAGAAGGGCCAGAAAGAGCTGCTATGCCTGCTGTTATAGCACCATAAAAGTCAGCATTTGTACCTGTAACAACTCTCGTTGTAAATGCAGAGGCATTGCATCCATGGTCGGCGTGTACTACAAAATCTATATCCATTAGCCTAGCGGTATCTTTAGTAGGTTCTTCTCCTTCAAGCATATACAAGAAATTTGATGCATGTGCCAATGTTTTTGATGGTTCTATTGGATCAAGTCCCTTTCTCATTCTATAATGTGCCATCACTATCATTGGAACCTGAGAGGTCAGTTTAATCCCTTTCCGAATTATTGCTTCTTCAGAAAAATCCTCTCTATCCTCATCAAATGAGGATAAAGTTGAAATGGCTGTCCTAAGTACATCCATAGGGTGTGAATCTTTCACTATTTCAATTACATCATAGATTTTTTCTGGAAGTTTCCTTGCATTTTTAAGGGATTTGTCAAAAACTTCTAGTTGTTTTTTATTTGGTAATTTGCCGTACATTAGAAGATAAGAAGTTTCTTCAAAATTGGAATTTTCTGCTAAATCATGAATGTTATATCCACTATATTCAAGCACTCCATTTTTCCCATCAATAAAAGTAGTTTGAGTTCTATCTAAATATACTCCCTGTAAACCTCTATTTAGTGAAATTTCTTTCTCTGTCATACTTACCTCTAGTCCCCAATTCATAAGAAAATTTGGTATATGGGTAGATTTTATAATTATTTCAATATTTATAATAGCAAAAAAAAGGGAAAATCGTTAGAAAATCAAATTGATAAGATTTTTTTTATAATTTCCTTTTCCGAAAGTGAACCGATGTCTCCGAGTTTTCTAATTCTTACTGATCCAGATTTTGATTCCACTTCTTTATCACCTATTATGATCATTACAGGAACCTTTTGTAATTCACTATTTCTAATTTTTTGTCCAAGCCTTTCATTGCTTTCATCAATTTTTACTCTTATATCTTCATTTAATAATAACTTAGATAATTTCCTTGAATAATCAATGTGCTTATCAGAAATAGGTATGATATTTACCTGTATAGGAGCAAGCCAAATTGGTAAATCACCGCTGGTATGTTCTAGAAGAATTCCAATGAATCTTTCAATTGAACCAAGCATAGCTCTATGTATAACTACTGGTTTTTCTTTGTTCCCTTCAGTGTTTATAAATTCTAAATTAAATCTTTCTGGTAATGAAAAATCCATTTGGGCTGTTCCTAACTGCCACTCTCGTCCCATCGCATCAGGGACAAATATATCTATTTTAGGTCCATAAAATGCACCTTCTCCTTCAATTTCTTGAAAATCATTATCATAATTTTTTAAAACACTTCGAAGTTGCTCTTCTGCCAAATCCCAAAGCTCATCTTTTCCTGCACGTTTTTCAGGCCGTAATGATAGAGTGAGGCGAATATCTTTAAAACCAAATGCTTTGTAAGTTTCGGTTAACATATCTAAAAAGTTTTTTACTTCTTCTCCAGCATCTTTTTGGTCACAAAAAATATGAGCATCATCTTGAGAAAAAGATCTAACTCTTGTTAATCCACTTGTAACTCCGGACCTTTCATAACGATGCAATCTCCCAAAATCAGCTAATCTCATTGGCAGATCTCTATATGATCTTAAAGTAGATTGATAAATTATTGCATGAGCTGGGCAATTCATGGGCTTGAAACCCACCTCTCTATCATCAATTTCCATCATATACATATTATCAAGATAAAATTCATAATGACCTGATGTCTTCCATAAGTCAGTTGAAAATATTTGTGGAGTTATAACTTCTTGGTATTCATATTTTTTATATAAAGATCTTACATAGTCAATTAAGGCATTGTAAATAAAAGCTCCATTAGGTAAAAAGAATGGATTTGCAGGACTAATTGGATCTAAGAAAAATAGATTTAAATTCTTCCCTAACTTTCTGTGATCACTATCCAAGGCCTTATTTCTTTTTTCTAAGTAGTCATCAAGTAAATCTTTACTCTCCCACGCTGTTCCATAAATTCTTTGGAGCATTTTGTTTTTTTCATCACCACGCCAATAAGCTCCAGCTGCAGATAATAATTTTACTGCTTTAATTTCTCCAGTTTTTTCCACATGACCACCTCTGCACAGATCTTTAAATCCTCCATCAGAATGACTATATTCGGTTATGGTTTCTGTTTCTGGCATAGATTTTATTATTTCTATTTTATATTGATTATTTTTATATAATTTCAAAGCTTCTTGTTTAGATAATTCTTTTCCAAGAAATTTTGTGTTTCTTTTAATAGATCTTTTTATTTCTTTTTCAATTGAAAATAAATCTTCAGGAGAAAATGTTTGATCTATATCAAAATCATAATAAAAACCGTCTTGAATTGGAGGTCCTATTGTTAATTTTGCATTTGGGTATATTTTCAGTACAGCTTCAGCAAGTAAATGAGCAGCTGAATGGCGTAAATTATTTCTGTATTCTTCAATTTTTACTTGCTTATTCATTTTCTTATTGAGGGATTCCAATAGGTCTTTTTATTGAATCATCTTTTGTGGGCTCGCACCAAAAGATTATTAAAATTATCAAACCAATTATAGGTAAAATTAATAATAATTGCATCCAACCACTCCTACCAATATCATGTAATCTTCTAGATCCTATGGCTAATCTTGGACATAACATAAACAAGAACCAAAACAATCCTAAAATACCAAGTGATGATCCAAATATAATGAAGTTGGCAATGCTTACAAAAATGTCTCCAATAATTGTAAATAATATAAACCACCAAAATTGAGCTATAGAAGCTTTACCACTAAATTTAATATATTTATTTAGAGCATCTTGTATGGATGGTTTAAATTCCAAAATAATTTCCTTTCATAATTATTTTTTGTTCATGAATATTTTATCAAAAAGGATTTTTTTTTATCAATTTAATAATCATTCAACTTTAGTTCAATTTGTTTATGATCTGAAAATGAATTCATTGCACAATCTATGTAATAAGTATTCCAAATATGATAGTTTTAATAAATCAATATGAATGAATAATTATGAAAATAGAAAATATTGACTCTATACTTGCTGGCAATAGTCACATTGTTCGAATAACTACTGATCAAGGAATAGATGGCATTGGGCAATCGGGATGTTGGGGTTATATGGAAGCGACCGATGCGGTAGTTAAAAAGTTCAAAGATTATTTGATTGGAAAAGACCCTCTAGATATAGAGCACCATTGGCAATATTTGTATCGAGTGGGTCCATTTAGAGGTTCAGTCATTAACGGAGCTTTAAGTGCTGTTGATATAGCATTGTGGGATATTAAAGCGAAAAATTTTTCAACATCTGTTTGGCAACTTCTCGGAGGAAAAGTTAGAAATAAAATTCGTCTTCATCTTCTAATGGGAAATGATAGACCAGATGCAGCTGATCAAGGAACTACTCCTGAGGGAATAAGATTAAACGCTGTAGATGCAGTAAAAGAAGGTTTTACTGCATTGAAAATTGACCCATTACCTGATGGATATCAATCAATGACTTTATCAAGATTGATAAGTGATACTCGAGATAATGTAGCTGCTCTGAGGGAAGGTGCCGGTCTAGATGTGGATATTATTTTAGAGATACATCGTAAACTTACACCTATGAATGCGATAGCTTTGGCAGAGCAACTTATTGAGTTCTCCCCTTTATTTTTTGAAGATCCTATTCAGATTGACTCAATTAAATCCCAAGCTGAAATAGCTCAAAGAACTACTTTGCCCTTGGCTAATGGTGAAAGAATGCATAATATTTGGGAATTTAGAGAAATGTTTGAGATGGGAGGAAGTCAATATGCTAGGCCAGATTTGGGGCTTGGAGGGGGTATCACACATGTTAAAAAAATAGCTGCTATAGCAGAATCGTATCATTCAGCTCTCGTAACACATAATTTTTTAGGGCCAGTTTTGACTGCAGCAGCTTGTAATATAGATACATCAATTCCCAATTTTGTAACACAGGAATATTCAACAATAGATGAGTCTAAAATTAATTTAATATTTAAATCTGAATGGAAGAGAGAAGGAGGATTTATAAATGTTCCTAATCAAATTGGGTTAGGTATAAATGTAGATTATGAATTACTCAAGAAACAGGATTTTGAATCTAGACTACAGTATAATATACCTATGAGAGAAGATGGTTCAGTTGGATATTCAGTTTGAAAAAATTCTTTCATCTTTTATGTATAAGTCAATCCTCCATCCACAATAAGATTTTCGCCTGTAATGAATGATGAATCATCATAACTTGCTAGAAACAAAACTGCTTTTGCGACTTCCTCTGGTTTACCTTGCCTTTTAAGTAGTGAACTTTGTCTAAATTCATCCAGAGTTTTTTCTACATCAGTTCCCATATGTTCTATATGTTTGTATGTAGCAGAAGTATGAATTGAACCAGGGCATACAGCATTAACTCTTATACCAAATTCTGCAAAATCTACAGCAAGAGATCTTGTAAGCATTAAAACTGCACCTTTTGTAGTGTTATATGGAACGAATTTCGGACCAGCAATAATAGAACTAACAGACGCTAAATTCACTACTGCAGAACGATTAGAGTTTTTTAAAAATGGAAGACATTCTTTTGCACAGTTAGCATAACCAATTACATTTACCCTTAAAACTTCTTCCCATTCTTCTTGTGTAACATCTTCTACAGATCCAAAAGTAAATTTTGCTGCATTATTTATCAAAATATCAATTGAATTAAATTCACTTGTAGCAATTTTTACCATTTCTTTAACTTGAGATGGTTTAGATATATCAGAATTTACAAAGATCGCTTCACCATTATTTTGGTTTATTTTATTTAAGGTTTTTGTACCCGAATCTTTATTAATGTCTACACATACAATTTTTGCGCCATTATTAGATAATTCAAGTGCGATTGATTCCCCTATACCTTCTCCGGCACCTGTTACTATGGCAACTAAACCATTAAGCTTTTTCATCGAGACCTCCAATCATAAAATTTTACTAATATTCTAATCATTATACGATTATAAAAACTCTTTATTTATAATACCAACGTTAGCTAATTTCGTTCCGCATAATCAATATAATGAGTATTTTCAACTGAAGATGTTACAAGCTTCTGTTTATAAGAATATCCTTCATTAATATATTCACTCTTAAATTCTTCAATATATACTTTTATATTTTCATGATTAACACCGTTTAATAATGCTTCACGGATCGGCCTGCCATCAAATGGAATGTCCGTCTCTAATCCCAAAAGATGGATTATTGTAGGAGTCAAGTCTACATTGCCTGTTGGAGTAGAGCTCACTAGTCCTTTTTTAAAATCTGGGCCAAATGCACCAAATACATTATTCATTTCATGTTTGCTAATTGAACCGTGTGTGCCAAGATTTTTATCTCCTCCAGAACTATAAATCATCCCTTTATAACCCGCAATATTTTTTTCTGAATTCCATTGAAAGGACATTGTCACATCAGGGCATCTAGGACCTTCAATACCAATCAATTCAGCGGGTAGTAAACCTTCTATCTTGCCTGTATTTGAAGAATAGAACATCGGGCCACACCATTCAAATTGCATTAAAGTTCTGGCTAATTTTGTGGCAAGCTTATTTTCTGAATTTTCAACATAAAAGAGGACACTACCTCCATTTGGAGCTATAAGGATTTTATTATCCTGTTCATTTTCTAATAAACCAACTTTTATTAATTCTTCCTTTATATCAATAACACCTTTAATAGTTGAATATCCATGATCCGAAATTATTATTACGTTGGCATCTTTTGAATTTTCAATTTTACGTATTTTACTAATTAAATCTCCGAAACATTTGTCTGCATATTTAATAGCTTGAGTTCCAAGTTCATTCCCTACACCATCCGCATGATGTGATTTATCAGGTTCTGAAAACCAAATAAGACCCACAGTTGGATTTATTTTAGGGATAAAATATTTGGTCATTATATCGACGCAATGCTTTAATCTTTTCTCATTTGGTATACTCTCTGATGGCCAATCTCCAACTATTGATTTTAATTTTTTTTCCAAAGAATAAGGAAGTGTGAATTCTGGATTAACAACGGCTCCTCCATTCTTATGAGCATTTGGATTTTGTAGGAATGAATTCCCTGTAGTTCCCGCGCCAACAGCTACGAATTTTTCTCCAAAATTATTTAGGATATCTCCAAGATTTTCAACATACAATACATCCCCAAGTTTTTCACGTATATTTTCAAGCATAGGTTGCATTACTGAAAAAACTAAACCTGGTTGAAAGTCTCTCATCACAACACTGTTTGCTGCAATACCATGTGAACCTGGATATCTTCCTGTAAACATCGATGTTGAATTAATTCTTGTCACAGACGGATATACTGCATGATGATTAGTAAAGGTAACACCATCATTTAAATACCCATATAAATTTGGCATTAAATCTTCATTTATTTGACTTGGTTGTAATCCGTCGAATGATACTACTAATATTTTCATAATAATAAAATAACATATTTTACTTATGGGAAAGAAGAAGAACTCGAAACTCTTGCATTATTTTAGGTCTAATCAATAAAGTAGTATAATTATTTAGATATTTTATTCTAAGAAATTATAAATAATGAAAACTAATGAACACTTCACAAAAAATCTACATTTTATTACTTCTGTTCCTGATAAATTTGATAAAAATCAAAAATACGGCGTTATAATTTTAATGCATGGTTATGGTGCAAGTATGTATGATCTTGTGGATATAGCACCTATTATTAATGATACAGATTACATATACATTTTTCCGAATGCTCCTATTGAAATTGATGTAGGTTTTGAAAAAAAAGGATACGCATGGTTTCCGATAGAAACAGATGATATTTCAGCTTCAGATAAACTTCTAAATTTAACAATCAAGGAAGCATTGGCAATGTTTGAATACAATAAAGAAAAGTTATTTATTGGAGGATTTTCTCAAGGAGGAATGATGACTATCCACAGTGGGATATCATCAAATATTGCATACTCTGGAGCAATAATTTTAAGCTCTAAAATTCTTATAAATACTTCTCTTGATATAGATATTAATAAACCAGATAATACACGAATATTTATGACCCATGGAAAACTAGATACAGTAATTTCTATAGAAGAGGGGAGAATGACCAGAAAAAAACTAATCAATTTAGGATTTAATGTAGATTATCATGAATATAACATTGGTCATGAAATCAATTTAGACATTTTATCTGAACTGTCGAAATGGTTATTAAAATAGTATTATAGTTCCTTGCTCATTTTTATATGAGAAATCCCCACTTCTAAAAAGACTCCTCCTTGTTCGGAATAACCGTGATTTGAATAAAATTTTTTTACATATTCTTGAGCCTCAAGAGTAATATGTGTTATATTTTTTTCTAGTGCTTTTTTTTCTAAGAAATTAAGTATTAGACCTCCTATGCCCATATTCCTGTATTCAGTTATAACTGCCATTCTTCCAATTTTTCCATTCTTACCATCTAGTGGAATTAATCTTCCAGTAGCAACGGCAATATGATTCATAAGTACTAGTGAATGAATACATATCTTGTCCAAATCATCTAGTTCTTTATCTATTGAAATTGATTGTTCCTCAACAAAAACCTTTGTTCTTATCTTTAAGCATTTTGATATTTCTTTCTCTGTTTTTGCTTCGATTATTTTGATCATCTATGTACTTTGAAAACTTTTCCATCCAAATAATCCCATATAAAATAAGACAATTAATCCTCCGGTATTTAAATAATCTTTTTCATAATCATATCTTTAACTATAAATTCTGCGTCTTCAGCAACACCAATAAATTGTGCTGACTTTGCTGAATGCATCCATTGAAGACCCATGAAATATAATCCTTTGTATTTGGTAACTCCTCTTTTTTGAATTGGAATACCCTTTTCATCTGTTATATCTAACTTAATCCAATTGAAATCATATCGAAATCCAGTTGACCATATTAAGCATTTAAGTGACTTTGACAATGAAATTTCTTTTAAAGATTTTATTTTTGTTCTGTTTATTCTATTGTCTTGATTTATTCTTTTAAAAGGCATTTTTAAATTTGTTTTTAATATGTAATCATCAACATTTTTAGACCAATTAATTGCGTAATTATCAGAAAATTTAAGATTTTCATATAGATCATTATTAAATACTATTTTTTGAAATGAACAATTTTTAACCGAACTACATAAATGCAAACCTTTTTCCGCAAGATCCATAAGATTTATATCATGACCACCTTTACTGCCAGATGTATGAGCACTACCTTTCCAGCGCTCCTTAAAAGGAATTTCTTCAACAGTTTTATCAAATATGCCCATCTTGTAATTCCACCAAGAGGAATCTTTCCCTCTATAATTTCTTGGTCTTCTACCACATTTACTTACTGCTAGCCAAACTTTTCTTCCTGAGTCCATTAAATCTTCAACTATTTGAGCACCGGATTGTCCTGATCCAACAACTAAAACTCCTCCTTCTGGTAAGTTTTCACTATTTTTATATTCTGAGGAATGGATTTGATAAATTTCTTTGTTTAGATTTTCGTTAATACTAGGTATGTATGGTTCTCCAAATGCGCCTGATGCAACTATAACTGTATCTGTTTCGATAGTTCTTTTAGATGTAATTACTTTATATATATCTTTTTCTTTAACTATCAAATCTACATTTTCATTAATATATATTTTTGACTCTATATAAGACGCAAATGATTTAATATATTCTATAGTTTGCCTTTTATTTAAAAATCCATCTGGATTTTTTGATGGAAAATATTTGGTTCCAAAATCAAATTCAGGGATCTTGATTGCCCAATTAGGATTTACCAAATGAAAATTCTGCCACCTTTCATTTATCCAGGTATTAGCTATTTCCCCTCTTTCCAAAATAATATGAGGAACATTTTTTTTTGATAAATAAAAACTGATACATAATCCTGCTATTCCAGCTCCAATAATTACCACTTGTGAATTCATATTATTTTTATTTTTCATTCTCAATGCATAATTTTGCAATTTTATTAAGAGCATTCCACTGACTAATATTCATAGATATATTTGGAGCAGAAAGTAAAGGAAATGCTGATTTGTTAAACTCAAGCTCAATACTATAACCCGAAAAATTGTCGTGTAGGCTTTGAATCTTTATATTACCTAATTCCATTGAAAGTGCATTGGTTTCTGAATCTTTAGTGAACTTATCTGCTAAATTTTCTCCATTATTATTTGATTTCCAATCAATGGACTTAACCTTACCAATTATAGGGAATGATTTTTTTCTTATTGATTTTACCTCAACAGAAGTTTCTTTAGACGAAGAAGTTGATGAGGGAACTGCAAAGTAATTCCACCATCTTGGGGGAGTATCTTTACCCCTATCTCTTTTGATTATGTTTATATATTTAATAGGAGAGTCTGAATTGATTTTTATAATACCCAAACTTCTTCTATGCCAAGGATTGAATAGCTTTTCTTCAACAGTACCTCTTTCAGCCATCTCACATTCTAAACCTATATCTGAGAGTTTTTTATATAATTTATCCCTAGTTTTATCTCTAAAAACTTCTTTTAAATTCATAATTATCTCCTATAAATTTTCAAATCCCTGACTTTAAACTATAAATTTTCAAATTATTTATAAATTATATAGAAATCTTTTTATGAAGGTTGTTAAAGATAAGATAGTTTCAAGTCGATACTGGAACCCCGTATAGGACTCGAAACTATGACCTTATCCTTAAAAATGGTTATCTGTAAAATCTTTAGATTCTAAAATTTAAGTGGATAAAAAAGTGGATATCTATACTTTTAGCTAAATAAGACTAATTATTCAAATATATGTTGTCAGAATTAGGAGTTTAATAGGAAGTCATTCATTTCTTTTTTTGATTTTAAACTAATAAATTTTATTTGAGAATTTTGAGGTTTATTGAATAACTTTAAAAATCTTTTACGATTCTTATAAAAATTTTTTATAGTAAAAAGTATCATTGAATCCTTTGAGAATAAAACTTGCAATATACTTTCTTTATTACCAGCCCATAGTTCTTGTCTTTTGAAACCTCTAACTAAACTTCTTTTTATAATTCTGTAAAGTACAAGGTAAAATGGTAAATCTAAAAATATAACCATTTGAACTTGTTTCCATTTGAGATGCTCAGTTTTAGAGTAATTACCATCTAATACCCATTCTTCTGATGATAAAGCATTTTTCAGCTTATTAAACAATTCTTCATCAGTAGATTCCTTCCAGTTAGCTTTCCAATGTAATGCATCCATTTCAACATAAGGTAAATCCATTTTTTTAGCCAATAATTTACTGAAAGTTGATTTGCCACTTCCACTTGTTCCAACTACATTAATTCTCATATAAGAATTATGAATCAATCAGAGTGATTTTTCAAATATTTCATAGATTATTTCACAACTTTAGGGAAAAAAATCGGTAGCATTCCATGAAGCAAATTCATTTCCGATCATTTCGCCCATCCCATTATGAATAAAGTCTACTACACACTTGTTTGGCTTCTCACAAGAATAAGATTCTATATCATAACTATTGCCTTTTTTTGATTTTTTTTATAAAAGTTTATATTTATAATAGTCATTAGGTTGTTTAAAAAACTTAAGGAGTTATAAATGGAAGCTTTATGGGCACTCATAATTGTCTTCGGATCAACTGGTATTTGGCTAATAATTTTGCAGTTGATAAATAATTATTTAGCAAAAAAAGAAAAATAATTATTTAAAAATTTACTATATTTTATGCTTGAATTTAACAATATTTCTTACTCAATTTCGCAAAGGAAACTATTTGAAAACACCTCTCTACTTGTTCCTAATGGTTACCATTTAGGATTAATTGGATCTAATGGGATTGGGAAATCAACTCTATTTAATTTGATAACAAAAGAACTTTCTTTAGACGAAGGAGAAATAAAATTCCAATCTAATAAAACAATTGGAATTTTGCAGCAAGAAATCCCAGACAATGAATTAAGTTTATTAGAATTTGTTTTATCAAGTAACCATGAACAAACGGAATTATTAAAAGAAGTAGAAACTTCTACAAATTCTGGAAGAATTTCAGAGATATACATGAGATTAGAGGATATTAATGCTTATGATGCTCCATGGAAAGCATCATTGATACTTTCTGGATTAGGTTTTGATAAACCTCAACAAGAAAAAAAACTGAAGGAATTTTCCGGAGGTTGGAGAATGAGAGTAGGCCTAGCTTCAGCTCTATTTAATGAACCTGATTTACTGCTTTTAGATGAACCTACAAATCATTTAGATTTTGAATCTAATACTTGGTTAGAAAATTTTTTAGTAAATTATCCAAGAACTTTTATTTTAATTAGCCACGATAGAGAGACGTTGAATAAAACTGTGGATCATATAATCCATGTTGATCAATTGAAATTAAATATTTATACAGGAAATTATGATCAATATGAAAAAATATACGCTCAAAAAAAAATAGGTCAACAATCACTGTTTGATAAACAGCAAGCTTATAAAAAAAATGTAATGCGATTCGTTGACAGATTTGGATCTAAGGCTAGTAAGGCTAAACAAGCTCAAAGTAGATTAAAATCTCTTGAGAAAATGGATTTAGTTGATGCAGTAATTTCTGATAGAGCCATAAAGTTTTCTTTTCCAAAACCAGAAAATTTAGGATCTTCGATTATTACTTTAGACCATGTTGATGTTGGCTATGAAAAAGATAATCCAGTCCTTAAAGATATAAATTTAAGCATTTCAAATGATAGCAGAATTGCTCTACTGGGTGCTAATGGTAATGGCAAATCAACTCTAATTAAATTAATTTCAGAAAAAATAGAACCAATGAATGGAGAAATAATAAAAAATAAAAAATTGAAAATCGGTTATTTTGCTCAACATCAATCTGAAGAATTAGATTTAGATCAAACTGCTTTTCAAGTACTATCCAAAAAAGATATTGATCAACCAGAATTAAAAACAAGAAGTATTTTAGGAAAATTTGGTTTTGATAAAGCAAAATCTGATACCAAAATAGAAAAACTTTCAGGAGGAGAAAAAACTAGGCTATTATTTTGCCTTATGAGTTTTGAATCTCCAAATATTTTATTGCTAGATGAACCTACTAATCATTTAGATATAGATTCAAGATCTGCTTTAATTAATGCGTTGAATGAATATGAAGGATGCGTAATACTTGTGAGTCACGATACTCAACTAGTGGAAAAAATTTGTGATCAATTACTGCTAGTAAAAGATGGTAAAGTAAATAATTTTAATGAAGATTTACAAAGTTATAAAGCATTGGTAATCGATGATAGAAAATTTAATAATTCAAAAAAGAAAAAAGAAAAAACTAAAAAGAAAACTCAAAGAAAACTCAAAAAATTAGAAATTAACCTTAAAAGATTAACAAAAGAAAAAACTAATATAGAAGCTAGATTGATTTCTGATGAAAATATTAATAATTACGACTTATTATCTGACTTGTCATTTAAGTATATTGAAATAAAAAAAGAATTAGAAAAAAACGAAGAATTTTGGTTAAATGAGCAAGAATAAATTAGATGTGCTGACATACATCTTACTTTTCTGTGGAGCAGGTAACTTCTTTAACTATTTTAGCCTCAGGATAGAAACCCTCAGGATACTCAGGGCATACTGCAGAGAAAGTTCCATCATCTCTTTCTAAAATTAGACCATCATATTTATGTGAGCACATGTAATTCATTGCATCGTCAACAGAATTAAATGATACTGCACACTTTGATATGTTCCATTGGTTCATAATCAAACTCTTAATTGAATTGTTTATAATTTAAATTAATAAATCAATAAGACTAATTATTCAAATACAAGATGTCAGAGTTAACAGTCTAATGTTAGCTAATCCAAATTATTCCTTTATATGTATGTATCATTTGATTTTGAGCTAAGTAATTCTGTGCAATCACATTCTATGCATCTGCATGGGTCACATTTACAGTAGACATTTTTACATTTGTCATTTTCCACAAGAAACTCCTAAAATAAATAGGTATAATTCTGCAAATCTGTAATTAATACCAATCGTTATAATTTGATAAAAAAAATCCCCTCTTTCAAAATTGAGGGGACCTCTTATGGTGTAGCTATCAATCACAAGTTCCGTATGTAAATAATAACTACTCTTTAATTAAATCAGATTTTTTATTTTATGCAACAATTCAATATACGATTATTCTAGGAAATTCAAATATTTTCATAGAACTTTTCATTGAACTAGCTAAAATCCACCATCCTAGAAAACAAAATAGAACTCTATTTATACTGGTGGGCGATACAGGACTTGAACATCCGACCTCTACTTTATCGATATAATGATAGTTAGGTTACGTTGTTCTAATTCTTCCGGTAATAATCTAATCATCCTGCCATTAATCAATTAAAGAGAAACTCGAAAGCCAATCGAAGTTTTCATCATCAGCGTGATCTAAAAGAAATGTCTCGAACAATGGGTAGAAATCGTGAACAGGATATCCCACATTCCTTTCAAACGACTTCTCCCATCCATATTTCTCTAAATCATCCCAGTAATCCTTCAAGATCGCATCGTTGCTAGAAATAGACGCGGCAAATGCGGTCGCCCAAAAACCCATTTCGTAAGTAACAACGTGCCAATATTTTTTTTCGATCTCCTCTTTTTGCTGTGTCGTCTCATTCATTGAAATCGACAATTCAGGATAATCCCGAAGAGCCTCCTGAATCACTTCCATTCGCCATAGCAATGCATGATTCCAATCAATCCAACCAGCCTTTGCTGCAACGATATTCGCTGCAAATTCTGCTGAGCCTTC
>JAPYUX010000015.1 GCA_029940375.1 Dehalococcoidia bacterium | reverse complement strand
ATCAACTCCTGTCCTTTATTATAAAAGGGTATTGACCTAGATATATGTCTTTGAAAATTTTTTGCCACTGAACCTTTAAAGTTCCAAGCTGAATTTCTGACCTTTAAATTATCTCCAATTTTATCTTTCATGAATTAAAATATCAAATTTTAATACATTTTGGTAGTAATAAATAGTATCCAAAAGTTTTTCAATTTGAGTGTCAACTTTTTATGTTCTGAAATACAAGTTAAGAATGTTTGGCAGTTAGAGGTATGACATTGTATGAAGCATTAATCTTCTTGGTCTAATATACTCCATAGCTTTATGGTAATAATCTTGATCGTTGTAAGTAGCAAATCTTTTATGAAACTCTTTAATTATTAAAGATTGATCTTTTTCAATTGAAAAATTTAATGACTTTTCTGGCATTTTGAAATTGTGTAATGAATCTTTGAATTTGTTTTTTTTCCAATTAATAACATCGAAAGCGATATTTAGTGGTTCTATTTTATCAATTTTTTTCAAGTTTATTCGTTCTCTTTCAGATAAATCGATCAACATGCTTGCTAAATTTCTATCCTCATCAGACAAATTTCCTTTCATAAGATCGTTTATGTGCGTTAATAAAACTGGCTTTGTCCAATCTTTTTCAAGATAGTTTAATCTTCCGCCGACATTAAAGTTAAGTCGAGAGGATTCTCCTACCTCGTTTCCATTCTGTTCATATACTTTTTTAGCCCCAGCAACCATTTCTTCGCGAGTATCATACAATTCTCCTTCTGCAGTTCTTTTTAAGTAATCAAGAAAACGAATGTATCCTTGAGGCCATTTTTTACTTCTATCTGGTTTAACAAATCTTGAAAAAAAATCTGAAGGATTTATACCCAAATGCCTTACAAACTGGAAAAACCATTTTTGAAAGTTAAGATTAAAAACTGCAAAGAACATAAAACCAAGAAAACGAATTTCCAAATAGTCTTCATAAGAAAATGTGTCAGATGAGATTACTACTTCATCATGTTCTGCAACAAAATTTTTATCAAAATTACCATAACAAGTTCCGATAATCCGAAATTTAGTTTTAATATCATGCTTTTTTCGAAAGTCTTTACGATTCATTTCTATGCCATCCATTAATAGCAGATTTATGACATTTAAATCATCAAACCCTCGTGCAATTGTACGGTTTAAGGTTTTAACAAAACTATCTCGCGTTTCATAAGGTAACCCAAATATAAGATCAGAAAATACAGGAAGATTTAAATTTTTTGCCCATATTATTGCACTGTCAATTTCTTCATCTGTAATATTACGTCTATTGCTAGCTTTTAACGAAAGCGGATTTTCAGTTTGCAACGCAAGAGCTACTCCCATTTGAGTTTGTTTAGCCATTATTTCAAGAATCGTTCTTGATACTCCTGTAAATCTTTTATCATTATAAAATTTTACACTTTGAGGATAGCCAAAATCATCTTTACATTTCTTTATGTGTTCTGCAATTTCAATATCTCTTTTCATGATACCAAAATTTTCGTCAGCCATATACATTGGCATATATGGTCGGTCTGCATATTTTTTTGAAACATAATTTAATTCTTCTTTTACTTGTTCAATTGGATAGCCGCGTAACTTTCCTCTATTTTTACCTGATACACAAAATGAACATGTGTAAGGACAAAATCTAGATGTTTGAATTAGCGGTTGATAATCTGAATTCATAAATTCATCCAATAGACCAGACAAAAAAGGTGACTTCATTGTTGATAAATCCATAGTAAATGGGTTTGGTCGTCCTTGTATTAAATTATCTCCTTCTAAATAAGACAAACCATCAACAGGGTCTCTAAATACTGTTTTGCGGTTTTCAAGCACCTTTTTTATAATATTGCTAAAACTTATTTCTCCTTCATTAACAATCATGCCATCTACCATAGGAAAAGAATTCTGCAGGAAATTACGCTGTTCTTCTTTATCAGAATCTATACTAGGGCCACCAATAATAATTATAACATCATTACCAAACATTTCTCGCATACGCTTTGCTACATACCGAGATAAAGCTTTATTCCACATATAAACTGACATGCCGACAACGTCAGGAGGAGTTTGTATTGCTTGTTGTAAAAATTTATCAGCACTTTTATAAAGAGATACACTGATATCATCACCAAACTGTTGCTTAGCATATTGAGCGATCAACCCTATAGATAGTGGGACATATCTTTCATGGACCGTTTGGCGATTATGATAACAAAAATCGCCAAACATCACATTTAGTCTGCGATTTCCATTTTTTTGTAAGGACAAATTTTTTCTATTCATAATTCAATATGATATCACCGTAGCATACTATCTGCAAAGTCGCATTAATAAGACTATAATATAATGTTTAAATCTATATTAAACTAACCTATCTTTATCTTTTTTAGGTCTCCAAAAATTAAATAAATCGATAGAAAAATCTGAAATATCAATGTTTATACCTCTCCAATTTTTCTTATATAGAAGGTAAGTGTTATTAATTTTAGTTGGATGGTAGGCTCCAACATTTATATAAAAACCATTTTTTTTATCATTGAAATATTTAGCAATTATTAAATCTACCTTGTGTCCATCGTAACTATTCCTATTGATAAAAACTTTTTCACGTAAAAAAAGATTTTGCAAAATATGCATTTTATTATATAATTTTTTAAAAATTCTCATTACATTTATTCATATCATAAGCTTTTTTTTATCTGCGATTCTTGTATAGTTTGAATATAAATAAAGCTATTAATTTGATTTTTCTAATTCATTAAAAATCAACTCAATTGTTTTAATCGACTGGGGATGTCCATATCTTTCATAGAGCTGATAACGTGGCT
>JAPYUX010000014.1 GCA_029940375.1 Dehalococcoidia bacterium | reverse complement strand
CTATCATTATGTTTGGTTTGATTGTTGCGGCAGGTATTAAATTAATTTCTCAAGCAGATATGAGTCAGAGAAATCTTCTCATATTAGCTTTATCATTATCATTTGGTATTGGATTATCTCTATTACCACAAGTTGTAGCACATATACCTGACTTTGGTATTAAGTTTAAATTATTGCTAACAACTGGATTAATTCCAGCTGGTTTTTTAGCATTTATTTTAAACGCTACGCTTCCAAAAAAATAATACAAAAAAAAATTAAAAAAACCTTGGCGAGATTATCGCCAAGGTTCTATAATTATTACTGATTTTATAAAAATTATGTCTAAAGAAATAAAAATATTTTTACCATCACCTAGAGGTTTTTGCGCTGGTGTTGTTAGAGCTGTTGAAATTGTAGAGAAAACTATAGAAAAGTTTGGAGCTCCAGTTTATGTAAGACATGAAATTGTTCATAATAAACAAGTTGTAGAAAATTTAAAAAAAAAGGGAGCAATATTTGTTGATGAATTAAATCAAATTAAAGATTGTTCTAGGCCAGTAATTTTTTCTGCACATGGTGTCCCTAAAAGTGTACCCGAAGAAGCAAATAAAAAAAAAATATTTTATATAGACGCAACATGCCCTCTTGTAACCAAAGTACATAAAGAAGCTGAGAGACATAATAAAAATGGATTTAAAATAATTCTTATAGGTCATAAAAACCATCCAGAAGTTATTGGTACCATGGGACAAATTCCCAAAGAAAATATTCAGCTAATCGAAACAATTGATGATGTTGATAAGATTAAGTTTGAAGGTTCTTTAGCTTATGTTACACAGACGACATTATCAGTAGATGATACAAAAGATATTATAAATTTATTAAAAGTAAAATTTCCAAAAATTAAAGGTCCGATTAAAGAAGACATTTGTTATGCAACCACTAATCGGCAAGCGGCTGTTAAACAAATATCCCCTTTGTGTGAAATGTTTTTTGTAATAGGTAGTAAAAACTCTTCAAATTCAAAAAGATTAGTCGAGGTAGCAAAAAAAGCTGGTTGTAAAAATTCTCAATTAGTTAGTTTTGATTCTGAGCTTCCTATAAATAAAATCATTGAATGTAGAAAAATTGGCTTAACTTCAGGTGCCTCTGCCCCAGAAAAATTAGTGCAGGAGTTTATAACTAAAATTAAAATGTATTCAAAAGTTACAATTGAAGAACTTGAAATTGTAAAAGAAAATGTAACCTTTAAATTACCCAGCTCTTTAAATTAATATCCTGTTGTTTCTGAATTATTATAATATTTTATAAAAGTATAAGAACTGTTATTCCTATTATAATAAGTATAATTGTTACAGCTGATAACAGTACTATATTATTTTTTAGATCTTTGCTTTTTTTTGTCTTCATTCTTTCAAGTAAGTCATTTAAGTCTAGCCTCTTATTTTGAGTAAACTGACTTTTTGAATTATCAACATTTGTTTTATCGCTATCAACTTCCGGTAAATTCACTTTACCTGCCATTATCCCACCCCTAATAACTCAATTGAAACATAAAATTGACTGTTTGTCACATGCTTATTTCCCGCTTGGGTTTTATTGCTTAAAAAATAATAAAAATTTACAATCCAATTTTTAATTGAATGTCAAAACTGCTGTTTTTGAATCTTTTCAGGAAGAATTCCTTTTGGTCTATATCGCATAACTAATAATAGAGCTATTCCCATTACTAAAAGTCTAAAATAAGGAATGCTATTTATTAAATGAATTCGTAAAACGTTTGTCTCTTCTAATCCGCTTGTAAATAAATTAATTAAATATAATGAAGCTGGCGCTGCTTCAATCCATAAAAACCAAACAGCGAACCCTCCTAAGATTGCACCAAAATTATTCCCACTACCTCCAACTATTACCATTACCCAGATTAAAAAAGTATATCGCATTGGTCGGTAGCTCCCTGGCGTAAATAGACCATCGTATGTAACCATCATTGCACCTGCTATTCCTACTACTGCCGAACCAAGAATAAAAATTAAAAGATGTTGTTTAACTACATTTTTTCCCATAGCATTTGCCGCTTCATCGTTGTCTCGTATTGCTCTCATCATTCTTCCCCATGGGGAGTAAAGAGCTTTTTGTGTAACAATTAATAACATTATTACTACAATTGAAAAAAGTCCCGCATAACATAATTTGACAAAAACAGTTGATCCGTCAATAACTAACTGCTTTAAAAGTTGTTCTCTTTCTAAGACATCAGTGACTAAATTTAGAGCGCCTTGATTAAATTTTTCAACTAAATTAATAAACCATTGTGTGGTTTGAAGTTCAATTTCATAAGGTACCGGTCTTTTTAAGCCGATAACATTTTTAACGCCTCGGGCTAACCAATCTTCGTGTTTTATTACGGCTATTACTATTTCAGAAATTAATAACGTTGCTATTGCTAGATAGTCTGCTCTTAACCCTAGAGCAATTTTACCTATTACATAAGCCAAACCTCCGGCAAAAAAAGCTCCAACGATCCATGAAAAAACAATTGGTAGGCCCATGCCTCCTAAAAAACCAGTTGTTGCTGGACTAACTGCTTCTATCAAATGAATTGCTGGACCAGATATTAATCTTAGAAAAATTAATCCTACTATAATAACAAAAGCAATTACGTAATTTCTTTTATTTGATTTTTTATATTTATTAAGAATAAAACGAACACCAAAAACCATAGAAATAATTATTAATAGGCATATAAACATTTGTAACCCACCAACTTGCCAAGCTTCCTTAACTGGAGGAACTGAAACTAAAACAGCTGCAAGACCACCTAATGCGGTGTATCCCATAATTCCAAAATTAATTAACCCAGCATAACCCCATTGTATATTAGCCCCCATTGTCATGACTGCTGAAATTAGGCAAAAACACAAAATTGATAAAGCCAAACTCCATGACTGCAAAAAACCTACTAAAATTATAAGTCCCAACATTATAGCGTAGGCACTAATAACTTCCGAATATTGCCTCATATTATTTTTCCTTTAAAAATACCCGAGGGCCTAAATAACAAAACAATTACCAAAATTGAAAAAGAAACTGCAAACTTGTAATCAGTTGATAGCAACTGTACCAAGCCATCAGGTTCTAGACTTTCTGGGAGAATATAAACAAAAAACTTTTTATATGCATAAGTTATAAGTATTTCAGAAAAAGCAATAACATATCCACCCAAGAAGGCTCCAAAAGGATTTCCAATTCCCCCTACAATTGCCGCAGCAAATATTGGAAGCATGTTATTAAAGTAAGTAAATGGTTTAAAACTTTTATCTAGACCATAAAGAGTTCCGCCGATTGTTGCCAAAATTGCAGCAATGATCCAAGTAATCATAACTACTTTTTTAGGGTCTATTCCAGATAGAAGCGCTAAATCTTCATTGTCTGAATAAGCGCGCATACTTTTTCCAGTTTTTGTTTTATTTAAAAACCAAAATA
>JAPYUX010000001.1:252037-478038 GCA_029940375.1 Dehalococcoidia bacterium | reverse complement strand
AGCATCTGGCTTCGAACCAGAGGGTCGGGGGTTCGAGTCCTCCCGGGCGTGCCAAACCTTTCTAATTTATTAAATCTAGGAAATCTTTTTGATTATGCTCATAAGATGATAATTTACAGAAAAAATTTAATCTTTCCATATCTTCTACTGTATTGCAATGATAATCAAAAAGTTCTTGATTTATTAATATAATTGCAAGGCACTTTGCTCTAGATAAAGATACATTTAATCTTCTAAAATCAAAGAAAAAATCCGTTCCTCTGGGGATGTTTTCCGGATCAGATGCTGCATACGATATTATGACTATTGGTGCTTCTTGTCCTTGGAAATTATCTATTGTACCAACCAACGCATTGGAACCTAATTTTTCTTTTATAAGATTGACTTGGGCGTTGAATGGACTTACTACTAAAATATCCTCATAATTAATTTTATTTTTCTTTTTTTCTCTATCTATCCAAGTTTTATTAATTAATTTATTATATATTTGCTTTATGACTTCAGCTTCCCTATTATTTTGAACAGAAGAACCTTCATGCTTTAAATCAAGTAAATAAATCCCATTAGGGACAGATTTTTCCTTTGTGGTTTTTACAATTTGATTCGCATTACTTATGTCACTAATTAATCTGTTTTCATAAAAGCTATCGGAAATAAATGTACATATATTTGAATGCATTCTATAAGTTTTGTCAAGAAAAATCCCTTTTTCATCACTTATGGTATTTTTTTCTTTTAACAAATACTCAATCGGGGATAATGAGGAATCACCATCAATTGTAGAAACACTTGGTTGTGGTAGTTGCATATGGTCTCCAATCATAATTATGTTTTTTGAAGACATTGATGATGCTATTAATTTTGAAATACTTATTTGGCCTGCTTCATCAAAAAAAATATAATCAAAATTTTTATTTTTTTCACTATCCTCTCGATGAATTGGGTTTGAAAGAGCCCAGGCTGTACCAGCTATTAAATCATAATTCTTAGTTGTGATTTTATTTGTATTTTTTATTTCTATGTTTGAAAAATTCTTATCTAACTTTCTAGAACCTGAATTATATATACCTTCAAAATCAAGATTTATTTCTGACGAATAATCATCTATGGCTTCAATCAAGTTTATTATTGCTTTATGAGAATGGCATACAATAGCAATTTTATAGTTATTTTTTATTAAATCTACAATTACCCTAGAAATTGTAAAAGTTTTTCCTGTTCCGGGAGGCCCTTGAATAACTAAGTAAGAATTATTCAAATTTTTAATTCTTTTTGTTATTGAATCTATTGAATTTTCCATAATATATAATTTTTGTTTGTACTTTGAGTCTTCTCGTTTTAGAAATTCTTTTATAGCAGGATATGAATTTTTGTAATCAAAGTTTATTATGAAATCAGATACAGCATTATCAATGCTTCTTGTAGTTATTGGGGTTGAAGGAGTTAGAGATGTAGGAATTGGTTTGTCTTTTCCAATCCTAATAGATAATTTGTTATTACCGTAATCTATATTAGATATAAAAACTCTATTTAAACCATTTTGATCTAATACATAATCACCAATTTTCATCTTAGTAATTTGCTCTGGAAAAATAAAATTTGCAATACGATTTGAGCCATTTATCGTTTCATTGATCTTTGTCAATCCTCCTACACAATTGTTATCTTCAATAAACTCTTCAGTATTTTTTTCAATGTTTGAGAAATGATTCCACCAATCTGGTCTTTGTTCCTTACGATTATAAAAATTTAGTTGTTTTAAGATAGAAATTATATTTTCATCTTCAGTTTCTATATCATTTATTTTCTTTTCGACGTCATTTTCTTTTTTTATTTGTTCAATAGCATTTTCAGATAATTGTTTACTTACTATTTGGGGGCTTGATTCTAAATTTTTAGGCCTTAGTTTTTCAATCCATTCTTGAAGATATATTAATGATTTACAATCTTGTTTATTGTATTTTACAATTTCATTTAAAATGTCTTCATGATTTGATTCAAGGTATTTTTCAAAAGCAACAAGACTATCTAGTCCGGATGTTATATCATCTTCACGGTCTAATTTATAAAACTTTTCTATAGTTTTCAATCTGTAATTTTCTACAGATAAAATTACAGAATCTTTTAGTACTTTATACAGGTCAATGAACTTTTTCTCTCTCAATATATAATCTACTTCACTTATTTTAGTTTCAAATTTTTGAGATAATTTTTTTATAGCTGTTTCTTCGTATGAATTATAATGATAAACGTGTGCATCTTTATTTTTTTTGAGGTGGCTAAAAAGAAAATCAATCAATTGTTCAAATGCCACTTTTTCTTCCTCAGTATTTTTCGCTATAAATTTTTTGAAAGTTTCTTTTCCAAAAGATCTATAATAAACTCCAAATAGATATTCCAATCCAGAAGATTTATTTGAAGGGTCATAATACATAGGGTAACCTTCAATATCAAAGAAAAGATCGTTCTCATTAGATTTTGGTAATATTTCAAACCCGATCATTTTTAAAGGGTCTGTTAAACTTTTTTTCTTTTCGTAAATTAATTTATACTTCAATTGATTATTTTTTTTATAATTCTGCTGTAATTTTGATTGGTCAATTAGTATTTCAAGAGAATATTGGTTGATACCTTTAAAGGTTGATTTTCCATCTATTTCTGCAAGATTTTTTAGAGTTTTAATATTATTTTCTTCAAGTATGTTGATTTGTTTTTTTGTGATATTTGCTATTTGATTTAAGTGGTCATCATTTTTCCATCTTTCTTCACAAAATAATTTATATTCGCAAACATTACACAAGTTACATTTCGATGGATAAGGGGTTTTATTTTGTTTATCAATAAAACTTAATAGCCCTTTATTTACACTCAAAAAGTAATCATAGAATTTATTGATGCTTATTGTTTCAACAGATCTATCTCTTAAAATTATTCTTCCAATTTTAGGCAATAAGTTATATTTTTTATCTAATATATATGAATAATGGCAAATCTGGAGGATATTTTCCGGTTTTAACTTAAAAGATGATTTTATGTCCCAAGGTTCGTATAAATGACCAGTTTTAACTAGAAAATCAGGAGATCCTGTATTTTTTCCATATCTTAAAAAAGGTTGATAAATTATTTTTTCTCCCCTTTTTATAGCTTCATCAGTTTTTTTCTCTTTTTCTGAAAAATCTAAGTTTTTATCTATTTCATAAACAATTTCTTCTTTTTTTAAGTCGGATAAATAAGATTCTTCATGTTCAATTCCAATTTTTCTGATAATTTCCAACCATGGGTCAATATTTTTAGGATAAGTACTTGGGTTTTGTATAAAATCAAGCCAAGTTTTATACTTGCATTGTGAGTAATCAAGTATTGAATATGCACTTATATTTTTTTTGGCGTTCAAATTAGTCTAAAAATTGATATTTGTTATCTTTTTTAAATAATATATATATTTAGAATTCTTAACTACCTAATTGACATTAAACTCAATAGATATAGATGATGAAATATCAAAATAGGAAAAACTTAAAATAAAAAACCCACCTCCAGAGTTCCCTGCCTGAGCAATCAACCAGAGCTTCATCAGAAGCGGGCTTTCATTATCTTAACCTTCACAGTTACAATAGCATTTTTTCCTTCAAAAAACTAGTATAATTTCTCGTCGCCGATAATTATCTTATATTACTACTTTTCTTAGTAATTCTTTTGTTTCTCCAGCTAAGATAAAGTAATAATATATTTAATTTTTTTTAAATGCAACCCCTTTTTCCCAGAAAACTTAATTTCCATTATTTTATATTGAAATTTTATAAAAAAAAATTATCCCAGAGTTTTTTAAGTAAATATTTTTACCAAAATATAAATAGATATAAATATTAAAATAATGCTACTTATTTTATTAAATACTTTAGTATTATTGAAATTTTTTCTAATCAAAGAATTTCCCACTATCAATGATACAAATGTGTACCAAATCATATCTATAAATGAAGCTGCGAAAGCCATTTGAAATTTTTCTAAATTTGTTAATTCATCATTTACAAATTGACTGAATAAAGCTCCAAAAAATATAGTTATTTTTGGATTTAAAAATGCAATCATAAAACCATCTAGGAAATTTTGATTATATTTTTGTTTATTGTTTCTCTTTAAATCTATTTCCTCTTCTGTAAAGAAAATTTTATAGGAAATATAAATCAAATATAGAACTAAACTGAAGCTTATTATTTTGATTAAAATAGGATACTTTGTGTACAAAAAAGCGATTCCCAGTATAGTTAGAATCGCGTAAATAAATATTCCTAATCCATGAGCTATTCCAGTTATTATACCGTTAGTTTTGCCATATGAAATTGAATTCTTTACTATTAATAATAAGCTTGGCCCTGGAGAAACGGCTCCAAGGAAACAAGTAACTATCAATTGTATCCAAAGAAATGTACTCAAGAATTATTCCTCTATAATATTAATTAATATTTTTTTATTCTATAATAACTTAGTTAGGGAATAATTTATTTATAAAATTCAATTATGCAAACGGGTAAACACTTTTTACAAATCCCAGGACCTACTAATGTTCCGGATTCTGTTCTACGGGCTATAAGTAGTCCTACTATAGATCATCGTGGACCAGAATTTTCTGATATGACCCTCAGAATCATTGATCTGTTAAAAATTATAGTTAAAGGGCAAAATTCAATTCCAATTATTTTTCCATCATCGGGAACAGGTGCCTGGGAGGCGGCTTTAGTCAACATTCTTTCTCCAGGAGATAAGGTTTTAATGTTTGAAACAGGTCATTTTTCTACACTTTGGAAAAATATGGCTCATAAATTAGGATTTGATGTTAATTATATTAAGGCAGATTGGAGAACTGGAGTAGATTCAAACAGGATAATAGAAATATTATCAGAAGATAATATTCACGAAATCAAAGCTGTATGCTTAGTACATAATGAAACTTCAACTGGAGTTACATCAAACATTTCTGAAATTACAAAAAAAATAAAAACTTTACAGCACCCAGCTATAATTATGGTTGATACTATTTCTTCCTTAGGTTCTATAGATTATCAACATGACAATTGGGACATAGATGTTACAGTTGCTGGATCACAGAAAGGACTCATGCTTCCTCCTGGTATAGCCTTTAATTTCATCAGCAGCAAAGCCCTTGAGCAGTCGAAATCAAATTCATACAATCGATCATATTGGGACTGGGGAGAAATTGCCAAAAATAATGCTAATGGATTCTTTCCTTATACTCCTTCAACTAATATTTTGTTTGGATTAGATGAAGCTTTAAAAATTTTGTTAAAAGAAGGGTTAGAGAATATATTTCTTAGACATGAAAGACATGCAAAGGCAACTCAAGCTGCTGTTAGGGCTTGGGGACTAGAGATATTAGCGATAAATGAGAATGAATATTCTAACTCTTTGACAGGGATACTTTTTGAAAAGAATGTTAATACCGACCATCTTAGAAAAATAATACTAGATAAATTTAATACATCACTGGGAACAGGGCTTGGTAAATGGGCTGGAAAAATTATAAGAATTGGTCACTTAGGTGATTTTAACGATCCTATGCTCATTGGTACATTGTCAGCAATTGAGATGGGATTAGCGTTATCGGAAATAGATCACCACTCTGGTGGAGTAACAGCTGCAATGAATTATTTAAAGAACAAATAAACTTCTAAGCTTTATTCATAACTCTTCTTGGAATATTTCCTATGCCTGCCTTATTTCTTTTCGGGAGAATCTTGTCTATTTCATCTATATCTGATTCTGATAAATTAATCCCAGAAGCATTTGCATTAGTTTTCAATTGATTTGTACTGGTAGCTCCTGCAATCACTGAAGAGACTGACTTTTTTGCTAACAACCATGAAAAAGCTAATTGGACCATAGTGATCCCTCTGCTTTGTGCCCATTTTTCTAAATCTTCTATAATATTAAAATTCTCTTCTGTAAGCCATTTTTCACTCCATGAAGAATGCTGATTTGAAGAAAGTCTTGCTCCTTTCGGCATAGAATTCCTTTTGTATTTCCCTGTTAAAAACCCTGAAGCTAATGGGAAATAGGGTAGAATGCCAATATTGTATTTATCGCAAGCAAACAATAATTCTGATTCAATATCTCTTTCAAACATAGAAAATTCCGGTTGTATTGTTATAAATTCTGACCAAGCATTATTTTTAGCAATATGAATTCCTTCAATAATTTCCCAAGACATATAATTTGAACACCCAATATACCTTACTTTACCCTCAGAAACTAAATCATTAAGTGCTTTAAGAGTTTCTTCTTGATTTGTTAGGGGATCAAAAATATGAGTTTGGTACAGATCAATATAATCACTTTGCAATCTTTTAAGGCTTTGTTCGACCGACCTTTTTATATGCACAGAAGAAAGCCCGCCTCTATTAATTCCTTCTTCCCATTTCATTCCTACCTTGGTCGCTATTATATATTTATCTCTTTTTTCTTTAGTTGCCTTACCAATATATTCTTCTGAAACACCTGCTGAATACATATCGGCAGTGTCAAGAAGGTTAATTCCCAAATCTAAGCAACTGTGTGTGATTTTTTCTGATTCTTTATAATCTAAACGCCTACCAAAATTATTTGTGCCTAAACCTATTTCTGAAACTAAAATCCCTGAATTACCTAATTTTCTATATTGCATAAAATCACCTTAAACTAAATATATATTCATTTTATATCCAACCAAAAAAATTATCTATCCTTTTGCGATTGTTACGATATTCGATTTTATAACTGTGTATTCTTTATATATTTGAGTATATATAAAGAATACGTAACCTAATAAGTATAAATTCTTACTTATAAACAAAAAATATATTATTAAACCTAAAAGATAATTACGTATATCGTAACAATTAGTTAACATATATTGCTATTGTTTTGACATTTATTTGATAGAATTTAATTAAATATTACGAAATCAGTAAGGAAGAAAAATGATTAATGGCAAATTGTCAATAACACATCATAGTTTTAAATCAATGTATAAAATTTATAAGGAAAAAAATATAAACATTTATAAAAAATTATATAAAAAACATAATTATTTCGATTCAGTAAGTTTTAAAGAAGATGTTCAGCACAACATACTTTGTGAAGGGATACACCATGGAGATGCTACTCCTCAGGAATATCATTTCACCAATCGGATTGTACCTGGATTTACAAAAGTCTAAATAAATATCTATTTTCTATTTATAGTGTGCTGCCATTTTTGGTTTACGATCTCTAGTAAAAGCTCCTTTTTGATTTAGTCATAACATATATTTTGTGCGTAAAACTACTGAAAAATATATTTTTTTAGCATAGCATCTAAATCATGTCTTCATTAGCTATATCTTTATTAATTTTATATTGCATAGGACATTCGTATTGGAATTTTTTGGTTAAAAGATCTGAAAACCCTTCAATAATGATAGTCTTAATTGCATTAGGATCTTGGATTATTCCTTTTCCAATCGCAGTTTATTATGTCTTTTTATCATTTCCTCCAATTGAAGCTTGGGTTTACATTCTAATAAATGGCATTTTACAAGTTTTATATTATTCATTATTGGGTAGGGCATATAAAAAAGCAGATATGAGTATCGTTTATCCTTTAGCAAGAGGAACTGCAGTTTTTTTTATTCCTATATGGGGAATAATTTTTATGAATGAAGCTCTTTCGAACTTAGCTATCATTGGAATAATTTTGATAATTTTTGGAACATTTATTATTTCTTTATATCCATTATTTAGTTCTAAATTTTATATTTCCAACAATGTATTAGTAGCAATATTATTATCTATTTTGGTTGGATTAAATATTAGTTTCTATACAATTATTGATAAACGTGCTGTTGATCTAGTTTCTCCTTTTATTTACACAATTTTGATTACTATAGGGGGCTCAATTGGTGCAATATTTTTTATGAGTACAGAACATAAATTTCGAGATTTAAGAAATGTTTTTTACATTAATTACCGAACTGTTATTATAGGCTCTTTAGTAATGTATGTTTCATATTCTTTGATGTTATATGCATTAAAAATCTCTAAAATGAGTTACGCAGGGACGGCTAGAGAATTAACGATAGTCGTTGGACTTATGTGGAGCTATTTTCTTTTAAAAGAGACGATAACAAAACATCGATTATTTGCTATAATTTTGATTTTTTTTGGTGCAATAAGTATTTCTTTGGCTTAAAAAAACTTAGTACCATTTTTCCTTGTCAACTAAATTGTGAAGAGGCTTATCTGCATTATAAAGCTTAATATTTTTTTTGAGTATTTCATATCTTCTATTATTAACAATTTCTACAGCATCCAATAAAGCTACGTGTGGGGTCATAATTACACCAGAGGTATGCCATAATTTATGGTTCTTAGGCAATGGCTCCTCTTCAAAAACGTCTAGTCCTGCTCCTGAAATAATATTGTTTTCAATTGCATATACCAAATCATCTAAACTAGTTGTTTTTCCTCTTCCAACATTGATAAATATGGATGTTGGTTTCATTTTTTTGAATAACTTTAAATTGAATATTTTTTCAGTTTCAGGAGTATGCATTACCGTAGTTACAAGCACATCAATTTGATCAATTGTAGGTTCCATTTTTTCAGGTGTTATAACATTGTCAAAATTTTCTAATTTATTAAACTGTGGATCAACACCTATAACTTTCATACGGAAAGCTTTACATAATCTTGCTACTTCTTGTCCTATCCCTCCGGCACCAACTATCATAACTGTTGCTTCATTCAAATGGATGGCTTTATGTCTTCTAGCTTCTTTATCCCAAGAACTTCTTCTTTGAGCATCAAAATAATCTGGGAACCTTTTAGATAGTGCTAATAAGTATGCCATCACGTGATTTCCAATATAATCGAAATATATACCTCTTGGATTAGTTACTACCACCTGATGTTCGACAAGCTCTTTGTAAAACCATCCATCTTTTCCCGATTCATTAACGAAGCTACCAGAATCCGGGTTTGCTAACCATTTCAAATGTTCAGCATTTTTTAATGCTTCTGGGCTTACCCATCCATATCCTGCTTCCACGATGTGTATGTTTTCAAGAACTTCACTTTCATCCTCAAAAGCTAAGATTTCAATATCAGGATAATCCAATCTCATTCTTTCTATAAATTCCTTTTTAACTTCATCTAGGGGAGGTAAAAAGGCAAAGTTTTTTAGTTTCATTTATTTTTTACCTTTCGCGCTTTGCATTAATATCTCTTAAAGGTATACTCAAAACAAATAAAGTTTAAGACATAATTTAATGTTTAATTAGGAGAAACAAATGTATCCAAGTAAAATACGTGACCATTTACAGACAGGAAAGCCAGTATTATCTACAAGTTTAAGTTGTACTCACATTGCCACGGCTACATATAATTTAAAACCCGATTGGGTTTGGATAGATACTGAACACAGTCCATGGGGAGTTGAGTCGTTAGGAAGTATATGTACTGATGGAAGAAAAAAGGGAGTTGCTCCTGTAATTAGGATTCCTTGGAATGATCCTGCATATATTAAAAAGTCGTACGATGTTGGTGCGGTGGGTGTAATGATCCCACAGGTTGATAACGTTGAAGAAGTTAAACAAGCTATTCATGATGCAAAATATCCACCTATTGGAGAAAGAGGAATTGCTCCATGGTTTGCTGGACAAATGGATAACTTAAGTCAACAAGACGTTGTAGATCACGCAAATAATGAAACCCTTTTAATTCTTCAGATGGAATCTGTAGAAGCATATGAGCAAATAGATGATATTCTGGCTGTAGATAACTTTGAAGTTATTTTAGTTGGTCCTGCAGATTTGTCTGCATCTTTAGGGCATCCAGGTGCTGATGCAACTCATCCAAAAACTGAAAATGTTATGATTGATATGGCCCAAAAAGTCAAAGGCACTGGAAAAGCTCTAGCTACAACAATGGGTGATGTAGAACATGCTAAAAGATGGATAAAAGAAGGATACACTATGATGAACATAGGCTCTCCTTTAGGATATGGAACTATGGGATTATCTAAAATATTCCAAGACATCAGAGAAGAATACGATGTAGATTGGTGGGATTAAGTTTTATCAAATATAGATAATTTTTTTGTTATTTTATTTATTTCATCTAAATCATCCTGAGTTAAGTTTATATCTCCTGCTTTTGCATTAGAGATTGCTTGCTCAGGATTTTTTGCCCCACAAATAGCTGAAACTACGCCTGTTGTGTGAAGTGTCCAAGCAATTACTAATTGACTTACATTATAGTTTCTGCCTTTAGCCCATTCGTATAATGCTTCATAAATCTTATATCCTCTTTCAAAATTTTCTTTGGAAAAAGCAGTATGTCCAAATCGTGTATCATTACTGTTAAAATTGTGTCCAGGTTTATATTTTCCTGTGAGTAAACCCCTACCAATTGGTGAATATACAATTGAACTTATTCCTAATTTATGTGATTGGGGAATTGGGTCTATTTCAGAATTTCTAAATAGTAAAGAATAGTGAGGTTGATTAGATATAATTCTATTTCCCGAATGTTTATTCATTCTTTTTATTTGTTTAGAATTAAAGTTTGAAACTCCAAGGTATCTAAAATATCCTTTGTCACTTAAATTAATTAACCTTGATATGGTTTCTTCCATAGGAATTGCAGTTTTCCAAGAATGAATTTGGTAAAGATCAATATAATCTGTCTTTAGTTCTCTTAATGAATTTTCAATTGCAAGATCTATATCTTCAATAGAATTCCAACTAGAAAGTTTAGAAGCAAGTATTATGTTATCCCTTTTACCTACAAGAGCTTTTCCCAATATATTTTCGCTTTGTAGATACATTTGGGCGGTGTCTAAAAAATTTACTCCATGATCTAATGAAGCATCAATAGCTTTAATGCAATCTTTTTCCGAAACTGTTCCCATTCCTCCCCCTATAGGCCATGTACCAAGGCAAACATTTGAGACCATGGGTCCATTTTTTCCGAGTTTATTATATTTCATAATTGAAGTAAGTTTTATAAAGATATTTTAGCACGTACTTACTGGGAAATTAAAAAAATATTCAATATTCAATCATTTAAATTATATTTGAGAACAATATATTTAGGAATTTCCTTTTTTGGTTGGGAAATAGTTAAATTATAGTAGACCCCCAGAGGGGCCTGAGCAAACAAAAACCTCTCTAGAGTTCCCTGCTTGAGCATTCAACAAAATCTTTTGTAATTAGTTGAATAATTATAAATGATAACCAAAAAGGGATTAAATGTTTTTAGATTTAACCGCTGCAACATTGATGCTTCCTGCAATTCCATTTCTAATGTTGTCATTTGGGACTCGATTTACTGTCGTATCAGAATTGATACGAAAGATACATGATGAATATGCATCAAATATAGACGTAGATGATGTAAGAGCTAAAAGAATGCTTGGAGAAATTTCAACTTTGAAAACCCGACTGTTGGTGATTCAGATAAATCAAACACTTGCTAGTTTGAGTTTTTTAGCAAATTTATTTACTGTTTTTGCTCTGTATATGGGCTATCAATATTTATCAAAATTGTTTTTTGGAATTGTTTTAGTATTACTCATGCTTGCGATAATTTTGTTCATAATAGAAATAGGCATTGCAACGAAATCACTAAATTTACATTTGAGTGATGTGGATACTAATGATTAATGATCCCTCTGGCTCGATGTATTTTGTATTTTTTATGGTAAGTTACTAAATTTTTCAATACTTTTGACGATAGATTCAATCGTGAATAGACCTTATAACTCGTCCATGCCTACCTTTAGTTTTTACTCCATTTTCAACAGCGATTTTTCCGTTTAAAATCACATTTTTCATTCCTGTAGAATATTTGTGAGGATCTACGTAACTTGCGTGTTCTTTAATTTCATCAATTTTGAATATGTTTAAGTCTGCAAAACTCCCAATCTCTATGCTACCTCTGTTTTTTAATCCAAGCCTTTCAGCCGGAAGGCCTGTCATTCTCCTAATCGCTCTTCCTATAGAAACTAATTTTTTGTCTTTTACAATAGTTTCTAAAAATCTCGTATTCGTTGCATAACTTCTTGGATGGGGTTTTCCAGAACTTAAAGGTCCTGTTGGTCTGATAGAATTTCCATCTGAAGCTATACAAATAAAATCACTTTTCGCAATTTCTTCTAAGTCTTTTTCTTCCATTGAATGAAGAACAAAAGATCCTTCAGAAGTTTCATATAATTTAACTGCAGCTTCTTCAGGAGTACAGGCAAATTTTTTTGATATTTCTAGTAAATTTGATCCTTCTAACTGTTTATCTTTAGAAAATTCAGCCAGGACACAACCTTCTGCTCCATGAAATCGATTTATATAGTTTCTTGTTTCTTTTTTGATCTCTTCTCTTATCCTCTCATCCTTTAATCTTTCAAGGGTTTTCTCTCTTCCGCCTTCCAAACTCCAACGAGGGAACATACAGCCACTAATGGGCGTGCTGGACCAAACATACGGATATTGGTCACCTGCAACATCAAGTCCTTCATCATTCGCTCTTTGAATTCCTTCAAGTAATTCTTTTCCTCTACCCCAAAATTTTGGGCCTACAGCTTTCACGTGGCTAATTTGAACTCTACATCCAGTACGTCTTGCAATCTCTATTGCTTCAGCATGAGCAGGGAACAAGCCAGAAGCATCATCACTTTCTGATCTAATATGTGAAGAATATAACAATTCTTTTGCAGCAATTATTTTTGTTAATTCAACTATTTCTTCGGTGTGTGAATAGGATCCTGGTGCATACCATAAACCTGTTGAAAATCCCAAAATTCCTTGATCTATAGATGAACGAATAATATCCCCCATTTTATTTATATCATCTGGTGTAGAAGAAACCGAATTCATTCCCATTACGTGAGCTCTTAGAATCCCATGCCCCAATTGTGCTGCGACGTTTACACTTGGTATATTTTCTGAAATTTTATTTAGCCATCCATCAAAATCTTTCCAATCAATTTTAAGATCAATATCATATTTACTAACCCTATCTATCAGCGTTTGAGATGAGTTTGTGTTTAGAGGTGCACAAAAACTCATACCACAATTTCCCATCAATTCGAATGTTACTCCTTGAGTTAATTTACTGTCGGCATCAGGATCAACTAAGAATGAGATGTCACTATGTGTATGTAAATCTATAAATCCTGGTGAGACTAAATAATCTTGAGCATTTATATTTTTTTTGGACTGTAATTCTTCATTTCCTATATATTCTATTTTGTCGTTATTAATACCTATATTTGCTTTTATAGATTCTGAAGATTTTCCAGTAAAAACTTCACCATTGTTAATTGTTAAGTCAAACATGATTTCATTATAAAATTTCCATAGATGGTTTTCTAATATCACTTAAATTAAAAAACCCACCTCCAGAGTTCCCTGCCTGAGCAATCAACCAGAGCTTCGCTAGAAGCGGGCTTTTTTTCCTTAGCTTCATCAATCCGATCAGCTTTCCTTTCGGTAATCTTGATATTATTGTTTCCAATAATTCCAAAATAATAGATCTTCTTCTATCTCTTCTCTTCTCTCCACTAAAGATTAACCTAGATAATATATTAAATTATTTTTTTTTTCAACCCTTTTTTCCCCAAAGTATGAATTGTTTATGATTTTCAATACAAATATGCCAAATAATATATAGTGTTTTATTTTTTCCCAGCATTAAGTTATGCAATAAACTACAGTTTTTTGTTTACTATTGATTTTATAAGAATATGATGTGAATAAATTTTTATATTTAATTTCTTGACTAACACTGAAATAAATAATTTGATACTTGTCGGATGTGGTAAACGTGGATCACACCATCTTGATGCTATGCAAAAATTTGGAATAGCTCCAGGAATGTTCTGTGATTTCAATGCAACATCGTTATCTCAATTAAAAAATAAACACAAAAACAGCATGTTTTTTAATGACCTAAATGATTTGACAAAGAAAATTGAAAATAATGGAAGTCATTTCGCAATTGTAGCTGTTGATGTAGTAAACAATAATAAAGTAGCTTTAAAGTTACTAGAATCGGGTGTTAATGTTTTGATAGAAAAACCACCTGGCTTAGAAATCGAAGATGTGCAACTTTTAAACGAAGCTTCTATAAAGAATAAAGTTTTTTGTTATGTTGGATTTGATAGGAGATTCAATCCATTTGTAACAAAAGCGTTAGAAATTATAAAAGAAGAAGGAGAAATATTTAATGTCAGCGGAGAATTTAACAAAGATATATCAGAGTGGATAGATAAAAGAGGTTTTGATGATACCATTTTAGACAAAATGGTACTTGAATCTCCAATACACTCTATAGATTTGATCAATTTTATTACTTCCTCTAAATTGATCAAAGTAAGTGGATTTTCTAGAAGATTCCAATCGAAATACAGGACTTCATTTACAGCAATGATGGAATATGAAAATGGAAGTGTCGGATCAATTAACTCTAGTTACATTTCATCTGGAAGAATGGAAAGATATGTTATTCATGGAAGGAATATTTCAATTTATTTAGATGGTATAAATAGTGGGAAAATTTTTTATAAATCAAAAACGTATGATTTAAAAATAGAACAAAATCTATCAAGTACTGAGATACAGATGAAGAATTTTTTGGATTTTATATCAAATAAACAAAAATATTTTAAAGGAGCAACTATTAATGATTCATTAAATATCTACAAGATAACTAATAAAATGTTTGAAAATACTTATAATGAAACATAAAATGGATGACAATCCAAATGATTAATTGAGGTGATTAATGTTAGAAAGATTTCATGTTCCACATGATATTGCAGTTAAGGTAAACCATGAGGAAATATTCGGTGTTGTTGAAGAAATATTTATAAAAATGGGAATGTCAAAAGAGGATGCTAAGCTATCTGCAGATGTTTTAATTTATGCAGATGTTAGAGGGATAGAATCTCATGGAGTATCTAATATGTTACGTAGATATGTAGAATCATTCTCTGAAGGTGGGATTAATCCTACGCCTACTCCAAAAGTTATTCGTGGGAAAGGTGCCGTTGCTACTCTTGATTCAGATGCTGGACATGGATTAGTAGTAGGACCATACGCAATGAATATGGCAATAGAAAAGGCTAAAAATTACGGCATTGGTTCAGTGACAGTAAACAATGGAAGACATTTTGGGGCATGTGCTTATCATGCTGAAATGGCATTGGCTCACAATATGATTGGAATTGCTATGACAACAGGCGGATTGATGGTACCTCCTGTGAATGGTGCAGAAGCTAGAGTGGGTCTTAATCCAATTGGTGTTGCTGTACCTACCAAAAACGAACCACCATTTATTTTTGATGCCTCAATGTCATCAGTAGCAGGAAATAAAATATCTTTAGCTCAACGGCTTGGTGTAAAAGTGATGCCAGGTTGGATAGCAAAAGAAGACGGAACTCCAATAATGGAAGAAACAGAGGTGCCAGAGAAATATTTAATGTTACCAGTAGGAGGAACTAGAGAGATTGGTTCTCATAAAGGATTTTCATTGGCAATGTTGGTTGAAATTTTAGCTGGAGTATTAGGTGGGTCAGGTGCTGGACTAAATAGAAGATCCCAAGCTGCCCATCATTTTATTGCTTATGATATTGACGCTTTCACTGACGTGGATCAATTCAAGTCGGATATGGATGATTATATGAAATCTATAAAAGAAACAAAGCCATCACCAGGTAACGATAGGGTAGTCTATGCAGGACTACCCGAATTTGAAGAAAAGTTAGAAAGAGAATCAAATGGAATTCCTTATCATCCTGAAGTTCTAGAATGGTTTAAAGGAATATGCGCCGAGTTAGGTATAAATTGGTCTTTAAGTTAGAAAAAATAAAAATGAAAAGAGAGTAATATGGCTAAAAGAATAAATAAAGTTATTGAATTGTGGGAAGAAGGGCAACCGATATATCATGAACACCCTTCTGAGCTCAGCTATGAAGGTGGATTGGAAGATTCTAAAACGTGGGCAGATATGATGCTAATAGATTTTGAACATAATCCATTTGATACAGTTGGGCTAACTAAATTTATGCAGGGATTAAAAGACGGAGGACCTACTGCTAGTGGTCATCTAACTCCAACTGTTGTTTGTACATTACCCTCCAATGCTATTACTCCAGAGGAAGTAAGGTATAACGCATGGCAAGCCAGGCATGTATTAACCGCAGGAGTGCATGGAATTTTACACACTCATACAAGAAGCGCTGAATCAGTTAAAGCTTTTGTTCAAATCACACGATATCCTTTTCAAGATATAGGAAGAGATATTATAGGTGAGGGATTAAGGGGAGCTGGAGGACAAAAGAAACCTGCAGAATTATGGAACTTAGACCTAGGAGACTATGTTAAAGTAGCAGATCCTTGGCCATTAAATCCTAAAGGAGAATTGATTTTAGGCCTAAAAATAGAAGATAGGCATTGTGTTGCCAATGTTGATGATATTGCTAAAGTTCCTGGAATAGCTTTTGCTGAATGGGGTCCAGGAGATATGGGAATGAGTTTTATGCAACCAGATGCACATGATCCTCCTTATCCAGATGTGATGAATGATGCAAGAAATAAAATCAAGTCTGCATTAGATAAAAATGGGAAAGTTTTTTACTCAAGCTGGTTGGATGAAAGTATGACTCCAGAAGAAAGAGTTGATTATGTAATTGATGTACTTGGTTGCAAGATGATTGGTGGAACTCCTGAGGTAGCTGAGTACGGCAGAAAGAAAACAGGACGAAAAATGCCTGTTTAAATATTTTTTTTGGTCTTATATTTAATTTCCTTTAAGTTCTGATCTTTTGACTTTTATTAAACGATTTGGAATTGATTAAATCAGAATAAACTGAATAGAGAAATATATAATCAAAATTTGTATGATATAGATATGAGCTAAATAAATATCTATTTGAGAATAAATTATTGGTTAAAAAAAATAACATTGAAAAAATATATGGGTTTAATGACAAATCATCAGAAGAGTTAAGTAAATTTTCATATATGCGAGAAAAATTTTTAGATTTTTCTGAAAAATGGGGATATAAGGAAATATCTCCTCCTATTATTGAAAAATCCGATCTTTTCAAAAGAAAATCTGGAGAAACTTTTATAAGTGATCTATATCAATTTAGTGATCCTTCAGGAATGAATGTTTCACTAAGGCCTGAATATACATCCTCAATAATGAGAATGGTTATTGAAGAGGATATGTATGAATTAGATCAGGATTTAAGATTTTCATATTCTGGAGAGATATACAGGTATGATAGAAAAACTAAAAAAAATTATATTGTACAAAATGGTATTGAGATAATAGGAAATAAGAATCCCATTACAGATACAGAAATAATTGCTTTATCCTACTTATTCTCTAGGGAAATCTTGGGTCAGAATCCACTAATTTCAGTTGGCAATATTGGTATTTTATTTGATATTATGAAATATTTTAAGATTTCTGAACGCGAATCTTTATTTTTGCTAAAAAATATTGACCAATTGGGTTCTAATTTCGACCAAAATAATATAAAAACATTAGCAACAAAATTTGGTTTATTTTTTGAAAATGGTACAGAAATTGCTTTAGTCAATAAATTTTCTATTAAGGAAATCAACAAACTCTTGGATTTCGAAATAGATAATAACAAAAAGTTTTCACAAACTCGTGATAAAGAATCAATCCTGGATAATTTGGTTAAAAAAGCTTCAAGTAACACTACAGAAGCACAATTTTTTGAATGTGTTGAAATTTTATCTAGAGTTATAAATATTGATAAAAATATAGAAGAGTCAATAAGTGAAGTAAGTGAAATTATCAAAGATATTTCAGATAAAAAAAGTTTGACTAGTCTGTATAACATTGTAAAAAATTTAACACAATATGGAATCGATTTATCTTCAGTTAAATTAGATTATGGCCTAATTAGAGATTGGGGTTATTACAGTAGTTTAGTTTTCAATTTGTATGCCAATTCATATGATATCCAAAATTTATTTGGAGGAGGCGGACGATACGATAATCTTGGCCAATCTTTAGGTTTAGATGGAGATTTGCCTGCTTTAGGATTTGCTATAGATTCTGAAAAATTACTTTCTTTTTCTAAAATTCTTTTACCTAAAATACATACAAAAAAAATAGTTGTTTTGTTAGATGATGCAAAGAATTTAAAACAAGCACTAGAAATCTGTTTTTTAGAAAGAAATAAAGGGAATATTTCATATGTGGAAACTAAATTTAATAATCAAGAAAATTTAGATAATTGGGGAAAAGAAAACAAAATACATGAAATTATCACTTTAAACGGTGAAGAAATAGATAGGAGAAAGATATAAATTGGACGAATTACACTTAGCTTTACCTGTTTCAGGAGCCTTATATGAAGGAAGTATGAAATTATTTAATGACTGTGGATTGGGAATCTCGCGATCTAATGATAGGGTTTATACAGCAACAATACCATCTATAGATGGTTTAAATGTTATTTTTCAGCGACAATCTGATATTCCTTCTAGACTTGATGCGAAAGTAGCTGATATGGGTATAGTAGGATTAGATAGTTTTTATGAATTTAAAGTTGATAATGGAAATACAATAACTTTAATAGAAGATCTGGGTTTTGGAAAATCTGATCTGGTTTTAGCTGTACCAGATGCATGGTTGGATATAAGTAATTTGAATGATTTAGCCAACTTGTCTTATGAAATGAGAGATAAAGGCAAAGATTTGAGGATAGCTACCAAATATCCTCGACTTTTATCTAGATTTTTGAACAACAATTCTATTTTTTATTTTCAAATTGTTGACGCTAGTGGAGGTATTGAAGCAGCTCCATTTATTGGATATGCAGATTTAATTTGTGATATAACTGCTACGGGAAACACATTGAGGCAAAACAGACTTAAGATCATAGAAGATGGCGTGGTTTTTTCATCTCAAGCTGCATTGATAGCCAATATAGACTGCTTTATTGGAAGTGAAGAAAAAATTATCAGATCAAGAAATATTATTGAACAAATTGAAGCACTTATTAATGCCAAGGATTTTAAAAAAATAAGCGTGAATTTATCCGTACAGCAAGATCAAAATGTTGAAGAAATGATAAAATCTAATCCTATTCTTCAAGGATTAAAAGGTCCACATTATTCACAAGTCATAAATGTTGAACCTGGTTTGTGGTACAATTTTGAACTTACGATTCGACAAGAAGAAGTTATGGAAGCAGTTGATGAATTAAGAAGACTTGGTGGAGTTTCTATAACAACTTCTGATGTTGGAATGTTATTCTTTAGAGATTCTGTTGGTTTTTCAAAACTTATTCAATATTTGGATGATATCGAGGATTAGTTCTATGAAATTATTGAAGGGAATAGATGCAACTGTTAGGTATTTGTCAGAATTAAGAAAAGATCAAGAAAATTCTGTTTTAACAAATGGAAATGGTTACTACAAGACATTAATGAATCCAAATGATTATGCAAGACAAATAATAAAAGATACAAAAAATAGGGGAGATATTTTTCTCAAAGAATTAAGTACTTCTGTTGATGAACAGGAATTTTTAAATGTTGAGATTTCTAAAACTGATCTTGAAAAATCCCTAAACGAAATTTCTGAGGATGACATATCTATCATTAGGGAAACAATTAGTCGTATAACGGAATTTCAAAAAAAAACGTTGCATGATAGTTGGTTTGACGAATCAAATGGATATGGTGAAACTATTAAGCCGATAAAAACAGTTGGTTGTTATATTCCTGGAGGAGTGGCTCCCTTGATTTCAACTATTTTAATGACAGTTGTTCCAGCCAAAGTTGCTGGTGTAAAGCAAATTATAGTTTCTTCACCTACCAAAGGTGATGTCTTACCAAATAAATATCTTATGGCATCAGCATATTTATCTGGAGTTGATTCTTTTTTTACTTATGGGGGACCTCAAGCTATTGTAAGTATGGCTATAGGTACTTCCATTGTTCCTAAAGTAGATATGATCTGTGGTCCAGGTAATATATTCGTAATGTCTGCAAAGAAAGCTGTATATGGAGAAGTAGGGCTGGATGGCGTATTTGGACCTACTGAAACTCTTATTATTGCCGATAATTCTTGTGATTTGGATTTTATTGTTGCTGATTTATTGGCGCAAGCTGAACATGATGTATTGGCACTTCCAATGTTATTAACTTTAGATTATGACTTAGCTAATCGTATCAATGAACTATATATAAATAACGTAAGTAAACTCTCAAAAAAAAATATAATTTTAAAATCAATGAATCGAGGATTTATTTCTATTGTTGACAATGTTGACCAAATTGTTGAACTGGCAAATGAAATCGCTGCTGAACATACCTCAATAGTTTCAGAAGCATTAATCCCTATTGCTGAAAAAATCACTTCCTCTGGATCACTATTTTTGGGTGAACACTCACCTGAGGTTTTAGCTGATTATGTTGCAGGTCCAAGCCACGTAATGCCCACAAATGGAACATCAAAATTTTCTTCTTCTTTGTCAGCTAGAACTTTTTTGAAATCCATCCCCGTCCTAAGTATAGACAAAGAAAAATTTCTTGATATTTCTAACAATGCACGAATTTTGGCTAAATTAGAAACTTTAGATGCCCATGAATCGGCTATAAATATTAGAAGAAATAAATTCAATTCGGAATAAAAACATGAATTTAGAAAATTATTTTAGACAACACATAAAAAATATTTCATCCTATGAAGGTGTAGATCCTTCATATAAACTTGCTTCAGAATCTGGAATACAAAAAGATAAAATTATAAAGTTAAATGCTAACGAAAATCCCTTTGGTAAAGAATTGGGTTTGGGCAAACAATTATCAGAGATTAATATACATGAATATCCAGATCCTTTACAAAAGACTCTTAGAACAAACTTGGCTTCTTATACTGGAAGAAAATATGAAGAAATTGTAGCTGGATCAGGAAGCGATGAATTGATTGATTTACTTATTAGGATTTTTTTAGAGAAAGATGATATTTTAATAGATGTCCAACCTACTTTTGGAATGTATGAATTTTCTGCAAAAATTCAAGGTGCAAAAGTTTGTTCAGTTTCTAGAAGAGATGATTTTGAGATAGATTTGGATAAAATTTTGAATTCAATTTCAAATAAAACAAAAATGATATTTTTGGCATCACCTAATAATCCCACTGGAAATATATTAAGTGAGTCTGATTTAGTTAAATTACTTCAAAGTGAACTGATTGTCGTAATTGATGAGACATATTATGAATTTTGTAATATAAGTTTTTCTCATCTTATTGATAAGTATGAAAATTTAATTGTTTTGAGATCTTTTTCTAAATGGTCTGGCCTTGCTGGTTTGAGAATAGGATACGCTATATCTAATCCGAAGATCATAGAAAAATTAATATTAATCAAACAACCATATAACATCAATTCCGCTGCAGAATCTGTTGCACTAGAAGCTATATCTAAAAAAGATTTTCTATTAGAGAAAGTACAGATTTTATTAGAGCAAAGAGATAGGATTTTTGAATTTTTACAAGGAAAAAAATGTATAAAAGTTTACCCTTCTTATGCTAATTTTTTATTAGTAGATTTTGGTGAAACAGATGCAAATATAGTTTTTGAAACTTTGGCAAAAAATGGAATTTTCGTTAGAAAATTTTCTCATCCAATGATAAGCAATGCTTTAAGAATTTCATCAGGGACTCCTGATCAAATACGTATTTTATTACAAGTGCTGAATCAATTTATTAAGTGATATAAAAAAAAAGAGGATTATTATGAAAATTATAAGAAAGTCTGTTAAAGAAAGAAAAACAGGCGAAACAAAAATTAAAATAGAAATAAATCTTGATGGTAAAGGAATATCTAAAATAAAATCTCCTATTGGGATGCTTAATCATATGCTTGATCAGTTAGCTAGACACGGCCTTGTGGATATTTATGCTGATATTGAAGGTGATTTAGAAACTGGCACTCATCACATTATTGAAGATACAGCTATTGTGCTTGGTATGTGCCTAGATGAAGCTCTTGGAAATAGAGAAGGAATAAATAGAATGGGTGATAAGACATGTTTATTGGATGAGGCACTATGTAGAATTGCCATAGATTTATCAGGTAGAGGTTACTCCATAATAGATATGGGACAGACAGATAATGAGGGTGAATTTTCCGTAGATATGTGTAGACATTTTTATGAGTCTTTATCAGCAAATGGCAGGTTTGGTATTCATTTAAAAATGTTATCTGGAACCAATCACCATCATATACTAGAATCATCATTCAAAACTTTTGCAAGAGCCTTAAAAGAAGCTATTAATATTGATCCTCGAAGAATGGATACTATCCCTTCTACCAAAGGAAATCTATAATTATATTTTGTTGAAGCTATATTTCTCTATAATTGGGTTGTGAAGAAGCTTATCGCAAATTTCATCTATTTTAATATTAGCTTCATTTTCATTTGGCGATTCTACATTGATTATAAATAATTTGCCTGATCTAATTTTTTTAATTTCTTTAAATCCTATCCTTTGACTAGATTCAGTAATAGTTAATCCTTCTGGGTCGTTTACGCTATCTTTATAAGTTATTTTTATTTCATATATAAAATTCATATAATTATTCTTTTATTTTTTACTGAATTCCTGCAGTCATAATTTTTTCAAAATGAGCTGAAGATATTGATCCTGTATGACGTAAATTTACTGTGCCATCTTCGTTAATGAAAACCCAAAAAGGGAATCCGGGTAAACCGAAAGATTCAGCTACAGAATTGTTTTTATCATCAAAAATTACAGGAACTGACCACTCTTCTCTTGATAACCATTCATTTGGTGGGTAATTAGGCATTGTTTTATCAATATGTGAAGCTACAGAATAAATGTTAATATCTTCTGGATAACCGTTTTCATCAATCCATTTTTGAATCATAGGAACTTCTCTTTGGCAATGGGAACACCAATGAGCTAGAAATACTATCATAGTTGCTTTCTTTTGCTCAGTACTTTTTCTTGTTGAAATTGTGATAGAATTTCCTTCTAGGCCTATCCCAGTAGGGACAGGAGCAAATGCACCAATAGCTGGATCTTTTACGTTTTTATCAAAAGGAGGCAAACTACCGCCTTTTATTGTCACTTCAGAAAATATATAGGGTTCACTACATGCTATTAATAGTAATGCTAACCCAAAAATAAATTTAATCTTCATGTTTTTCTTTCATTGAAACAATCTTATAATTAATCAATATTAATGATATTCCAAAAAAGTTAAAAAATGCCATTAATGGTATAGAAATAAAACCTAATTCCCAAATATAAGGGCTGGAACAACTAACAACTTCACAAGATTCACTTGATGGGAAAATTTGTTGTAAATAGTGGTACAAAGAAATTAAAGAACCTATCAAAATAAAAGGGATAGAAATGATCACACCAATGCGATCTTTTTTTAACCAAGTGATAAAAAATATCAAAACTAGAGGGAATAAAAATATTCGTTCAAACCAACAGAATTTACATGGTTCTAAGTTTCTTATCTCTGATAAATATAGACTAGCTATTGTTCCCAGAAAAGATAATATAAAGCAAAAAAATAATGTGTTTTTTATATTTAAGTTAAATTTATTGTGTAATGTATTTTGAATTATGTTATCTGGATTTAAGATATTTATTATTGTTATTATGGTAAATAAAGAAATATATATGAGACTTAAAATTGCTAGTATTTTAACTTCAAGCATTTTATTTTAATTTCCTCTTAAAGTTGATAAGGGAGCCCTATCCTGGTAAGCTCTAATGAATTCGATTATTTTTTCTTCATCTATTTCTATTAATTTTAAATGATGTCTCCAGCCAGTAACCATTATTGGATATTCATCCATAGCACTATATGGGGTCATTAAATATTGACTAGCACTTGGTGGTATTAATGAAGATAAAAACACTATTAATTGTTGACAAGATTCATCATGTGTTTTAATATCAGTAGCTTCTACATCATATCTGGAACAATCGTAGTGTAACCCTATACCACCATGTAATAAATTAGCAACAAGGATTTCATTTGGTAATTGTGTGTCATATTCTCCCCATGGTGCTGGAGAAGTAACTCCCACTCCTGGTACTGGTCTGTCAATGTCGTACCAAAAAGGTCCTGAAGTAGGAGGTGATAATGTGTAGCCTGGATGAGGTTCTCCAATTCCTACTTCCTTTCTAGGATCTTCTGAGTCAGCAATTACTGGTCCCTCTAGATTTACTCCTTTCCCTTTAATTTTTGTATTATTACTTTGCCCACCTAGAGCAGGAGTTATTGTTAGGCCAATAATGAAAATTAAAGCCAAAATGCCTCCAAAAAAATAAATGAAAAATCTTTTCCTTCTCTTTTTTTCTTTATTTTTTTCTCTTCGCTCTAAAGTTATGCGGGATTTACTCATCCCTTTTCTATGCGTAGGTCTATTCTGTGTTGCTATTGTTTATATCCTCGTCTTTTTTAATATAATTTTATAATTTTATTTTATCTTCAGTAAGTATTTCATATATATTTATGTACCTCTTTAAGGTATTTTTCAGAATTTCATCTGGAACTTTTGGAGGAGGAGGAGATTTATCCCATTCTTGACTGTTTAGCCAATTTCTTAGGAATTGTTTATCAAAAGGTTCAGGAGATTTACCAACTGTATGATTTTCTTTTTTCCAGAATCTACTTGAATCAGGGGTTAATACTTCATCTATCAAATTGATTTTCCCATCAATGTAGCCAAATTCGAATTTTGTATCAGCCAATATGATCCCTTTTGTTAAACAATGAGTATAAGCTTGACTAAAAAGACCAATTGATATATTTTCAAGTGTTGTATAAAGCTCTTTACCAATCAAATTTTCTCCTTCAGATTGAGATAATGGTTGATCATGACCTTCAATTGCTTTTGTAGAAGGAGTGAAAATAGGTTTAGAAAATTTTTCTCCTTCTCTTAAATTTGACTGAATATTTCTTGAATTGATTTTTCCCGTTAGTTTGTATTCTTCCCAAGCACTTCCAGTTATATACCCCCTAACAACACATTCCATATCTATCCTTTGTGCCTTTTTCACTATACAAGATCTATTTAGGTATTTAATATCTATAAACTGAAACTGACTATTTTGTGAAAAGTCATAATCAATCCCACTACTTATAAAATGATTGTCAGTTTTGTCAAAAAAATCAAACCAAAATTTACTAAGATTGTTAAGGATAATACCTTTTCCTGGAACTGCTTCCGACATTATTACATCGAAAGCTGATATTCTATCTGTAGAAATCATCAGAAGTTTATCATCATCAAGATCATATATATCTCGTACTTTTCCTGAATGTAATTTTCTGTCAAAATTGGTTGTTAGGACAGGATCAATATACATACTAAGTTTTCCATCCGATAGAATTGAATTGTTCTTTAGTAAATCTTAAGTAATAATTATAATCAAAGATTTCATCAAGATCTTTATTCCTGATTTTTGATTTTATTATTTCATTATTAGTACATATTTGTTTAAAGTTTTCTTTTGATTCGAAAGTCCTCATAGATAAATTCTGAACCAAATCATAAGCATCGTTTCTATTCATTCCCGATTCAATAAGTTTTAACATGACTCTAGGTGAAAAAATTAACCCTTGTGATTTATTTAAATTTTCTAACATGCTATCTTTATCTATTGTCATCCCTGAAATTATTTCATTACTTAGGAAAAGTATATAATCTGTTGCAATTGATGAGTCTGGTAAAATTATTCTTTCTGCGGAAGAATGAGATATATCTCTTTCGTGCCAAAGAGGAATGTTTTCTAAAGCAGCTAAGCTGTTTGATCTTATGATTCTTGCAATTCCAGAAATTCTTTCTGAAAGTTCAGGGTTTCTTTTATGTGGCATTGAAGAAGAACCTTTAGTCACAAACCCTTTTGTTCCAAATGGTTCTCTTACTTCATTTACTTCGCTTCTTTGGAGATGTCTAATCTCAATAGAGATTTTTTCTAAAGTACTGCCTAGAAGAGCTAAATTCTGGCAGTATTCTGCATGTATATCTCTTTGTATTATTTGATTAGTTACATTAGCTGGATCTAATTTTAGTTTTTGAGATACAATTTTTTCTAAAGTAGGGGAAACTGTTGCATACGAACCTACTGGTCCTGAAATCATACAAATTGAAACTCTTTTTTTAGTTTCTTTCAAACGGTCTTTATGTCTTTTTAGTTCTTCCCAAAAAATAGCTAATTTTGAACCGAAACTCATTGGCTCAGCATGCATACCATGTGATCTTCCCATACAGGGCGTATCAATTGCTTCAATAGCTCTTATTTTTAGAGATTCCATTAGGTTTGATATTTGTAAATCTATATGATCAATTGAATCTCTTAATTGAAGACTAAGTCCAGTATCTTTCACGTCATTTGATGTTAACCCGTGATGAATCCATCTTGATTCATCTCCTAAACTTTGAGAAATGGCTTTTAAAAATGAGACGATGTCGTGTTTGGTCTCATCAAAATATTTATTGTATATTTTTTGATTGAATTTTATTTTTTTGATTTTATCTAAATCATCTTTAGGGATTACTCCCAATTCGTTCCAAGCTTCACATGTTGCTAATTCTACTTTTAACCAATAATCGAAGGTTTTCTCTTCGGACCAAATTTGGGATATTTTTTTTCTACTATATCTTGGTATCAATCTTATTGTCCCTTCAATTTCATGATGCCTTTTATTAAATTATCAAAACTAATAAATTTCTGCACTTCTATATTTTCACTTAAACATTTTGAATACATCGGCTCTAATGCATAGATTGTGTCACATTTTGATGACGCACTGAAATCGGTTGTCACCCCATCGCCAACATATATTAAGTAATTAGTTTTCTTCATTGACTCTACTATTTTACACTTACATATACCCCATTTAGGGGAACAATCTTTGTCAAAAGCATCGTTATATGAAAATTTAATTATATTGTTTTCTATAAAAATGTCAGTTGCGATTAAATTGATTTTGTTCATATAATCTTTAATTACTGGTTCTATATACAATTTCAATCCAGAACTTAAAATCGTTACATTGATATTATTTAAACACGTATATTTTATCAATCGATCAAAACCATTTCTAATTTTTACATTCTCTTTGGAATATAACTGTAAAGATTCAATAGAATTTTTTTCTAGAACTTTCATAAATGATTTTTCTTGATATTCTCTAAAATTGATTTGTTTTTTTTTATATAAATTTGATTTTTCTGAATAGAATCCTTTTTCATAATTTTCAAGTATTACTTTTGCTGCATTTACATCAACCAAAGTATCATCAAAATCAATAATCAAACTTATATTTTCTCTCTCCATTATTCCATGGCCCTTAATGCAATGTCTTTTCTATAAAATGAATTTGAAAATTTAATTTTATCAATTTCTGTATAAATATTCTCTCTTGCTTTTTTAATTGAAGTGTCTAAACAAGATAGAACCAGAACTCTTCCACCATTAGAAACCAGTTTTTTATTTAATTCTTTGGTTCCTGAATGGAAACAAATTACTCTTTCTGATAATTTGTCTATTCCTGATATTTTATATTCTGTTATATATTTTTCTGGATATCCACCTGAACAAATTACAACGCAAACTGAAGATTTCTGTTTCCAAGAAACTTGAGATGTGAGATTACCATTTGCTATTTCATTGAATATATCCGAGATATTATTATTCAACATAGGCATCATTAACTCACACTCAGGATCACCAAATCGACAATTATACTCGATTACCTTAGGTCCATTTTGTGTAATCATAATCCCTGTATATAAAATTCCTTTAAAAGGGGTACCATTATTTTGCATAGCCAATAATGTTGGTTCTATTATATTTTTTTTTATTTTTTCTTCTAGGTTTTTATTCCAAAACTCAGGAGGGGAATAACAACCCATGCCTCCAGTGTTAGGACCTAAATTATTGTCAAAAACTCTTTTGTAATCACAAATCGCTATAAGGTCTGAATAATTAACTCCATCGGTGAAACAAAAAACACTCACCTCGGGTCCAAAAATTTTATCCTCAATTAATAAAGACTCTCCTGATTTTCCTAATGTTTTATTTATTAACAAATCTTTTAAAACAGTTTCCATGTCACTTTTAGTTTCTGGTATAAAAACTCCTTTTCCTGCAGCAAGTCCATCTGCTTTTATCACTATGTTTTCATATCCTTTGTTATTTGCATATTGAACAGCTTCAACATAATTTTCAAAACTTATAGCATTCGATGTAGGGATGTTATTGTCAATCATAAGTTTTTTTGAAAATATTTTAGAAGATTCTATTTTTGAAGCATTTTTTGTAGGTCCAAATGTTTTTATGTTTTTGTTTTCTAATTTATCAACAATCCCTTGGCTTAATGGTGCCTCTGGACCAATAACAACAAGATCAGGATTTAAGCTAATAATTTGTTCAACTAAGTGATCGGTATCTTCATTAGTAGGTTTTATTGTTTTGCACAATCGAGATATCGCATAATTTTCTCCGATACAAAATATTTTCTTTACATTATTATCCTGACTTAATTTCCATATTATAGAATGTTCTCTGCCTCCTGAACCTACTACTACGACTTTCATTTTATTCCCACTCGATTGTACTTGGAGGTTTAGAAGTTATGTCATATACAATTCTGTTTACTCCATTAACTTCATTAATAATCCTTGAAGAAATAATTGATAGTGTATCCTTTGAAATGTTAGCCCAATCGGCCGTCATCGCATCATTTGAATTTACTGCACGTAAAGCTATACAATTTTCGTAAGTCCTATTATCTCCCATTACTCCTACACTTTGAATGTTTGTTAGAACAGCGAAAGCTTGCCAAATTTTATTATATAAGTTTGCTTTTTTTATCTCATATATAAATATTTCATCTGCATCTCTGAGAATTGTCAATTTCTCTTCTGTCACCTCTCCCATAATCCTTATTGCTAATCCTGGACCTGGAAAAGGGTGCCTGTCTAATATTTGGTTATTTATTTTTAACTCTTTTCCTATTTTCCTTACTTCGTCTTTAAATAACATTCTTAATGGCTCTAAAAGTTTTAGATTCATTTTTTCTGGCAAACCTCCAACATTATGATGACTTTTTATAACGCTCGTGTGACCACTTTTTGTTACAGCTGATTCAACAACATCAGAATATAGTGTCCCTTGTGCGAGATGGGTAACATCTCTAAGTTTTCTGGCCTCAAGTTCAAAAACTTTTATAAATTCTTTCCCGATAATTTTTCGTTTTTGTTCAGGATCGGTTATTCCTTTTAATTTTTTTAAAAACCTTTTTTTCGCATCAATTTTTATGACATTTAATCCTAGATCCTTTTTAAGAAAGCTCATCACATTTTCTGGTTCGTTTTTTCTGAGCAGTCCATTGTCTACAAAGATTGAAGTTAATTGATTGCCAATCGCCATGTGAATTAAAGTTGCAGCAATACTTGAATCTACTCCTCCAGAAATACCACAAATTACATTTGATTTTTCAACAGTGTCTTTTATGTTTGCAATTGTATTATTTATAAAATTTTTAGCATTCCAATTGTTGTTTACATTGCAAATTTTGCTTGAAAAATTGCTTAAAATATTTACTCCATAATCGGTATTATCTACTTCAGGATGAAATTGCACTCCCCAAATGTTTTCATAATTAAATGCTGCGCAAAATGAATTAGAGGTGTTAGCTATTAAATTGAACTTTTTAGGAAGTTCAATAATCTTGTCTCCATGACTCATCCAGACGTTGTTATTTTTGGGAACATTAGAAAAGAGAGGGTTTTCATTCAAAATTATCAATTCGGCATTCCCATATTCACGTTTATCGCTTTTTTCCACTGAACCATAAAACCTTTCCGCTATTAGCTGCATTCCATAGCATATGCCAAGTATAGGTAATTTTGTATCTAAAATCCATTCAGGTATTTTTGGAGCTTCATCATCAAAAACACTATTAGGACCCCCCGACAAAATAAACCCTTTTATATTTCTATTATCAAAAAAGGCTTTATCTATATCAGGAGAAACCAGATCACAAAAGACGTTCATTTCTCGCAATCTTCTTGATATTAATCTTGTGTATTGTGAACCGTAATCCAAAATAATTATTGTGTCTTGTTTCAATATCTTTCCAGAACATATTAAATGTATATAAAATAATAATATTGATTTTTGATTTAATTTGAAGACTAAAAAAAATAAAAATATAAAAAATATATTAATAAATGAGACAATTTCTGATTTATTAAATGAAAAGGTATGTATCATCCCAACTGATACATACTTTGCTCTGTCTGTAATCGCTGATAGCGAATATGCCATTAGTAAGTTATTCTCGATTAAAAATAGAGATGCTGATAAACCAATTCCTTTATTGATATCTTCTTTGAAAAATATTGAAAAATTTTGTAATATCCATAACGAACTTTTACTTAAGGTCTCTAATAATTTTTGGCCTGGACCTTTGACAATAGTTTTGCCATTAACAGGGACTCTTCCAAAAATTTTACATAATGATTCAGGATTCATAGGAGTTCGTGTTCCAGATCACATGTTTACTCTTGAACTTATAAAGAAATTAAATAAACCATTGACAGGAACTTCAGCTAATATAAGTGGATCACCTCCTTCTAAAGATGTAAATGTTATAAAAACGTTATTTCAAAATGATGTAGAAAGAATAATTGATATAAAATGTGGAGCTGAAGAACTTTCATCTACGGTTATAAAGATTGATAATAATGAAGAATTAACTGTATTAAGAGAAGGCCCAATTTCTAAAGATGATATTTTTAAGATTATAAATAAATAGCATAATGACTCAAATTAGAGAAAAAATAAAGAATATCTTAAATAAAAATGATTTGGGATTATATACTATGATGAAATACCACTTTGGTTTAGATTCTGAACATATTCCTTATGATTATCCTTTGGGCGAGATTACTAAAAGTATTTCAAATTTTCTAAAAGTTAATGAGAACCTTTCACTCAATATTGCGGCATCTGTAGAATTACTAAATGCTTCTTTTAACGTTCATGAAGATGTTAGAAATGGAAACACAGAAAGATTTTCTAAAGAATCCTTATGGTGGAAGTATGGACCTGCACAAGCAATTAATGTAGGTGATGGATTTCAAGCATTATCAAGAATTCATTTACTAGAACTTGGTAAAAAATCTGGAGACTATAATAAATTTTTATCTTTATTGACAAATTTTGATAATGCAATTATTGAAATTTGTGAAGCGGAAAATAAAGAACTAACATTACAAGAATCACCAATAACTTCAGAAAAGGATTATTTTTCTGTTCTTATTTCCAAATATGGAGCATTGTTAAGTTGTTCTATAGTTTCCTCTGGAGTTCTCTCTAACTATATTGATGAAGACTTAAATAAATTAAGAGAAATTAGTAATTTAATAATTCTTTCTGAAAAAATTAGTCAAGAAATATTACTTTTAGATCAACAAGAGATAGTAGATTCTCCTAAGTTAGGTTCATTACTCTCAAAAAATAAACCATTGTCCGTGATTTATTGTTTTGAAAGAGGGAACGCTACGCATAAACGTATGTTGGGAGAGATATATTTGGATCGGATTATAGATCCAAAAAAAATAGAATCAATTAAGGCAATATGTAAAGAATTGGATACATTTAATCTGGCTCAAGAAAAGTCTAATGAATTTCGGCTTCAAAGTGTTGAAATGATGCATTCATTAAAATTTACAGATGAATTGATCAATTTTATATACGAAAAAATAAAATCCATCTAACTATGATTAAAATCAATAGTATAAAAGGGAATAATTTTGATACAAAAAAATGTTTATTGCGATTGGATTTAAACATTCCTCTTTCGGATAGTGGAGAAATATTAGATGATACACGAATTATTGAAAGTATTCCTACGATCAATTATCTTCAAAGTCAAAATGCAATAATTATAATAATCTCTCATATTGGTAGACCAAAAGGTAAATTTGTCAAAGATTTATCATTCTCAAAGATATATAAAAAGATCGAAGAATTAATGAATAAAATAATAAATTTCATTCCTTTTGAAGAACAAAATAATATAATCAAAATCCTTTCAAAAGCCACCCCTGGAGATATCTATTTACTTGATAATTTAAGATTCAATAAAGGTGAAGAAGAATCGACTGGAAAATTTATTGAATTTTTATCAAGTTTTTCTGAAGTTTTTATAAATGACGGTTTTGGAACGATACACAGAAATCACGCCTCTATTACAGGGATAGCTAAAGTATTACCATCTTATGGAGGAATTTTATTAGAAAAGGAAATAAATGATATTACTGAATGTTTAAGATATTCATCTAATAGTTCAGTCGCAATTCTTGGTGGAGCTAAAATAAGCGATAAAATTCCAATAATAGAAAATTTATCAAAATCATTTAATGAAATAGTAATCACTGGAAGTATGATTAGACCATTCCTTATTGCCTCAGGGAAAATTGTATCTAAAAACATATCAAGCTATAAGGATGAAGTTAGAATAGCTGAAAAAATTTTGAAAATTAACAATAAAATTTATATCCCAGAACAATTAGTGTGTTCTAATAATCTGAATTCTGAACCCACTTTATTACATTGTAGCCAAATAACAGAACAAGATAACATTTATGATATAGGGCCTAATTCAATGTTGGAAATAGCTGAAAAAATTTTGATTTCAGATAAGATTATCTGGAATGGTCCGCCTGGAGTTTTCGAAAATAAGAATTTTCAATTAGGTACTAAAACATTGATTATGTCAATAAATCAATCTAAATCAAAAATCAAAGTTGCTGGAGGAGGATCGACAATCGCTGCTATTAATTATTTTAATTCTAATAAGAACTTTACTCATATATCAACAGGTGGAGGAGCTTTTTTAAGTTTATTAGAAGGTAAATTTTTGGAAGGAATAGAGGTGTTGAAAACATGAAAGATTTTTATATAATTGCAAATTTGAAAATGAACAAATCTATAGTAGAGAGTAAAATCTATTTAAATTTGTTAAAAGAAAATATTCAAAATTTTAATAATAAAATAGTCATTTGTCCTTCAAGCATATCTCTTTTTTATTTTGCTAATGAAATCCAAGGTATGAAATTAGGAATCCAGGATATAGATCATAGAGAACAAGGGCAGGGAACAGGTTCTATTTCTGCTTCCCAAGTAAAAGATATTTGTGAATTCGCAATTGTCGGACATTCTGAAAGAAGACAAACTTTTTTTGAAAATAACAAAACAATTTCTGAAAAACTTCAAATGCTGTGGAAAAACAATATGACTCCCATATTTTGTATTGGTGAAAATCAAGAAGTTCGGAATAAAGGATTTAAAGCTATTGAAAAACATATTAATAAACAATTAAGAGATTCTTTATTTGAAGATAGTAAGTGGGAAAATCTTCTAGTTGCATATGAACCAATTTGGGCTATAGGAACAGGACTTTCTGCATCGCCGGAACAAGCATCGGAGGTGATTAGTTTAATTCATGAAACAGTAAAAGAAATATCTGGAGGGATCGATGTTCCTATATTATATGGTGGGAGTGTAAATGAAGAAAACCATTTAGATTTTCAAAATGAAGAAAAAATCAATGGTTTGCTTATTGGAAGTGCATGTCTTGATCCAATCACCTTTTCAAAAATCATTAACAACTCATAAATTTCTAAGTCTTATCAAGACTATAAACATAATATTCACAAAAATAATATAATAAATCATATTTTATTTAATTTTTAAGGAGTTTTGATTATGTTGTATCCTCAACAAAATAATTATAGAGACATAAATATATTAGATGGTATCTGGAAATTCAAATTAGATCCTGAAAATATTGGTTTGAAAGGCAATTGGCACAATGGAATAAATAATTCTAGGCCTATAGTAGTCCCTTCTAGTTGGAATGAACTATACCCGGATACAACAGATTATATAGGTGTTGGTTGGTATGAATGTGATTTTTTTGTTCCTACATCTTGGATATCAAATAATTCAGGATTAAGATTTTCATCAGTTACTTATAAAGCTACTGTTTGGATTAATGGTAATTTAATTGGAACTCATGAAGGAGGACACTTGCCATTCGAGTTTCAATTGGACAATTTTGTCAATGATGATAAGTCAAATAAATTAGTAGTTCGAGTTGAAAATGAATTAAAACCTGACAGAGTGCCACCTGGAAATGTTGAAGGAGGTAGTCTAAGTATATTTATGGAGAACATACCCAGAACAAATTATGACTTTTTCCCATATGCCGGTATAGATCGAAGTGTATATTTATATCATTTACCAGAATTTCATTTAACTGACGTTATTGTAACCACCTCTATAGTTAATGATATTGGATTGGTTGAAATTATTGTAAAAAGCAATAATGATGAGACAAATTGTTACGCGTTAATTTCATCTGATGGAGATTCAATAAAAAGTAGTTCAATATCTTTAAAAGAACAGAATAACATTACATTAAAAATCAATAATCCAAAATTATGGTCTTGTAGTGATCCATTTTTATATCAACTGACGGTTTTTATTACAAAAAATGGAAAAATTGTCGATTCATATCAATTGGAAATAGGAGTTAGGTCTATTGAAATAAAAGGACACCAAATCTTGTTAAACGGGGAACCTATAGAATTGAAAGGTTTTGGAAGACATGAAGACTCATTTATTACTGGTAGAGGTCAAAACTTACCACAAACTATTAAAGATCATAATTTGCTCAAATGGATAGGAGCAAATTCATATAGAACTGCTCATTATCCCTATTCAGAAGAAGATCTTTTTTTGGCAGATAAACATGGATTTCTAGTTGTAGATGAGATTCCTGCTGTCGGATTATTCTTTGATGGGAAAGAGAAAGATATAGAGACTAGATTAGATATTTGTAGGAAACAAATATCCGAATTAATAAATCGTGATAGAAATCATCCATCTGTAATTATGTGGAGTATAGCTAATGAACCTTTTCCGCCTGACTTATTAAATAGAATGCAAAGAATGCAACCGCAAGAGACTTCAGACAATATCTTCAATTTTTTAAGTGAGCCTGTTGACCCAAATGCTACAAAATTTATGAATACACTTTTAACTGATGCAAAAAAACTTGATAATACTAGACCCGTAACTTTTGCGGCAGTACACGGTACCCCGATAGAATGGTTAGATAATGTCGATGTAATCATGCTTAATAGATACTACGGATGGTATTTTGGCGGAGTAATGCTTGATGAAGCAGTTCAAAAATTATCAATAGAATTAGATTATATTTACGGAAAAACTAAAAAACCTATAATCATTTCAGAATTTGGTGCGGAGGGAATGACTGGATCACATTCTGTATCACAAGAACTTTATACTGAAGAATATCAATTAGAATTTTGGAAGAGATATTTAGATTTAGCAGAACAAAAAGATTTCTTAATAGGTCTACACGCCTGGGTATTTGCTGATTTTAGGACTACTCACTCTCTTAAAAGAATAAGTGGACTAAATCAAAAAGGAGCTTTTACTAGAGATCGTAAACCAAAAATGGCAGCACACTATTTGAAGAAACGTTGGAATTAAATAGAAATTAAGAAAAAAAATAAAATTATTTCTATAGTCGGACCAACTGCGTCTGGGAAATCAGATCTTGCTATAAGAATTGCATCTAAATTTCAACTTTCAATAGTAAATTGTGACTCTAAACTTTTATATAAAGGATTTAATATTGGAACTGCTAAACCATCTATTGAAGATCAGGAAAGAGTAAAGCATTTTATGATAGATGTACTAGATCACAATAAAAGGAGTAACCTGCGTTGGTTTTTGGAAAAATCTAGAAAAATAATTCATCAACTTAATGAATCAAATACAATTCCTTTACTTGTGGGAGGAACCGGTCAATATATGTGGGGCATATTAGAAGGTTGGGATCCTCCTTTAATAAAACCTAATGAAAAATTAAGATTTAAAATAGAAAAACAAATTCGTGATCAAGGAATTAAAAAAGTCATTCAATCATACTCAAAAATTTATAAATTAAATGAAAATCAAGATTTAGAAAACCCTAGAAGATTAATCAGAATTATTGAGAGATTAGAAGCAGGATTCGAAGGAAATAGTGATAGAAAAATAAAAGATCACAACTTAGATTGTCTTATTTTAGGAATAAAAATAGATCGTAAAAATAATGATAGACTTCTAAAAAAAAGAATAAAACGAATGCTCAAGTCAAGCTGGGTTGAAGAAGTAAAAAATAATATGAATCAAGGTATTAAGCCCGATTCACCAGCGATGCTTTCCATAGGATATAGAGAGATTTTAGATTTTATTAATAAAAAAGTTGATGAAGATGAACTTGAAGAAAAAATTTACATTTCAACAAGAAAACTTATGAGGCATCAGGATAATTGGTTTAAGAAATCAGATAAAAGAATTAAATGGATAAATTTTGAAAACTCATTCCATGAAGCAGATATTATAATATCAGAGTGGTTAAAAAATTAAGGAGACTTGATGTTACCTTTTATGAAATTACAAGGTGCAGGAAATGATTATATTGCTATTGATGGTAGAGGAGAAAATTATGATTGGAATAAACTATCTATAGATATGAGCACACCTGCTTTTGGAGTAGGCTCTGATGGAATTGTAGTTGTATTTGATAGTAACACAGCTGATATAAGGATGAGAATATATAATCCAGATGGATCAGAAGCTGAAATAAGTGGTAACGGAATTAGATTATTTACAAAGTTTGTAATTGATAAAAAAATTTTTATACCAAAAAATAATCTCATAAAAATAGAAACAGGTGATGGAATAAAAACAGTATATCCAAGTTTGGAAAATGGAAAAGTTGTGTCCTCAAAGGTTGAAATGGGAGTCCCTAATTTTATAGCTAGTAAGATTCCGATTTCAGTTCCTGATATAAATGATTCCGATAGCCCTAAATTTGATATGGAAATACTCGGTCATAATCTTGTTATTACTTGTTTATCAATTGGAAATCCTCATGCAGTTTGTATTATGGAAAGTAACACAGACGAATTCCCATTAGTTGAAGTTGGAAAAATTGTTGAAAAACACGAATTTTTTCCAAATAGAATTAATTTTGAGATAGTAAATATCATTTCAAGATCTAAAATTAGAGCAAGAATTTTTGAAAGAGGTGCTGGTGAGACTTTATCTTCTGGAACTGGGAGTACTGCCTCAGCTAGTGCTTGTAGATATAATGGATTAGTTGATGATAGAGTAGAAGTCATTCTAGATGGGGGGAATCTGAATATTTCTTGGGATGAAAATGAAATGGCTATCCTTGAAGGTCCATCTGTAGAAGTTTTTCAAGGAGTTTGGCCAGATTAAATTAGGAGTAAAATATGAAATTAGCTAAAAGAGTACAAGATTTACCACCTTACCTCTTTGTGGGTATTTCAAAAGCCATTGCTAAAAAGAAAGAACAGGGTATAGACGTTATTTCTTTTGGTATAGGTGATCCAGATATCCCAACACCAAAGAAAGTTTTAGATAGATTAAAGAAAGCATCAGATGTCCCTGCGCACCACAGATATCCAGAATCTGAAGGCTTGCCTGAATTTAGGAAGGCTGTAGCTGATTTTTATAAAAGTAGATTTGGCGTAGATCTTGATTATAACAACGAAATTATCAATTTGATTGGTGCAAAAGAAGGAATAGCACATGCTCCTCTATGTTTTATTGATCCAGGTGATAAAGCACTAGTTCCGAATCCTGCTTATCCAGTTTACGAAATAGGAACAATGTTTGCTGGAGGAGAAACTGTATATGTTGATCTATTAGAAAAGAACAACTTTTTAATTGATTTCACTTCTATAGATACTAAGTTAGCTAAAGAAGCTAAAATGTTATGGATCAATTATCCTAATAATCCAACAGGAGCGATTGCTCATTTAGATTTTTTCAATGAAGCGGTAGAATTTTGCAAAGAATTTGATATTGCTTTAATGCATGATGCTTGTTATACAGAAGTGACTTATGACGACTATGTTGCTCCAAGTTTATTACAAATCCCGGAAGCTAAAGATATATCAATTGAATTCCATTCATTGTCTAAAACAGCAAATATGACAGGCTGGAGAGTAGGCACTGCAGTTGGGAACCCTGATCTAATCAATGCTTTGATGAGGGTTAAGTCCAATATTGATTCAGGGCTTTCTCAAGCCATACAAGAAATGGGTATAGAAGCATTGTCTTTATCAAAGGATTGGATAAACGCAAATAATGAAATATATAAAAAAAGAAGAGATAAAGTCGTTACAACATTAAAAGAAATTGGCTTAGATGCTAACGCCCCTAAGGCTACACTTTATATTTGGACAAGAATTCCCAATGGTTATACATCAGCATCGTTTACAGAAAAATTACTAGAAGAAGTAAATGTTGTTGTTACCCCAGGCAGTGGATATGGTACAGCAGGTGAAGGTTATATTAGGTTATCATTAACAATACCTGATGAACAAATAGATGAGGGGCTAAAGAGGTTATCGCAATTTACATTAAAATAATTTGAATACATATAAGACAGAATCAAAAAGAGAAAGAGCTTTATTGATTTCATCACAAATAAGAAAAGCAAGCTCTTTAAAAAACACTAAAGAATCATTATCTGAACTCGAAAACTTGGCTACTTCTGCGGGTACAATACCAATCAAGAAATTCTATCAAATGCTAAATAAACCTGTAAGAACCTATGTTGGTTCAGGTAAATTATTAGAAATTAAACATCATATAAAAAAATTAAGAATAAATGTTTGTATATTTGACGATGAATTAAATCCTAATACACAAAAGGAACTTGAAAACATATTGGAAGTTAAAGTAATTGATAGGACAGCTCTTATTCTTGATATATTTTCTGATCGAGCACAAACTCATGAAGGTAAATTACAGGTACAACTTGCTCAATCAGAATATTTAATGCCAAGGTTAGCAGGACAATGGAGTCATTTAGAACGATTAGGTGGAGGTGTAGGAACTCGAGGCCCCGGTGAAACTCAAATTGAGACTGATAGAAGATTAGTAAGAGAAAAAATAAAAAGTGTAAAAAATAGTCTAAAAAAAATTGAAAGAAATAGAACTTCTCAAAGAAGAAAAAGAATGAACAATAACATAATTAATTTCTCATTGGTTGGATACACTAATTCTGGGAAAAGCTTATTGTTTAATAGTTTGGTTAAAACCAAAATCTTGTCTAAAGATCAGCTTTTTTCTACTTTAGATACAACTACGCGAAAACTTTTTTTGAATGAGAACATTTCTTCTACCGTTTCTGATACGGTTGGTTTTATAAATAAATTACCTACTATTTTAGTAGAATCTTTTAAATCAACTTTAGAAGAAGCAATTAACGCTGATATTTTGTTGCATGTAATTGATTATTCAAATGAGAATTTTATCGAAAAAATAAATACTGTTGATAAAATTTTAAATGATTTAGGTCTTAGTAAAGTCCCTAAAATATTAATAAAAAATAAGATAGATATTTTAAATTTCACTCCTGGTGAAATAGTACTTGATCGAAGCTATATATCTCAAATAGAAACTTCTGCAAAACTAGGGGATGGATTAGATAAATTGAGACACTTATTGATAAAAGCTTCAGAGACTATTATCAATGAAAGAGATTATATCTACGTATAACTGAATTTTTTTTAAAACCTATAAATTTTTATAATCTTTTTATTGTAATATTATTGCAGTGCCGTTATCAACTTTCTTCGAATACTAAATAGTATCGGTCTCCATAAAGCTTATAATGTATTTTCGGTTTTTTTTGTGATGGCCAATATACAGGGAAGTGGTATTATTTATACATATAGTATTGCGCACTATACTAGTTATGTAAAATATAAGTATGGTAAAACATAAAAACAATATAAATCAAATATTATTGCCCGCTGAATCAAATATGTAAAATCTATTTATTTTTTTATGAAACCATATTTTGTTAATGATTCTATCCAACGTTTTCTTTGTGGATTATCTTTGCATCCATCAATCCAATTGTCACTAATTATGGTTAGGGGGAATCTTTTAGCTATTGATGATAATTCTTGTGAAATTTTAGTTGCTGAATTTTCTTGAGATTTATTTTTCGGATTTGCAAAATAACCTATGCTACAGAGTTTTCTATTTTCTCCGCCTCCCCAACTTGCATGCCAAGTATGGTTATTAAATAACACGACATCTCCGGGTTCAGATTCTGCGTAAAAAGCTGGAATTTCTGGAACCGTAAACCCTTCATGATCTGCATCTACTATATTTTCCTTAAATTTTAGATCCCCTATTTGTTCATGGAAAGGAGATTTATGAGATCCAGGGATCAATCTTAAGGCGCCTGTTGAACTAGTAGTAGTCTGCAGATAAAAACCAAACTTAATACCTTTCCAGTCGTAATCTCTTATACTTATATCTGGGTGCCATTCTGTAACTTTACTACTAAACGAATTTGAATTTGAATATGAACCAATATAATCATCCCCCAATATTTGTTTTGCAATCGAAGTAAATCTATCATCTTCAAGTAATCCGCTTAAAATGGGATACTCTGGTTTTAAATTACTCCAATTTAGTTGTTTTCGAATGTGGGCGCGACTCATGCTTTTTTCTGCTATATTTAAACCAGAATTAAACTCGGAATTTATAAAAGAAATTTCTTTTTTGTCAAATATTTTTCGTAATACAATAAACCCAAAATCATTAAATATTTGTTCTTGATTTGTAGATAACATTGTAAGCTCCTAAATCTATATATTTTTATGTAATTTTTTTCTTCAGCCGAATATATCCATTCACGCTACCATATAAGGTTACTGAAGTAAATTGTTTAATAGGTCGAAGTATTTTAACAATTACAAGAATGACTATCTTTAGAACAACATTTTTGAGTTGAAGGAGGTACATCAAGTGCTGGATTTCTATCAAAGAAACCAGATGGTTTAATTGAAAATCCTGTGTAGGCAACAGGCATAACTGGCCAATCCTCCAGCCTAGGGATGTGATTGTGTCCAAAAGTATACCAGACAACTATATCTTTATCCTTAAGGTCTCTGTTGGCTGACATCCATTTAGGTAAACCTTCCCCGCCAGGATTCTGTTGTGGGTAATCTCCTGCTGCATACATTTCATTTTCTTTGAATGGTGTCACCCACATATGACCATTCATAAATGCAGCTCTTTTCATTATCACTGCCTCTTTATGATGGAAAGGTAAAACGTTTTCTCCTGGTGCTATTTTGTAACTTACTGGCTCACCTAAGTAATTCTTGCTGGAATTATTGGTTACTGACCAGTATCTTGCAGCAAAAGGATCAATAACTCTGACTCCATCTTCTTCTTTTCCTATCAAGGTTCGTTTAGTGGAAAAAGCATTTCCATGAATGTTTTCATCACTAATAGGATCAGTAATTGTATCTACCTCATATACTGAGTTCTTTAATCCATCCACCATCATATCTAAACGTACGTTGAAATGATGCTGATGGTTATGAGCCACAACCTGTGGAGCTACAAGAGTTCCATTCTTTGGTTTAACTCCTGGGGCAATACCTGAAGAATTCATTATACCTGTTAGCTTTACTTCATACTCAATCCCCCCATCCTGATAGAAATACCAATAAAACCCATATTCATAATTTCCAACTGTTGCAATAAAAGATATTACAAGTCTTCTTGATCTTCTAGTTTCAGTCTCACCGGTCCTTGTATCTGTGTGTTTCCAGAGGATTCCAAAATCTTCCTCGTGCATGCATATTGCGTTTTTAAGTTCAGTTGCCTCACCTCTCATGTCAAATAAAGCTACGTCGAAATAACGTATTTCACCTAGACAGTCACACCCCAGTTCAAGAGAATTGGCACATCTTCCTATTCCAACCTCACCTGCGTCAAAAACTTGTTTCTTATAATGATCATTAGTCGGGTCACCATAAGGTACTACCATTTCAGACAACGCAGCCCTATAAATGATCGGTCTTATACTATCTCCATCTTCGTATCCAATGGTGTGAAGAACAAGTCCTTCCCTTTTAGTGAAGCCTATTCTAAGATTCCATTTCTGCCATTTTACTTCGTTTCCCTTAACTACAAAACTTGGTCCTTCAGGCTGGGTAATTTCAATAGGCTTAAGATCAGTCCTGACTTCTTTTTGATATTTAGTTGAATAATTACCGTCCTCTGGTGGTATCGATACAACACCAAAATCTTGTACTTCCACAATTTCATTTCTGTTTAGATCCAAAATCAGTGAAAGCCCTTCAATTGGTCTAGCATAAGCGTTATCTCCAGGCTCTCTTCGTACCCAACATCTTCCAATAGCAAGCCTTTTCCCTTCTTCTTCTATATTACCGAAATTTGAAATAGGCCAAGGGTCTATCATTAAAAGATCAGGATTGATAATTCCACGCTTTTTTAGTGGTTCAATAAGTTTGGAATCATGTTTAATCTTATTTTCCCAATCATTGAAATCCATATCTAGATCGCCACACATGAAAGCTGGCTGCACATTTGGAATGTGTTCACATCTGGTTATTTCTTCTGAATCTAGAGCAATATCAAGTTCATAGACTTTCTCATCTATGTAATTGAGAACCACAACGAACACGTTTCTTGAGAATGGATCTCCAGGATTAAAAGACAGTACCTCTTTCTTTGATGGTTCCCTTAGCATAATAGTTTCAAATAGGAGCTCTTTTCCTAGATTACCTTTACTTTTAACTATCAAACTAGTTTGAGTGATTTCATCCAGACTAAGTGGATCCAATGGATGAGGATTAATATTTTGTATTAAGGTTTCTTGAGATTTTTCATCTTCTACAACCACATTAGTCTCCTATAATATTATTTTGTTAAACTATTATAATATTTTTATAGATATAGTTTTAGTATCTGGAAAAGATTATAGTGATAATCCAAAAAGATTAGATAACTATATAAATTAAATTAAATTTGTGAAGTTAATGAAAATGAATACATATGATCTAATTATTAAAGCTGGTAAAGTATTTTGCTCATATAACAAATTAGATACTCCTGGGGCTATTGGAATTAAAAATGGAAAGATAGTTGAATTTAATACAGACATAAAAACTAAATCTGCAAAAACTTTAAATTACCCAAATGGAACACTTCTTCCTGGTTTTATCGATCTCCATACTCATCCTGCTCCATCACATTGGAAATATGGTATGAAAGCTGATAGATTTTTATTGTCTCGTGGTACCACTACGACAATGTCTCAAGGAGATGCTGGTTCAAATAATTGGGATAAGTATAAGAAAGCTATAATACAAAAATCAGAAATAGATATATATATGGCATTAAGTGCTGCTATTAATGGTGAAGAATATAATCATCCTGTGTTTGAGTCTTTTGAAGATATTGATATAAATCTAACAGTAGAAACTATAAAAAATGATCCTAAACTTATTTGGGGTATATCTGCAAATTTATCTGAAACTTGTACTTATATACATAAACCTCAAAATATTATGTCTAAAGTATTAGAAATGGCTGAAAAATCTAAAAAGCCAATATTATATGGAATGAGATGGGATCCTTTTGACTGGGAAATAGGCGATCAACTTGCGTTACTGAGACCAAATGATGTTGTTACATACTGTTTTCACGTCGGCCCTGGTGGATTAGCACCTAAAGAACATGTCGAAGACTCTGTGTGGGAAGCAAAAGAAAAAGGGATTAAGTTTGATATAGGTCATGGCATGAATTCATTTAACTTTGAAGTAGCAGAAACCGCTATTCGAGATGGATTTTTACCAGATTCTATATCCACTGATTATTACTCTAGACACACAAATACTATTCCTATTCATGATGTTCCACATACAATATCTAAATTAATTGCATCAGGGATGAATCAGAATGATGCATTTGAAAGAGCCACTTTTTTTCCAGCAAAAATACTTGGTCTAGAAGATCAAATAGGAACTTTATCTATTGGATCGGTTGCTGATATTGTAGTTGTTGAACAAAATACAAAAAATTCAGAATTAATAGATGTAAATGGAAACAAGCGATCAGGAAAATTGTGGAAACCTGTTTTAACTGTAAAATCTGGAGAAATAATATAAATATATTAAGTGAAATTTATCACTCAAAGTGTACTTAATTTATCAATTAATTTTTTCCCTATACGAATATAATTAAACGATAACCATAAAAAAATCCTTTAATTATGAAAAATTTAATTATAAATAATAAAAATATCATTATTCCTGTAGTATTATCTCTTTTGTTTTTTATACTGGGGTTCTTTTTAAGCATTAGAGTTAGTAGCAATTCATTATCAGATTCAAAAGAAATTGTATTTGAAAATATAGTTAGACCTAATTCTGTTCCTGCTAATCTATCGACACTTTGGGAAGCATATAGCTTTGTTAATGATGTTTATTTTGATCAAACAAAAATAGATGACGGTAAAATCACAAATGAAACAATAAAAGCACTCGTCAAAACTCTTGATGATAAACATTCTACATATATTCCACCAGATGAATGGGCGATTAAAAGTACTGACTTATTTGGTTCTTTTCAAGGAATAGGGGCTTTTGTTGATATCTCGAAAGATAACTCAGGAGTGATGATTGTTGCTCCTATAGATGGTGGTCCTGCACAAATGGCTGGAATTAAAGGTGGAGATAAAATTATCAAAGTAAATGGAGAAAGCATAGCTGGTATGTCTTTAACTGCAGCCATAAAATTAATTAGAGGCCCTGAAGGGAGTACTGTTTCTTTAACTATAGAAAGATTAGGGCAAATAAACTTAGTTGAAATAGATATAATAAGAGCTAAAATTAAACAACCAAGTGTAACGAAAGATCTAATAAAAGACACTGAATATACTAAAATCAAAATAAATCAATATACCGAAAACACTCCCAAAGAATTATCTGAAATAATTTCTGACACTATTGTGAATGATGGATCTAAAGGATTAGTTATAGATCTACGTAATAATCCTGGAGGATTACTAGTATCTGCTGTTAATTCAACCAGTCTATTTTTAGATGAAGGGATTGTAACTTTTGAACTTGATTCTAAAGGTAAGAAAACTTTATGGAAAACAAATGGTGAGGTAGGAAAATTCTCAAACATTCCGATAGTTACTTTGGTAAATGCTAATTCTGCTAGTGGTTCTGAAGTAATGGCAGGAGCTTTACAAGATTATGGTAGAAGCGTGATAATAGGAGAAACTACGTATGGTAAGGGTAGTGTAAGTTTGGTAAGAGACCTATCGAATGGTGGTGGAATGCTTCTAACTAATGCTCACTGGTTTACACCAAATGGTAGAGTTATACATAACATAGGAATAACTCCAGATGTTGAAATAGAACTACCTGAAACTTCAAGTAAATCAGGAGAATTTTACGATACACAAGTGGAGGCGGCTATCAAACAGTTAGATTTTGAGTTGACAGACTGATATGAAATTCGCTAGTAATAGAAAAGCTTTTTATAATTATGAAATTATTGATAAATTTGAAGCTGGGATAGTTTTACAAGGCCCTGAAATCAAATCTATTCGTAATAGCAATTTATCAATCGCAGAATCACGAATTTTAATCAATAAAGGAGAAGCTTGGCTAATAGGTTGCCACATTGCAGAATATAAATTCGACTCATCACCTGAACAATACGATCCAATACGCGATAGAAAACTATTGCTTCATAAAAACCAAATAGACAAATTAAGAGGAGCTAAAAACCAACAAGGTTTAACTATAATCCCTCTTTCAATATATTTAAAGAAAAACTTAATCAAAGTTGAAATTGCATTAGCAAGAGGAAAAAAGAAATATGACAAAAGAGCTACTATTAAGGAAAGAGATTCTAATCGAGAGATTGCTAGAAGATTAAGGCAAAAGAATTAATAATGTCATTTTTATGAGAATCCTGTGAGTGCATTTAATTTTGAAAATTTATCAATTTATATGATAATCTTAATAATATGAATGGGGACGAGTGGGTTCGACAGGGAATTGATCTTTAGGTTGCAGGTCGTGTTGCCATACCACGTATGAAATGGCAAAATTATGATTGGCGATCAAAAATACGCTCTCGCTGCTTAATATAAGTCAGTGACGTTCCTTAATATCTTTGCTTAGGGTGGTATTAAGGGGCGACGTTATACCTAAGCTGAGTAAGATTATTGCTAGTATAATCTTGCAAATAAGTTTCTAGCTAAGCAATTATAGTTGGTTTGTCGATGACTCCTTTATTGACGAAAATCATTTGTCGACTAAACCTGTAGACGCTTAGAGAGTAAATTTCTTGGACGGGGGGTTCAACTCCTCCCCGTCTCCACCATAAATATTAATATAATGTCATTTAATTTAAAAATAAAATTATCAATAACGAGATATCATTTTTTACAATCTTTACTTGCGGGTATAACCATAACTTTTATAATACTCTTAGGAGAAGCTTTTTCAAATAATGTAATAAATGCCGCTATTGGTTCAAGTGTTGCTTTGGTATTTCTACATCCTGGAAACACTCAGAATAGATTTAGAAGTTTATTTGGGGGTAATGTTATAGCTATAATCACTTTTTTATTTTTACATTTTTTGTTTTTATCTTTTAGTCAAGATTTATTTATCACAATATATGATAGAGATTTTCATTTGTTTTCAGGACTCTCTTTTACCCTATGTATTTTATTGATGAGTATTACTGATACAGAACACATTCCTGCGGCTGGAACTTCTATCGGTTTATCTGTAAACAATATTGACTATACTTTGATTTTATTTATATTATTTTCAATTTCACTATTATATGTTTCAAAGATTTTTATGGAGAAATATGGTAAAAACCTTTTCTAATTTAAGAACATTTTGTACAAATTATGAATATATCTAAATTGTGAGAAATAATATCTCCATCAATTTTTTTGTCTAATTGTCTTATTGATTTTTCAACACTGATTAAATTTATTTCTTTAATTTCATTACATTTTTTACATATTGTATGGTGATGATGATCTGATAATGAAATGGTATAGAAATTGTTTTCTTCTGATATATTTAATTTACAAATACAGCCAATTTCATTTAATATCTTTAAAGTTCTGTAAATCGTCGCTCGTCCTAAGTTAGGTAAAGCTTTAGTTAACTCTTCTGAAGTAAATATTTTTTGATTACGTAAGATCTCAGCTATTATTCGTCTTCTAGTATTGGTCACACTATAACCTGAAGAATTCATTTTATTTATGATAGTATTTGCTACTTCTATTTGATCATAGACCATTAGTTAATCCTACATATATTAATTAAAATTTCCAAATAATCTGTTCTTTGATCATAGGTCATTTTTAACAAAACAATCAATAGCACAAGCACTACAATAATATATTTTAAAGGTAGTTTTGTTGAGATAGATATTATAATTGATTCATTATTTAAAGATTCTGGTAAAACTATTAATTGACGAACAGGTGATAACATCCAGCCTAATAAAAAACCAATGATTAGGCCTGAAATATGTGCTACATGATCTATGTTTCCTGCAGTAGCTCCATAAACAACATTTATGAATACAATTATCCCAATAGATAGAAGAGATTCTTTTCCATGTTTTCCTAGAACTTTTTTATTTACCATAAGATATGAAGCATAAGCACCTAATAAACTGAATATAGAACCACTTGCACCTGCACTAATTGATCCTATTCCCCCATCAAAACAATTTATAAGGGTTGGTTCAGAAGAGAATCCAGATCCAGACCAATAAGAAAATAAGTTGGCACAAATTCCTCCAAAAAGATAAATAAATATATATTTATATCTTAGAAATTCCTTTTCTGTTATAGTTCCGAAAATATAAAGTCCTGCTAAATTCAAAATTAAATGTATAAAACCAATATGAATAAAATTTGCAGTTAAGAATCGCCATATTTCACCTTGAGAAATATAAATATCGCAATTGGCCCCTAGTAAACAAAGAGTACTTTTAGTATTGGAGCCTCCAAAAATAGTTTCTAGAATGAACATAAATATATTGATGGATATTAATAACCAAGTTATGGGATATGTTTTGAATGTAGATTTAGTTTTTAAACCTTGCATTTGGCAATCTTTATTTTTAATTTATTTTTATCAATTTTTCCAATATTATTTTTTGGCAAAGGATCAGAAAAAACAATTAGTTTTTTAGGATATTTGTAGCTATCTAATTTTTTTAATTTTTTGTTTATGTGTTCCAGGGAAATATTTTTTTTCTTTGAAGAAATAGCAAGTACAACTTTTTCACCCCAATAATTATCTTTAATACCAAAGATTACTGCCTCATCTATATATGGTATTTTAATTATTTCACTTTCTATTTCAGTTGGATTTATGTTTTCACCTCCAGAAATGATTTGTTCATCAAAACGACCAATTAAATATAAATATCCTGACTTATCGATATAACCCAAATCACCTGTTTCTAACCATTTTTTTCTTCTTTTTGTTCCAAAATACCTTGCCACCGTAGGCCCACTTACTAATATTTGATTGTTTTTATCAAATTTTATATTAATATTACTTAATGATTTTCCAACAGATCCCTTAGGTCTATCATGATCTTCTGGCGAAGTTGTTGCAATTTGAGAACACGTTTCTGTCATCCCATATGTAGGTAATACTTTAATTCCTAATTTTTTAGCTCTAGATATTAAGTGTTCAGATACTGCAGCTCCTCCGCATAAAATAAATTTAAATTTATCAGGTATAATTTGCTTTGATAATTCGATTCTATCTAATACTTTGAGTAACATTGTTGGAACAAGAGAAATAATGGAAACTTTGCCATTGATAATAAGTTCAACAACCTTTTCACTATTGAAATTATTTTCTACATAGAAAGAAGTACCTAATATCATGCTTCTAAATATTATTGATAAACCTCCCGCATGAAATGGTGGCATACAAAGTAACCATATGTCTTCATTGCTGACTTTTAGATTTTTTTGAGACATATAACAATTTGTCTCTATATTATTAACACTTAGTTGAACAGGTTTCGGAATTCTTGTAGTTCCAGATGTAAATAAAATACTATGGATGTCATTTTTTTTAGGCCAGAATGATTTAATATTTTTTGAATAACTCGATTTCTTTATTTGAATAAGGTCAAACTCATTATTATTTAATTTATCAATCAAATTGATTTTTTTTGTAAATATAATTTTTTTACAGTTTATTTGAGTTAATCGTTTTGAAAGTTCATCTTTTGTTGTATATGGATTTAATGGGACAAATATTCCTTTAGCCATGGGCACAGCATTCATAAAAATGGCATATTCACTAATATCTTCTGATAAAAAACCTACAGGTTCGTTAGGCTTAATTATTGTTTTTAAATTATCAATAAAAGAAATAATTATTTTATGTAAATCATTGAAAGTATATGATTTATTAAATGTTTTTATTGCAATACGGTCATTGTCAATTTGAATATTTTTTTCAATCCAAGAATTCATAATTATATAATTTTTGTATTTTGTATTTCTATCCACTCTTTAGTCATGAATGGTTTCAGATCATTGATTGAAAAAAACCCATAACGAAGCTTTATTTTTCCGGAATCTAATTCTATTGCTTTAGTAATTGATTTATTTAGATAAAGCGAAGTACTTAACCCGTGTACAATAGGTGTTTTATATATTTTGTCCACCTTTTTTGATAAAAGAATGCTTTTGTATAACCCTATGGGAGTTTCAAAAGCAGAGCTTATGTAAACTTTAGTTTTATATTTTTTTGCTAACTCTATAAATTCAATTATTTCATCTTCTTTACCAATCAACTTAGGTTTTATAGCTATATAATCGACTAGTTTTTTTCTTATAAGTTGCTTTGTTATATTTATGTTGGATTTGTTAAGATCAATGCAAGTTTTATAATCATATTTTTTGATAATTGATAAGTTTTTTTCAGAAATTGTTTTGTGCAAATCTTCTATAAATTCTATTTTTTTGCTTTCAAATCTTTTCAATAGAACCACTGACTCATTAAAGTTGAAATCACCATTGCAATCCAATCTAAACAATATCTTTTTATTTTTTTTTGATAAATCATTGATTATTTCTGAAGCGATTTTTAAATTTCTTTTTGAAATTTTAATTTTGAAATTTCTAAATCCTTTTAAATAGTATTCTGAAATTTTTTCCGATAAATTAGGTGTTACAGGAATAGATATTGCAGTTTTGGCACTTATTAATTTTCTTTTACTTAACTTTAATGATTCAAGACCATAACTTATTGAGGGATAATCAAATATATTTTTGTTTCTTCTGTCACTTAAATAATCATAAATCATTTCAATAGTCTCGATACTAAATCCAACCAGAGGACTGATTTCATAATAATTAATATCCATTCCTTTATTATTTCTTACAATTATTGCATCTATATATTTATAGGAATGCGATGAGTTTATAAAATCACTTTCTAAGGGAATCTTGTATTTTGATATTTCTAATTTTTCCATTGTCTGAATTTATTTATAGTAATGTAAGATAAATTTATAATAACTAGAAAGAAAGAAGCTATAATAACACTCGGATATGTTATAGATATAGCTAACGAAATGCAAAGTAATAGATGACTCAAAGCTGTTCTGTAAAGTGTATGATTTAAATCTCTTCCAAATCTAGAGAAATTTATTTTAAAAGAGAATCTTTTTATTCCAAAGTCACCAATAGGAAATGTGATCCATACAAAAAATGAAAGAATTATGTTGTTGAAGTTTTCCATCGATGCGATTAATAACAAAAGACTAATTAAAGATATAGTTAGAATATATAAAATACGTGATTTTTTTTCACCTAATTTCACTGCCAAAGTTATTTTATTATGTTTGTAATCGTTTTCTAAATCTCTAATATTATTTGTTAAAATAATAGTACTGGTCGACAAACCACAAATTATTGATATTAATAAAATGATTAGATTATATTCAATGTCAAATAAAAATAGCGCACCTAATATTGTTACTGGTCCGAAAATCAAGATTACCATAATTTCTCCTAACCCTTTATATCCATAAGGGAAAGGACCTGAAGTATAAAGATAAGCTATTAGGATTAAAGAAATTCCTAAAAATATAACTGTAATTCCTGAATTTAAAAATGCTATAAATCCTAAAATTAAAGTTATTAGAATTACAAATGCAATTAATTTTCTCATTTCTTTTTTTGAAATTTTGCCTGATTGCAGAGATCTTTCAGGACCTAAACGCTTTTCATTATCAACTCCTTTTTCATAATCACCTAAATCATTAAACAAATTAACTAAAATCTGCAAGCAAATTCCGATAAGTAAGACTAAAACAGAAGTTAACAATTCAAATCGATTAGCATTAATTGCAATTGCAATTGCAATTATTATAGGCCCCAAAACTGCAGGTAAAGTTTTTATGCGTATCGTTTGAATATATGTTTCTCTTTTAGAACTTTTATCCATGAAAAGGGGTTCTTTGAAACTTATTAAATTCAGGGTTTCTTTTTTCTAGGAAGGCATTTCTACCCTCCTTAGCTTCTTCCGTCATGTAATACATCATCGTTATGTCTCCTGCAAGGTTTTGTAAACCTGCTAGACCATCTGACTCTGCAATAAAACTATTTTTTAAAAACCTTATTGCTGTAGGGCTATGTTGAAGAATTTTTTTTGCCCATACCACACCTTCATTTTCTAAATCTTTATATTCAACTATTTTGTTTATCAAACCCATTGATAGCGCTTGTTCAGCATTATATTGTTCGCACAAAAACCAGAATTCTTTTGCCTTTTTTACTCCTACCAAACGCGTTAATTCTGATACTCCAAAACCTGCATCAAATGATCCTACCCTCGGTCCAGTTTGTCCAAAAACTGCATTATTAGATGCAATTGTTAAATCACAAATAACATGTAATACATGTCCCCCACCAATAGCGTATCCTCCTACAAGAGCTATTACGGGTTTTGGCATATATCTTATAAATCTCTGCAATGGCAAAACATTTAGAGAAGGATTCCCTTCTGAATCATTATACCCCCCATGTCCTCTAACTTTTTGATCCCCCCCAGAACAAAAGGCTTTATTCCCTGCGCCTCTGAATAGAACTACTCCTATATTGGGATCCTCTGCACAAGATGTAAATGCTTTTTGCAATTCTGCAATAGTTTTGGGTCGGAAAGCATTCCTTACTTCGGGTCTGTTTATAGTTATTTTTGCTATTCCCTTATGATATTCATATAAAATATCCTCAAAATTAGCTAAAGATTTCCATTTGATTTTCATGATTACTCCTTTAATATAAAATCTTTTGTTTTTGTTGCAATATATATTGGATTTTCAAGTATTAAATTATGGCCTGAATTAGGAACTATTTGTACTTTTGAATCTTTAATATTTTTTTGTATTTCATAACTATTTTTAATATATTTCTCATCTTTTTCCCCTGCAAATATCAAAGTCTTATTTTGTATTTTTGTTAGATTTTTCAATATAAATTTTTGTATTCCTTGACCTTGAGAATTAAGACTATTTATCAACCCTAAAGGTTTTTGATTTAGACGTATTTTCCTCATGTTTTTTTTGATTTTATTAGATAGTTTTTTCTCAGGCTCCCATATAGATAATGACTCCCAATAATTAACAAATCCTCCAATCCCTTGATCTAATAATAAATTTACTAAATATGAATCTGAATTTTGCCTATCTCTTCTCTTAGATTTATCTTTAATTCCTGGAGAAGTGCTACATAAAATTAATTTATTGATTAACATAGATGAATTGATTGCAAAATGTAGTGCTAATCTTCCTCCAAGTGAATAACCAAGTAAATTTGTTTTTTGTATATTTAATTCAATTAAAATATCTTTAATTAATTGCACAGATCTTTCAAAAGTGTAATTATTAGGATTTTTATCAAAGGATTTGCCATGGCCTATCATATCTATAGTTATTACTTTGAAATATTGTCTTAGATATCTCACGGAAGTTTCAAATGATTCATGACTTCCTGTAAATCCGTGAATAAGTATCAAAGGTATACCAGTTCCGTCTTTTTTATAGAATAATTTATTATTCATAAATCTTATCCTCTATTTTTTTTACTAAATTCATATAAATATTTGAAAGGTTAGAATACTGATGTTTAGGATATTTAACTTCTATAATTTTGACTCCTTCTATATTTTTTGAATCATCAAAAATATTTTTGAAATCTTCTATGTTTTTTGATAGATAATATTTACATCCATAACTTTTTGCTAAATTTTCTATAGAAATGTTTTTTTGTTCACTTATAAACCATTCATCAAATATATTTTCTAAATTCTTTGCTTGAGGTAATAATGAAAAAACTTGACCCCCATAATTATTATTTACTAAAATAGTGAGATTTTTTGCATGATTTCTTGCAGTCAAAATACTATTTGAATCATGTAAAAACGCCAAATCTCCAATATCTAAAACTACTCTTAAGTCAGTTACAGAACTTATACCACTTGCTATTGCTATATTGCCATCGATACCTGATAATCCTCTATTACCATAAATATAATTTATCTTTGAATCTGTGAGGATTATATCCAGTAATCTGACTGATAAAGAATTTCCAACAACTAAAATATTATTATCAGTTAATATATTGATCAAATTTTTCTTTATCTCCAATTCCTTTAAATTTTTTAAAAAATAATTATTTATTTCTATTCTTGCTATGGAATTTAGATACTGTAAAGATAATCTCCATTTGTCATCTAATTCTGTTGGTTTATATAATTCTGACTTTTTGGCATCTTTAATAAATTGCTCAATATTTGTCCGAATATGTAAAGTTATCGGGAAAAATTCTTGTAATACATCAATAGATTTTTCAAAGAATATATGATTTTCTATATTTCTTAATTTATTTATTATAAATTTTGATACGGGAGGTGCTCCTACGTGTATTACTGTTTCTATTTTTTCTTTTAATAGTTTTGATGATCGAGATAAAATATCTGCAGTATCGATTATCGTTGCTTTGTCGTAAAACTTATAGTTTCTAACATTTGAAAGAGGATCTGCAATTATAGGCCAGTTTAAAAAATTAGCTAATTTTATAATTTCATTGGGTTTATCGATTTCAGGACCAGCAAGTAATATCCCTTTTTTGTTTAATACTAAATTCAAGAATTCATTTATTTTAGAGGTGTTTTCTAAAATAAATTCTTTAGTCAAGTTTTTGATCTTTAATGTTTTTTCTATTTTTACGTTTTCTCCATCACTTAAAGGTTCCGTAAATTGCCAATTTATGTGAACAGGACCATAAGGATTTGAAATAGCTTGAATTATTGCTTTATCAAATATATTTTCTATATGTACCGAATTTTCAGTATCATCTTTGACAGGGATATCATAAAACCACTTAATACTAGAATTGAAGATGTTTGTTTGATTTAATGTTTGATTTGAACCGGAGTTTCGATAAATCATAGGTCTATCTGCAGTTATTACTATAAGTGGTACCCTACTATGATAAGCTTCTGCTACAGCAGGTAAATAATTTAAAGGAGCGGTACCTGAAGTACAGATAATAATAGTTGGTGTTTTTGTTATTTTAGAGACTCCAAGAGAAAAAAATGCGGCAGATCTTTCATCTAGGATCATTTTCAAATTAAAATAATTCTTATTTTTTAGTAAGTTAGAAACTAATGGAGTAGAACGTGATCCCGGACTAATTACTATATCTTTAATTCCATAACTAACAATTTTTTTTATAAATACATTTACATGTTTATCATGCAGTAACATTTTTAAATCCTATAGAATTTTTTATGACTTTAAATTTAGATTTTAATTCTTTGATTTCAAAATCAGCATTGGAATTTTCTACTATTCCATTTCCTGCATAAGCCATGATTGTTTGCTTATTAGAAAGGAAATTTGCGCACCTTAGGGCTGCGTAAAAATGAGACTCGTTCTTATCAATATAGCCAATCGTACCTGAATACCATCCACGATCAAATGTTTCATATTTTCTGATCCACTCTATTGCATCATCAACTGGATATCCTGAAAGTGCAGGTGAAGGATGCAATGATTCTAAGATATTCAGAGGATTTAAATGCTTGATCTTAATCTGTAATTTTGTTAATAAATGATAAATATTTTCAAGTTCTATAATCATAGGATCTGAAATAATTATCTTATTTTTAGAGATAGATTTTATCTTCTGTATAAAATGATTTACCACAATATTATGTTCTTTTCTTAAAGTAGAATTTTTAAAAGAAGATTCAATTTCTCTAATTTTTTGTCCATTATTAGGGATTGAACTTGCTAAAGCTTGTATTCTCAAAACTTCACCATTATAGTCAAATATCTTTTCAGGTGTTGATCCAAAAAAAATTGATTCACCATTTTTATACATGAAAGTTGTGCAGTTAGGATAACTAATTATTAAATTTTGTATAGTCTTACCTATATCTATCTTCGACAAATGTATTTTTTGTCTGTTCGCAACAACTATCTTTTCTAAAGAACTATTTTTAATTGATTCCTTGGCTTTTTTTACAAGATTCGTCCATTCCTCTAGATTTTTTTCTTTTACAGAAAGAGTATTTACAGAATCTTTTATATTTTTATTTTTTGTAGCAGACGACAAATAATTCTTCAAATTATCATTACTGCCATAATGGTAAAGTTTGTTTTTTTCAAATTTTACTGCATATTCGGGTATGATAAATTCAGCAATTGGAAAATCATTCCATTCTTCATTTTTTAAATAATTTATTGAATCAAACGAAAAACCTCCTATTAGGAGATTTTCTGTACCAATTTCTTTGTTAATTTTTTTATTGAAATCTTGAATGTTTTTATAATTATCTAAAGATATTGTTTTTTTTATATTGAAACTGGCTATGATTTTTTTTTCATATGGATGAACAATTAATCGTGTCGGGTTTTTCTTTAAAATCAATTTAATTAGATTATTCATTTTTATATTCTCTTGAGTTTTTACTTGGCAAGGTTATTAAAATGATTTTCAATTCTTCAAAATAATCTCTAGGAGGCTTCCCATTTGAAAAAATCCAATTAAATATTATTTCGTTAAACGTTCCTATCCATATTTTTGATACCAAATTTGAATTAACTTTTGGATACTCATTTATTTTTATAGACTCATTTATGTTTTTTTCTATAACATTACTGAATTTGTTAAATATTTCACTACGTTTTTTTTCAAAAGATCTTATATTGTTTGTTTGAGTAATAAGTAATTTTGCTAGTTTTTTTTGAGAAGATAAAATATTTAATAAATTTTTTAGAGATGATACTAATCTTTCATTGGGATTATCAATAGATAAATTCCCTTTTTCAATTTTACTAAGTAGTTTCTTAGCCAATCTGTCCATCACTGATAAAAACAGATCTTCCTTAGAAGGAAAATGAAAATAAATTCCTCCTTTAGAAATATTACTTTTTTTTACAATTTCATCAAGAGGAGTTTTGTAATAACCATTTTTTGAAAAATGATTTTCAGCTACGTCTAAAATTTTATTTTTAGTTAAATCTTTCATAACCGACCGACTAGTCAGTAAACAGTCATGTAATATTATATACTAGAAAAATCGATTTATCTCCCGAATTCTTTTAATAGGTAATCATATTTGATTTTAATTACTGCAGGTCTACCATGAGGATCCCAAGGCACTTCAGTATTTTCTAGATCTATTAATAATTTTTTAGATTCATTTTCTGATAACTTCTGCCCTGCTCTAACTGCATTATGACAAGCCAATCTTTTTGAAATAATTTCTTTTTGAGTATCTGTCTGCTTTTTATCTAAATCGCTTGAAATCATTTGGAGTAATTCTGTAATATCTGTACTTTTGGTTTTGTACAATTTTTGATAAGGAATACTCCTTACTATAATTCCTCCGGAGGGAGATGCATCTATATCCCATCCTAGCTCATGAAATTTCTCGATGTTCTCAATGATTTTATTGTTTGAAGTAACTCCCAAGTCATAATAATTATTGATTGTTAGCATCTGAAATGCTTTTTCATTTTTTTGTTTTTGAAATTGTTCAAATAATATTCTTTCATGTGCGGCATGTTGATCAACAAGATAAATTCCATCAGGGCCTTCACAGACAATGAATAATTGTTTTATCTGTCCAACAAATCTAAGAATAGGTAACGTCTTTTTTAGAGACAAACTTTCTTCGTTTCCAAAACTCATTTGTTCGTGAACTAAATCATTATAATTTTGATATATAGTTTTTTGATTCGTTTTAATAGGAATACTTTTAGGTGGAACATTATTATTTAAAATTTTACTTATTGATGTGTAAATAAATGATAATAGATTATGTTCTGACAAAAACTTTACCTCATATTTTTGAGGATGAACATTTACATCAACAATTTTATGTGGGATCTTTATATCAACAGATATAATTGGGAATCTTCGATGTTCTATAAATGGTTTATATGAATTCTGTATTGTGAAATAAATAGAACTATTCTTTACAATCCTTCCATTTATACTTACTTTCATTCTACTTCTATTCCCGAAGCAATTATTTGGATTTGATAAAATACCGTTTATTTCAAAATTATCGTTTTGTTCATTTAATTTTATGAACACATTTTGTTTTAAATTATAAATTGTATCCATTATAGAAATTATGCTATTATTTCCATCTGTCTTATATTTACGTCTACCATCAATTATTAATTCAAATGATATGTGGGTATGAGTTAAAGATATTTCATTCAAAAATTGAATAATTTTTGATTTCTCTGATTTCTCTGAACTCAAAAACTTGTATCTAGCAGGCATATTTTTAAATAAATTCCGAACAAATATCTTCGTTCCATAATTTGATCCAATAGATTCCTGTTTAATAAATTTACTAAAAGAAAAAGATACTTTTGTAGCATCCTTAGAATTTTTCTCTCTGGTTATGCACTCTACTTCAGACACTGAATTTATGGCAGAAAGTGCTTCACCTCTAAATCCTAAGCTTTTAACTTTATAAATATCTTCTTTATTCTCAATCTTTGATGTAGCGTGTCTCTCAAAGGCTAATTTGATTTCTGCGGAATCTATACCTCTACCATTATCTGAAACTGAAATGAAATTAAATCCACCTTTTTCTATTTCAATAATTATCATGCTTGAATCAGCATCTATAGAATTTTCCACCAATTCTTTGATCACAGAAACGGGTCTTTCTATCACTTCACCGGCTGCAATTAGCATTGAAATTTCTTTACTTAACTTTTTTATGCTATTTGGCATTATTTACTTTTTTAATAATTGCTTACCCCAGATAACACTGGATAGAGCAAATAATATAGTAACTATTGAGGTAACTAAAGTAGTAACTTCTGGACCAAAGTATCCAAAAGCCCAGCCCATCGGTACCATACTCAATGGCATTAAACCCCATGACAACATTAATAAACTAACAACTCTAGCTCGATATTCATCATCAGCATTGTCCATCATTAATGCTTGTCCTAATGACCACCTTCCTGTTTCGGTCAATCCCAAGATTATCATAGCGACAAATCCAATTGTGTATATAGGAATCGCACTAATCATCAATAGTCCAACTCCTGTAAGAATTCCAATTATTATTAAAATTAATCCTCTTCTATCATCAGGACCTAAACTGGCAATAATGAATGAACTGATTACACCTCCAATGCCTGCGGCTGCCATTAACGTTCCCACTTCGCCTGGATTTGATGTAAAAACCTCTTTTGCATAAACAGGAATAAGCATCCTAAAGGGACCAGAGCATAAAGCTAAAACTACCGCATGAATCCATATTATACGAACAATTTTATTTGTTTTTAAATATTTGAATCCGTTTAAAACTTCTGTAATTGTGGATGTTTTAGTATTAGATAATTTTGGAAAAAATTGAGGTATTTGAGTAGCCAATATCAATCCTATAACTGCAAATACAGACACAGAAAGATAGGATACAAAAGGTCCAAAATATTGATAAAAATAACCTCCAATTGCTGGACCGACCAAAGTTGTAACCCCCATTCCCATAGCGTTCAAACCTATAGCATTTGTTACAAGTTTTTTACCAACTAAATCTGGAATTAATGCTTGTCTTGCAGGAACTTGCATTGCAAACATTGCTCCTTGTAAAACAGATATGAATAAAAGGTGGCTCCAATGTAATAAATTTGTGTAAATTAGTCCTGCTACTACAAGAGATGTTAATAAATTAAAAGTTTGTGTTATTTGAATAATTTTTCTTTTTTCAAATCTTTCACCAATAACACCACCAAACATTGCAAAAACTAATAGTGAAGGAGCAAATCCAGCACTTACTATCCCTGTTAGTAGTGGGTTATTAGTCATGTCATAAACTAGAATCCCTCGAACAGTCATTTGTATATGAAAACCGAACATAGCAAAAAAAAGACTGAATAATAGGTATCTAAAATCTCTAAATTTTAGGCTTTCAAAAATTTTCAATTAATTCTCTGATTTTAAGCTATTAAGCATGTTTTCTAACTCTTGTACTTTTATATAGTCCTCGTTTGATAGGCTAAATGCTCTTAATAGTAAAATTGATATTATTTCTTTTGATTTTTCATTACTTTCATTGACATGAAATATTATTTCATCAATTTTTCTGTTAATAGGTAGTAAATCTTTTATAGCCTTTATTTTTTCTACTTGAATTCTTATTGTCTCTTTTTCATTATTGGTTTCAGCATAATCAATCTCACCAATAATTTTGGTAAGTTCTGTCAAAAGATTTGCTTCATTCATTATTGAATAAGTATTTCCATCTTTTATTTTTTTATTATTTGTTTCATTTAAATCATTACTGGATTTATTGAAAATTTCTTTCATTATCAAATTTTCATCAAAAAATATTTTACAAAGTTCTGAATATTCATCTGCAATTTGATTTAATTTCGACATGCTGTTAATAGCGTTGCTAACTTCTATAGTTCCTCCATATAGAAGATCATCTTTTCTTATTGTGCATAATTTCTTAAGTGAAATTAAGTCTCCATCATACTTTTCAGGACCAGGTGGATAAGCTAAATTTTTTTTACTCATCATTTTATCAATTTCCGATTGATCTATTTGTTCCGAATAAATGGGTGGAACATATTTAGATATGTCTTCAGCTGTCATTTTGATAGGTAAGTCTATTACATAAGCAGCATATAGGATTCCTTCTGAATCAAAATATACCATCGCATGTCCTTTTGGACTAGAAGGATCTCCTATTATAAATTTTAAATCAGTCATATTTTTCTATAGTTATAAATGTTAAAATTAATTCAATATAGAATAAAATATATATGAAAGGAGTAATTTTTGTTCTATAAATTTTTTATACTTCCAATGTTACAACGTATCAACCCTGAAGTATCACATTTCATTGCAGAAATTATACTTCAAATTCCATTTTTTAGAAATTTCAATCCTATTTACTATATAAAAAAACCCATCAATTTATCAATAAAAATATTAGGATTAGAATTCGATTCCCCTATAGGATTAGCCGCAGGATTTGATAAGAATTGTAAAAATTTGTACTCTTTATTATCATTAGGTTTCGGGTTTATAGCAGGAGGGACAATAACTTTTTCAAAAAGAAATGGGAATCCAAAACCTAGACTGTTTCACATAAAAAAATCAAGAGCCTTGATAAATTCTATGGGCTTCCCTGGAGAAGGGTTAGAAAAAATTTCAAATCGTTTAAAGAATTATAATTCTAAATCTGAAAATGTATTTTTATCTGTTTCTGGTACGGTTGAAAAAGAAATTATTGATTGCATTAAAACACTTAAAAATCATTGCAAGGCGTTTGAAATCAATATCTCAAGCCCTAATACTGAAGGATTGAAAAATTTTCATAATAAAGAAAAATTAACCAATTTAATATTAGAAGCTAAAACAATTACAACAAAACCAATTTTTATTAAACTTCCACCTTGGGATAAAGATAACAAAGAGCGTGACGATTATCTTTCTATAGCCTATACAAGCATAAAGGCGGGTGCACAGGGATTAATTGTAGCTAATTCAAAACCATATCCTTTTGATAAATTAGCTGTTGGTAAAGGTGGATTATCTGGAGAACCATTAAAAAATGATACAATAAGAATGGTTTCAGAAGTGCGTAATAAAATTGGATCTAAACCAATAATAATAGCTTGCGGGGGAATATCAGACGAAATAGATGTTTGGAACTGTATTGCAGCTGGTGCAAATCTATGCCAAGCCTATACTGCCTTAATTTTTAATGGTCCTTCATTTGCTTATAATATTAATAAAAAACTTTCAGCTTTAATGGTCAATAAAAATTTAGAGTCTTTAGAAAAAGTCCGAGGTCAGGCAATGATAAAAAAAATGTATTAATAAAAGATATTCTTTATAATATTTTTTTTATTTCATCATAAAATGGCATTGATTCTTGTGCACCTTCTCTAGTTACACTAAGAGCAGATCCAATAACTGCCATTTCAATTGAAGTATATATGTTGATTGAAAGAGAAATGCAACTGCCTAAAATTCCAGTGAAACAATCGCCAGCAGCAACACTCGCCTTTACTTCTTTTATATTATATGGTTTGAAATACTTATCATTATTTGAATCTTTATAGTAAACACCGTTTTCTCCCAAGGTGATAGCTACAGCTTTTACTCCAGAATCAATTATTATTTCTGATGCTATTTTTGCATCTTCAACTGATTCTATTTTTATTCCTGTCATATATTCAGCTTCTATTTCATTGGGGGTAATAATTTCTGGATATAAAAAATAGTCCTTAGGTAAATTTTTTCTATAAGGTGCAGGATCTAATATTATTTTCACATTATTTTTTTTGGCAATTTTCATACATTCTAGTGTTATTTCAGTATCTAGTTCATTTTGAGTAATTAATACTTTAGTTTCAGAAATATTTTTATCAAATTGTTTGATTAATGATTCATCGTATTTTGCGTTAGAACCATAAACTGCATTCACATAATTTTGATTATTTTTATCATTAAATATAATTGCTATTCCTGAGTGCATATCATCATCAATCAATATGTTTGAAGTATTTATTTTTTCTGCTTCTAAATTTTTTTTTAATTGACTTCCGTAATTGTCTTTTCCTATAATTCCAAAAAATGAGACACTTTTCTCTTTGGTTATTCTTGCAGCAGCAACAGCTTGATTTCCTCCTTTACCACCAGGTGCTGTATAAAATTTAGTTCCAACACTTGTTTCTCCTGGTTTTGCCGGTGTATCTATATTCATAATTAGGTCCATATTTAATGCTCCTAAAACGTTTATTGAATTTTTATTTGTATTTAATCGCATTTTTATCTGTTTTCAGTATTTATTTTTTCTATAATAATAACAGTAACCTAAATACTAGATGAATAAAAATGGCTATTGTAAAAATTCCTACTCCCTTGAGAAATTTAACCGAAAATAAAACCGAAATTCAAATTAATGGAAGAACTATAATTGAAATAATTGAAAATTTAGACTCTATGTACATAGGAATTAAAGATAAGATTTTAGAAAATGGTAAATTGAAACATTTTGTTAATGTTTACGTAAACGGTGAAGATATAAGATATATTGATTCATTAGAAACAACTATCGATAATAATGATGAAATTTCTATTGTTCCTGCCGTAGCAGGGGGATAACTTTAATAGATAATTTTGGAAATAGAACTTTTTAATACCTCAAGAGATATATTGTCTTCAATTATGGCTTCACCAATATTTCTAAGTAAAATCCATCTAACTTTACCATCTACATTTTTTTTATCCATTTGAATGGCTTCTAATAATTCTTCTGTATTTAAGTTTTTGTCATTAGTCGGTAGTCCGTAATTAGTCAGTATGTTTTTTTGCCTCTTAACTGTATCAATATTGACCAATCCTAAATTTAAGGAAATGTTTATTGATACCATCATACCTATGCTAACAGCCTCACCATGTAAATATTTTTTAAATTTTGTTACTTTTTCTATAGCATGCCCTATTGTATGTCCATAGTTGAGCTTTATTCTATCTTGTCCTCTTTCAAATTCATCTTTGGTAACAACTTGTGCCTTTATACCAACTGACTTTTTTAAAATTTCTGCGGCATATTCATTGTCTAAATTAATAATATTTTTTTTGTTACTTTCAAATTCTTCAAATAAGTTTACATCGCTTATCAAAGCATGTTTAATTGCTTCCGCCCATCCACTATTTTTCTCTCGTATTGGTAATGTATTTAAAAAGTCTAAATCTTCAAAAACAAGTTTCGGTTGATTGAAAGATCCCACTAAATTTTTACCGGTTTCTAAGTTATACCCTGTTTTTCCTCCTATTGCTGCATCCGTCATCGATGCTAGAGTAGTAGGAATTTGTATATAAGGCATACCTCTAAGATAACTTGCGGCAGCGAATCCAATGATATCACCAGCTACTCCGCCTCCGAATGATACTATAAAGTCTTTTCGCTCAGCTTTCATTGTTGAGAGCCAATCATAAATTTTTGAAACAGAATTATAGTTTTTATTTTCCTCTGTTAGCTCTAGAGAAAATGTATTTGTCTTATATCCAAATGATTCCATAGTTTCGTGAAGAAGCTTTACATTTTTGGGAAACATAGATTTGTCTGCAATTATGAAGCATTTTTTTTTCATGAATCCTGCAAATTCCAACTCTTTTCCTAATAAATTAAGTATACTTTTACCTACTATCACTCGATAATCACCTTGAGAAGTTTTTACTACAGCTGCTAAATATTTGTTTTTCATAAGATTGTCGTAAAATTTAATTGTTCAGTTTAGATAATTTATTTTTTATTTCTTCTGTAATACTATTTAAGTTCTTATTATCTGTTTTAATAGAAAATTTAGCCAATTGATAGTATTTTTCTCTTTGTTCGAATAGGGATGTTATTTCATTTTCGCTAATTTTTTCTCCAAGCAAAGGTCTAATCTCTTTAGATTTTTCTAAACGTCTAATAATTGTTTTTATTGTAGAATTTAACCAAATCATGATTCCAAAATGGTTCATAATTTTAAGGTTTTCTTTTATTGTTGGGATCCCACCTCCCGTAGAAATAACCATTTTAGAATCATAATTAATTTCATTTAAGCATTCGGTTTCCATCTTTCTAAAATAATCTTCTCCTTTACGAGTTATTATTTCATTGATTTTCATATTTAGATTAGCTTCTATTTTTATATCAGTATCTAGAAAATTAAATTTTAATTTTTTGGCTAATAATTTCCCTACCGAACTTTTTCCTGAACCAGAAAATCCTATCAAGAATAAGTTTTCGTATCTATTTCTATTTTCCATATTCTTTAAAAGATGAAATGTAAGCTTTATAATTTCTTTTTATTTCTTGAATGCTATCACCCCCAAATTTTTCAAGTACAACCTCTGCTAAGGATATAGCTAACATTGCTTCTCCTATTGGACATGCTCTTGCTACCTGACATATATCTGATCTATTATAAGCAGCTTCGACAATATCTCCAGAGATAATATCAACTGAAGGAAGAGGTCTCGTCATAGTTGCTATTGGTTTTACAGCCACGTTTACCACTATGTTATTACCATTTGACATTCCACCTTCCAGACCACCAGCATGATTAGTCTTTTGGGAAAACTTTCTTTCATCTTTTGGATTTGGTTCTATAATATCTTGAACTAAATTACCATACTTTTCTGTATTGCTAAATCCATTGCCAATTTCTACACCCTTTACAGCATTGATGGACATCATTGATTGGGCAATTTTTCCATCTAATTTATTATCCCATTGTATGTAATTACCGAGCCCTAATGGTATCCCGAATCCTATAACTTGAAACACACCACCTATTGTAGTTCTTTCCTTCTTCGCTTGATCAATAACATTTGTGAACAACTGTTCTTCTATTGAATTTGTCGATCTAACTACAGAATTTTCAACATGCTCCCAATTTATTTGATCTACGTCTGTTACTGATGTTTTTTCCCAACCAATTGATACAACTCTAGATTTTATGTGAATTCCAATTTCCGATATAAATTTTTTACATACTGAACCTACAGCAACTCTGGCAGCAGTTTCTCTAGCACTAGCTCGTTCTAAGACATTACGTACGTCTTTATGGTTATATTTTAGTGTGCCTGAAAAATCAGCATGTCCCGGTACTATTTTAGTTTGTCGCTTAATATCATCTTTTTCATTCACGGGTTCAATTGACATTGCTGTTGTCCAATTTTCCCAGTCTTTATTTTCAATCCACAAAGATATAGGTGAACCTAGTGTTTTGCCATGTCTAACTCCAGATTTTATTTTGGCAGTATCTTTTTCTATCTTCATCCTGCCACCTGAACCATATCCTTTTTGTCTTCTTGACATATCAATTCGAATATATTCTTCACTTAATGATAAATTTGAAGGGATGCCTTCTAGAATTACGGTTAAACCCATTCCATGAGATTCGCCAGCTGTTAAAAATCTAAACTTTGTCATAATAATTCCTCTGTATTTATAATTTTATACCAACAGAATCAAGCATTGTATTTATAGGAGCTTTTTTATTTGTTAAAAGTTCAAATCCTGAAGCTGCTTGGAATACTAACATAGATAATCCCCCTATAGTGTCTATTTTATTATTTTTGGCTTCTCTTAAAAATGGTGTAATTCGAGGTGAATAAACTAAATCATAACACAATGATCTATTGTTGAGTAAACTAGTGTCTATAGGAGATTTTTTTGGGTCTGGACCACCTGTCATGCCAAGTGAAGTTGTATTTATAATTAAATCCATTGCTTTTAATGTAGTTAAATTATTTAATTCTTTAAGATCCATAATTTGAATCTTTGTTAGGCTATTTTTAAATAATTCTTTAATTTCATACGCTTTTTTTAAAGTACGATTAGAAATTATAATTGATTTAACTTTTCCTTTTATAAGTCCCTTGCAGATAGCTTTTGCTGAACCTCCAGCACCTATTATCAAAGCTGTTTTATTTATGATTGATTTTTTGTAAAAATTTAGACTATTAATAAAACCAAGCCAATCTGTATTATAACCACTTAATTTCCCTCTAGTATTTATTATCCAATTAATAGCATCAATTTCTTTTGCTGAATTGTCTATATTATCAAGATATTGCATTACTTTTTTCTTATACGGTAATGTTACGCAACATCCCAAAACATTCTCGTTTCTAAGTGTTTGGATCTTTTCTTTCAGTAACTTTTCTTCTGTTTCCCAAATTTGAAACTCTATATTGTAACCTAGTTCTTTAAAAGCTGAATTATGAATAGTTGGAGACAAAGTGTGTCCAAGAGGATATCCTATAATTCCAGCTTTCATATTATTTTGCATTTTGGTTCTGTAAATAACTTTCCAATATTATAATAGCTGACACTGAATTTAATTTACTTTTTATATTTTTTATTTTCATACCAGTACTTTTCATTGCCTTAAACGCCTGTTCAGTTGTTAATCTTTCATCCCATAGTACGATTCTTACTTCTTTATTGTTAGCCTTTATTTTTTTTGCTATTAATCTTGAAAAAATTGCCCTGTCACCTTCAGTTCCATTTAATAACTTTGGTAATCCTATGATTATTTTCTCTATTTCATTTTCTTTAATAATATTATTTATTTCCTGTATCAAGATTTCAGAATTTGAGGCATTTATTTCATTTAATGAACTGCATTGATTATTAATCTCATTTGATATTGCTACACCTGTTCTCCTTTCGCCTAAATCTAATCCTAGAATCTTCATTATTTATAATGCTCAGACAATATTTTGTTTAAATTTGAAATTATTGAATCTAATTTAGATGGATCTTTACCACCTACTTGAGCTGTAAATTTATTACCACCTCCACCACCATGTATTTCTTTTGAAATAATAGATGCGATATCATTTGCTGCAATTTTTACGTTCACTGTAGTCATTATGACAATTATGGGCTTATTATCAATGATTGATCCAACTATGGCGACTCCTTCAGATAAATTGTTTCGTAAGGTGTCTCCAGCTTTACGTAATGCTCCTATATTAGGGACTTTCACTTTCGATATTGAAAATTTTGTGTCTGAAATTATAAATTCTTGATTATCAGATTTTCTTTTATTTCCAAGTGATAATTCTGTCAACTCTTCTTGTAATTTTTCTATTTTTTTTTGTTGTTTTTTTAGAATTTCATTTTGAAGGTTGAATTTCTCTATGATATTTTCCTCAGATGCATTCATTTTGATCATAATTTCATTTAAGTTATATAAATTATTCCTTACCATTGTTTCGGTCCCAATTCCTGTCAATGCTAATATTCTTCTGTTTCCAGAACCTATACCATTTTCTGAAATAATTTTGAACAACCCAATTCCTCCTGTGTGACTCATATGAGTTCCTCCGCACAATTCATAACTCCATGGTTTATCAATTTTAATGGTTCTGACTTCATGGTCATATTTTTCTCCAAAGAATGCTAATGCTCCGTCTTTAATGGCTTTATCATATGTTGTATAACTAACTTCAACAGGAAGATTATTTCTTATTACATCATTGACTCGATCTTCTACACTTTGTAAAGTTTTATTGTCGAGTGCTTGCATATTTGTAAAATCAAACCTTAAGTAATTAGGGTGAACTAGTGATCCTGATTGCCTTACATGAATACCCACTATTTCTCTAAGAGCTGCATGTATTAGGTGTGTAGCAGTATGATTCCTTCTAATCCTTTCTCTCCGATTTCCATCTACAGTAAGATTTAAATTATTGCCTACTGATAATGATCCTTCAGTAATTTTTGCTTTGTGTATATATATTTCTCCATATGCAGTGATAGTGTCAATTATTTCAATCTTACAATTGTCGTTTTCTGCTATACCTGAATCTCCGATTTGACCACCTTTTTCAGCATAAAAAGGTGTTTTATCTATTATTAAATCAAACTCTTCTTTAGTTTTGATAAATTGTAGGTTTTTTTCATTTTGTATTATAGATAGAACTTTTGAAGAAGTTTTTAGTTTTTCATAACCTACAAATTCTGTAGGTTTAATATTTAATTCTGAAAATATTTTCATACTGTTTGCTTTTATAAAAACAGAAGATTGTTTAGATTTGTTTTTTTGTTGATTCATAACTTCAATAAATGATTTTCTATCTATATCTAACCCTGATTTTGTACATATCTCTTCAGTAATTTCTATAGGGAATCCATACGTATCATACAAGCGAAAAGCTTCCAGGCCCGATATAGTCTTTTGAATGTCTTTCTTATTTACATTATCTATATTTTTATAGAGCTCTTTAGCAACGTCTTTTGCATCAATTGACATTTCAATTGATTCTTTAACTTTAATATTTCTTAATTTAAATAATGAATACAAAACTTGAGTTCCAAAATTTAGAGTTTTAGAGAATTTTTCTTCTTCGGTATCTAAAATTGATTTAATAAAATCTAACTTTTCATCAAGTTCAGGATAAATGTGGCTCAATTTTTTAGATGATATATTAGCTATGGGAGATAAAATTGGGAATGAAGCATCAATTTTTATACCATTGATAATTGCTCTTCTAATTAATCTTCTTAAAACATACCCTCTTCCAGTGTTTTCTGGTATAACTCCATCAGCAATAAGGAAACTAGCTGAACGTCCATGCTCAGCAATTATTCTTTTCACTATTTCAATATCTTTTGTCGATAAGTTTTTAGATGGAATCTTATATTTAACATTTGATAAATGTTCGCTAAACACATCAGTTTTGTATACCGTTTTGTTATTTGTTAGAACGGCTAATGTTCTTTCAAGTCCCATGCCAGTATCTATGTTATTGAAAGGTAAAGGAGTGTCTTTAGAATTGATGTCTCTATAAAACTGAGTGAAAACTAAATTGTATAATTCTATAAAGTCTTCATGTAAATTAGGACCCCAATTAGGATTGTTGAAATCAAGATTATTTAGATCTCCTTGATAATAATGTATTTCTGAACAAGGACCACAAGGACCTTCATCCCCAGCGGGTCCCCACCAGTTATCTTCATCTCCGAATTTATAGATATATTTTTCAGAAATTCCTAGATCGAGCCAAATTTGTTTTGCTTCATCATCATCGTTATAAATTGTAAAAAATAATCTATTGATATCGAAGTTTAGTATTTCTGTCATGTATTCTAATGCCCAGGCACAAGCTTCATTTTTGAAGTAGTCACCAAAACTAAAATTTCCTAGCATTTCAAAGAATGTCAAATGAGTATCATCTCCAACCTCTTCAATATCGGTAGTTCGGAAACATTTTTGTGCTGTTGTTATTCGTTTGTTAGGAGGATCTTTTTCACCTGAGAAATATGATTTAAATTGAGCCATTCCAGAATTCGTTAATAACAAACTTGGGTCTCCTGAAGGTATCAAAGATGAAGATGGTAATATTAGATGGTTTTTGGTTTCGAAATATTTTAAAAAAGAATCTCTTAAATCATCTGCTGTTTTTGGTGTTTTCATTATATTTATTAGATATGTTTCTTTTCCTAAGTTTATTTTATATTAATTTAAGTTTATTCTTTTGGTATATTTATTGCCGAACATTGTGTATCTCCACCCATTCTGAAGTTTTTTAGAATCATTGTTGTCTAATAAATTTTGAAGGTCTCTTTTGTTTGCGATTAAAGATTTAGAAATATTTTTATCTGTTGAAACGTGATCTAGATCTTTTTTCAAATTATTTAAGTCATTTAAATCAGTTGTTTTAGATTTTTTATGATTATTGTTGAATGCACTATATTTATCAATAATTATTTTTATTTTTTCGTAATCTTCTAAATAAAAAAATTTATTATTTTTATGTAAATTCAATTGAGTTAGTGGGTATAATTCAAGTTTATTTTTTTTTGATATAAATATAATGTCTTTATCCTTAAGGATCCAAGATTTAGGTTTATTTCTATTTTGTGCAACGTTTTCTCTGAATGTGGCTAATTCTTTTAATATTTCTAAATTCAATAAATTGCTTTGATCCAATCGTATTGTTTTCCAAAAATTTTCGTTCTTATTTTTTGAATTTATATGGTTGAGAATATTTTCCATTTCTTCTTTAAACCAATTTAATTTATTGTCATGCACAAGTAATTTATATAGCTTAGCAAATAATTCTTCCAAATATATAACATCTCTTCCTGCATAATTGATTTGTTTTTTGGTTAAAGGTCTTTTTATCCAATTTGAATGTTGTTGATCTTTTTTTACATCTTTATCTAATAATTTTTTAACTAGATTTTTGTAACTTATATGATGTTCAAGGCTCACAAATGCATTTGCAATTTGTGTGTCAAATATATTATTTATATCAATATTTAAATTAGATTGTAAGATTTCAATATCTTGTTCACAATCATGAAAAATTTTCAAAATATCATTATTCGATAAGATATTTGTTAATTTTTCTAATAAATTTTGGTTATTATAACAATCTAATATAAATATTTCATTATTTATGTTTAATTGCACTAATGAAAGAATTGGGTAGTATGTATTTTCTCTCATAAACTCAGTATCTATACAAATTTTTTTGAATTTTAAAAAGTTTTTTTTAACAAGAGTGAATTCTTCTACTGAATTTATAATATTTATTTTCATGTATCTTCGGTTTTAAACAAATAATATATGAATTTAGTTATTTTTTTTATAAAGTTATTTTTTTTTATGTAATATAAATTTAGATAAATACATAAAAAAATTGTCAAAAGAACTGAAAAGCAAAAAATGGTTTGGTGAAAAAAATCTTGAAGGATTTCTTCATAGATCAGGAATGAAAGCCCAAGGCTGGCCTGAAAATATGATAAAAGATAAACCAATTATTGGTATAGCTAATACATTTTCTGAGGCCGTTCATTGTAATTCTCATTTACGAATTTTAGCAGATCATGTTAAAAAGGGTGTCATTGCTGCAGGTGCTACTCCTATTGAATTCCCTGTTATATCATTAGGTGAATTTTTTTTATCTCCAACTTCAATGTATCTAAGAAATCAAATGTCTATTGATATAGAAGAAATGATAAAGGGACTACCGATCGATGGAGTTGTTATTTTGACAGGTTGTGATAAAACTACACCAGCAGCAATAATGGGAGCTGCTTCTGCAAATATCCCTACTATAATTCTCCCTGGTGGACCATCTTTAAAAGGTAATTGGAAGGGAGAAGAATTGGGCTCATGTACTGACTGTAGAAGATATTGGAACGAGTTAAGAGCAGGAAATATATCTCAAGAAGATTATGATTCTATGGAAGAATCTATTTATCGTTCTCCTGGTTTTTGCATGGTCTCAGGAACTGCATCTACAATGGCTTGTATTTCTGAAGCTATGGGCATGACTATGATAGGTGCTGCAACTCTACCAGCTGTTGATTCAAGAAGAATGGCATTAGCAAATAGATCTGGTCAACAAATTGTTAACTTAGTAAAAAACGATGTAAAATTTGAAAATTTTTTAGGCAGACAAAATTTTCTTAATGGAATTGTAACACTTATGGCTATGGGTGGATCCACTAATGCAATAATACATCTTCTTGCAATTGCAGGACGTACCAAAAGTAAGATTTCTCTTGATGATTTTAACCAAATTTCTGATAAAACTCCTGTTTTAGCAAATTTAAAGCCTGCAGGAACAAAATTAATGGAAGATTTTCATTATGCCGGTGGTGTTTCAGCATTATTGAAAAATATTAAACACCTTCTAAACCTTGAAACTATAAGTGTGTCAGGACAAAACTTAGAAGATATTTTAGATGAATCTGAAAATTTTGATCAACAAGTTATCAGGTATCCATCAAATCCCGTAAATGATAAAGGAAGCATTGCAATCATAAAAGGATCTTTAGCACCCGATGGAGCTGTTATAAAAGTTGCTGCAGCCAGTAAAAAATTTCTTAATCACATTGGTAAAGCAATAGTATTTAATAATTCAAAAGAATTGTCTGATAATATTGATAATCCAAATCTAGATGTAAATGAAAATTCTATAATCGTATTACGTAATCAAGGGCCAATAGGTGGTCAAGGAATGCCTGAAAGCGGTTTCTTACCTATTCCAAAAAAACTTCTAAACAAAGGTATTCGAGACATTGTAAGAATATCTGATGCTAGGATGAGTGGTACAGCATATGGAACTATTATTCTACATATTACTCCAGAATCATATATTGGAGGACCTCTTTCATTAGTAAAAACTGGAGATGAAATAAAATTATCTTTGGAAACTAAATCAATAGATTTATTAGTAGATAATAAAACACTATCTGAAAGGAAATCTTCACTTAAGAATACTAAACATAATTCTGAATACGATCGTGGATATGGGTGGCTTTATAAAGAACATATTTTACAAGCTGACCAAGGATGTGATTTCGATTTTCTAAAGGCTAAATAATTTTTGTCAATTGATTTAAACTCTTGATTTCAATATCAGGTTTATATGAAACATCTTTTATTATTTCAGAATTTCTATTTATATAAACTGTTTTGATTCCTAATAAATTTGCTCCTAATATATCTCCCTCAGGCCTATCTCCTACCATAACCACTTCTTTTGTATTCAAATTTAATCTTTCTAAAGTAAGTTCATAAGGTTTAGGATTTGGTTTGCCAAATTCACATTCTGCAGATGTTATTATGGAACGATTCTTTCCTGTAAAAAAGTTTCTTATACCTGCAGAAGTTATCTTCCTTCTCTGATGAATAGGCATTCCATTAGATATAATAGCTAATTTATAATTACTAATATTTTGTAGTGTTTCTATTACATCATCGAAAACTTTTATTCCTTTCCACATGATCCCTATATAATAAGAAATTATTTCGGAGGTCTTTACATCTGTCTTTAAATCAAGATTATCAATTATTCTATTCCAAATTTCATTCCTTAAGTCGGTCTGTATCTTTTTTGTATATTCAGGAATGTTTCCAAAACCACCACAGTCTCCCCATAGAAGATCTCTACCTCCGAATTTTACGTTTTGAAAATAATTCTTGAAATATTTTTTTGTGCCTATTTTATCTATAATTCTTGTAATTATTTGTAGAATTTCATTTCGAGGAATATTTATATCTGGAAAAAATTTACAAATAGTTCTTAGGTAATTTTTATTATATAAATCTTCATGAATTGTTAGAGTATCATCTAAATCGAATATAACACCTTTGATCATTTGTTAATGCCTTATAAATTGTTACAGCAAAGATAAAATCGCGTTAGTGACATCATTTGTTTGAGCTTCTCCACCAAGATCAGGAGTTAATGTTTCCCCTTTTTCTAAAACTTTTTTAACAGATGATTCTAGTTCTTTGGCTGAATCTTTTTCTCCAAGATGATCTAACATAATGGCAGCTGTTAATATTTGGGCCATAGGATTTGCAATTTTTTTTCCTGCTATATCTGGAGCTGATCCATGAGTAGGTTCAAACATGGATGGGCTATTATTTGTTGGATCAATATTTCCACTTGATGCTAATCCCATAGAACCAGTTATAATCGCACCAATATCTGTTAAAATGTCACCAAATAAATTGCTTGCCACCACCACATCAAATTCCTTTGGTCTTCGCAAAAAGTCCATGCATGCAGCGTCTATTAAAAGTGAATTTGTTTCAATTGAAGGATAATCGGCCTTAACCTCATTGAAAACTCTATCCCATAACGTCATAGAGTATCCTTGAGCATTGGACTTAGTAATAGAAGTTACATGATTCTTCTTATTTCTACTTTTAGCTAATTCAAAAGCGTATCTTATTACTCTTTCACATCCTTTACGCGTAAATACAGCACTTTGAATTGCGATTTCTTCAGGAAAATCTTTATATTGAAACCCTCCAACATTTGCATATTCTCCTTCTGTATTTTCTCTCACAACAATTAGATCTATATCGTAAGGTTTTATATTTTTCAATGGTGACACTACACCAGGGTATAAAATACTCGGTCTGACACAAGCAAATTGATCAAAAGCTCTTCTTATAGGGAGTAACAATCCATTTAAAGTAATATGATCTTGTATGTCAGGATGTCCAACTGCTCCTAAGAAAATTGCATCGAAATTTTTAAGTTCATTAATACCGTCTTTCGGCATCATAACATTATGTTTGAAATAATATTCTGAACTCCAATCAAAATATTTTAAACTAAAGGTGTAATTTTTATTTTTACTTTGTTTTGTAATAATTTCTATCGCACTTTCAACTACTTCAATTCCAATTCCATCTCCTGGAATTACGGCTATTTTATATTCTTTCATTTTTTACTCCTCTTTCTTTTCTAATAACTGAATAATTCCAGCTATATCTTCCATATCTTTTCCAATATTTTTATATTGGTCGAAAAGTACTTTTGTTGCCATTATTAAGGGTAAATTTAAATTTAAATCTTTTGCTAATTCTGTAACAATATGGATATCTTTGTTTAAATTCCTAGCAGGAGCAGATGATCCAACATATAATTTGTCTTTAATGATAGGAGCTGATCTTTCCAACATTTTAGAATTACCGAAGCTCACTGATAATATTTCCATTGCATCGTCAATTGTTATACCGACTGCATTAGCTAATGAAATAGCTTCAGCAGCAGCGGTTGTGTGAACTGCAGTTAATAGTTGATTTATCAATTTCATTGAAGTTCCTGTGCCAATTTTTCCAATATGCTTAACTGTTGTTCCCATCATTTTGTAATAAGGTAGAGCCATTGTATAATCATCCGATTTTCCTCCTACCATAATTGATAAAGTTCCTTCTTTTGCACCACTGGGTCCTCCGGAAATAGGAGCGTCTAAAAATGAAATCCCCTTTTCCTTCAATAGTTTATGACTTTCAATACTAGTCTTTAAGCTTACTGTTGAATGATCGGAGACAATTTTTACATTATTTGAATAATTTTTTATTCCTTTAACAATTTGAATAGAGGTTTCAACATTAGGAAGACATATAAAAATCACTTCTGTTTCTTTAGATATTTCTTCTAGTGAACTTGCTCCTTTCGCTCCTTTTTTTTTCATGGCAGCTATTTTTTCAATAGAGCGTGTAAAAACCATTAAATCTGCACCTTTTTTTAATAAATTATTTGCCATTCCTTGGCCCATATTCCCCAGTCCTATAAAACCTATTTTCATATCTTCCTCTTTTTACAAATTTTGTTTAATATTTTCTAAAAGGTTATCTATACTTTTGGCAATTAATTCTTTCGAATTTGCTCCGTTATGTGAAGTCAAGAGAACATTGTTTAGTGTTTTAAGGGGATTAGATTCTTCAATTGGTTCATTCTCAAAAACATCCAAAGCCGCACCAGATAATTTTCCTGTAATAAGGGCATCATACAAAACAGATTGATTTATCAAGGATCCTCTGGCTGTATTAATTAATATTGCATTACTTTTTATTTTTGAAAACTCCTCATTATCAATGAGATGTCTTGTTTCTGAAGTTAATTTTGTGTGAATAGATATCACATCTGAATTTTCAAGTAACATATTTATATCTGCAACTTCTGCAAATTCTTCAATAGTTCTTATTCTGGCGTTATCTACACGCATTACCGGACTCATAATAACATGCATTCCAAAACTTGAAGCCATTTTTGCAACTTGTTCTCCTATCATCCCTGAACCTATGATACCAAGTGTTTTTCCATTTATTAAATCTACCTCTATAGAAGGCCATTCATTATTATTTTTGATTCTATTGTTTATTTCGGTAATTTTTTTTATAAGAGAAAACATTAAAGCCATTGTATGTTCTGCAACTGCCATGGTAAAACTATTTGGAATTGAGCTTGTCACAATCCCGTTTCTTTTTGCTGCATTTACATCGATGTGGTCTAATGCTGTACCAAATACTGCAATGTGTTTGAGGGAAGGTAAATTTTCTATAACATCATTGTTTATTTTTGTAGTTGCTTTAGTAACAACTACAGTATGAGAGTCTTCCAATCGTGAAATGATTTCACTTGATCCATCAGGTCTTGAATAATATAAATCAATTTCTCTATTTAAAGAATTCAGAGCTTTTGAGATTTCAGATTTTAATGAAAATATCTCTGTTTCATCATCAATAATAACTATCTTTTCCATATTTATATCATTTACAATCAAATGTTGAGTCAGTTAAAATTTTATTATAATAGTTAACAAGAAATCATGGCGACTTACAGAATACTATTTTGGAAAGAAATACCAACTCAAATTAAGTACAATGATGATTTGAATTCAACAAAATCTTATATGTTATCTATTTTTTTTCAGCAAGCAGTTGATTCTATAGCTATGTTTGATGGATCTATAAATTCTGATGAATATTTGAATTCTTGGAGTTGGGGAGACGAAACCGAAACTAATTTCAAACCTGAAGAAATTGTTGACAAATTTAATGATAATATTCCAAAAAAATTTTTAAATAAAATAAAAACATTACACGAAAACGGGAAGAGAAATCCCACACCAGGAGCAATTGATTCATGGTTCAAAAATTAAAACCGAATGCACAAAAAATATTGCATGATATAAAAAGTAAAAAAATTTTCTTACTTGATGGTGCAACAGGTACTTACCTTCAAGATAATGGTCTTGAACCAGGAGGATGCCCTGAGCTAATGAATAAAAAAAACTCGGATGTTATATCATCGATGGCTGATATTTATTTTAAAAATGGAAGCGATATTGTTCTAACAAATTCTTTTGGAGGAAATAAGTATAGGCTCAGACATTATGGTTTAGATAATGAAGTCTTTGAATTAAATAAACTAAGTGCAATTTTGGCGAAAGAGATATCTGAGAAATACATTGAAAAGTTTGTTTTTGGATCGATAGGTCCAACTGGTGAATTTTTAGAACCTTTAGGATCAGTTTCTGAAGCAGATATGTACGAAGCATTTGCCAATCAGATGAGTGGTTTACTTGAGGGAGGAGTTGATGGTTTTTTGATTGAAACACAAATTGCCACTGAAGAAACAAAACTAGCGATAAAAGTAGCTAAAGAAAATTTCAATGTTTTAATACTTGCTTCTGCGGTGTATGATAAAGGACCAAAAGGTTATTTTACAATGTTTGGCCTGACTCCTAAGGAAAGTTTACAAATTTTTTTTGAATCAGGTGCACATGTTGTAGGAACAAATTGTGGAAATGGATCTGAAAATATGGTCGAAATAGCTAAACAATTACGATCATTTACAGATAATCCATTAATAGTTCAAGCAAATGCAGGAATACCCAAAATAAAAAAACAAGATATAATTTATCCTGAATCACCTGAATTTATGAAGGAAAAATATAAAGAGTTGATTAAAAATAAAATTAATTTTATTGGTGGGTGTTGTGGAACAAACTCAGAACACATCAGACTTTTTCACGATTTGATAAGGAATCATAATGAGAGTATTTGAAGTTAGGGAGCAATTCGGTAATTGTTTAGAATTGGTATCAATGGATCCAAATTTTCATAATATTACAGTTGGCTTGTTTATTAAAAATGATATATTGACAGTTTGGTCATATAGCAAAAAAGAAGGTGTCAAATCAAGGTTAAATACAATAAGGGATAAAATGGTGGAATTGGGTGGCTTAAAATCTATTGATGAAGATTTTAAGCTTAAAGTTCCAAGAGGTTACTTTATTGAAAGACCTTTAAGATTTCTGTTTACTCAATCAGTTGAAAAAGATCCTGCTTTCAAATTTGATAACGGACCGATTTCAGCATCAGATAATAAAACAAAATTAAGTTTCACTATTCGAGGAGTAAATAAAAAAGATAACTACATCTATGTAGTTTCAACTACAGGTGAACATGAACGACCAATTATTAGAATTAGAGCTGTAGTTGGCGGTTTTGTCAAATATGGTGAATGTATAAAACTTAATGATGAAAGTTTCTGTTTTAAAGATAAAAAACAACATGATGAATATGTTAGAATTCTTCTTCCTTACGCACGTAACGTAAGTGCTGTTGAAAATATGATTACCACTTCTGAACAAACAGGACAAATGAATACCCAGACATTAGGATTTTCACAATAAAAAGGAGTTTTTATGAAAACTATGACCAAAAAAGAAAGAGTCTTTAGTGCTTTGAACAGACAGGAAGTTGACAGACCTCCTGTTGCAAATCCTACTTCTGTAGCTACTGTCGAAATGATGGATTTGGTAGATGCACCATTTCCTGAAGCTTGTCGATCAGCAGAATTAAATGCAAGATTAGCTGCTACTGAAATTACTGAATTTGATTTCGATTCTATTGCTCCTTATTTTTCTATCATTCAAGAATCAAGTGCTATTGGATGCGATATGCAATGGGAACAAAAAGACAATTGGCCTACTGTTAGAATGAGTAATCCTATATGGCAAGATGCTTCAGATGTTAAGGTGCCTAAAGATTTTCTAGAACATAAAGACACGAAAGTTATTCTTGATTCAATTAAGATTTTAAGAAAGGAATTTGGTAACGATATTCCTATAATAGGTAAAACTATGGGTCCTTGGACTTTAGCATATCATGTTTTTGGTGTGGAAAAATTTCTACTCGGTACAATTGATAATCCATCTGAAACAAAATTAGCTCTCGAAAAATTAAAGGAGTTTACTTATTTATTTGGTGAAGCTCAAATTGATGCAGGTGCTGATATTCTTACTGTTCCTGATCATGCTACTGGAGATTTAGTTTCTGGTCAGTATTACAAGACATTTCTTCAAGATTTACATACTGAGATGGCAGAAAGTTTTAAAGTACCTCTAATTTTACATATTTGTGGACAAACAGTAGACAGAATGCCTGCAATTGCAGAAACTGGTATGCATGCCTTTCATTTTGACTCCAAAAACAAACCCGAAGACGCAATGAATGCGGTACAAAATAAAATTTCTTTAGTTGGCAATATTAATAATCCAGAAACTTTATATTCTAAAAACACAACAGAGGTAAAAAAAGAAGTCTTTGATTGTTTAAATGCTGGTGTACAAATCATCGCACCAGAATGTGCTATTCCTCTAAAAACTAAATCTGAAAATCTTATAGCTATAACTGAAGGTGTTACAGATTGGCTCTCAGAACACAATAAAAATTGAGTAATGATAAAATACAGTTATATATTTTTTACCAAGGATTAGATAATGTTTGAGCATGAAGGCCTATCAAAAGAATTCGAATTTGTAACTAAAAAAAGTGAAATTAAACATATAGGCGATTCAATAAAAAATACCTCAATAAAAATGCAAACAATAGCCTTTGCTCTTATACAGGGTGATCAAGATACTGTAGGTCAACTTACCATAGAATGTTTAGAAGAAGGAATATCAGCAAATGAAATACTGGACAATGGACTTCTAAATGGGATGTCAATCGTAGGAGTTAAATTTAGAGACAATATCATTTTTGTTCCTGAGGTCCTTATAGCTGCAAGAGCTATGAAAGCTGGAATGACACACATTGAGCCTATTTTATCTGAATCTGGCATTGAACCTCAAGGTAAAGTGCTCATGGGAACAGTAAAAGGTGATCTACATGACATTGGGAAAAATTTATGCATTATGATGTTAAGAGGATCAGGTTTTACTGTGTATGACTTGGGCGTAGATACTTCACCAGAAGATTTTGCAGACGGTTTCGAAGAATATCAACCAGATATAATTGGGATGTCAGCATTACTTACTACAACTATGCCAAATATGGGTAGAACTATTCAATATTTTGAAGATGTTGGATTACGTGATGAAGTAAGATTGATGGTTGGAGGTGCACCAGTAACTCAAGAATTTGCTGATGAAATGGGAGCTGACGCTTATGGAGACAGTGCAATTGATGCAGTTGATAAAGCAAAAGAATTGATTTTATTATTAAAAGATTTAAGGGATTGATTTTATTTTAAGATGCCTTCTGAAAAAAAAAGATTGGAAAAAAGCCTTGATAAATTGTTCGAAATTTATAAAGATATTTCGACAAAAGCCGATCAAATTAATCAATATCGATGTCCTTATAAAAATGCCAAAAATATTTGCACTGCTTCTTTCAAATGTTTAAATCAACATTTTTTAGAAAATAATTCAAATGAACCAATCTGTACAGGTTCTGAAAAATTAGATTATAGACCAGCCTGGATTACTGATAAACCAATTAATAGTAATGAAGAGTAATAATTATAAATATGAAGAAGACTCTTCATCATTAAAACTAAATTCTACAATATTTCAATGTGCAGATAACGTAAAATTAAGAATACCAACTTCTTGTGGGCGTTTGGGTGAATGCCATGAATGTATAGTAGAAATCTTAAATGGAAAATCCAACTTATCTAAGAGAACTGAAGAGGAAATGTTCCTTAAAGAACCATTTAGATTAGCTTGTCAAGCTAAAATTATTTCAAAAAAAGAAAAATTATCATTCAAACCAAGAAATCGAGACAGGAAAATTTTAACAAATTCATTTTTACCTAAAACTTTTGAGATTTCTAATAATTTTATAATTTCTTCAAATGGTGTTGAAAAAAAAGATAATGATGTCAATATAAAACTACTAGATCATGAATCTGATATTTACGGATTAGCTATCGATGTCGGAACAACCACTGTTGCTATCAATTTAGTCAATTTACTGACGGGCGAAATTTTACTTACATCCTCATATGAAAATCCACAAATTTTTGGAGGGTCAGATGTCATCAACCGTATATCTTACGATTCAACTAAATTTAAAGGAGAATTAAACAAAGCAATAATTTCTTCAGTTAATTTTGAAATTGGTGAAATGATCAAACCATTACGAATTAGAAGAAGGCAAATTCTAGAAATAACCATAGTTGGGAATACTACTATGAGAGATATATTTTTTGATTTAAATGTTGAAACAATTGGAGTCAAACCATATAAATCTTCAATCGAATTCGAATATTTAAATAATAAAGTTAACTCTACTGAGCTTAAAAGATCTGCTAAACAAATGGGTATCAGAATAAACCCAAAAGGCCTTGTATATAGCCCTCCACTTATAGCCTCTCATATTGGTTCTGATGTTTCAGCTGGTTTAATCTCCTCTAGTTTTTTTGATAATGATTCAAATAAATTATTTATAGATATAGGTACAAACACTGAAGTTGTTATCGGGAACTCAAAAAAAATGAGTGCGGCCTCTTGTCCAGCTGGACCAGCATTTGAAGGAGGTGAAGTCACTTTTGGTATGCCTGGATATAATGGAGCCATCGAAAAAGTGAAATGGGATGATGAAGGGATAAATTTTCAAACAATAGGGAATACAGTTCCTCTGGGTATATGCGGTTCAGGATTAATCGATTTGCTTTCTGAAATGAAAAAGAAAAAATATATGAACAGTTTAGGACAATTTAAAAACCAAGAAAATGAATTAATAGTTGATAAAGAAAATAATATTCTTATATCTCGAAAAGATGTTTCAGCTCTAGCTCAAGCCAAGGCTGCGAATGTGTGTGGACAAGCTTTAACTATAAAAGATTATGGTATTTCTATAAATGATTTAGAAACTGTATATTTAGCAGGTGGATTTGCTAGTTATATAGATGTTAATAATGCAAGAGAGATTGGTTTTATCTTGAATTTTCCTGAAGATAAAATTGTAAAAATAGGTAACTCAGCATTAAATGGTGCAACTCATTTGTTGCTATCCAATCAAGCTAGAAATAAATTGGTAAAATATGTTAAACAAATAAACCATTTAGAATTAGAAACCAAAACTGAATTTTTTGATTATTTTGTTGAAGGATGCCAATTTAAAAAAATGAATTTATAGAAAGAACAATATGAAATATAAAGCAATTGTAACCGATTATGTTTGGCCTAATTTAGATATTGAGAGATCGATATTAAATGAAAATGAAATTGATCTTGTTGATTGTAAATCTATGAACCGAGAGGATATTTTAAGTGAATCAGCTGATGCCGATGCAATAATTTTTTGCTTTGCAGATGTAGATGCAGAATTATTAGAAAAAGCGAAAAAATGCAAAGTTGCTTCTCGATATGGAATCGGCGTTGATAATATAGACATAAAAAAATGTACTGAACTGGGTATAGTTGTAACAAATATACCAGATTACTGTTTAGAAGAAGTTGCAGACCATGCTATTGGTATGATTTTAAATTTAAATCGTCGAATTACAGAACACTGGGATTTAGTAAGAAATGGAGGATGGCATAAATTAAATCTTGACATTCCTGTTCTTAGATTAAGTGAAGCTACTTTAGGTATAGTAGGATTTGGAAGAATTGGCAAAACTATAGCTCAAAGAATATCATCTTTTGGAGTAAAAATAATTGCTTCTGATCCAATTTTGAAACCTGGTGAAATTATTGATAATGTACAAATTGTTACCTTTGATCAATTGTTGGGGCAATCAGATTTTATAACTGTACATGTTCCCCTTATGGAAGATACACTCCATTTGTTTTCAAAACCAGAATTTTCCATAATGAAGAATAATGCAATATTAATCAATTGCGCTAGAGGAGGTTTAATTAATGAAAAGGAAGCATCATTAGCTTTAAAAAACAATGAAATCGGCGGAGTAGGCTTAGATGTGATAGAGGACATGTTAGATAAACCATCTAGTCCATTATTTGAATCTAATAATGTTATTATTACACCGCACACAGCTTTTTTTTCTAAATCTTCAAATGAAGAACTTCAAAAAAGAACAGCTCAAGAAGTAGTAAGAGTAATAAATTCAAAACAACCAGAAAATTTTATAAATCCTGAAGTAATTAATAATTCAAGATTGAAATTAGTTTAAATTCTGATAATCACTTTCAACAGGTTCTTCTTCTTTTAATTCATTAATAATATTCACACTTTCATTTTCTTCAGAAATAGCTGAGATTTCATTAGATGTACTAATTTTCAAGGATTCAATTTTTAAAAACTGTCTGTCTATTGCATTTATACGTGTTTCTGATAAATTTCTCATAGTATTTCCAAGTGTTTGATATTGCCTTAACAATTTCTGATGTTCATTTTTATATATTGCCCATTGTTTTTGTATAGAATCAAGCATCAGTCTAAATTCTTGGTTTTTTTCAGAAATTGAAACAGTTTCAATAAATTCTCTTATAACACCTAATATAGCTAAAAGGTTCATCGGAGATATAACGATTACTTTCTTGTTATGTGCATATTCTATAATCGAATAGTCATTATCATATATAAACTGTAAAACATTATCGCTAGGAATAAAAATCAATGCGTTATCTAAAGTATTATCTTCAGTATTTATATAGTTTCTTGAGTCTGTTATTTCCTTAATCCTATCTTTGAAATCTCTTAAAAATTCTCTTGTCAATCTGTCTTTTTCAGTTCCCGAAGAGTTCATAAGGTCCTGGAATTTACTAAAAGGAAATTTTACATCCATATGTAATTTTTTATTTTGAGGAAGCAGAAATGTAAAATCAGGAATCTCACCACTACTTACAATCTTTTCACTTTTTTTATAATTAACATTTTTTATAAAGCCACCTTGTTTTAATATATCTTCGGCCAAATATTCACCAAGCTGACCTCTAATTTGGTTACTTGAAAGAACTCCAGTTAACTTTCCCAACTCTTTTCTACTTTCATGTAAGGCATCTTCAGTATTTTTATGTTGTTTTCCAAGTAATTCTGTGACTGTTTTTAACTGGGTTATATTGATTTTCTGGTCATCAGTTTTTTTATTAACCAATTCTTTCATTTCTTGAATATTTTTATCAATATTTTTAGATGTATTTGTTAATTTCAAATCAAAAATGTTTTGTTCTTGATCTAATTTGTTTTTTATTATTTCTGAAACATCTTTCTTGATAACATCGTTATTGAAGATTTGATCCTTCTTGATTGAATCTAATAAATTTATCATTGATTTTTCTGAATAGTTTTGAAAAAATCTAAAGAATAGAAAAATTATTACAAAAAGAATAATTGTTATAGAAAAACCTAATATTAGCAGTAAATCCATTTGATATAAAAAGTATATTTATATACATTATAGACCAACTGATAATAAGCTAAAAGGTGATTCAAAATGACAGAAACTTATTCTATGAAAGCTATGACTTGGAGGGGTGGTAACAATTTTACCTCTGATCAGGTTAACATTCCTAGTGTAATTGATAATACATGCCTTATAGAAATAGATACTGCAGGCATTTGTGGAACAGACATCCATATAACTCAAGGATTATTTCCTTCACCAGAAAATGTTGTTCTGGGTCACGAATTCTCTGGCAAAGTTGTTGAGGTTGGGAAAGGTGTAGATAAGAACTTGTTATATCAATCGATTACTGCCCAACCAGTTGGGGGATGTGGAGCGTGCGAAAATTGTAAAAAATGGTCTCTATCTCACTGTGAAAAAAATCAAAGAAGAGCTGGAGCATTTAGTGAATATGTATTAGTTGATGCAAAAGGTACTTATATCATCCCTGATAATTTAAATATAGAAAATGCAGCACTAACTGAACCCGCTGCATGCAGTTTATCATGCGTAGAAATGTTAAGAAAACCACTATCAAAAAGTACAGCTGTTGTCATCGGAAATGGGTTACTAGGATTACTGACCATTTATTTTCTAAAACACATGGGAATTGATAAAATTATATCTTCTGAAATTGCTCAATCAAGAAGAAGTTTAGCAAAAAAATTCGGTTCTGATATTACTATTGATCCTAGTACAACTGATCTTGCTGAAGTTGTAAAAGCTGAGACTAATGGTTACGGAGCAGACATCGTTGCAGAAGCAGTTGGAAATCCAAATGTTATCAAGAGTTGTTTTGATCTTATAAGACCAAGAGGACAAATGCTTCTCGTTGGAGTTCATCCAAAGGGATCTTATTTACCTTTCGATCTTTATGACTTACATTTCAACGAAATTTCCATATTTGGTGCCTTTGGCGCAGGTAATTCTTTCGAGAGGGCACTTAATCATTTGCCAAACATGCCCTTAGAAACAATTATTTCTGGCCGTTATCCTCTAGACGAGTTAGCTGTAGCTGTAGAAAAATCTGCAAATGCTGAAGGAATAAAATTTGTTATTGGACCTAACGATTAATTCATTATTTACATATAAAATTAAACTATGAATGATAATACAACAGAAATCCATAGAGATCTTTTTAATCTTGATAAAAATATAGTTTATCTTAATAGTGCATACATGGGACTTTTACCGAAGGAATCCGTTGCACGTGGAAGTGAAGGACTTGAATTCAAATCAAAAGCATGGGAAATTGAATGGAAAGATTTCTATAAAATACCAGAAAATACTAGACAATTATTTGCGAAGATAATTAATTCAGACACTGATTCTATATTTTTTGTTCCATCAGCTAGTTACGGATTTGCTACTTTTGCAAAAAATTTCAATCTGACAAATAGAAAAACGATACTTTTATTAGAAGAAGAATTCCCTTCTAATGTTTGGGTATGGAAAGATTTAGCAGACAAAAATAATGGCAATGTAAAATTTGTGAAAAGACCTGAAAATGACGACTGGACATCTGCTATATTAGAAGAAATAAATGATCAAACTGCTTTAGTTTCTGTCCCTAATTGCCATTGGACTGATGGAGGATTAATAGATTTATTAAAATTATCTATTGAATTAAAAAATAGAGATATAGCCTTCACTATTGACGGAACACAATCTGTGGGAGCAATGCCAATTGACATTGAAAAAATTAAGCCAGATTTATTAGTTGTCTCAGGATATAAATGGTGCTTAGGACCGTATAGTTTGGGAGCTGCATACATAGATAAAAAATATCACAAAGGAATTCCTTTGGAGCATAATTGGATGTCAAAATTACCATTAACTGAAAATAATAACGTTCCAGATATGACTAAATATGAAGATTTTACTATAGAAAATGCAAGAAAGTTTGATTTTGGACAAAGAGGAAATTTTCATCTTATGCCCGTTTTAGAAGAATCATTAAGTTTAATCAATAAATTATCTCCAGAATATATATATGGATATGTAAAAAAAATAAATAAAGAAATAATTAAAAAAACTTCAGAAATAGGTTTTACACACATTAAAGATAAATATAGAGCTCAACATTACTTAGGTTTAAGATTTGAGAATGAAATACCTGATAAATTTATTGATAAATTAATGTCTGAAAATATATATATAAGCTCTCGAGGCAAAAGAGCACTAAGAGTAACCCCACATATATGGAACAGTCATGAAGATGTGGATAAGTTTGTAACCGCATTAACTAAAATCCTTAATTGACAAATGACCATTTATATCAAAGAAAAAAATGTTCAAGAAATATTAGATATAAAAACAACAATAGATCTTTTAGAAGAGGCTATGAAATCTTTGTCTACCGGTAAAGGATTCAATAGTCCTAGAAAACGATTGCCTACTAGTTACTCCGGTGGAAATCTACACTTTATGGCTGCATCATGGCCAGAAAAAGGAATAGCTGGTCATAAAAGCTATGTTGTAACAAAAGGGAAAGCTACTTTCGTGGTCTTACTTTATTCAACTGAAGGAGAAGGATTACTCGCTATTATTGAAGCAAATCTATTAGGGCAAATAAGAACTGGTGCCGCTTCAGGTTTAGCATCAAAATATCTAGCAAATAAAAGTTCAAAAAAATTAGCTATAATTGGTTCAGGATTTCAAGCTAAAACACAAGTTGAAGCTATTAACTCTCAATTCAATTTAGAACAAATAAACATTTACTCAAAGACTAAGGAAAATAGAGAAAATTTTGCAAATAAAATGAGTAAGAAACTTAATATTAATGTAACACCTTTTGATTCTTCTGAAGAAGCCACAAAAGATTGCGATATTATCTCATTAATAACTAATTCTAATGTACCAATAATAACAGAAGAACAAATCAAAACTGGAATTCATATAAATGCTGCAGGTGGTAATAGTTGGCTTCGTTCTGAAATATCATCAAATGCTATAAGTAAGTTTGATTTTGTTTCGTGTGATGACTTAGAACAAGCTAAAACTGAGTGTAAAGAACTAATGGAAGCTACGGAGAAAGGTATTATCTCTTGGAATAATGTTAATGAATTATCTTCAGTAATTGACGGAAAAATAAAAGGTAGAAAAAAATCTCAGGATATAACTTTATATGAGTCATTAGGTATAGCAATACAAGATATTGCGGCTGCGAAATATTTATATGATCAATTAAAATAATTTAATGAAACATTAAATTTCTTATTTCTTTATTTATCAAATTATTCAGTTCATTCAAACTAGAGTCATTATTTATTACAGAATGCTCAATGTTATCTTTATTTAAAATATCAATCATTTCATTTATTTTATATTGATGGTTTAATATTTTTTCGAAATCATTTTCAGATAAATTTCTATTTTTTAAGACTATTTCTTTGGATAATTCCTGATTTGAATTAATAATCCATATATGATCGAATAGTTTATGCCAATTAGCCTCAATAATGACTGCTCCTTCAAAGGCAATAATTTTAGATGTGCCTTTTTCAATCTTATTGATTATTTCTTTCTCAACTTTTGGCCAAATTATTTCTTGCAAAGTTTTAAGTTTTTCATGATCATTAAAAACCATTTGTCCTAGTTTTTTTGTATCTATTTGATTATTCGATGATAGAACATCAGGAAAATTTTCTAATATCTGACTGTATATAAAATTATCTGAAATATATAAATCTTTTGCAATTTTATCAAGATCAAAAGCTTTTACAGATTTTTTTGACAAAATCTTCAATACTGTTGATTTTCCAGAACCTATATTCCCAGTTATACCTAAAGTAATCATAATAATTTAACTCTGTATTAAATGATACATGTGTAAAAATTTAAATCTAAGTATCATAAAAATATCAACCCCCAGAGGTCTGAGCAACCAGATAAAAAGCCCTATTAAATTAGGGCTTTTTTAAATCAATCCCCTATCTACTAATTTTTCTTTAGTAACAACTTCATGAAATTCAATTTCATAAGAATCAACAATATCCATCAGTTCAGCTGATAAGCTTGATTTAATCTTATCCGGAACCTTGGTAAAGTTTATTGCTTCCAGTGAATCCTGTTTCCATTCTGCGCAAACACCAAATGTTTCTGATGGAGTTGAAAATCCCATTACATAAATAGTAGCTTCAGTTCTACCCTGCTCTTCATATTCATTGCATATTTTGTGAAGCATTGAAGCTACTTTCCATATATCTTTTCTTTCCACCTTACATATTCTTCTAACTAAAAACATATATACCTCACTTATCTTAAAGCTATTGACCAATCATCTCAAATTTCTGTTTCTCCGTATAGTAATCATTATTAGTACCGATTATACTTACGAAATGTCTGCAACAATCATAATAATAGTAATAATATCAACCTTTATTCATGCACTATGGAATTTTTCTATAAAAAAATCTGAATATCCTTTTGAATTTTTGCAATTGTTAGCTGTTGGAAGTGGATTGATAGCTTTTCCTTTTGGATTATATTTTTTTCTTAGTGAAAAATTTTCTTTCTATGGTATTTTATTAGCCATTAGCTCAGGACTAATTCATGTGTTTTATTTTTATGCATTAGGAAAAGCCTATGAAAAAGGAGAACTCTCGACAGTCTATCCAATTGCAAGAGGCACAGCAGTTGCATTGGTTCCTATTATTGGAATTTTAGTTATTGGAGAAGATATTGGATTTACCTCAATTTTTGGTATCCTAATTGTCTTTATTGGGATCATAATCCTTGCCGGGAAATCCCTGTTTGTTCTGACATACCAAAAAAATGATACATTTTTAGCATTTTTCGTTGGTCTTACTATTACTTTTTACACAATTATAGATAAACTCGCAGTTTCTCTTATCAACCCAATATTTGTTTTCTCTATTAGTTCGTTTATTGGCGGCTGTATACCAATTATTATAATAGACAGAAGAATCAATCACTTTAAACATTTAATTAAATTACACTACAAGTTTATTTTTTCTATTTCATTAATGAGCTCATTAGCTTATCCAATGATTTTATATGCGTACAAATTATCATCTGTTTCTTTAGTGGCACCACTAAGAGAGATAGCTACAGTCCATGCTTCAATTCTTGGTATCATTATTTTAAAAGAATCAATCTCCAAAAATAAAATAATTGGAATTATATTTATTGTTTTGGGTGCTTTTTTCATAGCATTTTAAAAAAGAAAATCCTTTTATAATTTTCGATAGATAAATCAATTAGTTTCTAAATGTATTATTATTAACTAAAAATTTATATATGGAGTATACCAATGTCGTTTGTAGAAATAGATATACAAGATCAAATCATGATAGTAAAACTTAATCGCCCAGAAAGACTTAATGCACTTGGGAAAGCAATACGTGAAAGTATGGCTGATGCTTTTAATCAATTTAAAAATGACAAAAATCTAGAAGTAGGAATATTAACTGGTGAAGGACGAGGTTTTTGTGCGGGTGAAGATATGAAAGAATCAGTAGAAACTGGAAGTATCGTAGACACTCCTGGAAAAAGTCCAGACTTAGATGATCCTTTTATAAATGGAACTTTAGAAAAACCTGTGATTGGCGCTATTAATGGATATGCGATGGGTGGAGGATTTATGTTAGTAGAACGAACAGATTTAAGAGTAGCTGTAAAGGAAGCTATTTTTGAAATGAGTGAAGCTAAGAGGTGGTTGTTAGGTGGCTATAATCACGGACATTATGCCAATGTTCCTCATCCAGTATCAACAGAAATGGCGCTAGGATTTAGATTCTCAGCTGAAAGATTATATCAATTAGGATTTATCAATAGACTTGTTGAAAAGGAAGAATTGATACCAACAGCTTTAAATATGGCTGAACATATACTTTCTTTACCTCCTGCTGCTAGAGTAAACACTTTTTACATGATGAAGCATATGGCTCCTAAGGTTGACAAAAGTTTTGAGGAATTAGCAGAAGCTTTGCATGGACATGGTTATAAAGATGATCGAATGGAATCAAGACGTGCTTTTGCAGAAAAACGTAAAGCAAACTTTATAGGTTGGAACAAACCAGAAGATCGATATAATATGCCTAAATTAAAATAAATATATCAATAACAAATAATGTTAAATTAATTGGAGAAAAAACATGGTAAAATCAACAGGACCATTACAAGGAGTAAGAGCATTGACTTGTTCTACAGCACAAGCTGGCACTGTTCCATATATGTTTATGGCAGATCTAGGAGCTGAAATTATTAAAATAGAAGTCCCAGGTAAAGGAGACGGAAGCAGACATGCAGGTGAAATCAAAGATGGAGAGAGCTCATTTTTTGAGACGAACAATAGAGGTGTCAAAAGCCTTACTTTAAATCTCAAAAGTGATGAAGGTAAAGAAATTTTACATAAATTAATAAAAACTGCTGACATATTTGGTCAGAATTTTAGTCCTGGAGCAGCTGAAAGAAATGGATTCGGATATGACGAATTAAGAAAAATAAACCCTGCTTTAGTTTATGCGTCGATCTCAGCTTATGGACCTGATGGGCCAAGCGCAAATTTACCTGGAACAGACGCTGTTGGACAAGCCATCGGAGGTGTAACTGAGGCTTTTGCAGTACCTGGGCAACAAATGAGAACTGGAGTAGCTTCCGTTGCAGATGAAACATGCGCAATACTAACTTTAAGTGGTATTTTGGCAGCTTACATTCATTCTAAAAATACTGGTGTAGGACAAAAGATAGAAACATCATTGATTGGAAGCGCTTTTCGCTTAATGGGTTGGACAATGACTACAGCTATGTGGAGAAATAAGTCACCAATAACTGGAGCTCGCATTAATGGAACAAGAGAAAGAGCTGGAATAGCTGCTTGCTTTAATGATATTGATGGAAATGCTCTAGCTATTCAGTTAGACCCGAATCACTGGAAACCAGCCTTAGAACTTTTAGGATTTTATACAACATTAAAAGAAAAGAATCTAGAAGATTTGGGATTAGCTTTTGAAAGCGATGATAAAAAAGATCAAATATTATTATTACTATCACAAATGTTTGCTAAGAAAAAAAGATCTTACTGGATAAATAAATTAAGAAAAGCTAGAATGGTTGCGGCACCAGTTAATAGTATGGTAGAAGCATCAAATGATCCAGATATAATTGCAAATAATTATGTATCAGAAATTCATCATCCTAGATTAGGAGAAAAGATTAAAACTCATGGTACCCCTTGGAAGTTTTCAGAAACACCTTCGGTTTTAGGAATTTCATCTACATTAGGAGAACATAATTATGAAATATTATCTGAACTAGGTTATAAAAAAGAACAAATAGAAAAACTACAACAAAAAACAATAATATAGTAATTTACTTTTCTTCAATTTCAATTGATAAAATTTTGTCTCCTGGTTCAGGATCAGACATTGGGTCTCTTTCTCTAATAGCCAAAACTACATCCATTCCTGATACTACTTTACCAAAAATGGTATGAGCTCCATCAAGATGAGGTGTTGGAGCAAGGGTAATAAAAAATTGAGATCCATTAGTTCCTGGGCCTGCATTTGCCATTGATAAAATTCCTTCAGAATTATGTTTCAAGGTAGAATTAAATTCATCATCAAATTGATAACCAGGGCCACCACTGCCAGTTCCAGTTGGATCTCCTCCTTGGATCATAAAGCCAGGAATAACTCTATGGAATGTAGTGTTATTATAGAATCTATTTTTTGAAAGATTGATAAAGTTTTCGCAAGTTATTGGAGTAAGATCACTGTACAAATGGATTTTCATATCTCCTTTTTCAGTTTTTATCGTTGCCTTATATGATTTTTTTATATCAAGATTTCCAGTTGGGGGTGTTAATTTCATTTTTTCCTCATTGTTTAATTTATTTATTATTATTTGAAGATTAATAATATTCATAAAGATGAATAGATGTCACCTTAAATCCATAATTAATTTACCGAAATTATGTCCTTCAAACAATTTCATGAAATTTTCTGGAATTCTATTAAATCCTTTGTGAATATCTTCCCTATAAACAATTTCTCCTGATTGAATCCATCTTATTAATGCATTCATTGCTTCGGGATATTTATGCTCATAATTAAAAACTATAAAACCTTGCATTGTGGATTGTTTTGTCAGCAATGTCCTTGCCACCCTTGGTCCAGTAGGAATAGATGAAGAATTGTAAATAGCTATTTGTCCACAAATCGCAGTTCTAGAATATAGAGATATGTGATTCATAACTGCATCGGACACCTCTCCACCAACATTGTCAAAATACATATCAACAAAATTTTCTCCAATTTTACCTAATTCTTTGTCAATATCTTGTTTTCGATAATTTAAACATATGTCAAAATTTAATGTTTCCTTACAATATTTAACTTTTGAATCACTTCCTACAATCCCTATTACTCTACAACCCATAAGTTTTGCAATTTGCCCTACGATAGAACCTACTGCTCCAGATGCGGCTGAAATAACTATGGTTTCTCCAGGTTTGGGTTTACATACTTCAGTGAAACCTAAATAAGCAGTTCTACCAGGCATTCCCAATACTCCTAAAGAATATGTAATAGGTAGTTCTGAAGGTAAATTTATTTTATTGATTTGAGATTTTTCATCTACAATTCCATATTTTTGCCATCCCAGTCTTGTATTTATAAAATCTCCTTTTTTATATAGTTTTGATTTCGACTCTATTATTTTACCTATAACTTCTCCTTCCATTACAGCTCCAATTTCAACAGGAGTTGCATATGATTGTCCCGCATTCATGCGCCCTCTCATATATGGATCCAGAGATAAATACTGAGATTCGATGAGGATTTCTCCAAAATTCAAATCTCTTGTTTCCATTTGTTTTAAAGTTAGATCAGTTTCTAAATTAGGAACACCTACAGGTCTTTTTGATAATATCCATTGTTCGTTTTTCATCTTTTACTCTCTTAAATTCTTTATATTATTAAATAAATCATTTTTTCATAGAAATATTATAAACGTTATTATTAATTAAGAATGCACCAGCTGGCTGTAATCTTGATGGCCAAATTCTTGTATCATAACCATACACTCACAGAAATTAATATTCTGACTTATTAATACATTTAATTTATATACTTTGAATCAATCTTTGAATGGTAATTTATAACTACACAAATTAGTTTATTATAAGTTTTCATTTAATTCATATTTACGTTATGCTAATTATAAATAAGTGTAGTAGATTAGATAAGTAGGAAAAAATATGGAAGAAATAATCAAATCTGATTTAAAAGAACCAATACTTATTTGCACCTGGGAAGGTTGGCCTGATGCAGCAGAAGCCGCTACCAAATCCATAAAAGAATTATTATCCCAATCTGAAGTGAACCATACAATTTATTTAAATTCAGAACCTTATTATATATACTCCGATAAAAGACCTTCAGTAACAAACATTAATAATAAGCGTCAGATAGATTGGTTAAACAATAAATTTTCATTTATAAAACCTAAATCTGTCAACAATGACATTATAATTTTTCAAGGTATAGAACCTGATCTCAATTGGAAAAAGTACATTAAAAACTTTATGAAAACTGTTACTTTATATGAAGTTAAAACAGTAATTATGATTGGAGCATTATTAGATTCAGTTCCACATACAAGAAAACCAAGAATAACTTTTACATCTAGTGGTAAACAAAATCAAAAAATGTTCAAAAAATTGAATTTCTCGAAGCCTACTTATGAAGGTCCTGCAGGTATTACGTCAGCTATAGGCGAAAAATTAGACAAATTAGGAATACCCACAATTTCTTTATGGGGTCATGCGCCACATTATTTACAAATTACCCACAACCCTATTTTATCAGCAGCTATTTTGAAAGAATTATCAGAGTTATTATCTATAGAAATTAATTTTGAAAAAATAACTAAAGTCTCCGAAGATTTCAAATCATCTTTAAATAATGCGCTTGAGGATCATAACGAAATAACTAAATACGTTGAAAAACTTGAAGAATCTTATGATACAGAAGAAATGTCAAAAATTGACCCTGAACCACAAATGATTCTGAAGGATGTTGAAAATTTTCTTAAAGACAAGAGAAAACAAAGTGATGATTTAGGAAAATAGCTTTGAAAGATTTAACAAAAATCATTTCTAATAATTCTCCTAATTTGGGATTTCAATCTGATATAGAAAACCAAAGTTTTAAGAAATTATTAATATTAGGTTATGCGAAAAATATATTTACTAAAAAGGTTTTTGAGTGCGATGCTTATATATTCGGATCATCGATTAAAACTGAAGTGGAATTTTGTTCTGGAGTACAAATAACTAAATCAGATAATTTATCCACATTGGATAAAACAGATTTTATATTCATAGATAATCCATCAGATGTAAATTTCAATATTTATAGGTATAAAAATCCTATAGGAATAAAAATCAAAGAAAAACTTAGTTTATTACGTATGAATGCTATAGAGGCCATTAACTTTGACTTCATAATTTACGATAGACCTATTTCTCATAATTTTAATGATATTTTAGATATTAAAGAATTATTATCCAATATTGACACCAATTGTTTTATAAATATTCATAAATCTAATATAAATTTAGATTACTTAGAATTAATATTTGATATAGATTTTTCAGGAATAGTAGTAGATTTAGACACTCTGAATAAAAAGGATTTTTCAAATTTAAAAAAAAACATTAACAATCTAAAAGAAGCAAAAGAAAAAAAAGATGAGTAAGTTAGACAATCAAATAATATCAATAATTGGAAATGGAGAAGTTGGATCGGGCATAGGAGCAAGTCTTATTAAACTGAATAAAAACATAACACTTAAAGGTTTCGATATTCATAAAGAAAAATCTGAGATATCTTTAAATTCTAATTCAATCACAAAACTTACTAACAATTATGAAGAATGTGTCAAAGATTCTGACATAATACTAGTTACGACCCCTACGTCTTCTATATATGAGATTTTTGAAAATATAAAGGAATATTTAACTAAAAATGTAGTGATCATCGACACCTCAGATACTAAAAGAGCAGTTAATCAATGGGCTAAAGAAATTCTACCTGGCATTGGAATTATTGGTATAAATCCATTTAAAAAATATCAAAGTTTTGAAAACATTTTTTGGGGTGTAGTAAGTTATGAAAATTCAAATACAAATACATATGAAGTTGCGTCAAAATTAATAGATGATTTAAGTGGGCAAGTGATAAATATAGACATTATGGAACATGACAGCTTTTCAGGACTTGTAGAAACTATGCCAATTATTTTAAGTACTGCATTAATGAATCTGTCTAATGATAGCAAAAGCTGGAAAGAAATATACAGGTTCATTGGAAACAAGTTTAATAAATTTACGGACGCATTGGATAATGAACCAATCAATTCATTTTCATCAATACTTACTAATAGCGATATGCTACTTGAATGGGTAAGAATATATATTTCTGAATTACTTAAATTAGAAAAAATGTTGAAAAATAACTCTGAAGATGATATCGCTGATTACATACAAAAAAATTGGGAAAACAAGTTAAAAATAATGAATAATATTGATCCTAATACAAGCCAATCACCATCAGATTACATCCCTTCTGCTTCTGAAAATATGTTATCTCTTTTTGTAGGATCAAGAGCAGCAAAATTTTTCACAAAAACAAAACCAGCTACTGAAACAGATAAATATGGTTTTAAAAAGAGAGTTTAACTCAAATGGAATTTCATGTAAATAAATCTAATTCACTTAGAGGTGAAATAACGATTCCTCCAGATAAATCAATGTCTCACAGAGCAGTTATGTTTAACTCACTCGCCTCAGGAAAAGCTAAAATATCAAATTTTTTAATGGGAGATGATTGCCTCGCAACAATATCTGTATTAAAAAAATTGGGTTCAAAAATATACATTGACAGTGGTGGGAATGTTATAACTGATGGACAGGGAATGAATTCATTGAAAGAGCCAAATCAAATTTTAAATGTAGGTAATTCAGGGACTACAATAAGATTAATGTCAGGAGTGTTAGCAGGTAGAAAATTTAGATCAGTTTTAGATGGTGATAAATCTATAAGAAGAAGGCCTATGGGAAGAGTAGTTAAACCTTTAAACATGATGGGTGCAATTATTAAAGCAAAAAACAATAATGAAAATGCACCGATTGAATTTAAAGGTGGAGAACTAAAGAATATAAATTATGACATGCCTGTTGCTAGTGCTCAATTAAAAAGCGCTCTTATTTTGGCAGGTCTGAGATCAAAAGATGGGATCACAATTAATCAACCAGCTCTATCAAGGGATCACACAGAAAGACTTTTAGGGTTTATGGGAGCAACAATAAAAACAAAAGGGTTAAAAATACAAGTAAAACCATCTGAAATTAATGCAGTAGATGTAATCATACCTGGTGACATATCAAGTGCTTCCTATTGGATGGTCGCTGGCTGTATTCACAAGAATGCAGATTTAACAATAAAGAATGTTGGAATCAATGAAACAAGGTCAGGAATCATTAGTGTTCTAAATCGAATGGGAGCTAATATGAACATGTTTAATAAACTTGATTATTCAGGAGAACCTGTCTGTGATATTAATATCTCAACTAGTAATCTAAAAGCTACAACAATATCAGGTGAAGAAATTCCTTTATTAATAGACGAAATTCCTATAATTGCTTTAGCTGCTGTATTTGCCGAAGGAGAAACAAAAATCTCAGACGCACAAGAATTAAGATATAAGGAATCGGATAGAATAGCTTTAACAGTCGAGTGGATGAGAAACGCAGGCGCAGAAATAGAAGAACTGCAGGACGGTATGATAATACAAGGTAACGGTAAAATAACCGGAGGAAAATTCTCATCACATGGAGATCACAGAATAGCAATGACCCTAGGTATTGCAAGCTTAATATCTGAAGATCCAATTGAAATAGAAAATTCAGAAGTATCTAATGTTTCATATCCAAAGTTTTGGGAAACGTTAAAACTAATAGGTGTTTGAAATTGAGAGAGAAAAATACAGCTAATATTTACGTAATGTCGGGACCCTCTGCTGTAGGAAAAGATACAATTATAGAGAATTTACAAAGGTTAGACAATAATTTTCATTTTGTTATAACAGCTACAACTAGAAAGCCAAGAAAAACTGAAACAGATGGAATTAATCATTTTTTTTATTCTGAAAAAATATTCAAGAAATTAATTCAAAATAATGACTTGATCGAATGGGCAAAAGTTTATAAAAATTATTATGGGGTTCCTAAATCTCAAATTTTTGAACCATTGAAAAATAATAAAGATGTGTTACTACGCGTTGATGTTCAAGGAGCAAAAAGAATAAAGGAATTAATTCCTGCTGTCATTTTAATATTTATAAAACCCGAAAAAACTGAATCACTTAGAAAACGTTTGATAGAAAGGGGTGTTAATACTTCAGCGGAAATGACCACAAGATTAAAGACGGCAGAAAAAGAAATTCAAACATCTGATTTTTTTGACTTTATTATTGTAAATAAAGATGGGAATCTACAATACGCTGTAAATAAAGTCTTAGATATAATACAAGGTAATAAAAATTAAACTTAAAACATTTGATGCAAACAAGATTTAAATGAAAATAAATAAAATATTAATATCTCCACAAGAATTCAAAGAGAGTCTCTCAGGTATAGAAGTAGCTAAGGCTATGAAGAAAGGGATTAGAAATGTGGATAAGAATGTAACAATAGATCTTTGTCCTGTCGCTGATGGTGGAGATGGGACATTACAAACATTAGTTGACATAACTGATGGAGAATTAATTAAACAAAAAGTGCATAATCCATTAGGAAAAATTATTGATGCTGAATGGGGAAAATTAGGTGATAATAAAACAGCAGTTATAGAGATGGCTAAAGCTTCTGGACTTGCTTTGTTAAATGAAAATGAAAAAGATCCAATGAGAACATCCACTTTTGGGACTGGAGAATTATTTAAATCAGCACTAGATCATGGAATAAGAGATTTCATTATTGGTATTGGTGGTAGTGCAACCAATGATGGTGGAGCAGGCTTTGCTTATGCGTTAGGAGCTAAGTTTTTAGATAGAAACAAAGATCTTGTGATACCAAATGGAGAGTCTGTTGGACAAATATCTTATATAGATACATCCGGATTAGATAAAAGATTACAAGAAGTTAAAGTCAATGTTGCTTGTGATGTAAATAACCCTTTATGTGGAAAAAACGGAGCATCAAATATTTTTGGTCCACAAAAAGGTGCAAATGCACAAACAATAAAAATCTTAGATAAAAGTTTAATGCATTGGGCAAAGATTATAAAAGATCAAATGAGAAAGGATATCTTGAATGTCCCAGGTTCTGGTGCTGCAGGAGGTTTAGGAGCAGGATTGATGGCATTTGCAGATGCAGAACTATCAAGCGGAGCGGATATTGTACTTGACTATTTAAATTACGAAAAAAAATTGGAGGGTGTAGATTTAGTTATTGTTGGGGAAGGTCAAACTGATAAGTCTACTCAATTTAATAAATCCCCTGTTGCAGTATCTATAAGAGCAAAAAAATACAACATTCCTGTAATTGTCATTTCTGGATCTTTGGGTAAGGGATACCGTGAATTGAAACATATGGGAATTGATGCGTTTTTCAGTATAGTAAACGAACCTATGGATCTACAATATGCAATAAATAATGCGTTTGAATTGATAGAAATTTCTACTCAAGAAATATATAAAACTATCTCTCTATGATTGGGGAATAATATGTTTAAAGATAATGTAGATTTAGTTATTATAGGTGGCGGTATTATTGGATTAGCGACCGCCAATGAAATAATCAAATCAAAAAAAAATATAAAAATTCTTTTGGTTGAGAAAAGTCCGGAGGTTGCATCACAGCAATCTGGACATAATTCTGGAGTAATTCATTCAGGTATATATTATAAGCCAGGATCATATAAAGCTAAATTTTGCGTCGAAGGTAGAGCATCCATGACGGAATTTTGTAAAAAAAATGACATCCCTGTTTGGACTTGTGGAAAATTGATTGTTGCTACAGACAAGTCTGATGTACAAAGAATTGATAATTTATACCAAAGAGGCACTGCTAACAAAGTAGAAGGCCTTAAAGTTTTGTCACCTGAAGAAACAAAAGAAATTGAACCTCATGTTCAGTGTTTAAAAGCGTTACATGCACCAAGAACAGGGATAGTAGACTATGTCAAAGTTACAGAAGTATACGCTGACAAATTTAAATCAATGGGTGGAGAAATTTCACTTAATACTGAAGTATTGGGAGCTAAAATACTAAACAAGAAACTTATCATACATACTAATAAAGGAGTTATAGAAAGTAATAAAGTTATTAATTGTGCAGGATTACATTCAGATAGAATTGCAAAAATCTTTGGGTATAATGCAAACCTAAAAATAATTCCATTTAGAGGTGAATACTATACTTTAAAAAAAGAAAAGGAATATTTAGTAAAAGGCTTAATCTATCCTGTACCTAATCCAGAATTACCTTTTTTAGGAGTACATTTCACACAGACAATGAAGGGCTTTGTAGAAGCTGGTCCTAATGCAGTTTTAGCAACTAAAAGAGAAGGATATAGAAAAAGAGATTTTTCATTAAAAGATTCATTTGAAACATTTACATACAAAGGCTTTTGGAAATTGCTTAAAAAAGATTGGCAGACTGGATTATGGGAAATTAACAGGTCGTTAAGAAAATCTGTTTTTCTAAAAAGTTTAAGATTACTAATTCCTGAAATTGAAAAAAATGATTTACAAGCTGGAGGATCGGGAGTAAGAGCTCAAGCAGTTGCTCCTGATGGATCTTTAATTGATGATTTCAAAATAGAAAGTTCTGAAAACGCTATCCATGTGATAAACGCTCCTTCTCCTGGTGCCACCTCATCTCTTGTTATTGGAAAACATATTTCTAAAATGGCATTGAAAGAATTAAATTTGTAACTATTTTATTCAATCAAATAAGAATCAATGAGGAAAGAAAAAGGTATTATTAATATAATGAAAATAATAATTCCAAATGCCCCAGAGACTAAAGCTGAAACAAGTGCAGCTATAAGAATCATTAGGCACAATATTGGATATCCTATTTTATCGTTTTTAATTTTCATAATTTTTTTGGCGGGAGCGAAAGGGAATCGAACCCTCCATGAAATAATTCATTCATAGTTTTGAAGACTAGAAAATTCACCAGAATATTCTCACTCCCTTGAATATATTTTCAAAGAACTCCATTCAATTTTTCTTCTATATGTTGTTTTCCTACGGCTCCTACTATTTGATCAACAGGCGAACCATTATTAAATAATAACAACATTGGAATAGATCGTATGTGAAATTTAGTAGCTAAATTTGGATTATTATCAACATCAACTTTAGCAAAAAGGATTTTATCTGAATATTCTTCAGCCAGTTGATCGATCGTTGGTGCTATCATTTTACATGGTCCACACCATTCAGCCCAGAAATCAACTAACACGGGTATGTTTGATTCTTCTACTGTATTTTGAAAATCAGACTCATTAACATGTACGGGTTTGGTCATTAGGTTTTCCTTTCTTTAGTTTTTATATATTTTAACTTTTTTACACTTTAATAATGGAACCATAGATGAAAAGTCAGGATTTCCAGATGCTTCTAATTCAGTAACCATGTTGCCAAAATAATCAATGTTTGAAATCAGACCTTGTACAGTTCCATTCAAAACAACACTACTTTGAAATTTCTTTCCTTTGAAATCTTCAACAGTTATTTTTGAATTGTTACTAATTTTATATTTTTTTGCATCTTCTGGATGCATGCTTAGTAAATTATTAGAAAGAATTTTATTCTTTCCATTTTCTTTTTCAATAAATATTTCTTCCGGTCTATTTAAGATCCTTCCTGGTGAAAAAACCATGTCTTCATTTTTGTATTTATTTTTATCTATTTCAGAAAAAATTAGAAGCTTTTTAACATTAGGTTTTTTAATATAATCTGAATCCTTATCTGATAGTTTTGATAGGAGAAATTTACTCTCTTTTTCTATTAGAAGAGAATTTGAATCATATAATTTTTCACAGATTTCTGTCACACCTAGTAAATTATCATTTACATTATTTACCATTTTAGGTGAAATTTTAATTTTTCCTTCATAATTTATTATTGTTGATTTTTGTTCAGAATAGGTTTTCGTAGGGATTACGTAATCTGATGAGTTGAAAAAATCATTTTTCAAATGATTAGCATATATTAATAGATCAAGCTTGTTTTTTATTTTATCGAATGGTTTATCTGTAATTAAATCTGGGCTGATGCCATCTCCAAATAAAATCAATGCTTTAATTTGGCCTTCATCAATCTTTTCAAATATTTCATTTGTTGTAATAATTTCAGATTTTTTCAAAGAAGCAATTTGATAAAAATTTGATGTGGCCAATCCATAAAATGTTGGATAAATTCCTTTCCCCAAACCGTTAACATTATCTGTTGTAATTGCTAAATTTATTATAGAATTTACATAATTTTCTGTATCAGAATTATTTATTACATCATCTCCAAATATAAAAGAGGTTTTATTAGAATTAGCAATCAACCTAGCAGATTCATATATCATATCTTTTGGGACTTGAGTTATTTGTTCTATTTTATTTATGTCAAAATTCCATAAGTAGTTTTTGAATTTTCTCAAATTATCCATTGGGACATTTTTACAACTCTCCATGGCCTCATCAAATACAATCTTATTTATTGCATTTAGTATTAAGACTTCTGTGCCAGGTTGAGGTCGTATCCATACTTTAGCATATCTAGTCAAATCAATTTCTCTTGGATCTATTACTATCAATCCAGAATTTTCTCTAGATGCTTTCTTTATTGGCAAAGATAAAATGTTATTGTCTTCAGTTAAATTTGAAGATATTACTAAATTACAATCTGAATTTTCTAAATTCCAAATTAAATCAGTGGATGATAAAAATCCTAATCTTTTTTGTAGAGTTTTAAAGTAATTTTTATTATTATAAAATGCTGAAGAAACATTTTTGGTATCTATTTTCTTTGCCAAATTAAGTAGAGATATATTATCTTCTAAGGAGAATCTAGGTGAACCTATAATACCAATTTCTTCTGGTTTATATTTTTTTAAATTACTATTGAGGTCATTAAATAAATTATCATTAGTAGTAGATTCTAATTTAATTATATTTTTTATATAACTTTTTTTTATACGAGAGCTTGAATTAGGATAATCATAACCAAATTTTCCTTTGTAGCATAATTGTCCTCTTGTATATTCTGAAGATAAATCACCTTTAAACCTAATTAATTTATCACTTTTATTTACTTCAACTAATGCATCACAACCACCAGAACAATTGAAACATGATCCAGAAAATTCTTTATTTGATTTCTCCCATTTATATTCTCTTTCAACCAAAGCTCCAGTGGGACAAACATCTATACAAGCTCCACAAAATTCACATCCTGATTCTAATAAAGAAGTTCCATTTGACGTTCCAACCAATGAAACACCTGATCTCGATACTAATGATAATGCAGAATCTATTCTCATTTCATCACATACTCTTACGCATCTTGCGCACACTATACACAAGTTATAATCTCTGTCATAAAAAGGATCATCAGTGTGAATCGGTAAGTTCCTTCGATTATAATTTAAAGGAATTGTCATATCTAATTGAACAAATCTTGCTGTATCTTTTAGTTCACATCTTTCATTTTTAGGACATATTGTACAACGATCTGTAACAGATACATGCCTTTGACATATATCTTGAGGACCACAAAGTTCAATTCTATGACATGTTAAGCATCCATGTGGATGTTCACTCATCAGTAATTCTACAACGCCTTTTCTAAGATCATTTACTTCATCGTTGTTACTAACAACATTCATTTCAGGCGCTGCTGGTGTAGTACAAGAGGCAACAGTAATCTTTCTCCCATTTTGTTCAACTTCTACTAAACAAGCTCTACATGCTCCATAAGGTTTCATTTTTGGATAATAACAAAGATAGGGTATATAGATGTCATTATCCAAAGCAACTTGTAAAATAGTTTGATCTTTTTTTATATTAAGTTGATTTCCATCTATATTTATTTTTGGTTCTTCTATCAAAATTACTCCAATTCACCGGGTCTTGTTCTAGTTGGCGTATACATTTTTTCCAACGGTTCAGAATTATTATTTACTGCAGTCATGATTTCTTGTTCAAAATATTTTAATGCAGATGATATAGGATTAAATCCTAACTGTCCATGACCACATAGTGATCCTATTTTCATGCTATTTCCAATACGTTCAAGAAGTTTTAAATCATCTGGTTTACTTTTTGAATTACATAACCTCTCCAAAACATCTAGCATATGGGTATTCCCCAATCGACAAGGAAAACATTTTCCACATGATTCAAATTGATTAAATGCGACTAGATTTCTTATGAGATCAACAACAGAAACTGATTCATCACAAACAATAATTCCTCCCGAACCTAGTATGGCTCCTGCTTGAGACATTTCATCAAAATCTATTTTCGTATCAAAAGCGTCTTTACCTAAAACACCTCCTAAAGGACCTCCAGTTTGTAACATTTTAATATCTGAAGAATTTGATCCTCCTCCTAAATCAGTAAGGACTTCATTAATGGTCATTCCCATAGGTATTTCATACATTCCAGGTCTTTTCAGATGCCCAGTTAAACAAACTATAGCCGTTCCTGTAGATTTTTCAGTGCCAGTACCTTTAAACCATTCTGATCCATGTTTTATTATTTCGGGAACATAAGAAATAGTTTTTACATTGTTAATATTAGTAGGTTTCTTCCAAAGTCCTGAAGCTGCAGGAAATGGTGGCTTAAATCTTGGAGTAGATCTTTTTCCTTCAATTGCTTCCATCAATGCTGTTTCTTCTCCTGCAACATATGAATCACCTGTTAGAGAAACTTCCATTTCAAAATTAAAATTTGATCCTAAAATATTCTTACCTAATATTCCATTGTTATATGCTTCTTTGATTGCTCTTTCTACCGCATTTATTGGAATATCATGTCCTTGCCTTATAAAAACATATGAATGAGTTGAATTTGTAGCATATCCATTTAGGATCAGTCCTTCAACTAAAGTATGAGGATCTGTTTCTAAAATACCTTTATCATTAAATGCTCCAGGATCACCTTCTTCAGAATTACATAGAACATATTTTACTGGGGCAGCACTTGGCGCTAGAAAACTCCATTTTAAACCGGTTGGGAAAGCTGCTCCTCCTCTACCTCTAAGACCAGAATTTTTAACCTCTTCTAATACATCTTCAGGCTTCATTTCAAACAAAGCTTTATTTAGTGCACTATAACCATCTTTCGCAATATATTGAAAAAGGTCTCCAGGAGTAATTTCTCCAAAATTTCTAGTAGCTATTCTTAGTTGTTTTGAAAATTGGGGTAAATCATCAAGTTTTGGGATTTTTGTAGAGATAGTTTCATCTGATTCATAAGCAAAGCAATTTTCTTCATAAAAATTTTCGTTATTTTGATAATGATCAAATACGTCTTCCGCAATAGATTTAGTCACGTTACCATAATAGAATTTATTATCATTTTGATAAACAACAATTATCGGTTCTAAATACATAAATCCCATAGAACCAACTTCTAAAATAGTTGTTTTTTTATCAGCTTTAGTTATCAGGGTATTTAAAATTTCATCAGCACCTAAAGCTTGTCCAGAAGTGCCAGTTTGTACCTTTATAACCAATTTATTTTGATAAAGTTTATCAATATATACTGTGGCTTGATCTTTTAATTTTAAATATTTTTCAGTCATTTTATTTAGTTAATTTATTGATCAATTGATCTACTTTATTCTTTGTCATTTTTCCATGCATCTCATGATTTACAGCAAAAACTGGGCTTTGCGCACAGGCACCTAAACACGTAGAATAGCGCAATGTAACTTTCCCGTCTTTAGTTTCACCTTCACCCTCAATCTCTAATTGAGCGTGTGCTTGGCCGATTAGTTTTTGGGACCCGGTAATATGACAAGTAGGTCCCCAACAAACATCCAATGTATTATTACCAGGAGGAGTAAATCTGAAATTTGTATAAAATGAGGCAACGCTCCAAACATCATTGATTGTTACTTTACAATGTATCGCGGTTTCTTCTATGGCTTCGTCTGGTAAATAATGTAAAGAGTCTTGAATCGCTAACAGAGAAGATAAAACTGTTACGGTTTTTCTTTTTTGATTAGAAATGATTTCTCTAATAGTATTTCTAATTTTTTCAGAATCACTTTTATTTTTTGGCAAATATACTCCCGAATTATTCAAATTTAATTGTAGCAATAGTAAATATCATTAACAAGATATTTAAGGGTAAAAAGGAATTATTTACTTTTTAAATTTTTAGCTATTTTCATATCCTCAGAGACATCTCTCAAAATAGTAGGACTAACAACAAGATCTTGAACTATTGTCCTTTGTGGCATTCTCATACATAAAAGTATAGCTTCTGCAATGTCCTCAGGTTGCATCATACTTGCTCTTGCTTCAGCATCAGGAGGAAGTGGTCTATTATCTAAAATAGGGGTATCCACTTCTGCGGGATAGATTGTACAACTTCTTATACCATACTCTCTTAATTCTTGTCTCATAGCTGTCATCATTGCTGCTACAGCAGCCTTTGCAGATGAATAAGGGATTCCTCCCATTAAACCAGGAGTTATCGCTGCCATTGAAGAAACAGTTACAATTGTTCCTTCGCCATTTTCGATCATATTAGGGAGGATGGCTTGAGTTAATCGATAGACCCCTTCTACATTAACATTAAATACAGATTGCCAATCTTCTTTATCAACAAACCTTAATGATCTAACTTTACTGCTATGACCTGCATTATTAATTAAATATTGGATGTTTCCGAATTTTTTTATAGCAACTTCCGCAACGTTTGCTGCTGCATCACCATCCTCTAAGTCTGCTGATATATATGCTCCTTTACCACCAGCTTCTTCAATTTCTTTAACAGTATCTATCAACAAGTTTTCACGTCTGCCAACAATAAAAACATTAGCTCCCATTTCTCCTAACATTTTTGCTGTTATTCGGCCTATTCCAGAACCAGCTCCTGTTAAAATTACAGATTTATTTGTTAATGAATCCATTTAGCCCTCCTTATAATTTAATTAATTTGTTTACCATTATTCACCATGCGATCCTGATAACCAATCACCGTATACAGGGTATTGAATACATATAAATTCTATATATGCTGGTTGTCCTTTTTGGTTTGCTTTAAGTGCTCTTTCAATCGCAGGTATTATGTCTTTAGGTTCATATATTCTTTCAGAATGTAATCCCATTTGTTTAAGTACTTTAGACATATCTATTGAATCGTAATTTAAAACTTTATGAGTATAGGGATCATGACCTTCACCCCAAAATCCAGGTCCATATCCAGAAAATCCTCCATTACTAATATGTAGGACTGTAATACCAATTTTTTCACGAACTGGAACTTCTAGGTTCCCAAGCATATATCCTAAGCCAGCTTCTCCTGTTACAGCAATTGAATCTCTTTCAGGAAATGCAATTTTTGCAGCCATTGCTGCAGGTAAACTAAATCCTAAAGAAGAAACATTGCCCCACCCCAAAAAACCTCGGGGAATTAATGTTTGGTATACGGTACTAAGTTGATCTCTTGTATTTCCTGATTCATGCGTTACAAATGACCTTTTAGGATCTAAAACTTTCATCATATCAGCATAAACCCTATAAGGATTTATTGGAGTATCCAAAGAAGATAAGGCATCAGAGTAAATATCATCATCTTTTTGGCGCTCAATTTGAATTTCTTTTATTCTATTAGGAGCAGAAATCCCAATTCCTGAAGTTTTTGTTTCTAATTCAGTAACTAAGGACTTAAGTATTAATTTTGCATCTCCTAACAAAGCATGTGTTGTAGGATAGATTTTGTTTAAATGGTTTTCATTTATGTTACAAACTATAATTTTTTTATTAGTAGCATCAGGAATTGCATGCGAAAATCTTCCCGGAGAAAGACTAGAGCCAACAGATATAACAACATCACTTTTTAAAATATAGTGTTCTGTATGTTTTCCCCTTACTCCTAATGATAATGGATGATCTTCAGGAAAAGCTCCTTTGGCTTTCAATGTTGTAACTACAGGAATATTCGATAGTTCAGCAAAAGCTAATAGTTCATCCGTTCCTCCGGAATATAAAATACCTTCTCCCACATAAAGGATTGGATCGGTCGCTTGAATAATAGTTTCTAATGCGATTGAAACATCATTGGAATCTGGAACACTTTTCCAAGTTTTAACAGTCCTATATGGATCTAATGTTTCATTATATTGAGCAGCTGGATTAGGAACCGCAATTATAACAGGGCCTGGAGGTCCATTACGTAACATTGAAAATGCTCTTCGCATAAATTCATGTGTTCTTTCTGGAACATCAATATACCCATACCATTTAGAAACAGATTTTAGGCTTGTAGTAACATCAAATTCACTATTTTCAGAGTTACCTAAAGGGACTCCATCCGTGATGCAAAGGACTGGAGAATTGTCTTCATAAGCTTGAGCTAATCCTGCATATGCAACTTGAAGACCAGCAGCATTAACACCTCCTTGAACAGTACATACTCCGATATTTTTTCCAGAAGTAACTCGAGAAAAACTATCAGCCAATGCAATTGCATAACGATCATCACGCATCATAATCATAGGCATTTTTTCTTTCCCCAAGTAATTATTCACTCTACAAACTGGAAAAGTAGATACCCATTCTATTCCTTCTTCTTTCAAAACTTTTGCTATTCCTGTACCGACATCAATCATTTATTTTCCTTCCATTATTAATTTTGAAACATTTTCACCTAATTCCACAGAGTAATTTGTACCCCTGTCTTCAGGATAAATTTGTGCTGTATTAGCACAATATAGACCATAAATAGGCAATTTTATAGGTATTTTATATGAAGAATAATTAATAGGTATAATAGGTTGAGCATAATTTATTTTATTAAAACGATGTTCTATAATCCAATCTCTATTAAATTTTGGATTTATTTTTTTTAAATATGGTTCATATTCCTTATAAACTTCAGATAAATTTTTTGATAGGAGTGGATGATCACTTTCTACATAATTGGTTATATAAATAATATTATTATTCATATATCTATTCTTTGGAATAAGATTTGTATGTTCTATAACTCCTAGAAATGGGAAGTCTTTTTCGGCTATGCTCAACCAATAATAGTCTGATAATTTGTATTTTGAAACAATTATCATAACAACAGCAGCCATATAATTTACTTTTTTAGAATTAATTAGAATTTGTTTGGGAAGTTTTACAATTTTATTTAAAATATGATAAGGAACAGTAGATATTACCGAATCAAATTCATTTGTTTTTTCTTCTGTTGAATTTTTAATATTTATAGATTGTACTTTATTATTTTTGATATTTATTTTGGTAACAATGTGGTTTAACTTTATGGAACCATTGTTACTTTCAATAGTTTCTACTAAAGTTTCTATTAAACTTTTAAATGATTTTTTTGGATAACATAGTATTTCTTGAAATTTATGATTTCTTGAAGCAACTCTAGTTTGTAATTTTGACCAAAACCAAGGAAGTGAAATTGTTTTATAATATCTACCGAATTTTCCTCTCAATAATGGTTCAAAAATAATTTCGAATGTTTTTTTTTCTACTTTATTTTTTAACCAATCATAAGCAGTTATGTTTTCCAGTTTTTTCCAATCTCTTATTATTTTCAGTCTCAGAGATACAAATAAGAGGGAGAATCTCTGTTTCATTGATAAAGGCCTTAATTTTAATACATCTAATATAGTTGTTGTAGGCCATATATTATTTTCAGTATAAGTAGCTACTGAAGATTTAAACCATTCTAACTCATCGGAGATATTAAGTTCTTTATAAAGATTTAGAATGTGTGAATCAGATACAAATAAATGATGATATGCTTTTTCTAAATCATTACCCGATATTTCCAATGTTGATGCTTGCCCACCATTAAAATTGCTTGCTTCGTATACTACTACTTCGTGGCCATTTTTTGTAAGTCTATAAGCAGCCGATAATCCAGTAATTCCAGAACCTATTATTGCTATTTTCATAAATCTTTTTTAGATAGATAAAACTTTTCTAATATGATAATTATAATGCCCAAAAAAGTGATTGGTATCCACAATACTAAATGGACAACAATTATAATCGAGCCAGAAATCACAGAATTTATACCAAAAGCGACTAGAGTTAAGGTTCCAAAAAATTCAAAATTCCCAATATTACCTGGTAATGAAGGGATAATTCCAGAAAGGTTCGTAATTGCACATACCATAAGAATTATAAAAAACAGATTAAATGGGTTTATATCATCAATTAAATTGTAAGCAACAAAAAAATATACAACCGATTCAATTAACCAAATCAAAACAGACAAAATAAATAAATAAAAATACAATTTAGAATTTCTTTTAACTAGAAAGAAAGAAAAAAGAGTTTTTATAAAGATAAATATATTTTCTATCATAGTTTTATATATAGAAAATCTTTTAAGAAAAAAAATACTTATCATAAAAAGACAGAAGAGTATAAAAATATATAAAAATGAATTTATGTAATCGAATTCATACACTTCAAGAAATTTTTTATCAACAAATATAAAGCTGATTAAAATAAATATAAGCAGAGCTAAAACATCAGTTATTCTTTCAGTCAAAATTGTAGAAAGAATAGAGACATATTTAGTTTTTTCTCTTGTGTTTATTCTTCTAGCTCTAAATAATTCTCCTATCCTAAATGGTAAAATATTATTTGCCATATATCCTATTATTGTTTCATTTAACATATTGAATTTATAATTATTCAATAGTTCTAAATATATAATTTTCCATCTTAGATATCTTAAAATAACTGAAGAAAAATAAATCAAGGAAGCTATTAAAAAAACAGAAAAATTGACACTAAAAATATGTTCCATTAGTAAATTGAAATCATTTATCAATGTATATAAACCTATAGCAAATAAAGCAGAAAAAATTAAAGAAATTATATTTGATTTGTTTAAAATTTTATTCAAGAGACTTAAATTCTTTAGCTTTATATAAAATTGCGTCCGAACTACCTAGAGTAGAGTGAAATTTTTTAGAAATAAAAAAATCTCTAATCACTACTCTTTTATCATTATTTATAATTATTTCAAATATCTTTTCAAAAGTTAAATTTCTATAATTATGTTCAGGAAACCATTTTCGATGTGAATAAGGCCTTTTAATATCATAAAAAGAAAGTGTTTTATCAGAAATTTTATCAATTTGGTTTTTATTCATCAATAAAATATCTACTTCGTAGTCAATGTTATCTATTGAAGAAGAGTCAAACCAAATAACATCTTTGAAATTTCTTAGGTACCACATCCATGGCCATGCAAATCCATCAGAAGTATCAACAGCCACAGAGATATTGGACGATTTGTTTTTCACATAATTTAAATTATTTAATTCTTCTGATATAAAGTGTAATTCTGAAGAAGATTGCGTGTATATTAAAAGATCTCGTGGCTCATCAGAATGTTTAAATAAAAGCATATTAGTTGTTCGTACAGTAAAGAGAGAGAATATGATGAAAGATACAACAACTAAGCTAGTAATAAATAAATTTAATTTGATTCCATATCTTAAATATGCTAACAAAGAAACTAATAATAAAAGTGATAAAAACAAAATGTCATAATATATACTTTGCGTAGAATTAGTGTAGTCAGAAAAAAATAACCTTAGTAAGAAAAATATGATCAAGAACGATGCAAATAATATAAATAAGAGAATTTCCTTGTTTATTTTAAATAGGTTTTTTATATTATCTGATACGAACATTCCAGTAATAAAAACAAATGGAATAGTGATATTAACGAGCAACCAAGGCATTTTTTCTCCCGCCAAGGTGAATGCTAATAAAGAATAAATTGAAATAAATGCGAAATATTTTTTTGTAAAATTTCCTTTAAGCAAATAATAAAATGCTAGAGGCAATCCAAAAACAAAGGGTAAGAATTCATATGATAAACATAATAAAAAGTAATAATATATAGGTTGGCTGCCACGAGCAACATCTTGTTGCGAAAGCCAATATCCTAACGATTGCCACTGTCCTGATATGATACCAGTAGGATTTATAAAAAAAGAGGTAAACATCAACACGTATATTATCAAAAATATAATTATTGAATTAATCCAAACTTTTTTATCAAGATATAATCCGACAGCCAAAGAAGTTATACATAGTATCATCGTAATTATTAAAGATAGATATAAACCGTTTCCTATTGGTAGCCCTGGAGGAACAGACGGATATCCTTCAGGTGCAGCAAGTATAAGGCCTAGAGATGATTGAAAAATAGCAATTAATGGTGCTGCTAAAGGTAACGATATTGTAAATAAAATTAGAAAAAGTTTGGTATGGTTACTTATTTCTTTTATTGAAATTTTGGACATTAACACAGATAAAATATCTCTGTAAGAATAAGCAAAAAGAAATAGTAAAACTCCAAAAAGATTAATATACATAGTTTCCTTAGTAGTAAATCCGAAAGATAAAGAAGCAATTGATAAATACAGCCATTTGTTATCAGAAGATTTAATATATTTAATTGTAGAAATCAAAAAAATAATAAAAAAAACAGCTATAAATATATCATTTCTAGCGAATCTCGAGAAATAAGCAATAGAAGGTGAAAAAATAAGCATTAAGGAAATGAGAAAAGTACTCAAACGACCTAGTTCATTTCTAAATAAAAATGGTAAAAAAACAATTAATAAACCAAAAAATGCGAAGGGAAATCTTAAAGTTAAATTAGAATCTCCAAATAACCAAAAAAAAGAAGAAATGAAATTAAAGAGGAACATACCATGAGTAAGAGGATTATGATGAAAAACATCACCTAATGAAGTTGTATATGCAAAATAGCCATGTAGACTTTCATCATGATGAATTGCTCGATCAGCAAGTTTGTAAAATCTATAAAAAAGAGTAGTTGATAGCAGAGATAAAAACATTATCAAATCTAATTTATTTATAAACAAGGTTCTAATTTTCTCAAACATAATTCTATTTTGTCATAAAAAATTTGTATTCTTTATTTTCAAAAATTAAATCAAAAGATTTAATAAATTCATTTTCATCATATTGATTTAATAAAATATCATTTTTAGAAAGTATCACATATTTTATGTTATATTCATTAAGGAATTCCATATTGTTATTTGGATCTTGATAAAACAACTCAATTTTATATTGAAGGTCATTGATGGCGGCACTTGATCCTCTCCATTGCATTTCATGATTAGGCCATCCTAAAATAGTTGCTCGTCCAGTGGATGCAGAGATAAAATTTGATTTACTATAAGCTCTTCCAACTGTTTCTAGAACAATATCTTCTGTTTGAGTATTTTTTTTAATAAATGAAATTAATTCTTTTTCCTCGTCTATAAGGTAAGATAATCCATCAAATCCTCTAATTCCTTGATGTTCTTCAAATCTAGAATTGAGTGCTGATATTGTCCACCAAAAGCTAGGCACAATAAATATTAGAAATACAGATATAAAAATAAGAGATGTTTTTTTTGATAAAGATAAATAAATTTTATACAAAAAATACACAGAAAAGATTGATATCAATAAATATACAAAAAAATAAAATTTAAACACAGTATTCATTCTGCTATTGAATGAATCAACTATAAAAATAAATTCTGCTCCATATACTACCAAAACTCCTGACAAAATAGAAATAGTTATAGTTAAATCTAAATAATCATTTTTTTCATATGTTTGTTTGATAAAAATAATGAATATAGAAATAATTAAAGAAAAAGTAATTACAACAAAAACATAATTTAGAAATAGTTCAGTATTAAAGACTCTTGCTGATACTAAAGTCAACAGTACTGAAAAAAATATAAAAATAATAGAGTTTTGTAATAATTCTTTCTTTAAGAAACCGTTTTTATAAATTTTAATAATAAAAAATAAAAATATTGGTGAAAAAATCAAGAACCAATATATTATCAAATGAACTAATTGAGACGATATTTTTACAAAAGATATAAAGGGAAATTTAAGTTGATTCGAAGGGTTCAAAAATAATATTACAACAATGCCAATCAATAAAAGTGGTAAACATTTTTGGATAATACTCTTAATAACAACCCAAGGGTTAGCACCAAAATAATATTCATAAAAAAGTAAATTTAGAAAAAAAAGCCAAAATAATGGAATAAGGTACCATGGGTTTATTAATATTGTGAATAAAAAAATTATGCTTAGTTGGAAAATTAACATATAATGAAATTCTTTATTATAAGCATTTTTAAATATAAAAACTATCAAATATATAGACAATAAAACAAATGGAATAGCCAAAATATGTGGGTGTATATCACCCAAGATTAGTGAAAATGCTGGAAATTCATTAATCGTATAATCACTTAAAATAAAATCAGGTCGGTTGTAACTGATTATTCGGGAAATAGAAAACCACCACCAATGATCATCAGGCCAAAATAATTTAATCTTTGGTAAATTGTCAATTCCATTTATATCAATAAATTTATAAAAAGAGTTGCTACCAATTGATAAATGACTTATAAATTCTATAGAAGAGGCAATGGGAGACAAGAAGAATATAAAAATAAAAGAAAATAAAAAAAATAAAATAAAGTTCTTTTTGATTTTAAATTGTTCAAAAAGTAATTGTGTAAAATGAACAAGTACCAATGCGCTATAAGATATTACTGTCGGTAATATGAAATTATATGCAACATTTGAGTCTAACAAGAGCATTTTAGGAACAGATGAAAAAACAAAGTATCCAAAATAATAATATTTAATATTCTCATTGTGAAACCATAAATCATCTGGAATAATACTTTTCATATCCATAACAGAGGTTAAAATCATCAACTCCATAATTTTTTCAGTATTTATAATGTCAGGATTGAAAAACCTAATCGTTAAGGTTAAAAGAAAAACAATGCAAAAAATTAATATATTTCTAATCATTGAAATAGAAAAAATATCAGATAAAGTATCTTTTGAAATAAAAAAATGTGTCGCGGATAACATTAATAAAATTAAATATGATGAAATCCACAAATATTGTAATGGAATAAATTTAATAAAAAAAATAGAAAAAATAGTCCCTATTAGAATGTACAGAATAAATCCTAAAAATAAATCAGGAATATGAAAGAGTTTATTTTGTGATAAATATTTGTTAAATACAAATCCCGGAATAAATAAAAGAATAAAAATCATTAAACAAAAAAATGTATATAAAAAAATCATAAAATGTAAAAATTATTCAAAGCTTTTTCAGCCGCTGATTTTTCGGCATCTACCTTTCTTTCGCCTGTAGCTTTTCCGTATGATTTATTATCTATAATAATATTTGTTTCAAAAAGGCCTGAATTATTCAATTCTGTAATATATTCAGGCAAAGGTATTTTTCTCTCCTGCAATAGCTCTTGAAGTTTTGATTTTGGGTCATTAAACTTTTGCTTTTTTACTATTGAATCAATCTTGTAAGAAATATGTTTCAACAAAAAAAGTTTAGTTGTTTCAATTCCTAATTCTAGTGCACAACAACCTATAAAAGATTCAAAAAGATCACATAAATTAGATTCTTTTATTCTGCCATTGTTTTTTTCTTCACCTTTACCCAAAATCATGTGTTTGTGCAGATCAAGGTCTTTTGTTAAATTAGCTAATGAAGATCTTTGGACTACTAATGATCTTATTTTTGACATATCCCCTTCAGTCAAGTTGGGATATTTTTCATAAATATATTCAGCAACAATATAACTAATCACAGAATCTCCTAAAAATTCTAATCTTTCATTTGATTCTAAATTTGTATTAGAAAAGTTTTCATTCAGAAAAGAGCTATGAGTAAAAGACATCTTTAGTAATTTACTATTAGAAAGTTCAAGTTTTTTTAGTAATTCTTCAATCATATAGAATGTTGTTTAGGCCATGGAGGTTGAGGTTTTTTCAATTCTCCAAAATATGTATTATTAAAAACTATATTTTTTAAGCTCTCAAAAAATTTTTTCGATTCTGATTTTGGAGGAGTAAATGTTTTTAGAAAAACTGTATTTCCATCTGAAAATTCAATTGTAGGTGTTCCAAATATACCTTTTGATTCACCTTCTTCATGACTATCAGCAATAATTTTCAAAGAAACATTAGAATTCATTTTTTCTTGGAATTTTGAATTAAACAATCCTAATTCTTCACATAATTTATATATAAATTCTTTACTTCTTACATCTTTACGATCTACATGTTTTAATTCTAATAGTTTGCGCATATATTTATAGCCTGATTCCTTAGATACTGATCGGGCAGCAATCCCTCCCAAATGGGGCCAGATTCCACGACTAGTATAAGTATTTAAATCTTGATCCCAAGCTTTCCAAGTTTCTTTGTTTTCAGCGTTAACTTGCTCTAATAAAAATGGTTTCCATTCAATTTCAAGAAAGTTAGTTTCTCTTTCTAACTCAATTAGCCAATAATTGGCTTGTCTTACCCAAGGGCACGTATAATCAAAAAATACCTTAATTTTTTCTTTTCTTTCTTTCATTCGGTTTTTTCCTTAAACTTAATATATATATAAAGGATAAAAAATTATTGAATAAACATAAAACACTAATTCATAAATTCATTCAAAATAATCCTCATTTAGATTATATTATAAGTTTTTGTAAAAAATTTAAAATCAATAATGAGATTAAAATTTATATAGTTGGTGGTATAATCAGAGACATTTTAATGTCACAAATAAACAAAAAAAAATTAGATATTGATTTTGCCATAGATGGAAATATAGAAAATTTTTCTAAAAAATTAGGTGCTGAGTTAGATGCAAAGATTCAACATAGTAAACAATTTAATGCATTTCATATCGAAAATGATGATTATTTTATAGACATAACTCATACTAGAAAAGAAACTTATCCTAATTCAGGGAGTTTGCCTTTATATGAAAACTCCACTATTATTACAGATCTAAAAAGGAGAGATATTTCAATTAACAGCATAGCTTTAGAGATTAGCGATGAAGAATACAAAATTATTGATCCATACAATGGAATCAAAGACATAAAAGATAAATTAATTAAAATCAATCATTCTGGTAGTTTCAGAGATGATCCAACAAGAATATTTAGGTGCATAAAATTTGCTTCTCGTTTAAATTTTGAGTTTGAAAGGGAGAGTTTAGACCTACTTGAAAAATCATCAAGTTATATAAATAATATATCAAATTATAGGAAAAATAATGAATTAAAAAAAATCATTCAAAATGAAATGATGAAAGAGTTTTTTCTTTTTATAAATAAATATAAATTAACTAACTTTTTCCCAAAAAATTTCATAAATAAAATTTCAATGATTGATAAAAAATTCTGGGATAAATCAACTATCGAAGAAAAAATATATTTCTCGTTTTTCGAAGATAATTTGGATAGTAAATTATTGTTTGTTACAGATCTAGGATTTTCAAAGCAATCCAAAGATAAAATTATCTACATAGAAAAATTAAAACAAAGGATTATCAATAATGAATTGAAGATCGGAAAGGAAAAGGAACTTATTTCTAACTTATATCATTGTCTATAGCAAAAGATCTATGTTTTCCACCCCATAAAAGTGCTCTACTAGCTAAACGTTGTCGATGAAATATATACTGTTGTGCATAAGATGATAAATATCCAAATTTTTTTCTGGCAAAATTACTTGCAAAGACAGGATTAGTCTTTTTAGGTAATCCGTACCATTTAATTAATCCTGAAAGAACATGTCTATCAACAGGGAAAGAATCTTTTTTATCTAGCGAATAAGCAAGGATACAATCTGCTATTTTGCGGCCTACTCCATGAATATTCAATAAATCGTTCAAGGCAATTTCATATGGTACTTTTTCAAGATGATCAAATGATAAATTTTCGTTTAAAATTATTTCTGCAGCATTAATTATATAAGGTGATCTAAAACCAAAACCTAATTTCCTCAAATCATCTTCACCTAAATATAATATATCTTCGGGTTTTGGAAAAATTCCACCAGTCACGTTTCTTAATTGAGTCATATGTTTTTTTATCCTTGGCAAATTTGAACAAGATGAAGTTATAAAACCTATAGTTGCTTCCCAAGGGTCTTGTCTTAAAATTCTCAATCCAGGATATTTTTTTATAACAGGAGAAATAATTTTATCTTTCAATAAAACTTCGAAACCTTGAATTTTATTCAAAGGTTTACCTAAATATTTTTGCAATCTAGAACTAAAATTACCATCATAATTATCAGAAAAAACAGTTACACATATATAATTTAGCTTTTGTTCTAAATGCAATTTTATATCTTCAAAATATCCTTCAAATATGATCTTTTCTCTTTTGGATATATCTTGCCACATAAAAGATTGGCCAGCATCTAAAGTGTTTGCTAAGTCTATAGTTTCTTCAATATTAAATATATTTTTGATTTCAGTTATATTTTTCATAACTAATAGAGATTAATATTGGACATATAATACTTATAACTATCATAGAAAATAAAACAATGAAGAAAATATGTTTATATCTAATTTTTTCTATAAAGTTAACAATGAATGAAAAAACTATCATTAATAAAAATATTAGAAAGCAAATAAGTAAGTAATCCGATATTTTCCCATTAATGTCTGGAAAGGTATAAAAATAAAAACCAATCAAAAAATAAATGAACCCATAATAAAAGAAAGATGATAAATTAACTAAAATTATACGTCTTAAATTCGTATAGCTTTCATCTTTTTCAAAAAATAATATTTTATAAAGTGAATAGTATGACGAAAAGAATAACCAATTTATCAACATCAAAATTAAAATTAAAGCAAAAATATACATTAGAAATTATCAACTACAATACATTTAACTTTTAATTTGGATTCAATTTTCTTCTTCCAAAATGTCGCAGAATTATCATTAAATATTGAATAATACGTCGGACCTGCTCCTGTTAAATTTAGAGAGTTTAATTTTAAATTATTTAGTGTTTTTTTAAATGATATTAAATTCGGAAATATTTCTAACGCCGACTTTTCCAAGCCGTTAAATAAATCATAAGATATTTGTTTTTTTTCTTTTATCAGAGAAATTGTTTCCATAGTTCTTGATCCATTGGTATAACTTAAAACATTATCATAAATTTTCGTTGTTTTTTGATCTAAATAAATATTTGGGTATATGAGTAATATTTGATTGAAAGAAGGTCTTGGAATTTCATGTATTATTTCACCTCTTCCTTCAACAATTGCTGTATTATGTGAAATAAAAAAAGGGACATCTGAACCGAAATGAAGGGCTATTTTTTTCATTTCCTCAGTTTTTAGTTTCAATTTCCATAATTTGTCAATGCCTTTAATTACAGCTGCAGCATTAGAAGATCCCCCTCCAAGTCCTGAGGAATATGGTATGTTTTTCTTTACTTCAATCCTTACAGGAGTATTTCTATATTGATTTTGCATAAAAGAAACAACTTTTCTTATTATGTTGTGATTTTCTTCTATGCCCTCTTGCAAAATTTGGTTTTCTTTGGATTCTTTCAAGGAAATATAATCATTAAGGTTTATTTTCAATAAAATTGAAAGAATTTGATGATACGAATCGGGTCTTTTATACAATACTTCTAAACCCAAATTTACTTTTGCACAGCTTATTTCATTTATCAACATAAATTCTTTTATAGTTTATATATAGATTTTCCCATTGTGACAGAGTTAGGTGTTGGGGTCTCAAAGAATGATCTATGTCAGTTTTATTAAGTAATAATTTAATTTCATTATTATCTCTTTTTAAACCCATAGAAATAGAATTTATAATCTTTTTTCTTGGATTGGAAAAACCTCTTCTTACAAAGTCAACATAATCATTTGAGATTTTATTATTAAAATGTGGTTTTATTAATACTGTCATTGAATCAACTTTGGGCATGGGTTTGAATTCGATAGGTTTAATTATCAATAATTCTTTTACATCTGCAATTGACTGTACTAAAAAACTTAAAAATGATTTCTTTCCATCGGCAGCAGTAATTTGTTGCCCTACTTCCTTTTGAATAGTAAAAATCATGTTTTTAATGTTTTTTTGGTTTAAAAAATTTCGTATTATCTTATTAGATGCATAGTAAGGAAGGTTCCCTATAATGGAGTGGTCTCTATTTCCAGCAATTTGAAAAAACCTTGCATCTTCGTTAATTATTTTCAAATTATAATTTCTATATTTTGTTTTTAACTTTTTTATTAAATTAAGATCAATTTCTAATAAAGTTAATTTATTGTGATGACTAAGTAAATGATCAGTCAAAGAACCATTCCCTGGTCCGATTTCTATGATTTCATCATCCTGGCAAAAATTAGCAAGTTTAACTATTTTTTTGGAAATTGAATCATTTATAAGAAAGTTTTGACCTAATATTTTTTTCATTTGAACATAATAGTCGAAATTACAGTTATAATAATATATATAAATGATATCAAACTCAAAAATAAACTGGGCAGTTATACCTTGTGCAGGGCTAGGAACAAGATTATTACCTGTAACTAAAACAGTCCCCAAAGCAATGATTCCTGTAGCCAATTATCCTATCATTCATTTTGCAGTTAAAGAGGCAATGTCTGTAGGAATAGAAAATATTCTTATAATAATAGGTGAAGGAATGGATTCTATAAGAGATTATTTTTCTGAAAACACAAAATTACCTAAATTCATCCAAAATAATGGAACAATTGAAAATAATTATAAAGAAGAAATCTTTTCAGACTCTGCTAATATACGATTCTTGTTACAAGATAAACCCTTAGGGGTGGGGCATGCAATCAAGCTAGCAAAAAGAATTATTAATGAGTCTTCTTTCGCAGTTATATTACCCGATGATGTAATATTCACAAAAGGAAATCCAATTTCTCAATTAATGAAAATATACGATAAATTTGGTGGTCATGTTATCGGTTTAAATATATTAAAAAAAAACGAAATCGAACAAAAAGGTATAGTGGAATTTATTAAAGAAAAAAACAGATATAAAATTACAAACTTAGTAGAAAAGCCTAAACTTTCGGATGCACCTTCAAAGATAGGAATTCTAGGAAGATATATTTTAAATCCAAATATTTTTGATTATATAAGTGATAATGTAGAAAATGATCAGGAAATCAATTTAACTGAAGCTTTATTAAAGTCAAGAAAAGAATCAGAGATTTCTGGTGAAATATTAGATGGTTACCATTTTGACACTGGCAATATCGAAGGTTTATTAAAAGCTTCGTCTTTTTTTCTCAAGAATCATAAGATTCTTGAGAAAAAATTGTAAATTGTAAATACTTAGTATTACAATTTCAACACTGCCATAAATGCCTCTTGAGGAACTTCAACAGACCCAATCATTTTCATTCTCCTTTTTTTCCCTTTAGCTTGTTTTTCAAGAAGTTTCCTCTTTCTAGTTATATCTCCGCCATAACACTTGGCTAAAACATTTTTTCTTAAAGCTTTTATGTTCTCTCTAGCTATAATCTTTCCTCCAATAGCTGCTTGAATTGGGACTTGAAACATTTGCCTCGGTATCAAGTTTTTAAGTTTGGTTACCAGATCGCGACCTTTTAAAGATGCAGAAGTATTTACAGTAATCAGAGATAAGGAATCCACACTTTCATTGTTAACCAATATATCTAATTTAACTAATCTTGCTTTTCTTTCTTCAATGAGTTCATAATCCATTGAAGCGTATCCAGAAGAGCAAGATTTCAATCCATCAAAAAAATCAACTAGAATTTCTGAAAGAGGTAAAAAGTGAGATATCATTACAATTTGTGATGATAGTTTATTTTTATTCTGTATGTAATCTATTTGTCCAAATTCTCCTCGCTTAGTAGATAGAAAGTCTACAATTTTTCCTATATATTCATCTGGTGAAATAATATCAATTTTCACCCATGGTTCTTTAATAAAATCTATCAATGGTGAAGCAGGCCATTGAGATGGATTTTGAATTTTTTTTATATCTCCATTTTTTAAATGAACTGAATGAGTAACGCTGGGAGCAGTCGCTATTAATTCCAAATCATATTCTCTTTCCAATCTTTCTTGAATTATTTCCATATGTAACATTCCCAAAAAACCACACCTGAAGCCAAATCCTAAAGCTGCTGATGTTTCTGGTTCATATACAAGGCTTGGGTCATTTAAATATAATTTATCTAGTGCTTCTTTTAGGTCTTGATATTTATCAGAAACTATAGGATATAATCCTGTGTAGACAGTTGGAACTGATTCTTTATAAGCATTTAAAAGAGTTGTTCCTTTATATGTTCTATTTGTTATTGTATCTCCTACTTGGATATCTTTTAAATTTTTTATTCCTGTTTCTACATAGCCAACATATCCAGTGTTAAGAGTTGAAATGGATTCATGATGAGGTTTTAGATATCCAATATCTATAGCTTCATGTTCTGATTTGGAATTATGAAAATATATTTTCTGACCTTTATTTATTGATCCACTTAGAATTTTTACATATGCAATCGCGCCTTTATATGTATCATATTTTGAATCAAAAATTAAAGCTTTTAGTTGATTTGAATCATCATGGCTTTTGGGAGAAGGTATTTTTTTTGCTATAGTCTGTAAAAGTTCTGAGACACCCGTTCCTTGTTTAGCAGAAACTTTCATAATTTCATTTTCATCAAATCCTAATATTTCCATTACTTCTTGTGTGACTTTTTCTGTTTCAGCTAAAGGGGAATCGATTTTATTTACTACTGGAATTATTACAAGATTTTGATCTAAGGCTTGATAAACAGTAGAAATAGTTTGAGCTTGAACTCCTTGTGTAGCATCAATCAATAATAGAGCACCTTCGCATGCAGCTAATGATCTAGACACTTCATAGGTAAAATCAACATGTCCAGGAGTATCAATTAAATTGAACACATAATTATCTCCATTCAAAACATAATTTAGTTGAATAGTTTGAGCTTTAATTGTAATGCCTCGTTCTCGTTCCAAGTCCATAGTATCTAAAACTTGATCTTGAAAATTTCTATCCGGTATCGTATTTGTAATTTCAATAAAACGATCTGCCAAAGTAGATTTACCATGGTCAATGTGTGCTATTATCGAGAAATTTCTTACATTCATACTTCATTCTTAAACATAAAGCTTTTATTATTATATTCTAAAATACTAGGATTCTATAAGTTGTATTACTTACGATTATGTTCACCTTTAGAGTAAGAGATTTATAGTAAACATATAGTTAGATCATTTGATGAATTCAATCTAACAAATCATCATGTGGTAATGTCCATGGAGCTCGAACAGAAAAAGGTCTAGGAACTTCATTTGTGTCGATCATTTCTACATCAATAATTGTTGGTCTTTTAGAATCTATACCTTTTGAAACTGCTTCACCTACTTTTTCAGGATCAGTTACTTTCAAACCTAAAGCTCCATAAGATTCTGCCATTTTAACAAAATCAGGATTTACAAAACTTGTTCCATAATCACCAGACCAATCAAGAGACAAATCTCTCTGAACATTTCCGTAATGGCCATCATTGAAAATTACGCATACAACATTGATACCGTATTTTACTGCAGTTGAAAGTTCTTGTACGTTGTACATAAATCCACCGTCTCCAGAGATTGAAACAACTGGTGTTTCAGGTTTTGCTACCTTAGCTCCTAAAGAAGTGGGATAAGCCCATCCAAGATTTCCAGAATATCCTGAATCTAAATAACTAGAAGTGTTGTATGTTCTCCAGCCGGGTCTTGAATAATACCCTAACTGTGTCATATCCCATACAGTAATAGTATCCTTAGGCATCCCTTCTCTCAGAGAATTTATTATCTCATGTTGGGGATGTAGTCCTTCAATGCCAGAATTTAAAATTTTTCTTATTTTAGCAACATTTTCTTTTGGAGAAGCAAACTTTGTTCCTCCCACAGCTTTAATTTCTTCACTTATTATTTCAATTGCTAATTTAGCATCAGACAAAAAACATAATTCATCTTTGTGAAATCTGCCAAATTCGCTTTTATCTATATCTATATGAATTATTCTAGTATTTTCTGCTGCAGGATATCTTAAAGCAAATCTTGAACCTATAACAATAATCAAGTCAGAAGATTCAACAAAATCTTTTAGTTGTCCTTCTCCACCTAAAGCAGCTCCTAAACTATGAGGGTGCTCATCTGAAATCACTCCTTTTGCTGCCGCACTTGTTATAACAGGAATATTTGTCTCTTCAGTAAATTTTATCAATGCTTCTTCTGCTTGAGATCTTATTACTCCTGTTCCTGCATAAATTACAGGTTTTTTTGACTTTAGGATTAAATTTACCACGTCTGAAATAGGTTGATTAATAGGTTCCAATCTAATATATGGGTTAGGTTCAAGCAATTGTACTTCTTCACTTTCAACCATAGTTTCTGGAGGCATTTCTATTTCAACTGGCCTTGGTCTGCCATTTTTCAAATGATTAAAGGCTTCAGATACAGCGTTAGGAATCTCATGGGGCCTTAATACTCTTTTCTGAAATTTGGTAACAGGCTTAATTACTTCTAACTGATCATTAACTTCATGCAAACCACCTAAATCTTTTCCAATAGATGATCTGGGTACTTGTCCTGCTATCATTAGTACTGGAGATGATGAGGAATAGGCTGTAGATAATCCTGCCGCAGCATTATATAATCCTGGACCAGGGACTACCATTGCAACACCAATTCCTCTACTGGCTCTTGCATATCCATCTGCCATATATGATGTTGCTTGTTCATGTCTTGGAACTATCATTTTGATGTTAGGATTTTGTTTTATAGCATCAACTACTCCATACATTTGGACTCCAGGCAAACCGAATATAATTTCCACACCTTCTCTAACAAGTGATTCGATTAATGCTTCTCCTCCAGATAATTTCACCATTGATTTCCCCTTTTTATTACCACAAATCTATTATTCTTTCAGCCATCACCATCACTGTGGCATTAGTATTTGCTCTAATGCAATCAGGCATTATGGATGCGTCAACAACTTTAATATTTTCCAATCCAATTACAGAACCTGTTTGATCTACTACTGATAATTGATCATTACCCATTTTACAGGTTCCACTACTATGGTGTCCGGTGACCATCTTATTATACAACCATTTTTTTAGTAAATTATCATCTTTTATTACAGATATGTCTGGCTGGGTAATATTAGAAACATGTTTTTGAAACTCCTTATGGTTTCCAATTTCATTTAGAATATGAATTCCTTCAACTAATCTATTAATATCATTTTCTGTACCTAAATAATTATAAAATAAATGTGGATATGCATTAGGGTTATCATTATTTAAAGAAATCTCTCCCGAACTTTCTGCTAAATTTAAAGTCAAGTTTGCCTTAATACCTTCAGGGATCTCTGGATTTCCCATTAATCTTGTACCAGAACCCATGTACACTATCATGTCATTTTTCCAGTGAGAATTTTTTGAAGTATATCTCAAAGCCACTTTTGCTCTTGGTTCATTTGAATTAGGTTCAACAAAAGAATCTCTTGTTGCCCATGCAACATAAGTCATAGGATGATCTCTTAAATTCATTCCTACTCCGGGTAAATCTAAGACTGTTTTAATTCCGTGATTTAAAAATTTGTTGGGGTCTCCAACTCCAGAATTAAGTAATAGTTTAGGAGATTCAATAGCCCCAGCACAAAGTATAATGTCATCACAAAATAACTTGTATTCTTCTTTGTCTGTAATAATTTCAAGACCGATCGCTCTATTATTGTCAAACAAAATCTTTTTAACATAAGAATTGCTCTTGATGTTTATGTTGGGTCTATGTCGTACATCTGCTAAATATGTAAGTGAAGTACTTTGCCTTACTCCTTCTATTTGATTAAAAGCCAAAGGTCCAACACCCGTAGAATCAGGTTTGTTGTTATCAGGGCAATTTTCAAATCCGTAATCAATGCATGATTGATAAAATGCATCATGTACAGGATCCCATTTCTTTTTTGGAAATCTTTTTACTTTTATATAACCTTGGGATCCATGATATTCGTTTTCAGCATAGTCAAGATCATTTTCTAGTTTTAGAAAATATGGTAAAACTTCTTCAAAAGACCATTGATCATTCCCGAACTCTGCCCATCGATCATAATCATCTCTTATACCTCGAAGAAAAATTTGCGCGTTTATAGATGATGATCCTCCAATAATCTTACCTCTAGGAATTCTTATTGTAGGACCCCCCTTTGTACTTTCTGCTCGATATGACCAATTGCTTGGATCGGCATCATTGGAAGCAGTGGTCTTTACATTTCCGTGTCCATAAAAAACATTCTCTGGTAATGAATCCTTTACAGGATAGTCATTCCCGGCTTCAATTAAAAGAATGTTTCTTGATTCATCTTTAGATAAACGATTAGCGATTATAGACCCCGCCGATCCGGAACCTACAATCACTGTATCGTACAAGTTATTCATTGTTATCCTCCACATATTCAAATAGAGATTCCAAAAACCAAGCAGCTAAAGAACCTCCTCTATTATCAAAACCATTTTCTCTTTTTCGTATTAAATATTCATCTATAGAATTAAGGGATCCTGTTCCAGTACAAGAATCATAAACAATGCCTGTATCTTCAACTCGAGAATCAACAAACTTCCAAGCTTTTAACGCCATTGATAAGTAATCTTTAGGTAGAATTCCCATCATAATGTCATTTATGACACCATACCCAATCATGCTGGTAACAGTCAGCTCTTCATAAGATTCCTCATTATCAATAACTTGTCTCCATGCTCCATTTTTTGTTTGTAATTTTTTCAATGATTTTATATGTTTAATATGTTTCTTGATTACATCTTCTTTTCTTACATGATTATCAGGAATATATTTAAGAGCTTCTACTGCTCCAAAAATAGCAAACCCATTTCCCCTACCCCAAGGATATTCAGCTATTTTTGAATGTATATATATACCATCTTCTCTTTGTAATGGAGAATCCAATATGTGAGATATCATAAAGTCTAAATAAATATCTTTTGATGTATATTTATAAGCTCTTCCCAAAACCGCAGAAACAAAAAATTGATCCTCGACTTGAATATTCAAATCTAATATAGGATTATTTTTATCAACAAATGCATCAGCTTGATCAATTATTGGTTGCACATGATCTAAATTTTTTGTTATTTCATATAAATCATCTAACCATATCAAACCGGCTCTATTATCATTTCTCCAATTATGTGATTCATCATTAATTCTATTAACTACTAAATCAGAATAAGTTGAAAGTGCATATTGTTTAGCGTTAGATGGATATCCTAATTTTTCAATTCTTAATCGTGCAGAAATTCCCACTCCTTGGGTATAAACTATGGTTTCAAGATTATTACCATACACATTACAAAGGGTTATAGTTTTATCTAAAAGAGTGACCTTATCAATGTTCATATGATTTCCTTTATTTTTTCATCACAAAACTTTATTACTTCTTCTGATAATTCCTTAGCTTTTTCAGCATCCGATTTATCAAAAATTTCAAAAGGAGATCCACTTATAGTAAAAGATGGATATCTAGTTGAATATAAATATTTATCCAATATAGGCCCATATGATTTTAGAAAATCAAATGTAGGATCGATAGCTAAACAATCTTCAGACAAATCCGAAATAGATGATCCCCATACTTTATCAGTTCCTTTTAAAATCAAATAAGATACAATCGATTTTTCAGCTGCTTGTTGAAAAAGAAAACAGGAAATTGAAAATTCTTTTGATATTAAAGATTTAGCTAACTCAAAATCATAATCTGATTGTTTTTTCCACCTTTGGCATTCTTTAAAATTTTCATTTTCCATTATTTCAAAACCTTATCTTTATCCTGAAAAATTATTTCCATAGATTTATTTATGACATTAAAAGTGTAATTATTTTTTGAAATAGATGAAAATTCATTTGGAGAATATACAAAAAATCTCGTATGAACAGTAGGTCTTAAATGTGTAATCCAAAATTCATCTCTATTGTGAAAATGTTCATTTGTTTGTTGAATTATAAGTAAATCAAGGGGTGTTTCAGGGGTGATTCTACCCAAAGGAAAATCTCCAAATACTGCAATAGATTTTGCACCTAACTGCGGTGCTTCCTTGATAAACTTAGATAATTCTCTTTCTAAACAATTTTTCCTGTGATTTGAAAACCCAAATACTATAGGCACTTGCTCAACCTACACATTATAAAGAGTTGGATGATTAGGCTCTTCAAAAATTTCATCCTTAGAAAGAGGATAACTTTCTTTTTCATAAACTTGAAGTCTATGACAACCAAAATCAGGAATATATATGAGTTTACCATAAGTCCTAACTGATGCAGGTGCCCTCAATAATCTCCATTGTTCTCTATTTGCCATTTCTCTTAATCTTAAAACTCTTGGACTGGACATTATATAAGTTTTGCCTATTTGTGATAGAGTTGCATCTCCAATTATTTGTGTGACGTATTTTCCTTCTCTATCATAGATAACTACACGATTATTGTTTCTGTCAGCTACATATATATCACCATCATCATCTATAGAAATTCCAGCAGGTCCATCAAGTTGATTAACTTCCTGTCCTAAAGAAATATGTATTTCACCAAATGAACGCGTAAATTCACCTGATTTATCAAATACACAAATTCTATTGTTCCTCCAATCAGAAACTAAGATCTCTCCTTTATGATTTATTGCGATTCCCCAAGGCATATCAAGTACAGTATCGCCCGTTTTAGACTCTATGGTAGATAAATGATTTCCATTTTTATCAAACTTTTGAATTCTATTGTTACCAGTATCTACTACATACAAATCTTCATTTTCATCAAAGCAAATACCTGATGGAGAATCTAATTGGCCGTCTCCCGATCCATACTCTCCAATCTCAAATGTTTTGGTATTAGATTTCTGTGCGTCGGCTGTTGGTCCGATAGCAACATATCCTTTTTCACCATCGTCTTTCAAAACATAAACACAATGTTTCCCTTCATCAGATACATATAGTTTTCTTTCAGAATCTTGAATCATTTGTACTGGCCAAGTGAATGAACCAAATACATCTAGATCTTCATCTTTCCAATTTATTCTTCTTATATTACCACCCACTCCATCAGCTCTAATCAAAACATACAAGATATCTTCAGTTTCAACCATATCCATACAATAAGTTGTCACACGTCTCATTCCTAATGTTTCTTTATACTTGTAACCTCCTCTTAATATCGCATATGGAGGTTCTTTTATTCTTTCTTTAGCTTGTGTCATGTCTTTTCTCCTGTTTTATTTGAATGGTTTCAACTGTTCATAGTTTCCTAATACTATTTCCGTTGGATCTAAACCTATATGTTGTTCTAACAACGTTCCGTATACTCCACGATAGTCGAAAGTATGTTTAAGGTCTTCCCCATTTAACCATTCACTAGGTTCTATGGAAGGATATTCTGAGTAAAGACCTCCCTTTACTCTGTTCCCGATAATAAAAGCGCCTCCTCCTGATCCATGGTCAGTTCCAGATCCATTATCTCTCATGCGACGTCCAAATTCTGTAAATACTAACATTACAATTTCTTCTGAAGCATTATGTTCTTCTAAATCTGTTAAAAAATCAGAAATACCCTGAGATAATTCACCCATTAATCTATCATGTGCTGGCATTTCTTGTGCATGATGATCATATCCACCATGTTGAGTATAAAATATTCTTGTTCCTAAGTTCGCAGTATGAACTCTTACAACATCTCTAAGTGCTTTAGCTATTGAATTATCAGCATACTCTACTGAGGACTTATATTTCTGTGGAACGTCTTTTAACATATCTGCACCAGTAAGAACACCAGATCCTGTATTAGCTAAATAATTCATTACAACTCCAGATTCATGTCTATCTCCCATCCATTCATCTTTAGGAGTATACATTCTTGAAAAAACATCAAGATTTGCCATTCTTTGAACATCATCTTCAATAGAAGTCATCAAACCATAATTATCAAGATTATCAACGCTAGTAGCAATTACTCCTGGAGCTGCCAGAGCTCTAGGCAATCCTTTGCCAAAGCTTATAGCAGTCAAAGGATTAACACTATTAGGATCTAATTCTCTAATAACTTTAGCCAACCATCCTTCTGTTGCTACAGTATTAGGTTCACATGTATGCCAAATATCCATTGCTCTAAAATGAGATCTGATAGAGTTTTCATACCCTATTCCTTGGATTATTGCCATTTTACCTTGTTTGTATAATTCTCTGAAGGATTCCGCATTTGGGTGAAAAGCAAGATCTTTGGTAAAAGGTAACACTTCTTCCTCTTTATGTCCAACGTAACTTCTTACATCATAATAAATTCCGTTGGTAAAGGGAATAACTGTATTTAAGAAGTCATTTCCTCCAGAAAGTTGAACAACCACCAAGACTGGATCTTTTTTTTGATTCTGTTTTTTAGATTTTGTAACCATAAATTTACTCCTATTTATCAAGCTAATTGAAACTCGGGTGATGATACCAATAATGTATTCAGTCTAATTATTTTCTGTCTTATTTCTTTTGAATCTTTTCCATTTCCAACCGAAGGACCTTCAGAAGCAATTTCAAGCAATTGTTCATAAGTTTGATCACTCACTTCTAGTTCCCCAATATTTTCTAAGATATTTTTTACAAGTTCTTCTGAAGAAAGTTTAGATTTACTAGCAATAATTCTCTCAACTAAATCTTTTGATCCTGTATTATTCATATCGCTAATTAATTCAACAGCATAATTGATCCGTTCAGTAAGTGAACCTCCGTCTATCCATTCTTTTCCTGTATGCCACCCTTCAACGGTAGGTGGATCTAATAAAGTTTGACCCATTACAGCACTTAATGCATGCAATTCCCCCAATCTTATATCTTTAGGTCCTATTTCTGTTGTTAGTTTTAGAGTACTAGCTATAAATTCTGCAGGACACTTAACTCTCTTAAATCTTGAATTTTTAAAGAAATCAGATTTGAATAAAATTCTCATGACTTCTTTTATATCTGCATCTGAATCAAGAAATGTATCTACAAGAATTTTTATTGCTACTTGATCTTGCGGTGGTTCAATACTCCATGCTGGAATTTGTGGTTCATCAGCTACAAAAAAGTTATAAATATGCCTTGAAATAAAATTTGCACAAGCTTCTGTTTTAACTATGATTTCAATAATATCTCCTCCATTGAAGTTACCTTCTTTTCCAAGGAATTTCTTTTCGCCTTCATCATGATCATTTTTATCATATATAAAATGAGATTTAAAATGTCCATAGGGATAAAGTGGCATCGGTTGTTCAAAAGTCCAACCTGTAAAAGCTCTTGAAGCTTCTTTTATGTCAAATTCAGAGTAATTTCCAATTCCCATTGAAAACAATTCCAATAATTCTCTTCCAAAATTTTCGTTTATATTTTTCCCATGGTTTTCACAATTATCTAACCAAAAGATCATCGCTGGATCTGCAGATATGTCTGAAAGCAATACCCTAAGATTAGAAAGACAATCTTTTCTTAACATAGCTATATGGTCAATAATGGATGGACCTTGTTCACTTTTTGTCCAACCTGTAGCAAAAACGTGATGCCAAAATAAAGTCATTTTTTCCTGAAATGGTTTTTTTGAATTTAGCATTCTATAAAACCATCTAACATTGTCTAATCCAAAATTATCACAAGAATTTAATTGAGGATAATATCTTGATAATATATCCTCATCAGGAAGTTCTTCAAATTTTTCAATATCGACAAGATCATCAACTATAGAATCATAATCTTTCATTGATAATTTTTCCAACATTTCAGGAGTGGTACCAAATCCTGCACGCCTGTAAAGATGAGCAATTAGTGATTTCTCAGTTGCCATAGTAACCTCATTTAAATTCAATTTTATAAATTTTAAAGTTAAAAATAACTCTATTAGAAACTTTTCTCAATGTTTATATCATGATTTATTACGTTTATTTTAACTAAAATCAAAATCAGTTACGGGATCAGGTATATCATCCCACTTATTTGAACCTTTAGTTCTCATGATAGTAATCACCCTTTTTACATCAGGATTTGCTAATCCCCAAAGTTTTTGTCCTGATAAAACATAAACTGCATTTTCTGCCCATCTTTTTGAACCTTCTGAAGCAGTAAAATTTGAACCTCCAGCATAATGTGGTGTTAAAAGAAGGTTTTCTGTTTTCAATAATGGAGATTCAGCATTAAGGGGTTCTATCTCAGTAACATCAATCCCAGCATGATAAATAAGATTATTATTTAATGCATGAGCTAAGTCAGATTCATTTACTATAGGGCCTCTAGCACAATTTATAAATATAGCTGTTTCTTTCATTTTAGAAAATGCATCCAAATTAAACTGGTGATTATTTTCAGATGTAGCAGGAGCATGAACTGTTATTATATCGCTCTCAGTTATTAATTCTTCAAAGGATACTAATTTCACTCCATATAAATCAGCAACTGATTGAGGAATATAAGGATCATGTGCAATTATTCTTTCTGGTCCAAACCCTTTTATTCTATTTGAAAAAGCCTTACCAATGTTGCCAAATCCATAGATCCCAACAGTTGTCCCTGCAATCCTTCTCAAACTATTTCTTGGGTTCATTAATTTTTGTGGATTATCAGACCAGGCTCCTTCTTTAGTATGTTTACTTAATTCTGGTATTTGTCTAGTTATTGATAAAAGTAAAGCCATTGCATGGTCAGCTACTTCAGAAGTATTTATTCCGGGGGTATTAGTAACACATATCCCAAGTTCTGTTGCTGCATCGAGATCTATAGAGTCAACTCCTACTCCAGATCTACCGATCATTTTTAGTTTAGGCAAATTTTCCATGACTTCCCTAGTTGTATGAGGTACAGTTCCTACTAATAGAACATCAGCATCCTTAGCAGCAGCTATAAGTTCATTTTCATTTGAACATGGAATCACAGAATATTCAACCCCTGAAGATTCAAATACATCAAGCATTGTTTTGGGAGGTCCACTTCTTCCAGGTGAATTGACAGTGATAACTACTTTGTGTGGCATTATTAACTCCTTATACTATTTACTATATAGTGTTCTATTTACTATATAGTGTTAAAAAAATAGTATATCGTACATAATCAAAAAAGTAAGAAAATGACTAAAAATAATTTTGGATATAAATCAATAAATGAATTACAAAATCTATATAGATCAAAAGAAATTTCACCTGTAGAGGTTACGAAAGAAGCATTAGAAAACATAAATTTACTAAATCCAAAGCTTAGAGCATTTATAACAATAACAGATAAATATGCGATTGATAAAGCAAAAGAAGCAGAAAAACAATTCCTAAAAGGAGAAAACCCTAAATTATTAACCGGGATTCCAATTGCAATAAAAGATGTAGAACCTATGGTCAATTATAGATGTACATTTGGTTCTCTTGTTAGAGATGGAATAGCGCAAGAAGACTCGATGACAGTAAGAAGAATAAAAGAATCGGGTGGAGTTATTCTTGGTAAAACGAATACACCTGAATACGGTCATGCAGGAACTTCAGACAATAGAGTATTCGGCTCAAGTTTTAATCCATGGGATATTAAAAAAACTCCAGGTGGTTCTAGTGGTGGATCAGCAGCGGCAGTAGCAGCTGGAATTACTTCAATTGGTCAGGGGGGTGATGGAGGAGGATCGATTCGTATTCCTGGGTCTTTTTGTGGAATATATGGAATAAAGCCTACTCAAGGAAGAGTCTCTAGAATAGTAGATGGTTCTGTAAGATGGAACGTTGTAAACAATGCTACTTCAGGACCATTAAGTAGACACGTTGATGATGCAGCAATTTTACTTCAAGTACTTGCTGGATATAGTGACGAAGGTGAGTATATAAATATAAAGGAAGATCCTGAAGATTATTTAGATAGTCTACGAAAAAGTAATAATTATAAGATAGCTTTTTCTAATTCAGTTGGAGATGCTGAAGTTGATAATGAGGTAAGCAAAATTGTCAAAGAATCTTTAAATAAATTTACAAAAGAAACCAAATCAGAAATATCAGAATTTAATTTTTACCCAGAATCTGCGGAATCTATATACCAAGTTTTTTTTGATTTTTTTTGTACTAAAGGGTATGCTAGTGACCCCATATTACTAGAGGATGAAAATAACAATAAATTAATAACAGATTATGTGAAAAGAAATTGGGAACATGGTAAAAAAGTTACTGGTAGCAGAATGTTTGAATGTTATAACAAAATTGGATTCTATAGAGATTACACAAATAAATTATTTAAAAATTACGATATTCTTTTGCTCCCTACAATGGCTACAACTGCATTTGATGTAAACAATCCTCCTGAATTCATTAATGGGATAAAAACAAATGACCCTTTGTGGGATTTCACTCCATTAACTTATATTTTTAACCTTACAGGCAATCCGGCTGCAACTTTACCTATTGGGTTCTCTAAAAACAAACTACCAATAGGATTACAGATTGTTGGAGATATGGGTCGCGAAAATGATGTTTTAAATTTATCAAAACAGTTTCAAACAATTTTTAAATGGGAAAAATACAGGGCTCCTACTGTTGTATAGGATCCCATAACAAAATCCCATCTCGCGATATAATTTTTCCTACAGCCTTTTGATCTTCTAAGTGTCCCGTACAAATAATCCAATCATTTTTGAATGCGAGATTAAAAAGACCTGTTCTAGAAATTGTGCTCATATTGGTATCCCAGTCAAAAATGGGGCACCAAATATTTTCACTAATTTGAGCTTCATTATGAAAAAGATCCCCAGTGAAAACCAATTTGTTGTTATTATCTATATTTACAAATAGGCATTGATGTCCTGGAGTGTGTCCATTTGTAGGTAACGTCCATATATTGTCTTCAATAAAAAATTTCCCAGAAATTAAACTTAGAACATTCAATTCTTTTAGGGGTAAAACCTGTTCTATAAACTCATTATTTTGGTTATCTAAATAATGTTCAAAATCAAACTTCGAAACTAAATATTTTGCATTAGGAAAGTTCAAAACAGGTTTGTTATTTCTCCATATGATATTATTACCGATGTGATCTCCATGTGTATGTGTTATAAAAACATAATTAATTTCTTCTGGCAAAACACCTACTTTATTCAAATTTTGTAAAAACATTCCTTTTTTATCAGTATGGTCATATGGACCAGGTCCCATCCCAGTATCGATCAAAATGTTATTTTTAGGAGATTGCAATAAATAACCTCTCCATGTTGATTGAATGGTGCCATCCTTATTTTGGGCAAAATCTTTGTATTTATGCCAATCAGTTTTTTTGACATTTGGATAAACTTTGGAAGGATCTCTTTTTACACCTAGTAAATCATTTATTATGTGAATATTATATTCGCCAAACTTAAACATTTCTAAAATATTTTCTGCTAAAATTAATTCAGTTTCATTATATTATAAATTGGAGGAAATATATGACAGTTTATACATGTCACCAAGGATGCGGTATGGAAATAACCGGAATTAAATGTACAAAATGTGATGCAGAATTAGTACATGAAAATATAGTTAAGGATGATGATTCAACCGTCGGAGTTGCTCAGTGTCCTAATGGTCATGGAAAAGTCAAATCACCAATGTGTTGTGGTCGTGACATGGGAAATTCTTAGAAAATAAAATTATATAAAAGAGAGTTCTATTTGTGGTGCGGGAGAAAGGAGTCGAACCTTCACGCCTTGCGGCACATGCTCCTAAGGCATGCGTGTCTGCCATTTCACCACTCCCGCTTTATTATCTATTAATTATATGTCCAATATCAAGAAAAATATATTCAAGATTCTATGAATTCTATGAAAAATTCAGATAGGTTAAATGTTGGAAATTTTTTATTATCAATAGTCAAATAAATCATATTGTGGATCGGATCTATAATTTCTTGTTGTAATAAATTATCTGTTATAAAAATTTTTTTAGAATTAATTGAAAGTGTGTAGGTTTTTTCTTCAAATATTATCCGCTTTTTTTTCACAAGAACATCTAATTCATCATTCAAAGTTTTAAGAAATCTATTTTTCTTAATTTCCTTTGGAAAATATCTATCAAGTGAAAGTTTCCTAGATTTGATTAAATTAATAGAAGAAGCAATAATCATTCTTCTTGATATTAATTTATCAGATTGACCTATTTCTTTTTGATAATTTAAAATGTAAATTATTGAAAAAAGAACTGCCCTATAGAAATTTATTGGTATTTTTTCTATCATTAAATATCTTTAATAAAATTTAATTATATGACATCTAAATATTTCAAATCAGGTCTTAATAAGGCAAAATTAGGTTTACATGAAGAAGCAATTAGTGATTTTGAAAAAGCTTCATGGGAAAACCCACAGAATTTCGAAATCCAGTTTAATTTGGGGACAGCATATTTGACCATTGGAGAATTTGAACAATCAATTATTAATTTTTCTAAAGCTATTGAAATAAATCCCAAGAGTTCTGATGCTTACGGAAACAGAGCTGTAGCATATATAGCAATAGGTGATGATAAAAAATCTGATGCAGATAAAATAAATGCTATAAAATTAGGTGCTCCCATAGAAGGAATAAATGCCATTATAGATATTGTAAAAGATAAAAGAGAAGGTTCTGATCCGTTTAAAAACTTAGGCTAATTTTCTGATAGAAATTCAAGAATTAATTTATTTACTTTTTCTGGATTTTCTTGCTGAGCCCAATGACCAGCATTCTCTACTAATTGAACTCCTTTAAACTTAGACATTACTGATGACATTTTATCTAAGGCACCAGGCTTTTGATAAATTCCCCAATCTTTTTGACCGGAAATAAATAAAGAAGGGACATCTATTTTAAAATCACTAAAAAGTGAGAGTTTTTGTATGTTTTCATAATCAACTCCTGATCTATACCAATTTAAACCACCCTGAAATGTAGTTTTTGAATACTCTTTGACATAAACTTCAATTTCATTCTCAGTCAACCATCTACAATTGCTAATTTCATCATCTGAAGGCATATGGTCATTAACAGTTTCTGCCATATTTTGGTCTTTATTCATAACGTAGTAAGTTGGCATTTTAGACAACTCATGAGAGTTCCAAGAAGTTAATTCAAAAGGATTATTGTTTTTCCAATCAGCACTTTTATAATGATAATAGGCTCTTATAAAAGATTTTAATCCTTGTTGGCAATACATTATGTCGTTATTTGCGGACTCTGTACGATAATATGATTGATAATGTTTCCTTGGGATATTTAATTCAGCTAAATCTTTATCCATTTCATCTGTCTCAGAAATATAGTCGTCTTTTGAATTGTCAATTAAGGATGGTGGACCTGTGAAAGGGCCACTCATTGTTATAAGACTGGTGAAAACATCTGGTCTTATAAGAGTTGACCATGAAGCAGGTCCAACTCCAGAGTCGTGCCCTACTATACATTTAACTTTGTTATAACCTAATTTTTTTACCAACACATATATATCTGTTGTCAAATTTATTTGTGAGAAATCAGCAAGGTTAGATGTATAAGAAAGATCTGAACCAATTGTACTTCCAAATCCTCTTTGATCTGGTGCAATGACGTGATATCCATTATCTGAAAGTACTGGTAAAATTTTCCTCCAGCTAAAAGATAACTCAGGAAATCCATGTAAAAGTACTATTAGTTCAGAATTTTCTGTTTTCTCTCCTGATTCTAAGAAATGAATATCCAGTCCATTAATATTTTTTATAACATTTGATCTTATTTTGGGATGTAATGTTCCATTACCGTAGTTTTCTAATTGCATATTTTAGTACAAGTATTTAACATAAATTTTTTATTGTTAATAAACTATAATGTATTTACAATCAAAAAATCGGGAAAAAAAATGAACAAACCAATATCTCAAAAACAAGTTTTCAAAAGTCTCTTGGATCAAAAGGGAATTACTTTATCAGAACAAGACTTCAATGAGGCATATTTAAGTTATAGAAATTTTAGAAAAACCTATTCTGAATTAATGAAAGAGAATTTTAGAGATTTTGAACCACGACAAAGAACTTTCGGAGAAATCAATGAGTGAACCTATCTTTTACAAAAGCATTGATGAATTAAAAAGAATGTATGAGGAAAAATCAATTTCACCCTTAGAGGTTACTGAAGATTTTTTAAAAAGAATAAAAAAATATAACAATAAGTTAAATGCATTCCTTGAAATATACAATGATGACGCTATTAATTATGCTAGGGCTCTAGATCATTCTAAATCTCATAATCCACTTTTTGGAATTCCTGTAGGGTTAAAAGATTTAGTTGATATTGAGAATAAAATAACCACCGCTGGATCAAAGATCCTAGAAAATAATATGGCAACAAAAAATTCCAAAATAACACAAGATTTTTTAGATAATCAATCAATCATTTTAGGAAAAACGAATTTGGTAGAATTTGCATTTGGAACATTAGGAATTAACTCTAATACCAATACCTGTAGAAATCCCTGGGATATAAAAAGAGTACCGGGAGGATCAAGTTCAGGTTCTGCTGTTGCTGTGAGTGCTGGGCTAGCTACTTTTGCTATAGGTACAGATACTGGAGGATCAATAAGAATGCCGGCCTCTTTATGTGGTATAACAGGATTTAAACCTTCATATGGAATTGTTTCAAGAAGGGGTGTAATGGATTTAAGCTGGTCGATGGATCATGTTGGACCAATGGCAAGATCTGCTAAAGACTGCCTGAATATCATGAAGGTTATAGGGGGTTATGATCCTAGAGATAAGTATTCAATTAAATTAGAGGACAATCATTTTAATGAAGAAGCAATAACCAATAGAAATGAAATTAGATTAGGTTTGCCTAAAAATTATTTTTTTGAAGAAGTGAATGAAGAAATAAAAATAAATGTGATGAAATCTGTAGATAAATTGTCTAATATGGGGTATCAAATTGAAGAAATTGATCTTCCTTTCGTTGCTGAGGGAAGAAAAATAAATATTGCTGTCCTTTTGCCAGAAGCTATCTCTGTTCACAGTGAATATATAAAAGATTATAAGTCATATACAAAAACAGTTTTAAATAGAATAATTGGAGGTTTAGGTGTCTCTAGTGAAGAATATCTAACTGCATCAAGGGCAATGTCTTCTTTTAACTATCAAATGAATAGAAAAATGAACAATATAGATGCTCTAATAACTCCTACAGTTCCAGTAATAGCTCCTCTTATATCTGAATCAAGTAGTCCAAATACTTATGAATCAAACTCAATGGGTAGATTTACAGGGGTATTCAACTTGACTGGTCAGCCTTCAATTTCTGTCCCATGTGGATTTACAGAAAACAACCTTCCAATTGGAATGATGCTTACTGGAAAAATCAATAATGATAATAAATTACTCAACATTGCAATTGATTGGCAAAGTGAAACAGAATTTCACACAAAAAAACCGCTTCTTAATTGAAAATATTTTCCTATTATCTTTCTAGAGAATCACCTTTAGATAAAGCAGCTTTTATCTTTCTTATAATTTCTTTTGCAGATTCAGGTGTTATCTCTAATGAAATTCTAGAATTTATAGGATCAAGTTGATTGCTAAAACTAAGTGTAATAGCATGTTCAGAATCAACGTGATCAGGATGATCGTAATAAATATCACATGAATCAATAGAAATCCACGCATTTTCCGTCTTACCTGAACCTTGAATTGATGCTCTTTCAGCAATCATAGTACACATAGTTAACTCCTCAATTTATTATCCAAAAAATCAAAAATCTTTACCCAAGAATCTACAGATTGTTCCTGTCTATATATAGGCCTATCATAATAATTAAACCCATGGCCAGCACCATCATAACGATGAAAAACAAAATCTTTATTCTCAGCTTTTAAAAGTCTTTCATGTTCATTAACTTGCTTCGGGTTGGGAGACGTATCTTCATTCCCAAATATCCCTAATAGAGATCCTGAGAAATTTGCAGTAAGTGAAGATGGAGAGACGGGTTGCTTCTCATTTGTACTACTTTCATCCATAATAACATTACCTCCCCAGCACTCAACAATTGCATCAAATTTATCTGTTGAACAACCTAATAAAAATGCATGTCTTCCTCCAGAACATGTACCAAAGAGACCTATTTTACCGTCAGAAATATCTAATTTAGAAATATAATCTACAGCTCCAGATATATCTTCAATAACTTGTTCGTCAGAAACTCCACCCTTAGATCTAACTTCGGCAGCTACATCATCAGGAGAACCATTCCCCTCTCTAAAATACAAATCAGGACAAATAGCAATATATCCATGATGAGCAAATTTACGGGTAAATTCTTTATATAATTCATCCCAACCAGGCAAATGATGTATAAGTACAACACAAGGAAACTTTCCTTTATGTAAAGGCTTTGCGAAATAAGCATTAATACTATCTCCATTAGCAGAATTAAATTGAATTGTTTCTGCTATGAGACCTTCATAATCGTGAGTTTTATAATTTTTCATATTTCAAAAAAAAGACTTAAAAAATCATTTTATGCACAGGCAGGATCATCTCCGTCCCATCTATTAAAAGAGAACTGTTCTTCCGCTGCTAGTTGATCTCTTGTACTTTCCCATAATGTATACCATTTATGAGGATCATTCAAAGTGTTTTCTGGATTTCTTTCACTCCTGGCAACAAATCCTGGGAAAATTTCCCGGCCAGTCGGTTGACCAATTGGCTGATACCTTAGGTCAAAACTCCAACGAATCCTGTTACTATTATTTGGTAGGGAATTATGAACTGTTTTTTTTGTTAAAAATAATGCATCTCCTTTTTTCATAGGAACTGACATTGCGTGTTCTGACTTAAACAACGTTGTTGGAATCTGTAAACCTTGCGCCGAAAGTGCAGGAAGGACTTCTCCGGTCTTTGGATTAAAACCGGGACAATGTGTTAATACCTTTCCATCATGACTACCAGGTACTACTTGTAAACATCCATTTTCTTCATCCGCATCCATAAGTGGAAACCATACAGTAAGCATATTTGTTTTATCAATTTCTTTTGTTGCGACACCAGCATCTTGATGCCAAGGAGTTGCTCCAAATTTAACAAAACCATCTTCATCCCTTGGACTAAATTTCTCGGGAATTTTAATCCTTACATGCTGAATCGGATTTGAATAAATTTCTTTTCCAATAATAGACTCAACCGCATCTAATAAACTTTCACACTTTAAAGCATAAAATACTGCCGGTCCTGCCCAAAAAGGAGTATCCTTTTTTATATTTCCCTGAGGCAATGAAAAATCGAAAAACTGATTATAAACTTCATCAGCTTCAGCATATATTTTGGTTACTCTTTCACCAAATGGCAAATCCTCATATTTAGAAGTGATTTTTCCTTCTTCAAACAATGTATCAGCAAGATTACTTAAAACTTGATGATATTCTTCAATTATAGGATCTATAATTCTTTCTGGATCAATCAAGTTTTCTACTTTCAAAAAACCAAATTCTTTAAAATGATCTAGTTGTTCTTTATTTAAGCTAGCCATATATCATCCTTTGAACATTTTGTTAAATTATACATAAAATAAGAATAGTTTGTATATATCTTTAGTTTCAAGAATTAAATCCATTTCGGAATGGTATCTATCCTATAAAGTTTTTTTATGTTTTCTTCTGTAAGAATTTTATTTGTCTTGCCTTCAAAAAGAATATTTCCTTCTGAAAGCATAATGCAACAATCTGTTGATTGTTCAATAAAAGATAAATCGTGAGATGTAATTATAAGATCTGTACCATAGTTTACAATCTCTTTGATCACATTTAAAACAAGTGATTTATTCGACAAATCTAAATTTGAAGTTGGCTCATCTAAAAGGATATATTTAGGTTCTTGAGCCAAAGCTCTGGCAAATCTGACTTTTTGTTTTTCTCCAGAGGATAGTTCTTCAGTTTTAATTTTTTTCAAATGCCCTATATTCAATAATTCAATTACCTTGTCAATGATGTTTTTGTCTTCCTTAGAGATAAATCCAAAGGTTCCCATAAAAGGATATCTTCCCATTTCTATAACCTCTTCAACATTAAATCCAAATGTTGGTTCATGGTCTTGAGACACAAAAGCAATAATTTTAGATAATTGTTTTGAATTTAATGAATTTATACAATTATCATCAAGAAGAATACTGCCTTTTTCTGATTTCAACAAACCTCCTATAAGTTTAATTAATGTAGTTTTTCCAGAACCATTTGGACCGAGTAATCCCAAACTAGATGCATCTGATTCTATAGAAACTTTATTTATAATTTTGTTTCTATCATATGAAAATTCTAGATCTTTTATAAATAAACTCATTTGTAATCCTCGAAATAAGGAATTACTTCTAAATCCCATAAAATTTTTGCGAGTTCTTCAGAACCTTTTACATTCCAATACGAAAGAGTACTCCACCAATTAGGATTTACCATATAAACTTCATTATTTTTTATAGCATCAATATTTGAGAGGGAATCATCATTAAATAACTGATTGTAGAAATCATCACCTCCCCAATCAACTGACTGAGTGATTAAGATTATTTCTGGGTTCATTGCAATCAATAATTCCTTATCAATAGTTGCATTCGATTCAATTCCATTTAAAGTAGAGAGATTTATTGCTCCAGCTAATGATATTATCGAGTCCTCTGTTGAATCTTTACCCGAAGTCCAGTATGCATCCCACCATGAAAGCGTCATGACTTTCTTTGTTGATTTTTTATTTTCTTTTGCAAAATTTTCCAATATTTCTACATTTCGATCAATAAGATTTGTCAGTTTTGCTGCTTCAGATAAATTCCCAGTTATATAACTCATTAATAAAATATCTTTCTTTCTTCCTTCGATACTATTATTTAGTTTAGTTTGAACAACTTTAATTCCAAAATCTTCCAGTGCATTAATTAAATCCATGGATGCAAATGGATCTGTAAAAACAATATCAGGATCCAATACAATAATACTCTCTGGATCGTTAGAAATAGTTGGTAACCCCTTAGTTTTATCTTTAATATTGCTACCCTCTTTTTGGGCAAAAGATGTGGTAGCAACAATCTGATCTTTATTGGAAATCCCAAATAAAATTTCGTCGTGTCCTAAAGAAAAAGTTGTTATTCTTTTAGGTTTATCATAAATTACTATTTCTTTATCATTTATCTTTACAACTCTAGGCCATGAAATATTATTTGGGTCAACTATTTCTTCAATTTCTGCGAGCAATATGGACAAATCATTTTCCTTTTGATTACCTTGAGTTGTTTCTTTTTCTACAGGTTTTAGATTTTCTGAAAATTTTTCCTTTACAGAAGCAGAACATGATACATATATTAAAGAAAATGAAAGAAATGTAATCAAAATTAATTTTTTAATTTTTTTCATTAGATTTTTAACTCCTTTTGGTAAAACTATTTTTAAAAATTAGGAAAATAAAAAATGGTCCACCAATCAAACTCATAAACACTCCTACTCTGAGATCTGATGAGGAGAAAAATATTCTTGTCACGTAATCCATTAAAACTACGAAAAAACCTCCAAAAAAAGCAGATAAAGGTAGAACTTGCCTATTGTCATTTCCCACAATCAATCTAACAATATGTGGCACTACTAATCCTACAAAAGCTAATATACCACTTACAGAAACAGCTGCAGATGTGGCTAAAGATGTAAAAAATAAACAAAACAACAAAGTTCTGTTTACATTTATTCCAACTGAAGATGCATAATCATCACCAATCATAATCAAATTTATTTCTTTTGATTTATAAATTAGAAATAGCATCGAAAATATTATCACAGGAAGACTAATAGTTAAATGTTCCCACCTAGTAGATTCAAATCCACCTATTAGCCAATAAAAAATTGAGCGCATTTGGAAGGGGTTTTCACTGAGGTAAACACTTAATGTTATGAGTGCATTTAAAAAGGATCCTATTGCGATACCAGCTAATAATAATATAGTATTTGATTTTTTAAAAGTAAAAATAAAAATTAAATAAACAAAAATAGATGCAATTAATCCTCCGATAAAAGAAAAAGCAGGAACTATTAATAAATGAGCTGTGTGTATTGCTAATGAAAAAGGGATAACTGCTCCAAGAGCTGCACCTGCAGAAACTCCCAATATTGATGGATCAGCTAAAGGATTTCTAAAAACACCTTGCATTACCGCTCCTGATATTGATAGAGCTAATCCGACAAAAAAAGATAATAATATTCTTGGCAGTCTTATATCTAACAAAATTGATTTATTGGTTGAGTTTAAAGGTGTTGAATCAGAGAAAAACAAACTAAACATTTCTGTAAATGAAATCTCGACTATACCCTTAGACAATGAAATAATAGAAATTCCAAAAATAAGCAAAAGAATTATGGATAGGTAAATATATAATTGATTTTTTTTATCTAAATTATTTATGTATTTTTTCATTACTCTCAAATTCTTAATTAAGAGCATTGATCATTCCTGCAACTCTTAACGCGAAGACGTTGGAACATAGGTCCTAACTAGGCAGGTCTCCTGACTCATATGTAAACATAATTACAGTGGCGCGACCGTGACGGATTCTAACCATCTTCCCTATTCTCTCTTTAACGAGCACCTGTTAGGATATTAATAATTTATTTTATTATGTTAAAAAAATCAATCAAATTAATACCAATAATTTTTATATTTTTAAGTTGTTCGGAAAATATTAATCTTTATAAAAATGGTGAAAAAAGTGATCATCTAGAATGGGATATTCCATTTACAGTTTCTGTGAAAGTACCAAATTATTCTATTTGCTGGGTAACTACTGAGGCAAAAGGTATTGATTATTTTAGTGGGGCCATATTATCAGATAATAAAACAGCACATATAGGAAAAGGAGAATTCATTAGCACTTTGGATTATCTAAATTTTGACTTAACTTTAAATACAAAATTTTCAATTGATAGTCAAAACCTTACAAATTTTATAATATCTATTGATTGCAACAATGGTGAGTTTCTTTTTGAAGAGTCCTATAAAATCTTGAGATAATAAGATAAAATAATGATTATGATGATGAATGATGAAAAACTAGAAAAAATTCTGTTTCGTTTGATAGCTCCAGTTGTAGGAATAGGAACTATCATTATGATGGCTTTGTTAGGTCTAGCATTATATCTCATTTTTAATGCACTAGTAGAATTCAATCCTACTATTTGGGATATGCTAGGTTCGAAGTCCATAAAGTAATAGATAATGATTGTTCAATTGAACATTTCTTGCAATAATTTCGAGTATTTTTCAATAAGATCCTCATAAATCAATTTTCCCTTCTCTTTGGTTGCATGATTCGCAGTACCAAGAGGTTTATTTTTCATTAGGTCTTTATCGATAAAATCAGGAAAGAGATACAATCCCAAAGAGGTTTCATATTCGCCAGCATGTCCTGGATAATTAGGGTCTTTAATTACTTCTTTTATAAAATTAGGGTCATGCATTTCCCAATAACTTGTATATTTAATATCAATTTCTGAGTCTTTGTTTAGTAATTCCATATAATCAATATGACTTCTTACCTCTGAAGTATCTATATTACTATGAACACCTTTCATTTCAAGATTTATATTTTGCATTGCTGTTCTCATAGGTTCGGTGTTTCCTCCGTGACCGTTTATAAAAAGAATCTTAGTTATACCACCTCTTATCATACTATTTACAACATCAGTTAATACTCCAATAAAAGTATTAACTCTTAGTGTCATCGTTCCTGGAAAAGCCATATGATGCTCTGCAATCCCTACATTTAATGGTCTGTAAAATATTGTATTTTTTGAAAATTTATTAGCTAATTCTTCAGCTATTTTAGTAGCCGAGTTGATGTCCATACCTATAAATAAATGATTTAAATGCTGTTCCACAGAACCAGTTGGAATGATAGCCATTGGTTTATTTTTGTTAATAAAATCTCTAGCTTCGTTTCTATTGAAAAATTCTAAATTATTCATGAATTTTACCTTTCTATACTTCGAGTTTAATTAATTATTGGGCATTAAATTATTATTCTCAATTGAATAAACCGTCTATGATGTAATAATAATTATTTTTTCTTGTATATTCAAACTCATAGGAAAACCATTATTGAATTAGGGTCAACTTTATTAAACATAGATTTAAGAAAAGACAGTCGTAATCTTGATGATTTAGGAATTAAAAACTTAAGTTTAGATGAAATTAAGAAAATAATTTAACTACATTTTTTTTAAATCAAAATCTAATCCTAATTCAGCTTTTATATCTTCAAACCAATCAATAACTTTATAGTGATATGGAATACCTTTATCTAACCTTATTTCCGTCTCTTCATGTTCAGGAAGTCCAGCATATACAACTCTATCTTGTCCTTCGACTGGTTTTGTTTCTACAAGTCCTCGTAAAAACAAATCCATATCTTTTTTAAATTTTGAGGCATCTATAAATCCATCAATTTTTACAGCTTGGACAAAATGACCCATTTCTCCATAGGTACTTGGAGGCATTAAGAATCCAGCACCCATTCCGCTTAAAATATCACAGAAAATTTCTGCAACAACTGCATATCCATATCCTTTATGAGAACCGTTTTCTCTAGTTCCTCCAAATGGAAGCATAAAATAATCTTCTCTGTTATCTGGCAAATCAACCTCTTCAAGTATAGGGCTTCCTTGAGCATCAGTTATCCATCCTGGGTCCATTTTTGCTCCAACTCTTTTAGCCAACATTAATTTATTACCGGCAACTTGAGTCGTTGCAATATCAAAAACAAAAGGAGGTTCTTTATCAGCTGGGACTGCATAAGCCCATGGATTTGTGGCAAGTCTAGCTTCAGCACCATGAGTCGGAACAACGTTTAAAGAATTACCTGCTGTCATTGTTAGACCTATCATGTCATGTTCTAGAGCCATCATAGAATGATAGGCAAGCATTCCAATATGTCTAGAGTTGTGCACTGCAACAGAACCAGTCCCATATTTATCTGCTTTTTGAATTGCTATTTCCATCGCTTTAGGTAAAACATGTAAACCTAATCCATCATCACCATCGATATTTGCCGTAGTAGGAGATTCTCTAGTAATCTTAATATTAGGTTTTGGGTTTATTCCCAAATCCCCTTTTTGGTTATATCTGTCAATATAAATGGGCAACATGTTTGAAACTCCGTGACTCTCACAACCTCTTAAATCACTTGTAAGTAACACTTCTGATGAAATTTTTGAATCTTCATTAGATAAGCCCATCTTCAAGAAAATCTTTTTCGTAGCTTCTTTCATTGAGTCTGAATCAATTAATATTTGATCTTCTTTAGGAACTAAGAATCTTTCTAACATATATGTATACTCCGTAATTTAACATAAATAATAATGATAATAATCTTAGATAAAATTTCAAATAAAATCAAATAAAAATATATATTTTAGGTAAAATTATTAAGAAATTACGAAAATAACTCGCCCCCATAGCTCAGCGGCTAGAGCAGATCCCTCTTAAGGATAAGGTCCAAGGTTCGAATCCTTGTGGGGGTACCAAACTCTATTGAACTTGTTTTTCTATCTTTTAGTCCCTTTTGTTATTTCTTCTCGAATGTTGGAAAATGGGATATCCAACTTTTTATCCAACCTTTTCTATGGGTTTAGGTGATTTATTTGATGCATACCTTTTACTAGCATTTTATGACACTAATTGTAATTCCGAGAAAAGTCATACATTAATTTGTTACATAATTCGTAGCCATATGATTTAATTAAAGCGTAGCTATACTTATATGTTGTTTTACTCTTGGTTGAAGTAAAGCTTATTTTCCAACATTAGTTGATAGCTACACCATAAGAGGTCTCTCCAATTTTGAAAGGAGAGATTTTTTTTATTGAAATTATAACGATTAGTATTAATTACAGATTTGTAATATTACCTCTAATGGAATGAACCATAAAAAAAATTAATTTGGATTAGCCAACATTATAAAATTCTAGAAATAAAAATAACTTATCTCTTTCTTCAATATAAATTCCATAATGATTGATAAGACAAGTAGAACAAGCCAAGCTATTATTAGAACATAAATCAACGACGAAAAAATCCAAAAACCATATCTTTTTTTTCTTTTATCATCCATATAGCTATTATAATTTAGACTGCTAACTCTGAAATCATATAATTGAATAATTAGTCTGACTGATTCATAATTGAAGTATTATGTTGTGCTCTGAATGTGGAAAAGAAATAGCTAATAACTCTGAGTTGTGCTCTGAATGTAGGAGAACATCTATCGTGAGGGAAAATTATCAGTTCACTTTCCTTGCTGTTCTTCCATATATTTTTTTATTAATTGTTTTTTGTTCATAGAGAGTATTTTTAATAATATGGTCAAGTATTTAAGAGTGAAGATAATTGAAAGCTAGACTGCTAGCTCTGACATCATGTTGAGGTTTTTATATATGAAAAAAATTGTTTATGGATATATTTATATTTTGATTGGTTACTCATTTTTATTATATATTTCCTCTTTTCTTTGGATTTTTCAGGCTATTTGGCTTTTTGTTGGACTCGTATTTTTTATTGACCTTTTTATTTCTTTGTTTAGGAATAGTGACGACACACAAGAAAGAAGATTTAAATAATTGAATAATTAGTCTGATTGATTCATAACGTATAAAATTAAATTATGAGATAGATATGGAAGGATTAGGATGACTGAATTTAATAATGTTACTGTTCAAAAAGAAGCCAATATATACTTTGATGGAAAGGTAATAAGCACATCAATAGCTTTTCTAGATGGTTCAAAAAAAACCTTAGGTGTAATGCTAAAGGGTGAATATGAGTTCAACACAGAACAAAAAGAAATAATTGAAATCATGTATGGAAAACTTGAAGTATTATTACCAAATAAATCTGAATGGATAAATATAAAATCAGGAGACTCATTTGAGGTTCCTAAGAGTAGTTCATTCAAATTAAAAATTCATGAAATAACAAACTACTGCTGCGATTATGTAGATGAATAATTAGTCTGATTGATTCATAATTCAAGTATGAGAAAAAAGATAATTTTTTTACTTGCAATACTCGTTTTACAGAGTTGCACCTCTAATGAAGAGCAACCTTTTTCTGATATTGATTTGCAAGCAACAATTCAGGCCGGAATAAATATTGCATTAGAAAAACAGAAAGACCAAAGTTCTACAGAAAATAATTTTGCAGATTTATCTGAAGCAAAAACACTTTATCAACAAAATTGTTCAAATTGTCATGGAATTTATATGCAAGGGGCAAAAAATTGGATATCTGAAAAAGATAATGATGGAATGAACCTCCCTCCACCTCTAAATGGGACTGGTCACACTTGGCATCACTCAGAAGATTTACTTTTCAACATAATAAAATATGGTGGATACTATTATGATGAAAAATATGAAGGAAAAATGTTGAGCTTTGAAAACAATCTAAGTGATGATGAAATATACTCAATCATAAGCTATATCTATAACTCTTGGCCAAATGAAATAAAATCTGAATGGTCAAAATTGAATTAATTTAACTATCTACTTAGGAAGCAAAGATTTTCAAAGAGTGATACCAAAGGGTCATACAGATATAACTAGCACCTCTAATGACACCTCAAGTGGCTACAAAATAGATTTCCACCAAAGTTTCCACCCTATACTAATAAAAGAGCAGTCTCATTGCATTGAGGATTTGATAAAATACTCAATAAATATCCCTCTTAAGGATAAGGTCCAAGGTTCGAATCCTTGTGGGGGTAGCAAATTATTAAATGAAAATGAACGAATTCTTTCAAGATAAATTATATGGAAACAATTGTTATGGGTGTGGCGCTTGGAATAAAAAAGGATTAAATATAAAATCTTTTTGGGAAGGTGATGAAACAATATGTATTTTCAATCCCCAAACATATCATGCTGCAATGCCACCAGATGTTTTAAACGGAGGGACTATAGCTACTCTTATTGATTGCCATTGCGTCTGTTCATCTATAGCTGATGCGTATAAGACAGAAAATAGAGAAATTGGGAAATCTCCAATTATTTGGTATGCTACAGGCTCCCTGAAAATCGATTTTAAAAAACCCACCCCAATAGATGGTCCAGTGACAATTCGAGCGAAAATATTAAATAAAAAATCTAAAACCACTTTATTCCACGCTAAACTTTTTTCATATCAGAATGAATTAACATGTGAAGGTGAAGTTTTATCTGTCCGTGTTCCAAATAATTGGGCCAACCCACATGGATTTTTTACCAAATAAATAATAATATAAAAATTAATAATATGGATGCAATACAAAAACTACTGGAAAAAATAAATAGCCCAAGTAAGAAAAATTATATTTCGTCTTTCATAATTTCTCTGGTTTTTTCCATAATTATTCACCAGGTTTTGTCAAATATTATTGGTATTTTGATTACTTTAATTTTTTCTTCAGAAACATTATTTTCTGTATTTTTTGTAATAAAATCTCCAATTATTAAATGTTTTGTACTAATATTAACTTTTAAATATGCCTATTCGAGATTTAGTAAATTAAATCTCAACAGGATTGTATATTGGTTGTGGATTGTGGCAATCATTAATACTAATTTTGTTAATTTAATGATCAATTATTCACAAGAATCAAAAGCCTATAGCGATTTCCAATTGATTAGTAGAATAATTTTAGAAATAGTGTGTTATGTATATGCAATAAATTATTTACGTAAATATTTTTCAGATAAAACCAATTAGCTATGAATTTCTTGAAAAATCTAAAAAATAAAATTTTTGCAAATAAAATTACGACGACTTTGTTCATACTTTTTATTCTTATAATTGTTGCATTAGGTGTCCCTTACCTCACAACAGAAGACAAAGAAGCAGCTCAAGAAAATCTAATAAAGTCCATAACTAATCCACAAACAATTCCTCAATCTCTGATCGAAATAACTGAAGGTTTTTCAGAAGATCAAATCAATATTGTTAAAACTTTAACAGATAAATTTTCGATTGAACAAATTATTCAATTGGAACAGAAATTAGTTGATAATAATTTAGAATGGCTTGATCTAAAATTATCTGATTCCACTGAGAAAGATACAGAATATGACTCAGGTAGCATAAGCGTTAAAAGAGAATTAGAATCAATTAATCAGGAGTATGAAAATTTAAATAAAGATTATGAGAATTTAAATAAAGATTATGAGAATCTAATAAAAGATTATGAGAATCTTAATAATAATTTTGTAATTATAAATAAAGAAAACGAGACAACTAAATCAAAGATGATTCCTATTGTTATAGGAAGTGATCAGATGAAAAAATCAATAACAGATCTTAATCTAAAAATAAAAAAATTAGAAAATGAAATCACTGCAAGCAATATATTGGCTAAAGAAATTACTTCTCAAAATAAAGAAAGTTCAGAAAAGATAACAGAATTAAATTACAACATAGAAGATTTTAATGCTAAAGTTGAAAAATTAAATCTAGAAATTGAATCATATAAAACCACCAAGATAGGAATTACTTCCGCTCTCAGAACTGGTCAATCAGCTAATTATAAATTTGATTGGCTTGAATTAGATAAGAATAAAGAAAACGATTCAAGATACTTTCGTATGGATCTGACAAACTTCTCAGAAGTTCATCCTTATCAATTTAGGCTAATGAATTATCTGCCAACCGGTTCTATGAGGCCACTATTAGATGAAAATTCATTAGGGGTGGTAGAAAAAACTACTGCTGTAAACGAATTTAATATTGGAGATATAGTTAGTTATGTGCCACCTTCTTACGATGATTCTTATAATGATATGGAAGGTTGCGATATGTCTCTAGAATCAGTAGCAAAGTCTAATTACAATCACATATCACACCGAATCGTTGATAAACAATGGGATGAAACAAAAGCAGAATGGAAATACGTACCAAAGGGAGACAACAATAATATACATGATGGATGTTTCATTTATAGTAAAGATATTAAATACAAATTAGAAATGTTAATCAAATTGGATTAAGTAATTCTCTTCTTTAATCGAACAAAATTCATTTTCTTCTTTAATCGAACAAAATTCTTTAAATAATAGTGATATATAAAACCTTTAATTTTTGGCTTGCCTATTTTTTTACGTAATTTATTTTCATAATTTGTGTAAGGACATGATAAGTCTGTAGAAAAAATTAGATAAATAGTCCAGCTTAGTAGTGGAAAAGTAATGTACCATTCTGCTTTAACAACGTAAAAAGGAATAGACATAAGAACTATTACATTAAAAGCATGATGGCTAGTAGCTACTAAATAAAATAAAAACTTATCTTTACTTATATCTAAATCCTTTGATGATATTATCTTATATTAGATTATCATATTTAAAATAAATCAATAAGAATAAAAAAAAATTATAAGAAATATTATTTGGAAAATTTGAATATACGACTACCTAAACGATCTGTCACATAAAACGTTCCTTGATTAAAATGAATATTACTCGGTTTCCAACTATCCATATGATAAATGTCTGTCATTTCTCCTTTTTTATTTATCACAGCTATAGCTCCAATTCCAGGTAAGGTTTGATAGATATCACCTTCATCATCTATAGTTAAACCATCTGGGTTTCCTGGTTCAGCAAATCTACGGAACAATTCTGGTTCCATATTATTTTCTTCCTCATTTATATTTGTTGATAAAGCAATTAATCTATTTGCCCTAGTCTCTGAAATAAACACTTTCTTTTCAAAATAAGCTATACCACTTGGAAAAGCTAAATCGGGTATTAGTTGACTTATCTTTTTATCTTTATCAAGAATATAGGTTGGGCTAATACATGGATTTGGGCGCGGCTTTCTTATGGGATCAGTGAAAATAATACTACCTTCATCAGTTAATACCAAATCTGAAGGGCCATTTAGAGGATTATTATCAAAAGTATCAGATACTTTTTCTACATATGAAGTACGAATATTAATACTTAAAATTGATTTAATAGATGCATCAGAAACATATAATTCATTAAGATTTTCAGAATATGCTATTCCCAATGGTCTACCTTTTGTATTAGTATGAACTCTTACTTTTCCTTTTTCTATTATAAATATGTTGCCAGTTGAGGCCGAGGATACATAAATATTATTTTTATCATCAACTACTATACCTTCAGGATGAGGAATATTGTCAGAAATCTCCTTTAAATTTTTTGGTAGATTAGGTTTCATTATTGAATTTGTAGTAATTTTTTTCTCCTTTATTCATCTATATCTTTTTCGTTCCATATTGAACCTCTTTTTGCTAATGCTATCTGAGCTAACATTTGTTCAATATCTTCTGGTTTTGTACTTATTGTTTTGCTACTTGATTTTTTATTATTTTTAGATGGAGATTTTTCTTGTATGGTTAATGAAGGTTGATCTACACCCCAATATACAGTTTGGTGGGGGAAAGGAATTTCAATTCCTTCAAGATCAAATCTCGCTTTGATTCTTCTCAATAATTCTCCCCTTAATTGCCACTGTTTCATAGGTTTACAATCACCTATCATTTTTATGGTAATGGCTGAATCATCAAACGATTGAATTCTTAAAACTTGAGGTGCAGTTATTATATACAGGCCAAAAACAGGATCTGCAGCAATCTCATTCCCTATTTGATTAAGTATAAATATCACTCTTTCCAAATTTTCCTTATATGCTACTCCTACATTCAATACAACCCTAGAATAGTTTTTTGTCCTATTTGAAGAAACAGTAACTTCTCCATTCGGAATAACGTGTACGGTGCCCTCTAGATCTCTAAGAATAGTTCTCCGCAAATTTAGATCTTCAACATATCCAACTTGACCAGCAATTCCAACTACATCGCCAGTTCTATATTGATTTTCTGCAATGATAAAAATTCCACTAATAATATCACGTACTACATGCTGAGCACCAAAACCAACAGCAATACCAGCAACTCCAAAACCAGCCAAAATGGGGCCTACAGGTATTTCCAATTTAGTCAGTATCATAAATAGTCCAGTAATTAAGATTATTATGACAGCACCACCAGTAAAAACTTTTGATAAAGTATTAGCTTCTTTTTCAGCTTCTTCGTGCTCTCCATATTCAGCTCTTCCCAATACAAAAGATGTGACTATTTTCGGTATTACTCTTCGAACAATTCTTATAAGAATCCACAGGACTAAAATCATTATAAAAATGATTATTCCCTGTGAGAAAAACCAGTATGCGAAGCTCAACAATCCTTCTGTAATGTATGAAATTATTGGATTTACATTGAAACCTATAATAGAAAAGATACCAACCGAAACTATAGAACCAAAGATGATTAGAATTGAAAAATCAAAATATTTTGTATCAAGAAGACCAATAAATATTCCAAGATCCCTTGTTTCGTCTTTTTTTATAAGAGATTTAGAAAAATTTCCCAACCTAGGTCTTATATAATGGTGGAAAACAAACCATGCTACAATACCGATTACAATTGTAGTTATAGCCCATATAGCCTCTTGAAGAAACCATTCTTCCCAAGATTTGTATCCAAAATACTTTAGTAACGAATCAAAAAAACTATTCATAAATATTTTTTCTTTTCATAAATAGTAAATTATTAAAAAAAAAATACTAGATCTTAATAATCAATATAATTTAAGTTTGACTTATGAAATTCAGATGGTTTCAATTCATCAAGTACATAGGGTCCATATGAAATTCTCTTTAGTTCTATTACAGGTGTCTCAAAATATTCCATAATTCTTCTTATTTCTCGATTTTTTCCTTCAATTAAACATAACTCCAAATTCGAAAATTTAGAAGATTTAGACAAAATTGTTATTTTTATAGGTTGATATTTAAATCGATTAATTATTACACCTTCCCTAATTCTTTTTACTTGAAATTTACTTAATTTACCTCTTATTTTAACTACATATTTTCGTTCAAATTTATTTTTTGGGAGTTCTAGGAATCTAGATAAATGTCCATCATTAGTTAATAAAAGTAATCCTGAAGTATTTTTATCCAACCTTCCTACAGAAATAAAATTTCTCATTTGTTTAGGTAAATCTTCATATATCGTTGGTCTAGATTTTTCGTCTGATTTTGTAACTATCAAACCTTTTGGTTTGTAATAAACATAAATTGCCAAAGGATCTTTCTTAGGAATCAATATATCGTTTATTTTTATCTCTGAATTTTCATTAATTTTTGTTGCAGGATTAGAAATAATTGTATTTCCAACCTTAACTTTCCCTTGAAAAATCAATTCTTCCGCTTTTCTTCTGGAAGAAAAACCTGTTCGTGAAATTAATTTTGCTATTCTTTGTTTTTTTTCTAATTTATTATTAATGTTATTTATCGTTATAATAGTTTAAATCTAAAGGATAATATAATTATTCTAAAGGATAATATAATTATGAATGAAATAATTTCTTTTCTTACTTCTACATATTTTGTCTTTGCTGTTTATTCTATTATTTACTATTTTATATTCATAGTTTTGCTTAAATTTTTCGCATCAGAAAAAGAAACAAAAAAAGGGATGGGCTCAATAGTTAAGTTGATAGTTTTGATTTTTGCTTTATTTTTAGGCTTTTTCACACAAGGATTAACATACGACCTGATTTATTTAAGAGATTATGAATGTCCTTTAATATCTTATAATTGCATGTAATAACAAGTTCTAATCATTAAAGTTATATGTTTCATTTGCACTAATATCTCTTAGTAATTTTAAATATTGAGATTTGGATAATTTTCTTTTATGTTCCTTTATAATCTTGTTTGCTCTTTCAGCATTATTTGACAAAAGGTCTATTACAGTAAAAGCCATCATTTTTCCTGCTTCTATTACTGGTAAATTATAATCATCTATTAGAAATTCTTTCGTGTGATGAGAACCATCATTTGCTCCTCCAACATAAGGATGAATTATAGGCATAATATGAGCTAAATCTCCCATGTCTGTTGAACCTCCTCCATGATCCAATTTCTCTATTTGATCTTGATCATAAAAATTATCCAAATTTTCTTTGTATAAATTTGAAAGATTTGTGTCATTAAATATAGGTAAATAACCTGGCAATGTAGTTATTTCAACCTCAGCACCTACTGATAATGCACCTGCTTTAAGACATTTATCAACTTTATAATTAGCATCTTTTATTGCATCAAGGGATGAACCTCGTACAAAAGTTTCTATCTTAACGAGATCTGGAACCTGATTTACCACTGCTCCACCTAGAGTTATTATAGGGTGAATTCTTATATGATTTTCGTCTTCAAAAGTCTCTCTGTTAGCATGTATTGCTGACATTGCTATATTTGCTGCATTTAAAGCATTGATACCAAGATGTGGATCTCCCCCTGCATGAGATGTCTTTCCATGAAATTCTATAAATTTGGCTATCAATCCGTTTCCTGTACCTCCATAAGCAAATCCTTTTAAAGATTTCCTTGCATGAGTCATCATAGAAATATCAATATTATCAAAAGCACCAAGTTTTATAAATTCTTGTTTCCCACCCAAAAATTCGAATTCTCCATTTTTTCTTTGAATATTTCTCCATTCTATTTCCACATATTCTTCTGCTGGAACAGCCATAAATGTTATAGATCCCGATAGATTATCTAATATTTCTTTAGAATTTAGTGCGATCAAAGAAGCAAGCATATTCCCAATTTGTATATGGTGTCCACAGGCATGAGCTGCGTGTGTAGTTTTATCTTCAAAAGGATGGTCTGGAACTGGAAGTCCATCCAATTCGCCAATTATAGCGATATTAGGACCCGGCTTTGATCCTTGTATGGTAGTTTTCAATCCTGTAATAGCTATCCCGTCTTCTACATTTAGTTCAAATGTTTTCAAAGTGTCAAAAATTTTTTTACTTGTCTTGAATTCTTTGTATCCAGTTTCAGGATTTTTTAATATTTCCTTCGATAAATCAATAGGGACATTTTTTATACTTTCTATATTTTTTGTTGCTTTATTTTTAATCTCTGAAGAATTCATTTAAAACCTTTCAAACATTGATATACTTACTAATCTTTTTTATAAATTAGCATATGCTTTGTTAAAACGTAATTGTTTTTTTGTCAATGTTAACAAAATAGAAAGCTGAACTTACAAATGAAAAAAATCTTAAATAATTTCTACATATATATTAGAAGAAGATATATTTTAGGATTGATTCTTTTATTTCCTTTAGCGGTCACTTATTTTATAGCTGCTTTTGCATTCAATAGTATAGATGGAATTTTACAACCAATATTTAAACAAATTTTTGGTAGAAGTATTACTGGACTGAGTTTTATAACAATATTTATTCTTATCTTTTTTATAGGGATACTTTCTTCAAGCAGTGTTGTTCGAGCTTTTATGAGATATATAGAACAATTTGTAGAAAGACTTCCTTTAGTGAACGCTATTTACAGGACATCAAAACAAGTATCTACAGCATTCACTGGTTCTAAAAAAGGTGGTGGATTTAGTAGAGTTGTAGCAATTGAATATCCTAAAGAAAGCGTTTGGACTATTGGATTCCTTACAAATCTAATAGAATTTGATGGAGTTGAACATGGTTATGTTTATATGCCATCCACTCCTGTTCCTAATACAGGTTGGTTGGCAATAGTTCCCAAAATAAAAATTAAATTCCTCGATGTAACTGCTGAACAAGCAATGAGAATTATTGTGGCTGGAGGATTGGGAGCTTCAGAAATATTGAAATCTAAAAAATAATGACCTTTGATTTACTAATAAAAAATGCAACTGTTTTAGATCCTTCTAGAGACATATATGAGAAAAAAGATATCGGGGTAGCAAGTGGGAAAATAAGATCTATTGAAAATAACATTCCCGATAATAATGCAATAGACATCATAGAAGCTGAAGACAAGATAGTTATTCCCGGATTAGTTGATTTACATGTCCATGTTTGGTGGGGAGTTGCGCACCTTGCAGTAGAAGCTGATCCTTATTGCTTAGACAGAGGAGTTACAACCGCAATTGACGCAGGTTCATCTGGTTCTAATACTATTGCAGGATTCCAAAAATATGTAATGTCTAAAACTAAAACAAGAATTCTTGCTTTTTTACATATATCTGGAATGGGACAGCTTGACAATGAAATAGGTGAACTAGAAGATATCAGATGGGCAAGAGTTGAGGAAGCTATCGAAGCATCTACCCTACATTCTGATTCTATTGTAGGGATAAAGGTAAGATTATCCGAACACATAGTTGGTAAAAATGACCTTGTCGCATTTGAAAGAGCTTTGCAGGTAGCAAAAGAAATAAAAAAGCCATTAATGATTCATATAGGTGGATCATATAATTCTTTGGAAAAAATTCTACCCAATATGCGTTCTGGTGACATTGTAACTCACTCATTTACACAAAAACCTAATGGAATATTAGACAATGAAAGTAAAGTGAAAGATATAGCTTTGGATGCAATGAAAAGAGGTGTGATATTTGATGTGGGACATGGTCAAGGATCTTTTTCATTCCCGGTTGCCGAGGCTTGTATGGAACAAGGTGTGATCCCTGGAAGTATTTCATCTGATATTCACAAATATAATGCCAGAGGACCAGTGTTCGATCTATTAACTACGCTATCTAAATATCTATATTTGGGACTTTCTTTAAAAGAAGTAATAGCTCTTGCAACTTACAAACCCGCAAACGCTGTTAATTTGGACGATAATATAGGGTCACTAAAAATTGGAGCTGATGCTGATATAGCTATAATTAATCATATAAAAGATGAAAAGTTTTATTTTGAAGATGCAGAACAAAATGTTAGAAATGGTACTGAACTTCTAGTTCCAATTGTTACTTTAAGGAAAGGTGAACGGTTTTCTCCCAAGCATTCTGTTCATCCTCGATTAACACACATGCCATGATAAAAAACGAAGAAGAGTTTATAGAACTAATTTCAAGAAATTTTGAAAGAATCAGAGACATTCCAAAAAATTGGATAGGAGTTGGGGATGATGCAGCAAAAATTTTTTCAAATGATAAATCATTGATTTTCTGTACTGATGCAATGGTTGAAAATGTTCATTTTAAAACTCATTATGATTATAATGATGTTGGATGGAAATCTATTGTATCAAATCAAAGTGATCTTGCTTCAATGGGAGCTTACCCTATCGCATTCTGTGTCACTCTTGGAATAAACAAAAAGTTAAATCAAAGCAAAATCAAGAAATTATATGAAGGGATGAACAGCGCCTGTAAAGAGTTCGGAGGATATTTAGTTGGTGGTGATGTTGTAAAAACAGAAACCTCATTTATTTCAATAGCAGCTATTGGTACTCTTTATAATCCCAAAAGAATCATGGTTAGAAATGCTGCTAAAAAAGGAGATTTGATTGCTCACACAGGAAACATAGGAGATTCTGGGGCGGGCCTAATTAAACTTGAGAATAACAAATCAAAAAAAAATGATTCTCAAATCAAAAAATTTCTAAGACCTATACCAAGAATTAAAGAAGCAAAAAAAGCTATTGAAACAGGAATTGAATGTTGCATCGATTTATCAGATGGTCTTGAAAAAGATCTCATGAGAATATCTAAAGCATCTCAAGTAGAAATTATTATAAATTTTGAAAAAATAAGGACTAGCAAAGAACTGAACAATTTATACAAAAATAAGCTGTTTCAAGATAAGGTTTTATCCTCTGGGGAAGACTACGAGCTCATTTTAATTGGCAACGAAAAAAAAATAAACTCACTTAAAGAGAAAATTGATTTGAATATAATAGGAAAAATCATTGATAACCAAAAATCAGATTTGAAGTTTTTGAATAATTCTTCAGAAATCAACCAAAAATCAAATAATTACGATCATTTTAAAAGTTAATCATGAATACTGATTTTGAACACCTTACATTAGATAATGAAGTAGAAGAAGCTGTATTATTATCTGCAGGACTAGAAGATACTGAAAAAATCGGTAATGCTATTGGAAAAAGCGTTACTAAAGAAGATGTTATTTTATTATCAGGTAATTTGGGTGCTGGTAAAACAGAATTAGTCAGATCAATTGTACTCGGGACCGGTAATAACGATTTCGTAAGAAGTCCAACTTTTGTATTTATCAACGAATACAGAGGGAAAATAAATATCACTCACTGTGATTTTTATAGGATTGAAGATGTTGTAAATTTACAGGAAACAGGAATAGAAGAATACTACGATAATAGCTTAGTACTAATGGAATGGCCCGAAAGGATTAATAATAATTTACCAAAAGACAATTTGATTATTAAGATTTTTTTCAATGAGATTGAAAATGATAGAATATTTAAATTTTTTACATCTGGAGATAAATCAAAACAATTATTTGAAAGAATTATAATTAACTATGAAACAAATAATAGTTGACACATCTACTTCAAAATCTTCACTGATTTTGATTAATAATGATAGTCCAGTTTACGAAAATTTCTGGGAAAGTAAGAATAATCACAGTAAGGATTTGTATGAAAATTTCCTCATTTTAAGAAAAGAGATAGGAAATATAAGAGACGTAGATCATATTGCGGTCCTTTTAGGACCTGGCGGATTCAATTCAATTCGTGTAGGTATTTCATTTGTATTGGGGATTGCTAGTTCATACAATATAAATATTTTAGGGATCCCTTCTCATTTCGTTCAAGCTATAAATTCTATAATGGAAAAACAAGAAATTATTTCAGTAATTCCTTGTGGAAAAAATAAATGGAGCTGGGCTAAATTTACAAATGGAAGTTTTGAACCTGAAAAAATAGGATTAATCAGTGATTTTTCTGATCTTGATTCTAATAAATTTAAAGGAGAAATATTAATTGAAGACAAGGAAATAACTAGAGACTATAAAAAATTAATATTATCCTCAGAAGTAATGAAAAAAAATAAAGGATTTACTAAACCTGCTGATGTTGTTCCCATTTACGCAAAAGGGCCATCTATAAGTAAGCCAAAAGTACCTTATAAAAAATTAAATATCTAAGGAGAAAATATGGAGAGTACGTTAATTTTAGTTAAACCAGATGGTTTACAAAGAGGGTTGTCGGGTGAAATTATAGTCAGGCTCGAGAAAACCGGACTAAAGATTTCTGGCATGAAATTATTGCAACTTTCAAAAGAGATTGCATCCAAGCATTATGAGGAACATACTGGTAAACCATTTTTTGAAGAACTTGTAAATTATATTTGTTCAGGTCCAATAATTGCCATGGTATTAGAAGGTCCAAATGCAGTTGAAAAAGCACGAAATATTATAGGTAAAACAAATCCTCTTGAATCTCCTGCAGGAACTATAAGAGGTGATTTGGGACTGGAAATATCGCGAAATCTTATTCATGGTTCTGCAAACATTGGAGATGCAAATAGGGAAATCAAAATTTTCTTTAAAAAATATGAAATAATCGAATATAAAAGATCCAATGAAAAGTGGATTGTAGATTAAATCAATCTTAGAATTTCTTTGGAAGTAGACCAAAGGTCTTCGAGAGCATATCTATCTCTTTGGGTTTCAAGAAAAAGGTGAACAGTTATTCCTTGCGAATCAAGAAGCAGCCAGCCTCCATTTGATACACCTTCTTTGTGATTCGTTTTAATATCATGATCCTTAAGAAAACGTGAAATACTGGCTGATGAAGATTGCAGGTGTTGACTTGTCATACCTGTAGCAATAATAAAATAATGAAAAAATACCGACTCGCTAGACACATCTAGAATTACTATATTAGAAAGTAAATTTTCAGACATGAAATCAGCTAAGCTCTTAACTTTTTCTAAAAGATCATTTGATTGTATAATTTTAGCCTCTCAAATAAAAAAATTTTAAATATATAATACAAAAGGAGAATTGATTTTACGTCAGTTAAATATCATAATACGGAAAATAACATGGAAATTAATAAAAAAAGAGTAATTGTTGCAATGAGCGGAGGAGTTGATTCTTCGGTAGCAGCTTTATTGCTACATGAACAGGGATTTGAAGTTGTAGGTATTACCATGAGGCTATTTGATGATTCATTTAAAAACGCTAATGTTCTAAATAAAACCTGCTGCTCATTGGATGATGTAAATGATGCCAGAAAAACTTGTAGCATAATAAATTCAAGACATTACTACATTAATATGGTAGATAAGTTTCGAAAAACAGTTATGAATAAATTCATTGATGAATATGAGAATGGCAGAACTCCTCATCCATGTTTATCTTGTAATCACAATTTAAAATTTGATTCATTATTTACAAAAGCTGATGAATTAGGTGCAAAATATATTGCAACAGGTCATCATGCAAAAATTTCTCGAAACAATAAAAAATACATAGTTGAAAAAGCAAAAGATGAAAATAAAGATCAATCATATGTACTCTTCACCCTGGGACAGGAAAAATTAAAAAGATTACTCTTCCCGGTAGGTGAATATACAAAAGAAGAAATTAGAGATATTGCAAAAAAATATAATTTATCTCACGCTACAAAGCCAGATTCTCAAGATATCTGTTTTATCCCAAAAGGAAACTACAGAGATTTTCTAAAAAATAAAATCAAACCTATTTCAGGAACAATTTATAAAGAAAATGGAGAAAAAGTTAAAAAACATACTGGAATTCATAATTTTACTATAGGTCAACGCAAAGGGATCGAAATTGGTGGATTAAAAGAAAAGATTTATGTAAAAAGCATTAACAAAGAAAACGGAGATGTAATAGTTTCCAGAAATTCAGAACTATTTGAAAGAACATTGATAGCAGATGAAGTCAATTGGTCTAATGGTACAATCCCAAAAAATAATATGAAGATAAAAGCTAAAATTAGGTATAATGCTATAGAATCTGATGCAACTCTGAAAATTAAAAAAGATTCTTCGAATACATTTATGCTGATCTTTAACAAACCAGTAAGGGCCATCACTCCTGGGCAGCCAGTTGTCATTTATAAAAATGATTTGGTATTAGGAGGCGGAATAATAAAACAAACTATTAAAGATGATAAAGATATAGATGTCGAATTTGGAGCTAGAAAAAAAACTTTGGGGAAAGTCATTTAATTATATTTGTGGATTAGATGAAGTTGGTAGAGGATGTATTGCTGGTCCAGTGTATTCAGGTGCAGTAATACTAAAAGAAAATTTTGAAGATCCTGATGATTTATTTAGGAAAATCAATGATTCAAAAAAAATTGCTCCAAAACAAAGAGAAATTTTATCCGAGTATATAAAAAAAACGTCACATACAAGTGCAGTCGGAAGTGCTTCTTCAGATGAAATAGATAATGTCGGAATAGTAAAAGCAGTAAAACTATCCATGATCAGAGCAATATCAAATCTTGAAATAAAGCCAGATTTTTTACTTATTGATAGCATTTCAATTGATGAAACAGAAATACCTCAAAAAAATATAATAAAAGGTGACCAAATTTCAAAAAGCATTTCTGCAGCTTCAATCGTTGCAAAGGTATCAAGAGATAAATATATGATAGAAAATGTATCGAAAGAATATCCAAATTATTTATTTGGGAAACATAAAGGATATGGTACAAAAGAGCATATGGCATTAATAGATAAATATGGAATAACAAAATATCATAGAAAAACATTTGAACCTATAAAATCTAATCATGAATTTAAAAACTAAAAAATTTAGCGGGCTTTATGTAATAATTGATCCTTCATTTATTAACTCAAAAGATCCAGTGAATATTGCTCAACAAGTACTAGATGGCGGGGCAAATATTATTCAATTACGTAATAAAGCTGACAATATTCGAGATACAGTTAATTGGGCTATAAAAATATCAGAACTTTGTAACTCATACAATGCATTTTTCATTGTTAACGATCGTGTTGACATAGCAATAATTTCTAATAGTGACGGTGTTCATTTAGGACAAAGTGATATCTCTCCAGATCATGTAAAAAAAATTACAGATAAAGATCTAATCATCGGTTCTTCCAATGCAACAAAAAAGGAAATAGAAGAATCAAATAATAATTCTTGTGATTACATCGCTGTTGGAAGTATTTATTCAACTGACACAAAAACAAATACTCGACCTGCAAGTTTAAATCTGTTAGTCGAGGCTAAAAAGATAAGCAGAAAACCAATAGTGGCTATTGGGGGAATAAAAGATAATAACATAGAAGAAGTTCTGGAAACTGGAGTTGATTCAGTTTGTATAGTAACCGCAATAACATTATCAAAGGATCCTAAAAAAGCTACTGAGAGATTCACAAAATTTTTCTAATAACATCTTTTTATATATTGCTTTTTGAAAAAAAACATAAGAATATGTAACGGTTATATTTTTTACTTAATTATTTACTTTGGGGGTCATTGATGTCAGAAATCGTCTACGGAATTGTTGCAGCAGCTATAGCATTGGTAACCGCTTCATTATTATTTTTACGCGTGCAAAGAAGCAAAGTTGAAAACAACGATGTAATTGAAATAGGGAATTTAATAAAGGAAGGTGCAATGGCTTTCCTGAAAAAAGAGTATACGATCCTTGCATTCTTTGTTATCACAGTATTTATAGTATTGATTTTATTTATTGATCTGGATGTATTCGGAATAATAGGTCAAAGCCAAGGAAACATAAACATGTCGATTTCTTACTTGGTTGGAGCATTTGGCTCTGCCCTAGCTGGATTCATTGGAATGTCAACAGCTGTAAGAGGAAATACTCGTACTACAGAGGCCGCTCAAACAAGCTTAAACAAAGCGCTAAATGTTGCATTTTCAACTGGCGCAGTCATGGGATTTACAGTAGTGGGTATAGGTCTTTTAGGAGTTGGAGTTCTTTATATGCTTTTTGAAAGTGCTACAGTAATTGCAGGATTTGGTTTTGGTGCCAGTAGCATAGCTTTGTTCGCACGCGTCGGCGGCGGAATATTTACCAAGGCTGCAGATGTTGGTGCTGATTTGGTAGGTAAGGTAGAAGAAGGTTTACCAGAAGATGATCCAAGAAATCCGGCAGTTATAGCAGACAACGTTGGAGACAACGTAGGTGATGTAGCTGGAATGGGAGCAGATTTATTTGAATCATATGCCGGATCCATAATAGCGACAATTGCATTGGCTGTCGCTGCTACTAAGAGCATAAGCGACCAATTAGTAATTCTTCCAGTTATTATTGCAAGTATAGGAATAGTCTCTTCAATAATTGGTACTTTCCTAGTTAGAACAAAGGATAATGCAACAATGGGTCAACTTCTTTGGACCTTAAGATACGCTATCTTTGGAGCGGGAATATTAACATTGATTGGAAGTGGTTTATATATTTACTTCAATGAAATCAATTTCAATCTATTTTGGGTTATAGTGGTTGGTCTTTTGGTAGGAATTGTTATTGGAACTGCAACAGAATATTTTACATCTTATGAATATCGTCCAGTAAAATGGATAGCTGCTCAATCCGAAACAGGTCATTCATCAACTATAATAGCTGGAATTGCTGTAGGTCTCTACTCTACCATAATTCCTACAATCGCTATTATTGTTGGTATAATGCTATCTTTCGTTTTAGCAGGAGGACAAGAAACTCCGATACTTGGATTGTACGGAATAGGACTGGCAGCTGTAGGAATGTTATCTACATTGGGTATAACACTTGCGACAGACGCATATGGCCCTGTAGCAGATAATGCTGGCGGAATTGCAGAGCAAGCAGGTCTAGATCCCAAAGTTAGGGAACGAACTGATGCATTGGATGCGTTAGGCAATACTACTGCAGCAACCGGAAAAGGATTTGCAATTGGGTCAGCTGTTTTAACCGCATTAGCTCTTATGGCAACCTATGGAACTGTTGCTGGAATCACTTCACTTAACATTATGGATCCAAAAGTTTTGGTTGGTATGATTATTGGTGGTTTATTACCATTTGTGTTTGCTGGTTTGACAATGCAAGCGGTTGGTACTGCCGCAGGTGAAATGATTGAAGAAGTAAGAAGGCAATTCAGGGAAATACCTGGGCTTAAAGAAGGTAAAAAAGGTGTGAAACCAGATGCAGCCAAGGCAGTAGAAATATCTACTACAGGATCGCTAAAAGCAATGATACTTCCAGGATTACTAGCAATAATCACGCCAATAGTAGTCGGCATCATACCATTTCTGGGCGCAAATGCGTTAGGTGGATTGTTGGCCGGATCTATAGTTTCTGGATTTTTATTAGCTATATTTATGGCTAATTCAGGTGGCGCGTGGGACAACGCGAAAAAATATATAGAACTAGGAAATCATGGAGGAAAAGGTTCTGATAGCCACGCAGCTGCGGTTACAGGAGATACAGTAGGAGATCCATTCAAGGATACATCCGGACCCGCTATTAATATCCTGATGAAATTAATGGCAATAGTATCTATTATTTTTGGGCCACTATTTTTGAGTCTTTCTTAAATTTAAAAATTCTTACCTAGATCAATTTTATTAAAAAATTAATCTATTTGTTTCTTTATATTATTTAATAAATTAATTGCATCAATGGGTGACATTGTATTTAAATCAAGAGACTTTAATTTTTCAATTACTTCATCATTATTATCATTGAATAAATTCATTTGAAAACCTTCTTCTGTGGTAATAGTATTGTTTTCAAACTTATCCAACAAAATCTTTGATTTGGAAATAACCTCTTCTGGAAGACCAGCAATCTCCGCGACATTGATTCCATAGGACCTTTCAGACGTCCCTTCAACAATCCTGTGAAGAAAATTAATTGAGTTATTTTCTTCTTTTACTGCAACATGTAAATTGATTATATTTTTATATAAATCTGGGAGATCTGTCAATTCATGATAATGAGTTGCAAATAAAGTCCTGAATTGCTTATGAGGATTACTGTTTATATATTCTAAAATAGCCCATGCTATAGCCAATCCATCATAGGTACTGGTCCCCCGCCCTATTTCATCCAGTATCGCAAATGATTTGTTGGTCGCAAGCCTTAAAATTCTAGCAGTTTCCTCCATTTCAATTAAGAATGTTGATTTACCTGCACTTATATCATCGGTTAATCCGGTTCTAGTAAAAATCCTGTCTACTACTCCTATCTTGCATCTTGAAGCAGGTACAAAAGAACCTATTTGGGCCAAAATAAATTGTATTGCGATTGTTCTCAAGAAAGTAGATTTACCAGCCATATTAGCTCCGGTTATTATTGCTGTATTTTGATCCTTTTTAAAACTGATGTCATTTGGTACAAAAGTTCCGAATCCAAGTATTTTATCAATAACAGGATGAAGTGCATCTTTGATTTCAAAATTCTTGTCATCCGAGACTATCGGTCGTACCCAATTATTTTCATATGCAATTTTTGCAAGTGAATAAATTGAATCAATTATTGCTATTTCGTTGCTCAATTGCAGCAATGTTTTTTTGAAGGAAGATAAATTCTCACACACTTGGTCAAAAATAAGTACTTCAAGGTTATGTATTTTTTCATCAGCATTTAGTATTTTCTCCTCCAAATCTTTCAATTCATCTGTGTAAAATCTTTCTGCATTAGCTAATGTTTGACGTCGAATATAATTGTCTGGAATATTATTTAAATGTGATTTGGTAATTTCAATATAATATCCAAATACCCTGTTATATCTAACCTTTAAATTATTAATTTGTGTTCTTTTTCTTTCAGAATCTTCTAATTGTAATATCAATGAATTTGAATGGAATTTCATTTCAACAAGATCATCAAGATCCGAGTTGAATCCTTTTTTTATTATTTCTCCGGAACCAACAACAGACGAAGTATCCATATTGATTGAAGTTATCAAATATTCAGAGATATCATTTATTTCTTTTAAATTAGATTTTAGAGAGAAATTAGATTCTGCTAGAAGATTAAATATTTCAGGTATTATATTGAGGCTATGGTAAAGAGATATCAAATCTCTAACTGAACAGTTTTTTATAAAAATCCTATTAATTATTCTTTCAATATCGTTTATTCTTCCCAGTTTTTCATCCAGATCCTGAAGAGGAACATGCTGTTGATTGAACCATTGGATTTTATTTTGTCTGTCATTTATCAATTCCAGATCTTGTGATGGAGTGAGAATGAGATTTCTTAAAAGTCTAGCTCCCATCGGAGTCTTAGTTCTATCCATAAACTGATAAAGCGTATTTTCTTCATTAGTTCCTGTAAGTGATTTTGTTATTTCAAGGTCTCTAAGTGTTACAAAATCCAGTATCATATCCTTTGAACGATCAATATTATTAAGCGAGATAATATTTTTCAGATAATCTTTGTAATTTGAATTAATATAATCAAGAATAATCCCAACAGACATTAACAAAGTCTTACGATTTTCTAATTGTATTTGAGAAAGGTTTTCAATTTCAAAATGTGAAAGTATAACGTTTCGGGCAATATTAACATTTCTTACTTCTCCCTTATATTCTCTCAAATGATAATTTGAAAAATATTCATCTATAATTTTTTTATCACCTTTAACAAAAATAATTTCTTTGGGATTTAGTCTTTCAATTTCATTTTGGAGATTAAGTAAATCACTAAAATATGTTTCAAATTTACCTGTAGAAACATCTAAAGCGCTTATATCCACTTCATCTTTGTCGATGACAATACTTACTAAGAAATTATGCTCATTAGCATTTAACATATCAGGAGCGGTGATTGTACCTGGTGTAATAACTCTTGTTACCGCACGATCAACAATTCCCTTGGCATCTTTTGGATCAGATGTTTGTTCTGCAATCGCAACTTTCAATCCAGAATCCATCAATTTTACAAGGCTGTTATCAAGAGAATGGTAAGGGATTCCAGCAAGTGGAACTTTATTTTTTGCTCCTACATCTCTAGCTGTTAATGCAATATCTAAAACTGAAGATAAAATTTTTGCATCTTCATCAAAGGTTTCGTAAAAATCTCCCATACGATACAATAAAAGGCAATCTTGATATTGATTTTTTATATTCAAATATTGTCTTCGTCCAGGTGATAATTTTTGTAGGTTCTCTTTAGATTTTTTTTTCATTTAAAACTAATAGTTTATGGTTACAGTATCACTTGCTATCCATCGTAAACGACTAAATGTCACACCATTAGGTAGATCAAAGACTAAATATCCTGTAACCATTGTACCCGCTGTTAATTCAACTGTTCCCCATAATGGAACAAAATCCATTTGGTTTTTTTTGTTTATTTTAGATACATCATACGCTTTCGTAAGAGAATTTGTAGGATAGTACGTCTTTTTATTTGATGCCAGCAGTTCGGCACATTCTTCATTGATATCTAGTGTAATTGTATTCGCTGTTTCGTTAATTATTTTTAGCTTAACCAATCCTAGATAATTCTGATCATCAATCCCAGTTATTTCCCAATTACGTAACTTCCCGGAAATTGCATCTGGGCCTTCATAATTTACAATTTTTTGGAAAACAGGTTCTTCACTTTTAATCCATAAGACTTTCCCTGCTTTATATAATGGATCGGCACTATCTGAATTCAACAGTACCCATGGGATAACAATTATTGCTATCAACAAAGAAAAAACTGTGATTAATATTAAAGGTAGTGGTTTTTTTTGCTTAGGGAATAATGTGATTCTTCTTGTAAGTATTTTATTATCTGAATCTATTTCTACATATTCATCTCCAGATTCATCATATTTATCAATTTGGAAAGTAAAATATAGTCTGCTTATCAAAGGTGTTGTAGAGGAAGTTTCTATTTTTTTTACAGAGTATTTTTTTTCTGTTTTTTCGAACACAGGTCCATATTCATATTCATTATTGATTATATGATTAAATGCAATATCAATTTTTTCTTTTTCACGAGAAAATTTGCCGTAATCTAATGTAGGTTTAGTATTAGTTTTTTTATTCATAGTCTAGAGAATATTCACTAATTATGATTTTAGATCATTTATAACTTCTATAATAGACTTATTGATGTACTTAATTTCTTCAAACGTATTATTGATTCCAAAAGAAATCCTTATTGAACCTAGTGCAGTCTGTTTATCAATTCCTTTAGCTAAAAGTACATGAGAAGGTTCCGTTGAAGCTGTAGAACAAGCACTTCCACTACTTGCCATAATTTGCTTGAAATCAAGAGCTATAAGAATTGGTTCACCATGTACATTTGGTATAGAAAAATTAATTATATTTGGAAGAGATTCTTCGATTTCACTGTGAAAAATAATTTCTTGGAAATCGTTTTTGATTTGATTTATAAATTCCATTTTTAAAGATAACGTATGTTCACAAAATTTCAATCTATTTTTTTCTGCTAGTTCAATTGCTTTACCAAATCCGACTATATTGGGGACATTTTCTGTCCCAGACCTATTTTGTCTTTCCTGTCCTCCTCCATCTATCAATGGGTTAATCGTGTGTTTCTCTTTTAAAAACAAAGCCCCTATTCCTTTAGGGCCATTAAATTTATGTGCGGATATTGATAAGGCATCAACATCTAAATCTTTAACATCAATTTGTATTTTTCCAACCGCTTGAACTGCATCAGTATGAAAAATAATTTCTGTTCCAAATTCTTTTTCTTTCTTGCGAGTCATCTCAACAAGTTTTTTTATTCTCTGTATGGTTCCTATTTCATTATTCGCGTACATAACAGAAATAAACTTTGTCTTGTTAGTAATTAATTTATTTAAAGAATCTATTTCAACAAATCCTTTTTTATTTATAGGACAGTGAAAAATTGAGTAACCTAATTCCTTCATTTGTTCTGCAGGATGTATAATTGCATGATGTTCAATTGTAGAAATTATAATTTCATTTTGATCATTTTTAATTTTATTCCCTAACAAACCTTTAAAAGCCAAATTGTCAGACTCAGTACCACCACTAGTAAATATTATTTCTGAATTACTTGAATTTATAGTTTTAGCAATTTTTTCTCTTGAAAATTCGACTGCGGCTCTTGAATCTTGGCTCATCAAATACAAACCGGAAGGATTAGCAAAGTTTTCAGAAAAATAAGGTAGCATTTCATCTAAAACTTCTGAAGTGACTTTAGTAGTAGCTGCATTATCAACATATATATTTTCAATATCTAAACTCATATAAATAATTATAAATGTTCTTCTACAATAATGTGCATTTTCACAATTTTAGATAAACTTAATTTACGTAATTTTTTTTGTATAGGAAAATTTAAATATGATTAGAGTAGAACACATGTATAAAAATTTCGGCCCATATCCGGCCGTGATAGACGTTTCTTTTGAAGTTTTAAAAGGAGAAATAGTAGGATTCTTAGGTCCTAATGGTGCAGGTAAGACAACTACCATGCGTACAATTACAGGATATCTTCCCCCCACATCAGGGAATATTACTGTAAGTGGATTTGATACAGTAAAATACTCGCTTGAAGCTAGAAAACATATCGGCTATTTACCAGAAACTGTACCACTGTATCTTGATATGACAGTTATAGATTATCTAACTTTTATGGGCAGAATTAGAGGAATGAGTAGAAAATGGGTTGAAGAAAGAATACCTAAAGTTATTGATCATGTTAAGTTAGGAGATTACAGAAATACTCTCGTTGGTAAGTTATCAAAAGGCTATAGACAAAGAACCGGAATTGCCCAAGCAATTTTACATGAACCAGACGTTTTAATTATGGATGAACCAACGATTGGTATAGACCCAATACAGGTTGTGGAAACTAGAGAATTGATTAGTCAATTAGGACAATCTCACACGCTACTTATTTCTTCCCATATTCTTCCGGAAGTATCGACAATATGTCCCAGAGTTTTAGTAATTTCAGATGGTAGAATTGTTGCTGATGATAAGCCTTCTAATTTGTCACAAAGACTTTCAGGTAATGAAAGAATTGAATTAGGAGTATCTGGCATAGATCCTAAAACAGCAATATCTGCAATAAGAAAAATTAAAAATATAATAGATGTAAGAAGTGATACTAGAGCAGAAAAGTTAGATCAGGCTTCAAAAGAAAATTATCATTCAATACTAGTAGATACCAAATCAAATAATAATTCATCAGAAAAAATAGCAAAACTAATAGTAGATAATGGTTGGGGATTAAGAAATTTAACACCACTTCCTATGACATTAGAAGAAATCTTTTTACAACTTACTCAAGATAAATAAAATAAGCAAATGAAAAATATAATCATAATTTTAAGTAAAGAATTAAAAACCTATTTTTCCTCTCCTATGGCGTATATTGTAGCAGCAGCATATTTGGCTATAACAGGTTTTTTCTTTGTTGCATCAGTTTCAGATGCGTTTTCTGAAGCAAGTATAAGAGGATATTTGGCAGGAGCGACTTTTTTTATGATCTTCATGTCACCAGCAATAACAATGAGATTAATAGCTGAGGAACAAAAATTAGGGACGCTTGAATTACTTTTAACCTCTCCTATAAAAGAAGCTGAAGTCGTAATTGGGAAATTTTTGGCAGCCTTCTTCATTGTAATTATAATGGTTATTTTATCAATGTATTTCGTAATTATTTTATACATTTTCGGTGACCCTGATACTGGTCCTTTATTTAATGGCCTATTGGGCCTATTATTGTATGCTTCTTCAACGCTAGCAATTGGGTTATTTGCATCAGCTCTATCACCAAATCAAATTGTTGGTTTGGTAGTTGGATCAGGGATTCTTACTGCACTGACTATTGTTGATTTTGTGGCTTCCAGAATTCAAGGAATTGGAAGTGATATATTAAGTTTTATGCAATTAGGAGCTTCATTTTCTGTTTTTGATCTTGGTGCCTTAGGAGTTGCGGAAAGTGGACATTTCGCAGATTTTGCTCGGGGTATTTTTTCAGTAACCGATGTTGTTTTTTATATTTCAATTACAATAATATTTTTATTACTTACCGTAATTATCTTAGAATCAAGAAGGTGGAGATAATGAACAATAAAGAAAAAAGACCTTCTATAGAATCAACTAAATTTAATTTTTCCAGCCTGGCTTTTAGCATAAAACAAAATATTAGGTCAGTAAAGCAAGGTGTACTACTTAGTGGTTTGCTGTCAATTGTTTTAGGTTTTATTATATGGATTTTCTTGAGAGATATTTCTCAAATCGGTCTTTGGTTTATTTTAGTAGGACTTATACTGTTGATATTGTTAGGGTTATTGGCTTGGAGAAGCATGTTATTCTTTCTTTTTGGGAGAAGAGGAAGATATGGGCTAAATAGTTCTATTATATTTCTGACTTCATTAGGATTGATAATAGTAATCAATTCACTATTATATTGGTTAGTCTCACAGCCAAATCAACCAGAATGGTTAAGGGTTGATACAACTGCAACAAAACAATTTATTCTCGAAGACCAAGCTATAAAAGTAATAGCAAACTTAAAAGAAGACGTGAAAATTACGGTTTTTATTGCAACTAACACCCCTGAAAAAGCAGCAGGATGGAGATCAATTGAAGATCTATTATTAGAATTTAAAAGAAGATCTAAAAAAGTAGATCTATCTTACAAAAGAATTGATCCTGAATTAGACCCCACTTCCGCAGCTAAATATGGAGTAAATTATTTTCCTTCACTGGTAATCGAAGGGATTGATTCCAGAAGATCTCAAATAATAAACGGAAGGCAAGGAACCACTGTTTTTAGTGAACAGGACATAATTACTGGGCTTCTAATTGTAAGTCAAATAAAGCAGAAAAAGGTAATTTTTTTAACTGGTCACGGAGAGAGAGATATTACAGATTTTGATCAAAACTCAAAAGGTATGGGTTTAATCTATTCAGATTTAATGACACAGAATTATAAAGTCTTATCTGCAACATCTCAAGAATTGGCAATTCTTCTATCTGAGGAAAATATACCAGCTGTTGTTGTTATAGCTGGAGCAGAGAAAGGTTTTACTATACAAGATTCTGCAATAATTTCAGAGTATTTGTGGCTGGGAGGATCATTGTTAGTTTTAATAGAACCAGAAATGACACCAGAGGGTATAAAAACTTTTCTATATAAATTTGGGCTTGCAGTGGGAGAAGGAACAATATTTGATATGGCAAGTTTCGTAGCTCCCAAACCAAGTTATCTACAACTAAAAAAAACCAATGGACAAATATTACCTCATGAAATAACAAAAGATTTTGATGTTCTGTATTTCCCTGGTTCCGCATACATTGGATCAACATATAGTCCTGATACTATCCCTGTTACTGAAAATGGAGAACCTTTTGTGATACATGTACCACTTGCTTTCACAACTTTAGAAAGTTGGGCACAAAAAACCCAAGAAAATGGAATCATAAAATTTAATCCTGAATCAGACACTCTTGGTCCATTACCAACAATTATGTTAATTGAAGCTATCTCAGAAATAGGAAAAAATCCTAAAGAAAAACCAGATGGAACACTAGCTAAAACTGCAATTGTTGTTATCGGAGACACTGATTTTGCTTCTAATAAATATTCTAGTTCGGCTAAAAATGCAGATTTATTTGTAAACAGTATAAACTGGCTTGCAAAAGATTATGAACTAATAACAATTAGGCCAAAAACTGCAGCATTTAGAGAACTAGTTTTAACCAAAAGTGAAAGAGATTTTATAAGATGGAGTGGTTGGTTATTAATGCCAATTTCAATAGGAATTGCAGGTATGGTAAGCTGGTGGCGAAGAAGATAAAATGAATTTAAGAATTTCATTACTACTAATTTGCATTTTATCTTGGGTATCCATTTTTGGGGTTTTAATTTACAAATCTGATATTGGTAAAGAAGATGAAAAAAAAATAAGTACTTTTTTTTATAGAGTATCATCTCAGGACCTTACAAATATATCAATAACCAAGGGTTCTAAAACATTAAGCTGGCATTCAGGAAACGATCATAATTGGTTTTTTGATAATTTTGATGGAATTCCTGCAGACAGTTATAGATGGGGTGGAATCATAGATTTGTTAGCAGGCCCAAAACTATATAGAACATTATCAGATGATATAGATAACAAATCTAAATATGGTTTAGATGATCCCGGCTTACAAATTACTTTGTATCTAAAAAATGGTGATAAAAGAACACTTTACATAGGTGATATGACACCTGATGGAATAAATAATTATGCTTATATGGAGGGTCAAAAAGCACTAGTAATGATAGATAATACTTGGTACGGAGTTTTCTCAAGATTAATTGAAGATCCTCCTTATCCTAAATGGATGTTTGAATTAGATCCTTTGACAGCAATTGAATTTGTACTCATAAATAATAACAAAATAATTAAGGCATTTGGTAAAAATAAAAATGATGACAAATGGCATAAATGTGCTTTACCAATAATAGGAAATCCTTGTGAAGGAGATAACCAAGTTGATTCAGAATTGATTATCAATCAAGTACAACATATTTCTGAAATATCAATTTTAAAAGCTGAGCAATTAAATTTAATGTTTGAAGAAGATTACGAAGGGTATGGACTTGGGCCCAATGCTCCATATATAGATATCAAAACACTTTCTTTTGATTCTAAAGGAAATCGAACAATATATAACACATCAATGAGTATAGGAAAGATTACACAAGATAAAACTGGTTATTATCTTGTGGCTAAAGAAACAAAAGATGTAATAATCGTAGAAAAAAAATGGGGGGATGAAACTCTCTCATTTTTTCAATAAAAAGTTATGAAGTAAGATTTTTGTATAACTCTGGCAATCTTGCAGGTAGCATAGATATGTCAGAAAGAACTTCATATGAGAAATCATCCATCATAGTCTTAAGATAATCATGTCCAGCTTTATCGACAGTTAAGCAAAAAGGAACTATACCTTTTTGTTTAGCTTCCAATAATGCTTGACGAGTATCATAAACAGCATATTCTTTTTCCACTCCTTCACGTGAATATCCCCGATCTTGTGGTCTTCCATCAGTTATCAAAAACATAAATCTTGATTTTGCTTCATGATTTTCCAATTTAGAGATTGTGTGTCTTATAGCAGGACCCATTCTTGTTGCATGCAAAGGTGCAATTCTATCAATTCTTCCTGAAACAGTATCTGAAAATTTTTCATCTAAATCTTTTATTGTGTAAAATTCAACGTTTTCTCTACCGTAACCAGAAAATCCATAAACTCCATAATCATCACCAAGTGTTTCTAAAGAATTAACCATTAGGACAATTCCTTCTTTTTCAACATCCACTATTCTTTTATATGATCTTCTCAATCCTTCAGTTCTTCTGGATCTTAACCACACCATATACTCTACAGGATCATCAGGAGCTCCCCAATCATCATTCGAAGACTTAGTAGTGCCATCATCTATAGCTTCAGCTGTTGAAGCGCTCATATCAATAAGCAAGGCTACAGCAACGGAACGTTCAGTTTTATTTCTTCTCCAATATATTTTTTCGTCTGGTGTTACATTAGATCTTAAATCTATAAGTGCTTCGATTCCAGCATCGAGATCAGCCTCCTCACCATCTTCAAGGCGCTTTTGTTTACGGTACATTTCAGGAAAAACTAATTCAAATTGTTTTTTAATCTGATATACGAGTGAAGAATTGTTCGTTAAGGTTTCTTTATAAAAGTTTGTTTCTCCATCAGCTAATTTTTTTTCATGCAAAAGACACCAATTAGGTTTATATTCCGCATCTCTAAAGTCCCATTCATCATAGGTAAATGTGTCCGGAGCTGTTGCCTCCAAAGGTCCTCCATCTTCATCAAAATGAAGCGGTTCTCCACCGGAAAATGAAGAATTATCCAAATCTCTATTTTTTATTTCTTTCATCAAGTTTTCTAATAATTCTTGATTGGCATCTGAGTCTAATTCAGAATTTTCATCAGCTTCTTTAGTTTCTAAGTCTGGTGAATTTTTAACTAATTCTTCAATTTGCTCTTGCGTTAGCCCCTGCATTTCTTCACCTTCTCCCAGCATATCATCTCCCTCAACAGTCAACATTTCCGTTAACAATTGACCTAATTCAGGCTTGAAATCTCCTTGATATTCAACAGGTTCTGGAGAATTGTATTCTTCTTCTAATTCATCAGAAGGTGAAATTTCATCACCATCATATTCTCCATTTTCTGAAGCTTCGGGAGTTCCAAAAAAATTCATCATTTCATTGATTTTTTGTTCATCCTCATATTCATCAGAAGAATTATCATCTTCAGATTCATCTATATCTATATTTTCTATTTCTTCATCTGGAACTGATTCATTATTTTGTAAGCGAGCAATTCTATCAAAAATTCTAACAGCAACTGCCATAGAATCTTCAACATTCCCATCTATTCTTTTCAAAGTCAAGAAGTACCCGATAATAGCCTTAAATTCCTTGGTAAAACCACGTCGTATTTTGAAGTTTTTTCTTTTACCTAGAGTAAATTTAATTATCTCTTCAATTATTGCTTCTCGTTCATTTAATTCTGATGAATCTTTACGTTCATCTACTTGTTCTTGTTGAACATATTTATAATGCTTTTTCAATCCTTGGTATGTAAGTAAGACTCTTTGATCAACTCTATAATTTTCAACGATTCCAAATAAATCAGAAGCTAATTGAGGGTCTGAGTTGAAAGGAGGTATCGCCCTCAAAACTTTTGCAAACCTAGTTGCGTGTTCTTCTTTTGATTCATTTGATTCATCCAATTCATCCAATGCTTTTTTTAATATTTCATGTATTTTTAATGATTTTTTATTTCGTGGTTTAATTTTGGGATCATATTTAAATGTCCCAAATTCCAATAAAGCCTGTTGATGAGTAGCAATTACTTTGAAATAATCAAAGTTTTCATCTTTCATTGGGTATTTGGAGATTACATTTGGTAGATAGATAGTTTTACCATCCGATGTTGGGAGGTCCGATTGCGTCCAGCCTATATTTTTCTCGGAAAGGTTTGAAGAATTCGCGACCGAAACATCTTCCCCAGACAATCCTGTACAATACAATTTCATCAATTCCTTAATTCTGGTCAATTCAACACTTGAAGAGATCTGATCAATAAGATCTTTGGACATTTTTGATTCTAATTTGAAAAATTGAGTTGGTGGAATTGGGTTTGTATCTTGGTCTAAAGCTAGTCTTATCCCATTATTTTTCCATTGATCTAATTGATTTAAATCCAATGTTTCAAGTAAGGTTGGGACACTCTTCAAGAAATCCATTGTTACATAAGGAGCATTATTTACCACATGTTGAGTAATGTGTAACATTTCATCTCTGTCGTCTTTATTCACCAATGTCAAAGTTTTCATGATCATAGAAAAGAAATTTGAAATGTTTATTCCAGACAATCCAAATAGCCGTTTAGACATTTCAAATATAAGTTTTATATTTGCATTTGGTAGCTTTACTATTTGATTTAAGATAATTTCGTATGTTGGTTTGACGTCTCTCCATTCTTTTTCAGTAATGGATATTGATAGTTGAAGCAAATCATCTATTTCTTGAAAGTTTATTGAAAATATTTTGGTTGAAGTTTCTAATATTTCACTTGCTATGTCATAAGACCTATTGGATAAAGATTCGATAAATTCTATTAGTTTACAGTATTGATCAAATGAAATAGTTTCCAAAATAGTTGGTGATGATTCAAAAACATTGCATGTTAGTATTGTAGATTTCCAAGTACCTTTATAAAGGTTTTCTACTCTTGAAACCCAATCTTCTATATATCTTGGTCTTAATCTTGTCATGGTTTTTGGGCTTGAATCAAAAAAAGAAATGGAGATTTTGGTACTTTTTCTAGTCAATTTGAGCCCAGAGTCGCACCAACCTATAAATTGTCCAGAAGGTAGATGTTGTTGTACCTCAACTGACACTTTAAAAAATGCTAAAGCACACTCCCAGGAATGAGTATTTTCTTGCGCTAAACTCAATCCAACATTTTCCCAATTAATTAGAATTTCTTCGGGTAGTTTATTTTTTAATATTCTACGAGAATAGATATAGGTTTCTGAAACTTCTTTTGGATAAGCTTTTAATAATCTTTTAATTTTTGTATGATCAAAATTAGGCATTTGTTAAATAAAACTATTGATTTGAGATATAATTCTTGCGGATGCTCCCCAAATTAATTTATTTTCATAAACGTATGATTTAGAATCTATCCTACCATTAGTTGTTGTAAAAGAAACATATCTATTATTTTTAGATTCTAACAACTTAAATAAAGGGATTTTAGTTATTTCTTGAATTTCTTCTTCATTCTTTACAGTTTTTATATCTGATTTTACAACCCCTATAAAGGGAAAAATTTTCCATCCTGTACCCAAAGTATAAACTGGATCTAAAGGGCCCCAAAAGGAAATAAAGTCCTTTGATATTCCTATTTCCTCATGAGTTTCTCTTATTGCAGTATCAAGTAAATCCGAATCTTCTTCTTCATATTTACCACCAGGGAAAGCCCATTCTAGAGCGTGTACACCTTCATCTGCTCTTTTAATCATATATATGGGATAATTATCGTTGTCATTCTCTATAAGAATACTCACTGCAGCCAATCTTACTTCTTCATTATTTTCAATTTGCAGTTGAGATTTTCTACTCGTAACTTCTTTTTTTAATTGATTGTATTTATCTGAATTGTTCAATTTATTCAAAAATAGACGATACTATCTGATCAACAGTTTCCTGTATTTGTAGTTCATCAGTAATTCCCCAAGTTAAAGAAACTTGACAAGCTCTTTTAGGACTAATACCTTCTTTGATTAATCGTGCCGCATAAATCAATAATCTGGTACTAGCACCCTCTTCTAGGCCATGCTCCTTAAGATTTCTGATTTTTTGTCCCAAAATTGCCAGTTGATGAGAAATGTCTTCTTTGACACCAGCTTCATGAGATATAATTTTACTTTCTCTTTCTACATCAGGGAAATCAAACTCAATAGCAACAAATCTTTGTCGGGTGGAATGTTTCAAATCCTTGACTGCATTTTGATATCCAGGATTATAAGAAACAACTAATAAAAAACCTTCATCTGCTTCAATAACTTGTCCTAATTTATCTATAGTTAAAGTTCTTCTATGATCAGTTAGTGGATGAATGATAACAGTTGTATCTTTTCTTGCTTCAACAATTTCGTCAAGATAGCATATTCCTCCAGATTTAACCGCTCGAGTAAGAGGTCCATCGATCCACCTGGTACCAGTCGCATCTAACAAATATCTCCCAACCAAATCACTGGCAGTTAAGTCCTCGTGACATGCTACGGTTATCAAAGGAACATCTTTTGTAGAAGCTTTATTATTATTTATTTTCCATGACATATATTCAACAAATCTAGTTTTCCCGGTCCCTGTAGGTCCCTTAAGAAGTATAGGAATTCGCTGGTTATATGCTGATTCAAAAACTGTGATTTCATCTGCAATGGGTATAAAAAAAGGTTCTTTCTCCACTATGTATTCTTCAGCATTAACTTCTTTGTAAGTTTGTTTGACCATTAATTATTCTCCAATTAATATTAAAGTTTAGAAATAGATAGGATTATTTATTTCATAATCAAATCAAATATATAATTTTATTTCTTTTGATTCAATTGATATAGAATAAAAAAAGAAGAATATGTGAATAAATAATGCGATGAACCTTAGAAACATACCTAGTGTTAACAAAATTTTAATAAATAAAAAAATAGCTAACCTAAAAATCAATAAAATAATTCTTAAAGATATTATAAATAAAGAATTGGCAGATTTAAGAAAAAATGCCAATAAAAAAAACGAGGAGATTTCTGAAAAACAAATTATTTATAGCATTATCCAAAATGTTGAATCATTGAAAAAATTAAAATTCACCAAAGTAATCAACGGCACAGGAGTACTTTTACATACTAATTTAGGCAGATCACCAATATCAAAAAAAGCAATAAAAAATATTGAAACCCTTGTTACAGATTACTCAGATCTTGAATTGAATATATCGAATAAAAAACGCAACAAAAGAACAGAAAGAACGTCAAATCTTTTGACAATTTTAACTGGAGCTGAATCCGGGACTGTAGTAAATAATAATGCAATGGCATTACTGTGTTGTTTAGCACCTTTGGGTAAAAATAAGGAAATACTGATTTCCAGATCAGAATCTGTAGAGATAGGGGGAGGTTTTAGAATTCCAGAAATAATTGAATTATCAGGTTTGTCAATAAAAGATGTAGGAACAACAAATAAAACTTACATTTCAGACTATGAAAAAAATATAACTTCAAATACAGCGGCTATTTTAAAGGTCCATAAATCAAATTTCAAAATAAAAGGATTTACAGAAGAAGTTAGTATACGAGAATTATCAAAAATTGGAAAAAAAGCTGATATCCCCATAATTCATGATTTAGGATCTGGTGCACTAATAAATACTTCTAAATTCGGATTACCAGAAGAAAAAACAGTAAGTGATAGTATCAAAGAAGGAGCTACAATTACATTATTTTCAGGTGATAAATTACTAGGAGGTCCTCAAGCTGGTATTATTGTTGGAGAAAAAAAATATATTGAAAAAATAAACAATTTCCCATTAAGCCGAGCAGCAAGGATAGATAAACTTAATCTTAACATTCTACACCAGACTCTTCTATATTATATTTCTGGAGAATATGAAGAGGAAATTCCTTTCTGGTCCATGTTGCGTAAAACACAAAAAGAGTTATTAGAAAGAGCAAAGTTTATAGAGAAAAAGATAAATGGGAATTTTTTTACTTCAAGTGAAAATATAAAATCTACTGTTGGAGGAGGAACTTTCCCAGACACATTTATTGACAGTGCAGGCATTGTGTTAAATAATAAAAAAATTATGCGAGAAATTGAAAGTTTTTTATTAGAACAAGAAATACCTATTATAGGAAGAATTGAAAAAGATATATTGATTTTTGATTTAAGGACAATAATCGAAAGCAATGATGAATATTTTATAGAAAAAATTAATAAGTTTTTTAAAAAGTAATGGATTTATTTGAACACAATATAAGGAACGAATTATTATCTGAATCACCATTGTCTACAAGGATGAGGCCAAAAAAGATAAAAGATTTTTTGGGACAAGAACATTTAATGAAACAAGGTGAAATTCTAACGAATCTTATAAAAAATAAAACTATTCCATCAATGATTTTCTGGGGACCACCGGGAACTGGTAAAACAACTTTAGCTCAGTTAATAGCTGATGAGGTCGGAATGAATTTTAGGTCGATATCTGCTGTTTCGGCTGGGCTATCAGACATCAGAAAAATAGCTAATGAAGTTATAAATAATAGAACAAGAGCAAATAATAACAAAACAATCCTTTTTTTAGATGAAATCCATCGTTTTTCTAAAAGTCAGCAAGATACTCTGTTACCTTTAGTAGAAAATGGAGTGATTGTATTAATCGGAGCTACAACAGAAAATCCAGGTTTTTCAATAATAAACCCCCTTATTTCAAGAGTCAAAATTTTCAGATTCACGCCACATAGCAGTGATTCTATAAAATCTCTAATAAATAAAGCACTGAGTGATAAAGAAATTAAGATTTCTATGGAAAAAATAATATTGAACGACGATGTTCTTGATTTGATTATAAATGGATCGAATGGTGATGCTAGGAAAGCCCTAGATACTTTGGAATTATCTATCATGTCAACAATCTCAAAAAAGAATGAAAAAAAGATTGAAGCACCCACTGTAAAAATATTATTAGAAAATCAAAATATATATGATAAAAACAGCTCCAATCATTACAATAATATTTCTGCGTTTATAAAATCAATACGTGGATCAGATCCTAATGCTGCAATATATTATCTTGCAAGAATGTTAAAGAACGGAGAAGATCCTGTGTTTATTTCAAGAAGATTGATTATCAGTGCATCTGAAGATGTTGGGTTAGCAAATCCAAATGCAATGATAATCGCAAATGCAGCTTTTGATGCAGTAAGTAAAATTGGAATGCCCGAAGCAAGAATCCCTTTAGCAAATGCTACTATTTACCTAGCACTTTGCGATAAAAGCAATTCTTCATATCAAGCAATAAATTCCGCACTTTCAGAGGTTACTAATAATCCTATAACTGAAGTCCCTTTACATCTTATTAATGCTGTTACAGATATAGATAAAGAATTCGGAGCAGGAAAAGGATACAAATATGACCACAATTCAAAAGAAGGTTTTGTTAGACAAAATAATTTCCCTAAAAGTCTTTCGAACAAAAAATTTTACACACCCAAAAATCTAGGAACGGAGAAAAGATTAAAAGAAAAATTCGAACAGCTTTGGAAAGATACTTAAATTAAGTTTACAGCTTTTGATACTGCTTCAATAGTTTTGTCGATATCACTTGATTCAATCCCATAATGGGTAACCATTCTTAAATCAGATTCACCACCATTAATATACACTCCTAATTCTTTAAGTTTTTCTGCAAACTCAAATCCTTTTTGATTAGTGATTTTGAATCGCACAAGATTTGTATAAATATTATCAGAATCTATTTCAATAATATCCATCTCAGACAAACCAATGGCTAATTTTTTAGCGTTTTCATGATCATCTTCTAATCGATCAATCATTGAATCTAATGCTACAATTCCACACGAAGCAATAACGCCAACTTGTCTCATGGCGGATCCAAGAATTTTTCTTACTCTTCTTGCTTCAATAATTTGATCCTTCTCACCGACAATTATACTGCCTATGGGACATCCTAAACCTTTCGATAAGCAAAAAGTAACTGAGTCTACATTTGCTGTTAAATCTTTAACGGGGATCCCCAAAGATACGGCCGAGTTAAATATTCTTGCTCCATCAACGTGTACTCTCAACCCTACTTCTTTAGCTGCTTTAGCCATTTTGTCAGAATCTGATTTGTTTATAGGTCTACCACTTGACCAATTATGAGAATTCTCAAAAGAAAATAGTTTGGTACGAGGTTTATGATAATCATCTCCTTTAACTGCATCTTTTATTTTTTGAATATCAATAGTTCCATTTTGATTAGTTTCAAGAGGATACATTACGACACCTCCTAATACCGATACACCACCTGCCTCAGAGCTATAAATATGTGATTGGTTCCCAAGTATAATCTCATCACCTCTACCTGTTTGTGATAACACAGAAACTAAATTTCCTTGCGTTCCTGATGTAACAAAAAGGGCTGATTCTTTACCAAACAACTCAGCCGCTTTTTCTTCTAGCGCATTTACAGTAGGATCATCTCCATAAACATCATCTCCGACTTCTGCCTCTGCCATGGCTTTTCTCATTTCTGGCGAAGGTTTAGTTACTGTATCAGATCTTAGATCAATTAACAAAGTTTCCCCCATTTTTTTTCATCATATCTATAAGAATATAATTAAGATTATAATTAAAATAAATAAATATGAATTTATTAATGATGTTTTTTCGTAAAATAGGTCACTCTTGGGTATTTAAGGACAAATATATTTTTCCTGTCTTTTCTTTTGTATTTATATCAGACCAAATAACAAAATATGCAGTTTATAAAAATATGTCACTCGGAGAATCCATTCCTGCAGAAGGAATAATTAGGATAACTTATGCTAGAAATACTGGAATGGCTTTTAGTTTATTTGAAAATTTTGGGATTATTTTATTAATCTTATCGCTAATTATCGCATCTATATTAATAATATATTTATTTACAATTGATAAGCCCAGAATATTAATCAGAGTATTTTCAGGTCTAGTTGTAGCTGGAGCTCTTGGTAATATTTTAGATAGAATAAGATTTGGATATGTTAATGATTTTATCGATGTAGGTTGGTGGCCAGTTTTTAACATAGCGGATTCTTCAATAACAATTGCAATAGCTATTTATATTTTCGATGCAATATTCATTCAGAAATTAAAATAATGGAAATTTCTCTAAAAAACAAAAAAACAGAACGCCTAGATAAAATAATTGCAGAAAATTCTGATTTGTCTCGTGAAAAAATAAGCACCTTGATAAAAAATAAAATGTGTAATGTTAATGACATTATAGTTACAAAAAAATCTCAAATTTTAAGTCCAGGAGATCTTATTATTTTACAATTGGATACTAGTATTTCTTCAAAAAATAATTTCGCATTTGATATACATTTTTATCATAATGATGAAGATATCATTGTTCTGGAAAAGCCAGCCAATATTTCAACACACGGAGTAAATGGGAATCATGAAAGTACTTTAAACGGGTTATTAATAAAAGAATTCCCAGAAATTATTTCTGTTGGAGATCAGGATCGACCAGGAATTGTACACAGATTGGATAAAGGAACATCTGGAATTATGATAGTTGCTAAAAGTCAAAGAGCATATAATTTGTTAAAGAAAATGATTCTTAAAAGAAAAATGGAAAGAATATATACTGCATTAGTGCATGGCAAACCAATTAAACAAAAAGCAATTATTGATGCTCCAATTTTAAGAGACCCCAATAATCCTTTAAAAAGGAAGATTATATCTGGAGGTAGAGAATCCAAAACTCTGTACTCTTGTAAAAAGTATTATTCTAAATTTACTCTTTTAGAAATAAAATTATTTTCAGGAAGGATGCATCAAATAAGAGTTCATTTATCAGAATTGGGGCACCCATTAGTCGGAGATAAAATGTATGGATCTTCAATTCCTGAATTGGATTTAAAACGACCGTTTTTACATTCTTCAAAATTAAGTTTTAAACATCCTATAACTAAAAAAGGATTATTTTTTGAATCAACAATTCCAGAAGATTTAGAAAAGTTTTCAAATTCTATAGAAAGGTAAAAAAAATTGACAAATAATATGGTTAGAGTAAGATTTGCTCCTAGTCCCACAGGGGATATGCACATTGGTGGTTTAAGAACAGCCATTTTTGACTGGTTGTTCGCTAAGGCTAATAATGGGAAATTCATATTAAGAATTGAAGATACGGATAGAGCCAGATATAACAAAGATTCTGAAATAACAATAATTGAAAGTTTAAAATGGTTAGGATTGAATTGGGATGAAGGTCCCGATATAGGAGGCCCATTTGAACCGTACCGACAATCTGAAAGAAAAGCTATCTATAAAACAGAAGTACAAAAATTAATTAATAATAATTCTGCATATTATGATGGGGCAACACCTGAAGAATTACAAAGTTTAAGAGAAGAACAAGTACGAAACAAAATACCTCCTAGATACGATGGACGTGGTGAAATTACAGAGAAAGAAGCGCTTGCAAGAAAAAGCGAAGGAAAACAAGTAGTCGTCAGATTTAGAGTCCCTAAGGAACAAATAGAATTCTATGATGAAATAAGAGGAATGGTAAATTTTGATCATAAAGAAATAGACGATTTTATTATATTAAAATCTGATGAAATGCCCACTTATCATTTAGCACACGTCATTGATGATCATAAAATGAAAATTTCCCATGTTATTAGAGGAGAAGAATGGATTTCCAGTACTCCTAGACATGTTCTTTTACACAAAGCATTGGGTTATGGATTCCCAAAATATGTACACGTTCCTCTGATATTGGGAAAGGATAAATCTAAACTATCAAAAAGGCACGGGGCTGAATCTGCGTTGAGTTATAAAGATAAAGGATATCTACCTGAAGCTTTATTAAATTTTCTTGCTCTACTTGGATGGTCTCCTGGTGACAACACAGAAATTATGTCAATTACAGAAATAATAAAAAAATTTAGCATAGAAAGGATTTTAGATCATGCAGCCGTTTTCGATCCTGAAAAATTAGAATGGATGAATGCTTCATATATTAGAACCATGGATTCAAAAAAATTAAATGAAATTATATTTAAACAAGTTTCAAAACCTATTGGGAATCAAGGTTTAGGCATTAAAGATAAAACACAAATTGAAAAACTTACACCCCTTATAAGAGAAAGGTTGAAAAAAATAAATGATGCTGCTTATTTATTAAATTATTTTTTTTGTGACAATTTAGAAATTAATTCAGATCAATTACTCCCTAAAAACACTTCAAAAGAAAGTATTATCATAGGGTTACAAAAATCAACAGAATTATTACAAGAGATAGAAAATTTAGAACCTGAAGTTTTAGAAGGAAAGTTCAGAGCTTTGGCTGAAAATTTAGCTTTAAAGGCTGGACAGTTATTTTTTCCCATTAGAATAGCATTGACTGGCAGGAAAGAATCTCCTCCTCTTTTTCACACAATGGAAGCATTAGGTAAAGAAAAATCTATAGAAAGAATAGATAAAGCAATAAAAATTATAGAAAGAATGTAAATTTTTATTTTTTTTATATAAAATATAATTATAAAGAAGGAAAACTATATGGTTAGAGTAAATATAAAAGATGATGAAAGCTTTGAAGCACTGCTGAGAAGGTTTTCAAAAAAAGTTCAACAAGAATCTATTGTTTCTGAAACAAGAAGGAGACAAAATTTTGAGTCTCCTACCTCTATAAGAAAGAAAAAAATCTCTAATAAAAAAAGAAAAAGTTTCAGAACCACTCAAAAAAATCAACAATAGTATTATATTTCCTTCTTTTGTTAATCCAAAATAATCATTATCATTTTCTTTAGATTATATTTATTTAGCTGAAAAGTTTATCAAAATTGAAAATAGGTATTGTAGTTTTCCCAGGAACTTGGAGTGATAGAGATACTTTCTATGCACTAAACGAAGTCATAAAGATTAATTCTGAGTATATTTGGCATAAAGATCAAAGTTTAAATAATTGTGATTTCATCATATTACCAGGAGGTTTTTCATATGGAGATTATTTAAGAACTGGAGCAATAGCAAGTTTTTCTCCCATTATGGAAAAAGTCATTGAATTCTCAAAACAAGGGGGACCAGTTTTAGGTATTTGTAATGGATTCCAAATTTTATGTGAATCTAATTTATTACCAGGAATTTTGATCAAAAACAAAAATCTAGATTTTATATGTGAAAGAAGTTTTTTGAAAGTAAACAATCAATCAATTTATAGTGATCAATATAAACAAAACGAAATAATCAATATACCTATTTCACATGGAGAAGGAAATTTCCAATTAGATAAATACAACTTGGACAAATTGGAAGAAGAGGAAAGAATTATTTTCCGCTATTCATCACAATCAGGCGATGAGACGGAAAGTTATAATCCAAATGGTTCTGTCAATAATATTGCAGGAATAGTAAATTCTAAAGGTAATGTCTTAGGAATGATGCCACATCCAGAAAAAGCCAGTGAAAAAATATTGGGTGGTGAAGATGGGAAAAGAATCTTTACTTCAATAATTGAAAATATAAGTCAAAATGTATAACCTTGAAACTTTAAAAGAATTAGCACTTACAGTTCATGAATATAATTCTATAGTCGAGAAATTAAAACGTGAACCGAATGATTTAGAACTTGGATTATTTGGAGCTTTATGGAGTGAACATTGTGGATATAAACACACCAAAAAATTATTACGTAATATTAAATCTACTTCTAATCTAACTCTTACTAATGCGGGCGAAGAGAATGCTGGGGCAATAAACATTGGAGACGGGAAGGCAATTGTAATGAAAATAGAATCACATAACCATCCTTCAGCCATTGAACCATATGAAGGTGCAGCCACTGGAGTAGGTGGTATTGTTAGAGATATTTTTGCTATGGGTGCTAGGCCGATAGCTTTACTTAACTCCTTAAGATTTAGTAATCTCGAAAATGATAAAAATCTTGAAATAGCAAAAGGAGTTGTTAGAGGGATATCTGGATATGGTAATTGCTTGGGAATTCCAAATATTGGTGGAGAATGTTTCTTTGATTCATGTTATGAAAGTAATCCTCTTGTAAATGCGATGTGTATCGGAATTGTTGACATAGACAAGATATTAAGTGCAAAAGCTGAGAAACCAGGTGATTTATTATTATTAGTAGGAGCAGAAACAGGGAGGGATGGAATTCATGGTGCTTCAGGGCTGGCATCTCAGAATTTTGAAGAAACAACAGAATTGAGATCAGCCGTTCAAGTTGGTAATCCATTTCTAGAAAAACTTTTGATAGAGGCTTGCCTAGAGATATCTTCATTAAAGGGTTTAGTAGGAATGCAAGATTGTGGTGCTGCAGGAATTACAAGTGCAGCTATAGAGATGGCGAAACGTTCAAATTTAGGGATAAATATTGATGTTTCAAAGGTACCTACAAGAGAAAAAAACATGACCCCATATGAAATAATGCTATCTGAATCTCAAGAACGAATGTTATTAGCAGTCACTGCTAATGAAGAAAAAGAGATTTTTGAGGTTTTTGATAAATGGGATTTGAAATGTGCCATAATAGGTGAATTTATAGAAGGAGATGATGCCAGTGTATTTAATAAAAACAATTTACTATCTAAAACTTCCATAAGTGTTTTAACAGAAGCTCCTGAATATGATCTAGAGAAAATAATAATAGGTTTCAAACCTAAAAAACATACGTTCAAATTAGAAAAGAAATATTTATCGTTTGAAAAACAGATAATTGATAAATATTTAAATAAAATTATAAAATCTAATAATATAGTTTCAAAAAAAAGTATATATCAAAAATACGATCATCACGTACAAACAAATACGGTGATAGAACCCGGACAAGATGCGGCAATAATAAGAATAAAAGGCACAGACAAAATGCTCCTTTTTTCTTGTGATGGTAATTCAAGATATTGTCATATTGATCCAAAAATAGGAGCGGAAATTAGTATAGCTGAAGCTTGTAGAAATGTTTCAGTCATGGGAGGGAATCCAATAGCTATAACAGATGGATTGAATTTTGGAGATCCTACCACACCAAGAGGGGCTTATGAACTAATCGAAACATTTAAGGGTTTCAATTCTGCGTGTGAAAAATTTAATATTCCTATCATAAGTGGAAATGCAAGTTTGTTTAATGAGGGGCATGTATCTTCGATATACCCTACTCCTATAATAGGAGTTATGGGAATAATGAATAAAACAAATAAAATACCTTCTTTAGGATTTAATAAAATTGGAGATTTGGTTGGTTTATTAGGTAAAAAGTTTTGGGGGTCAACAAAAGGATTGTCAGGAAGTGAATTTCAAAATATTATCTCGAACAATTCAAACGGAGAGTTAATTTTTGATATAGATTATGAAATTATTTTACAAAAACAAATAAGAACACTTGCGGATAATAATCTCATAGAATCTGCTCATGACACATCATTAGGAGGAATTATAGTTTCACTAATCAAAGCATGTAATTCTAAGCATTTAGGAGTTGAAATAAATAAGCATCTACCTGAAGATTGGGCATCTGCTATGTTTGGAGAAGATCAATCTAGAGTGATCTTCTCTTTCAAAGCAAATAATAAAGAAAAAATTGCCAAAGTATTAGCAGATTTTGATTGGGAAGAAATCGGTATGGTTACATCTAAAGATATAATATTCAAAAACATAACATTTGAAACAGATAATTTACTGAAAAATTATAATAAAGGTTTCAGTACTAAGTTATAATTAAATTATGCCTACGTATGAATTTAGAAATAATAAAACAGGTGAAATCGAAGAACATCTTTTATCTTTTAGTGCAATAGATAAATTTAAAGAAGAAAACCCTCACTTAAAAAGAATATGGACAGATACCCCTAATGTGATTTACAAAGGGAGTGGATTTTACTCTACTGATTATAAACAGGTCCCTAAATCAAAAAAATCCGAACAATCTGAAAAATCTAGTGAGCAAAAGAAAAAATCTATTACAGAATCAGGAAAAAACGAGAAAGAATCAAAAAAAACTGAAACCAAATCTACAAAAAGAGAAACTAAATCAAGTAATAAAAATTGAGAGCTTTAATTCAAAGAGTAATGAAAGCTTCGGTAACCGTCAATAAAAAAATAGTATCAAGTATTGATGCTGGATTATTAATATTTCTTGGCATTAAAAATGATGATTCTACAAAAGACGTCGAATATCTTGTAAAAAAAATAATCAACTTGAGAATATTTGCGAATGAAACTTCTGATAATTTTGAAACATCTTTAATTGAGTCCAAAAAAGAAATTTTAATTGTTAGTCAGTTTACTTTATATGGCGAAACAAAAAAAGGTCGCAGACCAAGTTTCATAGAATCTGCAAAAGCAGATTATGCATTAACAATGTATGAAGAGTTTATAAATGAATTAATAAAGACAGATTTAAAAATACAAACAGGGATTTTTGGAGCAAAAATGTATGTAAAAATAATAAATGATGGTCCTGTAACATTAATGTTAGACTCAAGATTATGACTAGATAACCAAGGAGATATCCAAGGCTTTTGCAGAATGAGTAATTCTGCCAATTGATACAATATCAATACCCATAATGTTGTCTAGATCAACTAATCTTTCTTTGTCAACATTTCCAGACACTTCTATAATTTTTCTACCTCTAGTAATGTCGATGGATTTTTGTATCATTTTATCAGTCATATTATCTAACATGATAATATCAACATTTGTTTCGACAACTTCTTTTAGTAAATCTAAACTGTCAACTTCGATTTCTATTTTCAAATTTTTAGGAGAATTATTTCTTGATTTTTCCACTAATTCTTTTACCGATATACCTTGCTTATTAGCAGCTGAAATATGATTATCTTTAATTAATAAGCCATCACCTAAATTCATTCTATGATTATTTCCTCCGCCACATTTAACTGCATATTTATCTAAAGTACGCCATCCAGGTATGGTTTTTCTTGTATCAAATATAGAAATATTTTTTACTAAATTTACATATTCATTTGTTATTGATGCTACGCCTGACATTCTCTGAAGAAAATTTAATGCTGTTCGCTCCGCTGTGAGTATGGAGTTTTTATCTCCAAATATGTTTGCGATTACAGTGCCATGATTTAGAGTTTCTGAATCTTTTGTTTGTTCTGTATATTTAATCGATTTGTCAATTTTCTGAAAAACTCTACTTGCAACTTCATTGCCAGATAAAATCCCTTTAGCCTTTGATACTATTTTGCAAGATACGTTTTCTGAATTAAGATTCAAACTCTCTGTAGTTATGTCTCCCAAATGTAGATCTTCTTCTATAGCTAAATCTATAATAGTATCTAAATTTCGAATGTTTGAGTTATCTATTGGAATATCCTTATATTTTATAAATCTAGCATTCTTTGAAGAGAAATTTTTGCATAATTTTTTACTTCTTCTTCTACTTTTATTTGATTTATAACATAACCAGCAACCAATCCTTCTAGTACCCATAATAGGTATGCCGGGTGAACTCTATACATTGTTGAACAAGGACAAATCATATCATCTAAACAAAAAATATTTTTATCCTTATTTGTATTTGCTAATCTTTTAACCAAATTGACCTCTGTGCCAATAGCCCAATTCGATTTTGCCGGGGCATCATTTATAGTATTTTTTATATATTCAGTTGAACCTACAAAATCAGCCATAGATACTACTTCGTTTGTACATTCTGGATGAACCAAAATATTTATATCTGGGAATTTTATTTTTGCAGATTCTATTTGTTGAACGGTAAATCTGGTATGAACCGAGCAATGTCCCTTCCAAAGTATTACCTTAGAGTTCGATATTTGAATATCTGTTAATCCTCCGTTGGGAACATAAGGGTCCCATATAGAAATTTCTTCTTCTTTTATCCCATAATCATATGCAGTATTTCTGCCCAAATGTTGATCAGGAAGAAACAAAATTTTCTCTCCTCTTTCAAATGCCCAATCGTAAGCTTTATATGCATTTGATGACGTGCAAACTATTCCATCATTTTTTCCACAAAGAGCTTTTATTGATGCTGCACTATTCATATATGTAATTGGAATAATTGGCTTCTTTGCTGACTTTGATTGCAACTGAGAGGTTAATTGTACCCATGATTCATTAACTTGAGTCAAACTTGCCATATCTGCCATTGAACATCCTGCGGACATATTTGGCAAAATAACTTTTTGGTTGTCTTTTGATAAGATTTCCGCAGTTTCAGCCATAAAGTGAACTCCGCAAAAAATTATTATTTCGGAATTTTCCATTTCACTTGCCAATTTTGATAATAAGAACGAATCACCTTGAATATCAGAGTGTTTTATGACGTCCTCTCTTTGGTAATGATGACCCAATACTACGACTTTATCTTTCAAAGAGTTTTTTATTTCAGTTATTGATATTTGAATTTCTTCGGGAGAAAGCTTTAAGTACCTTGTAGGTATTTTTTGCCATCGAACTCCTGATTTGAATTCTTCTTCTAGTGTACGTGTTCTATAATTAGACCCATCTTGACAAAATGCAGACTGCTCTAACTCTGTTATAGGTATTTCTATTTTATTGCTAGATTTTATAACCATTTGTTTTTATTATATTTTTATTATATAAGATATGAAAGTAGAATAATTTTTTAAGATATTTTAAGTATTTCATTTTACATTTTTTTTTGAAAAAAGAAAATTTACTAAAAGGTTTTAATCATTTTTTATATTTTACTACCACTTAATGAATAAGGTGAAACATCATTGATCTCTGTTTCTATGATGCTTCCTAAATCAGATGAATTTATATCCTTAATATAAACCAATTTATCACCCAATGTTCTTCCATAAAATCTATCTTTGGTTTTTCCATCTATCAAAATCTTATAGACACTATTTAAATATTTATTATTTAATTCAAGTTGAATTTCTTCTTGTAATCTATTAACCATATTTAATCTTAATTTTTTAATGTTAACTGGTATATTATCATCTATTTTTCTGAAAGCATAAGTTCCTTTTCTTTCAGAATATGCTGCAACATGAACCTTATCAAATCTAACCTTTTTCAAAATATCAATCGAATCTTCAAAATCTTCTTCGTTTTCACCAGGAAATCCAACTATAAGATCAGTAGTGATCGTGCTATTAGGTAATATGAATTTTATCTGATCTATTTTTGATAAGTATTGATCTCTGGTATATCCTCTTCGCATATTTGCTAATATTTTATTTGAACCCGATTGAAATGGAAGATTTACAGATTCGCAGACTTTATCTATAGATCCTATAGTTTCTAATAATTTTATTGACATATCGTTGGGATGAGAAGTTAAAAATCTTATTCTTTTAATCATTGGGATTTTTTCAACTTCTATTAATAAATCTGACAGGTCTACTTTGGGATTCAAATCGTGTCCATAAGAATCAACGTTCTGTCCTAATAAAGTAACTTCTAATGTTCCATTATTAGCCAAAGTTTCTATATCAAATATTATTTCATCAATTGTTCGACTTATTTCTCTACCTCTTCTATAAGGAATAACACAAAATGTACAAAATTTATCACATCCTTGAACTATTGGAACAAATTCTGTATAGTTAGATTTTTTAGGAATTAGGTTTTCAACACATCCTTCAGATGAAAGATTTAAATAATCAGCTATATTTTCTATTATTTTTGAAGTTTCTTGAGGTTTAGCCCACAAATCAACTTGAGGAAATCTTTGAGTTAGATTTTTTGTATTAGACTCAACCATACATCCCGTAACACATATATAACGCTTATCTTTATTTTTAAACTTTAATAACTTCCCTAATAATCCTGTGGCAGTATCTTCTGCAGATTGTCTAACCACACAAGTATTTAGAACAATAATATTAGCATTTTCAATATTAGTTTCTTTTATAAGACCTAATTTATCTAGACCAACATCAACTCTTTGTGAATCTGCAACATTCATTTGACATCCTACAGTCCAGATATGGTAAGATTCTATTTCTCTTTTATTTACAAGCATTTCCTATTTCTCAAAAGTCTGTAGACTTTAAAGTATAAACAAATTTATGGCGGGGAGAGCGGGATTCGAACCCGCGTGGGGCGTAAACCCCTCCCACTTAGCAGGCGGGTGCACTAGGCCTCTATGCGATCTCCCCTTTTATGTAACTAGAATATAATTTTACTATAAATAAAAACTAAGAACTTAAGAAATGACAAATATTAAAATAAAATTTTTCGCTAAAATCAAAGATGATATTGGGATGAGTGAATTAAATGTTTCATTTGAAGGTATGAGAACCGTTAAAGAAACACTGGAATTAATAGCTGAGGAACACAATATTAAAATATTAAATAGGAAAAATTATATGTATGCAAAAAATATGGAGTACTGCACTTTGGATACTGAGGTTTTTGATGGAGACGAAATAGCAATCATTCCACCGGTTAGTGGTGGTAAAGGAAACAACATAACAACCAAAGACAACATAATTATTACAAAAAAGAAAATTTTGGCTGAAGAATTTGTTCCGCAAAATATTGATTCAATAAACGGTTCTATAGTTACATTTTATGGGGTTACCAGGGAGTTCAATCAAAATAAAAAAGTAGAAAAACTTTTTTATGAATCATATGAAGAAATGGCCAAAAATGAAATTGAACAAATTATTTTAGTAATCAGAGATAAATGGTCAATTGATAATGTCATAGTGATCCATAGAACAGGATATGTATATCCGGGAGAAATAAGTATGATTTTGATTATTAGAAGCAAACATCGTAAAGAGGCTTTTGAATCTTCAAAATTTTTTGTCGATGAATTAAAAAAAACAGTACCTATTTGGAAAAAAGAATTTTTTTCAGACGGAACTGTGTGGATAAATGACAATAAAGTAGAGTAAAATTAATTTGTTAACAAACTACAAGGTATATTATAAATGGTCAGAATTAGACTTAGAAGAATGGGAAGCAGAGGAAAACCCTTCTATAGAATAGTGGTTGCCGATCAAAGGGCTCCAAGGAATGGTAAGTATATAGATTTGATAGGCACTTATGATCCTTTGCAAGATCCTCCAAGTATTTCAATTGATGAAGAAAAAATATTTAAATGGATTAACAACGGAGCACAACCTTCAGAATCAGTTTATAGCTTAATGAAGACCAAAGGAATTGCCATAAAAGAGAAAAAGAATGGGAAAAAATAGTAATCCAACCAATCCAGAAGAATTAGTTGAATATATAGCAAGTTGTCTAGTTGAAATAAAGGATCAAATTAAAGTTGAATCTTATGATGAAGATAATAAAACAATAATTAAGTTGACAGTAGACGAAAGTGACAAAGGTAAGATAATAGGGAAAAATGGGAAAGTTGCTAAATCAATAAGAAACATATTAAAACTAGCTTCAACAAAAAAGAATACTAAAATAATGCTGGAAATTGTGTAAATAGAGAAAATATTATGTCTGGGCATTCAAAGTGGAGCACCATAAAACATAAGAAAGGTATTCAAGACGCAAGGAAAGGCGTTTTATTTACTAAACTATCAAGAGAAATAACCGTAGCAGTTAAAAGCGGAGACTCAGATCCTGAATTGAATTTCAGATTAAGATTAGCAATCGATAATGCCAAATCTCAAAATATGCCAAAGGATAATATCGATAGAGCCATTGCTAAAGGTTCAGGAAATAACACAGGAGGGGCAGATAATTTTGAAGAAATCACCTATGAAGGAATTGGTCCAGGAGGCGTAGGAATCATTGTTCAAACTCTTACTGATAATAAAAATAGATCTGCAGCAAGTGTAAGATCTACTATAACTCGAGCTGGAGGGACTTTTGCAATCACTGGAGCAGTATCATGGAACTTTGAACAAAAGGGTCAGATCGTAATGACAGTAGCAGATGGAGACCCAGAACTTATAGCCTTAGATACTATTGATCAAGGAGCAGAAGATTTTGATATTTTAGATAAAATCATAGAAGTAACTTGTTCTTATACAAATCTTTCCAATATTCAGAAAGAGATACAAAAAAATGATTCCGTTACAATTGATAAAGCAGAATTAGCTCTAGTTCCTAATTCAACTGTTAGTTTAGACAAAAATCAATCAAGTCAAACATTAAAATTGTTAGATGAATTAGAAGATTTAGATGATGTTCAAAAAGTATTTACAAATGCTGATTTTGATGATGAATCGATAGAAATGTACTCAAAAACTATTTAGTAATAATTTAAAATGACAATAGTAATAAAAGTAGAAAAATTATCAAAAAAATTTGGAAAGTTCACTGCCTTAAGTGAAATAGATTTCTCAGTATCACAAGGGGAAGTTCATGGACTGTTAGGGGCAAATGGTGCCGGTAAAACCACAACAATGAGATGTCTATTAGGTCTAACAAATGCAACTTCCGGTGATATGTTCCTTATGGGGGAAAAAATACAAAAAAATAATCATATTCAAAGGAGAGAGATATCTTACCTTTCTGGTGATTTTAGATCATATGAAAATATGAGATCCATTGATTATTTCAAATATCTACTCAGATTAGAAAACAGCAAATCTAAAAGATACGAAGAACTTTCTAGTAGATTTGATCTCGATTTTAACAGAAAAATAGCAGATTTATCTAAAGGTAATAAACAAAAAGTGGGTATAGTTCAAGCATTTATGAAAAGCCCCAAAATATTAATTCTTGACGAACCTACTGGTGGTTTGGATCCAAATCTACAAAGAGAGTTTCGTAAACTTTTAGAGGAAGAAAAAAATTCCGGCTCTACAATCTTACTGTCTTCTCATGATTTACTAGAAATCCAAAATACTTGTGATCATGTCACTATTATCAAAGAGGGATCTGTCATTGCTTCACTAAGTAAAGAAGAATTAAACAGGAAGTCTTTATCAAAAATAACTGTTAGATTTGTTGAATCTCCCAAAATACAAGAAATCAAAAAAAACAAATCTATAAAAAATTATATTAAAAATGAAAATGAGTTTATTTTTTACATATCAGGATCAATGAATGATTTTGTTCAATTTTTATCAAAATATAAAATAGAACAGCTCTATTCTGATACTTCGGACCTAAATGAAACTTTATTGGAGTATTTCTAAAAAATGTATATTCTAAAAAACGATATTTATCAAAATCGAAAAAAAATAATCTCTTTTTCTTTAGGAGGAGTTGCCTATACTTTATTATTGACGTATTTTTGGACCTTATTTTCAGATACATTTGGACAAATGCTAGAATTTTTTCCTGATGCTATTAAAAATTTTGCTGGATTTGGAGACGATTTGTCAGTGACAGGATTCCTAAATGGAGAATTTATGCATCTTATTGGACCGTTAATTATAGGAGCTTTTGGAATAACGATAGGCTCATCATCCATAGCTACGGAAGAAAGTAATAAAACAATAGATCAAATTTTATCTTTATCAATTTCTAGAACCAGATTTTATATAGAAAAATACTTAGCACTTGTATTTTGTGTTTTATTATTGGCCATAATTTTTGCAATAACACTAGAAATTGGGTCATTAGTTTTCAATTTTGATATTGGTTTGATAAACCTTTTCTATGCAGCATTTGCTTTATTTAGTTTTGGGTTAAGTACTGGATCAATTTCGTTTTCTATTGGAGCCATTACAGGTAAAAGATCTATAGCTGCATCTATTACTGCTTTTATTGCGATCACAGGATATGTATTTGATTCCATATATACGGTTGTAGACAAATTAGACTTTACCAAGCATGTTGCTCTGCACTATTACTATAATAGTAATGCTGTAATTCAAAATGGAGTAAATCCCTTTCACAGCTTGGTAATTTTAGTATTGATTTTAGTAAGTTTTATTATAGGGCTTTACGTTTTCTATCAAAGAGATATTAAATCTTAGTAGATGATAAAATTCAAATTCAAATAAAATAAGTGGATATAAAAAAAATATTATGCTTATAATTTCAGTTATTACATTCTTAGCTTTTTCCCTCATATTATTTATTATTGGCTGTTTATTTTTCAGAAAGCAATCTAAAGAATTTTTTAAAGAAAATAATTATTTAAAAAATAGAATTATTCATCTTAATGAGAAAACTAGGATAATTGATGGTATTGATTTTCTGAACAAAGAAACAAGCAATCATAAAGATTTATGTAATTCTATAAGAATTATATCTAATAGCGAATGTGTAATAATCACTGAAATGGACAAAATGAATGGGTCATTTAAGCCAAAGGCCTATAGTAGCTCGGAAGAATTAAATTTGGAGTCTTTCAATTCTGAATTTAATCAAGATAAGACATTGGCAATTATTACTGGCTCTACAGGGCATTCTAAAATATATGACAAAATTAAAGATAGTAATTTGTTTCCAAATTGGTTCAATGAAATTAAATTTAAATATGTTATTTCTATACCAATTATCAATCGATTAGAAACTCATGCTTGTGTTTATGTTTTCTTTGATGGACATCAAGAATTTAATTTACTCGAATATAAATTAGAATCAATAGGTAAATTGATTTCTTTTTATAACAGAATAAAATTAGGAAATTTAGAAACAAATAAAGATAAAACAACTTTTAGTAATATTTTTTTAAATGAACCTAATAAATCAAAAGAGACTTCTTTATTCGAATTGGACGATAATTTGGAATTATTAAAATTTAAAAATAAAGAAATTTCTTTATCAAATTCTGAGTATCTTATAATAAAAAACCTAATCCAAAAAAACGGGCAAGTTTTATTATATGAAGAAATAGAAAAAATACTTTGGCCTGATAATCAAAACATAAATAAATCAGCTATGAGACTTCACATATTTAGGATAAGAGAAAAAGCAAACGATTTGACAAACAACTTGGATATAATAAAAACTTCACGGGGCAAAGGAGTATTTTTGGATATAAACATCTTATAGTTTTTTTATCATATCGTTTAATCTATCAATTGCCTTAAATAGATTTTCATCAGAATTTGCAAAAGAAATTCTAATGTAATTATCTCCATGTTCACCAAAAGCAGTACCTGACAATAGGGCAACTCCGTATTCATTTAATGCAATATCGGCAAAATCCGAACTTGATAACCCTGTTCCAGAAATATTTGGGAAAGCATAAAAAGCTCCTAAAGGAGTTCTGCAAGATATTCCTTCAATAGAATTTAAACCATTAACAATAATGTCTCTTCTTATCTTAAATTTGTCCATCATGTTTATGGTAAATTCTCTAGATCCCTCAAGAGCAGCTATAGCAGCCATTTGACTAAAAACAGAAGTACAAGAGACGGAATTTGTCATTAATTTTGTGATATCTTCAACTAAAAAGTCCGGAAAAATTCCATATCCCAATCTCCAACCGGTCATGGCATAACTTTTAGAAAATCCATCTAGAATGATTGTTCGTTCTTTCATACCATCAAATTTAGTTATGGAATAATGTTCTCCTTCGTAATACATATCTTTATAAATTTCGTCAGAAAGAACTATAAGATCATTTTCTATTGCTATCTCAGCAATTTGTTCCAAATCGTGCTTTGTAGTCACTGACCCACATGGATTATTAGGAGAATTTATAATCATCATTTTTGTTTTATCTGTAACCAATTTTCGCAAATCATCAATATTTGCATTGAAGTCTTTAGATTCTTCCAATTTCATAGGAATTGGTTTACCACCTGAGTAATTAATCATTGATTCATAGATAGGAAATCCTGGGTTCGGATATATTACTTCATCCCCTTCTTCAATTAACGCTAATAAAGAAAAAAACATCACAGGTTTACCTCCTGGGGTAACTATAACGTTTTCCGGTGAAATTGAATATCCATTAAATTCTCCTTGATGAATAGCAATAGCATTTCTTAGTTCTGGTTGACCAGCTGAGGGGCCATAATGAGTAAATCCTTGATCTAAAGCTTCTTTAGCTGCATCAATAACATATGAAGGGCTATCAAAATCAGGTTCACCTATTTCTAGATGCACTATATTTTTCCCTTCAGCTTCAAGCTTTTTCGCTTTTGCTAAAGTTTCAAAAGCGGTTTCTGTACCCAATCTAGATTGTCTTGATGATAATTTCATATAATTAACTTAGTATTACAATTATTAAGCATTAAACTTTTATTAACTTATATATAAATAATTTATAAAGTAAACCCAAATGATTTATAAAATGAGCCAAACTAAAACTAATTACAAAGAATGGTCAAAATGGTACGATATAATTTACAATTTGATTCCTACAAATGACCTTGATTTCTATAAATCTTTTATGACTCCAAAAACAAAACAGATCCTAGAAATGGGTATAGGAACTGGCAGAGTTTCTTTAAGTTGCCTTCAAAATAAAGTAAATTGGATTGGAGTTGATGATAGCCAAGATATGCTAAATGTTTGTGAATCAAATATAAAGACAAAACAACCATTAAAAGGAATAATTACTTTAATCAAAGATGATATGAAAAAGTTGGATATAAGAGAAAAGAATAATACTATGAACAATAAACTACATGATCTAGTTATATATCCATCGTATTCCTTAATGAATGCTGGGACAGAAAATAATCAAACTAAAGCCTTATGCATTGGATCCAAACATCTAAAAAAAGATGGTTTGTTAATTTTTGATTTGCACAATCCTAACCTTTATAAACCTGCTGAAAAATATTCTTCTGTAGTAAAAAAAATACTGAATAAGCAAAGTTATGAAATATTTAGTAAAAGTGAAGTTGATTATAAAAAAAGAATACATAAAAATTATCTAAAATTAAAAGTAAACGATTTATCTGTAGAATTGTTTTCTATAGAAAATTTTCTTTATATTGAAGATGTAATTAGAATTACCGATGAAATCGGGTTAGAAATAATTGATATTTTCGGAGATTATCATAAGAGTCAATATGACGAAAATTCAAATGAAATAATTTTTATATGTAAAAAAAGGAAATTCTATTAATAAAGATAATAAATTCAAAATTGTTTCACCTTTTAAGCATACTGGAGATCAACCAAAAGCTATCTCAAAATTAGTTGATGGTTTAAAAAATGGTTTGAGATTTCAAACTTTAATGGGAGTCACTGGTTCAGGAAAAACTTACACAATGGCTGGAATTATAGAAAGTGTGCAAAGACCAACTCTAGTAATAGCTCATAATAAAACTTTAGCTGCTCAGTTGGCTAGTGAACTTCAAGAATTTTTTCCTCATAATTCTGTTCAATATTTCGTTTCATACTATGATTATTATCAACCAGAAGCATATTTACCAAGAACAGATACTTATATTGAAAAAGAATCTGATATCAATGATGAAATAGACAGACTTAGACATGCATCGACCAGATCTGTTTTAACAAGGAAAGACACAATTATCGTTGCTTCGGTATCTTGTATTTACGGTCTAGGATCTCCTAAAGAATACAAGTCAATTTCAGTTGATTTAAAAGTTGGGGACGAAATTAAATCAAGCGATTTATCTAAAAAGCTTATTTCAATGTATTTCATGCGTGATGATTATGAAAGCAAAAGAGGTACTTTTTCAATCAAGGGGGATATAGTTGAAATAATGCCTTCCTATGAAGAGTTTTCAATCAGAATAGAATTGTATGGAAATGAAATAGAAACAATTACAGAAGTAGATGTTTTAACAAAAAACAAACTCAGAGATATGGAAAATATTTCTATTTATCCAAGTAAACATTTTGTTACTCCTGAAGAAAGTTTAAAAGAAGCAATAGAAGACATAGAAAATGAATTATCAATCAGATTAGATGAATTAGAAAAAAATGGCAAATTATTAGAAGCACAAAGATTACGTGAAAGAACAAATTACGATTTGGAAATGCTTCGTGAAACGGGGTCTTGTCCTGGTGTAGAAAATTATTCATTACATTTAGGGAGAAGGGAGCCCGGGAGCGCACCTTGGACACTATTGGATTATTTCGATGAGGATTATATGGTTTTTATAGATGAATCTCATATAACTATACCTCAAATAAATGGAATGTATAAAGGAGATTTTTCAAGAAAAACAACGTTGGTTGAGCATGGGTTTAGACTTCCTTCAGCTAAAGATAACAGACCCTTAAATTTCGGGGAATTTGAAAATAAAATACCTCAAACTGTTTTCGTTTCAGCTACACCAGGGAATTACGAAAATAATGAGCAGCAAGATAGGGTTGAGCAAATAATTAGACCAACAGGTTTGTTAGATCCCGAAATAATTGTAGAACCAACAAAAAATCAAATAGATAATTTAATAAATAGAATACAAAATAATATTGATAAAAAGCAAAGATGTTTGGTTACAACTCTAACAAAAAAAATGTCAGAGGAATTGTCAGAATATATAAGAGAGATGGGTATTAAAGTCCATTATCTTCACTCAGAAATAAACACAATAGAAAGAATTGAGATTTTAAGAGACCTTCGTTTGGGTACGTATGATGTAGTAGTCGGCATAAATCTTTTAAGAGAAGGATTAGACTTACCTGAAGTGTCATTAGTTGCAATTTTAGATGCAGATAAAGAGGGATACCTTAGATCTTCTACGTCATTAATTCAAACCATCGGAAGAGCTGCTAGGCATGATGAGGGAAAAGTGATAATGTATGCGGACAAAATAACAAAGTCTATGGATTTTGCCATATCTGAGACATATCGAAGAAGGGAATTACAAAAAGATCATAATACAAAGAACAATATAATACCTAAAAAAATAGTAAAAGAAGTCAAAGATATAACTTCTAGAATAAAGGAACATCAACCAGGAGAAGATATTGTAGAAATAAAAGAAGATTATACGCCAAAACAAATAACTAAATTAATAAAAGAATTAGAAAAAGAAATGAAAAATTCAGCTAAATCTTTAGAATTTGAAAAAGCAGCCATAATAAGAGATCAAATAAGTGAATTGAGGAAAAATATTGTGAGTAAATCAACTTAACTATAAAATTTTTTATTATATAATATTTATCAAGGAGTCAAACATGAATAAATTAACAAAAGATGATGTGATGGAAGCATTAAAGGAAGTCTACGATCCTGAAATCCCTGTAAACGTGGTAGATTTGGGATTAGTTTATAATGTCGACGTTGAAGATAATGAAGTCCATGTGGAAATGACTCTTACCGCTCAGGGTTGTGGAATGGGACCATATATTGCTCAACAAGCTGAATGGAGAATAGCGGAAATTGAAGATGTTGAAGATGTAGTTGTAGATTTAGTTTTTGAGCCTCCATGGAACCCAGACTTAATAACTGAAGATGGAAAACGACTTCTAGGTATAGATTAGATGGCTGAACCAAGAAAACTTACACCCGCTGAGGAAGCACGTTTAGAACAAGTTCGAGAGCAATTTAAAGAAAAACAAGAAATTTCCAAATCTCTAAATTCTATCTCATACAAAATAGGCATTTATTCTGGTAAAGGAGGCGTTGGAAAAACTACAATAACAACTAATCTCGCCATTATTTTAGCAAAACAAGGTAAAAAAGTAGGAATTCTTGATTGTGATATAGATTGTCCTAATGTCACTAGAGTACTAAAAATTTCCGAAAGGCCTCAAGCCGATTCAGAAGGAAAAATGATACCACCCAATAAGTATGGTGTGTCAGTTATGTCAATGGGGTTTTTTCAAGAGAATGAAGATGAGGCAATAATATGGCGAGGTCCAATGATTCATAATGCCATAAACCAATTTATTTCTAGAACAAACTGGAATGATATAGATTATTTATTATGTGACTTACCTCCTGGTACTTCTGATGCCCCTTTGACTGTTATGCAAACACTTAACTTAGATGGTTTTATAATTGTATCAACTCCTCAAGAATTGGCAGCATTAGATGCCAAAAGATCAATAAATATGATAAAAAAATTAAATTTGAAAGTCTTTGGTGTTGTTGAAAATATGACAGGAGGGATTTTTGGAAAAGGCGCTGCTATTGAAATGGCTGAAGAACTTAATTTACCTGTATTGAGCGAAATTTCATTGTTAGGTGATTATTCTTCTTCATATGAACCAACTGTAATAAATAATCCAAAATCGCAAGAAGAATTTAGTTTATTAGCAAAAAACATTAATGGAATAATAACAGAATTATCCTCTCATTAATTTTTTAAAAAATTCTTTCCCTTTAAAATTTATTTGGTTACTCGAGGCTCTGTTTTTTCCCAAAAAAGAATTAGAAACTTCTTCATAAATAGTCGCTGATGCCTCATGAAATGAACCAGACAATTCATATTCTTCATAAGTTTTAGAAATTTCATACATTTCACCAATCCATCTATGCGCTTTTGATGGAATAGAGCTTAAATTATTCAAATCTTTAAAAACGTTAGGTTGAGAAGATTCTATTTCTTTAATCAGTAAATCATAATTATTTGATTTTATCGCCAAAAACATAGCACCTAATAGTAGAGAAGAATATCCTTTTGTAATTGATGCATAAGCCATTTTAATCGCTGAAGCATCTCCAATGTTACCTCCCATATCTATAATTTCCATTCCTTTATTATTTAATTCATCCAACTTGTAAGAATTACTACCTGATAAGTATATTCTAGGGAAATTAGTACCTTTTGGTGGTCCACCAATAATCCCACCATCAACAAAAGTAATTTTAGTGTTTTTTAAATTATCTTCCATCTTGATTGTGGTATTCGGTGCAATTGCATTCAAGTCCGCAAATAAGATAGAATTTTTTGTTTTAGTGTCCAATTTTGCCAATTTCTCAGATAAACCTAATGCTTCACTAGGTACCAAAATTGAAATCAACAATTGTGAATTATTAACTGCATTTTCTAAAGTATAACAATTTTTAATACCAATTTTTTTAGCTCTTTGTTTAGTTGATTCTGATCTTTCATCAAGTGGTGAAATAATCTCGTAACCTCCATCAATTAAAAATCTAGCGATGTTAGAGCCCATGTCTCCAGGACTCAATAAAGAAATTGTCTTCATTTAATTTCCTTTAGAATTTTGAATATTGAATTTCCTACGATTTCTGCTTCATTTGAATTCATTCCGAAAACATGTATAACAATCGATTTTTCTCCCTCAGGAACTCGTGTCCAGATGGAGGGTTCGTTATTTTTAAGCAACTCAACAAAAGCTTCATTATCAATTCCAAACTTTGATTCATCAATATCAAAAGACAAACCGAAGGGTTGATGACCAATAATATTATTAATGGTTTTTACTTGTACTCCATCAATATTCTTTATTTTGTTAAATATTGTATTGGTTTGTGTTTCCGCTTTAGCTAGTCTTTCTTCATGATTCATACTTAGCCATCTTTTCACAGCTACAACTACACCAATGATTTCTTGTCTATCTATTTTATGAGGTCTGCCAATACCTCGTATTCTTCTACTTTCATAGCCAATGAATGAATGTCGAGATATAGCATCAATGATCTCTTCACTTCCTAGAGCTAATCCTGTTGAATGGGGAGCCCCCATATATTTTGCAGCTATACATTGAAAATCTGCACCCATCTTAACATATTTTCCAAAATTCTCTAGTGGATAAATTTGACCTGCTGCATCGACAGAAACGAATTTGTTTTTTGAATGTGTTATTTCTATAACTTCTTCTAAAGACAAAACTTTCTCATCAATTTCGTTTTGTTCATAAACAGGGTAATGAACACAAGCTGTATTTTCGTTTATTGCATTAATAAGTTGATCTGCAGAAGTTCCTTCTTCATTTCCCACCTCTAACAATTGACCTCCTGAAAATTCCATACATCGATCATACCAATATCTTTGCCTCTTTTGAATCAAAATTTTATTTGGCATTCCATCAGTATTTGGAAGTTGTTGAATTTTCTCGTCATCTGAGCCAGCCATAAACGCTGCTGCTGCGAGGGTTAATGCTGAACCAGCACCAGATGTAATATATGCAGCCGGCACATCTAAAATTCTAGCAATTTCAGCTCCAGCTTTTTGTTCTAATTCAGACATAGGAACATAAACATCGTTAGACATTTCCATAGCTGCTCTAACTTCATCCGCAATTATCGAACCACCCAAGGCTGTAACGCTCCCCGTAGCATTGATTATTGGTTTTATACCTAAATCTTTGTATATTGATCCCCATTGTGATGTTGTCATGATTTCTTTCTTTAATTATTTAATCATCTTCTAAGGTTGAAATATCACCTTCCGGCTCTCCCAGTTCACGAGCTTTTAAAAGCCTTCTCATTATTTTACCTGATCGTGTTTTTGGCATAGTATCAAGAAAATCTATTTCTCGAGGTGCAATTCCAGCAGATAATTTTTCTCTGGCAAATCTAATCAATTCTCTTCTTAAATCATTTGATTGTTCATAATCAGTATTTAAAGTAACAAAAGCTTTGACTATTTCCATAGCTATGGGATCAGGTTTACCTATCACTCCAGCTTCTGCTACAGCTGGATGTTCAATTAATGCACTTTCAACTTCAAATGGCCCAACCAGATGACCGGCTGTATTAATAACATCATCTGCCCTTCCTTGAAACCAAAAATATCCCTCTTTGTCACAAGAAGCTTGATCTCCAGTTATGTACCATCCTTTTTTAAATCTAGAATTATACATTTCATCTTGTTGCCAATACGCATACATTTGAGAAGGCCAGCCAGGTCGAACTGCTAAAATCCCGCTTTTATCAGTTTTAATTTCATTATATTCATCATCTAAAATACCCATGGTTACACCTGGAAATGGCTTACCCATTGATCCAGGTTTTATTTTATTGGAAGAAAAATTAGCACACATTATAGCTCCCGTTTCTGTTTGCCACCAATTATCATGAATAGGCATTTTATAATTTCTATTACCCCATACAACTGCTTCTGGATTTAATGGCTCCCCAACTGAACCAATGAAACGAAGAGAGGTAAGATCATATTTTTTTACTACGTCTTCTCCTGCTCTCATAAGCAATCTTATAGCTGTTGGAGCTGTATACCAAACATCAACTTTGTATTTTTCAATGATTTCATACCAAGCAGAAGCTCCGAATCCTCCCTCATAAATTATTTGAGTAACTCCATTTGTCCAAGGAGCAATCATTCCATAAGATGTACCTGTTACCCATCCGGGATCTGCTGTACAAAAATACATATCTCCAGGTCTTAAATCTAATGCCCAATGCCCAGTGAGCAATTGTTGAACAACAGCTTGGTGTCTGTGCAAAACTCCCTTGGGTTTCCCTGTAGAACCTGAAGTATAATGCATTATTGCAAAATCATATTGTGAAGTATTTACAACGGTAAATTCAGATGATTTCACTCTTTTCATCAATTCATAATAATCTAAATCTCCTTTGACGATAGATTCCTTGTGGCGATTATCTTTATTGATAACAATTATATTTTTCAGGGTTTTGATATCAGGTATGATTGAGCTTATTTTATTTCTTAAATCTGGAGAGGTTATCAAATAAGTAGCTCCTGCATCTAGCATCCTATCTTTGACAGGATCTGGTCCAAAAGCAGAAAATAATGGAGCAATTATGCCTCCTGCTTTGAGTATACCCATGGCTGCGAAATACAATTCTGGCAATCTATCCATAAAGATGAACACTCGATCACCTTTTTCTATTCCTAAATTGATCATTACTTGAGCAAACTTATCGGATTCTTCTTTAAAATCTGCGTAAGTATATTTTTCTTCTTCACCATTTTTACCTATCCAAATCATGGATAATTTATCACCAAATCCTTTAGCAACATGCTTGTCAATTGATTCATAAGCGTTGTTTAAACCACCATCTTTAAGCCATTCCAATCGTGAATAACCATCGATATTCCAATCAAAGGAATTGTATGCGTTTTCATAATCTTTCAAATTGGGCTTATTTGATTTTGTATATTTAGTCTCTTTTAGGATTTCATCAAATTGCATTATTCACTCCTGAATTAAGTTATCATTTAAATATATAAAATAATTTTGTTATCACATTATACTTTGAAATTAATATTAGCAAATTTTAACAGTGTTAAGTAAATGTGACTGGAGGATAATCAAAAAATGAATATTTTGTTTTTAAAAGACTTATTACCAACAGCCCGAGCAGGAGATGTAAAAAGCGTAAAGCCAGGATTTGCTAGAAATTACTTAATCCCTAATGGTCTAGCCGTTTTGGCTACTGAAGAAGCATTACAAAGAGCAACAAAACTCAGGGGTGAAGCTGAAGTTCGAAGAGCAGATGAAACTAAGGATTGGAATGAAATAGCTGAAATTTTACAACAATCATCAATCAAAATTGAAGTAAGAACAGGACCTACAGGTAGATTATATGGATCGATAACTCCATCGATAATTTCTGATCATACTGAGATATTAATTAGTAAACCTATGAATAGAAGATATTTTAATATACAGGAACCAATTCGTACTATAGGAAACTATAAAATAAAAGCAAAATTTGTTGAAGAAGTTGAAATTGATTTAGAAATAGATGTAGTCCCAGATGAAGAATCTAAAATGCTGATAGAAGAACATAAAATCGAACAAGAAAAATTAAAAAAATTAGAAGAAAAAGAAAATATAAATAAAGATAATTCAATAAAAGAAAAAAAAGACGATAAAACCACTTCTGAATTACATGAAAATGAAGATAATAAATCAGATACACAGTAAAAAATAATTAAATTTTAAATATGGTTTTATCAGATAGACTTTTCCCTCATGATTTGTCCGCAGAGGAATCTGTAATAGGTTCATTGCTTATTGATGATTTGGGGTTCTCTAAAATAGCTTCAATATTAGAACCTCAACATTTTTATATGGAAGCAAATAGGCTAGTTTTTGAAATAGCAAAAGAGTTATTCACAAGACAACAACCGATAAATCAGATCACAATTGCTCATGAATTAGAAACTCTTGACAAATTGGAAACAGTTGGCGGTAGAGCATATCTAGCAAAAGTTATAAATGTAGTACCTACATCTTTGCACATCAAACATTATGCTAATTTGGTAAGAAGAACAGCAACAATGAGAACTTTAATTACTGCAGCTGAAGATATTTCAGATATTGGATTTGACAATAACCCTGACATTGAAAACGCTTTAAACAGAGCAGAAGATATAATTTATAACATAAGAAGTGATCAACCAAGCCGAGATTTTGTTCCTTTAAGAGAAACTCTCACACCTTATCTAGAGAGCTCATCAACTGACTTGTCTGATGCTGAGAATCAACCTATTGATTCAGGTTTTCATTTATTAGATGATCTTTTAGGTGGATTTCAAAGATCTGATATGATCGTCATAGCTGCTCGCCCATCGGTTGGAAAGTCTATGTTTGCTCTAAATGTTGCTATCAATGCAGCTACTAACAATAATAATGTAGCAATATTCTCTTTGGAAATGGGAAGAGAACAAATTGCCACAAGGATGCTTTCAACTCAAGGTAGAATCAATATGCATTCCTTAAGAATGCGGAGATTAAGTAGCTCAGATGAAAATAGACTAGTTGATGCAATTGGAAGACTCTCTGATTTATCAATTTTTATTGATGATTCACCAATACAAGCAGTAGCAGAAATGAGAGGGAAAGCAAGAAGATTACAATTAGAATATGGTTTAGATTTTATTGTCATAGACTACATGCAACTTGTTACTACAAATAAAGGCAATAGAGATACAAATAGAGCACAAGAAGTTTCAGAAATATCTCGTCAAATCAAAGCAATGGCTCGAGATTTAAAAGTTCCGGTAATTGCTATTTCTCAATTATCAAGGGCAATTGAACACAGGCAATCACACAGACCACTATTATCTGATTTACGAGAATCTGGTTCAATTGAACAAGATGCTGATGTTGTTATGTTTATCCATAGAGAAGAAAAATTTACTACTCGTGAAGATTGGATGAAAAACAATCCTGGAATTCCATATCCAGAAGGCCAGGCAGAAATAATTATAGCAAAACACAGAAATGGTCCAACTGATACAATTCCCTTAGGCGTTGACGATTCGATAGGAAGGTTTATAACAATCGATTCAGTAAATAAACAAGCCATGGCTGAAGGATAAAATAGTGGAAAGCTTAAGTGAAATCATACACAGAATAAATAAAGAAAAATTTGACCCAAATTTTAAACATAATGTTGAAAATTTAGATAATGAATGTCTCGTGTGTAATGGTGCAAGATGGATCTTAGATGATGGAGATGAAGCAAATACTCGTCGGAATGCAATACCTTGTGAATGTCAAAATGAAAAAAATCACAATTTAGATTATTTGTTAAAGTTGAGACTTTTTGGTCTTGATAAATTAAAAGAGTTTACCTTTGATAATTTTAGAACAGATGGAAGTGTAGGTGTTTCAGATGGGCGTAATTTATCAAAAAATTTAGAATTAGCAAAACTTTATTCAGAAGATCCAAGAGGATGGTTAATAATAACTGGACCATCTGGTACTGGAAAAACACATATAGCATTAGGGATAGCACACGCTTGCGTGAAGGAGAACAAACCAGTTACGTTTAAGTCGATGCAAAATGTCATTGAAGAGATTAGATCAACAATTTCAACAAACAATGAAGATTCTTATAATATTTTAATCGATTCACCATTTTTAATAATAGATGATTTTGGGACGCAAATTAATTCTAATTGGGTGGAAGAAAAAATTGATTATTTATTTACCTATCGATACAACAGAAAATTGCCAACGGTAATAGTCTTGAATAAATCTATATTTGATTTCAATGATAGATTTCAGATGAAATTTTCAGATCCTAATTTAGTTGAAAACATTGAGTTTAAATCTAAAAATATAGCAATCATAAAGTCTGGCATTGAAGAAATACACAAAAAATCTGATTTAAAAACAGTCTTTAACGCTTATGAAAATGACAAAAAGTTCCCCATAAAAAGTATGATTGAAATAACTAATGATTTCATCAATAAATCCAATCCAATGTGGCTATTTATTTATGGTGTTCAAGGATCAGGCAAAAGTTATCTTTCTTCTGCGATAGCTAATGAATTGATAAAAAAAGGTAAAGAGATCTTTTTTATAAAAATCTCAAACCTGTTAGAAAATGTCAGAAATAGTTACACAAATAATCAAGGGAATGGAGTTCTGTACGAAAGATGTAAAAATATAGAATATTTGTTTATTGATGATTTGTGGGGACATTCAAATTCGAATTGGTCAGATGAGTTAATTTATAAATTACTAGCTCATAGACAAGACAATTTGAAACGCACAGTAGTTAATAGTAATGTCGATTATAAAAACATTTTTAGTTACGATACTAATAAAAGGACTAAGATTGGTTCAGATTCTGAATTTACAAAATGGGTTTGCTCTAGATTATCTAACGTAGAACAAGTGAACGAAATTCAACTTCCTCCAAGAGATTTAAGAAAACATCTTTTTAAGAAAAAAAATACTAACGGATAATATTTGTGGTCAAAATATTCCGAAATGAAGATGATTTAAAAAAAGAAGTCCAGATATTCAGAAAAGATGCTGAGAACTTGTTTATTCAAAAAAAAGAAATTAAACAATTATTTGTAGGATGTTTATGGGCCGAAGGACCTGTTTATCTTAAAAGTAAAGAAATATTAGTTTGGTCAGACATCCCATTTAATAGAATGCTTTATTACGATACAAGAAATGGTTCAACTGGTGTGTTCAGATACCCATCTAATTTCTCAAATGGAAATTCAACTGATTTAGAAGGAAATCTCATTTCAGCAGAACATGGTAGGAGAGCTATTAGCAAAACCAATAAATATGGAGAAGTGAATATAATTTCTAATAAATATGATGGGAAGAAATTAAATTCTCCCAACGATCTTATAACTAAATCAGATGGAACAATTTGGTTTACAGATCCTCAATATGGAATAAAAACCAATTTTGAAGGCTATCAGTCTCCTAGTGAATTAGGATTTAATGGAGTTTACATGATAGACAATAATAACAAAACTCACTTAATGACATCGGAAATAGAAGGCCCAAATGGGATAGCTTTTTCACCTGATGAAAAAACTTTATATGTAACAGATACTGGAGAAACTGGTTTGATTTATTCTTTTAAAGTTACAAACAATAAAATTTCAAACAAAAAACAATTTGCTAAACCCAGACCAGGTTCCCCTGATGGAATAAAGGTAGATGTGAACGGTAATGTTTTTTCATCTGCTTGGGATGGAGTTCATATATTTTCCCCAAAGGGTGATTTATTAGCTAAAATACAACTCCCTGAGCAAAGAACGGCAAACTTATGTTTTGGTGGTAAAAATTATGATCAACTGTACATAACTTCAGATAAATCTTTATACTCGATCAAAATGAAAACTTACTCAAAGACTTACTTTTAATTTATTAAGTTCGATTATAGATTTTTATTATATATATATTTGTTTCTAGTCTTTTATTTTTACATCGCTTATATACAATAGAGTTGGAAACAACCTCAAATTCAGAACTTTAATAATATGGATATAGTTTCAAAAACAATAAATACATTAAGGTTTTTATCAATAGACCAGGTTAACCAAGCTAATTCAGGCCATCCCGGAGCTCCAATGGGTGTTGCAGGGATAGCATATGTACTCTTCAAAAAAATGATGAGACATAACCCAAAAAACCCTTTGTTTTTTAATAGAGATAGATTTATTTTATCTATAGGTCATGCTTCTGCACTATTATATTCAGCTCTTTTTTTATCAGGATACAAATATTCTATAGATGATTTGAAAAGTTTCAGACAAATGAATTCCAAAACACCCGGACATCCTGAAATCAATCCTTCAATGGGCATAGAAGTAACAACCGGTCCTCTTGGACAAGGATTTGCAAACGGTGTAGGAATGGCAATTTCTGAAAAAATTTTATCCTCTAAATTTAATCTCGATTCTAAAATAATCAATCATTACATATATTCAATAGTAGGAGATGGAGACCTTCAAGAAGGGATTTCATCTGAAGCCGCTTCATTAGCAGGAACACTTAGATTAGGTAAACTCATTTACATTTATGATTCAAACAATATAACAATAGATGGTTCAAACGATTTAGCTTTTACAGAAAACGTTGCGCAAAGGTTTCTGGCTTATGGTTGGGAGGTAATAGAAAATATAGATGGAAATGACATTAAAGCAATAGAAACCTCAATTACAAAAGCAAAAAATAATTTAAATCAACCTAGCCTTATAATTGCTAATACTACAATAGGGTATGGATCTCCTAATAAATCTGGTAAAGAAACAGCACATGGGGAACCTTTAGGAGAAAATGAAACTGAATTAACAAGAAAAAAATTAAATTGGAAATATAAAGCATTTGAAATTCCAAATGAAGTTGTCGAACATATGAGCACCATAAGGAAAGAAGGAGAAATTCTGGAAAATAATTGGAATAATGAAATCTCTGAATATAAAGCAAAACACCCTGATTTATATAAAGAATTAAATTTACTTATGAATAATAAATTGCCCACTGGATGGGCTAAAGAATTAGATGAAGTTATAAAAGAAAATAATGAACCAGAAGCTACCAGAGCATCATCAGGGTTGGCAATAAATATGTTGTCAAAAAGCTTATTAAATCTATTGGGAGGATCTGCAGATCTTACAACTTCTACAAATACAAATATTAACGATTCTGGAAATTTCTCCAAAAAATTACCGACTGGTAGAAATATAAAATTTGGAGTTAGGGAACATGGAATGGGAGGGATAATAAATGGCATATCTGCACATGGATCTTTTATTCCTTTTGGAGGCACTTTTTTAATTTTTTCTGATTATATGAGAGGCTCTATAAGACTTAGTGCATTGTCCGGACTTAATAGCATTTGGATACTTACTCATGATTCAATAGGATTAGGTGAAGACGGACCAACTCATCAACCAATTTCGCAACTTATGAGTCTAAGAGGAATACCTGACTTGAAAGTTTTCAGGCCAGCTGATAGAAAAGAAACTTTGTTATCTTGGAAGGCAGCAATAACAAATAGATCAAATCCTTCAGCAATGATTTTATCTAGACAAGCAGTCCCAAGTCTTGAATCAATTACCAAAATACGACTTAAGGAAAGAGATTTCTTAAGGGGGGCATATATTTGTTATAAAAATTCAGACAGTACCCCAGAAATTACATTTATATCTACTGGTTCAGAAGTAGCACCCACCATAGAAGCTGCAAAACATTTTGCCACTCAGTATAAAATACGGGTAGTTTCTATGCCTTGTTGGGAAATTTTTGATGAACAAAATAAAGAATATCAAGAGGAAATTATTTCAAAAAAATCCAAATTGATTATTTCTATTGAAGCAGGAATTGGTTTGGGATGGCAAAAATATACCCGAAACAACGATACAATAATATCAATAGATACTTTTGGGAAATCAGCAAAAGGAAGTGAAGTACTTGATAAATTCGGCTTCTCAACAGATAGAATAATTGATAAAACAAAAAAAATCATAAAAAATTCTATAAAATAATTAACATGGTAAAAATTTGTATCAGTTCAGACCACGGTGGTTATGAATTAAAAAACAAAATAATAAATCTTTTGAATAATTTTGGATATGAAGTTAAAGATTTAGGTTCGAAAGAATATTTTCCCGATGATGATTATCCAGATACAACCAAAAATGTAGCAGAAGCTATAAGTCAAGGGATCTATGATAGAGGTATAGTATTATGTGGTTCTGGGGTTGGAGCATCAGTTGTTGCAAACAAGTTCATAAACGTAAGAGCTGCGATTTGTCATGATACATACTCAGCTGCTCAGGGTGTAGAACATGATGATATGAATGTACTATGTTTAGGTGGTAGGATTATTGGTGAAGAATTAGCCAATAAAATTGTCGAAGCATTCATAAATGCAGAATATAAACCAGAGAAAAGATTTCAAAGAAGAAAAGAAAAACTTCAACAAATAGAAAAAAATAATTTTTCATAAATGTCAAACATAAAAAAATTAATATCAAATCATCAATCCATTTGGTTAGATTCAATAAGTAAACAGATGTTAGACTCAGGAGATTTGTCTAAGATTATAGATTTAGGAATAACAGGCATTACAAGTAATCCTTCTATTTTTGATAAAGCCATATCCTCTTCAGAAGTCTATGATAAAACAATTAGAGAAATTTCTAATAATATTTCTGATCCAAAAGGCGTATTTGAAGAATTAGCTATACGAGATATTCAAAGGGCCTCTGATCTATTATTTAAAATTTACAAACAATCTGAAGGAACTGATGGTTTTGTTTCACTAGAAGTAGATCCTTTTCTAGCTAATAATACAGAAGAAACAATAAATGAAGCAAAGAGATTATGGAATAGAGTAAACAGAGAAAACCTGATGATAAAAATTCCAGGAACTGATTTTGGGTTTCCAGCAATACAGCATTTGTTAGAAAGTGGGATAAATATAAATGTAACATTATTATTCTCTTTTGATTCATACATAAAATGCCTTCAAGCTTTTTTACAATCTCAAAAAACAAATACTTCCTCTAAATCTGTTGCTTCATTCTTTATCAGCAGAATAGATACCGCTGTTGATATGAATTTAGAAAATTCAAATAAACTCTTTCATAAAATTGGAATTGCAAATTCTTTCAAGGCATTTGAACATTATTTAAACTCTAAAAAAATAATGAAAAACAATTATCAGAAACTTTTATGGGCTTCAACTAGTGTGAAAGCTGAGGATTTAGATCCTGCTTATTATTGTGAAAATTTACCAATATCAGGAACAATAAACACTTTACCTTTAGAGACAATAAATGATTTATTGAAAAAGCAAGATTTTGAAATAAATAAATTAAAAATCTCAGAAACATATTCTGAAATTATGGAAGAATTAGATAAAATTCTTGATCTGAATCTCATTACTCAGGAATTATTATCAAATGGAATAAAACTGTTTCAAGATTCTTACAGTTCTGTATTAGAGACAGTAAATAAAAAAATGAAATCAATCAAAAAAAAATAAGATGACTATTTCTGAAATTGAATCATTAATTTTGGAACAACAATTAATTGAAAAATTATTCAATTCACCTGAAAAAATTTTTAATAAAGGCTCTTTCAAATCTTACAAAGAATTTCCATTAGCTTGGATGGATGATCTAAATATTGCAAATTTTGATATGATTGAGAAAAGTTTTAAATCTTACAAAAAATACATTTTCATAGGCATGGGAGGTGCAATTAGTTTAGCTAAAATTGCTTCATTTTATTTTCCAAAAAAAATCTTTTATTTAGACAGTTTTGAAAGCGAAAGAATAAAATTCATCCAAAAAATTTCTAATGAACAAGAAAGTGCTATTATTGTTTGCTCAAAATCTGGCAAAACTGCTGAGACATTTATTTTAAATTCGATATTAGGTAATAAAAATTATGAAGATATTTATTTCATATCAGATGATTACGACAGTAGGTTTGATAAAAAAAACACTTTCATCACTCCAAAAAAAATAGCAGGAAGATTTGGTTTGTGTACATATTTTGGAATTATACCTTTTATATTAGGAGGGTTAAATGTAAAGAGTATTATTAATCAAATCAATTTAGCAAACAAAGAATGTAGACTAGTTTCTAAAAATAACCCTACAATTCCTAAAATTGCCTTTCTGTTTTCTCAATTTGATCAAGGGAAAAAGATATTAGGTATAAATTCTGAAAAAAATAATTATGTTAAAGAATGGGTTGAACAATTAATTTCAGAATCAACGGGTAAAAACAATTCGGGTATATATCCTCTAATGAATGTTAAAAAACCTTTTCCTTATCTTAATTTTTCAAATAAGATCAACATATTAAATTCTGATAGATTGGAAGTGAAACTTTCAGGGCCTGAGAATCTTTTTTATCAATTACATATTTGGTTATATGTTATTACTATTTTTGGATCACTTTTAAAAATCCAACCATTTGATCAACCGAATGTTGAACAAACAAAAAAAAATACCCAAATTTTATTGTCAAGTAATGAAAAAGATTCTTCCAAATATAAAGTGTATTCTATTGATAAAATATCCAGAATTATTAAAAAAAAGATTTCTGAAAAATTTAAAATAATAAATTTTTGTATTTTCGGATTAAATAAAGCAATAGATTTTTCTAGCCAGTTTGAAATTTTAAAACAAAATTTATCAAAAAAAAATATCTTCCTTTCAATAAATGTTGCTCCTCAATACCTTCATTCTACTGGGCAAATGCTTAAAGGTAGCGAACACAAAATAACTAATATACTTATAAATCTACACGGTAACGTTGACCTAAACATACCGAATTCGTTGTACACTCTTAATACGTTTGTTAAAACACAAGCCATTGCTGATTATTTAGCTTTGAAAAAAAAGAAGAGAAAAGTTTTTTTTGTGGAGAGTAATTTAGAAGAACTAAAGAAACAATTTAAAATACTAAACAATGATACAACTTTCTGAAAACAAAATATTTATTGGCTTAGACAATAGGACAAATGTATTATCATGTAATTTGGAATCTTCAAGACCCAAATCAGCTGAAGAAAAACTTAGAGCAAACATAGCCGCAAATATTATTTTACAAGGTATACAAAAAATAAAAACTTCTCAGGAATTGTATCTTTGGTGTGAACCCAACCTATGTGAAAGTATTTTATTTTCATCAAAGAAACTAAATATTAATACAGTAGTGTCTGTAGAACATATTAACAGAGGTGGGCTTGCAATCCCAAATTCGAAAGATGTGTTGGAAATATTAAAAATATTCGATCCTGATTTATTCAGTGTTAGAATTTATTTTGATGAAAATAGAAGTAAATTAGCTGAAGAATTAGCAATAGACAGGATAAAAAATATAATTGATATTGGAATTTTAAAGAATAAAGGATTTATAATTGATGTCTTTTATGGTCATAAAATGTCACAAAAGCACCTTGAAAAAGAAACAATCATAAAAGGGATGGAAAAGTTTATTAATGAAGGTATAAGTCCTACCTTGTGGGGGATCAGAAGAACTGATGATGAATTATTTGATAAAACTCTAATAGGCCTAGCTAATATTGATAATGACTTAAACAATAAATGTATTCAAGAAATCAACTCAAACGACAATCCTATAGAGTCGAAGGCTATAGGGTTAGAGAATTTTGCAATTAATGGTGATATATTCTCAGATACTTTAATTGCCTGGAGTACAAAACAAATGATGGAAAATGAAGCAGTAGAAAATATAAAATCTAATTTAGAATCTTATATAGACACCCTTTCTTCTAATAGGGTCAATAAGATAGAAATTAATTAATTTTATATATAAAGGAGTCTTCAATGGAAGTAGCAGTAATTGGGCTTGGTAAAATGGGTGCTCAAATAGCTGAAAAACTCAGCAATAATAATTTTAAAGTTTATTGTTACGACGTAGACAAGAATGTTTCCATCAACATAGATTCCAATATAGTAATCACTAAGAGTATCAAAGAGTTAGTAAGTAAATTTAATGGCAAAAAAGTTATTTGGTTAATGTTACCCAGTGGATCAGTGACAAATAGCACAATAGAAGAATTAAATAACTTATTAGAAAATGATGACATCATAATAGATGGAGGTAATAGTTTCTACAAAGATTCAAAAGAGAATTTTATCAAATGCAAGAAAAACAATATTCACTTTGTTGATTGTGGTACAAGTGGGGGTATTTGGGGATTAAAAAATGGATTTTGCTTAACAATCGGGGGAGAAAAAAATATATATGAAGAGATAAAAGAATTATTTGTGGCTCTTTCAGATAAAAATTCAAAAGGTGGATTATATGTAGGAGAGTCTGGATCTGGTCATTATGTAAAAATGATTCACAACGGGATTGAATATGGAATGATGCAGTCTATAGCAGAAGGTTTGGATATATTAAAAAATAAGTCTGATTTTAAATTTAAGCTTGAAGATATTACAGAAAACTGGAGATCTGGTTCTGTAATTCAATCATGGCTATTAGATTTAATAGCATCTGAACTAAAGATAGATCCTAAATTAAATAATTATAATTCTATAGTAAATGACTCTGGTGAAGGAAGATGGACAATCAAAGAGTCAATAGATTTATCTGTACCAATACCCAGTATTTATTCATCTATTAGTCAAAGATTTAATTCTAGACAAAAGAGTTCTTTCGCAGGAAAAATATTGTCATCAATGAGAAATGCATTTGGTGGGCATAAATAGTTTAATGAATGACGAATACGAACATTTAAATAAACTTACGATAAATGAATTATCTGTATTATTTGAAAAGATAGCATCTGAAATATTGATTCTCAATGAAAATAGTGAATCAACACAAAATGACATTAAATTAGAAGAAAAAAATCAATATTTCAATGCTATAAAAAGTATAATTATTGAATCACATTCTGATGAGAGTTATCCAAGAGGCGGCTAAACAATTGTTCTATTATAAAAATTATCATGTTTATTGAATAATTTTTTATGTTGTTTATTTTTGTTTAAGTTAGGTTTTAATATTTTAATTGTCTTTGGATTATTGTCTTTAAATGATTCCCAAAAACCTAAAGTTCTTAAAGCTAAAATTGCTCCGCCTTTTAAAGTTGCTTCTTTCAAATCTTTGATTATTATTTTCGTACCCAGAACATCAGATAGCATTTGGGGGTAATCAGGGATCAAGTCTATTACGCCTCCAGAAATAATAAAGTCATAATTTTTATTGATTTCATTGATTTTATTTTTAACGTACAATAATCGATAACAAATCGATTCAAGCGTAGAGATCAAAATGTCATATTTATTTGTTGCGAAATTTATACCAAAAATTGACCCTGTAGCTCTTGGATTCCAGCCGGGGGCTCTTTCTCCAGATATAAAAGGTAAAACACTTAACCCATGATTTCCAGGGGCATAATTTTTGATCAATTCAGGAATGTGTTTATCATTATTAAAATCTAAATCAAAAACTTTACTTAACCACAACAGATTGTTCCCCCCTTCTGTCAATGATCCTCCCATAACAAATGTGTTGTCATAACATTTATATTTCCACAATCCGTCTGGAATAGTAATATTTTTTTTCTCGGTAATAAAACGCATTGAGGTTGTAGATCCTACTGTTATAGTTGCATCTTTATCACTAATACAATTAGATCCGATTGTTGCGGCAAAACCATCAGCTATAGGCATGAACCAAGGTATATTATCAAATGAAGGAAATTGTTGATTATATGGTTCTGTCAACTTAGAAAAATTCATTTTTGTTGATGCTATATTAGGAAGAGTAACTTCAGATATCTTAGACTTTAACAGTGTTTGTTTATCCCAATCATTTGTATGTAAATTAAATAGACCTGACCAGCTTGCCAAAGAAAACGAAGTCAAAGGCATTTTTGGAGCGAATAGTTTACACATCAAATAAACAGGAAAATCTACCCAATATTTAACTTTATGGTATTGATTATAATTTTCTCTTAACCATAACAATCGAGAAGGTTGATACGAAGTGTGATTTTTAACTCCTGTTCTTTGGTATCTATCATTTTCATTATCATCAGTTAAGCTTTCTAGGTAATCTTTATTTCTTGTATCTGAGTATAGATAAACCGGAGTAATTGGATCATATTTAGAATCTAACCCAACCAACGTTGAAACAATGGAAGATATACTTACCGACAAGATTTTAAAGTTATGCTCTAAAACATATGTATTTAATCTAGAAAGCGATTCCAATATAGAATTAAAGAGTTTCTGAGGATCTTCTTCAACACCACCTGATTTAGTAAACGACTGTTCATGAAGGATAGAATTCAAAGAATCCTCTACCATTTCTGCTTCTTTATTAAATAATGCAGATTTTATTGAAGATGTCCCTATATCTATACTTAAAAACATGATTTCTCTCAAAGTTTACAATATCTGAAAAAATTCAATCCAATTGGAAGGTCCATTATCTATATCTAGAAGTGGTCTATATTTAGCTCCAGCATCCATTATCTCTTTAGGAATAACATTATCTTTCCTACTTGGGCTGTCAAATATTTCAGCAGTCCATTCAAGATAAACTCTATTCGGTTCTCCTGGTGTTGTGCCTGAATTATAATAAACTCTACATTCAGTTCTATGGCCTTCAGAAGTATATAAATCAGCTTGTTCTTTTATCAATTTTGCAGCATTTACAGCTTCGTAAGGTTTTGTTTTATAGGTTCTTCTTATTAAATACATAAAATAAACTCCTTTAAATTCATAATAATATTAGCTTGAGATATTAACTATTTCGATAAATAATATATATGTAAATTCATTTTAACTAAACTATATCAACCTTTTATTGGAGAAATTGTGTCTGAAAAAATAACAGTTGGGATATTGAGAGAAAGAGGTACTTTAGAAAATAGGGTCTCATTAGTTCCTAAAGATGTTAAATTATTAATACAAATGGGCTTGTCAGTGGTACTAGAAGATGGTGCCGGGGAAAAAGCTGGCTTTTTGAATAGGCAATATGAAGATGCTGGAGCAACAGTCTCTTTGAAACTTTCAGATGGAACAAATATTGTAACATCATTAAATGCTTTTTCTTCTAAAGATAATGAATATGTAAAAGATTCCCTTGTAATTAGTACAACTAACTTCAGAACCGATAACAAAGTCACTGAGATCTGCAAAAAGAATAACTTGTCACTTCTAGCTATGGAATTTGTCCCAAGAATAGCTAGAGCTCAAAAACTTGATTCCCTTTCTTCACAAGCTTCAATAGCTGGATACAAAGCAGGCTTGATTGTTGCGAATTCATTAAACAAATATCTGCCATTAATGATGACTGCAGCTGGGACGATTCCACCAGCTAAAGTATTGGTGTTAGGAGCAGGCGTAGCTGGATTACAAGCGATCGCTACAGTTAAGAGGTTAGGAGCAGAAGTCACCGGATATGATATAAGGTTGGCTGCTGGTGAACAAATTAGATCTCTGGGAGCTAAGTTCATTTCAGATGAGATACCTGAAGACTCAGAAGTAAAAGGTGGATATGCAAAAGAACAAAGTGAAGAAAATCAGAAATCACAGTTAGAGTTTATAAAAGAATATATAATAAAATCTGATGCAGTTATTTCGACCGCTGCGATTCCAGGTCGTCCTGCTCCAATATTAATTGAACAAAAAACGGTTGAATTAATGAAACCAGGGAGTATTATAGTTGATGTTTCTGCACCTTTGGGAGGAAATTGCGAATGTACAAAACTTGGAGAAACTATTACTGTTAATGATACTAAAGTATATGGCCCATCAAACTTACCTTCAGAAATGGCATTTGATGCATCAACCGTTTATTCAAAAAACATATTCAGTCTTATTGAACTGTTAATCAGTGATGAAAAAATGAACATTAACCTCCAAGATGAAATAATTGATGCAATGTTGGTAATTGAAAAAGGCAAGAAAAGAATAGGAGTATAAAATTGGATTTACTACCATTAATTATTATATTTGTTTTATCTTTATTTATTGGTTATGAAGTTATTACAAAGGTCCCTCCAACTTTACATACCCCTTTAATGTCAGGTTCAAATGCTATATCAGGAATTGTAATCGTTGGAGCAATCATTATCGCATCAAATTCAAATGGCATAATTTCAACAATATTATCTGTCTTTGCGGTAATATTGGCGACAATCAATGTTGTAGGTGGATTTATGGTGACCGATCGTATGCTAGCAATGTTCAAAAAAAGTAAAAACAAGGAATAATTATGTTAGAAATTTCATCAAACATAGAAAATATTTTTTACCTTTTATCAGCTACTTTATTCATCATAGGACTAAAACGATTAGCATCTCCTGCTACTGCAAGAAATGGTAATAGATTGGCTTCTATTGGAATGTTAATAGCAATAATAATCACTATTGTAAAATATACAAACACTAACTTTGAGTGGATCATACTTGGTTTTATCATTGGAGGAATATTAGGATTAGCATTATCTAGATATGTTCAAATGACTGCAATGCCTCAATTAGTTGCTATTTTTAACGCATTTGGAGGAGGTGCAAGTGCAATAGTGGCAATTTACACAATAATGTATCCAAAAGAACCCATAACAGGAATATTTACTTTGGCATCTATAGCTTTTGCGACAGTTGTTGGTTCTGTAACCTTCACGGGTTCTTTCATCGCTTTTGGTAAGTTACAAGGCATTATTTCAAGTAGACCTATTTTACTTCCTTTGAGAAATTATTTAAATCTTATTTTATTGACTACAATTATTGTTTTCGCTATTGCTTTGTCAATCCCAAATCTTTCTTCGATTTATTTTCTCTATATCTTAATAGGTTTATCACTGATTATAGGGATATTGATAGTGATACCTATAGGTGGAGCTGATATGCCTGTAGTAGTTGCCCTATTGAATTCATATTCAGGAATTGCTGGTGCTGGAGCAGGATTTGTTCTCAACAATCCAGTATTAATTATTTCTGGATCTTTGGTTGGAGCATCAGGATTGATTTTAACTCGAATTATGACTAAAGCAATGAATAGGTCTTTGGCTAATGTAATGCTTGGAGGAGTGGGTGCTGAAGAGGGATCTACAAAATCATCCAGCGATGAAAATAGAGCCGTAAATTCATTGAATACTGAAGATGCCGCTATGATTTTAGGATATGCAGAAAGCGTTATCTTTGTTCCGGGTTATGGTTTAGCAGTCGCTCAAGCGCAGCATCAAATAAATGAATTGGCAAATTTACTAAAAGATAAAGGTACAAATGTTAAATATGCCATACATCCTGTTGCAGGAAGAATGCCAGGACATATGAATGTTTTATTAGCCGAAGCAAATGTTCCTTACGATGAATTGAAAGATTTAGATGAAATAAATTCAGAGTTTGTCAGAACTGATGTAGCTGTTGTTGTTGGAGCAAACGACGTAACCAACCCAACTGCACGGACTGATTCAAGTTCTCCAATATATGGTATGCCAATTCTAAATGTAGATAAGGCTAAAACTGTAATAGTTTTGAAACGTTCCATGGCTTCAGGGTTTGCTGGTGTTGAAAACGAATTATTCTTCTTAGAAAAAACTAATATGTTATTTGGTGACGCGAAAGATTCTATTGAGGGTATGACTAGAGAAATTAGGAATTTAGATTAACTTTGAGGAGCCTCTTCTGAAACCGGTTCCGGAGCAGAATGATAACGTCTACCTCTATATTCACCACAATTTGAACAAATAGAATGAGGCAATCTAGGTTCATTACACTCAGGACAAAGATATCCATTAATTTTGGATAATCCTTTATGAGATCTTTTATTTCCTCTTCTTGCTCGGGTATGTTTTTTCTTTGGTAAAGCAGTCAATATATTTCACTTTCTAAAAATAGAGACCTATACATTATAATAAAAAAACTTATAAAGAATATACATAAACGCTTTCTAGTTATTGTTACTTATAAGTGTTTTTCCCAATTTTCCAATAATTAAAAAAGACAAAGAAGCCATAATGTAAATTATTGCCCCCATTAAAAGGACTAATTCATAAGACCCAGTTTTATCAAATATATAACCAGCTGCAACAGGAGTAATAACCAAAGCACCATTATAAAAAGGACCTAGTAAACCTCTGATAATACCATAATTTTTTCTTCCAAATAAATCTCCAACCAATGACCAATTAAGACCGGATCCAGCTTCAGATCCAACCAATAATAATAAAGACAACATTAAAAACAATGGTTTATGTGAAACATTTACTAAAAGTAGAGATAAAGCTGATAAAAAATAACAAATAGCTAAAATTTTGGGTCGACCATATTTATCACTAATCCTGCCTACTATCATAATAATTGGCACTCCAAATAAAGCTAATAAGGCAACATATGACGCAGCATTTTGTGGGGTAACGCCTTTCCATACTAACATTGGGATCATGTGTACAAAAATCGCTCCATGTATAGAAATTCTAAGCGCTGTACCCAAGGTTAGAAACCAAAAAACAGATGTGTTAATTGCTTCTTTCCAGCTATATCCAGATAATTCTTCTGCATGATCTGTATTTTCAGACTTTACTTCATCTCCATCTGGTAGTAATCCCATTGATTCAGGAGACTTTTTAAAAAAATAACCTAAGGGTGAAATAAAGCATAACAAGAAAATTCCAAACCATAAAACTGAAGTTTGCCATCCCCATCTATAAACACAAAATGAAAAAATGGGTACTAAAATAGCAGATCCCAACCTAAAGGCAGCCGAATTAATACTCATAACTAATCCTCTTTTTTTCACAAACCAAACATTTAATGCAACAAATGAAGTTTGCATAAAACTAGTAGTAGCTCCAATAGAAATAACTAGGATGTATATGAGGAGAAATTGAGTGTAGTTTTCAACTCTAGAAAGCATTACATAACCTATCCCCGCCATTGCTGTCCCAAATATGGCTAATGGTCTAGGTCCGAATTTATCCATTAACCAGCCGGTAATAGGCCCCAATAGTCCATTTTCTGCTCTAGCTAAAGCAAATAATAAAGAAGTTTGGGCAGATGTAATACCAAATGTTTGAGAAATAGGAAGAAATAATACCGTGAAACCTTGCCAATGTAAACTCCCTCCCAGTCCATTCATTAACGCTCCTGAAAGTACAATCCACCAGCCATAAAAAATTTTCTTCTTTTTTTTCATATCATTTAAACATGGAATAAATAATTCGTATTTTTATTCAAATAACTTATAACTAGAAATTTTTTAATCAAAAATACTCGGTTTGAATACCTTCAACAGTTTTTATTCCTTAAAACTAAAATATTCCAATAATTATTTTTTATCTATGATTTTTGCTCAATTAAAAAGATAGATCTAACCAAATGGAAGATCTGGATCCAATGTACCTTCCATCGATGGGACTTCCATCAAAATATTAGCACCCAAATCAAAAAATCTATTTCTAAGAGTTTTATCATATGATCTAATACATAATTTTTTGCCATTAGCTTTACACAGCGAAACTGCATGCTCTATAGCAGTATCATCTGTTTTAGCAAAAGGATGTTCAGGATGAGCAGCTCTATCAATACTTAAATCTGCA
>JAPYUX010000001.1:182545-251937 GCA_029940375.1 Dehalococcoidia bacterium | reverse complement strand
TGTTTTAGCAAAAGGATGTTCAGGATGAGCAGCTCTATCAATACTTAAATCTGCAGGCCCCCATGAAAAACAATCTACTCCTTCTACCGAAAAGTTTGGGATATTATTTATGGCATTCAATGTTTCTATCTGAATCATTAATATTCCCGTTTTGTTCCACCATGCAGGATAAGTATGTTGATCTACTTCTTTCAATCCTTCAGGAGGTCTACCCGGACCACCCCAACTTCTCACTCCTTCTGGTTTATAATAAAAATAATCTCGTGCTTCTTTAACTAATTCAACTTCTTCTGATTGAGGTACTTCAATCATTGTAGGTCCATGATCTAGTAAATTTCCAATAAGATACGCGTGTCTTCTATGATCCATTCTATAATGAATGGGTTTGTCTAGTTCGTAAGCCGCTTCACATACTTTCAAAAGATAATCTTCACTTGTTGGGGCATGTTGTGCTTCGATACTTATGAAATCATAGTCATAATAATCCAATAGTTTTTCAAGATCTTCTTTTCCTGCTCCATGCATTACAGCACCACCAATAACTTGATCTCCATCTGCAATCAGTTTTTTTAAGTCTTTCATTACATCTCCTCTATATTGTTATTACTTTCTATAATTCTTTTTCATCTAAAAGATATATCTAACCAAAGGGAAGATCTGGATCCAATTTACCTTCCATCGATGGATTTTCCATCAAGATAGTAGCACCCAAATCAAAAAATTTATTCCTAAGAGTTTTATCATATGATCTGATACATAACTTTTTACCATTAGCTTTACACAGCGTAGCTGCATGTTCTATAGCGGTTTCGTTTGTTTTAGCAAAAGGATGTTCAGGATGAGCAGCTCTATCAATACTTAAATCTGCAGGCCCCCATGAAAAACAATCTACTCCTTCTACCGAAAAGTTTGGGATATTATTTATGGCATTCAATGTTTCTATCTGAATCATTAATATTCCCGTTTTGTTCCACCATGCAGGATAAGTATGTTGATCTACTTCTTTCAATCCTTCAGGAGGTCTACCCGGACCACCCCAACTTCTCACTCCTTCTGGTTTATAATAAAAATAATCTCGTGCTTCTTTAACTAATTCAACTTCTTCTGATTGAGGTACTTCAATCATTGTAGGTCCATGATCTAGTAAATTTCCAATAAGATACGCGTGTCTTCTATGATCCATTCTATAAGATATTGGTTTATCTAGTTCATATGCTGCTTCACATATTTTCAAAAGATAATCTTCATTTGTCGGTGAATGTTGACCATCGATACTTATGAAATCATAATCATAATAATCCAAAAGTTTTTCGATATCTTCTTTTCCTGAACCATACTTAACACCTGCGCCAAGCACTTGATCTCCATCTGCTATCATTTTTTTTAAATCTTTCATTACATCACTCCTATATTATTATTACTTTCATCAATTCTTTTTCATCATATTCTAAGCCTAGGCCCGGTCTATCTGATAAAGTTATTGAGCCATTATTTGGGACAATAGGCTCTTTAAATAGCTTCGCTATATTTTCTACTGGACCCGTAAACTCTTCTGAAAATTCGTGTGGCCTTACTGCATTTGTTACTGTACTATATGCATGTAAACTTCCAATCAGATTTACTCCAGCTTGAGGGCAATGCGGCATAATTATTTTATTCCTATTAATAGCTAGTTCATAAACTTTAAGCAACCCAGTTATTCCTCCAACATTCAAAATATCTGGTTGTAAAATATCTGGATTTCCTATATCAACTAAATCTCTAAATCTCCACGGATTTGGTTCTTGCTCTCCTGTTGAGACAGAACATTCTAAAGCATCAACCACCTGACGTAAACCAGGATAATCATATTCAGGCAAAGGCTCTTCGAAGTGCGCTATTCCCAAATCTTGGAATCTTTTACCTTGTTCAATCGCTGTAGGAACAGAATATCCGCAATTAGCATCAAAACTTAAATCACAATCATCTGGTAAAAATTCTCTGCATTTTTCAAATAGGCTAAAATCTTTTTTAGGGTTAGAATCTTGCCTGAAGGATCGCCAATCCATTCGAATTTTATACGCTTTATATCCTTTTTCATAACCCAGTTTAACGTCGAAAAGCATTTCATCTGGAGTTTTTCTCCATCCACTTCCTCTACTCCAATAAAGAGGTATTTCAGTTCTGGCTGCTCCACCTAAAAGTTGATAAACAGGAAGTCCTGCAGCTTTTCCAGAAAGATCCCAAAGAGCAACATCGATTGTCCCAACTATTTGTGATGGGAGTTTTGTTGCAAGACCTGGGCCAGTACCATGAGTAAGCATTTCCCAAATCATTTTTGGGTTTCTCGGGTCTATACCTATAAGTAAAGGTTTTATAGTTTCATCCAAATAAGCTTTGAATAAATTATAATTTCTTCCTCCTTCAGCGATTCCAAAAAGTCCTTCATCAGTTTCTATCCTCAGAAGAATTTTTGATGCACCACCAACGAACTGTTGAGCGTCTTTAGTTTTTGGACCTTCCATCAAATTAATTTTTATATCTGTGATTTTCATTTTGCCTCCAAAAAGAATGTATATTAAATTATCTACTCTTATTAAAGAAATTAATCAATCATATAAATGAAAAAAATGTAATTCAAATATATATATCTTTTCTAAATTAAGTAAAAAGGATATATTAAAAAAAACTTTATAGAAATATTGAGGAATATTATGAAGATGATGGGCAAAACAGCATTAATGGAACATCTTAAGTCAGAAGGTATAAAAAATATTTATGGTAATCCTGGGACTAGTGAAGGCCCAATGATGGAAGAGGTAGTTAATCATAAAGAATTAAGATATTTTTTAACTTTGCAAGAAGGAGTAGCTGCGGGAATGGCCGAAGCGGATGCCAGGGTTAATTACAAAGCTTCTTATCTCAGTTTGCATATCGATTCAGGTTTATTAAATGGTTTTAGTTTGATGAATGATGCATTTACAACTGGTACTCCCATGGTAGTAACTGCTGCTACATATGACACAAGAAATTTAAGAAACCGAGATTTAGCTGAATTAGCAAGACCTTTTACTAAATGGAGTATAGAAATATCTTATCCCGATCAAGTCCCCACCGTTATGAGAAGAGCTTTCCAAGAAGCTAATACCCATCCTAAAGGACCTGTTTTTGTTGGGTTCTCTTCGAACGCATTAGATGGAGTTGCAGATATAGAAATAAACCCTTCCTCTTTACCAAATTACGGAGGATTAGATCCCAATCAAATAAAAAAAATTAGTGAGATGATCAAGAAATCTTTAAAACCTGTTCTTATTTTAGGTGATAGAATTGCTGAAGATAATGGGTTTGATAATGCTGTAACTCTAGCTGAGAATACGGGGATGCCTGTATTCATAGAAGGATCCAACATTCCTTTTCCTACTAATCATGAGCAAATGATAGGATTTCATTCCATAAGAAATTCTAATCAAAGAGCAATCTTAGCCGAGTCGGATCTCATTCTTTGTATCGGAGCAGACTTATTGCAGGATTGGTTTTATGAAGGAGACATTCTTTTATCTGAGAAAAATAAACTTATTCAATTAGATTCAAAGCCTTCTACTCAAGGAAATAGGCAGCCTGCGATTTTCTATGGTTTAGGGAACCTGAATATTATCTTAAATCAATTAAATATTGAATTGTCCGATACTATAACTGGGACGAAAAATTACAAGGATAGAATTACAGCAATCAAAAAAATAAAAAAAGAAAATGAGGAAATTTATAATGAGAAAGCTAAAAAAAATTGGAATAACACACTAATGTCTCCTGAAAGAGCTATGTACGAACTTTCAAAAAGCATTCCTAAAAATTCAATAATTATAAATGATTCAGTAAGCCATAGTGATGCTGTGATGCATTATTTAGAATTTAAAAATTCTGATAGTATGATTTCGGGAAGAGGTGGAGCTATAGGATGGGGAGTAGGAGCAACTATGGGAGCTCAATGTGCAAGTCCAGAAAAAAAAGTCATTGGAATTATTGGTGATGGTTCAGCAATGATGACTGCTCAAGGGTATTGGACTGCTGCTAATGACAATATACCTTGTATTTTTGTGATATTGAATAATCAATCATATAGAATTCTTAAAGTAAACATCGACTATTATAGAAAATTGGTCAGGAAAGAAGATGAACTTTCTGGATCATATCCTTATATGGATTTTCCTTTAGTTCTTAATCACACCAAAATAGCAAATGCTATGGGAGTAGATTCGATCAGAATTAAAGATCCCAGAGAGATTTCTAAAGAACTTAACAGAGCAATAAAAGCAAATAAACCGAAATTAATTGAATTAATGATTGATGGAAGTTTATAGTTTTCATTCGATAATAAATAATAAATAAAAACACAAAAATCTCTTTATTTGTTGTAAGCTAAATAAATGAGAAGATTAGAATAAAAGATTTTAGAAATGGAGACCTGATAAATGAATGGCACCGCACTTATAGCAAAGATTTTGAAATTAGAAGGAACGGAAATAATAACATGTTTTCCTAGTAATCCTTTAATTGAAGCCAGTTCAAAAGAAGACATTAGAGTAATTGCTTTCAGACATGAAAGAGGAGCATTAATGGCTGCTGATGGTTATAGCAGGACAAGTGACAGACAAAAATTTGGGGTTTGTCTTGTTCAATCACAAGCTGGAGCAGAAAATTCAGTAGGAGCATTATCTCAAGCTTATGCAGATAATATACCAGTATTATTCATGCCAGGAGCACCTACACTAGATAAGATTTCCGTAAAACCAAATTTTTGGGCAAGCAGAATATATGAACCAATTTCAAAGTACGCTGAAACAATCCTAAAAGTAGAGGATATTCCGAATGCAATGAGAAGAGCTTTTCATCACTTGAAAAACGGCAAACCGGGCCCTGTTGTTGTAGAAATGCCTCAGGATGTCTGCTCTCAGGAAGTGCCAGTTCAAATTGAAAATTCTTACCATTCACCAAAGAGACATACTTATAGACCTAGCAAAGAAGCAATTGAAGATGCTTCAAATATAATACATGATTCTAAAAATCTAATGATATGGGCTGGTCAGGGAGTATTGATGGCTAACGCTACAGAAGAATTACAAACTTTAGCTGAATTGTTATCAGCTCCTGTATTTACAACAATGCCTGGGAAATCAGCGATTGATGAAAGACACGATCTATCAATAGGTGCAGGATCCCAAACCACTACTTTGGCAGCAAAGGAATTTTTAACTCACTCAGATACTATACTTGCTTTAGGAACTAGTTTAACTGGGACTTCATATGCACAATCAATACCACCTGGAAAAACTATAATTCAAAATGTTGATAATGTAGACGATATTAATAAAGATGAATCAGTAGAAGTCTCATTAATAGGTGATACAAAAGAAACAATCAATTTGCTAATTGAAGACTTGCAGGAACTGTATGGTACAGCAAAAATGGATGATCCAACAATAAGAAATGAAATAGCAAAATATAAAAAAGAAATGGATGATGATTTCAAACCTTTTCTAAATAGTGATGAAGAACCAATAAGCCCTTATAGAATTGTCAATGAATTAAATAAATGTCTAAATTTAGAAAACAGTATCATAACTCATGACGCAGGAGCTCCAAGAGAACAAATGGTAGCATTTATTAACGCAACAACGCCTCATAGTTATATCGGATGGGGAAAAACTACTCATTTAGGTTTTGGATTACCGCTAATTATTGGAGCAAAATTAGCCCATCCCGATAAATTTTGTGTGAATGTAATGGGAGATGGTGCTTTCGGAATGTCAGGAATGGATTTCGAAACAGCAACACGTCAAAAAATCGGGATAACAACTATAGTATTTAATAATGGAGGAATGGCTACATATCCAGTAGGAAGTCCTGCAGACTTCCCTATTGCTCGAGAAAAATCAGGAGTTGGTCTTATGACTGGAAATTATGCCGATTTTGCTCGAGCATTTGGCGCTCATGGTATACAGGTAACAAAAATTTCTGAAATAGAGCCTGCGTTAGAAACTGCAAAAGGATTAAATATTTCAGGGAGAACTGTACTCATTGATATAAAAACAAGCATGGTTTCTAAAAGAGGACACAAAGCATAAGCAAATATGAATCCATTCGTTGCTTTGACCTCAAGAGACTTTAGAATATACTGGCTAGGGTCATTATTTGCCATGTTTGGACATCGTTTAATTATAGTAGCTATTTCAATTCTAATTTTTCGTCTATCTGGTTCTGCAATCAGTTTGGGTATAGTTGCGGCTGCTTCAGCAGTACCGATAATGTTTTTTAATTTAATTGGCGGTATAATTGCCGACAAATATAATGTTAGAATCATATTGTTTTTGTTATCTTTTTTTCTTTCATTAACCTTAGCGTTTCTAGCATTTATAGATATCAATGAAATTGTAAAACCAATCCATGTTTATATGATCTGCATACTGTTAGGTATTTTGTTGGGCATAGATTTTCCAGCTAGAAATTCTTATTTTCCTAGAATTATCCCTAATAAATTTCTCAAATCAGGCATCACTTTAAATGGAGCAACCTTTGCTGGATCAAGTGTTATCGTACCAACAATAGGAGGATTATTAATAGTTCAATATGGATCTTCAATAGGTATTTTTCTTTCCAGCCTAGGATATTTAATCATGTGCTTCTCTACATTTTTTTTGCCAAATGTGAAAGTAAAAAATGATACGGGCAATCATCTAAATTTCTTTACAGAAGGGCTAAAATTTGTTAAAAATAATGAGCTTTTTTATTCCTTGATATTAGTAACTTATTTTACAAATTTCTTTATATTTGGATATATACAGGCTTTACCAGCATTTATAGACATTTTTAACGGCACAGCAAGAGAGTTAGGATTTATGTTTTCATCAGCAGGAATAGGAGCTTTAACAGGTCTACTAACTGCAGGTAACATTAATATAAAAAATTATTTAGGAATTAAAATCTTACTTTCAGCTTGCATGTTTTCATTATTCATTATTTTAGTTTCACTTTCTACAAGCATAATATACATATTTCCTCTGGCACTTATAGGACATTTTTTCAATGGATTTACTACGCTATCAATTTGGACAATCTTACAACATAAAGTCCCTGAACACATTAGGGGTAGAGTAATGGGGATATTGGCAATACACATTAGTTTGGGGGTTCTCGGAGGTCTTTGGGTTGGTGGGATGGGTGAGTTATTTAATATACGGTTAGGAATGACCTTAGGTCCAATTATTTGTTTGTTGTTTATAGGGTATCTTTTAAGTACTAAAAAATCTATTAGAAATCTTAAAAGTATAAATTAGTCAAAATTATTGTATTTTTCTGCAAAAATGCAATAATTACACTTTTTGTTTGAAAGTGGAGGAATTTCTGATTCCAAACACTGAATTACATCCGATAAAAGTTTTATAAATCTTTCCATTTTTATATCTACATGAACAAATTTCTGTGATGTTTTAAAATAGAAAACATCATCAGAATTTTCATTTTTATCAAAAGAATCTATTATTTGATAAATTAAACCTAAATGAGATATATGTCCCAAACCCATTTTTTCAAAACTATATTTGTATGCTGCCAATTGAGTGTAGTACATCCAACTTTTATCAGATTCTCCAGAAGAATTTTTGCAATCATATATACCAAAATTTCCATCTTCAAACTCAACTAATAGATCAATTTTTCCTGAAAGAAGATATTTATTTGATAATTCTTCATTTGTTTCTATTTCAGCTGAAAGAGAAAGTTGAGATTTTGTAACTATACCTTTTGGTAGATTGGAATCTATGCTGTCAGTTGTTTTATCTAAAAACCATTGTTCTGATAATGAAGACATCTTCCCTACCAATGGCATAGCCATGGGTCTTCTTATTTTATTAATATAATGATTATAAAAACATTTCTTGCATGAGTGCCAAAGAAAAGTTAGATTTGAGGGACTTAACTTTATAGTTGTGAGCATAATTGTTTCTGAAAATGAAAATATTTTAAATACTATTACATAAAAACAATTAAATAAAATATATTGTATTAATAAAAAGTTACAATCTAAACTTTGAAATTATATAATTGAAAAGGTGTATTTCAATTTTGTACTAAAATTAAATGCAAGCCCCGTTAGCTCAGTTGGTAGAGCAGATCCCTTTTAAGGATAAGGTCACAGGTTCGAATCCTGTACGGGGTACCAGTACTGATTAGAAACTAATTGATAAACTTAGAATCTTATCTCATAATATTCTTATGAAATATATAAAAACTAATATTACAGAAAGAGTAATTTAAAAAAAGTAGGAGTATCTAATGTCAATTCCAATCAACGATATCGTGACTATGCCAGCATTCTCTCCTTATTATCCAATGCCTCCAGCTAGGTATATTGGAGTTCGTATGCATAACGTGTTTTTCAGGGCAGAAATCGATGCAGTAAATCGGATTTTACCCGATTGTTTCGAGCCTTCAGAGGATGGTTTATGTGTAGCAAGCGGTCTAACCGTACCTTGGTCTGCTAACTATGGAGAATTTCAAGAAAGTTACCTAACAGTTAAGTGTAGCTACAATGGAATCACAGGATATTTTGTTCCAGTGGCTTTTTTGAATTCTCGGTCTAGTATACCTGCAGGGCGTGAGATTTATGGAACACCTAAAGTATTTGCCGATATTGATATCGGAATGGATGAAAGAGTTATGTACACCGATACTTGCATAGCAAAGTCTTCTATCCTTAGCATACGTTCTACTATGCATAAGAAGGTTGAAATGAGTGATATACCTGATTTACAACCATCTTGGAGGCTTAAGGTTATACCAAAGGTAGATGGGAAAGGTGTAGATGTTATGCAAATAATTGATGGTTCGAAAGTTGCAACTGATGTATCAGTTCGAGTTAGCCGTAAAGGAGATGGTGTAGTGGAGTTTTCACCAACTCCAGTATATGATTTGTCAGATTTTAAACCTGTCGAATATTTTGACGCATATTATATTGAAATGGATTTTACTGAGGGTTATGGAGAGATTATCCATGATTTTTTAAAATAAGGTCACAGGTTCAAATCCTATATGGGTTATCAATCAATCCCCTTTTTGAAAAATAATATAATTGATTTATAATTCGAATATTATATTTTAAATGAATAAAAACTTATTATAATGTCTGAAAATTCAATCAATATTGATCTTGCTGTATTTGGGGCAACTCCTTCAGGGATAGCTACAGCAGTAACTGCTGGACGTAAAGGCCTTAAAGTTGCCTTAATATCGTCTAACGATCAACTCGGTGGAATACTCTCAAATGGATTAGGAGTTATGGATCGACTTTACAATGGATTTCGTTCACCTGTTTTTAATGAAATTACTGAAAATATAATCAAATTTTATATTAATAAATATGGAGAAAATTCAGAACAAGTTAAAGTTTGTAAAGATACTAGATTAACTTTTGAGCCTCATGTGGCTGAGCATATTCTTAATAACATTGTTAAAAACAATAAACAAATAAAAATTTTTAAATCTTTCATACCTAATGAGCTAGATATCGAAAATAATCAAATTAATTCCCTTGAAATAAAATCAATTGTTAATAAAGAAAAATTAAAACTTATAGCTAAAACATACGTAGATGCTTCTTATGAAGGTGATCTAGCGAGTCTTTCTGGAGTTCCTTATAGGGTTGGCAGAGAATCTAATACAGAATTTAATGAGCCACATGCAGGCCGTATTTTTTCAACACATGGTTTCGGAGCTTTTCCTCTTGAAGCTTCAGAAGGAGATCTTAATTTAGATACTTTTCCTGTAACCTCACAATTAATTTTTAGTGGAAGTACGGGAGAAGGAGACAAAGCAATTCAAGCATTTACTTATAGAGTTTGCCTAACTTCAGACCCGGACTTAATGATTTCTATAGAGAAACCCAAAGGCTATAAGCGTGAAAACTACTTAGGAGTTTTAGAGTCTGAAAAGGAATCAAGAAAGAAACGCCATCATCTGAAAAGTCAATTAGTTGTAAATGATATAAACAATTATAAAATCAGAGGTCCTAGAATGCCTAATAACAAAATCAGTTGGAATGATGGAAACTTACCTGAAATGAACCATCCTTACCCGGAAGGAGATGCAGATACAAGGTTACTAATTTCAAAATTACATAGAGAACATGCTCTGGGGCTTTTGTATTTTTTGCAATACGACAATGAAGTACCAAAAAATATAAGAGATTCTTCGAAAAAATGGGGACTAGCAAAAGATGAATTTGTTGACAATCAAAACTTTCCAAAAGAAATGTACGTTAGAGAAGCAAGAAGGATTGTCGGAAGATATATTTTTACTGAACAAGATGCATCATTATCATCTAGTTTTGAAAGAACTCCTATTCAAAAAGATTCTATAGCAATAGCAGATTGGCCAATGGATTCTCATGAGTGTACCATGAATCGACAACCAGGAAGTTTATATGACGGAAAAGTTTTATTGTCTGAGAAAACTAGACCTTCTCAAATTCCCTATAGATGTCTATTACCTAAGGGGATTGATAATCTTATGGTTACAGTATGTCTTTCTGCAACTCATGTAGGTTTTGGAACAATTCGTGTAGAACCAACATTAATTCAGTTGGGTGAAGTTGCTGGTTTTGCTTCATTAATATCAAAAGAACAAGATACCAATGTAGCTCAATTAGAAACAGATTATTTACAGATCCAATTGGTTGAAAATGGTTTTGAAATATCATTCTTTAATGATGTTGATATTGATAATTTAAACAATCAAAGTATTTCAATACATTTTTTATGTACCAAGGGTTTTTTTACAGACTATAACGCAAGAGCAAATGATCCACTTTCGAAATCAGTTGCTGAAAATTGGGCAAATTGTTACTCAAAGTTATTAAATAAAAATTTCGACCCAAATATTCTTGCTAAAAAAATTTATACATCAAAACAAGAGGAAGATAGTTCGATTACAAATTCTGAATTTATTGAAATGATAAAATCTGCATCAAATAAAAGTAATTTAAATTTCCATCTTTCAAATCAAATACAAGTGAATGATAAAGTCATAACAATAGGACAGGCTGCTGAAATTATATTTTTATCATATAAAGATAATTTTAAAAGCTCGCAAAGAATTAAAATCATAACTTAAATCAGATAGGTGGCCAAAATATCCTAGTAAAGAAAATTATACTATAGAATATAAGTATGGATAATAAATTGAATTGGCTTAATAAAATAAACACGAATGATATCGCATCATACGTTGGAGCTATAATTTTGGGTGCAATACTTGGCTTGGCTATATGTAAATTATTTTAGATTTCTAATTCTAAAATAAATTATTTTTTTCAAAAAATTTTATTCATATAGAAATTCTTCCCCATCTAGATTGATTGCTGGAATTGTTTCTTTTTCATACCAATAATTTTGGTTGTGTACCCATTCAGGCTTGTCGCCACTTTTGGGCATTTTTGTCATTACTCTAGATAAATATCCTGGATTGAATTCTTCATCAGCAATCCAAGGTAATAATTTCATTTTCTTATCTTCTTCTCGTAAAGCTACTGTAACCTTTTTTACATCCAAATTATCCATGTGACTTAGTAATCTCGATAAAAATCTTGCTAGTAGTTCAGCTCTCAAAGTCCATGCACCTCTAAAATAACCAAAGACCCATAAAAGATTTGGGACAGTTGTAAACATCATTCCTCTATATGTTACGGTATCTTCAAGATGGAGATTTTCATTATCTATAATAAATTGAATGTCTCCTAATATATTCATATTGAATCCAGTCGCGGTAGCAATAATATCTCCTGTTATTTCAGATCCAGATTTTAGTAATATTCCATTTGATGTAAATTTATCTATTTCGTCTGTAAAAACAGAGACTTTCCCGGATGCTATTGATTTAAATAAATCTCCATTTGATGTTAATGTAATTCTTTGTTGCCAAGGTCTGTAGCTTGGAGTGAAATGCTTTTCTATATCATAATCGGGTCCCAATATTTTCTTCACTTCATTTATTAATTCTTCTTTAACCACATCAGGTTCTTCAATACATCTACGTATAAATATTTCTTGGTTAATTAAAATTTGTTGTCTAACTATTCCATATGTCCATTTTTCATCATCACTGAACTTATTTAAACGTTCTACAAATTCTTCTGTTCCGATTGTTGAAGTCCTATAAAAGGTAGGAGATCTTTGTAACATAGTTACATGATTAGCCTTTGAGGCCATTGCTGGAACTGTTGTTGCTGCTGTTGCACCAGATCCTATAAGAATAATACTTTTATTTTTATAGTCCAAATTTTCAGGCCATTCTTCAGTATGAACTATTTGTCCCTTAAATTTATCCATATCTTTCCATTTAGGAGTATAACCTTCATTATGACGAAAATATCCTTGACACATCATTAAAAAATTACAAGAGAAATATATAGTTTTTTTATTATCCGACCTTTCTGCTTTTAAGATCCAAGATTTTTTTTTGCTGGACCACTCAGCTTCAATAATTTTATGATTATATCTAATGTCTTCATCAATTTGATTTTCTTTGATGGTTTCGCCAAGGTATTTTAATATTTCATCTGCAGTTGCTATGGGTGCACTTGTCCAAGGTTTAAATTCAAATCCAAAGGTATACAGGTCGCTATCAGATCTTATTCCAGGGTATTTATGGGTGTACCAAGTCCCTCCATAACTATCTAAACTCTCGAGTATTAAATAACTAGATTTAGGTCTTTCTTTTTTTAAATAGTATGCCGTTGCAATTCCAGCTATACCAGCACCAACAATAATAACATCAAAGTTTTCAATTTTGTCTTTCATTTTTTACTCTTGATACTGTTTTCAATATCAGAACTTTCATATTGTTTTCTTAAGTTATTAATGCTCATTTCAAGTAAACGATATTCAGTTTCTAGGGTTAAATATTCAGCTTCTAGGGATAAATATTCAGCTTCTAGGCTGTCTAATAATTGCTTTAAATATATATTCTCTGTTTCTAGATTTTCTGAACCCGAACTACAAGAAAGTATAAATATTAAAATTAAAATGGTTACGACTTTTTTCATATTATAAATATTTCATACAGTTGAGCAAAGAAATAGAAATTAACTATTTTCTTAGAGCTTTTAGTTTTTCAGCTAATTCTAGATTCTCTGTTTCTATAAGGTCGTTAAATTTTGTTAGGGTTTTTAGTTTTTCCTGTAAATCTTGATTCTGTCTTAGAAGGTTATTAAGTTTTTCATTAAATTCTAGATTCTGTCTTTCTATAGTATCTAGTTTATTCTTTAAATCTATATTCTCTGTTTCTAGATTTTGTGAATCAGAACTACAAGAAAGTATAAATATTAAAATTAAAATAGTCACGACTTTTTTCATATTATAAATATCATAAAAAAAGTAATATGTTAATCAATAGTTTTAAGAGAGGAATTGAAAAAAAACAATTAATCTCATGTTTTTATAAATAAATGAATACCAAATTTACTATATTAAATAAACTAAAAATTCCACCATTAATATTTTTTGTTCCTGTTATTCTGGGATTGATAATAGAGATGAATTTCAGCAGGGTTGAAGCAAAGAATATTTTCTTCATTTACCTTGGAACAATTATTTTTATTCTTGGTGTTCTAATTATGATTTTAGCGTTGAAGGAATTTTATGTAAATCAAGAATCTCCGGCCCCTTTCATCTCCACAAAAAATATTATAACTACAGGAATTTTTAGATTCACCAGAAATCCTATGTATCTTTCATTCTTTGTATCAACACTCGGAGTTTCAATAATTCTGTTTTCATTAGGAATTCTCGTTGGTTCTATAATTGGAATCATATTGATTCACAAATTGATTGTAATATTTGAAGAAAAAAATTTATTTTCTATTGGAGGGTATAAAGATTATAAAAATATAACTAGAAGATGGATATAGAAGATTAAAGTTTGATCACAGATTCGATGCTTATATCGAATAATGAAAAAATGTGATAATCCTTCTGCTATACTTAGATCTATCAAGTAGAGAGGGACGAAATATGCATTTAGGCGCAGCCTCAATGCTGGGAGCAACAGGAGCTAACGCATCGAAGAACCGTATCCCTGGAAATTATGATGTTTTAGCTTATTCAAATGAAGATCTAAAAGAAGTATCTTCAATCGGTTTTACAGTACATAATATAGTTGTTTCTGACCCAACTATTGTTACTGAAGAAAACATAAAAGAAATCAAAGAAAAATTTCATAAAAATTCCTTACTTATCGGTAATTCTCGAGGGAGATATGGAGGCGGTCTTGTAAATCCAAATGAAAATATTAGAAAAGAGACAATAACTTTTGTAAAAAACACTTGCGTAATATCTGCAAAGATTGGATGCCATAGTACATATCTAAGACCGGGCAGTATAAATCCAAATGGACCATGGCAACCGCATCCAGAAAATCATTCTGATGAAGTCTTTGAAAGATTGATTAATTCAACTAAAGATATTGCATCTGTTGCCGAATCTGAAGGGATGATGCTTTTGCTTGAAGGTGCATATGTATCTCCTATATTTTCTGCAAAAAGAGCAAAAGAATTTATAGATGCAGTTGGATCTAAAAATCTTAAATTCAATCAAGACCCGGTTAACTTTATTTCAACTTTAGAACAAGCATATAATACAAAAGATTTCCTAGAAGAATTTTTTACTTTGCTTGGAGAACACACTATTAGTGCGGATCTGAAAGATTTCACAGTGGTAGACTCACTTTTATTAAGATTTGAAGAAGAATATTTAGGAAGCGGCATGATGGATCAAGTTTATTTTCTTAAGAGGATGCAAGAAATATGCTCTAATGCCCATATTTTGATTGAACATATCCCACGAGAAAAATTTGAACCTTCTTATGCTGAGACATTAAAATATTCAGAAAAAGCTGGTATAACTTGGGATAAATATTAATAAGAATGAAGTTAGATTTAAAAAATAAAAATATACTTATAACAGGCGCAGCAACAGGAATGGGCAGAGCGTCAGCATTAGAAGTGTCAAAACATGGTGCAAATGTAATTTTAGCCGACATAAACTCTGAAGGACTAAAAGAAGTATCTGCAAAATTAAAAGCTTTAGGTTCAAATTTTAGATCAGTTTTAATGGACGTAACTTCGATAGATGAAACTGAGAAGAAAATTTTTGAAGCTGAAAATTACTTTGATGGCGGAATAAATACTCTTGTCCATTTTGCTGGAGCACTGGAAGGCTCAATGGTTGATATAGACGAATTGGCTCCAGAAACTTGGGACCGAATAATCAATTTAAATCTTAACGGGACATACAACGTTGTTAGAGCTGTTGCAAAATTAATGAAGAAAAGAAAAAGTGGGGTTATACTCTTAACTTCATCAGGTGCTGGTGTGCATTCACCAGGTTCTTCTCCAGCTTATAGTGCAAGTAAAGGTGGAACGCATGGACTAACGTTTCATTTACAAAATTACTTATCAAACCATGGAATACGAATACATGATATATTGCCAGGATCTATTAGATCTCCATTAAAAGAAAAACAACTAAAAGAAGCCTTGCAAAATACTGGGGACCAAGAACATTTTGAAAAAAGTTCAGAAGAATTAGGTGAACCAGATGGAGTTGCAAAAATTGTAGCTTTTATAATTAGTGATGATGCAAGTTATTTAAAGGGAAGTATTATTACCCGATGATTTTATTTTAGAAAACAATTAGAAAAGGAATTTAAAATGGATTTATTAAAAATAATAAATGATTTAAAAAAGTATGATTCAGCCACAGTACAAAATGCGATGATACTAATAAGAGGATATGCAGACGAGAGCACAGATTATTCAGGGCCACAATTGAAATCTTATTATTTGAAAGATCCTGTTGTTGGTATTGCCGTAACAGGAAAAGTATGCCCTCTATATGAACCAAAATCAAAAATTGAATTTATGGAATTTTACGACAACATAGGGAAATCAGAACTACCTGTTTTTGGTGTTTTGATGGACGTTGAAAAAAACCAAGGAAGAGGAGCCATTATAGGTGATGTTATGGCACATATGGCTAGATCACTGGGTGCAGTGGGAATGATTGGAGCTGGTTCAATAAGAGATTTGCCTGGCATAATAAATGCTGACATGCCAGTTTGGGGAACTGGTAAAGTTCCTGGACATGGTCCCTTCAATCTAATCGAAACTCAAACTCAAATTGAAGTTGCTGGTTTGAAAATTAATTCAGGGGATTTACTTATAGGAGATACAGATGGAATAACTAGAGTTCCTTTAGATATAGCCGAAGAAACTGTCATAAAGAGTCAAGAAGTTAGAGAAAAAGAAACTATATCAATTTCAGCTTTTAAATCAAAATAAATATAAAAAACTTTAATAACGTAATTCTAATGCAAAATGAATTAGAAATGATCCAAACTTTATTTCAATATAAGAACTTTGGATTATTACCATTCCCGATAAAACCATTTAGTCAAGAGTTATATTCAGATGGAGCAGGATTTAGTCTATACAAAAATGCTCTATCAGGAATAACGATTTCCGAAGAGGAAATCTATGAATATTTTGGATCAAAAAAATTAGATAATTGCGGACTTCTTCTTGGAGAAAAAGGGAATTTAAGTGTGATTGAATTTGAAAGTGAAAGTAGAATCTCTCAATTAATAACATTTATAGAAGATAAGCCAAAACCAAATATTTCTGATGTGATTTTAATAAATTTATTGGAGACTGGATTTGAATCAGAAACATCAATATTGACTCCAGAAAATAAAATTCAAATGTGGTTTAAATTTTCAAAAAATATACCCAATTTCCATTGGAAAATGTTTCAAGATAAAACAGAATTAAATGGAATAAATTTACTATCAAATGGATATATTGTTGCTCCTCCTTCTGCAACAAAACTAAACAACAATAATATCGCTCAATTTGAAATTATCAATGGTAAGGAACCAACAAAATTTCCTACTGAAATTAGTTTTTTTTCCGATCATATATCATAAAATAATTATTAATAAATAAAATTTCAAAGGGAGAACAATGTACACTATTCGAAGGATTTACAAAGCAAAATCAGGTCAGGCAAGAAATGCTGCATTACTACTTAGAGAAATAGCAGATATATACACAGAATCAGGACAAAGATCAAAATGTTTAGTTTACTATAATGGTGGAACTCTACCATGTCCAAAGGATGAATTAAATAGAGTTTATATGCATTGGTCTACTGAAATTATTGATTCCCCTTATAGAGCAGATAATAACTTTCCTACAATGGGTGAAACTTATAAAAAATTCAATGAACTATTAGATGATTCAAATGGACCTAAAACATGGGTAGAATTTTGGGAAGAAGTAAAAAGTTAAATAGTTATTGAAATAATTTAAATTTATCTATAGGCCAAATTCTTAAAGCTATTTCACCTTTAAATTTATTCAAAGGGACACAACCAAAATATCTTGAATCGTTAGAATAATTTCTATTATCACCCAACACAAAAATACAATTTTCATCAATGATGATAGGAAAGTTATTTTTAGGTGTTGTTAAAGAGATACCTCTAGATTGAATAGCACCATTTACATAAACGGTGTTATTCCTGATGTCTATTTCGTCGTTTGGAAGTCCAATTACTCTTTTTACTAAATCTACGTCTGTTTCATCACTATGAAAAACTAGCAATGAATTTTTTTTTGGCATTTGAATAATTAATTTCTTATTTGTAAATGGGATGTTAATGTAGTTCAAATTTAGGACCAAAACCCTATCTCCACTGATTAGAGTTGGCTCCATTGAACGTCCTTTAACTTCAAAAGAAGAAAATATGAACGATATAAATACAACAAAAAGTATGGAAAGAATTAATGTTTTAGTAAATTGATTTAATATGACCATTTTTTAGTTTAATTTCATATATAAAGCATTTTCCATTTAATAGGTTATACTCTTTTAAATAATTTGAAATATAATTTCATCATAATCTAAATAAAAAATATGAGGTGAATATGGTTTTGTCAGATAAAGATATTAAAGCTGCTGTTAAGGCTGGAAAAATTGGAATAAATCCTTATTTTGAAAAAGACGTTCAGCCAGCAAGCGTAGATCTTCATCTCGATAAAAAGTTGCTCACTTTTAATAATTCCAGTGCTCCTTTTATTGATCTAAAAAAAGAACTTCCTAATATTAATGAACAAGTAATAATCGATGAAAATGATCCTTTTATAATTCACCCTGGAGATTTTGTGCTGGGATCCACTTTAGAAAAAATTTCAATTCCAAATAATATGGTTGCTAGAATAGAAGGAAAAAGTTCATTGGGTAGAATAGGTCTATTAATTCATTCTACTGCAGGATTTGTAGATCCTGGGTTTGATGGAAATTTAACTTTGGAATTGGCAAATGTATCAAGACTTCCCATAACTCTGTACTATGGCATGAGAATCGGGCAAATATCTTTTCAAACAATGACTTCCGAAGTAGAAAAACCATATGGTTCTCCTGAGTTATCCAGTAGATATCAAGGACAAATAGATCCAACTGCAAGTAAGGTTTTTAAGGATTTTGAAAAACATATTTCAAAAAAAGATTAAATGGATGAAATAAAATTTCAGAATCGAGCAATTGAGTTAGCAAAAAAATCAATTGGTTTAGTTTCTCCAAGACCTGCTGTTGGTGCAATAGTTGTATCTAAAGGTAAAATAGTTGGGGAAGGTCATACCATGCCATCTCCAAAAGAACACGCTGAAACAATAGCAATTAAAAAAGCTAAAAATAATACTAAAAACTCAGTTTTGTATTGTACTTTAGAACCTCACAATTTTTTTTCTAAAGGAATTCCTTGCACTAAATTAATTATCGAATCTGGTATAAAAGAGGTCTCTTGTCCAACTATAGATAAAAACCCCAAAGTTAATGGTAAAGGATTTGAAGAATTAATTAAAGCAGGGATTAAAATCAATCACAAATGGGATAAAAATTCAATTTCTGAATGTAAAAAATTATATGAATCTTATGAGCATAAAATAATACATAAAAAACCTTATATATCATTAAAAACTGCAATGAGTATTGATGGAAAAATTGCTACAACAAACAACGAATCCAAATGGATAACAAATGAAGAATCCAGAAAAAGAGTGCACCAAATTCGAAAATACTCTGATGCCATTATAACGGGTATAAATAGTGTTTTATCAGATGATCCTATGTTAACTGTAAGAGAAGGTGATAAATATTTAAACAGACCTAAATATAGAGTCGTACTAGATCATAAAGGTCAACTTAATAAGAATTACAGAATTTTCAATCAAAATGAGTTTGGAGATGTTTTATGGTTTACTGATCATAAAGTAAAAGTAAGCAATTTACCCACACACATCAAGCATTACAAATGTAAAAACTCAATAGACTTAAATCATGTTGTAGACAATCTCTATAAGTTGGGGTGTAATAGTATTCTGGTAGAATCAGGTTCTACACTAGCTGGTGCTTTTTTTGACAATAATTTAATCAATAAGCTTTATACATTTATTGCTCCAAAAATTTTTGGAGGACAGAATGCACCAAATCCAATAGGAGGATTGGGAATTACAAATATAAATAACCATACCAAACTAAAAAATATTACAATAGAAGAGATAAGTGGAGATTTTTTATTTACTGGAGAAATTGATATATAAAATGTTTACAGGCATAGTAGAAGAAATAGGCAAAATAAGAAAAATTAAAGAAAACAACCTAGTAATAGAATGCAAAAAAGTAATTGAAGGTTCTAATATAGGTGATTCTATTTCTGTTTCAGGTATATGCCTGACAATAACTTCTATTACAGATGATTCATTACATTTTCAATTAACAGAAGAAACAAAAAGTAAAACTTTTTTTGGTTCTGAACAAGAAAAATCTACAGTAAATTTAGAAAGAGCAGCCTCATTTGATAAAAGAATTGGCGGACACTTATTAGAGGGACACATCGAAGGTACTGCTATTTGTAAAAAAATAAACAAACTAAAAAATAGTAACGAGGTCATTTTAGAAACTGATAACAATATTATCGATAATATTGTTGAAAAAGGATACATTGGAATAGACGGAACGAGTATAACTATAGTTAGTATAAACAACAATCAGTTTGCAATATCACTAATCCCTCATACAATGGATATTACCACATTAGGACATTTATCAAAGAATCAAATTGTTAATATAGAAACTGACATAAATGCTAGATATATTAGAAAATACGTAGAACAAATAATGAAGAAATAATGTTATGGATAAAAAATTAAATACAAAAGGGCCCTCAAATAAACAGATGGATTCTGTGGAAAAAGCCATAGAAAACTTTAAAAAAGGGAAAATGGTAATAATTGTCGATGACGAAGGTCGTGAAAATGAAGGTGACATAGCTTTACCTGCTCAAGATTGTAACCCTCAAGATATTAATTTTATGGCAACCGTAGCTAGAGGATTAATTTGCTGTCCTCTTTCAGGTGAAATAGTTAGAAATTTAGACCTTGACCCTATGGTTATTCAAAATACAGAGTCAATGAATACGGCTTTCACAGTATCTGTTGATGCATCTAAAGGAATAGAGTCAGGAATTTCTGCAAAAGATAGAGCTACTACTGTACAAAAATTAAGTAATCCAAATTCTAAGCCTTTGGATTTTGTAAAACCAGGACATATTTTTCCTCTTAAATATCAAGAAGGAGGAGTTTTAGTTCGAGCTGGACATACGGAAGGATCTGTTGATCTTGCTAAATTATCTGGTAAAACTCCTGCTGCAGTCATATGTGAGGTCATGAATGAAGATGGGACTATGGCTAGAGGAGATGATTTGATAATAATCTCAAAAAAATACAAATTACCAATGGTATCTATAGAAGATATCATCGCATATCGCATAGCTAAAGAAAAACTTATTGAAAAAATAGCTAGTGCAAATTTGCCGACAAAATATGGAAATTTCAAAGTCTATGCATTCAAATCATCAGTAGATAAATCAGAACCAATCGCATTAGTAAAAGGTGAAATTGATCCAAATAAACCAGCTCTCGTCAGGGTTCATTCAGAATGCTCAACTGGAGACATATTGGGTTCAATAAGATGCGATTGTGGAGATCAATTAGAATCAGCTTTAGAAAAAATTTCAAATTCTAAATCTGGTGTGTTGGTCTATATGAGACAGGAAGGCAGAGGAATTGGATTATTAAATAAAATCAAAGCATATAGCTTACAAGATACAGGTTTAGACACCGTTGATGCTAATTTGTCTCTTGGATTCCCAATGGATCTTAGAAGTTACGGAATTGGAGCTCAAATATTACGGGATTTAGGAGTTAGAAAATTTGATCTTCTAACTAATAATCCCAAAAAAGTTGTAGGTCTTGAAGGCTTTGGATTAGAGATACTGTCAACAGTTCCTCTAAATACAAGTGAGAGACCTGAAAACAAAGAATATTTAAAAATAAAAAGTTCAAAAATGGGACATCATATTGAATAAAGAACCTGGAAAATTGGTAGATTTCATTAATGATCCTTCAGAAATAAAAGTTGCTATAGTAAGAGCAAGATTCAATTCTGTCATTACAGAAAAAATGGCCATCCACAGTGAGAAAAGATTGAAAGAATTAGGGGTTAAAAATATCATAAATTATACTGTCCCAGGATCATTTGAAATCCCATTAGCATGTAATAAAATACTAGAAAAAGATATTGATGGAATCATTGCCATAGGATGCTTAATAAAAGGTGAAACGGATCATTATAAATATATAGCTGAAAATACTACTTATGGCATACAAAAAGTAAGCCTTGAAAAAAACAAACCTATAATCTTTGGAGTCCTAACAGTAAATAATATTGATCAAGCTGAAGCAAGAATAGAATCCTCTACAACATATGCAGAAAATCTAGTTGAGATGGTATGCAATTATTAAATTAGTTCAACTTCTTTTGCTCTAGAAATAAGTTCTTTAATCTCAGAATCTGTAAGTCTTCTATTAGGTAAAATTGACCTCCCACAATCAATTTCAAGAATTTCAGATAATAGAGCCTTTGAAGCATCAGCAGCTGAGTTATAAGATTTCAATACACTGATTTTTGTAGTTACTTCTTTTTGTTTTTCTTCAGCTAATTTAATATCTCCAGCTATCCATGCATTATATAAATCGTTATAAACCTTAGGAATTATTGACAATGGAGCATCAACGGTCCCAACTGCACCTAAAGTTAAAGAAGGCAAAGGTAAAAAGCCATTTCCAGAAAAACATGCAAGGCCCATAGAGGCAAAAACAGGAATAAGAGCCTGATTAGCTGCAGAATGTTTCAAACCTGCTACATTGGGAATTTCAGTAATTACTTTATCCATAGATACTTGCCCAGGTGCATTTGCTCTACCGGGAACAAATTCAATTCCTGTTATTTGTGGTAAGTTATAGACAAAAAACGGAAGATTTTCGCATGCATCTGAAACTTCTTTATAAAAATCAATAACACCTTGTTCATCCGTAGGATATAAAAAAGGTGGTAAAAGGCAAATTGCGTCACAACCAGAATCTTTAGCGGCCTTTGCTCCTGCTATCGAAAGTTCTGTTGTAATTCCTCCGACATGCATAATTGTTTTGACTCTCCCCTTACAAACATCTGCTGCTATCTCTGCTGTTTCACGACGCTGTATTTCACTTAATATTGGTCCCTCTCCTGTTGTCCCTGCTAACCAAAAACCTCCTGCTCCATTTTTGATGTCATATTCTAAAATTGCTCTTAAAGCATCTTCCCTAATTCCCTCTCCTTGAAACACAGGAGTAGGGTTCGCAGGAAAAAAACCCTTAAAATCTTTAATGTCTTCAGCTATCATTTGAAATCCTTTATAAATAAAATAGAATTAATACAATCATTATAGGAGAAAACAAAGATTGAGCAAGTTACCACATAATTGGGAAATTAAAAATAATAAATTATTTAGATCTTATGAATGTGATTCCTTTTTAATTGCTATTGAATTCATAAATAAGATAGCTCAAATAGCTGAAAAGGAAGATCACCATCCAAATATTACAAATGTTTATAATAAAGTTGAAATAGTATTATTTACTCATTCTGAGAACTCCATTACTGAAAAAGATTACAATTTAGCTGATCAAATCGAGGAGATTTTTATCTCCTAGAAATATGCGGAAATAAATGAATTTTAAAATTGCAGTTATTAAATGTCTTACACACTATAAAAATTTCCACGGAAGATCGGAAAGGTCTGAATTTTGGTGGTTTGCTTTATTTAGTTTTATAGTATCGTTTATTACACTTTTATTAGATACGGCTGCAAGAAGTATATTATCGGGTTCATTTGTTGGAATTTTTCAATTTTTAGGATTTTTAGCACTTTTGCCTCCTTCACTAGCTGTAGCTTCAAGACGCCTACATGACATAAACAAAACCGGGTGGTGGCAATTGATTTTATTTCCTGTTTATATGATTCAAGTTTCGGAATTTTTGGCGCCTACAAGTACTCAAAATCCTAATACCATAATTGGTTTATTTAATTTAGTGGGATTTGTTGGTGTAATAATTTTAATAGTTTTTTGGTGTAAACCAAGTATAAAATCGGAGAATAAATACGGAGATTACGACGAAATATAATGTCTAAAATACTACCAAAAAAATTAAATTATCTAAATAAATATTTATTAGATAAATACATTGCAGAACATTTACCAGGGTCTTCAATTTTGATTTCTCAAAATAATGAAGAGGTGGGTTATTTCGAAAAAGGGTTTATGGATATTGAAAGAAAAAAACCTATTAATAGGGATACCATCTTCAGAATTTACTCTATGACTAAGCCTATAACCAGTGTTTGTATCATGTCATTATTTGAAAAGGGATTAATTCATTTAAGTGATGAAGTAGAAAAATTTATTCCTGAATGGAAGAATATGAAAGTTTATGAATCAGGAGATAAAAATAATTTCAAAACAAAAGCGCCAAACAGAAAAATGCTTATACATGATTTATTAACTCATAGATCAGGTTTAACTTACCATTTTACAAATGAAACTCCTGTTGATGAAATGTATAGAGATAAAGACATAATGATAGCTCAAGGAAATAAATTGGATCCCGATGAATATATTAAAATTTTAGCCGATATTCCATTAGAATTTTCTCCTGGAGAACATTTTAATTATTCTATTTCAACAGATATTTTAGGATTCATAATACAGAGATTAACCAATAAAACTTTGTTCGAGTTTTTCAAAGAAACAATTCTAGACCCACTTGATATGAATGATACATTCTTCACAATTACTGAAGAAAAAAAAGATCGTTTTGCAAGTTGTTATGTATGCGATGAAAAAAATGGAGGTTATAAACTCTCTGATGACTCTCAATCAAGTGCTTTTTCTAATACTCCTAAAAGTTTTTCTGGTGGAGGTGGATTATTATCAACAATTGATGATTACATGAAATTTTGTAACATGCTCCAGAATAAAGGAACTATAAATGGAACTACCATTTTAGGGAAAAAAACTACTGAATTGATGATGTCTAATCAACTAGAAAAAAATGTTGATTTATCTCAAATTGCTAAAGGTAGATGGAGCGAGACTCTTTTTGAAGGAATTGGGTTCAGTTTAGGTGGCTCTGTGGTAATTGATCCTGTGAGGAATAAGAATATTAGTTCTTTAGGAGAATTCGCATGGGGTGGAGCAGCTGGTACTGCATTTTGGGTTGATCCAGTGGAGAAAATCAATGTGGTTTTTATGACTCAGATAATGGATTTTCTTGAAAGAGATGCACTTAGAAGCGAACTTAGGACAGTCGTTAATCAATCAATAGTTTAGAATCAAATATAGTAAAATAGTAATCGGTGATGCCGATTAGTCTAGCGGTAGGACATCAGACTCTGAATCTGAGAGCCCAGGTTCGAATCCTGGATCGGCAGCCATGCCCCGTTGGTGTAGCGGCCTAACACGCCACCCTCTCAAGGTGGAGATCACCGGTTCAAATCCGGTACGGGGTACCAAAAGCGTTACGGACACTAAATTATGGTTTGAGATGTTCTCTACATTTATCAACATTTTTTATCCATGAGTTTTAATCAAATTAACTGCCCATTCTACTATTTTTGGATTATCTTCAGCATTCAAGATATATTCTTGACCTTGACCAATACAATCAACTCGGCAATTGGATTCATCTTTCCAACTGAGTCTATTTAAGAAAATATTATTTGATTCTAAAAAATACATTTTGGGTAATTCCCATCTTGATCTTGAACTTCCTTTTGCAGTTAAAATTAAATCTTTATGTGTTTTTTTGAAAAGTCCATGTCCACTTATAGGTAAAGATTTTTGATTTAAAGTTAAATTTTTTTTAGCAATATATATTGCGTTATTTGTATATCTCGATGTGTCCCCATAACCATGAGGATGCTGAATATTAAATTTATCCAAAAAATCTTTTATTTTAATATCTCCTTCAATAATATTCTCTATCTGTAACCATCCAAATAAATGATGAAGATCTTTACCTTTTTTAGTAAGCTCCTTGAACCAACCAAAAAATAAAAACAAATCTTCTGAACTAACTTTATTATTTTTTAATTCTGTTTGAGATGAACTTGCTTGACCAAATATTCCAATTTCTTCTGACAAAAGTGGATCATAGTGACAATAGTTATGTGGTAATACAGACTTTACAGATGATTCTTTTAAAATATCCTTTCCTGTCATTCCATTAAATTTTAAATCTTGGTATCTAGTTGGGGATGGAAATTTTTGAGGAATTGGTATTGAAAAAAGTTTTCCATCAGAAAATATAGGAGATGCTGTTCCACCAGCAGAGGAATCAAAACCCTTTCTACTAAGAATAATTCTATTCATACCTATGATTTTTTGATGTTTTTGATCAATTCAAAGCTAATGTCATGATCTTTTTTATTTTCTATATCCTGTAGTTTGATGTAGTTCGTATTTTAATACAGCTTGTTCTTTAGTTATTAATCCTTTTGAGATTGCTTGAGATAGTTCCCATTTTAATATAGCTTGTTCTTTAGTTATTAATTCTTCTGAGATTGCTTGAGATAGTTTCCATTTTAATATAGCTTGTTCTTCAGTTAACTTGCCCTCCAAGACTGCTTCTTTTAATTGATAAATCATTACCTCTTCGGTTGTCAGAGAATTCTTTTCCAACTTGGAAGGTTCTTCAGCTTCAATGTATTTACCACTGACAAAAATTGTAGTAACAAATATTAATATAGTAAAAAGAATTAATAAAATTCTAATTCTTAATTCTTTATTTTCTTTTAAAAATATTTTTTGCATTTCTAAATGATATCAAGCAAATAATTAATTCAAAACTAATGTCCTGATCTTTTTATTTTTTGTTTTTAGGTATATATGTCTATATACCTACTAATTTGCCCAGCTTAATAATTACCAATGAAAGCAAATCATCGATTATTTTGTGCACTTGTCAAACGCCATATATAAGATTGTTTTTCATCAGTTATCAAGTAAATTTCACCATTACTATTTACTTCAATATCCCTTAATCTTCCTATCTTATCCTTGAAAATTATTTGCTTTTTTACTACCTTTCCTTTGCGCATCTCTAGCTTGACTAGAAGTTTGTATTTTAGGGATGTCACAAGAAGATTTTGATCCCAACCTAAGAATTCATCTCCACTGTAAAATATCATGTCTCCAGGAGCTATAGATGGAACCCAAGAAATTATAGGAAGCATAAATTCATCAGAAAAACTATCCCCATCGCCAATTTTAGTTCCTGTATAGTTTGTTCCTCCCCAACCAATTTTATTCCATCCATAATTTTCTCCACCAACAACTTCTCCTATAAAATCTCCTCCCTTAGCACCATGATTTGAAATGAAAATTCTACCATTAGGTGAAATTGACATTCCTTGAGGGTTTCTCACACCAACCATAAATAATTCTGGAAGGATAGTACTAACATTTTTTGGATTATCTGCAACAGAACCATCAAGATTTATTCTTATGATACTTCCAGCATGAGAATCTAATTCTTGAGCAATGATACCCTGTCCTCGCTCTCCTATAGAAGCGTATAAGTGATCATCTTTGATGACTAATATTGATCCAAAATGCTTAGTATCTGAAAAGTAAGGAATTGCTTCAAAGATAATCTTAAAATTATTAACTTGTCTATAGGGAAAGGTAAATTCTCCTCGTCCGATAGCTGTAGTGTAATGTCCATCTCCATTATCTTTAGTAAATGAAACATATAGATAGTTTTCGTGTACTAATAAATCAAGCAAACCTCCCTGACCTACTTTCAGTGATGGAATATTATGAGAAACTAAATGGTGTTCTTTTGTAATGTGATTTACAAAGGTTATTTTTCCATATTTTTCACTTACTAGCAAATCATCAGATTCAAGAATTTCGATTGCCCATGGATTATCAAAAGTTTTTGTAAGATCAATTTTTTCAAGTCTTATTTCATCTTGATTTATTATTTCATAATCTTGAAAATTACTAATGATTTCATAATTCTGATTAGGTGTATAACAACTAACAAATTGAAAAGTAAAAATGGATATAAAAAATAAAGTTTTCATAATAATTACAACTATAAAATATTTATCGGCTTAACTACAGGGTGTCTAACGTTTCATCGTCTCCAATAATTCAATGACAGTTTTAATCATAAGCTTGAATATTTACAACTTTAGTTTCTTTATCAAAGGTGATAATGTGTCTCTCAGTACTTTTGGTCAAAATAATATTGAGCCAAACTATTCCCCAAAATCCAGTAGCTAAAGTTAAGATTGCATGTAGGAGGTGTGATATTTTTCTTTGTTTTAAACTACCACTGTATCTTCTTGATCAAGATCTATGGATCAACCTTTTAAAACATAATCCACTTTTGCCTCTTTTACTGTATTAAAAATAAAAGTTTTATCTTGTGCCATTTTTTCACTTATTTTTTTATTATAAATTAATAAACTATAAGTTTTTGAGATTAGTTTATGGCTTAATATAAGGGAATCTAACCCCAAACCATTAACAAACATATAAGTTATAGGTGGATTTCTTTTTAATTTATTCTGATAAAATCCTTACTATGATAAAAGATCAAGATAATATATTTCAGAAATGAATAAGGAAGAAAATGACAGAAAAAAAAATGTTAGTGCTTAATATGGCTTTAGAAGAAAATCCATCAATTATTCAAGATTATATTAACTATCATGAAAATGTGTGGCCAGAAGTGATAAATGACCTAACAAATAGACCTATAGGTAGAATGAGAATATATAACAACGAAAATAAATTAGTTATGTTATTAGAGGTGGACAATGATTTTGATCTTAGTGATGGGATTCATATAGAACCTCCTATTCCGAAAGTCAAAGAATGGTCCACTATTATGAGTAAATTGGGTAAGAAACTGGAATCTGGTAAACTTGATTCATGGACTGAGATGAATATGGTTTTTGATACAAATGAGTATTAGGATAAATTTCCTAAATAAATAAAAATGAAAATAACTAATATAACTGCATTTCCAATAAGAATTCCAAATGAATCTGATGATGGTAGAAAAATAAATACCAAAAATCTAAATACTGCAATGCTTGCTAATAAGGATCTCCCTGTAAAAGATTACGAGAAACAGGAATCCAAAAAGCAGAAAAAAGATAAAAAAAGACATTTAGATGCCAAAGCTTTAGGAACTTACGACTCAGAAATAAAAGATATGGGGATTTATTACGTTGATGAAGGTTCTAATACTTCTATTTACTCCAAATTTCATGAAACTACTGTAGTAAAAATTGAAACAGATTCAGGGATAATAGGCTGGGGAGAAGCTCAATCGCCAGTAAGTCCAAATACAACTGCCACAATTATTACAGATATAGTTACCCCTCTAACTATTGGTAAAAATATTTTCGATGTTGAAGCTATTTGGCATAAGAATTACTCAGCCAAAAGAGAAAGAGGTCATTACACAGGATTTTATATAGATGCTATTTGTGGAGTTGATATAGCAATATGGGATGCTATAGGAAAAGCATTAAATATGCCAACGTGTCAAAGTATGGGTGGGATTCACCGAAAAAAAGTTCCTCTATATAACGGTATAGGAGGAACTCATCCAGAAGAAGTTGCAGACCAAGCTGAATGGTCAGTAGGTAAAGGATATAAATTTCTTAAAATGCATTTAAAAGAAGATCTAGAAACGACTGTGGAAATAGCTGCAAAAGTTAGAGAACGAGTTGGAGATTCAATCGGATTAATGGCAGATGTACACATGGGTTTTGATACTTTCAATGCTATTAAACTTGGAAAAGAATTAGAAAAATTAAACTTATTATGGTTAGAGTCTCCATCTGATCCGATAGACATCCCTGGTCTATGTGAAATATCTAGATCTTTAGATATGCCAATAGCTAACGGAGAATGGACAAGAACAAAGTATGAAATGAGAGAAATATTTGAAAAAAGAGCTTATGATATTTCAATGCCTGATATAGCAAGAACTGGACTTACCGGAGGAAAACAAATCGCAACAATAGCCGAGTTATATAACATCCCTGTTGCTCCACACGTTGGAGGAGGAGGAATTGTATCAATAGCTGCAACACTTCAATTTTCATTGGGTACACCTAACTTCATGATTATGGAACATTCAGAACAAGGACACGCCGTTAAGGCCATGATACTTTCAGATAATTTTGATGCATCTGAAGGTCAATATGAGCTTCCCGAAAAGCCTGGTCTGGGTATAGAAATTGACGAAAATAAAGTAGAAAAATATAAAATTGATCCTTCAATTTAACTAGATAAAGACATCTTATCTCTGTTATAAGCTAAGAATAAATTATAGAATTTTCAATAATTCATAATCTTATAAACAAAGGAGTTAATACTATGCGAGGTATAGCTTTCAAAGGAAATAGTATTGCCGAAGTAATTGATTACCCAGATATCGCGCCAGGGCCAGAACAAGTTTTGATCAAATTAAGATCTTCAGGTCTGTGTGGATCTGATTTCATGTCATATCGCGATAAATCACCGAATGAACATAATGGAGAACTAAGAAGACCAGGACACGAGCCTTGTGGGGAAATAGTAGAGCTTGGCCCAAATGTTAAAGGTTTATCAGTAGGAGACAGAATAATTCAACATCATTACGAAGGATGTCGCGAGTGTGACTATTGCCTTACTGGCTGGCAACAACTTTGTGAAGTAACTGATAAAAAAGAATATTATGGACGTTCAATGCATGGTGGACATGGTGATTATATGGTTGCCCACCAATCAACTTGTGTTCCACTTCCTGATGATCTCTCATTTGAAATTGGTGCTTATCTTGCATGTGGAGCCAGTACTGCATTTCAAGCACTTAAAAAACTTGAGATATCAGGTCGAGAAACTGTTGCTGTGTTTGGACAAGGCCCAGTTGGGTTAGCTGCAACAATATTTGGCAACGAAATGGGAGCAAGAATAATTGCAGTAGATATTTCAACAGAAAGACTAGAAATGGCTTCTAATCTTGGTGCGTGGAAAACAGTCAACGCAAGTTCTGGAGACGCTCCAGAACAAATCAAGGAACTTACTAATGGTAATGGAGCAGACTCAACACTGGAAGCAGCAGGACTTTCAGTAACAAGAATTGCAGCAGTCGAATCTACAAGAGTATTTGGGAAAACATGTCTTGTTGGCGAAGGAGGAGAAGTAACATACGAACCTACTCCGCACATTATTCATAGACATTTGACAATGTTAGGTTCATGGACATTCTCTACTTTTGGATTATCTGAAGCCGCCAGGTTTACTGCTGAACGAAAAATTGCGCTAGATTCAATTATTACCTCTCGTTCAAATATAGAAGATACACCAAATGCTTATAAAGAATTTTCTAAAGGTGCCCCTGGAAAGTTTGTTATCAATTGGGACTAACATTCTTTGCTATAACATCATATTGATTATCTGGTGGGAGTTCAACAAAGAGGAGGTTTTTGGAATAGTTATTTCTGGATAAATTTGAACAAAAGATTCTATGGCACCAAATTCTTTGTATAAAGTTAAAAACATTTCAGATAAGTCTTGAGCATCTTTTTGACTTTTATACATTTTCAAAGCTGAAATTTTTTCTTTCGATTCCAATGTTATGTCTTCATTATGAGTGGGTGACTTTTCAATCTCACTTAAAATCATATTAAATCTTTTCACAAAGTCTTCGTTTGCAGCTAAATAAAAAAGTTTGCTATGCTTATTTTCTTTTTTATAAAGATTGAATGCAGATGTAGCAGCTTTATGAGTTTCAATATGATCAGTATGATCCGAAAAACCTTTAGGTCCAAATGTGATTACGATATCTGGAGTTACTTTCTTGTAAACATTGTAAATCTGTTCAGATAAAACACCCGGGGACATTTTTTCTAATTCTTGGTCTCCATAACCTAATTGAAAAGGTACATTGGCTCCCAAATACTTTAATACTTTCTTTTGTTCCGTTTCTCTAAATTTCCCAAGTTCTCTCCTATCTATTTTTAAATCACCTGTTCCTAAATCTCCCTTATCACCATTAGTAGTAGTACATACATCAATACTATGCCCAAGTGTAGAATATTTAATTATTATTCCCCCACAAGCACTTGTCTCATCATCTGGGTGAGCAAAAACAAGTAGTAATTTGAATTTTTTATCAATCATGTTCCTCTTCCAAATCTATTAAGAATTTTTTCTTATCAATTCCCCCTCCATATCCAGATAAGTTTCCGTTAGAGCCAACAACTCTGTGGCAAGGAATAATTATAGAAATCGGGTTAGAATTATTGGCATTTCCTACTGCCCTATAAGCATTTGGATGATTAATTTTTCTTGCAATATCGGCATAGGATGCTAATGAACCATATCCTATATCTATCAAAGAGTTCCAAACTGTTTGTTGGAAAGTTGTTCCCAAAGAAATATCTAAAGGTATATCAAATATTTTTCTTTCTTTTCTGAAATATTCCTGTATTTGTTTTTCTGCATTTTGAAGAACTAGATTTTTTTTTCTTAAAATTTTTGGCATTGGAAATTTTTTTTCAAAAGATTGTAATGAATCAGAAAATTTCAACATTTTTAGACTTTCATTATCTGCTAATATAGACAGGTTTCCTAAAGGAGTTTCTATAATCGAATAGTTATAATCCATTTTATCTCCCATACATAAAACAATTGAAGCAAATTTTTTCAATATCCATTTGATAAAACGAGTTAGATCTTTTTGGATATTTATAATCTCTCATTTTGCGATATTTCAAACATATTATACATTTCTTATGGCTAAAATTATTAACATAAATTTCCATTTATAAATAATAATTCCTTTGAAAAATAATTTCTAATCGTATGTCTATTAGTATGTGGCTCTCCCACCACTCAAATCAAAAACGGCACCGGTAGAATATGAACACTCCTCGCTTGCCAACCAGGAAACTAGAGATGCTACTTCTTCGTGTTTAATAAATCTTTTCCTTGGTATTTTAGAAAGCATATATTTTATATGTTCTTCAGTCATTTGATCAAAAATTCTTGTTTTTCCAGCGGATGGAGTCACACAATTAACTGCGATATTATAATCTGCCAATTCTTTACCTAATGACTTTGTTAAGGCAATGATTCCCGCTTTTGCAGAACTGTAAGCGACTGCATTTGGATTACCTTCTTTGCCCGCAATAGACGATATATTTACTAGTCTTCCATAATTGTTTTTAATCATATGTGGAACAATATATTTACAACAATAAAACACACCATTTAAATCTAAGTCAATGACTTTTTTCCAATCATCTATTTCATAATCCCATGTCTCAATATTTGGCCCAGTAATTCCTGCATTATTAACGAAAATATCAATATTTTTGAAATCTTCAATTGACTCTTGTATTGCATTTTTTACTTGATTTGAATCTGTCACATCAACAATGTTAATAAAACAGTTTTTGGAATTATTGATCTCTCCATGGGATTTGTGAAGATATTCTTCGTCAATGTCCCACATGATAACTTTTGCTCCAGATTTTAAATATCGTTTAGTAATAGCAAGCCCAAAACCTTGTGCAGCTCCAGTGACAATAGCTGTTCTTCCTTTAAGATTTATTTCATTCATCTGAATTTTCCTTTATTTGTAGTCCGATTTCTCTACTATTTTCTACCAATATTTCTATTTGATTTTGGTCCATCAAAGTATTTAGTGCACCAGCATTTTTTACTTGCAACAAAATACCGTTATTACGCATATAAGAAAATAAAATTTTAGTCATTTCAGTATTATTTTTTATAAAAGACCTATAGTCTCTAATAGAATTTTTATTGAAATTTATTCCGAATAGAGAACCATATCCCGTAATTTGAACTTTCAAATCTATTTCATCAAAAACTGATTTTAGTTGTTTTCTTAGTTGTCCCCCTAAAAGATTCATTTGTGAATATTTTTCATCAGTAAGTGCATTCATTACTGAAGCTCCTGCTTCCATAGTCAAAGGATTACCATTAAAAGTTCCTGCATGTGCAATATCATATTTTGGGCTACTGGGATTAAATAAATCCATAATTTCTTCTTTTCCACCAAAGGCACCTATAGGAAGTCCACCTCCTATAATTTTTCCCAATGTAGTCATGTCCGGAATTATATTAAATTCTTCTTGGGCACCGCCCTTTGACACTCGAAAACTTTGGATTTCATCAAAAATTAATACAATTCCTAGTTCATGAGTAATTTCTCTTATAAATCTCAAAAATTGTAAATCTAAAGGTAAATATCCAAAATTAGAAATTATGGGTTCAATTATTATGCAAGCTAGTTCATCTTTATATTCATAGATTAGTTTCTTACATTTTTCGATATCATTATATGGCAAAACTATTACATCATCTAAAATACTTTTGGGCTGATAACTGTATTCGGGTACACCGGGATTAGTTTCAGAATTCAAATCTGACTCTTTAGGATACACGCTGACTGAAACGTGCTCATGAGTTCCATGATAACCTCCTTCAAATTTGGCTATCTTAGTTTTTTTTGTATAAGATCTTGCTGCCATTAATGACATCATAGTTGCTTCAGTTCCTGAGTTAGTGAATCTAATTTTTTGTATAGAAGGTATTCTATTGACTAAAATTTCAGCAAGTTTTGTTTGTCCATCTGTAGGTGCACTATATACAGTTCCTAATTTTATTTGCCTGAAAAGAGTACTAACTATTTCAGGTGGCGCATGTCCTAAAATTAGAGTGGTTGCATTTAGCATAAAATCAAGATATTTATTACCATCTAAGTCTTTAATATGTAAGCCATTAGCATTATCAACATAAAAAGGATAAGGTTCCATCCATTGAGTAGTTCGGGTGTTCCCACCAGGCATAAAATTTTCTGATGCCTTATGCTTTTCAAAAGATTTTTTTGTATTTTCCAAATATTTCTGGTTTTCTGATTCAAGTAACACGTTTAATTTATCTATCATATGAGAAAAATACTTCCAATTATTATTTTAATTTGTAGAACATTATATGATAAAAAAAAGATAATATAGAAAGTCTGATTGATGATATTAATAAAATCATGAATTTATAAATGGAATTTCCTATATTCAATCAAACGAATTAATTGAATATTATGTACCGAATAAATATTGCTAAAAGAAAAACAAAGAGTAGGACTATATGCATAGGTTTCAGTTCTAGCATATTCTATAAATAATGAAGTAAATTATATGGTGCTATTACCTCCTAATTATTTTCTCTAGCAATAAAGAAACTGCAAAATAGGAAATAATAGCTACCTATAATTATAGCCTAAACGGTAACAAATTTTTTTGAAAAGATTTACAAATCTTGTCGTTATTATTTCTTTTCTGTCCAAAAAGAATATATCTCTGACTCTTGCATTCTAAAGCTTGCTCTAACGGGTTTTTCACAATTTAAAAGTGATAACCCTTTCCAAGTAACCAAAGTATCTATATTGTCAGATCTTATAGGATCACAATTTGAGAAAGAAAGATTAGGTAATGGCTCTAAGGTTTTTGCATCTATAATCGCTACATCCAATTGCCCTTTTGATGCATTTACATTAATTTTTAGTGTTTCATTAGTTACATTAAATGGCTTAGTTAAAAATTCACCTTTATTTTTTGCAGTCAGTGAAACAAAGCCATCTAGTCTGAGTTTAGCCAATTCTAATGCTCCCATATCTTTGAAATAAGGACGAAATTTTTCAGGATAACTTTCTTTAACACCTCTAAATCTTGCTCCTTCGTAATAAATCCATATTTCATTATTTCTTACTATGGGTGCTCCAGTAACAGCGACTTGACATGTATCATAATTTTTACCATCCCAAGGATCAATTCCTAAAAATATTGACCGATCAGCTACTCTTTCCCATTCATATAGATCTCGAGACATGGCTAATTCAGTTTGATTTAGACCACAGTGATTCATTTGTGGTAAGTCAGGGCCGGCTGGGTTGAATAACAATGGAAAACCTACATATATCCCCTCGTAAGTCATCAAAGGCATCATATAAAGCTGTGCAATATAGTCTGCTTCTGAGTCTATTGTAGGAGGAGAAAGATAATCAGGATCTTCGACTGCTTTCTTTATTCTTTCTTTTCGGTTTATCTGGTCAATTTCATCAGTATGAAGGACTAATTGAGGATCTGTCCATTCTAAAAAGTTCTTACTTGTTGAGAGCCATAAAGATCGGCCCCATTCAGTTCTTTTTTTTACTGTAGCAACAAATTGATTTTGAATGTTGTCAAAAATCATTTGAGATGTATCTTCACTAGAGATCCCATCTACATGTGGAAATAACCATTTGAAACCATCAGGAGAGAAAGCTGGGTATCTTCTTTGGTTGCCAGAATTACTGAATAATGCTTTATAACGACGATTTTCATCTGGATCATTTTGATCTCTTATAATGTGATGAAAACGTCTTTCTTCAATATCTGGTGAATTTTTTTCCCCTCTTCTTCTTATGAAGTCAAGTTTGGAGTGATATGCGAGATTATTTTTCCAAGATCCTCTCCATTCATAAAGACCAAGTGTTGGATATTCCCAGTTTATTCCATCAATTGAAGTAGTATAGTGATAGTCCCCCCATACTGGATCAATTGGCCCTTGAACAGGTGCTTCATCATAAAATCCAGCATACCACCATTCCCATCGATTAATATCCGGATTCCAATTTGGAGAAGTAGAACTCTGTACGAGAGTTTGTTCCTTTGATCTGTCTGGGGCTATAACTGTTCCGCATTTCTTAGGTTGATGTAAAACCTTAACTAATCCATGAAGGTTTTCAATCGCATAGTCATCAAGAAAAAGCTGCTTATTACTTAGTGGATCTATAATTGTTGTTCTTTGTTCTACCAATAATTTTCCTATAAAAAAAGAAGTTTATGTTTTGTTTCATATAAAAACAAATCTTCTAATGATTATTTTATTTGTAGAACATTATATGATAAAAAAAAACATTAAATATATAAAAGTGGAGATATATATGCCTTACGGAGGAAATGATTGGCTTGAATTAACCAAAGAAGAAACTATCGAACCAGAAATTCCTATTTGTGATCCTCATCATCATTTTTGGGATTATAGAAATGAACGTCTTCCCTACCAAAGATATCTACTTCATGAACTTATGAATGATATAAATACTCACAATGTTCAATCTACAGTTTTTATAGAAGCAAGGGCAATGTATAACGATAATGCACCTAAAGATTTCAAACCGGTTGGAGAAGTAGAATTTGTACAAGGACTATCTGCTGCTAGTGCAAGTGGAGTATATGGGAAAAGTAGGGCTGCTGCTTCTATAATTGGACATGCTAATTTGAACTTGGGATCAAAAGTAGAACCAGTTCTTGAAGCATTGATTTCAGCGAGTCCAAATAGATTTAAGGGAATAAGACATATTGTTGCGTGGGATAAAAATAAAGAAGTTCCAACTACTCGTGTCTATGACATTGAAGAACAAATGTCTACAAAGAATTTTATTGAAGGAGCTAAAATTCTTAACAAAATGGGTTTAACATTTGATTCTTGGATGTATTTTCATCAATTGCCCCAACTATTAAATTTAGCAAAACAAATTCCTGACCTTCCTATAATTGTTGATCATATAGGAGGATTGCTTCAAGTTGGTCCCTACTCACAAAGAAAAGAAGAAGTGATTGAAATTTGGAAAAAGAATATTTCAGATTTGTCAGAATGTCCAAATGTTTCAATAAAATTAGGAGGGTTAGGAATGCCGATTACGGGGCATGATTGGCACCTAAGAGAGAAACCACTAGGTTCAGAGGAATTATCAGGGCAAATGAAACCTTATCTAGATTATTGTATTGAAAAGTTTGGACCTGATCGAGGAATGTTTGAAAGCAATTTCCCAGTAGATAAAGTGTCTTTTTCATATAGCGTCCTATATAACGCTTTTAAAAAATATTCAAGAGATTTCTCTAAATCAGAAAGATCAGCCATGTTTCATGATACTGCTGTAAAAATTTATGACATAAAATAAATTGAGGTGAAAATTATGGAATACAATAAAATTCTTAGTCAAATAAAATCAGGGAAAACTGCAGTAGGACTTAATATACCTATCAATTCTCCACATATGGTTGAATTTTTTGGATCAATGGATTTTGATTGGGTATTTATAGACTGTGAACATGGCTCAATGACTGATTCGGAAGCAGAAAATATGATAAGAGCTGCAGATTTATATGGCATTGCTCCTGTTGTAAGAGTATCAGCAAATGAACCATATCTGATTTTAAAAATGTTGGATGCTGGAGCAAAAGGTATAGTAGTTCCTCACATTGATAATATTGAAGATGCAATCAAGGCAAGAGATGCAGCTAAATATCCTCCTTTAGGGAAAAGAGGATCTAACTATGGGACAGGAAGAAATAATAAATACGGTTCTTTAATAAAAAAAACTGAAGAATATTATAAATTTGCAAATGATAATACAATTTTATTTGCTTTAATTGAATCACAAGAAGCTGTTGAAAATATCGATGAAATTTTATCAGTTGATGGCATTGATGCAACTTGGTTAGGACCATCAGATATGGCCTTGTCTATGGGACTACCAGAAAAAGAAGAAATAGATAAAAATCTTGAATTAGTAGTAAAAAGAACTATAGATAAAGGGAAAATATCTGCAGCTACTCATTCAGGACCTAAACTTTTTGAAGAATATGAACATTTTCATAGATTGGGATCAAGAGTATTATCAATAACTGCGCTTTCTCTATTACAAGAATCTGCAATTGAATGGCAAAGCAAGATTAGAAAAATCAAATAAATATGACTTCAAAAGAAATTATTAGAGTCGAAAAGCTAATTAAAAAATATGACGACTTTATTGCTGTAAATGGAATAGATTTTAGTGTAAATGAAGGTGAAATATTTGGATTGTTGGGCCCTAATGGTGCAGGTAAAACAACTACAGTAGAAATATTGGAGGGGATAAGAACTCAAACTTCAGGAGAAGCTTTGATAAACGGTATCAATGTTTCAAAAGAGACAAAAAAAGTTAAAGAAATTATAGGAGTTCAACTTCAACAAGCTGCATTTTTCGACAAGTTAACTTTAGTAGAAATCATTGAGATGTTTGGAGTTTTCTATTCGGTAAAAATTGATGCAAAATCTATTTTAGGAAAAGTCGGACTTCAGGATAAATTTGGATCATTTTATAAGCCACTTTCAGGAGGTCAAAAACAAAGATTGTCTATTGCGGTCGCCCTAGTCAATGAACCAAAAGTACTTTTTTTAGACGAACCCACAACAGGTTTGGATCCTCAAGCTAGAAGGAATATGTGGGAATTAATAAAAAATATAAGATCAGAAGGTAAAACGATCATATTAACAACACATTATATGGAAGAAGCAGAAGAATTGTGTGACAGAGTAGCAATAATCGATACAGGAAAGATAATTACTATTGATACTCCAAATAATTTGATATTGGAACTTTTAAATTCAGGATTTAAAGGAGAACACAAAATAAAAGAAGCAAACTTGGAAGATGTTTTTCTGAATCTAACTGGAAAAAACTTGAGGGAAAATTAATGAAAATCTCTCTTATAATTGCAATAGCAACTATGAAAATGTATTTTAGGCGATCACAATCATTATTTTGGTCTCTGTTTTTTCCTGTAGTATTGATGATTGGGTTAGGATTCTATGGCTTTGGAGAATTTTCACCTTCAAAATTAGGAATAATTGACGGTGCAAAAAATCAATATTCCAAAGAATTAATTAAAGCTATTTCTGAAAAAAAATATATCGAAATCGAAATAAATACTAGAGAAAAATTTGATAAAAAAGTTTTGGAAGGAAAAATTGATAGTGTACTAGTCATACCTGATAATTATAATCACAACAATGAAGTAAAGATTATCCTTGAATTTGAAGAATCAAAAGAAATTATTTCCCATTCGTTTGAAGATACCATAAACTCGGTTATAGAAACAATTGATTCGGAAAATGTAAACAATAATACTCAAAAGCTCTCATCAAAAATACAAAATAATAGTAATCAAGGGTATAAAGGATTTTTAGTTCCAGGAATAGTTTCACTAGCCATAATGCAAAGTGGGATTTTAGGAGTAGTATTTACCTTGATAAGCTATAAAACTCAGGGTGTATTAAGACGCTTACAAGCTACTCCAATATCTTCAGCTCATTTTTTAATAGGTCAATTAGCTAGCAGATTAGTAATTATAACGATACAAACTATTTTATTATTTATCATTGGGATCCTAGTACTAAATATCAATATAGGGCAAGGTAGTATTTTAGCCTGGGTTAACATTCTAATATTCTCATTACTTGGATCAATTCTTTTTTTGATTATAGGTCTAGCAATATCTGGAGCATCTCCCAATGAAGATTACGCTGCTCCTATCGCAAATTTGATTACTTTTCCAATGATGTTCTTATCAGGAGTATTTTTTGAAAACGATGTTTTACCTTATTGGATTAAAATCATAGGCCAAAACTTACCATTGTCTCCACTAGTTACAGGAATGCGTGAATCTTCACTTTATGGAACAAACACACTAGAATTATTGCCAGAAGTAGGGGTTATCATCCTATGGATAATAGTTTGTTTTATTATTGGAATAAAGACTTTCAAGTGGGAATGAGCCAATTAGGAAAAAAATTTCCTAGGATTATCTATCATAATTTTTCTTATTGATTTTTCACTTACTCCCATTGATTGTAATAAAGGTATAAATTTGTTTTTGATAAATAAAAAACCTTCAGGATTGGTTGATTGTCTCTCTTGCTCACTTAAATTTGAAATTAAGGATTTATAATTCCAGTCATGACCAAGCATGATTTTATCTTCTAGACCTCTGTTAATTAGTTGAAAAGTAACGTCTGCCCTCTCCTTCCAATCAGGATTTCTTCCAGGTAATCTATCTAACCCAAGCCAGGCACCACGTTGTATAATATCTTCCAAATAATCAACATCAGTTGAATCATTACTATGGCCTATATAAACTTTATTCATATCGACATTTTCAGAATTGAACATAAGTATTTGCTCCAGTCCAATCTTATATCTAGCATACGAATGAGTTGATATTGGCACTCCGGTTTCCTTACAAGTTATTGATGCTGATTTCAAAATAATTTCACCTTCTTTAGTTATTCCTTCAGAATCATTTGCTACCTTAATTATCCCTGCTTTTATTTGTGTTTGATCAATACCTTTATTTATTTCATCGATATATAATTTTGCGATTTGGGATGGCCGTAAATACCAAAAAGATCGAGGGATATCTCTCCAAGTTCCTGTAGCACAAATTATATTGACATGAGAATTAATAGACACTTCCCTTAATATTTCAACATCTCTACCAAGGTCCATAGTAGTCACATCGATAATTGAATTTATCCCAGATGATTTCAATTTAATAAATTCTTTAGTGGCTCGAGAAATTAAATCATTTTTATCAATTAATTTAGGGTAAGAAATTCCTAATCCAGCTGATGCTGTTAATACATGTTCATGCGAAAGAGTAAATCCTAAAGTATTTATATCTATAGGACCTAATACTGAATTGATAAATTTAGATTTTTCTGTCTCTTGCATCCGAATTTATTTTACCTGATATATCCCCATTTGCATCTATTTTTATTGCATGAGAATATTTTGGAGTTACTGTACACGCATGCCCTGGTTCTGCCAAAACATAATCACCAATATTTAAGGTTTCCCCATTTAATTTAATTACACCGTGTTCTTCATTTTGGTGAACCAGAATTGCATTGGGTTTATCGATTAATTTAAGTCTTTTTTCTGTGGGAGGGTCACAAGAAATGGCTTTCGCACCTATATCGATAGTTGCCGTTCCTTCGTATTCATTATTATCAACTACTTGACCTAAGACTACTCCAGCAATTTGAAAATCTAATTCTTTTTGTTCCGCATTTGTTGCATCCCAATAGATCCAAGTTCCTGGTGAAAGTTTAATATCCTTTTGGTCAAGATAAAAATGAAAAGACCAAGATCCTCCAACTATAATATCGTAGGTTTCAAATTTATAAGCTGAGTAGATCTTTTCTTGTAGTTTTCTTATATCTTTCAGTGTTTGCGCTGCAAGGCTTGATCTTATCTCGTCATTTTTAACTGCATGCATATGGCCATCGTAAGCATGAATTCCTCGCAAATCTAAATTACTTTTACTCATAATAAAATCAAGTAAATCATCTAGTTCATTTATAGAAACTCCTGTTCTATGCATCCCTGTATCTAAATCGATATATACTCCATGGATTCCTTCTAAATCATTTAGTAATTCAACGTGATAAATGGATGAAACTATTGAAGAATAATTTGTTTTAGGAAATTTATTTATTATCTTTTGAAGTCTTTGGGCTTTGATTTTTGAGGCTATTGGATATGATAAAATCAGCTCTTGTGGTTCACATTCTCCTAAAATTTCTAGTTCATTTATAGTTGAAGTTTTATGTCTAGTAATTCCTCTATCAATTAAATGATTCAACATTTCTTTAGACTTATGTGTCTTTGCATGTGGAACTAATCTATTAACATCTTGAACCATAGAAATTAATGTTGAAATGTTGTGATTGACTTTTGACTCAAATATCAGGTGCTCAGGTGTTTCAAATTTTTCGATATCATTGATTTTGTAATTAGTGAACATTTTTTTTATCCTTTCAATATTATTGATTATTTAAATCTTCTTTGCTTAGATGTGGCTTGATCAACTCGACCACTTTATTTAATGTTTCTTCTGGAGTATCTACTGTTGTATCAACTTCAACCTTAGGACCAATATTACTTTTATATACAAAATGTTTATAATCATTCATTACACTTTTTATGTCTTTTTTTATCAAAGGGCTATTAGAATGTTCTGGATTATCTTTTAATACTTTCATTCTTTCTTCAATCACTGACACATCTGCTTTCATATGAACAGTTATAATCGGATCAGATGTAATTTGCTTAATCCTGTCTTCAATTCTATCGAAAACTACATTTTCTCTATCGAATGTTTCATCATTTAAGCCATAACCAAAATATCTTCTAGCTAATACAGCTTCCTCGATATGAAAACCCACAGTTAAGTCATCTCTTTGAAAATAATGATGTAAATGATAATACATATGATATCTGTGATACATTTCTTTTAGCTTTGGTGATAAGTTTAAAATCTGTTGTTGTTCTTCTGGAGTTGTATCATCCGGATGTCCTGAAGTGTGTGGAATTTTCATATGATCATGTAAATTATTATCATAAAACGGAGTTCCGGTCGTTTTAACTTTCCATTCTTTCAATAAATTTGCAATTGTGGTTGTTCCAACATACTCTATTCCCGATAAAATTATTTTCATTCTCATTCCTGCTTTTATATTAATTTGTCAAGTTTAGTTTCATCTAATTCAAACCCAAGTCCTGGTTTATCATTTAAATGAATATGTCCTTCTTTAATCAAATAAGGTTCCTCTAAGTAATTATTATGTTCAGGAATAAAAACATGGGAGTGTTCCAATCTATAAAAATTCGGAACAGAACTTACTACATGCGCGGCAGATATCAATTCTATTGGTCCACCCGGAATAACGTGAGGAGTTATAGGAATATAATATGCCTCAGCCATTGTAGCAATTTTCTTTATTTCAGAGATACCACCCGTCCAGATAGTATCAGGCATAATATAATCTGCAAGATTATTTTCAAGAATTGGAATAAAGTCTGCTCTAGTATAAAGTCTTTCTCCAACGCAAATTGGTGCATTAGTATTTTCTTTTACTTGTTTTAAGGCATTTATTCCTTCTGGTGGAACTGGTTCTTCAAACCAAGCTATATTGGATTGTTCAAAAAGATTATTAGATAATCTAATAGCATTAGGGACATTGTAATGTCCATGAGCATCTATCAAAATTTCAAAAGATGGACCTACCACTTCCCTTACTGCAGCAACTATATCGTATCCTAATTGTTCTCCTTCTTGTGATATAAAGCCATCCTGATACATGGTATGAAATTGAGTCATTTCTAGAAATGGATCAAGTTTACATGCACTGTGTCCGTTTTCAACTAAATTAGCTTTCGCAGCCTTTGCGTAATCTTCAGGAGTCGAACAATCTGGAAACCAAGCATTACAGTAAAGCCTTACCGGATCTCTATATCTTCCCCCAAGTAAATCATATATCGGAAGTCCACTTACTTTCCCTTTTATATCCCACAAAGCTATATCAAAACCAGCGGTTAATGAAGTTGTAAACCCTCTAGACCCCATATAAGAAAAAAGACGAAAAATTTTATTCCATAACCGATCAGTATCCATTGGGTTTTCACCTATAAGGTTTTCAGAAACTTCTTTGATAGCAGTAGCCATAAAATTTTCGCTAACCGCTGCAGGAGAACCTACTTCTCCCCAACCATGAATACCTTCATCCGTTTCCATTTTTAAAAATATCCACTTGCTACCCAATTTGCTTTTGGATGTTTGCCCATACTCTGCAGCAAAAGGAGTAATTTTGGTGATTTTCATATTTTACCTTCAAGATACTTTTAATTAGATTTTTATTAATGGTTTATGTTATCAGAGAATTAAACATTGTGTTATGATCGTGTGATTGTACATCAGGAAAAGGTAAGCATGATCATTTGTTATTTAACCATGTTTCATACTCTTTTTCAGTTTCATTTGACCAGGCTTTTCTAGGATAAAAATCTTTCAATTCTCCCCCTTCTGATAATTTTTTTCGAGCGAAGATCTCCCATTCTGAGTGACCTGAAGCATTTTCTGCTAACTGCTCGGCCAAAGTCTTTGGAACAACCACTGCACCATCATCATCCGCAACAATAATATCTCCAGGATTTACAAGTACTCCTCCACAAGCAATTGGAATATTTACAGCATTAGGGAATATTGAAGTCTGTGTATGATAATTAGGAGTAACACCACGAAGCCACATTCCTAAATCTAGGTCTTTAGCGTTAGTATAATCTCTAATAGCTCCATCAACTACTATACCTTCACCTCCTTTTCCTTGAAAATAAGTAAGCATCATTTCTCCAAAAACTCCACTTCTTAAATTTCCTCTTGCGTCTACTACCACTACATCTCCTTTTTCGGCTATGTACAACGCATGTCTATGGTATTGAAGCTCTGGATCCATCTCTTGATTATCTTGAAATACATCTTCTCTAATAGGCAAAAATTGTAAAGTGATTGCTGGACCTGCTATCACTTTACCAGGAGTCCATGATACTGGACCTTGTATAAAACAATCCTTTATCCCTAATCTATTTAGTTCACCTGAAGCAGTGGCTGTTCCTACTTTTTTTAATTTTTCAATCAATTCTTTTTGTGGTCTTTCTATATTTTTAATTTTTTCAAATTCGTTTTTATTCATTAAACATTCCTTTAAATATTTGAAAGATTTGTTGTTACAGTTACTATTAAACAACTAAATAAGAAAAATTCATAATGGAAAAGAAAAAAAATATACTGATTTCTTCAAATGGTTCATCAATTGCCAAAATACTTTCGAATTGTCTAGTTTCACATAATATAAAATTTATTAACGGCAAAGATTTAATTTATTCAAAGTCAAAAGAACTGGAAAAACTTTTTGAAAAAATTGATGTTTATGTTCATATAGGTTTTAAAGGGTTTTCAGCAAAAGATGAAATGGAGCTTATTGATTATCACACTAGAATAACTTACGATTTGCTTTTTGCTGCTGGGGTAAAAAATGTAGAAAAAGTTATATCTATTTCTACTTTGGAATTGTACAAAGATTATGAAGCTAATCTTACTGTTAGTGAAAATTGGGAAACTAAATTTCCATTGGATCAACCAGAACTTTTATGTGCAAATTTGTCAGAAAAAGTATGTAAAGAATTCGCTCGAGATCAAGTATTTCAAGTAATAAATCTAAGGTTAGGAGATCTGAGAGAAAATAGTGATATAAGACTATCAGAAGAAAAACTTAAGAAAAGCATTAATTTAATGATAAATTTAGATTTTAGTTCAGAAGAGTTAAAACAGACAAAAAATCCTTTTTTTTCTGCGAGAAAAAAAGGACCTAACTGGATTAATTTCCACTTACAAGATACATTTGAAGGTCAAAAATTTTTAACTAATAAAATTGATAATTTGATAGGAGTTTGAATAAAATGAAAATTCTTATATTGGGAGGAACAGGAATGCTCGGGCCATGGGTTGTTAAAGCATTGAAAAACAAACATCAATTATTACTAACAGATATAAATGAACCTCCAAAAAAATATCAAGGTGACTTTTTAAAATTGAGTGTTGACGATATAAATGGTGTTATAAATGCTGCTGAAGGGATGGATTGTATAATCAATCTTTCTGTTCTAAGACATGATAGAAAACTTGCATTTGATGTTTCTACAAAAGGAAATTATAGCATGATGAATGCTGCAAAAATTCATAATATTAAAAGGGTTATAAATACTGGCCCTCACTTTCAAATGGTAGGACAATCATATGAGGAATGGGATTTTAATTTAAATCCAGAAATGCCTCCTCAACCAGGGACCAGACTTTATGCAATAAGTAAATTTTTGGGTCAAGAAATAGCAAAAAGATATGCAGATTATTTCGGGATAAATCTCATAACTCTTCTGTATTACAATATGAGACATCACTACGATCTTACCACCCCAAATGAAGAAAAAGCTGTTTTACACAATGATATGGTTCCTTTTACTACCTCTTGGATTGACTGTGGAGAGGCTGTAAGATGTGCAGTTGAAATAGACAAATCAAAATTACAGTCAAATTCCGAAACTTTTTTTATAAGTCCTATGACACCTCATAATAAATTTAATAGCTCTAAAACTTTCGATATTTTGGGATGGAGACCAAAGTATTCACTTGAAAACTTGTGGACCAAAAAAATTAAAAAATCAAATAATCATATTGAGAATTCGTATTAACTTTAGGAGGAACAAATGAATGAATTTAAAGAATCTATCAAGTCTGCTTTAAGTGAATATTTTGAAGGATTACTTAAATGTTTAAACGGACTTACAGAGTCTGAGTTATATTGGCAACCTTCGCTAGAATCAAATCATATTACTTGGTTGGTATGGCATATGGCTAGAGTAGAAGACAGATGGATCAATTCTATTATTGGAGGTAAAGAAACAGTTTGGGATAAACATAATTGGAATGAAAAATTTGGAGTAGATCAGGAAGATTATGGTAAAGGATACAATAAAGAAGATATATCAAAAATGCCAAAATTGGAGATGTGTAAATTACTAAACTACTACAATGAGGAAAGAGTAGAGATTTTTAAGGTAATAGAAAATTTAAACTCTGAGGATTTAAAAAATTCATACTCTTCCCCTTCAAGAGGAAAAGTCACAGGTAAATGGATTTTGGGGCACGTAATAGTTGAAGAGTCGCAACATTTAGGCCAAATGGCCTATATAAGAGGTATGATAAGAGGTTTAAATAAATAGAAATTTAAATTCTCAAAATTCTTATACCATAATACGTGTCGAAAATTAATAAAAAGAAGCCTTGAAACAGTACTCCAAATCCATGCCCAACTGCGGAATCACCATTTATAAATATCTCAAAAATTAAAACTATTGCAATTAATAAATAAATCAAATCTAAAAAAGAGTTAAATAACAATATTTTCACCAGTTTTTTTGAGCTGTACTGTGATTTTCTTATGATTATAAACATTCCAATTAAAGAATTCCCAAGACCCCAGGCAAGAAATTGAGTTCCGATTCCTCTAATAAAGTCATTATTAAAATAAAATAATGTTGCACCCATCAATAAAGATATTAATCCCCAACCAAGCAAAATTATGGAAATTTGGTTCTGTACAAATATAAATTTCTGAGTATTATTGTCCATATTTGAAAAATTAATGTTTTAATTATTTAATATTATTTTAATAAGGAAATTGTTATGAGATATAGAAATTGGCCAAACGTTTATAAAGATTTGGGTATAAAACCAGTTATCAATGCACAAAGCTGGGTTACATCTTTAGGTGGAAGCATAATGAAACCGGAAGTAATTAAATCCATTGAAGAAGCAAGTACAGTATTTATAGAGCTTGAAAAATTAAATGAAGAGGCAGGAAAATTTATTGCTAAAATATGTAAATCTGATGGAGCATTGATCACAAATGGTTGTGCATCTGCTATTGTTTTGATGTCTGCTGCTTGCCTAACAGGTACCGATATTGAAGAGGCAAAAAAATTGCCTAATAAGGAACACAAAAGGAATGAAATTCTTATACATAAAGGTCAAAGAAATAGATATGATAGTTCTTTTGAAATTCCAGGATCTAAACTAGTAGAATATACAAATGAGAATCTATTTGACAAAATAACCGATAAAACCTGTGCTATTGCATATGTTCTTGCTCCATTTTTTGACAAAGGGTTTGGAATGAAAGAAACCATTGAAATCGCACATGAAAAAGGATTGTATTTCTTAGTCGATGCAGCTGCAGAGCTTCCTCCTAGAGAAAATCTATCTAAGTTCATAGAATTAGGAGCAGATGCAGTGGCCTTCAGTGGTGGAAAGGGTATCGGAGGTCCTCAATCAACGGGAATTTTGGCTGGAACTAGAGAAATTATAGATGGAGCATTTGTTAATAGTTTTCAAAATCTTACTCCAGAATGGTCTGGGATTGGACGACCCATGAAAGTTTCTAAAGAAAATGTCATAGGATTGATAACAGCTATTAAGCTTTTCATTGAAGAAGACGAGAGCACGGAAAATAAACTTTGGATGGGAAAAGCAAAATCTCTTAAAGAACAAATTGACCCTAAAAAAGGAATGGTAATAAATATTGAAAATGATTATCCAAATAGACAAGGTCCAAATATTATTTTGTCTTTTCAAAAGGATAGTTATGAAGGACCAACTACAAAAGAAATTAGGGAATTTTTAGAAAACGGAGAACCAAAAATTTTTGTAGGGAAACATAATTATGATGAAGAAATTAATATTGTTGTTCATAGTTTAAATGAACTTGAAATAGATATAATCGCTGAAAAACTTAATGAAATTTTGTAAATTTACTTATCCTTAAACCTTATATAAAGTTTTTCTTTATTGGTCAGTAATCCCACATATTTATCAACTAATTTACCTTTATGAATTAATACAAAAGTCGGGGTTGAAATTATCTCATATTTTCGAATTAAATCTGAATATTTTTTATCATATATGTCAATTTGAAAGGAAGTAAATCTTTCTGAATATGATTTTTGAAAATCTAAAAATGGTTTTTCACTTATTACACATCCCATACAGTTTGGTGAATAAAATTCTATAACCATAGGTTTGTCATCGGATAGTATAGAATTTATTTCTAATGAATTTGTTTTATTTCCAGGTTCAATAAGAATTTTAGTGGTAATAGATATCACTAATAATAATAGAAATGCCGACAATAATATTAATTTATTTTTACTTAAATAATTATAAAAAATTATAGATAAAATAATTGGAAATAAAAAAGCAATAATATAAAGAGAATTATGATTTATCCAATGAAACATCTTTTGTTGTTTTGTAGTTTACAAATTTAATTATAATTGAAATTTAAAAATATCTATTGTTTAGAAAATGTTAAATTTCATCAGATTCCCATAAAGATATTATCGATCTTATATCACTATGATGAAGTTTATTGAATTTTTTTTGTATTTCTAGAAGAATTTTAGTTTCCATAAAAGGTATATTTGCCAAATCAGTAATAGGAAACATACATATAAGTTTTCCAATTTTTTCTATATATGGAAGAATTGAGGTTTTCACTTTTTCATATCTCCGACTTTCAGAAATGTTAAAATAAAATCTTTTATCTGAATTTATGAATGTTTCAAGTGAATCATAAATGGTACAAATACATTCAAAGATTTTTGTACATAGATCTAAATCCATCCGATCTGAATAAATTGAGGAAGAGGTAAATGACAATTCAGTGATGTTGAAATCAATTTCATTTAATAATTCTTGAAACTCTTCAGATGTAAGTTGTTCGTCTTTTAAAAGTATAAAATCTCTTCGGGAATATTTCCGAATTATTGTTTTAACTATGTCTGAATCTAAATTTGGATTATTAAAATTAATATCCATTTATTAAGCCTGTAAAATAATTAATATAGAAATCATTATAAAATTTCATTATGAGAAAAGTAGCTTTTATAACGGGAGCAAGTAGATTAAAGGGAATTGGAGCATCTACTGCACTTTTATTTGCAAAAAATAATTATGACATAGTTATAACCGGAACAAAAAGAGATCAAAAATCATTCCCAAAATATGAAAAGAAGATCAACTGGACCGGAGTAAATTCATTGGCAAAAAAATTAGAAAAATTCAATGTAGAGGTCTTACCTATAGAATTAGATATTTCCAATGAAATTGAGGTGAAGTCAGCATTCAGTCTCATTATAGAAAAATTCAATAGAATAGATGTTCTTGTTAATAATGCTTCAACGGGTATAGGTGAAGATAGAGTTCCAGTAATAAATTTAGATAATAAAGAGTTTATGAAGGTTATTAAAGTAAAATTGTTTGGTGCTTTTTATATTACAAAATTAGTAGCTAGATACATGGTTGATAGCAAAATTGAAGGATCAATCATAAGTATTTCTTCAACAGCTGGAAAATCTGGAAATGCTAATATGGCTGCGTATAATGCAGCTAATTTTGGACTAGAGGGTTTTAGTCAAGCTTTGGCAAAGGAGTTAGCTAGCAATAGTATAAGGGTTAATTGTGTAGCCCCTGGACCCATACTAACCGCACGATTAGATAAATTAAGTAAAAAAAACCTTCAAAAACTAAAGAATACCATCCCCTTAAAAAGAATAGGAGAAGATTTCGAAGTGGCAGATTTGATATATTTTCTTGCATCAAATAAATCAAAATATATATCAGGACAGTCAATTAATATAAATGGAGGCATTATCACCGAAAGATAAATTACTCCATTTTTGAGCCAATAAATTTGGAAATAGCTCTAGCAGTAGGATCTGTGTGCACATTTATTATAGAAGGAAGGTTTGAATTTATCGCTCTTTCAATTGCTGGTTTGATTTCTTCGGGTTTTTTGACTAATTCACCGTAACCTCCCATAGCTTCTGCAATCAAATCAAATCTAGTAAAACCTAATTCTCTTCCCGGTTTTCTAATTCCTTCAACTCTTGCTGTCCATCCTTCATTATTAGAAACCACTATTACAATTGGCAGATTATGTCTTACAGCAGTATCAAAATCTTGAATATTCATTCCTAATGATCCATCGCCATGTAAAGAAAATACCTGATTGTTAGGTTTTGCTATTTTAGCACCGATTGCGTAAGGCAATCCTACACCCATACATCCTGTTGGACCTGAGTTGATTGAATGTCCCGGCTTGTAACAAGGAATACTTTGTCTTCCATAATGTAATATTTCGTTTCCATCTATACTAATTATGGACGAAGGGTCCATTATTTCTCTTAATTCTTTACATAGTCTTAAGGGATGAATCGGAGATTGAGAAGATTCTTCTAGAGGTTTTACTTTCTCTAGTCTAGATTTTTCTAGTTCAGACAAATTATTTCTCCATGGTTCCCATTGACTTGACTTTATATTTTGTTTTAATAATTCTTCATTTAATTGATTTATTACTTTTTTGCAATCCCCTACAATTCCTAGTGTCACTTCTCTATTATGTGCAATTTCTTCTTCAAAAATGTCTACCTGTATGATTTTTGCTTCGGGATTTATTCTATTGCCATAAGTCATAATCCAATTAAATCTTGTTCCTAGAACTAGGACAAAATCTGTTTCTTTAAAAGCACTAGATCTCGCTGCAGGATAGGAAAAAGGATGGTCGTCAGATACTATTCCTCTAGTCATTGGAGTGGTATAAAATGGTATTCCAGAATTATCTATTAACTGTTTCAATTCATTTGAAGAGTCAGACCAAAAAGTGCCTCCTCCTGCAAGTATAATTGGAGCATTAGCTTTTTTTAATAAATTTATAGATTTTGAAATTAATTCAGGATCACCATTTGGAGATGATTTTTCAGAAGATCTAGTGGGCTGGTTTAAATTTTTTTCGATAACTTTTTCATATAAAACATCTTCATTACAATCTATATAAACGGGGCCAGGTCTACCAGATGTAGCAATTCTGAAAGCATGAGAAACTATTTGAGGGTATTGTTTAGCTGAGGTAGGTCTAAAAGTGGCTTTAGATACTTTTTCGAAAATGGCCAATTGATCTATCTCTTGGAATCCCCCTCTGTAAAAATCTTTTAATGGCCCTGCACCACCCAAAGTGATCATAGGAGCACAATCCACAAAAGCATTATATTGTCCTGTCAATAAATTTAAGGTTCCTGGACCTGAAGCAGCAGTTGTTACACCTGGTTTACCTGTAACTCTGGTATATGCATGTGCTGACATTGCAGCGGCCTGTTCGTGTCGAAAATCATAAGTCTTTATTCCAAAATCTTCAGAATTATTTACAATTTCATAATTTGGTCCTCCCATTAGATAAAACAAACACTCTGTACCTTCCTCTTTAAGTGTTTTCGCAACCAAATAAGATCCATCAATCTCAGGCATAATTACTCCTCATTAATTAATTTTTTGGCATCTTCAGGAATTATCATAAGATTTTTAAAATAATCTTTCATTTCTACAATATCTAATTTTCCTAAGTTTGTCATAATTTTATATGCATTCTCATAATCTAACAAACTTATCTCTTCAGACTCAACATCTCCTTGTTCATTACCATTATGCCAATTACGCAAAGGTAATGCTAATCCTGTAACTGAATATCCGAAAACTGCAAAAGCAGATGCTTCGCATCCTCCTGCACTCATGAGTTGTCTTTGATAAGCAAAATTTACATCTCTTTTTAATATTTCTTTCACCGATTGTAATAGTACAAGTTCAGCTTTATTGTCAAAAGTTGTTATTCGATCTCCAGTTCTTATTATTGGGCCTTTACCGAAATTTGCACCAGGTAATTCACTACTAGTTTCAACAGAAACAATTATAGAATTTTTATCAATCAATTCATTAGCTGCAATTAATCTTGCACCTATAAGTCCTACTTCTTCAGCTCTAGAGAAAATACCCTTAAAAGAATATTTATTAGAACTTTTATTTAATTTATTCAATGTTTCAATGATTAGAGCACATCCAGCCAAATCGTCAGCCACAGGAGTAACAATTCTTTCTCCGAAATATTTGGTTTCTGGTAAATCAAATACAGCAAAACTTGGTAAATTAATATTTTCCGAATCACATTCAATTAAAACAAATTCTGAAGTCATCCATCTATAATTCTTTGGGGTATTTGTTTTTGTATTTTCTTTAGAATAAAAATTTATAATCTTCCCATTAAATAAATCAGATTTATTTGAAATTATTTTTACATTCGCTTGATTGGTTACACAATTTTTTGGCAATCCCCCTAAAGCTTTTGCTAAATAAACATTCTTTTTATGTCTAGATATAATTTCAAATCCAGGATGATCTGTGTGGGATATAAATACTATTTCATTTGGAGTTTTGCCATTAACTTCAGCAATAATATTCCCCCAGGAATCTTGGTGAAATTCTATTTTATATGAAGCAAGTTTAGTTTTTATGTATTTCAAAATTTTTTGTTCATAAAATGATGTTGTAGGAAGTTTTGATAGTTCCCTAAAAGTATCTAAAAGTTGATTCATCATAGGTATTTTTTTTCTTTTTATTTTAATTTATATAAAAACAAGTAGAAAATGTTATTTTTTATAACTAAATGGAATATATTTTTAAAAATAATTTTATACGATATATGCAATTAGAATAAATTATATGAAAACAGAACATAAATACGAAAGGATTATAAATGGCTAAATATAAAGTAGTATTTCTAGGACCTGAAGATGACAAGTTAGAATATGAAAGAGCTGAAATGGCAGATCTAGATATAGAATTCGTAAAAGCAAATCCATCTTCTGAAGGTGAAGCAATGGAGGTTGTTAAAGATGCAGATGCAATTATGAATCGAGCTGGCTGGGGTAGTGAACAATTCATCAAGTCCACTAAAAAATGTAAGGTATTAGCAGTTTACTCACATGGGTTTAATCATATTGATGCAGAAGCAGCTACTGAACATGGAGTTATGATAACAAATGGTTCAGGCATGTGTGCAGAAGAAGTCTCGAATCAAGCTGTTACTTTTGCTTTAGCACTTAATAGACAAACGGTTCAATATACTTTGCAGTTAAGGAATGGAGGCAAATGGAATGCCTCAGAATTTAGTCCTATAGATCCAATAGATGAACAAACTCTTGGTATTATTGGATTTGGAAATATAGGAAGACAAATTGCTAGAAAATTGGGAGCCTGGAGAATGAAAACATTGGTATATGATCCTTACTGTCCACCTTGGTTAATCAAAGAGTATGGAGTGGAACAAGTATGGAATTTAAACGATATTTTTAAAAAGTCTGATTATGTAGTTACAATTGTTCCTCTTAATCCTGAAACTCACCATATGATTGGAAAAGAACAATTTGATCTTATGAAACCAGGTGCGTTTTTTGTCAATGTATGTAGAGGCGCTGTAGTTGTTGAAAAAGAAATGATCGATGCATTAAACAATAAAAAGTTTCGTGGAGCTGGTTTAGATGTATTTGAACAAGAGCCAGCAGATCCTAACAATCCATTGTTCAGTATGCCGAATGTAATAGTAGCCCCACACGTTGCTGGTCAATCTACTCGTTCGGCCTGGTTGTCACGTAGAAGAGCTTCTCAACAGGTAGCTGCAGTATTAAGAGGAGAAAGACCAACTGCTCTTCAAAATCCTTCTGTTACTTCCCAATTGGAAATGCTGAAAGCAATGCCTGCAAATAAACCTGTTTTGTAGGGAAAAATTTTGTCAAGGAATATATTAATTGAACAAATAACAACTATACGAAACCCAAGTTATCCAAAAATAATTTGGGTTTTGATCAAAACAAATGATGGTCTGGAAGGTATTGGAGAAACTTCATACGATCCATCTACAGTAGAAGCGTTCATTATGGGAGAGGCTTCTAATTATCTTTTAGGCAAAGATCCTTCTAAGATAGATTTGCATTGGAAAAAATTATCTAAAGTCGGATCACATATAAAAATAGGTAATTCTGGTGAAATGAGAGGATTATCCGCAATAGATATGGCTCTCTGGGATCTAAAAGCTAAAAGATTAAAAGTCCCTTTGTATGATCTATTAGGAGGATTATCAAGAGAAAAAATAAAAGTTTATAATACTTGTGCGGGCTATTCTTATGGAGTTAACCGCGCAGGTTCAAAACTACCAGGAGATATTGATTATCAGAAAGATCAACCCTATGAAGATCAATATGCTTTTATAAATGATCCAATTGCATTAACAGAAAGCTTATTAGAGGATGGTTTTACAGCAATGAAAATTTGGCCTTTTGATCAGTTTGTTCCAAATAATGATGGAAATATGATTGACCTTGTTGAACTAGAAGAAGGATCTGAACCATTTAGATTAATTAGAGAAAAATTTAAAAGCAAAATGGAAGTTATGCTTGAATTACATTCATTTTGGAATCTACCATCTGCAATAAGAATAGCAAAGTCAGTTGAACCATATAATCCATTCTGGATAGAAGATCCTATACCTATGGATAATTTTGATATATTATATCAATTTAAAAAATCTACTTTCATTCCTACAACTGCATCTGAAACCATAGCTAGCAGGTGGCAGTTTAGAGAGATGTTCGAAAAAAGAGCAGCAACAATATGTATGTTTGACATATCTTGGACAGGAGGACTTTCTGAAGCTAAAAAGATCAGTACAATGGCTGAATCATATAATATACCCATAGCAACTCATGACTGCGTTGGTCCTGTAACTCTAGCCTTCTCCATTCAGCTCTCATTAAATGTTCCTAATACAATAATTCAGGAAACCGTGAGAGCATTTAATAATACATGGTATCAAAAAATTGTAAATAAACTCCCAAGAATTGAAAATGGATATGCTTACGCAAGTAATGATTTTGGGTGTGGTGTCAATCTGTCAAATGAATTTCTGTCAAATAAAGATACAGAGAAAAAAGTTATCGTATTATAAAGAAAATAAAGGAGAATGATATGACAAAAATTGCAGATCCAGTTCAACTTTTCAATTGTCCTGGACCTAAGCCTAATGGTTTACAGGCATCCGAAGAAGGACTATGGGTGATTGATCAAGGAAATAATTATGTTTATCTCTTAGATTGGACAAATGGTAAGACTATAAAAAGTTTTGAAACAGAAACAGTTAAATCTTCAGGTATAACATTAGATGACGAGGGAAATATTTGGGTAGCATCTACATATAATTGTAAGATTTATAAAATTGATTCAAAATCTGGCGAGACTATAGAGATATTTGAATCTCCTGGACAAGGAATGAATGCTACAAGAGAACACGATTCTGAAAATTATCAAAACACAGGAGATCACGGTTTGGAATGGAAAGAAGGTTTACTTTATGTCGCATCACCTCCTTCACAATATATACACGTCATGGACCCTCAGAGTTGGAAAGAAATAAGTCGTACAAAAGTTCCTGGATATAGAGTACATGGAATTGCTTGGTCAAAAGAAGAAGGATGCATTTGGGTAGCAGATACTGCAATGGGAATTGTAGCTAGAATAAGACTTTCTGATTCTAGGATTTATGATAGTTTCAGAGTTCCTCATCCTGTACAAGTTCATGGAATGACCATAAAAGATAATACTTTGTGGTATTCTGACGATAGAAAGCCTATTGGAATATTAGATGTAAGCATGGAACCTGATTTTTAAAATGTCAAATAATGAAAATTTTGGAAAAGTAATGACTGTTTTAGGTCCAATTGATCCTCAAGAAATTGGCATTACTTCTACGCATGACCATATATTGATAAATTTTGAAGCGATACTTACAGAACCACTTAATCCTAAAGAAAAATACATGATGGATAAAAAACTGTCATTAGAAAATATTGGATGGATAAGATTCAATTGGGCATCTTCTAAAGATAATTTGGTTTATGATGACGAAAACTTAGCTTGCAATGAGTTAAATTACTTTAAAAATGCTGGAGGAAAAACTATTGTGGATGTAACAAATATAGGACTTGGTAGAAATCCAATAAAATTAGAGAGCATAAGTAAAAAAACAGGTGTAAATATAGTTATGGGTACCGGGTATTATGTTGAATTGGCACAAAATAAAGGATATGCAAAAGATGGTTTAGAAGGATTATATGAAAATATTATTAAGGATATAAAAATTGGCGTAGATAATTCAACCGTTCAATCGGGAATTATAGGAGAAGTAGGTTGTTCTTGGCCATGGACCAAAAATGAAAAACTTTCAATGGAAGCTTCAGTTTTAGCTCATAAAGAGACGGGATTGCCATTATTGATTCATCCAGGAAGGAATCAAATTGCTCCTCTGGAGATAATAAAATATATAGATGAATTAGGAGCCGACTTAGATAATGTCGTAATGGGGCATATTGATAGAACAATTTTTGACAATAAAATACTAAAAGAAACTGCAGATACTGGAGTCTATCTTAATTTAGATCTATGGGGACATGATAGTCCTTTCTATCCACTGGCACCTGAAACATATATGCCAGGTGATCATGAAAGAATAAATATGATCGAATTTTTAATAGATCTTGGATTTGAAGATAAAATACTACTGGCTCATGATATCTGTACGAAACATAGACTCAAAGAGTTCGGTGGGCACGGATTTGATCATATTATAAACCACATAATCCCTTGGATGATAGCTAGAAAAATTGATAAAAAAAATATAACCAAAATGGTACATGCTAATCCCACCAAAATGTTAACCATTAAGTAATGAGAAAAGTAATATTGTTGATAATTTTATTATTTATCACTATTTCTTGTGGAAATAATGATAAATTTATCTCTTTATTTCTTATAACAAATAATATCAATGTAGGTCAAAATAGAATCGCTCTGTCAATAATAGATAGTGATGGGACAAGTTTAAAAGATAATATCGAATTGTCATATAAAAAATTAGACAAAGAAAATAGAAAAATTATAGAAAATTTCAATGTGGTTAAATGGCCAAATAATAAATATGTTTTAATTACTAAAATTAATTTTTCTTCAGAAGGATACTGGGAAATCTATGCTAAAGACAAACACAATAATTTAACCAATAAAGCTACACTTTTAGTTAAAACTAACAGTAAAGTTCCATTCATTGGAGATAAAATTTCTAGCATAAAAACACCAAATACAAATTTAGCAGATATAAATTCTATAACCACAGATCCTACACCGTATAAAATATTTTACAAATATAGTTTAGATGATGCTTTAAATTTAGATAAACCAATAGTTATTTTTTTCAATACCCCTGGTTTGTGCCAAACAGGAACTTGCGCCCCGCAAATTGTAGAGATGAAAAAATTATATGAAGAATTTTCAGAGAGTTTAATCTTTATTCATGTTGAAATCTGGAGTAATTTTGAAGAAATCAAAAAGGAAGGCAATTTATCTGTGGGTATAGTAAATAAAGCAGTTGAGAGTTTCGGATTAGAAGATGAGCCTTGGACTTTCTTAATAAATTCAAACGGATTTCTAGTAGAAAGATATCAGGGATTTACAAACTATGAGGAAATCAAAAAAGACGTATTGAAAAATTAATGCCCCGATATTTCTAATGTATCCACAATTTTTTCACCATTAATATTTTTGTATTCAACTATAACATTATCTGCATTAAGCATATGTTCTTTCATATGTGAAGGTGCTAAATGTGCATCAAGTTGCTTAATGATCTTAAATTTTTGTATGATCTGTTTTTCATTTATCAGCTCAATGTAATCTATATTGTAAAAATTATTTGATTCAATACTATAAATTTTTCCTTCAAATGCTAATGTTTTAGAACAAACATTTAGAAATAGAAAAATTAACAATAAAATATATATAAGGATTTTATTCATTATTTAAAGAATTTAATAATAATTTTGATTTTTCTAACATCAATGAATTTCTCGGATTTTTAGAGATTTCAATTGATTCCTCTAAGTCAGATTTTGCTTTATCAAGTTCATTTGTTTGAATATATAAAACGGCTCGTTCATAAAAATAAGAAGCTCTAGATCTATCCATAATTATTGCTTTATTAAAATCTTTCAATGCATTTTCATACATTTCATTGAACCTTAAACTTTTCGCTCTCCAAAAAAATATAGATGAATCATCTGGTGATATTTGAATTGCTTCTTCATAATAATTATTTGAAGTTACCATATCTCCTTCGAAAGATTTTATAGCTCCCAAAACAATTAGGGCTAATGTATCTTTTGGATCTATCGAATTAGCTAATGTTGCATCTTTTATAGCTTTATCAAACAAGTTTAAATAATAATTTACGAGTGCCCTTATTGAATAATGAGTAGAAATATTAGAATTAAGTATAATAGCATTGTTCAAATATTCTATGGAGATTTCAAAATCTCCTTGCATAATTTTAGATTCTGCAAGTCCTTCCCATGCTTTTGAGAAATTTGGTTCAATATTAAGTAGTTTCTCGTAAGATTTTTCTGCCTCTTTGTATTTTTGTTGTTTCATTAAATTTTGTGAGTTTAAGTACAAAGAAAGTGATGCTTCTGCAGAGTAGACATTTGATTTGTTATCATCAAATAAAAAATGTTGTTCCTCGTTTTTTTCGCAAGAAACAAAAGAAAATATTAATAATAATACAAGAAACTTCATAGTAAAAAAATCAATTTTTTAATATATTCTTTTTCAGATTTATTCCCGCTTTTTATATCAACATCTATGTCTAACAATAATCTCAAACTATTTTTCAATCTAACTTCTTCTGTTTCTTTGGATTGAGTAATAATTTTGTTGAATGCATAGTCAGAAGAAATTTGAATCTGACGTTTTATATCGAGATTATTAACTTTCATTTTAAGTAAATCTTTGGTTATTAAAATAAGTCTAACCTGTCTTGCGATCATATTTATAATGTTGAAGAAACTATTGCCTTGTTCAATCAAATTATCCAATATTTTAGATGCTTTCAAATTATCTTTAACCATAATAAAATCGATTAACTCAAAAATGGAATCTTCTTTAATTCCTGACACCATTATTTCTATGTCACTAATGCTTATATTACCATCTGGGTTAAAATTACTTAGTTTCTGCAATTCGTTATCAATATACCTATAATTACTTCCAAGCAATTCTACCAATTTATTTATTCCTTCGTTAGAGATTTTTAAATTATATTTCTTTTGTCTTTCTATGATCCATTTTCTATTTAAATCCCAAGAGCCTCTACCAGTAGGCATATTTGACAAGGTGATTTGACATATATCATTTAATTTAGCAAAATAATTCTTTTTTAAATTTATCTCAACTTTTTCAAAAAAAACCACTTCGTTTGTAGAGGGTTTATTTAGTAAGATATCTATAAAATTTTCCCAGTTTTTTTCTTTAGTTGAATTGATTTTTGAAAGTAAATAATTAAAAATTATTAACCTATTAGTTCCAAATAAAGAAATTGTACAAATATTTTCTTTAAATTTATTTTCTGTCAGATCATTTGTATCAACGACGTTTAAATCAAATTCAGATATATTTTTTTGTTCAACAATCCCTTTTAGAAATTCATTTGAAGAAAATTCATCATTACCATGTAATAAGTTAATCAAATCTTACCCAGTTACTTATAAATAATTATTACTTTTTAATTTAAAATAGATATATAAATATGTTAGACAAATAAAATGAATAATTTTGTATTAATAATACCAAGATTGATAATTTTCATAATCAATTTGATTACAAGTCTATTTAATTTCTCAATACCATTTTCTAAAAAAATTATTTTTTTGGTAGGTATATTTTATGTAATTTGGCCCTTTGATATAATAAGGGATCTAATACCTATACTAGGACAAATAGATGATCTGATTGTTTTCTCACTTTCATCTCTAATCTACAAGTATCTATTAACTAAAAGTGAGTATAAGTCTAAAAAAGACAAAGATGAAAATGAAAAAATTATTGACGGTAAATTTAAAAATTTAGACTAAGAAAGTATATTTATGAGAATAGGAATTGTGGGTTTAAGTTTTTCCGGAAAATCTAGTTTGTTCAATAACATGACAAAGAACAAAACCGATAATAATAGGGCAAATTCCATAGGGATTGCTAAAGTGCCTGATATAAGAATCAAAAAGTTGAAAAATGTTTTCCAACCAAAAAAAACGACTTATTCAGAATTAGAATTTATAGATTTCAAAGAATCTATGTCAACATTAAAAGATTATTTTATCCCTAAGTATTTGCTTCAAGAGATGCAAAAGATTGATCAACTAATGATAGTTATCAGAGCATTTAACAATGATACAGTTCCTCACGAATTGAACACCGTAGATTATATTAGAGATTTGAAAACCATTATGTTTGAATTAGCATTTGCAGATATTGAATTAATTGAAAAAAGAATTGAAAGATTGACAAATGACAAAAAAGGATTGAAGTCAGTAGCACAAAAAAGAATAGACGATATGATTAATTCATTGAAATCAATTCAACAAGAATTAGAGAAAGGAGTTTTAATAAAAGATATAAAATTAAGTACTATACAAAAAGAAGCGATAAAAGATACTTTCTTTATATCGAACTTACCTATAAGTATAGTTATTAACTCATCTGATGATAATTCAGATTTATTAAATGAAACATTGAATAGCATTGAAAAAATTACTCTTGAAAATGTAACAATAATAAATTCGATGCTTGAAGAAGAGCTAAGCCAACTAGATGAAAAAGAACAAGAAGAATACAGGAAAGATTACGAATTAGGAGAATCAGCTATAAATAAAATTACAGATCTTGCATATAAGAGTTCTCAATTGATTTCTTTTATGACAGTCGGACAGGATGAAGTTAGATCTTGGTCAATACAAAACGGAACAAATGCTGTAAATTCTGCAGCAAAAATCCACTCAGATATCAAAAAAGGATTTATACGAGCAGAAATTATCAATTACAATGATTTTATAGGTATTGGTTCACTAGTTGAATCAAAAAAACTAGGAAAATTAAAACAAGAAAGCAAAGATTATATAGTTCAAGATGGAGATATTATAAATTTTTTGTTTTCAGTATGAATAAGGAAATAAATTTGAATGATAAATTAGGAAAAATACAAAAACCTTCTGTAGAGAATATACTAGGTAAAAAAAAAGTTTATGTATGCATACTGATTCAGGCTCCATTGGAAGCTCCGAAAGAACTTCATGATATCATACAAAAATACTGGGACGCAGTTGAAACTAATCTCTCAAATCTTGAGAAAAAGGCTGGAGTAATAAACAAGATATTTGTAGAAGGAATTCCAGGTAAAGGAGAAGATCTTTCTATAGGAGTAAAAGAAGGAAGTTTAGGAGCCTGGCAAATAGCAGAAATCCGAACAAAATCAGGAGCGATTTTTGAACAACTTGAAGATAAAGAAATATTACTAAAAGTCGTAGATTGGTCTAAATGTTTAAATGTTGGTTTGATGAGTCAAGAAGTGGCTGATACGATTACAAATGAACTAAAAAAAGAATCTGAAAAAAGGTTCGATTATATAAAAAATTCATTAAATAATAATATAGATGAAGGAGAATCGGCATTAATTTTTACTGGTAATCAAGACATAAAGATTCCAGAAAATATAGAAAAATTTATCATCTCACCTCCGGAACTAGATATGGTTGCGCAATGGATTAAAAAAGCTCAACAAGAAATGGAAGAAAAAATTAGAAATCAATATAATACTCAACAAGAAACAGAAAAAAAAGACGAATCTGATAAAACTGATAGTGGTCTATGGACGCCAAATTAGATAGTATTTCGAACTTAGGAATATATGTTCATATTCCTTTTTGTCATACAAAATGTACCTACTGTGATTTTAATACATATACCGGGGTTGAAAATTTAATTAATGATTTTAGCGAAGCTCTTTATCAAGAAATAGAATTTTGGTCTATTACCAACAGTAATTACATTGTCAATTCAATCTTTATAGGAGGAGGGACACCTTCATACATTGATCAAAAAATTATTCATAACATTATCGAACATATTAGGGGGAATTTTAATTTAAATAAAAGAAGTGAAATAACTATTGAAATAAATCCTGAAGATGTAACTCATCAGAAGGCTTTATTATGGGAAAAATCAGGAATAAATAGAAGTTCAATAGGAATTCAATCACTTGATGACAAAGAATTAAAGATTATCAACAGAAGACACAATGCAAACACCGCCATAAATTCTTTGAAAACTTTGCAATCTATTTTTGATAATTGCTCAGTAGATATAATATATGGTTTGCCAAATCAAAGTATAAATTCATATACAAATACTCTTAGAAAACTAATAGATGAGCAACCAGATCACTTCTCTTCATACTCTCTACAGGTCGAAAGAGGTACATTACTTGAAAAACAGGTGATAAATAAAAATTTAGAGGTAGCTGGTGATGAGTTGTCAGCAACAATGTACGAGAAAACAATGAAATTATTAAAAGAAAACGGATATGAGCAATACGAAATTTCCAATTGGTCTTTAAAAGGAAAAAGATCGCTCCACAATATGAAATATTGGAAATTAGACCCGTACATAGGAATTGGTCCAGGGGCTCATTCTTACATAAATAAAAAAAGGTTCAGCATTATAAAATCACCAAAAAAATACATAGACTTTTTTGGACAAAAACAAAATAAAAAATCCATAAATGAAAAAATACAATATTTGAATAATAACGGAATGTTAGATCTATATGAAAACCAAATAAAAAAAAATCATATCATTGAATATCTAATGCTGAGACTAAGATTGTCAGACGGAATATCAAAAAAAGAATTTTCTGAGTATTTTGGCATAGATTTTGATAATTCATACTATAATAAAATAAAAAAATACATAGAAAATGAAATCTTGATAAAAAACAGTGACAGATATTACTTGTCAGAGAAAGGAAAACTTTTTGCCAATGAAGTCGCGGAAAGTTTTGTAGAATAAATTGTTTTCAATTTGTATTGCTGGTCATATAAACCATGGAAAAACTGCAATAGCTAAAGAATTAACTGGCATCAATACAGATCGCTTACCTGAAGAAAATGCGAGAGGAATTTCTATTGAGTTAGGTTATGCAAAATACAAAATTGATAAAAAAAATTATTGCTCCATAATAGACGCTCCAGGGCATGAAAATTTTGTACACAATATGATTAGAGGTGCTTACGGAGTAGATCTGGTTATTCTGGTAATCTCAGCCATTGAAGGAATCCAAAGACAAACCATAGAACATTTTGAAATTATAAAATCTCTTGACATTGCAAACTTGATTATTGTTATAAATAAAATAGATTTATCCAACAAAGAACAAATAGAAAAAACAGAAAACGAAATAAAAACATCTTTTTTAAATGGAAAATATAAGAAATCTAAAATAATAAACTTATCCTGTGTGACTAAAGAAGGAATAACAATCTTAGAATCTGAAATAAAAAAAATGTTCAAAGAGAAAAAAACTTTTGAAGGTTTACCTGTAAGGGTACCAATAGATAGAGTGTTTTCATTACCTGGAAAAGGAACAATAGTAACTGGTACTTTACTTGGAAATGATCTTGAAATAAATACTCCATTAAGATTGATGCCAGCAAACAAAAAAATAAAAATAAAAAAAATAGAATCTTTTTACGAAAATATAGAGAAAGTTAAACCAGGATCTAGATGCGCATTAAATTTACATAATATTGAAAAAAATGAAATCAAAAAGGGCGATATAATATGTTCAGAAAATTATTTTGTAAAAGCAAAAACTTTTTATGGTGAAATTTCAACAATTAATCCAAATAAGAAATTAAAAAATAAATCAGAAATAATTTTTCATACTGGAACTAATAGATCTCCAGGAAAAATTAGAATTATATATGAAATAAATAGTGAGAAAAAAATCTACAAAATAATGTTAAAAAAGGATTTAGCAATTTTTAATAATGACAATTTTATCATTAGAAACAATATGGGAACAGTTGGTGGAGGCAAAATAATATGTGTAGAAAACCTAAGTAATTTCAATAATGAAAAATTAATCTATTATTTAAGAAATATCAATGCACATGTTGAAAAAAAATTAGAAACTATTATTCAGGAAAAAAAGATCGTTAGCATTGAAAGACTTCAAACTTTGTCTGGATTATCTAAAAACAAAATATTTAATAATATTGAAAAAACAGAGATAACTACATTTCAATTGAAAAATAAGAATCAATATTTAGCCAAAAAGCAATTTATAATGGGTTTAGCTAAAACAATGTTTTTAAAAATAAATGAATATCATAAACAATATCCTTTAAGACATGGAATCTCAGCTTCTATTATTAACGAAAGTATTGAAAACAGAATATCTATTAGGCAATTAATATATCAAAAAAAGATAATTTTAAAGGAAGGAGTAATAAGTAATCTAAATTTTAGAATCGATATCCTATCAAAAGATAAAAGAGAAATTGATTCTTACATAAAATCACTGGAAGAAAATCCATTTAATCCCCCTACAGATAAACATCCTAACAAAGAATTACTAAATTATTTAATAAAAACTGGAGCCATAATACAATCATCCAATAATATTTATTATTCTTTTAATTCCTTCAATAAAATCAAATCCAAAGTACTTGAACTCAATAAAAAGCATAAAAAAATCAACATAAATATTCTCCGAGAAAATTTAAAAATCAGTAGAAAATATTGCTTAGCTATATTGGATAAAATGGAAGAAGAAAAATTAATAATAAGAACTAAAACTTAGTTTATTTCTTTGGACCATATCTCCATAAAATAAGTAAGTTAGAAGCAACAAATATAGAACTATAGGTACCTATTATTACACCTAGTAATAATACTATCAAAAAATCTCTTAAAGATTGTCCTCCAAACAAAAGCATTGATAATATTACCGTAGAGGTAGTGATAGAAGTTCCCAATGATCTTGTAATAGATTCTTTTACTGATTTATTAACAGTATCAATAAATTCTCTTGATCGGTTGAGAATTTGATTCTCTCGTATACGATCAAAAATCACAATTGTGTCATTTACAGAATATCCAATCACTGTCAAAATGCCAACAATGAAAATAGAATTTACTTGAGATCCAATTACCAAACTTAAAATTATGAAAATACCCATAACTAACAAAACATCATGTATTAATGTTAATATAGCTGATATCGCATAAAGGAAAGATCGTTCAATATTTCTAAAGGCGTAGATTATATACAGCATAACAAACAAAGAAGCCACAAATACAGCAATTATAGAGTTTCTTATAGTATTTTCAGCTATAGAACTACCTACTGTATTAGTATCGAGGGTTATAGGTTTTTCTTGTATTTTTTCTAAGAGGATTTTGTCTATTTTTTCTTTACCAGTATTTCCTATTTCTGACGTACGAATAAAAAATTCTTTTTCTCCCATAGACTGAACTATAGAATTTTCAAACCCTGCTTGATTCAAAGCAAACATTATATCTTCTTGAGTAGGATTTTTATCAACCCATCGGTAAGAAATTGTTGATCCAGAGGTAAAATCTATACCTAATGGCAACCCGGGGAAAATCAATAGAATTATAGCAATTATCATTAATAATCCCGAAATATATAAAACATATAATCTTTTAAATTTGATATTCAAAGTTAATCTCCAAAATTTTTATTTTTCTTAACAACTGGGATGTACAGATTAGTATTACTTACAATGTTGAATCTAGATACAATAACAATAAGGATTCTGTTCACATAAAAACTAGTAAGCATACTTATCAAAACTCCAAGTCCCAAAGTCAAAGCAAATCCCTGCATTACTGAAGTTGAAAATCTTGAACCAAACCAAAATAAAACAATAGCTGTAATTATTGTAGAAACATTACCATCTCTGATTGATGGCCAAGCCCTATTAAATCCAATAGATATAGAATTCAATAGATTCCTACCCGAAAGCAATTCTTCCTTGATTCTTTCGGCAATTAGTATATTAGCATCAACAGCGAAACCTATTGATAAAATTAGAGCGGCTGCTCCAGATAAAGTTAACGTTACAGGTATGATTTTGAATATGGCCATAACAAAAACCACATATATTATCAAAGTTAAAGATGATACAACCCCCGGTACTTTATAATAAGCTATCATAAATAACAAAACCAATACAAATCCTATGGATCCCGCAAAAAGACTCTTAGTTAAAGATTCTGATCCTAAAACTGCATCAACATTTCTTTCTTGAATTAAAGTTAAAGTTGCCGGTAAAGCACCTGATCTTAATTGAATAGCTATTTCTCGTGCTCTTGTAGCGTTGATATCTCTTCCATATATGTATGCCCTTCCACCGGAAATAGCTTTATCGGCTCCAGGAGTTATGAGTTCTTCATCGTCAAGATATATGGCCAAAAGATCTCCAGTTCTTGAAATTCTATCTGTTATTTCATAAAAAGTATCTGATCCTTCATCATCAAAAGTTATATTAACAACAGGTTGGGAAATTTCTGCATTTGTTCCTGGAGAAGCGTCAGTCAAATTTTTTGATTCTAATCCAGTCGCTACTTCATTGTAATATTGAGGATCAAAACATTTAACCAATTCCCAAACATTTTCATCCAACTCTTCTGGTTTGGCATCTCCACATTCCCTAATTCTAAATTCCAATTGTGCAGTTGAACCAATTAATCTTTTTGCAGATTGAATTCCTCCGCTGGCTACAAATGTATTCAATGCTCCATCAGCCTGTAAATTCACTAAATTATAATCAAGTTTTGAAAGTGCAGACAGAATCTTTTCTTTCATACTATCTTTATCATAACCATAGTTAATAACGCTAAATTCAAATGCTCCAAATTCTTTTGAAGTAAATGACAAGTATTCGATCTTTTCATTCTCTAATACTGCGTCTATGTCTAATTTATTAGGAAATTCTAATTTTGTTTCTCCTGTTGGTAATTCAATTCTTTTGGGAGAAAAATTGATTTTTACAACAACTTCAAGAGAGTTCATAACAAAAAATTTTATTTCTTCAATCTTTTGTTGATCCAAGGAAGTATTAAATGTCAAAACAAAATCATTTTCTACTTTTTCAATTTGAAAATCCACAATTCCCATTTCCTTGATTTTTTCAGTAATTAAACTTATTTCTGGGTCTTCATTAGCAAAAGAAAAAGTTATTTTATCTTGACTTTGAGATGGTATTTGAATAAGAATTTTATCTGGCGGTGTACCTATTAGCTGCACATTAGCTTCACTAACTCCAAATTCATTAACTCTTTTTTCAATTATTTTTCTGACACCTTCGGCATCATCAACTGAAGGATTCTCTCCTGTCTTGGATTTGATTTCATAAACCAAATGAGTTCCACCAATAAGATCTAAACCTAAGACCATACCAAACATTGTATCCTTGTTTCCTCTTTCCCAATTATTAATTTTTAGTGGATTAATTAATATAACCAAAGCGGCAATTATTATACAAATTATTACTATTACAATCCCTTTAAATCTAAGCAAAATCATACCTCTACATAATTAAATATTTTTTATATATCGAAAGAAGCTTCTTCAATTGAACCGTCTGACTTTATTTTAGACAATTCAATTTTTCTTTCAATGATTCCTTCTGTTACTAAATCCGTTTTTGTCGCATTATCTTTGTTAATCCTAACCTTATAGGCTACATCATGCCAGTGTAAGTCATCTGGAGTAATTCCAGTTTTATGTAATTTTTCGTGACTTTCTAAATGGTCTAAATACATAATGCCATTAAGATGGTCAATTTCATGTTCAATTGCTTGTGATGATAATTCTGTAGCTGAAAGTTGTATTTTTCCTTTAGTTTTATCGATATATGTTGCTGATATTGATATAGATCTTTCAACAATTCCTGTAAATCCAGGTACACTTAAGCAACCTTCAGAAACCATTCTTTTGCCTAGTTTTTTATTTATGTATGGATTAAACATTATAATAGGGTCACATTCAGGTATTTGTATAGTAATAAGTCGTATAAGACGACCTACTTGAGGTGCCGCTAGTCCTATCCCTTTTGCATATTGCATTGTTTCCAACATGTTGTTACTAAATTCAAGAATTTCTAAATCTATATTCTCAATTTCTTTTGATTTTTTTCTCAAAATTGGATCAGGGAATAATCGAATGGGTAATATTGTCATGTGACACCAAATTATTTTGCTTCTTTTATTCTTGCTTTTTTACCCGTAAGAGACCTAAGATAATATAATCTTGATTGTCTTACTTTTCCCCTTCTTATAACTTTTAATGAGTCAAGAAAGGGGGAAGATATTGGGATAGTTCTTTCAACTCCAACTCCTGAGGAAATTCTTCTAACAGTAAATGATTTGCCAGGAAAGATTTTTTTTCCATTTATATGTGAACCCTTGATGACATTTCCTTGAAAAGATTGAATTCTTTCTCTTTCCCCTTCTCTTATTAATAAATTGACAATTACGGTATCTCCACTTGAAAAAGAATCAATTTTCATGTTACTATTTCTCTTCCCTAAATAATCTATTATTTCTTCTTCTACAGGAATTTCTTCTTCTACAGGAGCTTCTTCTTTAGCTTCTGATGCCTTGGGGGCTTCTACAGGAGCTTCTTCTTTAGCTTCTGATGCCTTGGGGGCTTCTACAGGAGC
>JAPYUX010000001.1:33640-182445 GCA_029940375.1 Dehalococcoidia bacterium | reverse complement strand
CTTGGGGGCTTCTACAGGAGCTTCTTCTTTAGCTTCTGATGCCTTGGGGGCTTCTTTATTTTTTTCTTCTGCCATCGGATGATTTCTAAATTAATTTATTAAACACACAAAGAATTAATAATAACATCTAAGTGAATTTAATAGATAGTAAATTTTGTTCTTCTTTATTATAAATCTTTTCTTCTGATTTTTGTTCGATCTTTAGATATATTATGTCTCCATTTATTTATTTCTTTATGATCTCCTGAAAGCAATACATCTGGAACTTTCTTATTTCTAACTTCTTTAGGTCTCGTATAAACAGGGCCTTTCAATTTATTTGAAAAATTTACTCCAAAAGAGTCGTTCAACATAGATTTATGATCACCTAAAACACCTGGAATTAATCTTAACAAAGCTTCTAGAACAATTAAAGCAGGCAATTCCCCCCCTGATACAATAAAATCCCCTATAGACAATTCACAATCAACTTTTTCTTCTATAAATCTTTCATCTACTCCTTCGTATCTACCACATACTAAAATTACATTTTTTGATAAGGACATTTTTTTTATTATGCTTTGGTTGATTCTTTCTCCTTGAGGAGATAAAAGAACAGTAAAAACCTCTGAATTTCTAATCTTTTCGATGTGTTCAACACAATCTATAAGAGGCTGAGCCATCAAAACCATTCCTGGATCACCTCCATATTGTTTATCGTCAATTTTATTATGCTTATCTTTTGCAAAATCTCTCAATTGATGAATTGTCACTTCTATAGATCCCTGATCAAAAGTTTTTTTTAAAGGTGAAGCAATTAAAAATTGATCAAAAATTTCTGGAAATAAAGTAATTATGTCAATATTGATCAATTTAATGCTCCGTGTTTCCAGACAACAAATCAAAAATATGGTCCAATAGAGGAATAATTACAGATAATCCTTCCTCTACTCCATTTAGGCTCCCTGGTAAATTCAAAATCAATTTATTTCCTGCAATACCGCATAAACCTCTGTATAAAATTGATGTGGGTAATTTTTTTTGGAATCTAGTTCTAATTTCATTTGATACGCCAAGGATTTCTTTATTGATAAATTTTTTGGTTACTTCTGGTGTTATATCTCTAGGTGAAATGCCAGTACCACCTGTTGTTACAATAAAATCTACTTCATTATTACTAAGACATATTTTAAAGCTACGAGAAATCTCAGATATTTCATCGGAAACCAGAATCCTTTCATGAAGAGAAAAATTCTTTTCAGAAAGTATTTCAATGATTCTATCTCCGCTTAAATCCTCAAGTTTGTCGTCAGAGGAGCGTGAATCAGAAATTGTTATAACAGCTAATTTTTTCATTATTAATAGATTAAAATTTAAATCATTATTTAATAATTTACATAAAGTCGTTTTGAAGTTCAATTGAAATAAAAACATAAAAAATGAGAACATTAATACTTTATAATTGAAAATTATTTCATTTATTGGGAGATTTTATTGATTTTGGAAGACTTGGGAATACATCATAAACCAGTGATGATACCAGAAATACTTAAGATGTTAAATGTATTACCTGGAGGTAGGTTTGTCGATGCAACACTTGGTGAATCAGGGCATGCAAAATCAATTTTAAAAGCAAGTGATCCAGGAGGAGAAATTTTAGGGATTGATGCAGATCATGAGGCAATAGAAGTTTCAAAAAATCGACTAACTAGTTTTTCAGATAGAACTACAATTGTTAATGATAATTTCAAAAACATAAAAAGGATTTGCATGAAAGAAAATTTCATTCCTTGTCATGGAATTTTATTCGATTTAGGTGTTTCTTCTTTGCAATTAGATACGGAAAAAAGAGGATTTTCTTTTAAAAGACATGATCCATTAGACATGAGATTTTCTTATGAACAAAAATTATCTGCTAAAGACATTATTAATACTTTTAGTGAAAAAGAACTAGCAGATATTATTTTTGATTTTGGTGAGGATAGAAAAGCACGTAAAATTGCAGAAATTATAGTAAATAATCGCCCTTTAGAATTCGCAGATGAATTAGCAGAATTAATAAAACAAGGAATTAAAACAAGTAATTTCAAAATACATCCTGCAACAAAAACTTTTCAGGCACTAAGGATATATATCAACGAAGAATTAAGTTCACTACACAAAGCTCTTGATCAATCATTGGATATTCTAGGAGAAGGTGGAAGGATAGCAGTCATTTCATATCATTCTCTAGAAGACAGGATAGTAAAAAACTTTTTTAAAAAAGAATCAAAATATTGTATTTGCCTACCAAATATAACAAAATGTGAATGTAACCATAAACCAAAAATTAAAATTATTACAAAAAAACCATTGATCGCTTCAATAAATGAATTACAGGATAACAGGCGTAGCAGGAGTGCAAAATTAAGAGTAGCGGAGAGAATAAAAAATGAGTAAAATATTATCTTTGGATTTAGGATCCAGTTCTTGTAGATTATTATTAACGGAAAAAACAATCACAAATTTTGAAATACTTTTTTATGCAGAAAAAACCTATGCCGAACCGGTACGAGATACTTTTAATGAAGAAAATAGAATTGTAGTTACTAACCAACTAAAAAATCTTGTAAGAGATTTCAAAAATATAGAGAAAGAAATCGACTATTGCAACATAGGATTTGGAGGATCTTCAAATAATTCAGTCATTATTCAATCATCTATGCAAACAGATAAAGATGACGAAATCATAACACAAGAACAAATAAGTTTATTATCAAAAAATAATCCCAAAATAAATTCTTTTATTGACCATAACACGACACATATTATACCTCTGGAATATAGCTTAGATGGTATGGAAGGAATTAGACATCCTCTTGGGATGCATTCAAAAAAAATAGGAGTTCATAACCTTTATGTAAATATAGAGAGAAATCAAATTGATTTAGTACAATCTATGATATTTGAATCAGGACTTCAACCTAAATATTTGATTTCCGAAATAATCGCTTCATCTTCTTTTCTTCTAAATGCTGATGAAAAAGAAATAGGTTCATTAATCATAGACATAGGTGCAGCATCAACTGATTTTTGTTTAACTAAGAAGGGTAACCCAGTGTATACAGGTTCTATACCAGTTGGAGGGAATCAATTTACTTCAGATTTATCTATCGCTTTTTCAACAAATTTAGACTTTGCAAACCAATTGAAACTTGAAACAAGTTGTACACCAGAAAACGAAAGAATAGCTGAAAAAATAATCATTAAAGATAAAGATTCAACTAAAACAACTGAAATAACTAAAAGGCAAATTTCGCAAGTGTTGAAAGAAAGAGTTGTAGAAATATTCACCATGATAAAACAAGAAATTGTAGAAAATCTAGGACAACAAAATCTCCCTGAAAGAATTATTTTAACTGGAGGAGGTAGTAAAACAGATGGAATAGTTGCACAGGCGAGGTATATTTTTCAAGCAAAGACTAGGCTTGCAGATACAAAAAATATGAAATTTTTAGGAGAAAATCTTTCATTAGAGTCATTAACATCATTGTCTATGGCAAATTATATGCATAATATCGATTTCAATGCAGAATTCACCAGTCAAATAAATAATGGATCTACTGGAAGGAAGGGAAATATTGAGATCTCAAGTATTACTAAATTTGGCTCAAATATACGAACTAGTGTTAAAATGAATATATTAGGATTTTTCAAAAAAATAAAATCAATTGGAAAAAGGTAGAGCAAATTTGGTTGAAGAAAAAATAGAAATAGGACAAGCTCAAGTTGCAGTGATAGGAGTTGGGGGAGGTGGTTCTAATGCAGTTAATCGAATGTATAGAAATAAAATCCCTCATATAGAGTATGTTGCTGTTAATACCGATGCTCAGGCCTTATCTAATTCAGATGTTCCTCAAAAATTAAGAGTGGGAGATAGATTGGCCAGAGGCATGGGAGTAGGAGGTAATCCAGAAAAAGGGAGACTTTGCCATGAAGAAGACAGAGAACATATTCTCGAAATAGTAAATGAAAAAGACATGGTGTTTATAGCTGCAGGTATGGGAGGAGGCACAGGTACAGGTGGAGCTCCAGTTGTAGCAAGTGTAGCCAAGGATGCTGGAGCCTTAACAGTTGGAGTTGTTACAAAACCATTTGCATTTGAAGGAAATCAGAGAATTAAACAAGCTGAAGAAGGTATCATAAGATTAGAACAAGAATGCGACACACTTATTATAGTCCCTAATGATAGATTATTGTTGGCAACTGAAACAAATATATCTATGGATATGGCATTTAGAAGAGCAGATGATGTCCTAAGGCAGGGAGTTCAATCTATTGCAGAATTAATCTTAATTCCAGGAGAAATAAATTTGGATTTTGCTGATGTTACCACCATAATGAAGAATGCAGGTCCGGCTTGGATGGCCATAGGAACAGGAAAAGGTCAAGACAAAGCAATAGAAGCTGCTGAAATGGCAATATCTTCCCCGTTGTTAGAACAAACAATAGATGGAGCTAAAGGGGTTTTGTTCAATATCACAGGAGGGTCAGATCTATCAATTAGTGAAATAGAACAAGCATCCCAGACTATTTCTTCAGTAGTTGATCCAGATGCCAATATAATCTTTGGTACTGTTACCGACCAAAAAATGGAAAATGAAATGCGTATAACAATAATTGGTACTGGATTCCCAGTAACAGATAAACCCACACCTAGAATGTCTGAAACGAAAGAACCTTTTAGGGGTCCTTCATCTTCATCTAATATTCAAAAGAAAAGTGGTCAGTCAGACGATTTAGATATTCCTCCATTTTTAAGAAAATAACTTTTTTCTCTTTATAACAAATAAAAGCTTAAATATCTGTATATTAATTTCAAAAAAAATAAATACTGGATACAATATGTGGTACATGTACCTTGACAAACACACTATGAATGGTAGATATTGATAACTATCCTAATTAAAAACTAGTATCTGTTTGTCAATTTTTTTATGAATTGCCCATATTGCGAACATCAAGAATCAAAAGTAGTAGACTCTAGGTATATCCAAGAAGGGATCAGAAGACGTAGAGAATGCTTAATGTGTTCTTTGAGATTTACAACTTATGAAAAAGTTCATAGTCAGTTGTTAAATGTAATAAAAAAAGATCTCAGAAAAGAACCTTTCTCTATAGAAAAGTTAAAGAAAAGTATTACTACTGCATGTACAAAAAGACCAGTTTCTGAATCTGCAATAGAGAAAATAACCATTAATATTGAAACCGACCTTTTACAAAATCATGGATCTGAAATCAAATCTAGCTTAATTGGACAAATGGTTCTAGATAAATTGATCCAACTAGACAAAGTGAGTTACATAAGGTTTTCAAGTGTATATAAAAATTTTGAAACAGAAGAAGGTTTTGTTGAAGTTATAGACACTATAAAAACAGAAAACAGCTCAATAACAAAACAACAACTGCAATTATTTCCAGAAGAAAATATAAAAAAAACTAAGAGAAAAGGAGAAAAAACAAATGATGGAACAAAGTAAACCAACAAATTTGGAAAGATATGGAAATATAGTAGAAAATTTTGAACCTGCTCCTATTAGCGATAATTCTCAAGTAGTTTTAAACAAAAGATACCTTTTGAAAGATGAAAACGATAATGTTGTAGAAAATCCCAATGAAATGTTTATAAGAGTTGCAAAGGCTTTAGCAAAAGTAGAAAAAACATATGGCTCAAAAGATGAAGAAATAAAAAAAATTGAAAATCTATTCTATCAAAGTATGTCTAGCCTTGAGTTTCTACCGAATTCACCCACGTTGATGAATGCTGGGACTGGGACTGGTACATTATCTGCATGCTTTGTTCTACCCTTAACTGATTCAATGGAAGGGATAATGAAAGCTGCTCATGATGCCGCGATGGTTCAAAAATTCGGAGGAGGAACAGGTTTTTCATTGTCTGAAATTCGACCTTTGGGGACACCCATTGCAACTACACATGGAAAAGCATGTGGCCCGATAGCTGTTCTAAAACATCTCTCTTCGGTTTCTACCTTGGTAACACAAGGAGGTAAAAGAGACGGTGCAAATATGGCAGTTATGGACGTTCATCATCCAAATATTCTAGATTTTATCGAATGTAAAACCATTGAAGGTCAAATTCATAATTTTAATATTTCTGTTGGTGCTTCAGATGTTTTTATGAATGCTGTTAAAAATGGCACTGACTATCCTTTACTAATGAAAAAAAAGCCTGCAGATGAAAATAGTGAAACAATAGAAATGGGTAGATTAGACGCAAGAGACGTTTTCAACAAAATAGTTCACGGTGCATGGGTAAATGGCGAACCAGGCATGATTTTTCTTGATGAAGTAAATAGAAATAGCCCAGTAAAACATATAGATATGATTACAGCTACTAACCCTTGTGGAGAACAGCCACTTCTTCCAAATGAATCTTGTAATCTAGGTTCAATAGATGTATCAAAATTTCTCTCTGACATAGAACAAGGAAAACAAATAGATTGGGTAAGATTAAGCAAAACAATAAGGTTGTCCATAAGGTTTCTGGATAACGTTATTGATGCTAATAAGTATGCAATACCCGAAATAGAAGAAATGAATCTTGGAACAAGGAAATTAGGTTTGGGTGTAATGGGATTTGCAGATATGTTAGTTAAACTAGGAATATCATATGATTCAGACGAAGGAATAGAAATTGGTAGAAAATTGATGTCCTTTTTCAAACAAGAATCTGACTATGAATCAAGAATTTTGGCAATAGAACGTGGTTCTTTCCCAAAATGGGAAGGATCAGAAATGGAAAGCAATGGAGAAGATCCCTTAAGGAATGCTTGTAGATTAACTGTGGCTCCTACAGGAACAATCTCTATGATAGCAGGCGCATCATCAGGCATAGAACCTATTTTTTCTTTAGCATACAGAAAGCACAATATATTAGAGGGAGAAACATTATTTTATGTCGATAAGAATTTTGAAACAATTTGTAAATACAAAAATATCTTTTCAAATGAATTAATGGAATTTTTATCAGATGGTGGCTCTTTACAAGATAGAACAGAGGTCCCTGAGGAGGTGAAAGGCCTTTTCCATACAGCAGCTGATATATCACCAACATACCATGTACTGATGCAAAGTGCATTTCAAGAAAGTACAGACGCGGGTATTTCCAAAACAATAAACTTTCCAAATGAAGCTACCATTCAAGATGTTGAAGATGCATATATGTTGGCTTGGAAAACAAAATGTAAAGGAATTACAGTTTATAGATCAGGATCAAGACAGGTAGAAGTACTAACAACAGGTCATGATGCATCAGAAGACAAAACGAGAGAAGATTTAAATAATCTGAGTGATAATAACCTTAATAATCAAAAGGGAGAAGAAAAAGTTTTATCTAACTCAAATCTACAAAGTTACATAACACCTATGAATAGACCGACTGAGTTATATGGAATAACATCAAGAGTAAAAACAGGAAGAGGCAATTTATATGTTACTATCAACATGTCAAAGGATAAGCCTTTTGAAGTTTTTACAACACATGGTAAAGCTGGAGGAAATGATGCAGCAATGGCAGAAGCTGTGTCAAGGATTGTATCACTATGTTTAAGGTCTGGAATAGATCCAAAAGAAGTCATTAAACAATTAAGAGGGATTACAGATATTCCAGCATGGGATGAAGGAAATCTAATAAGGTCCGTCCCCGATGCTCTCGCAATGGTTCTTGAAAAAATAACTTCAGATAAAAAAGATAATATAACAAATGAAGGTACTCAAGAATCAATGTTTTCTGACAGGACTAAATCGAAAAAATTAGAAGAATCTACTCAACCAACTATGATTAACTTACCCGATAATGAAACTGTAACAGTTAAGGTTACAACTGGAAATAATATAACACAAAATTGTCCTGATTGTGAGATTGGGAACTTAGCATTTGAAGAAGGATGTCAAAAGTGTTATAGCTGTGGTTATTCAAAGTGTTAAAAACTAAGTTATAAGGTATAGTACAAAATGAAAATTGCTACAACAATTGGAGACCCCTCAGGAATAGGTCCTGAAGTTGTAGTAAAGTCCATAAGATACTTTTTGGAAAATTCAGAAATTTTACCTATTGTAATTGGTGATTCAAAAACAGTTATTGAAATGCTTAAAATCAATAAATTACAAATAGAAACTAGAATAGTTAATAGCGTTAAAAATATTTCTCCAAGTAAAAAAACAATTTTTATTATTGACGATAATAAATGGAAAAATCATGAATTCGTTAAAGGTATCAACAATAAAGAAGCGGGAATAGCATCCCATAATTGGGTAGAATACGCTACTGACCTTGCTCTTAATAAAGATGTGGATGCAATTTGTACTGCCCCAATAAATAAAGAAAGTTGGCAATTAGCAAAATTTAAAGATATCGGTCATCAAGAAATTTTTAAAAGAAAATCTAAATCAGATTATGTGGCAACAATGCTTGTTTCTAAAAATTTAAGATGTATGCATCTTTCAACTCACCTTTCTCTATCTGAAGCATGTAAATATGTAACCAAAAAAAATGTAGAAAGAGCAATACGTTTAACACACAAACATTTTACAGAATGGGGAATCACTAATCCTAAAATAGGAGTAGCTGCTCTTAATCCGCACGCTTCGGATGGTGGTTTGATAGGTGATACAGAAGATAAAGAAATCCTTCCCGCAATCAAAGTCTGTAATAAAGATGGAATTAATTCAACTGGACCACATCCAGCAGATTCAATTTTCTATGATGCTATAAGAAACAAATATGATGTTGTTGTTGTAATGTATCATGACCAAGGACATATCCCTATAAAGGTATATGGTTTTGAAGAGTCTATTTCTGTAAATCTAGGGATACCTTTCATCAGAACCTCGGTTGACCATGGAACCGCATTTGACATAGCGAAGAAGAATATTGCAAATCCAACAAGTATGATAGAAGCAATTAAATTAGCTAAAAATTTATCAGGAAAATCTAAATTGGTATAAAAATGGATCAAAATAAAATAACATTTATAGGGTTTGGAAATATGGGATCTGCAATTTATAATGGAATGCAGAAATCTAAATTAACCAATGACGTGCTTATAGTTGATATGGACGAAAAAAAATTGGTTGATCTAAAAAATACAAATGTCACGTTCTTAAATAAAATTGATGAAAAAATAAACGATTCAAAATTAATTTGGTTATGTGTTAAACCTCAGTCATTTAACGAAATTGCAAAAGATTTAATTAAATTTTGTACAAATAATCAAACTTTGGTCTCAATAATGGCTGGAGTTACTATAAATCAAATAAAAAAAGAAACAGAAATGGAAAAAATCGTGAGAGTCATGCCCAATACACCTGCTCAGATTTCAAAAGGTATGAGTGTATGGACCAATACTAAAGAGGTAGAAAAAAATGATACAAATATGGTTCGAAATATATTAAATTCTATTGGGAAATCAGTGAGGGTCGATTCAGAAAATGAGATAGAACTAGCGACTGCATTATCAGGTAGTGGGCCTGGATTTATTTTTAAATTTATTGAATCAATGATTAAAGCAGGTAAAAAGATTGGTCTATCTGAAACTTTAAGTAGAGAGTTAGTTACAGAAACATTCTTCGGAAGTGCAAGTTTATTAGAGGTATCTGATAAAGAATTAGAAGAATTAAAAGAAGCAGTAACTTCTCCTGGAGGTACTACAGAAGCCGGACTTAATTTTCTTGATAAAATAGATATAGATAATATAATTTTCAAAATGATAAATTCAGCGGTCAATCGTAGCAAAGAATTATCAAAAAAAATAAATTAAATGACAACAATAATTATTACAATTTTAAATATTTTCGCAGGTTTGTTTATATTACGGGCTTTGTTATCTTATTTTCCTAATATTCATAGGTTTTATTTTGTACAACTTTTATTTTTACTTACTGAACCTTTTTTGAAAAGAATAAGGAAAATCTTACCAAATACAGGAATGTTTGATCTTTCTGTATTAGCAGCAATTTTGATAATTCAAATTCTAAAAGCAGTAATTTATTCTTTGATTTAATTATTTAAAAAAGCTATCTCTCCTGAACTTATTGACTCCGTAATTCCATTCATGTTTTCTACCAGAAGAGTGCCATCACTATTTAAGCCTAATATTTTTTGTTTAGTTGTTTTGGTTTTTTTGTCTGAACAATTATAGATGTTTCTGATTATGTTTTCTTCACCAATAGAGTAAAGATGAGATTCTATCTTTTGATAGAAATTATCATCAGATATCAAACTTAAATAATCTTTGTTAAATCTTTCTGAGAATTTTTCAATAAAATTTTTGACGTTAAACTTTCTATTTGTCAAATTCTTCATACTAGTTGCTGGATATATCAAATCAATTATATTTTCCGGATTAGAATTTACATTGATTCCAACACCTACAACAGCCCAAATCTCATCAGAATTATTAACGAAATTATTTACTAACACTCCACTAATTTTTTTTCCATCAACTAAAACATCATTTGGCCATTTTATTTGCAATGGAGATTTTGTTTCTGGTTTTATTATTTGCATAATTGAGTATGAAGTGGTTAGAGCTAATAAATGTATGTGTTTAATTGAAAATTTTAAAATGAAAGAAAACAATGCATCTCCACCATTAGATATCCATTTCCTATTATTACTACCTCTTCCCTGAGTTTGATTTTTAGCAACAATAATAGTTCCTATATCATTAACATCTCCGACCAATTTTTTTGCTAAATCCATAGTAGAAGTAACAGTATCATAAAACAGTATTTTTTTACCGATAATTTTTTTCATAATGAAATATATACTAACTATAAATCAAAAATTTTGAAATAAATAAAGAGCGGAATATTTTTATGAACGAATTATCTAACTCAAAAGAGCTTTATGAAAAAGCAAAATTATATATCAGTGGTGGCATTTCATCTCAAATTAGAACTTTAGAACATTCAAAAGTTCCTATTTTTATTAAAAAAGCCAAAGGTTCAAAAATATGGGATGTTGATAATAATGAATATATAGACTATATCCAAGGAATGGGACCAAACATTTTTGGACATGCTCCTGACTTTTTAAATAATGCTATTTCTAATGAGATTAAAAAGGGAATGATATATGCAGCTCAATTTGAAAATGAAATCGAAGTTGCTCAAAAAGCACTAAAAATTTTAAATGCTGATAACTGGACGGTCAGATTTGCTTCTAGTGGAACAGAAATAAACCAATTACTTATCAGATTAATCAGAGGCTATACTAATAGGCAATTATTTATCAAGTTTGAAGGACACTATCACGGCTGGATGGATTCGATAAATTACTCGGTTCATCCTGATTTAGAATATGCCGGAGATGAAATAAGCCCTATTCCAGTACCTGAATCTACTGGAATGGATATTTTGACTAGTAAAAGTGTAATTATAGCCAGATGGAATGATATAGAACACTTAAACAAAATATTTGAAAAATATTCTGATAATATTGCCGGAGTTATCATGGAACCTATTTTAGCTAATACCAATTGTATAATTCCCGACAAATCATATTTAGAATCGGTAAAAAAATTGTGTCATAATAATGGATCACTACTAGCTTTCGACGAAGTAATCACTGGCTTTAGGATTTTAAAAGGAAGTGCAAAAGAGTATTTTGGAATTGAGCCTGATTTAGCTACTTTTGCGAAATCATTTGCAGGAGGGTTCCCTATCGCAATGCTCTCAGGTCGTAATGAAATTATGAAGCTAGTAGGTGATGGAATAGTATATCATGGTGGAAGCTTTAACTCTAATGTCGCATCAATTGCAGCAGCCAGCGCTTCTTTAGATGTAATGATCAATGATAATAATTTTTATGAAGATCTTGATAATAAGGGGAAAAAGTTAATGGAAGGAATAGAAAAATTATCGCATGAATTAGATTCGAATATTCATGTTCAAGGATTAGGATCAGTTTTTTCTATATCTTTCACTAATAAAAAAAACATTAAAGATTGGCGAGAACATTTCAATTATTGTGATGAAAATAAATACAAAATATTTTGTGAACTCATGTTTAATAAAGGTATAAGATTATCATCCAATGGAAGGGTTCATTTATCTACTGCGCATACTTCAGAAGATATTGATTTAACTCTTAAAGCGATCAAGTCAACTTTATTGAAACTAAAAGAAAGGTAATTTTTATGTTTTGGTGTTCATCAGTTTCAAATTCTCCCTCTTTTGATAGAGCATTAGAAGATATAACTAGAGACATATCAGTAAAATTAGGAAATAAGAAAGCTGATTTGGCTATTGTTTTTATTTCATCTCACCATTCATCCGATTATGAAGAAGTAAGCAAAAAAATAAAAAATGCAATAAATTGCGATAAAGTAATAGGATGTTCAGCCTCTGGAGTAATTGGAGAAGGTCAAGAATTTGAATATCTTCCTGGGATTTCAATAATCGTTGCTAGTTTACCAAACGTAAAAATAACCCCGTTTCATTTTTATCAAGATGAATTACCAAGTCCTGATGAAGGACCTAAATCCTGGGAAAAAATTGTTGGTAACGTTGGAAAAGATCCCGAAACAATTGTGTTATTTCCAGATCCTTTTTCTATAAGAACAGAATATGTACTAGATGGACTCGATTTTGCGTTCCCACGTAGTAAAACAATAGGTGCTTTAGCATCTGGAGGGAATAAACCAGGGCAAAATGCATTGTTTGTTAATGAAAAAACCTATTATAAAGGTAGTTGTGGGTTGTTAATAACAGGTAATTTTGAACTAGATATTTTAGTCGCTCAAAGTTGTCGACCCATAGGTGAACCAATGATTGTTACACAATCATCAAATAACGTCATTCATGAATTAGATGGAGAATTACCTATAGTAGCAATAAAAAATATATATGATAAAGCATCAGAAGAAGATAAAGAAAACATGAACAATGCACTACAAATAGGAATGTTGATGGATCGTTTATCGAATAATAGAGAGAAAATACAGTATATGATTAGAAACATCTCTTCAATAGACAAGGATACGGGCTCTATCACAATTGGAGAATCAATAACAGATGGTCAGATTATACAATTCCATTTAAGAGATTCAGGTGTAGCTCAAGAAGAATTAAAAAAATTGTTGTCAGAATATCATCAAGAAAAAAGTAAAACGATAAAATCTACATTAATGTTCTCAAGTGTAGGTAGAGGTAAATATCTATTAGGAAAATCGCATCATGATATCAATCTTTATAAAAACGTTATAGATAATAATTCACCGGTAACTGGATTTTTCTCAAATGGAGAAATAAGCCCTATTGGGGATAGAACTTTTTTGCATGGTTACACTTCTTCATTCGCTATATTTAAGGAAAAAAAATAACTATATTTTAACATCAAGTATTTCATTCCATTCGCTTAGATACATAGGTGAAATATGCTCCTTATTGGTTCTCCAATTATATCCCAAATTTTGAGAAGCTAGTTTAATCTTTGAATATCCAAAGTTATTAATAATATAGTCAATGGAACACATCAAAGATTCTTTAGAAATAATTTTATCTTGTGGTTTATCAGCAAAAAGAGGTAATTGATATGAGTCAAAATTATTCAATTCATTCAAAATAACTCCCGCTTTTTTATATTTGAATTTTTTTTTAAAAATTTTTACTAATAGTAAGCTAGATTTTTTAACTATTTCTATGTAATTATCTGTAGATTTAAAAAAATTTTCTGAAGTGAATCCTGAATATATATTGTCATGATAAAAACTGGTTTGTATAAATACAGACATGGAATTAGATCTCTTTTTTTCTAATCTCATTTTATAAGAACATAGAAATGCAAAATCATTAATATATTTTTCTAAAATATCAAATGACAATATTGGATTAACAAAAGATCTAGATACAGTTATACTTTTTTTGGGTTTTTTATAAGTTTCTATAGGATAGCAAACAATACCTTTTAGTTCCATGTAAGTTTTTAGAACATTAATATTAAAATTACTTAAAATCCATGATTCATTTAAATGAATCAGGTGAAAAGCAGTATAAACACCATTCTTATAAAAAGATTTTGTATATCTTTTTCCTATGCCCCAAATATCAAAAATATCTATATTTTTAAATAAATTTAACATATTAGAATATTCATTAAAAATAAATATATTATCTTTTCTTTTTTTTGCCAGTGAAACAGCTATTTTAGCCAAAGTTTTAGTTCGAGCCATTCCAATCGATACAGGAACACCTGTAAATTTTTGAATAATGTTGAGAATATTTCTACATTCTTTATAGGATGATTTGTGAAGTCTTAATTCTATAAACGCTTCATCTATAGAGTAAATTTCTATTTTTTCTGAATATGTTTTTAAAATATGCATTACTCTTCTGGAAATGTTAGCATACAAGGTAAAATTTGAAGAAAATACGAATATTTTATTCTTATGGATTAAATCTCTAATTTTAAACACAGGAATACCCATTTGTATTCCTATTCTCTTCGCTTCCTCAGAACGAGAAATAACACAGCCATCATTATTAGACAAGACAATTAGTGGTTTATCTTTTAAACCTGGATTAAAAATCCTTTCACAAGAGACATAAAAATTATTACAGTCAATCAAAACTATCATAGAAATTTCTTTATAGAGGCTATTACAACTCCCCAAACTTTAAAATCTCTATTTCTATTGACAAAAATTGGTTGATAATACTCATTCTCAGCTTTAAGTACGATATTTCCTTTTTGGAAATTTAACTTCTTTAATAAAAATTCACCATCTAATACTGCTAAAATAATATGATTATTTCTTGGATTAATAGACCTATCAATAATTAATATATCACCAGAAAATATACCAATATTAATCATAGAATCTCCAGTAACTCGAATACAAAATGTTGATATAGGATTATTAACAATATAATCATGTAAGTTTAAATCAAAAGATACAAAATCATCGGCTGGAGAAGGAAATCCTGCGGAAACTTTAGTGTCTAAAAAAATTACATTATCCAATTCACTCATGGAATACATATAATAATTAGAATAAATGTTCTTGTCAAAATTCTTGTCAAAATTTACTATTATCTTATATCTGTAGAGGAAATATCGGACCTAAAATCTTCCTCGTCAATAATCATAAATAAAGATCTATACTTCTCTTTTATCTCATCTGATTTCAAATTATTAAACTTTCCTTTTTCATCTACACGACCTGCTACCATAAAAAAACAATTTCTAGAACTAACCATATTTAAGAATTCATCCAAAGTCTCATTGTCAGATAGATATGACTCATCAAGAATTCTCATTGCTGTATCATATCCAACTATAAAACAAGTATCTGGAAATATTTTTACTTTATCAATAAATTTACTACTATTAGTAATTATTATTTTTTCATCAAAAGAGAAACTTGGAATCCTAGATAAAAGTTCTTCAATAGAGAGTGCTGGTTTGTCAACATTCATTATTGATATTTCATAATATTTATTCCTATCAAGTAAATTAGACACATATTCTAAAAGTGATCTATGTCCCGAATGAATAGGATTAAAAGATCCTGACAAAATTATGGATTTTATTATGTTATTATTTAATACATCAAATTCCCGATTAGTAATAAAATGATTGATTTTATTATTTTCTAAACGTTCAATTTGTTTCAAAAAATTTTTCATCTTCTAATAAATCCAATGGAATAGAATCAGGTATTTCAGAAATATATGCAATAGCGTTTATAATTTGCTTGCTCACAATTATTTCTTCAGATTTCCTATCCCTTTTTAGTTTGTTGAAATAAATAGAATAAATACATTCTTTATTCTTAGATTTTATAGCAATATGCGCTCTATCTTCACCTTTTCGATTTCTATTTGTAGCAATCGCGCCAGTACAACCAATTCCAAAGACTTTAATATCTTTTTCAGAGGTATTAATAAACTTTAATGTATTCTTATAGGCCACATTAGCAATAGACAGAGCTTCTTTTTCACTCACATGGTTCGTTAAATGTTTCTCTAAATATAATTCTAGTGATTTTTTTGAATATGGAACATATGCACTTAGAAGCGTATTAGAAGACCCAGGAATAGAAAATAACCAAGCTATTGACATAGAACCGCAACCAGTAACAACTAAAGATCCTTTAAAATTATCAGATGCGTGAATTCGAGTGATTAAATTACCAACTTTTCTATCCATAACATTATAATAATATAAAAATATACAAAATTTTTTCTCAAACTAATAAATATAATATAAATCATGAACCAATTTACAGAATCCCACCTGAAATCTTGGAAGTCAGACTATATCTTACTTACACAAAATAACAGAATGCCTATTAATAAGGAACATACTTGGATGTTGGGTAACAAATCAGGAATAATATGTATATTTGAAGATGATGAAATAGTATATTTGAAAAATTCTAACTCAATAGACAAAACTCTAAATGAAATAATAAACGTAAATAAAAATAACGAATTAATAAGGATTATGTTAAAAATAGAACTTGGTTTTTCAGAGAAAAAAATCAAACAAAAGATCATATCAAATGCAAATAGAAACAAAATAAAAAAAATAGTCAAAAGATTTGAATTTAGCTTAATATCTGTTGATATATCTCATTCTGAAGCTGTAGCTCATGCGTTTATTATTGTGTGCGATCCTAGATATAATGGACGAACAACTAATATGAATGAAGTTCTTGATAATATTCCAGAAAAAAAGAAAGCTTAGAAGTGTTTGTTCATGGAATCTAAGAAATTTATTTAAAAAAAATAAAAATCTTAATTCAAAAATAAATTTATAAAGTTCCTGATCTTAATCTCCTAAGGGCTCCTGGGTGTTTTCTGAGAAAAGGGGGAACTTCAAGATCATCAAAGGACATTCCTTCTTGCTTAATATTTCTATTTACAAAATCATCATCCAATATTTCAGGAAATCCAGTCGCTATGACTGTTATTTTAACTTTCCCGTCATTTTTAGGGTTAGTAACACTTCCAAAAATAATATTTGCATCAGGATGAACTTTCGCTTTTATTACTTCAGACGCAGTTGTAACTTCATCCAAGGTAATATCAGATCCTCCAGAGACATTGAAAATGACACCTTTTGCTCCATCAATAGGCATTTCTAAAAGCGGAGAAGAAACAGCTCTTTCTGCTGCTTCTGTTGATCTGTTTTCCCCTGTCCCTTCACCAATACCCATCCAAGCGGGACCAGAATTTTCCATAATTGTTTTTACATCAGCAAAATCTAAATTGATCTCCCCTGGAACCAATATCAATTCTGAAATAGACTCAATACCAACTCTTAGTACATCATCTGCCAAATCGAAGGCATCAGACATAGAAAGATTGTCTTCGGTTTCTAATAATTTATCATTAGGTACAACGATTAAAGTATCAACACTTTTCTTCAAGATTTCTATACCTTCAAGAGCCGCATCTAATCTTTGGGTTCCTTCAAAGCCAAAAGGTTTTGTGACAACACCAATAGTTAAAGCTCCAGAACTTTTTGCTACCTCAGCAATAACTGGTGCTGCTCCTGTTCCGGATCCACCTCCCATACCTGCAGCAATGAATACCATATCTGAATTATTAACAGATTCCTTCAAATCATTTCGGCTTTCTTCTGCACATTGTTTTCCCTTAGATGGATCTCCTCCTACCCCCATTCCGCGAGCGATTCGATCACCTATTCTAATTTTGTTGGGAACTATTGAACTATCAAGAGCTTGATTATCAGTGTTTACTGAAATGAATTCTATGCCTGAAATTGTATTCTTATACATTCGATTTATAGCATTTCCACCTCCTCCACCAACACCAAATACTTTAATATTTGCAGTTCCAAAGCCTATCAATCTTTCTTGTACCATAATTTTTACCTCGAAAATTTTTTTTAGCAATAATTAAATTTAATTGAAAAATAAAAAAAGAGATCCTATATTTTTAAGACGTCTTTGAGGTATTTTTGATATATTTAGACTTAAAAAAATATAGTAATTCAAAAAATTTTATTAAAATAGTTAGGTTAAACGATTTGGAGGATAAGATGAATGGTTATGATGCAATAGTAGAAATATTAAAAAAAGAAGGTTTTGAATGGTTAGCATGTTTCCCAGCAAACCCTTTAATTGAAGCCGCAGGAAAAGGTGGATTGAGACCCATAGTTTTTAGACAAGAACGGGGTGGAATAATGGCAGCTGATGGTTATTCAAGGATGTTAGCTAGAGAAGGCAAAAGAGGTGTCTTTTGTTGTCAGGGTGGTCCGGGGGTAGAAAATTCATTTGGTGGAATAGCTCAAGCTTGGGCAGATTCTGTACCAATATTATTCCTTCCTGACGGTTCTGCAAGTAATGTCTCAGATGTAAAGCCTCACTTTAATCCTCAAACTAATTATTCAGAAATAACAAAATGGAGATCCTCAATAATTAACGGTTCAGACATAACAAAGCAGATGAGAAGAGCACTATCCGCCTTGAAAAATGGGAGACCTGGTCCAGTGTTACTTGAAATGAGAAGGGATGCTATGGCACAAGAGTTGGATAATGTTGATGATTATAAAAGTCCAAATCAAATATTAAGTTCACCAAGTAAATCTGATATCAAAGATGCAGTCGATGCCCTTTCTAAAGCTAAAAATCCCGTCATTTGGGGAGGACAAGGAATATTATATGCTGGAGCCACAGAAGAATTAAAGCTATTTGCAGAAATTATGCAAATACCTGTACTAACTACGATGCCGGGGAAATCTGGATTCGATGAGAGACATCCTTTAGCTTTGGGAGCAGCCAATCGAACAGCGCCCAAAGGAGTTTGGGCATGGCTGAAAGAGTCAGATGTTCTAATAGGATTGGGTACAAGTTTCTCTAAAACAAACTACGGGATAGATATTCCTGAAGGTAAATTTTTAATTCACAACACGAATAATATAGAAGATATTAGTAAAGAATATCCTACAGAAGTAGGATTGTTAGGTGATGCGAAAGTTACATTAGATTTATTGATTGAAGAGGCAAAATCTCAATTTGGTGATTCAAGATCAAAGGATACCAAAACATCCGAAGCCATTGCACAAGTAAAAAAAGAATGGAATGATGAATGGTCTTCTCTATTAAATTCCTCAGATATTCCGATAAATCCATATAGATTAGTAAGTGAAATCAATAAAACAGTAGACCATGAAAATACAATAATGACTCATGATGCTGGTCATCCAAGAGATCAAATTATGCCTTTTTATCCTGCAACAGTACCTGGAAGTTACATAGGCTGGGGTAAAACCACTCATTTGGGATATGGTATTGGTTTAATGATAGGTGCTAAAATGGCTCATCCAGATAAATTTTGTGTAAACTTTATGGGTGATGCTGCTTTTGGCATGGCAGGTCTAGATATTGAAACTTCAGTAAGATCAGGAAACCCGATCACAACAATTGTATTGAATAACGGAACAATGGGTGGATATAATCATCATCAACCAACTGCTATGGAGGTATTTGGGGCAGGAAATATGACAGGTTCTTATTCAACTGTAGCTACAGGCTTAGGAGCTTTAGGAATAGATGTAGAAAAACCAGAAGAAATAGGTCCAGCAATTAAAAAGGCACAAGAAGCAAATTCAAATGGGCAAAGTGCTCTTTTAGATGTTAAAACTCAACAAGAAGATAAATTCAGTCAATATCCTCTTAATTAAGTATACAAGTATACTTTTGAAAGAAAAATAATATGAAAACAACAGGTTTCAGGTTATTACAATTGGGTACTCCATGGAGAAATTTATCTTACATAATAATTGACACAGACGAAGGAATATCTGGAGTGGGAGAAGCTAGAGTTTTGGGTAAAACTCACACTGTATCTGAATATCTTAAGGATGTCCAAAGACACTTTATTGGACATGATCCATTCGACATTGAAGCTCTTTATAGGAGATTTACACTATTAGATTTTGGAAAATCAGGAGAAGTTGTTCATACAGGTTTAGCTATGGTAGAAATGGCGTTTTGGGATATTATTGGAAAATACACTAAACAGCCAGTTTATAAACTGCTTGGAGGAAAAGTAAAAGACAAAATACAAGCATATGCTAATGGGTGGTATACAGTAGAAAGGACTCCAGATAGTTTTGTTATAGCAGCATCAAAAGTCGTATCTAAAGGATATAAAGCATTAAAATTTGATCCTTTTGGAAATGGAGATTTAGAATTATCAAGGACTGAGCTTTTCAAATCTTTAGAAATAATTGAGGCCGTTTCTGACACGATAACTGATGATATGCAAATGATGATTGAAATGCATGGAAGATTTGCGGCTCATCAGGCAGTAGAAATATCAAAAAAAATAGAAGATCTTAATATTGGATGGATTGAAGAACCTGTAAGGCCTAGTGATAATTCAAGTTTAGAAAAAGTAAGAATACAAACTTCTTTACCAATAGCTACTGGAGAAAGACTTTATGGAGCATCAGAATTCAGAGAAATATGGAGTAGTAAATCAGTAGATATAATTCAACCAGATATAACTCAGTGCGGAGGAATTTTTGAAACAAAAAAAATAGCATCTACAGCTGAAATATATTCAATTATGGTAGCTCCTCATAATGTAGGAGGGGTAATTTCAACTTTGGCTGCAATACATTTGTGCTTTACCTTAAGAAATGTAAAAATTTTAGAACATTTTAATGATTTCGCTGATCCATTTGTTAAGGAAGCAGCTAATTATTATCCTGAAGTTAAAGATGGTTTCTTTAGCTTACCTGAGGGTCCTGGTTGGGGTGTAGAATTAAATGAAGACTTTATACTTTCACATCCTCCTGATAAAAGTAAAGAAGGCTTGGTCCTTGATCCTGGTCTAAATATGTTTGAGACAATGGATTGGGCAAAAAGAGGACAAACTGACAAGATCTAATTATTAAAAATTTTTACAAAACAAATTAGGTAAAAGAAAGACTATAAGCCGAGTTCTGTTCTATTAACAAATTAAATAGATGTGATCATCCATCTTGACTAATTGTCACCAATTAGTTCATGCAGCTTACCCGGGAACTATCTAGGATTAACATTCCCCTATTTAGCCTTGCACCAAGTGGGGTTTACCATACCTTATTTGTTACCAAACAAGTGGTAAGCTCTTACCTTACCTTTTCACCCTTCCCATAAAATGGAGGTTTATTTTCTGTTGCACTTTCCGTCAGGTCACCCTGCCCTGCAATTAACAGGCACTTTTCCTAGTGGTGCTCGGACTTTCCTCTGGTAAAAAATACCAGCGATCACACATCCTTCTTTTACCTAATAATTTAATTATAAAGGAATTTAATGGTCAAGGATCTTTATTTGTTCTTTTTCTTTGTATATATAAAATTTCTTATTTGAAAGAGATTTATCAGAATTTAAATAATTTAAATATTTTTTAAAATTATTTACAAATTCTTTCATTACGATTGATCCTGTTCCCATTGAATTAACCAATTTATATATATCAGATTTCTTTATTTTATTTTTATATTCCAAGGAATGAGTATCCATTCTTACTTTTAAAGCATTATTCAACATGTCGAAATTGATGCTAGTTTTTTTATTATGGATTGTATGATTATATTTCCCTGGACAGGAATAGTACTTGTAAGTTTTATTTGTTCGAACTTTTCTAACATTCCAATAATTTGTGTGAGAAGTTATTAAAAGTTTTTGTTTGCAAATTCCACAGAAAAGAATGCCCTGATATATATTTTTTTTATATATTTTTTTTTCTTTTGATCCTAAAATTATTTTACATTCATTAAACAATATCCTATCTACAATAGGAACATGTGAATTTGGTATAACATTATTATATCTACGATAAATTCCCAAATAAAAATCATTTTTTAACATATGCTCAATACCTTGAGAGGACCATTCCTTTCCTTTATTAAAGTCTTTTTTTTCATTTAATAAATTCACAATGTCTTTAATGTTTCGAAATTTATAAAATAAAGAAAAAATTTCTCTAACTATCTTTGCTTCAGAATCATTAATTTCGTAAAAACTGGAAGGGGTTTTTTTGTACCCATAAGGTATTTTTCCCAAAACTTGACCTCTAGAGGCTTTTTTATTAATGGAATCCTTAATCTTATTAAGTCTTAAAGGGTTTTCATCGGGTAAAGATAAGACTTTCAAAGCATATTGAAAGGGATCTGGGAAATCATAAGAAGCACATTTAACCTCAACATTCAAATTGTATAATTCAATTATTTTCTTACAAAAATCTAATAAATTACTATCCATTGCCTTTGGTGTAGAGATTATCAAATCAGATATTTTATTTGATCTAATATTTTTTATCATATTCGAGTAATCATTGAATTCAAAAATTTTATCTACAGATATACTCTGATAATCACAAAAATCTTTTAAATATTTATTTTCATCTAAGTCATTAAAACTTGATACAAGTGCGTAATTATCCAATCGTTTACTCCATAATTAGTGATTTGCCACAATTACATATAATAGGGGTTGGGGAAATTTTCACTTTTTCTACAAAAGCATTCGGTAATTTGATTTTACAACAGGGGCTAAGATCATTATCTATTTTTACAATACCAAAATTACCATTCAGAGAAAAAAAACGTTCATATAAATTTAATAATTGTTTATCGATTTTTTTTGATATTTTTACTCTTTCGGTATAAATTTTTTCAAGATGTTGTTTGTATTTTTTTTGATCCAAGAGAAGATTATTTTTAATATCAATCCATTTTTCTTCAGAAGATAAAATTTTCAATTCTAGGTTTTCTTTTATTTGATCTATTTTCTTTATATTCTCATTCACTTTATCGTTTCTAGTAGAGATTTGTTGGACTGTCTCATTTTTGCTTTCAATTTCAAATTTGATTGCCTCAGCTTCTTTGTTATTTCTGATTTGTCCTGAATATAATCTTGTATTAAGATTATTTATTTCATACTCATTTAACTCTCTTAATTGATTGATTTTTATTTGTGCTTTTTTTTGTTCATTCAGTTTTTTTATAACCAATTCTAGATTTAGATTCAATTCTTTTATACCTAAAGAATCTTCTAGTTTTTTATCGATATTAGTAATTCCATTGATTAAAGATTTTTTTTTGATGTCTAAATCCTGTAATTCAAATAGTGTATAATTGTTTTCAGGCATAATAACCTCATATATAAATTCTTATATATAATACCTTATATGATTATTAATTTATTAAAAATAATATAAATGGTAGATAATAAATCAAAGTTGAAAAATTTTAGTAAAACACGTATTATATGCACCATTGGTCCTTCATCGTATGATATTCAGACTCTAAAACAATTGATAGAAGCTGGAATGACCGTTGCCAGAATCAATTTATCTCATGGAGATTCATCAGAGCACAAATTAATTATCAATAATATAAGAAATGCTTCTAAAGAACTAAATAGACCGATACCGATATTGGCAGATCTGCCTGGGCCAAAGTATCGAGTAGGAGATTTGGAAACTGATCACTTCATTTGCAAAAATAATCAAACGATTTTTTTTGATTGCTCAGATAATCTCAACAAAGAAATCATAAATATTTGGCCTTCTGGATTACATAAAGATATAAAAAAAGGGGCAACTCTTTTAATAGATGATGGGGCTGTAGAATTAGATGTTATTACTATCGATAAAACATTAATTGAAACAAAAGTAAAATTAGGGGGAAAAATCAGTAGCAATAAAGCAGTTGTAGCAAGAGGTTTCCCTTCAATGTTAGAATATTTTACTGCTGAAACTACAAAGGCATTGGACTTTGTTTTATCTAATGATATAGATTTTGTAGGGCTCTCATATATTAGAAATATTGATGACATAAAAAAAGTTAAAAGAAAAATAGAGGCAAAAAATAGAAGCATAAAAATTATCTCAAAAATAGAGTTGAAGACAGCAGTAGATAATCTTAAATCAATTATAGATGAATCAGATGCTGTTATGGTTGCGCGTGGAGATTTAGGGGTGCATTTACCAATTTCAGAAATCCCATCTACACAAAAATTCATAATAAAAATTGCAAATAGTATGGGTAAAGAAGTCATTACAGCAACTCAAATGCTAGAATCCATGACTGAAAATCCACAGCCAACACGCGCAGAGGTAACTGATGTTCATAATGCTGTAATAGATGGATCTGACGCTATCATGCTTTCGGGTGAAACTTCTATAGGAAAATTTCCAGTTAGATCGGTGGAATTCATGAAAGAAATTGCAGAAATAGCTGAAAAAAATATTAATAATAAGAATTTAAGGAAACTTAGATTTGATCATGTAACTGCTTCAAATGCACAAAACATTGATGAATTTATAGCTCATGGTGCTGCAGATATTGCAGAACAATTGAACGCTAAACTCATTGTAGCTTTTACAGAATCAGGATCTACAGCTGCTAGGGTGGCATCTTACAAACCTTCTAAGCCTGTAATAGCACTTTCTCCTGATCCAAAAGCTCATGTTAGTTTGTCGTTAAGGTGGGGTGTTCATACTATTGAAGCAAAAAACTTGTCAAACATAGAAGAAATGTTCCAGTTTGCAGAAGACATGGTTTTAAATGAAAAACTAGCAAAAAAAGGTGAAACAATTATTGTAGTTGCAGGGTTACCAATTGGATTTAAAGGCAACACAAATTTAATCAGGGTAATAACTATAAAATAAATTATTAAACGCTTATCACGAAATTGTTCAGTGTACCTATATTTTCAATAGATATAGATATTTTGTCTCCTTCTTTTAAAGAAAATTCCATGGGAGGAATGATCCCTGTACCAGTCATAACAGCTGTTCCATCAGGGATTTCATTGCTTCTGTTAAGCCAATCATTAAGTTCATTACATTTTCTTTTCATAATGCTGGTATTGCAATTTCCCTTAAATACTCTCTTTGAGTTACGATTAATAGTCATTTCTACATTCAAATTATTATAGTCTAAACATTCTACTGGAACCCAACATGGGCCAATAGAAGCAGAATATTTATAAACTTTTGCCTGAGGTAAGTATAGTGGGTTTTCTCCCTCTATTTTTCTACTGGACATATCATTACCACAGGTAAATCCAATAATTTCTTTGTTGTAAATTATAAACGTTAACTCTGGTTCAGGAATATCCCACCCCGAATCAGATCTTATTCCAACTGACTCATTATTTTTTCTTAATCTACTTAGAGTACTTTTAAAAAAAGATTCAGGTCTTTCAGCAAAATAAATTTTTGAATAAATATCAGGTGTTTCAGACTCTGCTTGTCTTTCTTTCATAGAATCTCCATAGGTTACTCCAAATGCCCAAACTTCTGGAGAATCTACTGGAAGTAATGATGATTTTTTTAAATCAATTTTTTCCTTATTTAATTCTTCAATGGATGATGTTGATGATAATATTTCTTTCAGATAATCAGAAATCTTGATCCCGTTGTTATATGCAACCATCATTAGATCTAAAGAAGTTTTAATAGTTGGTCTCAAAAAAGTGAGATTGTATGTTGTATCTTTAGATACAACAATAACTTGCCTTCCTTGATCATTATCAATCTGATATATCTGCAATTTTCACCTATTTTACTTCTTTGTATTCTCCATCAACAGTATCATCCTCATCAGATTTGTCATCATCATTCTGAGGGTCAGGAGGTTTATTTTCTTGTTGTGGTAAGTTTTGACCAAATGTTTGAAGAGCAACATTGACCTTCTCTATTGCCTCATTGATTTCAGTTGCTTCAGATCCTTCATTTGAAAGTAATATTTTAAGAGAGTCAATTTCTTTTTGTAAATCACTTACTACATTTTCTGGTACCTTATCCTTATTTTCGCTAATCAATTTTTCTGATTGATAAACAATCGCTTCTCCAGAATTTTTTGCTTCAATTTCAGCTTTTTTCTTCTTATCTTCTTCAGAAAATTTTTCAGCATCATCTACAACTTTTTGGATTTCCTCATCTGACATTCCAGATCTTCCAGTTATAGTTATTTGTTGTTCTTTATTTGTTGCTCTATCTTTTGCCTTAACAGTAACTATTCCATCAGCATCTATATCAAATGTAACATCAATTTGTGGTATCCCTCTAGGTGCCGGTTGGATTCCATCTAAAGAAAATCTACCTATTGAAACATTATCTGAAACCATTTCTCTTTCTCCTTGTACAACATGAATTTCAACACTTGGTTGATTATCAGCTGCTGTTGTAAAAGTTTCTGTTTTGGAAGTTGGTATAGTAGTGTTTCTTTCAATTAAAGGAGTTTTTACCCCACCTAAAGTTTCAATTCCTAGTGTAAGTGGTGTTACATCTAAAAGTAATACATCTTTAACATCTCCTTGTAAGACACCTGCTTGAATTGCTGCACCCAATGCAACTACCTCGTCAGGATTAATCGTTTTATTAGGTTCTTTTTTGAATAATTCTTGTACTTTTTTTGCAACCAAAGGCATTCTGGTCATACCTCCAACTAACACAACTTCATTTATATCGTTTGCAGTTAAACCTGAATCTTTTAAAGCTGACACAGTAGGTTTAACTGTCTGTTCTACTAATTCATTTGTTAATTCATCTAATTTAGCTCTACTTAAATTCATCTGAAGATGTTTAGGCCCTGTCGAGTCAGCAGAAATAAATGGTAAATTAATTTCTGTCTGCTTCACTGAAGATAATTCAATTTTAGCTCTTTCGGACTCAACTCTAACCCTTTGAAGTGCAGCAGAATCTTGTTTCAAGTCTATAGAATTATCATTTTTAAATGTTTCACAAATATAATCAACAATAACATTATCGAAATCATCTCCACCCAATTGAGTGTCACCGTTAGTAGACTTTACTTCGAAAACTCCATCCCCTAATTGTAAAATAGTAATATCAAACGTTCCTCCTCCAAGATCATACACAGCTATTGTCCTGTCACCTTCTTTATCTAGTCCATAGGCCAATGCTGCAGCGGTAGGTTCGTTAATTATTCTCAAAACTTCTAATCCTGCTATTTTACCAGCAACTTTAGTTGCTTCTCTCTGAGAATCATTAAAATAGGCAGGTACAGTTATAACTGCTTGAGTGACGGGTGAACCTAATTTATTTTCTGCATCGTCTTTTAGTTTTTTTAAAACCATAGCTGATATTTCTGCTGGAGCGTGATCTTTTTCAGCCAAGACAATTCCTAAATCTCCGTTCGATCTTTTATTCACTTTATATGAAACTCTTTTCATTTCTTTTTTTATAACTGAATCTTCAAATCTTCTGCCAATAAACCTTTTAGCTGAATATACAGTGTTTTCAGGATTTGTTATTGATTGTCTTTTAGCTGTTTCTCCAACAAATCTCTCACTGGACTGTACATTTACCGCAACAACTGAAGGAGTAGTTCTTCTACCTTCTTTATTTTCTACAACAGCAGGTTCTCCTGATTCCATAACAGCCATAGCTGAATTGGTTGTTCCTAAATCTATACCTATTACTCTGGACATTTTTCTTTACCTTTCGTTTATTTATTTATCTTCTTTTTTATAAGCTATTTCAACCAAAATAGGTCTAACCAAATGTGCTTCATGTAAATAACCACACGAAATTTGTCTAAGAATAGCACCAGGTTCGAATTCATCTGTTTTTACTCTTGAAATCGCTTCATGAATTTTGGGATCAAATGTATCACCAATTTCACAATTTATTTGTTTAAAATTGAAATTTTCTAAAATAGTAATAAAATTTTTTAAAATCGAATCTATTCCTTCAATCCAAGATTTGTACGTTTTAGTATTCACTTTGGTAGATAATGCCATATTCATTTGATCTATTACAGATATCATTTGAAAAACCATTCTACGATGAGCTTTGAGTTCGGATTCTGCTAAATCATTTGCAGATTTCATACGTAAATTTACTAAATCAGCTTGGGCTCTTTGTGCTATCTGAAGATATTTGTCTCTTTCAGATATAGCATTATCCAATTCTTGTGAAATTTCATTTTTTGTCTTTTTTTTGTTCATAAAAATTATTTATATCTTAATACCTAATTCAAGAAATAGTTGCCTTAATTCTAATGAAGCTATTTTTGCAGAATTTTTATAAACGTTCTTATTTACACCCTGTTCCAATAATTCAACTACTTCTTTTACTTTCATTGATAAAGCAAGTACTAATTTTGCTCCTTCAAGATTCAATCCATATCTTTCAGTTAAAAGTTTGATTATCTGTAATCTCAATAAATCAGTTTCAGAGTATAATCTACGTCTTCCATCAGTTCTAGAAGGACGAACTAATCCATGTTTATCATACTTTCTTAAAGTATTTGGATGCATAGAAATCATGTCAGAAACAACACTTATAGTATATACACCAATGACGGGATCAATGTTCATTTGATCATTATCAATTTCAGAATCACTTATTCTTGAATTAACTGAAACAGTTTTTGAAATTATCCAGCCTCTATTAGTCATAATTCTCCCTTAATATAAATTATAATTCTTAACACGTATTGTGTCAATTAATATTTTACGATATCATTATAAATAACAAAATTATATATTTCTACTAAATCAATTATTAACGATAAAAACACTTAAAGGCTTGATTATTACGATAAGTGGAGTTATTATATATTTTTGGAAATATAAAAAAAAATTAGGAACGAAAAGTGATATATTCAAAATGCTGTTCATGCGGAGGAGATATAGAAGTAAGGATGGATGTGGAAAATAAATTAATATTATCCTGTCTTCAATGTAGCCGAGTTATTGGAAAAAGTGAAGCTCTCCTTTTATTGAAAAAAATAGAATCTAAAAAAACTAAAGTAGCATAAAAGTTTTTTTCCAAACTATACTATAAAACATCTTCTACAAGTATAGTTAATTTGTCATTAGATATTTCCAAAAACCCTGAATTGATTTCAAATACAGATTTTGTATTGTTCGTCCCCATTAATGTTATCTTCCCTGGCGCAAGAGAAGATAAAAGTGGAGCGTGTTTTGGCAATAAAGTCATCTCTCCTATACTTCCTGGGGCAATGACGCCACTTGCGGTACCTGAAAAAATACTTCCAGAAGGTGAAACAATATTTACTAATAAATCATTTGTCATATTTATACTTATTTTTCTATTTCTTTTTTCATTTGTTCACCTTTTTCAACAGCCTCTTCTATACCTCCAACCATGTAAAATGCTTGTTCTGGTAAGTCATCATATTTGCCTTCGATAATTTCCAAAAATCCTTTTACTGTCTCAGCTACCGGTACATATTTTCCTGGGAAACCAGTAAATACTTCCCCTACAAAAAATGGTTGAGTAAGAAATCTTTGAATCTTTCTAGCCCTTGCTACGATTACCTGATCATCTTCTGAAAGTTCATCTATACCTAAAATGGCTATTACATCTTGTAAATCTTTATACCTTTGTAGAACCTGCTGGACTCCTCGAGCAGCATTATAATGATCTTCTCCTACAATAGCTGGCTCTAATATTCTTGAATTCGAAGCCAGAGGATCAACAGCAGGAAATAAAGATTGTGCTGCCAAAGAACGATCTAGTGAAACATTAGCATCAAGGTGACCAAAAGTAGTCACTATTCCTGGATCAGTATAATCATCAGCAGGGACATACACTGCTTGAAATGATGTTATTGATCCATTAACTGTTGTGGTAATTCTTTCTTCTAAATCTCCCATTTCTGTTGCAAGGGTTGGTTGATATCCCACAGCAGAGGGCATTCTACCCAATAATGCAGAAACTTCCATTCCTGCCAAAATGTATCTATAAATGTTATCTACAAATAATAAGACATCTTGCTTCTCTTCATCTCTGAAATATTCGGCCATTGTCAAGCCAGTTAAAGCTATCCTTGCTCGGGTTCCAGGGGGTTCATTCATTTGACCAAATACCAACGCGGTGGAGCCTAACACTCCATAATCTTGCATTTCATGCCATAAATCATTCCCTTCACGTGATCTTTCTCCAACACCAGCAAATACAGATACTCCCGAATGTTCTTGAGCAATATTTCTAATCAATTCAGTAATAATAACTGTTTTACCCACACCAGCTCCTCCATATGCACCAATTTTTCCACCTTTAGCAAATGGAGTAATTAGATCCAATACCTTAATGCCTGTTTCTAAAACTTCTGTTGATCCTGATTGTTGATCAAAGGCTGGAGGTTCCCTATGGATCGGCCATTTTATAGCTTTACTATCTATAGGGTCCCCATTATCTATTGGATCACCTACTACATTAAATAATCTTCCTAAAGAATCTTTTCCTACTGGAACAGATACAGGAGCTCCACTATCTATAACTTCAACTCCCCTAGCTAAACCTTCAGTTGGCCCTAGAGCCAAACATCTAACCCAAGAATTGCCGACATGTTGTTCAACTTCTAAAATCAATTTTTTTCCTTCATTTTGTAATTCTAGTGCATGAAAGATCTCTGGTAACTGATTTTGTTCAAATTCAACATCTACTACCGTTCCAATAACTTGTACAACTTTTCCTTTATCACCTTTTGACATAAATTTTCTCCTTTTTTATCTTTCTTCTAATGCAGAAATACCTCCAATTAAATCTAATAATTCTGCAGTTATTGTTTCTTGTCTTGCTTTATTGAGATCCAAAGTTAAAATATCAATAAGTTCATTTGCATTATCTGTTGCATTTTGCATAGCAACCATTCTCGCTGAATGCTCACTAGCAAAAGCTTCTAAAACAGATTGGAATATTTGAGACCGAATATACTTTGGGGTGATTTCTTTTAAAACTTCTTGAGGAGAAGGTTCATAAATATAATCAACATTTGAATTAACATCTGATTCTTCATCTCTAGTAATTGGTAAAATTGTTCTTACTGTTGGTTTTTGAGAAGTTGTATTTATATACTCACTAAATGCTATATCTACTTGATCCCAATTTCCTTTTATGAAACCATCAATTGTTAATTCTGATACATTTAAAGTGTCACTTAATTCTGGTCTGTCATTAATGACAATTTGATCAATTATTTCAAATCCTCTAGAAGCCAGGAATCTTGATCCTTTTTTACCTATAGACAAAACTTTATACGGTTCCTTTGAATTAATAATACTACTTATTACTTTCCTGTTTATATTTCCTATTAAAGCCCCAGCTAATCCTCTTTCTGGAGTAATCATAATCAATAATTTATTTTTTATCTCTCTTTTTTCTAATAAAGGAATATTTACCTCAGTTGAATCCACAGAACTAGATAATGTAGAAAGTAGTTTATCAAGGGTTTTAGAATATTCTTTACCTTTACTTACTTGTTCTTGAGCTCTACGCATTTTTGAAGCTGCTATCAATTGCATTGCACCCGTAACTTTTGCAGTGTTGGTAACTGATCTTATTCTTGCTCTTAATTCCTTAGTACTTGGCATAATAATTAATTTCCAAATGTCCCTTTATACGTCTTTATAGCTCCGTCCATTTTTTTCATGGAGTCATCTGATAGTTCTCCTGATTCCGAAATGTCTTTCATGACATCAGGAATATTAGCAGCTATGAAATCATACCATCCTGTTTCAAATTCAGATATTCTTTCAATATTAATATCGTCTAAATCTCCTTGATTTGCAACATAAAAAATTGAAACTTGATTTTCAAAAGAGAGAGGTTGATTTTCATTTTGTTTCAACAATTCAGTCAATCTTTCACCCCTAGCTAATTGTTGACGAGTAATTGCATCAAGATCATCTGTTCCAAATTGTGCAAAGGTTTGTAATGAAGAATATTGAGCCATTTCACCTTTTAGAGATCCAGAAACTGTCTTCATAGCTTTTCTTTGAGCAGATGAACCAACTCGAGTAACAGATAATCCTGCATTGACGGCAGGTCTTATGCCTGAGTTGAACAAATCTGGTTCTAAATAAAGTTGTCCATCAGTTATTGAAATTACATTTGTGGGGATATAACCTGATACATCTCCAGCTTGAGTCTCAATAATAGGAAGAGCAGTAATAGAACCTCCACCATACTTTTCATTTAATCTGGCTGCTCTCTCTAATAGTCTGGAATGTAAATAAAAGACATCTCCTGGATAGGCTTCTCTACCTGGAGGTCTTCTTAATAATAAAGACATTTGACGGTATGCCCATGCATGTTTACTTAAATCATCATAAACAATTAAAACATCTTTTCCTTGCGCCATAAAAAATTCAGCCATGGTAACTCCTGCATAAGGGGCCAAATATTGTAATGCTGCTGAATCAGAAGCATTTGCAGTTACTATAATAGTATTATCCAATGCACCTTGTTCTTCAATTCGACTTACAACTGATGCAACTTTAGATGCTTTTTGCCCTATTGCAACATAAATACCTATAATATCTGAATTTTTTTGATTTATGAGAGCATCAACACAAAGTGAAGTTTTGCCAGTAGTTCTATCCCCTATAACTAATTCTCTTTGCCCTCTTCCAACTGGCACCATTGCATCTACAATTTTTAATCCAAATTGCACTGGTTGATCTACAGATTGTCTTTCAACTACACCTGGAGCAATTTTTTCAACTGGAAATGATTCTTTAGTAGAAATATCTCCTTTACCATCTAAGGGTCTGCCTAAAGGATCTACAACTCTTCCCAATAAATTATCTCCAACAGGAACCTCAACTATTCTACCAGTAGAGCGTACTTCATCTCCTTCTTTTATCGACAAATAATCACCTAATATGACTGCTCCAACAGAATCTTCTTCAAGATTAAGTGCCAATCCTATAATATCATTAGGGAATTGTAATAATTCATTAACTTTGACTCCTGCAAGACCATGTATCCTTACCACACCATCTCCAGCCTCAATAACAGTTCCTAAATCGACCATTGTAAAGTCACCGCCAAATTCTTCAATTTGTCTTTTAATTATTGATGCTATATCTTGACTATTTGGGGACATATCATTTCTCCATTTTCGTTATGATGTACTAGTTTTTAATAAATGTTTTTTTAAATTTTCCAATTTGTTACCTGTTGAAATATCAATTACTGTATCTCCAACATTGATTATCAATCCACCTAATATTTTCTGATCTATTTTTTCTTGAACATCTACTTCATTTACGTCAAAAATTTTACAAATATTATGTATTATCGACTCCTTTTGAGAGTCAGATATTTTTACTGCGGAAGTTATTATTGCAGAAATTTTTCCTGTAGAACTTTGAAATTGACGTATAAAATCTTCCTTGATATTTTGGAATAGATTAATTTGATTTCGTGAGATTAATACCTTAAGAAAGTTCTTAAATAATTTATCATATTCTTTCATCAATGTATCAATTGATTTGAATTTTTCTATTCGAGAGACCTGCGGGGAAGTGAGAAAAGAAAATAGATCACGATTACTTAAAAATGTATGAGCATCATCAAAGTTATTTAGCCAAGTAGAAGAATTGTTATTTTCCATTGCTAGTTCCACTATTGCTTTAGCGTATCTTTTTACTATCGAGGTTGCCATAATTATTTCTTCACTTTTCCTATTTCATCATCTATAGCTTTATCCAAAATCTCTTTATGATCTTTCTGATCTATGGTTTTTTCGACTACTTTAGAAGCAGCTGAAATAACTAAAGATGAAAATTCTTTTCTCACACTTTGTATAGCTAAATCTCTTTCTTTTTCTATAGATTTGTTAGCTTTTTTTATCATCTCTTCAGATTCAGAAGTTGTTCTAAGTATTTCTTGTTGTTTATATTTTTCTGCAGCATCTCGAGCATCACCAATCAATTTTTGTCCTTCCTGTCTAGCTATATTAATTTCAGCTTCCAGTTTTTCTGCAGATTCAGTAGCTTCTTGCTTTACATTTTCCGCCATTTCCAAACTTTCTTGAATTTTTTTTGCTCTAGTTTGAAGAATCTTATTTATTGGCCCGAAAAGAACTTTTTTCAATATAAGGAACAAAATAATAAAACTTACTAACTGAGTTATTAAACCAGAAAGATTAATTCCTAATGCATCCATATTTTTTCTCCTAAATTATTTTCTCAGCTATAAATAATAGCTGAGAAAAGTTTTACAAAACAAATAGTATCAATATGGCCACAACAAGAGAATATATTGCTATTGCTTCAGTAAAAGCAATCGCTAATATCATATTTTGTTGTATCGGACCTCTTGCTTCAGGATTTCTTCCCAAAGATTGCAATGCGCCATTAGCTAACATTCCAATACCTATTCCCGAACCAATCGCTCCCAACCCCATTGATAAACCTGCTCCCATTGGTATCCATTCACTTGCCATTGTTTTCTCCCTTCTTTTTTATATTATTATTTATTTATTTTAATGTTCATCATGTTCAGAATGAGATGTTGCTGCCATTACACCAAAAACTAATGTCAACATTGAAAAAATTAACGCTTGTATCACTCCAACGAATAACTCAAGGCCCATAAATGGAATCATTCCTATCATTGGAAGTAAAAAACCCATTGATATAAGAACTATCTCACCGGCAAACATATTACCAAAAAGTCTAAAAGTAAAACTAATAGTTTTTGCCAGCTCTCCAAACAATTCCAGTATCCCCACAAATGCATTAATTGGTCCATGTGATAAATTTATAAATTTCCCACTATAACCTTTGAACCCCAATGATGAAAATCCCCAATATTGAATAGAAATCATCGCAAAAATAGCGATAGCCAAAGTAGTGTTTACATCTGTTGAGGCACCTCTAAAAAATGGTATAAGTTCTCCCGTTTTCTTGCCAATATATTCTGAAGGACTAACCGTACCATTTTTACTCTCATATAACTCAGATACTCTTCCTATAGAAATATTTGTTTTAATTTTTTTCCATTCTTCTAAATTATTAGGATCTTCACCATTGAGTATTTTTTTTCTAATCTGCTCAATTTCTTCAATTTCATAATTACCGATAGAACTCAAAGGAGCTCTAGATGATTCTCCTCTTCCAATTGGCATAATATTAATTTTCGAAAGAAAAGAACCTTCATAACTATCGAAAACTACAAAGCCATGGGAAGATTCTTCTTCAAGTACACATAATTTAGATAATATTTCTTTATTTGCATTAACTTCAGTTTTACTCGAATGCCCTACTTCCACTTTTGAGCAATGTCCTGAGTGCGAATGATGAGAAACCCATTCATCAATTGTTTCGATTTTTCCGATCGATCCAACTCCTGGTAAAATTCCCAACCAATTAAAAGCTAAAACTGCGAAAAAAATTGTTATAACAACAGGAAGAAATCTTTTAGCTTTATCTCCTCCAGCTTCTCTTGCCGTATCCATAAAAAATTGAATGATCAATTCAAATATATTTTGTAATTTTGAGGGGACTTCCTGTAATTTCCTTGTTGCTAACCAAGATAGAACTATCAAAACAATCATAGACATCCAGAGCATAACAGTAGAGTTTTTCAATTCATATCCAAAGGGTTTAAAAATAGTCTCTGCAGCGATAGATATAAAAGGAAGAGGACCACTTAAAAATCCAAATCCAAAACTTGCACCCAAAGCTCCACCTAAAACTGAGACGACTAATATTATCAAAACGAGAGCGGATAAAATTATTGATTTAGAATTAAACATTTAGAATATTAATCCTTAATAATCCTTATTAATTTTTCATTTTTAAAATTCTGACCGTTCCAATAATACCTACTGAAAGACCAATGATCAAACCAATAAAGGTCAAAAAATAAGGAAGATTAAATTTTTTATCAATTAAATTTCCTACGAAAGTGAATGCTATAATTGGGATGACCATTATCCATCCCAAACTTATATATTTCCCAGCAAGAATTAGATTGGTACTAAGAGATTCTTGATTGTTATTTTCGTTGCTTTTTTGGATCTTTTTTTTACTCATCTATGTCTAATGTGTCAATGAAGGATTCAAAAACAGAAAGAGATTCTTTCTCTTTCTCACCTAAAGGTAATCGGGAATTCATTTCTTTAGATTTTTTTTTGTTAGTTTTATCGTTTGATAAATCATCATTGATTTCTTTTTTCTTAAAACCAGCCTTTTCTAACACTGAATCTTCACAATAAATCTGAACATTAGCTTGTAATGCTACAGATATAGCATCAGATGGACGAGAGTCTAATTGGATTATTTTTCCTGATCGATTGACGATAATTTTTGCATAAAAAGTATCATTTTTTATGTCAGTAATGATTACTTTTTTTATATTCCCATCAAGTTTGGAGATTGAATTACAAAGTAAATCATGAGTCAATGGTCTTGGAATATCAAGTTTTTGTAATCTTATAGCAATTGAATCTGCTTCAGCTGTTGCAATCCATATTGCTAAATACATTGATCCTGATTCTTGTTTTAAAATTACTACTCTTTGACCAACATTATTAATTTTTAGACTTTCAACAAATAATTTTTGCATTTTTACTTAAGAGTTTTTATTTAGAATAATGATTTAAAGCACAAGGTCAATAAATTTTAATTATATATATCATTTATTTTTTTATTTGTTTCTAAAGCTTTTTCACGAGCGAAAATGCCATATTTTTCTTTATCATTCGAAGCATAAATAATCCCTCTCGAAGAATTAATTAACACTGGAGATGTGTTTTCACCAGTTGAATTATTGATCACTTTTTCTAAATCTCCTTTTTGATGTCCAATTCCTGGAATAAGAAAAGGTAAATCAGGATGTTCTTTTCTTATAATAGAAAGTTGATCAGGGTAAGTTGCTCCCATTACTAATCCAATATTATTATTTATGTTAAGATTACTAGCTATTTTTGCTACTTTTTGATAAACACTCAAATTTTCTTTTTCAGAAAAAAAATCTTGTATTTCTTTTCCAGAATTATTGGAGGATTTACAAACAATGAAAACCCCTTTATTTACATAATTCGAAAAAGGTATAATACCGTCTCTTCCAAAATATGGAACAATTGTACATGCATCAAAATCCCAATATTCGAACATTGCCTTCGCATATGCTTCAGAAGTTGAGTCAATATCTGATCTTTTGCAATCACCAATGATTAACTTTTTTTCTGGAAGATTTTTGATGTATTCAATTGTTTTAGCAAGCATTTGCATACCTTCTATTCCTTGAGCTTCATAAAAAGCCAGCTGTGGCTTATAACCGACGACTATGTCATAGGTTTTATCAATTATTTCTTTATTAAATTGAAAAATATCTTTAACAGGCATTCTTTTGGGATCTGGATCGAGGCCAATAATTAGAAATGATTTTTGTTTAAGAGTTTTTTCTTTTAAAGTTTTATTAAAATTACTCATATTTCTATTCTAATATTAAATTTTGATAAACAAAGCAGTATATTTTGTCTTCAAGAGATAAATGCAAATTAGAAAATAAATCTATGGATATATTAACAAAGTATTTATTTTCGCTCAATATTTCGATTAAATAATTATCATCATTTTTTATTATTGATTTTATATTTCCAGAAAAATCAAAACCTTCGCTTATTTGATCGAATGAATTTCTAACTAAAATAACGTTTTTAGACGAAAAAAAATTTCCGTAAAATTTTGAAGACTTTTGATGAATTTCATTTATCACTTCTTCATCTGACAAATAATTCAACAAATTAGATTTAGAAAGTTTTTTTTCAGCTTTTCCATTATCGACATGAAGAATAGCATCAGCGTAATTCAAAACTTCCAAAGGAGAATGAGTAACCATTATTATCATATTTTCAAGTGATTTATTTAAATCATTTATCGTTTGCATTATTGTTTTGCGAGAACTTAAATCTAAAGCATTAAGAGGTTCATCGAGTAACATCAACGGTGAATTGGATGCAAAGGCCCTAGCTAGAGCCACTCTTTGAAGTTGTCCTCCAGAAAGTTGATTAATTGATGAGAATTCATATTCTTTAAGATCAAATAAACTTATAGCATCAGATGGTGTTATTTGTTTTTTAATTTGTTTAGAAAATTTGTACCCGAATTCTATATTTTTTATCACATTCATATTATTAAAAAGCATATTTTGTTGTTCAACGTAAGCTAAATTTCTATTTTCGGGGCTAAGATTTAAATTTTCTCCAGAGAAAAAAAATTTCTTATCTTTAAAAATGATTTCTCCTTCAATTTTCTTTAATAATCCTGACAAAGAATTGAAAAATGTAGTTTTTCCACTTCCAGATTTTCCCCATAAGGCATTTATTCCATTTTGAAACTCTGACTGAGCTTGTAATTTAAAAGAATTTAAATGAGTAGTAAAATTGAATTTTAAAGAATCCTTAATCAAAAAATAAATCTCCTGTTTTTATTTATTATTGAAAATGTCAATATAGTCAAAATTGCTAAGAGAATTGATAGAAAAGAAAGTAAAAAAATCTTATTTGAATCCCCAATTTGTATTGCTGTGAAGATAGCAGAAGATAAAGTTTGTGTTTCTCCAGAAATGTTCCCTGCAATGACCATACTAGCTCCAAATTCAGAAATCGATCTCATGAATCCCAAAAATATAGCTGAAAAAATCCCATTTCTTATATTAGGAAATATTACATAATAAAATGCTTGAAATTTATTAGCTCCAAAAATTCTTGCAGTATTAAAAATAGAAAAATCAATTGCATAGAACGTATTCAACATAGTTCGATATACCAGAGGTAAAGCAATAATGGCACATGCAATACTTCCACCCATCCAGTGAAAAGAAAGATAACCTCTACTTACAAATATTAGAAAGTATCCAGTAAGAACAGGAGGTAAAGCCAATGGTAAGGTTGCAATAATGTTTATTGGGAAACTTAAATATTTGAATCTCATAGATAAAAAAGAAAAAAATATGGAAAAAACAAAACTTAAAAGAGTCGAGATTACTGAAATTTTCAAAGTGATTATGAGAGCACTAATTATATCCATAATTACTCAACCAAATATCCATGATCAACAAGTTTCTGTTTTACAAAACTTGATTTTAAGAATTCAACATATTTCAAAATACCATCCTCAGAATTATTATTTAATACCCCAAGTTTATACAAAATTTTATCATGTGAATTTGTTGGAAATTCAAATAAAACTTTGAGATTATGTGATATTGCATCAGTTTTATATACTATCCCAACAAAATTTATATTATTTTTAACTGACCCAACTACTGAACTGACATCTCCAGCAAATATAACGTTTTCATCAAGAAATTCTTGATTTAAAGATCCAAGTGATTGAAGAGAATATATTCCAGCTGGTGCAATTTTGGGATCTGCAATAACAATTTTTTTCTCAATGGATTCTATATCTTTAGTAGCTTGTATTTTCATATTGGTTTTCCCAATTAAAACTAAAGAGTTAGAAGCAAAAGTATAAGATAATTCATTGTCTAGATACCCTAGTTTGTCTAAAATATCAAAGGATTCTTCTGAAGAAAGTAACACGGCTCCAACTCCTCTCTTATTGTTCTCAATTCTTCTTACAATTGAAATTGAACCTCCATAACTAATCGGAATATCTTTAAATTGAGGGCTTTCCGATTGAATGTCATTCATTAAATTATTCATTGAAGCTGCTACCATAAAAATCTCTGATCTTTGAGAACATGAGAAAAAGAAGAAAACAAATGAAAATAAAATTATTAATCGTATAATACTCATTATCTAAGGAAATTTTAATATCCAAAATATATAATATACTTTAATATCGATACAAAAATAAAAAATCATGGCTGAAAAATCTAAAAATGAGGAATATGCATTCAACGCATTTGCGAACTTACCGTTTTACAGTTCAATAAATTCAGAATTTATTGAACTTGCAAAAATTGATGATAAAAAGTCAATAGTTGATCTAGGTTGTGGAACTGGAAATATTACGAAGTTGATTCTTGAAAGAATTAGATCAGCTAAAGATTCAGTTATTTATGCTGTTGATAGTTCAAAGAGTGCTCTTAGAACCGCTGCGAATGAATTAGAAAGGTCAAAAATAGTAAAATTTATTCATTCTGAAGTACAAAATCTAACTGATGCCATAGTGGAAAAAGCAGATGCAATGGTTTACTGTAATTCTATTCATTATGTTCAAGATAAGGAAAAGCTTCTAAGGGATATTAAACACAAATTGAATAACAAAGGTGTGCTAGCTTTTAACACTTCTTTTTATGATGGATCTCATCCAGAAGATTCACAAGAGTTCTATAGGAAATGGATGTTTAGAGCCATAAGATTACTTTATAAAGATTACAAACTTAAACCTATCAGAAGTGAAAAAGTTTCCTCACGAAGACACTTAAGTCCCGAGGATTATGTTAATTTATTGAAAGATACCGGCTTCAAAGTAGAGTATGTAAATGCAACCTCCTACAATGTACCAGTTGATGGATTCCATTATATTAGTGAATTTAAAGATTGGATTGAAGGTATATTACCTGGAGTTCCTCTAGAATATGGGAAAAAAACCTTACAAAAATCTCTTAGACAAATATTTAAAGAAATGGAATTAGATTCTGTTCCAAGAAATTGGCTTTCTGTGAGAGCAATAGCAATTTAATTTAATAATAATCATTTATTGCTTTTGCGTTAATTTTTTCGTCTGAAATAGCCATAATAGATGCTAAAGCAGTATCTATTGAAGTGTAACATGGTATAGATGACTCAGTTGCTCTTCTGCGGATATAATATCCATCTTGTAAAGAAGTTCTATCTCCAGTTACTGTATTAAGAATAGCTCCTACTTTTCCTTCATCTATTATATCCAGAACAGTATTAGATCTGGAAAGGATTTTGTTAACCATAATAACTTCATAACCTAATGTTTTTATAAATTTATAGGTCCCTTCTGTAGCAAATAATTTATTTCCGTTTTCAACTAATTGTTTAATAAACCCTGTCGCTTCAATCTTATCTCGATCAGCAATAGATAACAAAAAAGGAGTTTGGTTATTTATTTCAATTCCCTTAGAAATAAAAGCTTTTTTTATAGCTACATGAAAATCTTTATCTATTCCCATAACTTCACCAGTAGATTTCATTTCAGGCCCTAAAAAAGTGTCCACTCCAGATAATTTTGACATTGAAAAAACTGGAGCCTTTACAGCGAATAAATTTAAATCTTTTCTTAATCCTATACCATAAGGTAAATCAGATAATTTTTCATTCAACATGATCTGGGTTGCTAATTTGACCATTGGGACACCAGTAACTTTAGAAATAAATGGGATAGTACGACTAGATCTTGGATTAACTTCAATAACAAAAAGTATGAATTTAGATTTATTATCTCTTTTAACAATGAATTGAATATTCATTAATCCTTTTATACCTAAAGTTATCCCTAAACTTTTCGTAGCATCAACTATTGCATTTTTTTCTTCCTGTGATAAATCGAATGCTGGATAAATTGCTATTGAGTCTCCTGAATGGATACCAGCTCGTTCTACATGTTGCATAATTCCTGGAATTAATATTTCCTCAGTATCACATAAAGCATCAACTTCTATTTCAATACCGTTAATATATTGATCTACCAAAATAGATTGTCCTCTAACAAAACTTTGAGCTCTTTTAAAATAGCTGGATAAATCTTTCTCAGAATAAATTATTTCCATAGCCCTACCTCCCAAAACATAAGAAGGCCTCAGAATTACTGGATATCCAACTTTTTCAGCTATTTTCTTTGCATCATTTAGTTTAGTAACTGACCCACCAGCTGGCTGCCTTACTAGAGATTTTTTAGCGATAGCTTCAAACTCTGAACGATCTGAAGCTAAATTTATAACTTCAGCACTTGATCCAAGTATAGGAGCATTATTTTTACCTAATTCTTGAGACATATTAATAGCAGTTTGTCCACCAAATTGTACCAAAGTAGATATCAAATTTGAATCAGCAGATTCATTCTCTAAAATATCTAAAATGCTTTCAAAATCTAATGGTTCAAAATAAAGTCTTGAAGAAGTATCAAAATCAGTCGAAACTGTTTCTGGATTTGAGTTTATTAGAATAGATTTTACACCATTTTCTTTTAATGACATTGACGCATGCACTGAACAGTAATCAAACTCGATTCCTTGCCCAATACGTATGGGACCTGAACCCAAAACAAGAGCTTTTTTACCACTTAAAGGAATGGCTTCATTTTCTTCATCATAAGTACTATAAAAATAAGGAGTAACTGCTTCAAATTCTGCTGCACAAGTATCAACCATTTTAAATATTGGTAGTATATTTAATTTTTTTCGTATAATCCTTACATTTGATTCTGATAAATTTTTTATTTTGGCTATGTATGCATCAGAAAAACCCATAGTTTTTGCTCTACGTAACAAATTCAAGTCTAATTTCTTTTTATTGATCTCTTTCTCCATATCAATTATGTTTTCTAATGCACTGGTAAACCAATAATCAATATAAGTTCTTTTAGTCTCTGTTACAGCATCTGATCCTTTACGTAAACGTTCAGCTAAAATCCATAATCTATCATCAGTAGGATCATTAGTGTCCAATATATCTGATTGACACATTAGATCAGGTTTATTGTTTTCTAAAGACCTGATGGATTTCAAAAGTGCAGCTTCAAATGATCTTTCAATTCCCATAACTTCGCCCGTCGCTTTCATTTGAGTACCCAAAGTTCTATTCCCATTAGGAAATTTATCAAAAGGCCATCTAGGGATTTTCACAACACAATAGTCTAAAGAAGGTTCAAAAACAGAAAATGTTTTTCCCGTTACCGGATTAGTTATTTCATCCAAGTTTTTTCCAACTGCAATTTTGGATGCGATTCTAGCTATTGGATACCCAGTTGCTTTTGAAGCAAGAGCGGATGATCTTGAAACTCTTGGATTAACTTCTATCACGTAATATTCTGGATCTTCAGAAAAATCTTTTCCAATGGATTCTTTGACTATATTAGATGGTTTCAAAGCTAATTGAACATTACAAGCACCCTTAATATTCAATTTAGTTATAATATCTAAACTAGCTGTTCGTAACATTTGATATTCTTTATCATTTAATGTTTGAGAAGGAGCAACTACTATCGAATCTCCAGTATGAACGCCCATGGGATCAATATTTTCCATATTACAAATAGTTATAACATTACCATTATTATCTCTCATAACTTCGTACTCAATTTCCTTCCATCCAAACAAAGATTTTTCTATCAAAACTTGTCCAACTCTCGATAAAGTAATTCCTGAGTTGACAATATCTTTTAAATCTAATTTATTATTAGCTATTCCACCTCCAGTTCCACCTAAAGTATAGGCTGGTCTTACTACAACTGGATATCCAATTTTTTCAGCTGCATTTAATGCATCTATATAATTGTTTACTGCTTCTGATGGAGGTGTCGGTTGATTAATATCAAGTAGAAATGATCTAAATTTGTCTCTATCTTCAGCAACTTCAATTGATTTTATTGATGTTCCCAAAATTTTTACATTATATTTATCAAGTAATCCTATTTTATGTAATTCTGCTGTTAAATTTAAACCTGTTTGACCTCCTAAGGTTCCAAGAATGCCAAAGGGATTCTCTTTTATTAATATATCTTCAACAATTTCCACCGTAAGAGGTTCGATATAAACACGATCTGCTATATCTGTGTCTGTCATAATTGTTGCAGGATTAGAATTTAGTAAAATTACCTTATAACCTTCTTCTCTTAAAGACTTACATGCCTGCGCACCTGCATAATCAAATTCTGCCGCCTGTCCTATGATTATCGGACCTGAACCTATCACTAAAACAGATTTACTTATCATTATTTGATCCTTGGGTATATTCTATAAGTTTTATAAATTCATCAAAAATATATTCAGAATCTTTTGGTCCTGGAGAAGCTTCTGAATGATATTGGATAGAAAATATTGGTTTAGTTTTATGTTTTAGTCCAGAAACAGTATCATCATTTAAATTGATATGTGTGATTTCTAATTGTTTGGGAAAATTAACTTTTTCTACAGCATATCCATGATTCTGCGCGGTAATATAAACTCTATTATTTTTTATATCTTTTACTGGTTGATTTCCTCCTCTGTGGCCAAATGGTAATTTAAAAGTTTTAGCTCCTAAAGCTTTTGCAATTAATTGATGCCCCAAACATATTCCCAATATTGGAATACCTGAATTGATAATTTCTTTTATATCTTTTAAAATATTTTGTAAATTGTTCGGATCTCCTGGCCCTGGAGATAAAACAATTCCATCTGGACGTGCAGATAGAATGTCATTAGAACTTGAATTATATGGGAAAATTGTGAGGCTACAAGATCTCTTTTTCAATAATCTTAATATGTTATGCTTAACTCCAAAGTCAATTATAGCAATTTTTTTTAAAGATTTTAGCTTTATTTCTTTGTATGCATTTGTAGTAGAAACTTCAGCAACTAAATTTTGTTCGTCATAAGAGAGTTTGTTTTTTATATTTGTTAAAACTTTTTTTATCTCTGAATTAGAAGTTATTATTCCTGTCATTACACCTGCTTTTCGGATTTTTCTAACAATAGCTCTGGTATCTACCCCAAAAATTCCTACTATTTTGTTTTGATATAAATATTCAGAAATATTCATAACTGAATTATTGTGAGAAGGTTTATCACTATATTGTCTGACTACAAATCCTTTTACTTGAATTTCAGAGGATTCTATATCGGAATTACTAATACCATAATTCCCAATCATTGGATATGTTGGAACCAAAATTTGTCCTCGATAAGAAGGGTCTGTTAACATTTCTTGATATCCTGTCATAGAAGTATTAAAAACCACTTCGCCAACAATTTCTTTTTCACTATTAAATCCAAATGTATAACCAGAAAAGATAGAACCATCTTCTAATATTAAATTCTTAATTTTATTATTCATACTTTAACTTTCGTAAACAATTTCTCCTTGGTAGATTGTTTTTAATACTTTACCTTTCAAGACCATTCCTATAATAGGAGAATTTGTACTTTTTGATACAAAAAAATCTTCATCAATAAATTGTTCAGCATCTGTATCAATAATAGTCAAATCTGCTTCATATCCTTCTTTGATTTTCCCAATTTTAAGACCAGAAATATCATTAATAATTTGTCCTGGATTATTTGCCATTTTTTCAACAATGGAATTGAAATTCAATTTATCACTTTTTGATAAAGTTACCAAAATTGGAACAGCAGTTTCAGCTGAATTTATGCCTGCAGGAGCGGAGTCAAAGAGATTCAATTTATCCCCTTTAGAATGTGGTGCATGATCTGTAGCAATTATATCTATGATCCCATTATTAACAGCTTCTATCAAAGCGATTCTATCGCTCTCGTCCCGTAATGGAGGATTCACTTTTGTATTCGTATCATAAGAATCAAAATCTAAAAAATCCACTTTTTGGCCTTTTTTACCATAAATCCAATTTTCATTCATAAACAAATGATTTGGAGTAACTTCTGCATTAATTCTTAATCCACTTAATTTTGCTTCTTTTATAAGATCTAAACTTTTTTTAGATGTAATATGTTGGAAATATATCCAACCATTATTTTTTTTTGCTATTGAAATGTCTCTTTTGAGAATATTTATTTCTGCTTGTTTTGATCTCGACAGAAGTCCTAATCTTATGGCTATAGATCCATCATTAACTGTTCCTTGATCTATCAAGTTTGGATCTTCACAGTGTTCAAGTATTGGTCTGTTATTTTTGGTAGTAAGAATTAGAGCTTTTTCTAAGGTGCTTTTTTTCTCAATTGCATCCCCATCATTTGAAAAAGCCAATACACCAAACTCTGAAAGTGTATCAATATCTACTAAATTAGATCCTTTTCTTTCATGCGTAACTGATGCCGTTTGCAAAGTTCTTATTATAGAATTAGTTTCGATAATCTGTTTTTGGTGTTTTAACTTATCCAAATTATCCATTGTTGGATTAGTGTTTGCCATCATTAAAACAGTAGTAAATCCTCCCTTAGCAGATGCAATAGAACCGGTTAGAATATTTTCTTTATATGTTTCTCCCGGTTCACGGTAATGAACATGAAGATCAATAAATCCAGGACTTATTGTATTCCCTTTTGCATCAATAACATTGGGAATATTATTTTTATTAATATTTTTTGAAATGATTTCTATTTTCTGATTTTTGATCAAAATATCATAAATATCATTCAAATTTTCTGAAGGATCAATAAGTTTGGCATTTGTTATTAATGTTTCTTTCAAATCAATCTTCTCCCTCAAAAATGTTTTGTATAATGGATTGTCTAACATAAACACCATTTTCTACCTGCTTATTGATCAATGAAAAGTCTGAGTGGGCAACATTATGAGAAATTTCTAATTCCTCATTCATTGGTCCTGGATGCATTATCAATATATTTTTTTTACATTGAGCCAATATTTCTTTATCTATTCTCCATTTAGATTTATAATTTTCCAAATCTACTTTTGTTTCTTTGTTAAATCTTTCTTTTTGAATACGTAAAGCCATGACAATATCTGAATTAATTAAAGGCTGTTTTAGTTCGTTGTAAAATTTTAAACTACCTGGATATAAAGAGTTATATTGATCATAAGCATCAGAAATTTGGGGAGAAGTTAATTCAGGAGGACCAAGAATATTAACTTTAGAACCCATCTTCAAAAAAGCTAAAATATTTGATCTTGCAACTCTACTAAATAAAAAATCTCCTACTATAGAAATTTCTAATTTAGTAAAGTCTTTTTTTTGTTCTTTTATTGTAAAAAGATCAGACAAAGCTTGAGTAGGATGAGCATGAGATCCATCACCCGCATTGATTACTGTTCCTCTTAAATTTTTTGCCGCAAATATAGCAGCACCTGATGATCCATGTCGTATAATATAAATATCCATGCCAATACTTTCGACTGTCTTAATTGTATTAAAAAAAGATTCTCCTTTATTAACACTGGAAGTTGATAGATCTAGATTATGAAAATTTGCTTTCAAATTATTAGAAGCTTTCTCAAAACTCAATTTTGTTCTAGTTGAATCCTCAAAAAAAAGAGTGCAAATATTTTTATTATTAAAGGATTTTTTCACTTCATTTTGAGTTTTTAATCTCTGAGTTATAGAAAAAATATTTTCTATGTAATTTCTATCTAAATGATCTATATCTATAATATGTTTCCCTAAATAATTCATTTAATTAAAAATCAATCCTTTTATATAGTTCTATTGCATCCTTGCCATCAAATTCTTTCATAAAAACTCTTACGTGTTCTTTACTAGACGTGGGTATATTTTTACCAATAAAATCAGGTCTAATTGGTAATTCTCTATGCCCTCTGTCAATCAAAGTTGCAAGTTTTATATTTTTTGGTCTTCCTGTACTAAAAAGAGCTTCCATAGACGCTCTAACAGTCCTTCCTGTATACAAAACATCATCAATCAAAACCACATTTTTATTTTGAATTACAATATGAGGATTTTCATTTTCCGGTTTAATATTTAATTCAATATCATCTCTATAATTTTTAGGATCTATTGAATTCGCAGTTATATTCGATCGTTCAAATTTATTTATAATATCGGTTATTCTTTTTGCAATAAAAACTCCTCTAGTATGGATACCGATAATAACTAGATCACTCACACCTTTGTTAGATTCAATGATTTCATGTGAGATACGGGAAATAGCTCTTCGAATTCCTTCTTGATCGAGAAGGGTTTTATATAATCTGTTACCCGTGTAAGACATTTAAATTCCTTGAGAGTTTCACTGAACTCGCTTAAAGTATTTACTAAATTCAATGATATCAATAAATTTGAAATATTCAAGAAAAAAGATTTGATTTCTGTTTAAGATAATTTATCCGTTATGTAAAAAGGAATTATTATCGTTTTTTTCTCAACTTGTTCTAAAAATCATTTTAAATATTTATAATATAATAATTATTGTGCAAATTAACAATATTCTTTTAATATCAATTAGTGAATATATAACCATATAAGACAAGGGGAGTAGAAATAATGAATTTTAATGCTGTTAATGTTGTTAAGGGGAAGTTCATGTGGGCAAAGATTGTAAAAAGAGAACAACTTACTGAAGATTTATGGAAAACCTGGCTTCAACCAGAAGAAAAATTTAATTTTAATCCAGGACAATACTGTACAATTGGTTCGGAAGGTATAGAAAGAGCTTATTCTATAGTTTCATCTCCAGAAGAAGATTTAATAGAACTTTTTATAGAACTAGTACCTCGTCCTGATGGAAATCTAACCCCGTTATTAAATGATTTAAACCTTGGAGATTTAGTAACTATGAGACCAAGAGCCAAGGGCATATTCGTATTGAAACCAGATTATAAAAACCATGTAATGGTTGGAACTGTAACAGGAATTGCTCCTTACGTGAGCATGTTACGAAAATATTTAAAAGATACAAGTTTCTCAAATTCTAATTTTTATGTTTTAGAAGGTGCCTCATATTTAGATGAATTTGGATACGATAATGAATTACAAAAATTAGCAGAAAACAATAGAAATGTTATCTTTGAAGCAACGATAAGTAGACCTTTGGAAGATAGGAATAAAAATTGGCGAGGATTAAAAGGAAGAGTTAACAATGTTCTTGAAGACAGGATTAAATCTTGGAAAGTTAATCCTAATGAAACGATTGTTTATGCCTGTGGTCATCCTGGTATGATTGAAGACGTAAAAGAAAAATTGAAAGATAGTGATTTTGCTTTTCTAGAAGAAAGGTTTTGGAAAGATTAGAATTTAACTGATTTTCATGTAACATGATAAAAAAAAAAGGAGTAAATTATGGCAGAAAAAATAGCATTTGTTGGTTTAGGAATTATGGGAAAACCAATGGCAAAAAATTTGTTAAAAGCTGGATATGAATTATCTGTTTATGATCTATTCCCAGACCCAGTTAAGGAATTAGAAAAAGAAGGTGCCAAAGGATGCAAAACAAGCTCTGAGGCATCCACTAATGCTAGTATAACCATCACTATGGTTCAAGATGGTCCTCAAGCTGAGTCAGCTATATGCGGAGATGGAGGTGTTTTGGAAGGAGCTTCAAAAGGTCATCTCATAATAGATATGAGTTCAATAGCTCCAGGAGTTTCAGAAAGAATAGGAAAAAAATGCGATGAAAAAGGAGTAAGCTTTTTGGATGCTCCTGTTTCAGGGGGTGAACCTTTTGCAATTTCTGGAGATCTTGCCATAATGGTTGGTGGCTCTGCAGATAATTTTGAACAAGCAAAACCTTTATTTGATGTTTTAGGAAAAACATCAATTTTATGTGGAAAACATGGAGCGGGTCAAATAACAAAACTTGCTAACCAAATTTGTGTGGGTGCAAATATTCATGCACTAGCTGAAGCCTTGACCCTAGCAGCAAAGGCTGGTGTTAATCCAGAAACAGTATATAAAGCAATTCAAGGTGGCTTGGCTGGTTCAAATGTCATAAATGCCAAAGCTCCAATGATAGTTGATAGAAATTTTAATCCAGGTTTTAGAATAGAATTACATTATAAAGATATAAATAATGCAATGGAAGCAGCGAGAGACTTGGACATACCTCTTCAAGTGACTGCAAACCTTCAACAGGTATTAACGGCTTTGATGATACAAGGAGAAGGAAAAAGTGACCACTCAGCGATAGCAAAATACGTAGAGAAATTAGCAGGTATAGAAATTAAGAAACATTAATTTCTAAGTTGCGTAATTGCATCTAATCCAAGAAGGATAACATCTTGAGGAGGTGCTTGAAAATTATTTTCTGGCGTCATAAATTCTTTTTTTTCAAGTAAAGATTTTTTATCAACCAGAATCCAACCATCTTTTATGTTAATATTATCTTTAATTGGTTTACCATAATAAATCATGTCAATATGTAAATGCTTCCCTTTAGTTTGATCAACAACTTCTTCCAATAAGATTGTTTCAGGACTAGGTATTGAATCAACATCATCGAATTTAAATAAATTAGATTTTCTATTAACTATTTGAATCTCAATACCTAATTCTTCTATGGTTTCTCTAATTGCTGTTTCGATTGGATCTTCATTGAGTTCTATGTGCCCACCTGGTGGTAGCCATTCTTTTACTTTAGCATGCCAATGTAAAAAGATTTTATTTTTAAAAACTACAAAAACTGTAGATGTGAAATGTTTAATAATCATATATATAAACTAAGGGTGAAATTATCGGATAGAGAAAAATCTCTATCGGATAATTTCACCCTTAGTGGAGGTACTTAAACCTTTTTGGCGCCTTCAGATCAAAGCACCCCGCTTATAATTAGTCTCCAATTAAATAACCTCCTTTCATAACTAGTTTTTCTGTGTTTTAATTTAACACTTATAAAGATCATAAATTGTACAAAAAAAAAATACAATGTGACATTAATAAATAATTTATTATAATTACATAGAAAATAGAACTAATAAAATAATGAATATAAATGAATTCAAACTAGATATACCTATAGGATCATATAGCAATAGTCATTTTATTTCCATTTTGAGGCCTTGGATAAATGTTGGAAATGTTGGACATAATGTAATAAGTCGCCTGGTGGATATTTTTGAGTTAGAAGAAATTGGAGAGTTGAATAGACCAAGTAAATATTATGATATGACAAGATATCGGCCAGAAATATTATATGAAAACGGTGAGAGAATCATTAGAATTCCAAATACCAAAATTTTTGGGAAAAAAAATCCACAAGGAAATAGTGAAATCAATATGTTTCTTATATATATGTTAGAACCACATAATAATAGTGAAGATTATAATGATGCGATGATAGATTTAATACAAAAACTTAATGGAAAAAGATTTATCTCCGTTGGGGGAATGTTTGACTCAGTACCTCATACACGTCCATTACCCGTTACAGGAACTTATAAAGGATGGATACCACCTAAACCTTTGAATGAAATATTAAAATTAAACTCAAAATATGAAGGGCCTACAAGTATAACAAATCAAATAGGAAACTTACTAAATAATACAATTTCTATAGAGTTACTAAGCCTAATGGTTCATATTCCTTTGTACATAAAATTGAACGATGATTATATGGCAACAAGCAGATTATTAGAATACTTATCAAGAATCTATGATTTTCCTACTAATTTCCCAGAGAAACAAAAAGGTATAAATCAATATCAAAAACTTAATAAAGATCTTTCAAACAATAATTCGATCTTAGATATAATAAAAAAGTTTGAAAATGAGCAAAATATATCAAAACAAGATTTAGATCTTTCTCCTGAAATAGAGGATTTTTTGAAAGGTTTAGAGGACAGTTAACCACGATTTAATTCTCTAGATCTCATATTTACATTAATCTCAAGTTTTTCTAAATGCTGTTTTAATTGTAGTTGTCCTTGAGATAATTTTTTATCATTTGCAAAAAATGCTTTGATTTCTTTAAAATACTCATCTCTGTTCAAAGATCTAATTCCTGACAACATACGCACCAATGAGTTTTCGGGGAATTTATTTTTTAGAATTTCCCAGTTTGATTTGATATATTTCCAAGCAAGCCAACCATTATTTATATTTGTTAAAGCAGATGCCAATAAGTAAGGTGCATCTTGAGATCGGATGGTATCTGAATCGATCAAATCAAATAATGAATTCATTTCTTTTTCTCCTTGAAATAAAGTTAGTGATCTTTGATATTTCAATTCATCTTGGGGAGTTGATAAATTTTTCATTTGATGAACAAATTTATCAAATAAATTTTTATTACCATGATATGCACTTATTGATATCGCACTAGAAATTATATCTGGCTCATAATCAGAAGTATTATCTGTCATATAAGAATCACTAATCGATAAACTTTTTTCAATAATTTTTTTATCGTTTATCAACATTCCAAGTGCTCTGAAACAAACAGATACTGCTTGAATGTCTCTAATTGATTTTTTCTTTTTTGATACAAGAAGATCATAAGAATTATTAAAGATAGATTCTATAGTGTTTTCTAGTTTTTTGTTCCTAGAATAAAAATAAATTCTGTGTAAACTCGACAAACAAGAAAATAACAATGATAAAATATCAGGATCTGTTTCTTTATTAAACCTATTAGTGAAATCTATAAATTCATCAGACAATATTGACCCATTTACATTTAAAGACCATAGATCGTCAATAAGCGTATATTTTTCTTGTGAATTTAATTTATTTAGATTTAGAAAATCATTTATAGATGTTCTCGGATCAACTCTATAAAAACCATACGCATTTGCGTTGAATAAAATAGTCTCATCATTCATTTGAAAATCTAAACAAAGTTCTTTTTGATCAAATAATATTTTTTTGGTAGTTTCTTTATCCTTGTTGAAAATTTTTACAACTAATGGGATTCCCCAAGTATTTTTTTGTATTTTATTATTTGAATTTATATATTTGAAGGAACTTTGTTTAAGCAAAATATTCCTATTTTCTACTGATACATTAATTATTGGGTGTCCTGGTTGAAAAACCCAAGAATCCATAAATTCTTTAACTGGTTGTTTTGAAATAATTTCTAAAGATTTCCAAAGGTCATCCGTTTCAGTGTTTGAATAAGAATGTTCAGTCAAGTATAAAGAAACTCCATCTCTAAAGGTTTGTTCACCTAAAAATTGCTCAAGCATACGCAATATAGAACCTCCTTTTTCATAGGTAATCAGATCAAACATACCATCGGCATCGGATGGAGTAATGACGGGATACTCAATAGGTCTAGTATTTAATAATGAATCAATATCCATTGCCATAGATTTTTCAAGAGAAAATTGAGCCCATCTATTCCATTCAAAATTATATTCTGCAACAGCTTTTGTTGCCATAAATGTGGCAAATGCTTCATTAAGCCAAATACCATTCCACCATTTCATTGTTACTAAATCGCCAAACCACATATGAGCAATCTCATGACATATTACATCAGCAATTCTCATTAATTCATTTGATGTAGCTTTTTTTTTGTCAACTAAAAGTAATGCTTCTCTATAAGTTATACATCCTAGATTTTCCATTGCACCGAAAGCAAAATCTGGGATCGCTATCATATCCAATTTATCTCCAGGATAAGGTATCTTATAATAATCAGAGAAATATTGTAATGCGAATTCACCAACATCAAGTGCATAATCACATAAATCATCTTTTCCTTCAGGGTAAATTATTCTCAACGGTACTCCAGACACATCAACTGTTCTTGAAGCTTTGAAAGGTCCTACAATAAAGGCCACTAAATATGTAGACATAGGAATTGTATCAACGAATTCTACTCTTTTTTTATCTTGATCTAAATCGATAATTGTTTTTATTTCTGAATTTGAAACAGCATATAAATCTCTGTGCACATCTAATGTGATAGAAAATATAGCCTTGTAACTGGGTTCATCAAAACACGGAAAAGAACGTCTAGCATCAGTAGATTCCATTTGAGTTGTGGCTATAGATTGTAATTTTCCTTTTGAATCCTTAAAACTTGAATGATAAAATCCTCTTAATTTTTCATTTAATATCCCTTTATATTGAATGAATATTTTATAAGACCCAATCTCAATGAATTCTTTTAAATTAATTTTAAGAATTTCAACATCTTTATCCAATTTCCATTCACTGACAATATTATTTTTTTGATTTAAGATAAGTTCACATTTCTCAATGTCTAATTCAATTGCATTTAAAGATATAAAATTAGTTTTTTCCAAAACATTTATTTCTATTAGAACTTCTCCCAAAAAAATTTTGTCTTCGAGATCTGGTGATAATTTTATTTCATATCTGTTTGGAACAATATTTTTTGGTAGTCGAAATTGTTTTTCTTTGTTTGTAGTTTTCATAAGCACTCCATTATTTGAAAATTAAATAAATTACCATTTTTTACATTACTATAGAGACACATCTAACTTAAATTTTAGACAAATATTATTTTAGGTTATCTTATTTTAAAATTAAATAGTTAGTATTTAATAAAAAATTAAGGAAAGATCAAAAAAATTAATATATATGATTCCTATAGAGTTATATACTGGGTGTAAGGATAATACGACACTCACAAGTTTAAATCATAATTTTTTTAAGGAAAAGATGAATAAAAAATCTAAAGCAAAAAGACAAATAGGAAAATGGAGAAGTTGGGAAACTACAGAAGGAATCATAAGAGCTCCTCATAGATCCATGATGAGAGCAATGGGACTCAATGATGATGATATAAATGCTCCTTTCATTGGGGTCGCTTCAACACATAATGAAGTTACACCTTGTAATTCAGGAATTAAGCCATTAGTAGAAGCGGTTAAAAAAGGTGTAAATTATTCTAAAGGAACTCCATTTGAATTCGGTACAATCACTGTTTCAGATGCAATTTCAATGGGAACAGAAGGAATGAAAGGATCTCTAGTTTCTAGAGAAATAATTGCAGATTCAATAGAAACAGTTTGTTTTGCAGAAAGGTATGATGGTTTGGTAGCCATCGCTGGATGTGATAAATCTCTGCCAGGTGCAATGATGGCCATGGCTAGATTAAATATCCCAAGTGTATTTGTTTATGGAGGATCAATATTACCTGGAAATTTAAATGGTGAAGATTTACAAATTGTTAGTGTTTTTGAGGCTGTTGGTAGAAGGCAATCAGGAGAAATTAACGACCAACAACTACATGACATAGAAACACATGCATGTCCAGGGCCAGGAGCTTGTGGTGGCATGTTTACTGCAAATACAATGTCTAGCATAGGGGAAGCATTGGGAATAAGTATTCCTGGATCAGCTTCTGAAGCAAATGTTGATCAAAGAAAAATTGCTTCATCTAGAGAAGCAGGAATGGCTGTTATGAATTTGGTAAGAGAAAATATTAGGCCCTCAGACATACTAACTAGGAAGGCTTTTGAAAATGCTGTCACTCTTGTTGTTGCAATGGGAGGATCGACAAATTCTGCACTTCATCTTCCAGCCATAGCTAATGAAATGGGAGTAAAGCTTTCACTAAAAGATATTCATGATATTTCTATGAAAACTCCATTGTTAGCAGATATGAAACCTGGAGGAAAATATTTAATGTTTGATCTAGATAAAATTGGAGGAGTACAACTTGTAATGAAAAGGTTACTGGATGCAGGTTTATTACATGGAGACGAACTTACAATAACTGGCAAAACGATTAAAGAAAATCTAAAAAATATTAATTCAAAAGATTCTGAAAATGAGATAGTAAAAAATGTAAGTTCTCCTATTTCTAGGACAGGAGGTTTAGTGACTTTGTTTGGGAATTTGGCACCAGATGGTTGTGTATTAAAAGTTGCGGGTCATCAATTCGGTAAAAAATTTATTGGTCCCGCCAAAGTTTTTAACCAAGAAGAAGAAGCAATGGAATCTATTAAAAAAAGGTCAATTAAAAATGGAGACGTATTAATAATTCGTTATGAAGGTCCAAAAGGTGGTCCTGGGATGAGGGAGATGTTATCCCTCACTGGAGCTTTAGTTGGACAAGGTTTGGGCGAAAGTGTTTACTTAATTACAGATGGTAGATTTTCAGGAGGATCACACGGTGCAGTCATAGGTCACGTTGGCCCAGAGGCAGCTGTAGGAGGTCCAATAGCCATAGTGAATGATGGGGATTCAATTGAAATAGATTTGGATAAATTTCAGTTAAATATATTAATAGATGACGATGAAATCAACAAGAGACTTTCTTCTTGGAAACCAAGAAAATCTCAATACAATAAAGGGAGTCTAGGAAAATATATTAAATTGGTTCAGCCTGCTTCAAAAGGAGCTATTACTAGTTAACAATTCACTTATTGTTCACTGGGATCCAATTTTATGAAAGATTTATTATCAAATAAAAATCTAAACTCGTTAATTTTTTCCAAATCTTTTTTTCAATTTTCAGCCCATATAAGAATTTTATTATTTACGTGGTTAGCTTACGAATTGACTCAAAAAGATCTATGGGTAGGTATCGTAGTAGGAGTGGGTACCAGTCCCATTTTTTTTTCGACATTTCTCGGATCTTATCTAAGTGAAAAATATAATATAAATAAAATTTTATTTATTTCATATATTTCTTGTTTTATTATTTTGTTATTGTTTTTATTTGTAGATTATAACGATATTTATATTTTGATGTTTCTAAGTGTAGTGTTTGGTATAATTCCAGGGATAACTAATACCGCATTTTCGACGATTTTAGTTAATTCAAATAAAAAAGAAAAACTTTCTAAAATCAATTCTTATTATTACTTAATTATTTTTTTTGGTGAAATGATCAATCCTATTATTGTTGGATATTTACTTGCTTTATTAAGTATTAGTTACGTTATAGTTTTTGCATGTGTTTTTTTAGTTCTTAGTCTTTTTTTAGTTGCGTTTCATCCGGAAGATCTTCAAGAAAAAAGAAAAAAAGACTCAAATCTGTATGTGTCGTATTTATCAATTATGAAAAATAAACCTGTTATTTTTTGGGCAGTAATTATTTCTACTGTACAATCCATATTTGGATCAACTTTATTTGTGGTTTTACCTAAATATGCAAATCTACTAGAAATAGGTGCAAGTGGATTTGGAATAATGAATGGAGCTCTTGGTGCAGGTTTATTTATCGGATCTTTTGTTTCAATTTTTACTGGAGTGTATAAAAGTAGACTCTCCATTTGGATTTTGTCAAGTATAGGCTGGGATATAGGTCAAATAATGTTTGCATTTTCAGAAAGTTTTGTTTTTTCACTATTTTGTCTTTTCTTAATGGGACTAAGTGCAGCGTACTGGATGGTATCCGCTACCTTAATTTTCCAGGAACAATCGGAAAAATTTGATAGAAATAAGATTATGGGACTATTTACTCTTGTAAGTTCAATATTCTTTATTGGTTGGTTAGTTGGAGGTATAATTTCTGATCTAACTAATGCTAAAACTGCAATAATTATTAGTGCTATATCAAGTTATCCAATTTTCATAATTGCCATTGGACGTTCTAAACAATTAAGAATCATTTAAATTGTAATTCGAACTAAAAAGTTATCTCAATAACTTATATCATTAAATCGCCACCGTTTATATCTAAAGATGCACCAGTTATATAAGCAGCTTTATCTGAAACTAAAAAATTTACTAAATCAGCAACTTCACTTGGTTTACCAAGACGCTTTATTGGAAAACTATTAGCATATTTTTGAGTTAGTTCATATGATATTGTTGATTGAACCATTTCAGTATCAATTAAACCAGGACAAACAGAGTTAACTGTAATTCCATATTCAGCAACCTCTTTAGCTAAATGTCTCGTAAATCCTAGTATTCCAGCTTTAGCTGAAGTGTAATGAGCCCCACCAACAGTGCTAATATTTTTTCCAGCTGTAGATGAAAAGTTTACTATTCTTCCCCACCCGTTCTTTTGCATTGTGGGTAGTACACCTCTTGAAAACATGTAGGTACCTTTTAAGTTGATATTTACTACAAAATCCCATTCCTCTTCTTCTATATCAATTACTTTGGTTGGTTTGAGTACACCAGCATTGTTAACTAATATATCGATTCTCCCGAATTCATCTAAAGTTGAATTGACGGTATTTTCTATATCGTTTTTAGAAATAACATTACCTTTTACAAATATAGCTTTAGAATCATATGAGGAATTGATTTGATTAGCTGTTTCTAGACCAGAATTTTCATTAAGGTCATTAATTACAATGTTACATGATTCTGACGCTAAATTTAGTGCTACAGCTTTACCCATTCCCTGCCCAGCTCCAGTTATTATTGCTACTCTTTTAAATTCATTGCTCATATATAATTTCCTTTATTAAATTATTGATAATTCTTTAGCTGATTTTTCTAATATTAATATTGCTTTATCAAGTTGATCCTTAGTATGTATAGCTGAAAGTTGCACTCTAATTCTTGCTTCTCCTAGAGGAACAACTGGATAACTAAATCCTACTACTAAAATTCCTTGATTATTTACTAACTCGGCAAATTTAACAGTTTTTATCTCATCTCTTAACATAATTGGCACAATTGGATGAATCCCTGGTAAAATTTCAAAACCTAAACCCGACATCTTATTTCTAAAATAGGATGTATTTTCCATTAATTTTTTTCTTCTTTCAGGTTGACTTGTAACTATTTCTAATGATTTACTAGCGCCAATTACAATTGGAGAAGCTAAAGTATTAGAAAATAAATAAGGTCTAGATTTTTGTCTAAGATATTCCACAATTTCTTTTTTACCAGTTGTAAAGCCCCCCGATGCTCCTCCTAAAGCTTTTCCTAGTGTACTAGTTGTAATATCTACCCTATCTCTTACATTCAATTGATCTGCAGTTCCAGCTCCATTTGGACCCAAGAAGCCAGTTGCATGTGAGTCATCAACCATTACCATTGAATCATATTTTTCTGCTAAGTCACATATATCATTTAATGGAGCTAAATCGCCTTGCATGCTAAAAACTCCATCAGTAGCAATTAATCTAAATCTCTTGTCCATTGATTGAGATAGTTGTTCTTCAAGGTCTTTCATATCAATATGTTTATATCTTTTACGATCTGCTTTACATAATCTTATGCCATCAATAATGCTTGCATGATTTAGTTGATCACTTATTACTGCATCTTCTTTATTTAAAATAGTCTCAAATAAACCAGTATTAGCATCAAAACAAGAATTATATAATATTGTATCTTCAGTACCTAAAAAATTAGATATTTGATCTTCTAAATTTTTATGTATATCTTGTGTACCACATATAAATCTTACTGATGCCATTCCAAAACCATAATTTTCAATGCCATTTTTAACTGTATTAATTATTTCTTTATCATCTGCTAAACCAAGGTAATTATTAGCGCAGAAGTTTATTTTTTTTCCATCAGTAGTATCAACATTTGTTGATTGAGAGGAAGTAAGAATATTTTCTTTTTTGTATAATCCGCTTTTATGTATCTTACTTATTTCTTCTTCTAGCCAAATTTTTATTTTTGTATATGCCATTTTGATTCCTGTTCATAAATATATTTTATATAAGCTAACATTTACACATTATTAAATTTTTTAGTCGAAAGTATAATAATCAAATTGTTAAATTCATAGAATACTAAATATAATTATTTTATTCAATTTAAAAATAATTTTTCTATTATGGAGCATAAATATGAATAAACAAAAAGTTTTTGTTACAAAGTCTAGGGTTCCAAAACTCATTAATTTATTAAAAGATAATTTTGAAGTGTAGGTCTGGGGTCCATTAATCAAAGCACCTTTATCAATTTGGATCACATAGTTCTAATACTACACCTAACATTGTTTTCGTAGAACTTATCAATGATTTGATTCCATAGTTTTCATCGGTTCCATGAACATTTTCACTATTTGGATTATCATCTGGATGGCCTCCTCTAAAGCCATAAGTAATTACATCTAATTCTCGAGTAAATCGTGAATCGGTAAAACCATTTGACACTGATGGTATCCATTGAATGTCATCTCTTGATACACTTAAAGCTTGAGATTTTTTTATTGCTTCTGTTAACTCTGTTTCAAAAGGTGATGAATTTGGTTTAGCCATATAGTCTATTTCATAACTTATATTTGGAATATCATTCAATAATTCAGATAATTTTTCGTCTAAATCCTTATCACTTTGGTGAGGCAAAGTTCTGACATCCAAAATGATTTGAATTTCTTCTGGTACTGAATTTGATTTTATTCCTCCATTTATCATAGTTGGAGTTATAGTCATTCGCGATAAAGCTCTTAATAGAGAACCCAAATTAGGATTTTTATCTGTAGCTTCTTGAATGATTGATTCTAAATTTTCTATTGAAGGTTTTGTTTCTATACCAAATAAGTTTAAATAATTAAATATATCAGTTGAGCAATCTAAATCAGGTTGATAATTAAAAATTTTCATTAATGCATTGCTAGAATTTTGCAATGCATTTTCTCCTAACCATGGAACTGAAGCATGTGAGCTCTCTCCCTTAACATTAATTTTGACTTCAAGTCTGCCCTTCTCTCCCGTACCTAATAAATAATATAGATTTTTCCCTATAGTTACGGGAGATCCTCCCCCTTCATTTATAGCGTATTTTGCTTTAAGTACATTTGGATGATTATCTGCTAGCCAGCCAAAACCATATCTACCACCATGTTCTTCATCTGCACCACATACGAGACTAAATCCATGATTAAGTCTTATTTTATTTTTTGCCAAAATCATCATTGCAAACATTTGTGAAGCAAGTAATCCTTTGCAATCAGAGGAACCTCTTCCCCAAATTTTTCCGTCTTCAACAGCGGCTCCAAAAGGATCTCTATGCCATTTTTTTTCATTTTCTACTGGCACAACATCAGAATGAGACATTAACAACAATTTTCTTTCTCCTTCACTAAGGGGATATTCACAAATTAAATTTCCCCTTTCAGGGACTCTACATAAAATGTCTGAAGAAAGATCAAAATCACTTAACCATTTTGATATGAACTCTGCTACCTTTGTTTCATTTCCTGTTGGCATATAGCCTGAATTAACTGACGGTATTTTTATAAGAGCTCTATGAAGTTCAATTAAGTTATCAATGTTTTTGTCAATCTGTTCAAATAAATTTAAATAATTCGAAATGCTCATTACTTCATCATCTCTCTAAATAAAGGTTCGATTTGTGTTTTTTTATATCTGGACTTTCTTCTTTATTATTTAGCTTTGGAATCAAATTATTTTTTCTATCTTGAACTGTTAAATTCCAGGCTTGTTTTATAGATTTAGTGTGACCCTTAAATTCTGGCATAACGTATCTAGCAAAAAGTTCCAAAGAGTTATTTATAGAATTTTGACCAGTCCATTCATGTGTAGTAAACATTAATCCACCTAATCCATCTGCTTTATCATTTAGTTCATTTATTTTTTTTATTGCATCTTCCGGAGATCCTATTATCCAATTTCTTTCTTTAACTATTTGTTTAGCAGTTAAAGAGTATGGGTCTTGAGTTTTATCTGCAATCCAACCTTCAAATCCATTAATTACATAAAAATATTCGTGAACATCTCTTTCTATAGCTTTTTCCACTTCATCCCATGCTTGTTTTGTTGTTTCTGCTAAATGAACATAGGTAACAAGTCGCCAGTCATCCTTGGATGGTTTTGTTCCTAATCTTTCAGAAATTTCCTCCATTTTTTTCCATTGTTTAGACCAATGAATTGCATTTGGAGGGAGATTTTCAATTCCTAATGACCAAAGATGCATATCATACATTGAAGCAAATTCTAAAGATCTTTCTGATCCAACTGACGCTGTAGCAAAGGGTAATCTTGGATGCTGGTAAGACTTTAGCTGTACAAACATATCTTTTATATTCCAATATTTACCTGAATAGCTAACTGGTTCTTCTGATTCTAAAAGTAATCTAATTATCTCTGTAGATTCTCGCATCATAGGATTTAAGTCTTGCGGGGGGATATTGTACAATTTCACATCAGGAGGCAAACTACAAGGACCAACTCCCAAAACAAGTCTGCCTTCGGTAAGATGATCAAGAAAAGCATATCTTTCAGCAACATTAAATGGATGATGAAAAGGTAAGCTCACCAAAGAGGATCCTAATTGAATTTTTTTTGTATAAGCTGAAGCTTTTGATAATATCAGTTCAGGAGAAGGGATATTTTCCCAAGCAGCAGTATGATGTTCACCCACAAAAAAACCATCATATTCCAATTCTTCAGCAAGCTTGATAAGAGATAAATCTCTTTTAAATGCTAAAGATGGATTTTCGTTTGGCAAATGCAATGGCATTGAAAAAAAAGAAAATTTCATTTTATCATTCCTTCCATTTCGTAATATCAGTAAAATTATTCAAAAGCTTCAAAATTTATTTTTTATTATAATAATTGATAATTTGATATAAAAACACTATAAATGAAAAAAAATAAACCAAATATTTTCATATACTTAATATTTCTTCTTCTATTTAGTATTTTTTACTCCTGCGGAAATAACAATACGAAATCAATAATAGCAGAACAAAAAATTGATTATTTTTCAAGAATAATTCTTATAGAACCTTCAAATGGTAATTTTATCTACATTACTGATCAAGACACTCAAGGATTTTCTCCTAAATGGTGTAATAAAAAGGAAAAAATTGCATTTATTTCTGACAAAAATAAACAAAATGAATTGTGGATATATGATACAAATACAAAAAATTTCAAAATGGTAAACACAAATAATCAGGATGTATTAAATTTTGCTTGGGCACCTAATTCAAAAGAAATAGCAATTGAGATCAAAAAAAATGAAAATAAAAGCAACATTTTATTATATTCACTTGAAGATGATTCTATATTGCCAATAACCAGATATGATCAGAAAGCAAAATTAGGTTCTTGGTCTCCTGATAGTAAGTGGATAATTTATAATGTGGAAAATAATATATATAAATCGAATCCAAGAGGAGTAGATGAAATATTAGTAATAGATAATGGAATGAATCCATTGTGGAGTACAAACAGTGAATATATTGCTTTTTCTATCAAAGATAATAATAAAATGAAGTTAAAGGTTTATATTATTGACAAAGATACAGTTGTTGATATTGAAAATGAAACTGGAAATATAAAAGGGTTTGATTGGGCATTTAATGGAAATAAACTTTTGTATATCAGCGACAAAGAAAACAACGATGAGATTTATCATTATGATATAAAAACCAAAAAAACTACTAGATTAACGAACAATAGGGTAGATGAAAATAATATTGTTTGGTCAGAGAAAAATAAAAAAATTTTATTCACATCTGAAGTTCACGGAAAATCCGATATATACGTGATGGATGGGAATGGATCTTCACAAAAAATAATTTTAAATTCACCTGATGATTTTGCTTCTTTAGACTGGTAATTTTTCTCTAAAATCACACTTAATATAAAACATATAACTAGCAATGATAATTAATACTATTGATACTATATAACCAAATGTCACATTCATTGAAGATGCTATAAGATATCCAGTAATTGGACCCATTGCAGCTCCTAAATCTTGCCAAGTTGAATATTTTGAAACTTCAATACTTCTATTCTTTTCTTCAATAATTTCCCCAAATAATGCATCTAAGGATGTTTCAAGAGATACGCTAACAAAAAACATCAATATCAAACATACAACTGTAACAAAAAAATCTAATTTTATTATAGCTATAATAATAAACAAATTCAAAAATAGAATACTTAAAGTTATATTATTAAATCTTCCAAATTTATCTGAAAGAGACCCAAAAATAACCCCGAACAAAATGTCAGAAACCCATCTGAATCCTACTACAATACCAGCTATAAGAATAACAGATTCAATAGATAGATTGTTAGCATTTACATTCATTAAAAAGGGGGTTATAGTAGCTATCGCTAAACCATTAGATGTAAAAGAAGAAGTAAACTTCATGAATGATAAAGTTATTAGCTTAAATCTATTTCCTTGTGTATTTTTTGAGTAGAACAAATCCCAGTTAGATACTTTCAAAGATAGATGGGTTACACTTTTCAAATTATTTACTTTATAAATAAATAAGAAACTTGGAAGAAACAATAATCCCATTATTATTAAGATTGTCTCATAACCAATTAATAAACAAAGAAAAACTCCTAAAGTTACTGCAATAAAGCTTCCTGTTCTTTGCATGCCTAAACAAAAACCCAAATATTTCCCATAATCTTTTTTGTCAAAAGAAAAAACTTTCAATTGATAAGATAATCGTAATATTGAATACGAAATCCCCCAAACAATTCTTAACAATATGAAAAAAAATACACCCTTAACTAATCCATAGCCAATTGTTGATAATCCACCTAAGGTTGCTGAGAAAAATAACGAGTTTCTTAGTCCTAAAGAACTTAATATTTTAGATGATAAAATATTTGAAAAAAATCTAACAAATCTATTAATAGATAAAATAAATCCTACCCAGAACACAGGGTCTATATTTAGAAATCTTTTAAACCCAAAAATTTCAAAGTTACTGGGAAGAATCACATATAATATTGAGTCACCCATAATTACTAAAGCTAGTGGAACAATAGTAAATGTAATCTGTTTTGGAATAGAGGGAAAATTAAACTTCTTAAACATTAGATTTTAGTTAAATAGAGATTTTTCTACGTTTTTTTTGGGATTTATAACTAGAAAGTTTATCATTATTTGGAGTATTTTTATATCTATATCTATTTCTTTTAGGGATCCACAAATTATTGAAATAAGATTTATGTAATTTAATTAATTTATCACAAGCTTTATTTGTTTCTTTTGAAATATTAGATTGAAATGCAGCTACTTCAACTCTTTTCCCTTCTGCTTGAACCGATTCGATAGCTGGGAAAAAATCTCCGTCACCACTAACAATAATTGCTGTATCGAATTTATTTTTTGCTGCATTTAATACTAGGTCTGTTGCTAATAAAACATCCACACCTTTTTCAACAATCGATCCATTCTGTTCTTTCCATATGCCTAATTTAACTTCTATATTAGGGATTTTATTCAAAGTAGATAAAAATTTCTTCTGTTGTTCAGGGATCGTAATTTTTCCTTCTAATTCCTGGCGAACATTGTAGTAAAAAATTCTCTCTATTTTTCTTTTATTTGCTAATTTTGTAGCAAATTTAGAAAAATACAAATCATAACGTCCACAATTTCTCATAAGAACGTGATATAGATTAGAGCCATCAATGAATATCATAACTCTATTTTGTTTTTTAAATAATGAAAAAAAATTCAAATCAAATTAACTATTATTTTATTTATATATTATTATTATTACATTATTGAGTCACATTTTCATGTAAAAAGAAATGCGAGGTTATTGAATGATAAGTATAGAAATTTTCAATTCCCCATGTAAACACCCTAATGGTCTGCAATGGACTAATGAGGGACTTTATGTCATGGATCAAGAATTAGATGATGTGTATTTGTTATCTTCGGATGGAGAAATAATAAATAAATTACCAACCATAACTGAAAATGGATCTGGTATTACTGTAGGTGGAGGATTTATCTGGACCGCTTCAAATGGACAAACTCAAGCAAGACCTTTTAAAAATACTGACACCCATAAAGGATTTGTATATAAATTAAACGTAAATACTGGAGAATTAGTAGATCGATTTCTAACGCCTGATGGTGGAGGAATTCATGGCTTAGAATGGGACAATGGATTTATATGGGTAACTGCCTTTAATCCTAAAGCAATATATAAAATAAATGCTAAAACCTATGAAATAGAACATAGATTTTATGTAAAAGAAGAAAGATTACATGGATTAGCTAGACAAGACAATGGAATATGGTGTGTCCATACGACCGCAAAAAAAATTATAAAATATCATATTGATGATGGTTCAATAATTGATGAAATTCAACTTGATCATGATGATCCATATCCACATGGAATGTCTATTAAAGGAAACAAAATGTGGATATCTGATGCAAATTTTGGAGGTAAAATGCACAGTGATACCTTAATGGGGAAACCTAGTTTTAATATAATTAATTTGTAATCATCCAACGATGTGTTTTGCTAAAATTTTTTCGTCAAACTCTACACCAAGTCCTGGACCTGTAGGAACTTTAATATATCCGTCTTTAAAGACTATTGGATCTTTGAAAATTTTCTTATGCAAAGGCCCTTGATTAGCTTCAGCAATCATAAAATTTGGAGAGCATGTAGCTAATTGTAATGCAGCAGCTGCAGCAACAGGGCCACAATACATGTGAGGAGCAATAACTGCATAGCTCGCCTCTGCAATAGAGGCAACCTTTTTTCCTACCATGATTCCTCCAGCTTGACCAATGTCTATTTGGATGATTTGGGCTGCCTGTTTTCTTATCAACTCAGAAAATTGATAAATAGTTGCAAGTCTTTCTCCTGTTGCTATAGGTATGCTCGTGTGTGCTGCAACTCTAGCCATTTCATCAATATTTTCAGGAGAAACAGGTTCTTCAAACCAAAATGGTTGGTAAGGTTCAATCGCTTTTGCCACCCTAATTGCACTATATGTTGTTAGTTGACCATGTGTTCCCAATGCTACTTCTAATTCATTCCCAACAGCAGATCTAATACTCTTAAAAATATTTTCAGTATATGTAATTTCTGATAGTCCAATGTCTCTAGGAGGTCCTGTAATAGGATGAAAAGGATCAAACTTACATGCTGAATTCCCTTCTCTTAATAATTGTTCTGCAATCTTCCCGGCATTTTCAGGTTTCCCTTCTGGTAATGGTGGCATATAAGCATATGCTCTCAACTTATCCCAACATTTTCCACCTAAAAGATTATAAATAGGTTGGTTATTTGCTTTCCCAACAATATCCCATAAAGCCATTTCAATTCCAGAAATAACCATCCCAAAGTGTAAGCTTGGCAATCTATAATCATGCCTTCCTGCATACATGTCATAGTAAATTTTTTCTATGTTAAAAGGATTTTTACCTATTACGAAAGCTTCGACAGTTTCATGAATTAATTGAATTTGGGATTTAAAGTCTTTCCAGGTCATTTTACCTGAAAATGAACTACCTGTGAGCTTCTCTCCTATTCCTACTATTCCTTCATCTGTAGATAATTCTAAAATTAGAAAATATTTCCCTCCGACATACCATTTTTCAGAACTTTTCCCACCACCGCTTCTTACACCTGGTTCATTTTCTATTACGTACGTTTTAACTCCAGTTACTATCATGATCTTAATCTATTAGTTTATTTTCTTTGACCAGAATTCCAAGACCAGTTATCTGGTGGCCAAATATTTTTTCCTCGTCTACCATTTTGACCTTTTCTTGATTCGTCATACATGTCTTTTACAGTTTCTTGCCATTCTTTTATATGTGGAGTTTCTCTATGATATTCAAAAGCCTGTGAATTTGAATATATCTCATATAAATATAACTCTGAAGGATCATTAATATTTTGATAAACATCAAAACGAAGACAGCCAGGTTCTTGGTTTGTAGATCCTAAACTATCCAAGGTAATAGATTGGATAAATTCTTCCACATTTTCCTGTTTAACATATTGAGGAGAATGAATTACATGCAAAGAAGAATTTGAAAAATACTCATGATGGGATGCCTCTTCCCTTTTAGAATCCCATAAAACATTATCAACAGGATAAACTGGTTTACAAAATGAAACTTCAATTTCTAAATCATAAAATGGTTTTGTAGTTTCAAACCATGTTTTAAAATGATCATATGTTCCATGAGCCTTAAAGGCTTCCTCATCATCATAAACTTCACAAAAAGCAAATAACGTTGGATCTGTTTGATCCTGAATTATATCAAAACGTCTACATCCTGGTTCATTATTAACAGAACCTACTGCATCCTTAATTGATTCTTTAATAAATTCATCAATGTTTTCTTTTTTAACTTTTAATCTAACCATCAAAATATACATAAAGTTTCTCCTAATTTTTTTTTATTATACATAATAAATCATCCTCTACCAATAAACGGTTGTTTTACAGGTAACACGGTAGCTTCAAAGGCATTAGTAGATGCAGGCATAGATGCCATCAAAAGTGCTGTTCTTGCAATATCTTCAGATTTCATTAGGATTTCCTGCCCTTCATCTACACCCGTAGCTGATTTTCCATCTGAACGTCTTTCAACCATAGTGTTGCCTGGATTTAAACAACCAACTGCAATTCCATATTCTCTACCATCAAGAGCAGCTGATTTAGTAAGGCCTCTAATTGCATGTTTGCTAGTGGTATAAGGTGAAGAATGCATTCTAGGAGTTTCTCCTGCAATTGAGCCAATATTTATAATTTTTCCACCTTTTTGTTTCATGTACTTAAAAGCTTCTCTCGTACACTTAAATGTTCCTGTAACATTTACAGCAATAACATTTTCCCATTTTTCATCTGAAATTTGATCTATTGGATCTCCGTCCATAACTCCACTATTATTTACTAATATATTGATAGATCCATATTTATTAAATGTTTGTGAAAACAAATCCTTTACTTCATTGGTATTGGTAATATCACATTTAATATAATCAATAATTTCATTACCTGTTTGTCTAATATCGTTTATTGTATTTATTAAATTTTCTTGATTTCTTGAAGCTATAATAACTTTAGCGCCCTCTTGACAAAAATTTTTTGCAATAGATTTCCCAATTCCAGTACCTCCACCAGTAATTATTGCTACTTTATTATCTAAAATATTCATTTCTCTCCTCCTATTTCGTTTTATATGAAGCCAAAACAGATATAAAAACTATAATACTTGATATTATAAGTGTTAATCTCCATCCATTTCTAAATAGTTGAAGTATTTCATCAGGAGAATTTGAATTAATATCACTTAGTTGAACCTCAGTGATCCCAGAACTTAAAAAAATCACTAAAATAGTTGCGGCAAGGCTTTGGCCAATGGTTGTTCCTATATTTCTTATAAGGTTAAGATAAGCACTTACAGATCCATATTGATTTTCAGGTACACTCTTCAATACTGCACTCATATTAGGAGCCATCCATAATCCAATTCCAAAACCATTTATGAACATCAAAGACGTAAATAATATGAAATTAAAGTCATTAGCTAAAAATGAAAGAATTATATTTGCAAATGCAGAGCAAAGCATACCTATTATCATAAATATTCTATGCCCAAATTTATCAGATAGACGTCCAGAAACTGAAGAAGCAATCACGGTTCCTGTGCCAGAATAGAAAAGTATTAAACCTGAAGAGCTTTCACTTATACCCACTATTTTCTGAAGAAATATTGGATTTAAAAATATCAATATAGAAAATCCTGTAAAACCTAAAATTCGAGAAATAGTTCCCCATAAATATAAAGGATTACTAAAATTTTTTAGAATTAAGATCGGATTATTGAACTTTTTTTCACGTTTATAGAAAAGATAAATCAAGATTATAAAAATTATAATTTGCAAGAAATTTCCAAAAGAGTAAAATCCTAAATTAAATGGATCATTTACTATAAAAACGAATAATGTCATAAACATCATCGAATACAATATACCAAAAGTATCTATATATTTCACTTCCAATTTTGGTCTATCTAATTTGGGAACAAACATAATTACCATAAATAAGGTAAAAAGTCCCACACCAAATATCAACTGATAAGCAAATCTCCAACCATAATTATCTAATAAAAAACCTGCAAATAATGGCCCTAACATTTGGCCAGATGCAACAGCAGTTGTTATTATGCTTAGGCCTAAACCTTGATGTTTTTTTGGAAAAGTAGAGGTAATTACAATAAACATTAATATTGATGATCCAGTGGATCCAATAGCTGAAATTGTCTTGAAGAGTATCAGCATGTATACATTTGATGAATAACTCGACATTAATAATCCAAATAAATAAATTAGCAAAGAAATTATATAAAAAAATTTTCTATTCAATAAATCAGCTAAATTACCAATGGGTAATAAAAATGCTGTCATAATAATTGAAGATGATAAAATTATCCAAGATGCCAGTCTTAAATTTAAATCAAATTCGTCAGACATCGATGAAATACCTAAAATAGTTGTATTAAAATCCAATAAATATATTAAAGCCGTAAAGATAACAGGAATTACAACAAAATATGATTTGTTCTGCATTAGAACTTTCTATTGAAATTTTAGTTTATATAACGTAATTCCAGTGGCTACAGAGACATTTAGTGAAGATACATCTCCACTCATTGGAATTCTCAATATAAAATCAGACTTTTCAATTATGGATTTACTTACTCCATTATGTTCTGCCCCAACAATTAATGCTGTTGGAATAGATTTATTGAAATCAAAATCTTCAATATTTTTACCTAACATATCTAGGGCGATTATTTGAAAATTCATTTTTTTTAAATATTCAATCGTTTTATTCATAGAATTCACAATTGCAAAAAGCATATGTTCTAAAGCTCCTGCAGAAGCTCTTATAGAACCAGGGGAAATCTTTGCCGATTCCTTAGATGGAACTATTATTCCATGTACACCAAAGATTTCAGCTGTTCTTGCAATAGCTCCCAAATTATGTGGATCTTGTATCCTATCAAGAAAAACTAGAAACGGGGGTTCTTTTCTTTTATCTGCTAAAAAAATCATTTCTTCAACTGAAGACTGATAATTATCATCGGTATAAAGGATAATTCCCTGAGATTTTTTTGTTGATGATTTTTTTTCTATAGATTTTTTATCAATAAAATTGATTTGTATTTTTTTTTGGGTAGCTAAATCTATAATTTGATCTATTTGCAACCCTTCATTATTATTAGCCATGTCAATATGAGAAATTTTTTTATCTGAAAGAATGGTTTCTATAACAGCACGTCTTCCTTCAACTTGACGTAATCTCTTTTTATTTCTTGAATATCTTGACAAAATAGCCTTTTAGAATGAATTATGTTCTGAATTTTATTATAAAATATTCTCAAAAAAACTGTTTTAGCTTTGTCTATTCTTCAAAAAAAAGGTAATAATGAAAATCATAAACATAACTGCTTCAAGACATGCTGTATTTTATAGTCCTTTATTAGCATTGATTAATGGAGATTTTTTAGCAAATGAAGGTTTAAAAGGTATATATCATTTTCCTAAAGATAATATCAATGTATATTCAAAAATTAATTCTGGTGAAATCGATGTTGCACAATCAGCTGTATCAGGTAATTGGAATTATTTTGAAAAAAACATAAGTTTGACTATCAAACACTTTGCATTAATAAATTCCAGAGATGGATTCTTTATTATTTCAAAAAAAAATGATAGTTCATTTAAATGGATAGATTTATACAATAAGCCATTTTATTATGTGAGGGGAGGTCAACCTCAAGCAATGCTATCATATGCTCTTAATAAAAAAAACATTGACATTTTAAAAATCCCTCTTGTTTCAGTAAAACCACTTTCCACCTCCTTAATGTATTCTCGATATAAAGAAGAAAATAATGCATTTTTTCATGAACAGGGATCATATCCACATCAATTAAATATAGAAGGGCATGGAAAAATAATCGCTTCAGTTGGTGAAATCATAGGCCCAGTTGCATTTTCTAGTTTATGTGCAGAAGAAAAATGGATAAAATCTGAAACTGGGAAAAAGTTTTCAATGGCGTTCGAAAAAGCAAAAAAATGGGTAAACTCTGCTTCTCCTAAGGAAATATCTCTAATAATTAAAGACTTCTTTCCAGATTTTACACTTAATGCAATATCAGCAGCAATTGAAGATTATCAAAAATTAAAAACATGGGATTCAAATATAGAGATTTCAAACCAAGAATATGAAAAATCAATAGAAATATTTGAACATTCAAAATTGATTACAAAAAAACACAAAATCAATGATGTGGTTTTATATGCATAGGATGTATAAGCTTTGAAAGAAAAAAAAATTATCATTACTGGTGGATTAGGTTTTCTTGGATTTTCAATATATAAAAAACTAATTAATGAAAATTATGTTTTGGTTATTGATAATTTGAGTAGTAACATAACCGAAAAAAAGTTTATTACTAATAATAAAAATGGGACTTTCTGTGAGCTGAATATCACAAACAATTCAATGGTTGAAATTTTTGAACAATATAATCCAGAAATTGTCATTCATTGTGCAGCACAAACTAATGTAATTGAATCTATGAAGAATCCCATAAAAACAAAAAAAAATAATGTAGACGGTACTAAAAACATTTTAAAATCAGTAAAAAATTTACCGAATTGTTATTTTGTTTTTATTTCCTCAGGGGGAGCTATATATGGTGAACCCAACTATCTTCCTGTAGATGAAAATCATGAAAAGAATCCTATTTCAAATTATGGAATTTCAAAATTAAAAGGTGAATTATTAACAAAAAAAATTTTAACTCAAAGTAAAATTAATTATTCAATCATCAGGCCTTCAAATATATATGGTCCAGGTCAAAAAACTGAAAATGTGATCCCAAAATTTATAAAATTAATGGAAAATAAACAAGAAATTAGAATTTTTGGAGATGGATCATCTTCAAGAGATTACATTTACATTGATGATTTAGTTGAGATAATACTGAAATTATGTGAAATGAAAATCAATTGTACAATTAATGCCTCTAGCAATCAAGAAACTAAAATCATAGAAATTTTTAATTTTTTGAAAAAACAGTTAAATTATGGTCTGCAACCAACATTTCTAGATGACAGAAAGGGAGAAATTTTTAATATAAGTTTAGATAATGCAAATTTAATTAAAATTCTAAATTTCAATAATTTCACAGCATTAAAAAAGGGGTTAATTAAAACTATCAATAGCTAATTGTTCTTTTTGATTATTTCTTCCAAAGCAACCCAAGAAAGCATTGCACATTTTATTCTGACTGGAAATTTTCTCACACCAGATAAAGCTGAGACATCTCCAAGTAAGTCTAACTCTTCTTCAGATAGTATCTCATCTCTAATTAATTTTCTAAACAAGTCAACGTTACTTTGCAATTCTTTGTAAGGAAGTAAATTAATTTTTTCAGCCATAAGAGATCCTGAAGCCTGTGAAATAGCACATCCTCTACCAGTTACACTTACAACAGTTTTTTGATTTTGATCCAATGAAATTTGTATTTTAATTTCATCTCCACAAAATGGATTGTTTTTTTCTACTTCATAATCTGGTTTAGATAGCAATTCTGTGTTTCTTGGGTTGCGATAATGATCCATCACTATTTCTTCATACATTTCGTTTAGTTCATCACTCACCATTTTTTACATTATTCCTTCAACATCTAAAGTAGGAATTTTTTCATCAAGTAATTTTTCCAAGTACTCTATTAATAATTCATCTTGAAATTCGTCAATTATTTCTTGTGCAAATCCTCTTATGAGCATTGAAGTAGCTTGGTCTTTATTAATTCCTCTACTTTGGAGATAAAATAACATATTTTTATCAATATTACCAGCTGTTGCTCCATGACTACATTCGACGTCATCAGCATATATTTCGAGACTTGGTTTAGTATCTACTTCTGCTCTTTTTGAAAGTAAAAAATTGAAGTCTTTTTGAAAAGCTCTAGTTTTTTGAGCATTTTTCTTAACTAAAACTTTACCACTAAAAATTGCTCTTGATTCGCCTGCCAAAATTCCTTTAAACATTTGGTCACTAGAGCATCTTTCAACAGAATGAGTAGTTGAGATTTCATTTTCTTGGTGTTGATTTTTGTCAGTAACGTATAATCCATGAAAGCTACAGTAAGAGTTAATACCATGCAAATCAGAGTGTATATCATATCTTGATAATAGGCCAGAAAAGGAAAAGGAAGTAGATTTAAACTGTGATTCTTCATTTTGTAAAATTCTATCAAATTGAAAATAATTTGAATTTCCATGATCAATTTGAATTCTTTTATGAGAAACTTCACTTTTTTTTCCTAAAAGATATTCTATTACTGGCACAGTCAAATTTTCATTACTATTATCAGCAAAATTTGCAAACATTTCTACGATATTGGATTTAGTGTTAGGAGCAAATTCTACAAATAATCGAGGAAAACTACTAGAGTGAAAATTTTCACCTGAATTAACAATTATTATTTGTAGGTTATTTACTTTGTTAGAATTTTTTATTGAAACTATAATTGGATCTTGCATAAGTGAAGAGTTTAAGGCTATCATTTCGTTTTCTGAATTAATTGCAATGGAACCAAATTGCTTATTTAAATATTTTAAATTTTTCAAATTTACTGCATTTTCTAAAATTATTTCATTTGAAATAATAGAATTTTTTTCATCATAAAATCCATCAACAATAAAAATTGTATTCCAATCTGTTTGTTTACTAAATAAAGAGGAATAAAACTCATGCTCATAATTTTTTTTTGATGTCTTAGAAAACTCTGAATTATACAGTTTTGAAAAATTAGTATATTTCCATAATTCTGAAGTGTGAGGGCTAGGTGGAAGGCCATGGTTTTTGAAATTTTTCCAACCATCAATTTTAATTTCTTTGATTTTTTTATCAAATTTCGAATTAGGCTCATAGAGATTTTTAAATCTGTTAAGAATTATATCTGATAGCACATTAACTTCCTAACTCGGAAATAATTTTCTCATAACCATTATTTTCTATATCTATAGCAAGATCTTTGGTACCAGACTTTACAATTTTACCGTCAACAAGAACATGAACAAAATCTGGCACGATATAATTCAAAATCCTTTGATAATGAGTAACAATTATAAAAGATCTTTCATCAGATCTCATTGCATTGACACCATCAGCAACTGTTCTTAAAGCATCTACATCCAATCCAGAATCAGTTTCATCCAAAATTGCTAGAGCTGGATCCAATATTGAAAGTTGTAAAATTTCATTTTTCTTTTTCTCTCCTCCAGAAAAACCAAAATTAAGAGACCTTTTAGTTAAATCTATATCCATACCCATCTCTTTTACTTTGCTGTCATATAATTTTGAGAATTCACGAACAGAAAGTTTTTTTTCTTTGTAATACTCTTTTTTTGCATCGATAGAAGCTTTTAGCATTTGAAATGAACGTACTCCAGGGATTTCAGAAGGATATTGGAATGCTAAAAAAAGTCCCATATGTGATCTTTCATCCGGAAGAAGATCGTTAATTAAATTAGATTGGAAATCAATTTCTCCTTCAACGATTTCATAATCAGGTTTACCTGCCAAAACGTTGGCAAACGTACTTTTCCCAGATCCGTTAGGACCCATTATGGCGTGAATTTCACCTTTTTTCACAGATAAATTTATGCCATTCAAAATTAATTCATTATTTTCCGCGACTTTAACCCTAAGATTCTTTACATTTAACAAAGATTTTCTCCTAATTATGGAATTTATATTTACATTTAACCAACAGCACCTTCTAGGCTTACTTTCAAAAGTTGAGTTGCTTCTAGTGAAAATTCAAATGGTAATTCCTTAATAACATCTTTACTCCATCCGGTAATAATCATATGGTTAGCTTCTTCTTCAGATAAACCTCTAGACATTAGATAGAATAACTGATCCGCTGAAACTTTTGAAGTAGAAGCTTCGTGTTCCAATCTAGCTGATGAATTTTTAACTTCAATATAAGGAACAGTATGAGCTCCACATTGGTCGCCAATTAAAAGGGAATCACATTGAGTATGATTCATTGCTCCATCTGCATTAGGCATTATTTTTATTTGTCCTCTGTATGTGTTTTGACCTTTTCCTGCAGAAATACCTTTTGATACAACAGTAGATTTAGTATTTTTTCCTATATGGATCATTTTTGTTCCTGTATCAGCTTGCTGGTAATTATTTGTCAGTGCAACCGAATAAAATTCTCCCACAGAATTATCTCCTTGTAAAATAACTGATGGATATTTCCAAGTAATCGCTGATCCTGTTTCTACTTGAGTCCATGAAATTTTAGAATTTTTACTTGCTTTTCCTCTTTTAGTGACAAAATTATATACTCCACCCTCACCTTCTTTAGTTCCAGGGAACCAGTTTTGTACAGTAGAATACTTAATTTCTGAATCATCAAGAGCTACTAATTCAACAACTGCAGCGTGTAGTTGAGAAGTTTTCCTAAAAGGAGCAGTACATCCTTCTAAATAAGATACATAAGCACCTTTATCTGCAATTATCAATGTTCTTTCAAATTGACCAGAACCTTCCGTATTGATCCTAAAATAAGTCATTAATTCTATTGGACATCTAACACCCGGTGGGATATATGCAAAAGACCCATCTGTAAATACAGCAGAATTAAGAGTAGCAAAAAAATTGTCTGAATAAGGGACAACTGATCCTAGATATTTTTTTATTAAATCAGGATGGTTTTTTACTGCATCATTGAAGGAACAGAATATTATACCCTTATCTTTTAATTGATCATCTAATGTATTTGCAACAGAAACTGAATCAAAGATGGCATCTACAGCTACTCCAGCTAATTTTTCTCTTTCATGTATAGGGATTCCTAATTTCTCAAATGTTGCTATCATTTCAGGGTCAACATCATCGAGTGATTTTGGGGCATTCGTCATAGATTTTGGGGCTGCATAATAATAAATATCTTGATAATCAATCGGAGGATAATTAACTTTTGCCCATGTAGGTTCTTTATGATCTTTATTTATTTTTTCCCAATGCCTAAATGCTCTTAGTCTCCAATCAAGCATCCATTTAGGTTCTCCTTTTTTATTAGAAATTAATTTGACAATAGATTCATCAATTCCTTTGGGAGCTAAATCAGTATCAATTTCAGTTGTAAAACCCCATTTATATTCGGAATCTGGCAAATCAGTGGTTCGTGATATACTTTCTGGAGTTGGCATTGGTTACACTTTCTATAAATTTATATTAAATAGTATCTCTTATTATTATAATATTTTTTACATCTAATATAAAATAAAATTGTTACATAAATACAATTAAATCTAAAATATGACATACAAAGCAGTTATAGGTTTAGAAACTCATGTTCAACTAAATACAAACAGTAAAATGTTTAGTTCTTCGAGTGCTAAATATCAAAATTCTGAACCTAATACTTTAGTAGACCCTACAACTATGGGACTTCCAGGAGCACTGCCAGTGGTAAATATTAAAGCTGTAGAAAGTGCTATTAAAATAGGTATTGCATTAGATTGTTCAATTGTTGAATCAACAAAATTTGATAGAAAACAATATTTTTATCCAGATCTAATGAAAGGATACCAAATATCACAATTTGATGAACCAATATGTATAAATGGCTTTATTATGCTTGAAAAGAAAAATAATAAAAAAATCAGAATTAATCGTGTCCATATGGAAGAAGATGTAGCAAAATTAACCCATATAAACTCAAATGGTAATTCATATAGCATATTAGATATAAATAGATCAGGTACACCATTAATGGAGATAGTAACTGAACCAGATCTTGGCTCTTCTGATGAAGTGATAGAGTACATAGAAAGTTTGCAGAAGATAATAAGATACATTAAAGTAGGATCTGCCAACATGGAAGAAGGTTCATTTAGATGTGATGCGAACATTAGTGTTAAAGAAGAAAGAGAAGAAAAATTAGGAACCAAAGTTGAAATAAAAAATATGAATAGGATATCTGCTGTAGCTGAAGCTGTTGATTACGAAATAAAGCGCCAAATACATGATATTGAAAATAATATAAAGATAATACAAGAAACCAGAGGATGGTCAGAAGAACGCAAAAAAACTATTCCTCAAAGAACCAAAGAGGAATCAAATGATTATAGATATTTTCCTGAACCTGACATTCCTCCATTAACCATTAAATCTTCCTGGATTGATCAGATAAGAAATAAACTCCCAGTTCTACCTCAGAAAAGAAAAGAAAATTATATTAAAAATTATCAATTAAATGACTATGATGCATCATTGTTAACTAATGATATAAATTTCTCAGATTTTTTCGATAAAACAATAAATTTTTTACCAAAAAAAATTCAAAATAACGAAACAATAAAATATTTAGCAAATTTGATGAACGGAGAATTTAATCGTCTTCTAAACAATAATTCAAGTATGGAATTTAACAAAATAAAGTTTACTGAAAAAGACTTAGCAGAATTGATTATGATTTATAAAAGTAGTTGTAAATATAAAAGCTATAAAATAAACAACAAAATTTTAAAAAATGTATTTGAACAGATGTGGCATACTGGAGAAAATCCAGAAAAAATTATAAAGGATAATAATTTGTCAATCGTCACAGATACAGATGAACTTGAATCAACCATTTATAATATAATTGAGAGTAACCCAAAAGCAGTTGAAGATTTTTTATCTGGTAAAGAACAATCAAAAAAATTCTTACTAGGTCAAGTGATGAAAGCAACCAAAGGACAAGCAGATCCTAGTGTGTCAAACAGTTTAATAAACAAAATTTTAGATAAAAAAAAATAGAAAGAAGGATATGAATTTTGGATAGTTTGTTTACTATTTTAATGCTAATTTTAGCAATAATAATAATACTAGCAATACTTTTACAAACTCGTGGAAGTAATGCCGGACTTTTTGGTCAATCAGATGGTTCATATAGGTCTCGAAGAGGTTTTGAAAAAATACTCTTTAGGCTCACTATTGTTCTAATTATAATTTTTGTATTTATCGCAGTTTTAAACGTACGTTTCTAAATTTTTCTATAATGAGTACCTTCTTTAGAATCTAATATTTCAATTCCTTTTTCTAGTAGTTGATCTCTTATTAGATCCGCTTTTTGATAATTTTTTTCTTCTCTAAATCTGTTTCTAGATTCTATCATTCTATTTATCTCTTTATCATCAAAATTATTTGATTTGTCAAAATCGAAGCCTAAGACAGATCCAAGTTTGTATAATAAATTTATTCCTTCATTTACTTTTTTGGTTTGAGAAAAATGTTTATTTATATCATGAGTTAATTCAAATATTACAGCTATTGCAGAAGGGGTTCCTAGATCATCGTTCATTGCTGTGATAAATCTCTCTTCGTAATCCTTTGTATCGAATCCATCGACACCTTTCAAAGTTAGAATTCTTTCAATTCTCTTCAACGAAGATTCTGCATTTTCTAAAGAATCTTCATCAAGATTACTTGGTTGACGATAATGACTCTGTAAAATCCACAATCGGATACAATTGCCTGAATATTTATCTAAAGCGTCTCTTACATCATAAGAATTTCCAAGAGATTTACTCATTTTTTCATCTCCAGATCTTTTTAATAATCCATTATGAACCCAGAATTTAGAAAATAAATTGCTATCATTAGCTGATTGGCTTTGAGTAATCTCATTTTCATGATGAGGGAAAATTAAGTCTAGTCCTCCTCCATGAATTTCTATTTCATTTCCTAAATGTTTTTTTACCATAGCTGAACATTCAATGTGCCAACCAGGTCTCCCCAGTCCCCATGGGCTTTGCCAGTGTATTTCTTCTGGTTTAGTTGCTTTCCACAAAGCAAAATCTGCAGGGTTTCTTTTACCCGGCTCGGATTGAGTTCGAGTATTTTCGAGCATTTCATTTAATTTTCTTCTAGATAATCTACCATAACCTTTATCATAGTTAATATCAAAATATACACTTCCATGTGTTTCATATGCTGCGTTTTTATGAACCAGGGTTTCTATTAAATTAATAATCTCGCTCATATCTTCAGTTGCTCTGGGGTGTACATCGGCTCTTCTAACTCCCAATTCATCCATATCTTGAAAAAAAGCATGAATATATTTTTCGGCAACTTCAATGGGAGAAATTTTTAGTTCCTTAGCTTTGGCAATAATTTTATCATCAACATCTGTAAAATTTTGTACTCGTATTACTTCATGGCCTATAAATTCAAGATATCTATGTAATACATCAAAAGTAACTGTAGATAAAGCATGCCCCAGATGCGGACGATCATATACAGTCACTCCACAGACATACATTCTGATTTTTTTTTCTATTAGTTCTTGTTTTGTTCTTGTTAGAGAGTTATATAAAAACATGATTATTAATTTTTTATAGTTGTTATTGACTGAGAAGCTATTGCTTGTTCTGATCCTATAATTCCCAGGTGATCGGTAGTAGTACTTTTGATATTGATATTATTAACATTTAAATCTAATGTTTTAGATAAATTGATCTCCATCTTATTCAAATGATTATTCATACGTGGTTGTTGCGCAATTATTGTATTGTCAATATGTAAAATCTCAAAACCTTTTTTATATACCATTTCTTTTATTTTCGATAACATTATCTGAGAATCTATGTCCTTCAAAGAGGAATCTTCAGATGAGAAATAACTACCAATATCTCCTAGTCCACATGCTCCTAAAATAGAATCTATAATTGAATGAATCAGAACATCACCATCGGAATGACCATCCAGTTTAAATGGATAATCTATTTTAATACCCCCCAAAGTTAAAAATTTATGGGGAATTAATTTATGTACATCATAACCTATACCATACTTTATATTTTGTTGAAAAAATTTAATGTCAGATTTATTTGTAATTTTCAAGTTATTGTGAGTTCCTTTTATAATTTTTACTTGCGTAGAGGAATCGTCAAATATTGAAGAATCATCAGTTAGATTTACTAAATTTTTATGCAAATTTATATTGTTAATTAAGACTTTACGATCGAAAAATTGTGGAGTTTGAATATTCATGATTGATTCTCTATTTATTGTTTTTATTACAATATTATTATTATCAATAATTTTCACTGTATCATTCGGTTTTATACCTGGTACCACAGCATCATAAATATCCAATGATTTAATACCTTTTTGATATAGTTCTAATGTTGTATTAGGCCTAGCCGCATCTTGTACTATAATTATTTCATCTGAAAAATTGTTTATATCGCAATAATTTATAGCATTTAAGAATGATTCCATTCTTGTAATTCCACCTAGAATGGTAATGGTATTTGTTTGAATCTTCTCATTCTTCAAAATAACATTTATTTTTCCTATATTTTCCTTAGAACAAACGACTATTACGTTTTTAACATTAGAAAGTTTATAAATTGTTTTTAAAGTTTTTATAATTATAGGAACACCATCTAGTTCATATAATATTTTATTTTGTCCAAATCTTTCTGATTTTCCTGCTGCTAAAACAATTACAGTAATTTTTTTATTTTTTCCCATTGAGTAAAGATTTTGATAATTTTTTCTTAGATATAATCAATTCATTATTTTTTAATCTTAAGTATAAATGATCCTGATCAGATACCTCTTTAGAAATTATCATTTTAGATATCTTATCCTCAATTTCTTTTTGAATTAACCTATTAAGAGGGCGAGCGCCATAAAATTTATCAAATCCATTTTCAGCTATCCAATTTTTTACATTCTTTGGGACATCAATTTTAATATTTAGATTTTCTAATTTAAATGTTAATTTTTTGATAACTTTTTCAACTATTTCTAATAAATTTTCTTTGGTTAATGTATCAAAAATTATTATCTCATCAATTCTATTTAAAAATTCAGGTCTAAAATGCTTTTTTAAAGCTTCATTCACATCGTTTTTCAAATCTAAATTATCATTTTCTCTTTTGCTATTAAATCCTAAAGACTCAGAGCCAAAAATATTACTTCCTAAATTTGAAGTCATGATAATCAAAGTATTTGTAAAATCAATTGTTCTACCTTGTCCATCAGTAAGCCTTCCATCATCTAATATTTGCAAAAGTATATTGAAAATATCAGAATGAGCTTTTTCTATTTCATCAAATAATAGTACGGAATATGGATTCCTTCGAACTTGTTCACTCAACTGACCTGCATCATCATATCCTACATAACCTGGAGGAGCTCCAATCAATCTAGCCGTTGCATGAGACGTTTGATATTCAGACATGTCTATTCTAATCATTTTATTTTCATCGTCAAACAAAAATTCTGCTAGTGATTTAGCCAATTCAGTTTTACCCACACCTGTGGGACCTAAAAAAATAAATGAACCTAAAGGTCGATTGGGTTCTTGTAAACCTGCTCTACTTCTTCGAACAGCATTAGAAATACTCTTAACTGCTTCATCTTGACCAATTACTCTCTTATGTAAACGCTCTTCTAAATCCAACAGTTTTTTTGATTCAGTTTCTACCAAATTAATCAATGGTACACCCGTTTTTTCAGAAACTATTTTTGCTATGTGTTCTGCTTCCACTATTTCAACCAATTGATTATTAAATTTCCATTCCTTAAATTTTTTAGATCTATCTTCTTGAGCTTTTACACGTTGGTTTTTAATTTCATCAGTCTGATTTATACCTTCCTCACCAGATATTGCATATTCGTGTGATTCTTTTGTTTGCAAATCATGGATTTTTTCATCAAGTTCTATAACATGATCCGGCAATTTGGGGTTATCTATATTTACTTTTGCTAATGCTTCATCCATTAAATCAATCGCTTTATCAGGTAAATGTCTATTAGTAAGATATCTATCAGATAAAATCACAGCTGATTCTAATGCATCATCAGAAATTTTCAAATTATGGTGATTTTGATACTTTGATCTTAGCCCTTTTAGCATGTTAATTGAATTTTCAATATTGGGTTCTTTGATCCAAACAGGTGAAAATCTTCTTTCCAAAGCAGAATCAGATTCAATGTGCTTTCTATATTCATCTGGTGTAGTAGCACCTATTGTTTGTAATTCTCCTCGAGACAAAGCTGGTTTCATCATGTTGGACGCATCTAGCGCACCTTGAGCACTTCCTGCTCCAACAACAGTATGAATCTCATCAAGAAAGAGTATTATTTCTCCCTGTGCATTTTTTACATCATCCATAATGGATTGCAATCTTTCTTCAAATTCTCCTCTTACTCCACTACCAGCAATCAATTGACCTAATTCTAGGGACAAAACTCTTCTGCCTTTTAATGATTCTGGAGTGTTTCCACTAGCAATATTTAATGCTAAACCTTCAGCTATTGCTGTTTTACCCACACCTGCATCTCCAATAAGAACAGGATTGTTTTTTGTTCTGCGTGATAAAATTTGCTGAACTCGTTTGATTTCTTCATCTCTACCTATTACGGGATCTATAAGATTATCCATGGCTAATGCAGTCAGATCGACTGTATATTTTTCTAATGTTTCATATTTGTTTTTATGTTGATTAACTTTTTCATCTTTATCGTCAATTCTTAAATCTTTTGCTTTGTAGTCATATGATTTAATTCTTTTGATTGCATTCTCAACGTGTTCTTTAATAATTTCATATTTTTTAAAAAGAGTGATGATTCCATACTGAGTATATCTTCTATAAGTAGGGTAATCTAAGTTAATAACGTCATGACTAACGTAAGCTAAAGCTAACATTACATTTTCTATAGATATGGAACTGTTCTTGTATATCTCTGCTATTTTTTTAGAATAATTATAAAGTGAAATAGCAGTATCATCCAAAGTAATATTAGTGCTATCGATTTTAGATAGACTACCATCTCTAGAAATTTGTGCAACTTTTGGTTTACTATTGATCGCTGAACCAATATTGTATATAGCTTCATTTATTAAATGATCTTTAGCAGGATCATCAAATATTTCTGCATATATCTTCTTCCCAGTTTCACTTGAAATTATACTATAGGCAATGTGATCTATATCAAAACTTGGATTAGAAAATTTTATACAAATATTTTGTGCGTCAATTATAATTTGATTCAACTCCTCTGAGAGAGTTGATGGAACCCAATAGCCTCCTACCCAGCCCCCTTTTTGTTTTTCATCTATCATGTATTTCTCCTGTTTCTTTCAAGTAATTCTCTATTAATCCCCCTTGTTTTAAATCTTGACAACTCTGTTTCTAAATATTTAATTTTATTTTCTAGAGAAGATATTTCTTTTATAAGTTCAGTGATTATTTCTATACCAGCTCTATTTATTCCAAATTTATCTATCCAATCTTTTATCTTTTCTATTCGTTCTATATCAACAACAGAATAATACCTTGTTCCTCCAGGTGATCTTTGTGGAACAACAAGACCCCATCTTTCATAATTTCTTAGTGTTTGTTGATGCAATCCCACTATACGAGCCACAATTCCTATAGCATATACGGGTTCTTCTCGTGAAAAAACTATGATAACCTACCTTTATATATAACAATTAATCTAATTAAAATAGATATATAATATAATAATACTACTTAATATAATCTTATAACATAATTATAAGATATACAAATATTTATATAGTTTATTGCTCTATTATTCCGATTTACAAAAAGTTATAATTATAAAAAAATCATTAAACGAAATGGAACAAAATCAATTACCAGAGGTTTTCAACGATTATCAAAAAGATTTAACCAGGTATACAAAAAAGTTTTATAAACATCTTAATGATGACTTATATTTTACTCATCGGTATTTTTTAGGCTGGATCAATGAACATGGTGACTTAACAGAAGTTTCTGGCAAGTCATTTAGGCCTTCTTTAATGATGTTGATAAATGAATCTTTAGGTGGTAAAAACGAAGATATTCTTCCTGTAGCTATGGCTATAGAACTTTTTCATAATTTTTCTTTAATACACGATGATATTGAAGATAAGGATGAATATAGAAGAAATAGAAAAACTGTCTGGAAAATTTGGGGAGAACCAAGAGGAATAATTTCTGGATCATCAATGCATGCATTAGCTAGTAAATCAATAGATCTATTAAAACCATTAAATGAAAAAAAAATTGCATTAATAAGAGCAATTGTGAGTGAGACTTGCATGCAAGTGATAGAAGGACAATTTTTGGATTTATCTTTTGAAAATACATTAAATATAAATATTGAAAATTACCTTGAAATGATTAACAAAAAAACTGGAGCACTAATTGAAACATCAGCAAAATTAGGAGCTTTCTTTAATTATTTTTCACATGAAAAATCTGAACATTTTTCAAAACTAGGTAAACAATTTGGGAATATGTTCCAAATAAAAGACGATATATTAGGGATATGGGGTAATGATGAATTTGGAAAGCCTATTGGAAGTGATATTCTGAAGAAGAAGAAATCTTTGCCAATTTTACATCTACTTAATGAATCCAAAGGAAATGATAATAGAATGATCAATGATATTTTTGCAAATGAACAAAACTTAGAAGGATTTCTGAAAGACATAATAGATATGATGAGTAAGTATAAAACTGAAAAATATTGTAATAAAATTTTGAATGAAAATTTTGAAAATTCTGAAAAAATAATTAGTGATTTAAAAATAAAAAACTTAAACAAAGAAAACTTAAAAGAAATAAATAAATTCTTGGTCTATAGAAAGAAATGAATGAATTTAATAATTATTAACCACAAAAAAATGTCATATTTGTTTAATAAGATTGATGGAGATGGATTTTATTTCATATATGATTCTACAAAAATACCCTTAGATAGTTTGAAATCACATATTTTAGAAAATGATCCAGAAAAAATTATCTCTTTAGATTTTGCAGTACCATTATCTGATTCTATAAAAAATAATACCATAGTAATTGCCAAAGAAATTATCCTATTGAATTCTCCGCCTATAAGCTGGGCTGTTCCAAGATCTGATAGATGGATTGAAACTTCAAAATACCTTAATAAGTCCATATCTAATGTATTAGAAAAAAATCTAGTAGAACATAGTGTAGTTTCTGGAATGATTCTAGAACACATTCACAGTATAAAGAATAAAGATTACGCTAAAGAATGGCTGTTCAAAAATGTTCAAAGTAGTTTCGTTGATAATTCTGCATGGGAAATATCTAAATTATGTAAAGAACTATCGAAAGAATTTTCCATTATAAGAATTATCAATAATAAAACCCCATTATTTGAACAAAACAAACCAAAAAAAATGATAAAAAAAGTGAAAAATTATATTACAAATAGTTTGTTTTATAATTTTGTAGATAAAAATATATTAAAATCTCATAATGATGAATTGATCAAAACAATTTTAGAAATTTAAATAAAATGGAAAAACTGTTGGTCCCACAAAATCCAAGTAGTTTTAGCTATGAAGATTCAATAAAGTTTTGTTATGAAATTTTAAAAAATAATTACGAAAATTTTCCCTTAAGATTTTTTTTTATAGATGATAAATTGATGGACGATCTCGCATCCGTTTATGCATTTTGCAGAGGAGTAGACTTTTTAGGGGATGAAGCTAAAGGGAACAGATTAGAAAAATTAAAGTTATGGGAAAAAGAATTATCTATGTTATTCACAGAGAAAACAAGGATTCCTATTTTCATAGCACTTAAAAAAACAATCTTAAAACATAACCTAGATATTTTACCATTTAAAAAATTAATCAAGGCAAATATATTGGATCAGAGTAAAAAATTATATGCTAATATCTCAGAGGTAATGGATTATTGCAGATATTCAGCAAATCCAGTAGGTGAAATAGTTTTAAATATATTAGGTTATAAAAGTAAAAAAAATATAAGTTTATCTAATAAAATTTGTTCTGCTCTTCAAATTACAAATTTCCTTCAAGATATCAAAATAGATAAAAAAAAAGGAAGAGTGTACTTACCACTTGATATTATGAAAAAACATTCTATAGGAATAGATTCTTTTGAAGAAAAATATGTATTTGACAATAAAAGTTTTCACGATTTTGACAACTTTTTGAAAGAAATGGTACTTTATAACAGAACTTTATACGACGATGGAGAAAAACTTGTACACAATTTGAAAAAAAGACAAGCTATTTTAATTCAAGTGTTTGTCGATTCAGGAAGAAACATTTTAGACAAAATTGAAAGAAATAAACACAAAATACTGGTTGATAAACCCAAAACAAATAAATTAGAAAAAATTTTCATAATAGCAAAAGCAATTGTAAAAATTTCCATTCTGAAATAATGAAAAAAAATAGAATAACAATAATAGGAGGAGGGATAGCAGGTATTTCTGCTGCAATACATTTAATCGAAAAAGGACATATAGTTTCTGTTATAGAAGCTAAAAAATTTATAGGAGGAAGAGCTGGATCAATTAAAGTTGAAGATACGTTTATTGATATAGGACAACATGTTTTTTTGAGTTCATATCAAAATTTTATACATATAATAAAAACATTAAATTTAGAAAAAAAATTTATCTTGAATAAAATTTTAAATATTCCAGTTTCTACAGATAAAAAGACCTACTATATCAAATCGAATATTATTAAATATCCTTTTTCAATATTATTTGGAGTTATTAATTACAAAAATTTAAATTTAATTAACAGGTTTAAACTTATTTATGGTTTAGCAAAATTAAAACTGGCAAAAAAATCCATAAATGATTCTTCATTTTTACAATGGCTAAAAATAAACAAACAAAATGATCAAATTATAGAGAAATTTTGGAAAATCATATGTACTCCAGCATTCAATATCGATATAGATAAGATAAGTTACAATTCTGCAATAAATCTTTTCAACTATATGATTTTTAACTCAAAAAACACATTCTTTATTTGTTATGCCAAAGAATCATTTCAAAACATTTTTATGAATTCTTTTACTAAATACCTAAAAAAAAATAATTCAAATATTCACTTTGGTATAAAAATTGAAAGCATAGAAAATAAGAAAAATGGAATAATTAAGATCAATGCTAAGAAAAAAATACAATTTGAAACAGAAAACTTAATCCTTGCAACTGATTATGAATCTACAAGCTCAATTTTGGGAATTGTATCAAATGAAAATCAGTCCAATAGATCTGCAATAATAAATATCTATTTTTGGTTTGATTCAATTGTAATGCATGAAGATTTTAAAGTTTTCACTGACTCTAAAATAGAGTGGGTATTCTCAGATTATTACAATAAAAAAAACAAAGATACTACACAAAGATTAATAATTTCTTTAAGTGATGCAAATAAATTATTAAAGCACAGTAATGAAGATTTAATAAATTCATATGAACAAGAAGTAAGAAAACAATTTGATATAGAGAGAGAGGTTGAAACCACAAAGTCTCTGGTAATTAGATCACCAAAGGCAACAGTACTTACTAATAGAAAAATAAATAATCAACTTAAGAGTGTGTTCGTATGTGGTGATTGGACGATTGAAGAACTACCTAACACCATGGAGGCAGCAGCTTTATCTGGGAAAAAAATTTCAGAAAAATACTTTTAATGTAAATTTTTTATAAAATAATTAGGTAATAACTTTACCTAAAACATGATCAACTTTAACAGGTCCTGTGTTGAATGAGTCGCAGTTAAAGTTATAATTTTCTCTGTTATCAGACATTACAAAATATTCATTTTCTCCAAGAATAATTGAAATGTTTATTTTTTTATTGTGTGTCACATTTTTCTCTAGAATTTTTTCTCCGTTAATATACAAAATTCCTTTCTTATATGAAATTTTTTCTTTAGAAATACCAACAATACGTTTTAAATGAATACTATTGTGTATGTGACAATGCATAACAACAATATCAAATCTCTCAAATAAATAAGGATTAAAATTCCTTTTTACCAAGTAAAATTCCCCTGGGGAAAAATTAGGTTTCATACTTTCTCCAAAAGTTTCAATGCGTAAAAATCTTCTTCGATATAAGAAAATATTTAACGGATTTTTGATAAAAATCAGAATTATTTTTTTAAAATATGACATAATATATATTCTATAAACAAACAGAAATTAAGTACAAAAGGAGTAAAAATGATAACTAACATTATAAATAAAATTTCACCTGCAAAAAAAGTCAGCTGTCACTGTGATATCCCATGTGGGATATACGATCCAAGAGACGCTATCCAGGCAGCACAGACAGTAATAAGAATGACTGAGTTACTTGAAGAATTAGATTTTTCAAAAGGACCATCAGCAAATCTTGGAAATTCTATGGCTAGATATGTCTCTGTTAAAGAAGAACATGCTAAAAAAGCCAAGGATGACATATTGATTATTTGGACTGATTATTTCAAGCCTGAACATTTAGAAAAATATCCTGATTTACATTCAAAAATATGGAATGCATGTAAATTAGGTTCATTTGTAAAACAAAATGTTGATATGGAAAAAGCTAATGAATTCAAAGCAGCTTTAGAAGAAATCGGTGACATATTTTGGGAAACAAAAAAGTAGATTAATCTATCTAAAGGGTAATTTATTTCATCCTTTAGATGAATTTAATACAAAATATTATTGATAATAATACTAAAAATATACCTACAAATTTATTTAGGAAGTTTTGATTTAAATCCATAACTTTTCTTGATCCTAAGTACATACCAATAATTGTTGGAAAAACAACTACAGAAATTAAATTGTAGTCTAATGCTGCAGCAGATAAATGCCCCAAAAATGCAGCTGATCCTACAAATACTGTCAGTAACAAATTAATCCCTCCAGCAGTTTTAATATTCATTTTCAGAAAATAAACTAAAGCTGGGACACGTAAAACCCCAAGTGCGATTCCAATAAGCCCTCCAAAATATGCTATAAAAACTCCCAAAAATATTTCTTTTATTGAATTTAATTTACTTTGATTTAAATTATCTTCTTGTTCATAAGATTTGTTCAAAAATAAAACAAATCCAGAAATAAATAGACAAATGGAAATAGTTATAATTATAAATCTTTCAGAAAAATGTATGGCATAATATCCTCCCAAAAACGCAGCAATTATTGAAGGAAAAGCTATTTTCATTGAAGATTTTATTGGGACTCTTTTCTGTTTTATTGCAGGGATAAGACCTGATATTGAACCAAAAATCACCGCAATCAAATTAGTTGATGAAGCTATGATCGGCTCAAATCCTAAAAAAATTATGATGGGTAATCGAACACTACCTAAAGCAATCCCCATCATTCCTCCTAAAAATCCAATGAGTAGGCATAAAAAGGAAAGTAAAAAATAAATGATAAATAAGTTTTCCATGTTATAAATTATTTATATCTAAAAGTTTATCAATTTCTTGGAAATGTAATTTACTTGGTTTCATTGCCGGATTTCTAGCATGTATTGATGATTTACTAAATATACCTCTTTTATACATAATATATTTATAAATCCAATTGGATAAACCTTGAGATTGCGCTAATATTTTTATCAACTGAGAATAATTAGAATAAAATGAAAGGGCTTTTTCAAAATCTTTTTTTTGCCATAAATTCCAAACTTTTACAAAAACATCTGGCAATGTAGAACCCGGCATTGTACCTGATGATCCTCGTCTTAACTCTTCCAAAAAAAATAATCCGCCGGCGCCGCCAAATAAGATTAATTTTTCACGAGAAGAATTATTGTTACAAAAATCGAATTTAGGTATAGTAGGCATACTTTCTAATTTAATATAAGATAAATTTTCATGTAAATTTGAAATTTTGAGTGCCTGTTCACTTGAGATGCTTGCGTCATTTTGGTCTTGCATAAAGATTGGAATATCAACTGAATTTGCAATATTGAAATAAAATTCTTCGTGTAAAAAAGGTGAGGTTTTTATAAAAGAGGGAGGTCTTATCATTAATCCATTTGCACCTAATTCTTCAGCTTTTTTAGAATAAAAAATAGTAGAAAAAGTACTTTCAGCCCCAGTGTTCATAATTATAGGAACCCTAGAAGATGCTTGATCAACAACTGTACTTAATAAATCAAATTTTTCATTATCATTAAGTTTATAAATTTCGCTTGCTATAGCTATTCCTATTCCATCAACTCCATTGTCTATGAGCCAGTCTACTTGACGTCGAACATCTTCATATACAATTTCCTCTTTAGCATTAAAAGGGGTGGAAATTATAGGGAATATACCTTTAAAATTTAGATGTCTCATGGCAATCTTCTTATCTAACTAAATTTGGAACTATGGCTAATAAGACACCCGCAACAGTAGCTGTTCCAATTACACCAGCAACATTAGGACCCATCGCATGCATTAGCAAAAAATTACTAGGATCTTCTTTTATAGCTTCATTTTGGACTACTCTAGCTGCCATTGGAACAGCTGAAACTCCTGCAGCTCCAATCATTGGATTAATTGGTTTGGATAAAAAGAGATTCATAAATTTTGCTAATAAAATTCCAGAAATTGTAGCAAATACAAATGAAAATAATCCCAAAATGAATATAGAAATTGTTTCTAATTTCAAAAACACATTTGCTGGCATAGTCGCTCCAACAGATAGTCCCAATAAAATTATAACTATATTCATCAAATCATTTTGTGCAGTCTTAGCCAATCTATCAACTACTCCACTTTCTCTCAATAAATTCCCAAACATCATAATCGATATCAATGGAGAAGCATCAGGAACCAAAACACTCACTATAATTAATGTTGCTATAGGAAAAATAATTTTTGTTCTTTTAGATATTTTTTTGGAAGCATAATCCATTCTGATTTTTCTTTCCTTTTTTGTAGTGAATAGTCTTATAATAGGTGGTTGAATTATTGGAACCAGAGCCATGTAAGAATATGCGGCAACAGCAGTTGCACCAACTATATCCATAATATTTAAATTTGGAATGCTCTGACCAATTTCTCTCATCCTAGTCGAAATAAAAATAGTAGTAGGGCCATCAGCACCTCCTATAATTCCAATTGAAGAAGCTTCTAAGAGTCCAAAGTTAAACCAAGGGGTCATACCTAATAATAATGCTCCCAATAAAGCAGCAAAAACACCTACTTGTGCAGCAGCTCCAAGTAATAAAGTTTTGGGGTTTGACAGAACTGGCTCAAAGTCAGTTAGAGCTCCCATACCCAAAAATACCAGCAATGGTAAAATATCGGTAGATAATCCTATATCTTGAAAAATTTTTATGAAACCATCTGGTTCACCATTACCTCCGACTCTTATTAATTCTCCCATCGGTAAATTAGCAAACAAAATCCCCGAAGAAATAGGAATTAGTAACAAAGGTTCCTTTTTTTTGACAATTCCAAAGTAAAATAAAATAGCGGAAACAAACCACATAATTATTATTTTGGGGTCGTAAAATAAACTTTTCAATCCTTCAAATATAGGCTCAATATAATCAATCATTTATATAACCTTCATCATTTTAAATAACCGTGAATAAAACTTGATCAAATTGTACATTTTCATCAATTTGAATATTTATAGATTTGATAGTACCATTTACCTCAGATGAAATGGTGTTTTCCATTTTCATTGATTCAATTACTATAAGAGGGTCACCGACCTTTATTTTTTGACCTTCTTTTACTATTATCTGAATCACTTTCCCAGGCATTAATGCTGTTATATCCCCAGCTTTATTACCAGGAGGACTAATAGGAGTTTTAACTTTTGAATCCTGATTCTCTAGCTTAGATTTTATCAAATCTTCCGTTGAAAAATCTTTTTCTTTTTCATATTTTGATTTATTTACAATAATAATCTCTTCATTAACTTTTACCTTGTAGGTTTCTGAAGTTTCTTCCAAAATTTCAACATGAAATTTTTCGTTATTTATCATAAATTCAAATTGATTCAAAATTACTTCCTTGCAGATCTTTTCAATAATATTCTTGATCTATTTACAGTAATCCAAGAGTTATCTTTGATTACATATTCAAGATTGACATTTTGTTTAATTTTGTTTTTATTGTAGAGCGCTACTGCTACAGCAGCTGCTATATCTTTAGTTATTGAATTGTTGATTCCTGTAGCCGCTTTAGCAACAAGCTTATTATCATTTGAAAAGAACTTCCCTTCAAATAAATTTAGAAAGTAAATGGAAAGCATCAATAAAATTAAAACTACAAAAACTACACATAAGCCAACAAGAGTTAGATACAAACCATCTATCATAACATTCAATTTATTTCCTTATATACTTCAAAAACATCATCATCAACTATGGCTATTATACTATCATTTTCTGTAATCTTTACTGAAATTTTTTTGTTATTAACATATAGCTCAGTAAATTGATATTTAATAAAATTACTTCTATTAATTTCATCATTTATATTTCTATTAATTCTACTGGCTTCTGAGAGCGTAACACCTTGAAATTTTATAGGAATATTTGGTTGAATTTGAGCTATGCTTGGAATTTGGTATTTAGGGACAACTCCAATTGTTTTATATCCTCCTACAGTTTGTGAGTCCTGCATTAAAATTATAGGAAGGCCATCAGGAGGTATTTGAACAGTTCCCAAAGTAACTCCATTAGAGATTTCGTTCTGTTTGAAAAATTCTTTTACTGGATCTGATTCTAACTTTATTGCTTGTCGATTTGAATTAATATTTACAATATATTCTCGTGATTCTATCTGATTCTGAAGTTGTTTATTAATATCCTGGTTATAAATAATTTTAATGATCCCTTTTGATTCGATATATTTCTTATAAAAATCTTTATTGAAAATCACTGGGGTCGTTATTTTTGGTCTTTTAAACTTTATCTTTTGATTACTCTTAAGCTTATATTCATCAGTAATACTTGATGGAGAATGATAAGAATAAGATCCTAAAATTTTATTTAAATCAAATCCACCACTTACACTTAAATAATGAATTCGTCCCGTTTTACTTGGTTTTATTTCTAAAACATCACCAACTCCAACAATTGCAGAAGAATATGTTTCCAATTTTTTTTCATTGTTGATCAAACATTGTTCTGATGGACCTGTGACAGCAATAGAAACTTTTTCAAAAAATTTACATTTAAAATTTCCGCCCACTATCTCTATGCATGCTTCGTTAATATCATTATTTAATAGAAGGTTCGCAAAAGTAAAAGAATATCGGTCTTGACACCCCGAATTAGAAACACCATATTGTTTTAGTCCAAATCTACCTATATCTTGAAAAGAAGAAAATAATCCACTTTTTAATATTTCCAGCATATTTATACCTCAATAAATTTTACGAAAGATCCAGTTGGTATTTTTGTTGGTGGAGTTTTGTCTATTTCAAACAGTTTCAGTTCTGTTCTTCCTATGATTCTCCAACCACCAGGAGTAGCAAAAGGATAAATTCCTGTTTGGTCACCAGCTATTCCAACAGATCCTTCTGGAATTTTTGGTCTAGGAGTTTCTAATCTTAAGCATGAAATTCTTTTATCTAGACCTCCTAGATAAGGGAATCCTGGCATAAAACCTATCATAAATACTTTATACAGAGGTTTCGTGTGAATTTGTATAACTTCTTTTTCAGATAATCCAACAATGGAGGACAATTTTTCAAGATCAAATCCGTCTTTACCTCCATAATTAACAGGGATTTCTATTATCTCTTTTTTGGAATTATCGTCAAAACCAACAATTTCAAATTCTTTTATCAATTCAACAATTTTTTGTTTTATATGATAGAAATCTGTTTTCAGTTCATTGAAATCAATAAATATAGAATGATATGTTGGATAAAAATCTACAATATAATTGGTACGATTATCCAAATTATCAGTTAAAAATGAAAAAAAGGAATGAATGACCAAATTTATCTTCATATCAATAGATTTACCTAAGGAAATTTCAATCGTTGATTCTCCGTGATGGATTACTTCATAATCCATCATCATAAAATTTCACTCATTGGTACAATATCAATATGATTTTTTTTAAGATTATTAAATACTACATTTGCAATCTGAACGGCACCTTTTGTGTCACCATGAAGACAAATTGTATCTGCAACAACATTAACATAATCTCCTTCAAATGATTGTACTTTTTTATTTAATACTATATCTAAACTTCTTTTAGCTATTAAATCCTTATCAGTTATAACCGATCCTTCTATGTTTCTTGGGCATAATGATCCATCTGACATAATTTCTCGATCAGCATATGCTTCTCGAGCATATTTTACATTTGATTCATCTGCCAAATTTTCCCATAAAGATCCTGCAAGAACTACATGAATAATTTCTGAACTTATAGACTTAATAGCTTTAATTATAGAATTCGCGACCATTGGGTCGTTTACTGCTTTATTATATAAAGCACCGTGGGGTTTCACATGTTGAAGATTTTTCAATCCTGTAAATCCAATCATTGATCCAACTTGATATTTAATAATATTTTCTATTTCCAAAGAATTTAAATCCATATTTCTACGACCAAAACCATTTAAATCTGGATAAGAGGGATGTGCTCCTATTTTCACGTTATTTGAAAGTGACAAATCTATTGTTATTTTCATCCAATTAGGATCTCCTGCGTGAAAACCAGTAGCTATATTTGCTGAAGATATAAAAGAAACAATATTTTCATCTTCACCAAGCTTATAGGTTCCAAAAGATTCTCCAATGTCAGCGTTTAAATCTATTTTTTCTTTCATTAATCAAACCTTCAATCTAAATTAATCTTTACTCCATTTGAATAGGATTCAAAAATTGCATCAGTAAATTTCATATACTTAACGCCATCGTTAAAAGATGTATGGGTAATTTCCTCTTTTCCACGAATTGCATTTATAAATTCTTCTTCAACCCTCCAAGAGCCTTGTTCATCATCTCGTACTAATATTTCAGTGAGGGAAGTTTGACCTTTTTGTGCACCATAAATTTTTAGGTTAGGAGCGCCCGCATCTTGAGTAGGTTCAGTTTTAATTACTATTACTCCCTCAGTACCATGAATCCACATTTCTGATTCAGGTGCCATACCTGAAACCATAGTAAATTGTAAATTTGCTGTTCCTCCTGCTATCATTTCACATAATACATCCAAATGATCCGGAATGTCAGTGAAAACAAAATTACCCGTTTCGTCTAACCGAGGATTCATAATAGTTTGGGCATTTGCTAAAACAGATTTGGCAGGTCCAACCCATCTCATAATTGCTTCATACCAAATCCCCATTTGCATAATATTATTACCTGATAAATCTCTATTATTTCTCCAATGAAAATCTTCATTTTTCTTTGGAAAATCATTGCTCGCTGTAACCATGCCTCTTAAATTAATCAAATCTCCTATATATTCTGAAGAAATCAATCTTTTTATAGTCTTATCTATAGGAAGAGTATGTGGGGCTGGTACTATTTGGGCAATTAAGTTAGGATGATTTTTTGAGCAAGAAAGCATTTCTTCAGCTTCTAATGAATTCATACACATTCTTGCTTCACACAAAACATGTTTCCCCGATTGCAAAGCTTCTATTGATAATGTTTTATGCAAATTCGGCCAAGTACCAATCACTATTGCATCAAGTGAGCTATCCTCAGTCACTTTTAACCAATTATCATAATAATTTTTAATTTCAAATTGTGAGGCCACAGCACTAGAAGATTTAATAGATCTGTTTGCAATAGAAACCACTTCAACTCCAGGAATTTTTTGAAGTAGAGGAATGTGTTTTAGAGTTGTATTTGCACCAGCTCCTATAATTCCGACTTTTATTTTTTCATACATATGTTACCTCTCAATTGTTTACTTTTAATTTTATTTTAATTTAGACTTAAAATTGTAAAAATTATATTTTTAGTAACTAAATATTGGGATTAATATTATTTTATGGAACCACAAACTGTAAATAGGTTAAGTGATGGGTTAGAAATTTATTGGAATGATGATTTAGTATGTTTTTACCCATATAAGTACCTAAGATTGCAATGTGCATGTGCAAATTGTGTTGAAGAACTCACAGGAAAAAAATTATTAAATGTATCACAGGTTAGTGATGATATTATAATAGTAGATTACCTTATCATAGGGAAGTATGCTATTCAATTTCTCTGGTCTGATGCGCATGACTCGGGTATTTATCCATATTTAAGCTTAATAAATTTTGCACTAAATGATGAACAAGCAAAATGTAATAATATTAAAAAACTATTAGAATTTGGCAATAGTTTTTCTAAAGAAAATTAAGCGCCCATTATCATTTTTACTGTGCCAATAACATCTTCACTATTAGGCAAAAAAGCATCTTCCAACCCTTTACTATATGGTACCGGTGTATGTGGGGCTGTAACTCTTTTGACCGGTGCATCCAGATAGTCAAAGGCTTTATCTGAAACTATAGCCGCAACCTCACTTGCCATACTAGCACGAGGGTTATCTTCATCTACTATAACAATTCTATTAGTTTTCTGAACAGATTCAAGAATTATGTCTTCATCAAGTGGTGATAAGGATAGCAAATCTATTACTTCTGCATTTATATTTAATTTCTTTAGCTCTTTAGCAGCTTCCATACAAACTACTGATGTATAACTCATGCCCACTAAAGTAATATCACTACCTTCTGATAAATATCTTCCTTTACCCAAAGGAATTTGGTAAGTTTCATTGGGGACAAAACCTGTCATATTAATTAATTTTTTGTCATTCACAACAAAAACAGGATCATCATCTCTAATTGCTGAAGATAACAAACCTTTCACTGAATAAGGATCTGAAGGTGTTACAACTTTTAGGCCCGGGATATGAGCAAGAATAGAATAAAATGCACTTGAATGTTGTGCCGCATGGCCTGTTCCTCCTCCAGATCTAGCAAAAAGTGTTAATGGAACTTTTGTTTGCCCTCCAAACATATATCTACTTTTAGCTGCATTTGATAACAATTGATCGAATGCTACAGTAGTGAAATCAAAGTACATTAAATCTACTACTGGCCTTAGCCCAGTTAAAGCCGCACCTATTGCTGCACCTACGAAACCTGCTTCTGAAATCGGAGCATCCATGATTCTATCTTTACCAAAATCTTGAACCAATCCTTTTGTTGCTGCAAAAGGACCTCCCCAAGCATCAAGAGGCTCTTTTGTTTTTTTATCAAATCCTCCGGAAATATCTTCTCCTATAATTAAAACGTTTTTATCGTTGTTCAACTCATCTCTTAGAGCTTGATTGAAAGCATCTCGATAGCGCATTTCAGTACCTTCAACATTTTTGCCAGGTCCTATTTTATCTGTATCTTTAAACAATATAAATTTCCTTTCAATATTCTTATCTGAAACCTCTTAGGTCATTAGAATAATTAACATACACATCTTCATATAGGGTTTCTTCTGGGGGCAATGGGCTTGAGAGTCCAAATTCTACAGCATCTTCAATTTCTTTTTGAATCTTCTTCTTTATTGAATCTAGTCTGTTTTTATTAATAAGTTTCTGCTTTATTACCCTTTTTTCAAAATTTATAATACAATCTCTTTTTTTCCATAAATTTTCTTCTTCTGATGTCCTATACTTCTCCGGTTGATCAGCGTGAAAATGACCATGATACCTGTAAGTTTTAAATTCTAAGAATGTTGGTCCTTTACCTTCTCTTGCTCTTTTAACTGCTTGTTCAGCTGCATCATAAACAGCAAAAACATCCATACCATCGACTACTACTCCAGGTATATTGTATGATGCTGCTCTATCAGCTATATCCTCGATAGAAACAGCATACCATGCAGGAGTAGCTTCTGCATATTGGTTGTTTTCACAAGCAAATATTACTGGTAATTTCCAAATAGATGCTAAATTCATTGATTCATGAAGAACTCCTTGTGATGAGGCGCCATCTCCAAAAAATGCGACACCTATAGAATCTTTTTCTTTCCCTTGATATTTGGCCGTTAAAGCTGCGCCAACAGCCAAAGGAATAGAAGCTCCAACAATTGCATTTGCACCAAGCATCCCTTTTGAAAAATCTGCTATATGCATTGAACCACCTTTTCCTTTACAATTTCCCGTAAATTTTCCCATAATTTCTGCCATCATTTTTTTTGTCTCTAATCCTTTTGCTATACAATGTCCATGCCCTCTATGAGTTGATCCTATCCAGTCCTTTTCCGTTAAATGTGCACAGATTCCAGTGGGTACCGCTTCTTGTCCATCAGAAGGATGTGTCACACCCATAGAATTCCCCTTATAAGTTTGTTCCAACATTGCTTCTTCGAAAAATCTGATTCTAATCAATGTTTCATAGATCCATTCCAATTTATTTTCGATTTTCAAAGTTATTCCTTATATTAATTCAATTATTTTATTCTTTATATAATCAATTTTTATTATTAGAGTATTGATAATAAATATAGTCTACAGTGACATTATTTATATTTTACCGAATAATTGGTAATTATTACGTTAAAGATGGCTTGAAACTTCTTGAAGTTCTAATATGAACGAAGGTAAAATTTGTATGGCTGATTTTTTATTTGTTTTAAATATTTAATCTTTTAAAGGTTAAATGATAAGTATGTTTAATGAGGCAATACTTTATTATTCTTTACTGTAATTATTACCGTATGATGAGGAGAAATCAAAATGGATCCATTGGCACCTAATGCTAATGATTGGAACAATTTAGGAACTATTATAACTTTTCTATGGCTAGCTCTGATTTCAGCTATTATCACAGGACCCACTTTACTAATAGCACACGCTATAATTCCTTCAGCCGTAGCGACTAAGACAATCAATGAAAAATATAACAAGCTAAGACTTGGGTTATATTTGATGGGTGGTATAGGAGTAACATGTATAATTCTTTTCTTCTGTTTAGCAGGATTTCAGAGTTATGCAATTCTAAAAGAAATTTATCCTAGTTTTTGGCAGTGATATTTTAAATTCGATTAAAACATATTAATAAAAATACGAGGAAAATAATCTTAAAATCATTTATAGCATTTATAAAAGAAAAAGATAAGACAACTCCTACATGGGTGAAAGTTATAGTACCTATTATTGGATTAGGGGGGCTTTCCACAATTGCAATTTTAGCAATCTTATTTGCTGGGTTAATAAATGCTTGGTTGGGACAACCTCTTCCCGTATTAGGGTTTGAGCAAACCTTTGATCAACCAATAAATTTCCCGCACACAAAACATGCAGGTCCGGTAACGGAAGGTGGTTTAGGTATGGATTGCACTTATTGTCATAGAACTGTAGAAAATTCCTCCTCTGCACACGTTCCTGCAGTGGAACTATGCGCTAGTTGCCATAGAGCTATTGGATCTGAAAATAGCGAAGAATTGAAAAAGTTAAGAGAGAGTGCGGGTATTTATTCAGAAAACAATCAAGTGATCGTTGATCCTAAAAAAGCATCACCAATCAACTGGAAAAGGGTGCATAGGCTACCTGATCATGTTCGGTTTGTTCATTCAGCTCACATTAACTATTTAACAAACAATCCAGGTGCGATAAAAAATATACCCGAGCATTTAAATATCTATGGAAAAGAAAATGTTTTATCTTCAGAAGTATGTTCAACTTGTCACGGAGATGTAGCCAATATGGAACAGGTGCATCAAGTGGAACCTCTAAAGATGGGTCAATGTGTTAATTGTCATAGAGAAAATGGAGGACCAACAGATTGCGCTGCTTGTCATCATTAATAAACCAAAAATATTTAAGGTAATTTTATGAAACTAAACAGGAGAGAATTTTTAACGCTGAGTGGTAAATCTGCAGCTGGTGCTGTATTATTTGCCGCATGCTCAATTCCTGAAAAAGAACTCATTGTTCAAAGTCCAGTAGATATGCCTGAAGATCTTGTAAGAGGTGTAGATCAGTGGTATGCAACAAATTGGAGTGAAGGAGCTCCTGGTGATGGAATTTTAGTAAGGGTAATGGAAGGAAGAATAAAAAAAATAAAAGGCAATCCAGATCATCCAATTACTCGGGAAGGTTCCAGAACTATTTATGATACTGCCTTGCAGGTACATTATAATCCTGACAGATTAAATACCTATAAAGTAAGAAGATCAAAAAAAGGTATCCTCTCAAATACTTCGGAAGCTGAAGCTAATAAATTAATATTTGAAGCAACTAAAAAAAATAAAAAAATTGTAATTGTAACTAATCCAACTAAAAGTACATCAGGATGGGTCTCAAAAAAATTTGTTCAATCAAGAGGTGGTAGATATTTAACGTATGATCCCTTGGATCAATATAATTTATATGATGCATTAAATGACCTTTTCGGTTCGTATGATTTACCTATTATTGATATCTCTAATTCTGAAAATGTTTTATCCTTTGGAGCAGATTGGATAGGTGGATGGATATCTCCAGCACATTACTCATCTAGCTATGGAAAATTACGATCAGAGAACAGAGGTTTCTTCGCACATGTTGAGCCACGACATTCTATAACCTCAGCAGCGGCCGATACATGGCTTTCTCCCTTCCCAGGAACAGAAGCAGAAATTGCCTTAAGCATAGCTAATGTTATTATTAATGAAAAATTAGTTTCTGATCAACAAATATCTGATTTTTTAAAAATATTTCCAGATGGAAAAATTGAATATGGATACAACCCTTCAGATGTAGAAAAAAGAACGGGAGTTAGTGCAGATAAAATTGTTGAGATTGCGAGGAAAATCTCCAAAGGAAAGTCAGTTGTATTTGCCGGAGGATCTACTTCAGCTTATACAAATGGTAAATATAACACCTTTGTTATATATGCTCTGAACTTTCTATTGGGCTCTGTAGGTAAAGAAGGTGGGATAATATTAAATCCCAAAGTTGAAGTTGATTACATTGATGGCTCAAATAAAAGTAATTCTATTAAGGACTGGCAAGAAGAGTTGGCGCAATGGAGAGCAGGTTATGTTGATACAGTGATTATTAAAGGGGTAGATTTAGTGTATTCAATGCCAAATTCTCTGGATGTAAAAGGAGCATTGGCTAATGTAGAAAATGTTATTTCATTTGGAACATCTATGAATGAGACCTTAGAAGCATCTGATATCATTATTCCTGAAACAACTTTCTTTCAGGATTGGGGTGCAGAAATTCCTAACCCCCTTCCAGGTTTCAAAACTATTTCATTGCAACAACCTGTTGTAACAAAAAATAGTCCAGGAACAAAAAGTACTTCAAGTTACGTAGACAAAATAATTGAATTAGAATCTTCATTGGGTAGTAGTGCCAAATCATTAGTAAAAAAAATATTTGACAATGAATTTAACGATTCAGATAATGGCGGTTCAGTAAAAGCTGGAGATAAGGGAGGGTTTCTAAACGGAGTTCAACAAAGAGGAGGTTTTTGGAATATTAAACAAACATCAGATCAAAAAACACCAAGGTTGAAAAATCCTTTTAAACACAGTATCGAAAATACTTTTTCAACAACTAATGATTCTAATGAATTCCATCTTATTCCTTTTACCAATTATTTAAATAATGGGAAATTGGCAAATATTCCATTTGCACAACAAATTCCAGATCCAATAACTTCTGCTGCGTGGCAAACTTGGGTTGAAATAAATTCTCATCAAGCGGAAGAAATGGGCATAAAAGAGGGAGACATCATTTATTTAAAATCTGATGCAGGCGAAATACAATGTCTGGCATATCCTCATCCCGCAGTCCAGCCAAATACTATTTGTGTCCCAACTGGCCAAGGAACTTTACGTGGAGGAAGATATTCAGAAGAAAGAGGATCTAATCTTTTGAAAATATTATCTGACAAATTAGACCCCGAGACAGGATCATTAGCATGGGCGTCTACAAAAGTATCAGTAAAAAGAGCTGGAGGTAATAAAAAATTTCCAAAATTTGAAGGAACTGTTGAGGCATTCCCTATTGAGCCTGGATTTCCTATTTTAATAGTAGCACCTGGTGAAACGGCACATGAAGCAGAAAAAAAGAATCATCATAAATATCAAGAAAAATTAAACTTGATTGAAAAGGATAAAAATAATAATCACAATGGAATTTCCAGTGAGAAAAATTAATTTAAGGGAAAGAATATGGTTATAGAAAACAAAGATAGAAATTGGGGAATGGTAATAGACACAGACAAATGTACTGGTTGCAATGGCTGTGTTATTGCTTGTCAAGTTGAAAATAATGTACCTCTTAATGACCAAAATAAATTTGAAAGAGGAAGGGTTATGTCTTGGATGAGAGTTGAAAGATATTGGGAAGGAGAATTTCCCGAAGTTAAGGCAAGATTCATACCAATTCCTTGTCAACACTGTGCTAATGCTCCCTGTGAACCTGTATGTCCCGTATACGCAACTTATCACAATAATGAAGGCATGAATATTCAAGTTTATAATAGATGTGTAGGGACAAGATATTGCGCTAATGGCTGTCCATATATTGTTAGATTTTTTAATTATTGGGAACCAATTTGGCCAGAAGAAATGAGAAACCATCTAAATCCTGACGTAACTGTTCGGAGTAGAGGAATTATGGAGAAATGTAGTTTTTGTATACAAAGAATTAGAAGAGGTGCTCGAAAAGCCAAAGAAGAAAATAGAGAATTGGAAGATGGAGAGATAACTACAGCTTGTCAAGATGCTTGTTCAACGCAAGCTATTACTTTTGGAGACTTAAATGATCCTGAAAGTAAGGTTTCTAAATTATCAAAAGATGATAGAAGTTATACATTAATGCCTCACTTGAATACCGATCCTAATGTTATATATTTGGCTTCAATCAAAGAGAACAAAGAAGAATTTCAAGAGGAAAAGGCAAATAGTCATGATTAATCAAAAAAAACATTTTTGGCCTCCATCTGATCCTGCAGTGGTTAGAACCGAATTGATAAACAATACTAAAAAGGGAGGTTCAACCTTAAGGACAATAGTAGTTTCTTTAGTTCTACTTTCTCTGTTAATAATGGTAGGAATTATTGGAAAAGTCATAATTGATGGTAATGATCAAACTCAATGGGGGTATGTTGCTGCAATATTAGCTTTTATTTTAAGTGCCACGGGAGGAGCTCCAATGGTAGCAATAGCTCCATTAATAGCCAAAGCAAGTTGGGCAAGACCAATATCGAGAATAGCTCATATCATTGGATCGGTGAGTATAGTTAATATAATTATAATGATTCCAATTTTAAGGATGCTTCCTCCTCTTATAGTTGATGGTACTAGAAGAAGATCAATATGGTTTGAAGCTCCAAATTATAGCCCACATTTTTGGGATACTTTAGGTTTAATAATGCTTGCAATTACTGGTATGGCATTATTATATTCTTCTTCAATCCCTGATTTTGCAGTTATGAGAGATAGTTCTGATGGTATAAGAAAAAAAATTGGAAAAATATTGTCTAGGGGATTTATTGGCACCACAGTACAGTGGAGTAAACTCAGAATGAGAATAGGAATTCTGAGCACATTATATTTCTTTGTCTTGGTTTTTGTACATTTTATTATTTCAGTGGATCTAAGTATGAGTATGGTTCCTGGGTGGAAGGATGCAATATATCCAATGTATCACACAATGTCCGGCATTCAGGGAGGTGTAGCTTCTGTTATAATTTTGAGCTGGATTGTGAGGAAATATGGTAAAAATCAAAATTACATAACCATAAACCAATTTTGGGCACTAGGTAGGATTATGTTTGCTACAAGTCTTATGTGGATATATTTTTTTTATTCTGCTTTTATAGTTTTCTGGTATGGCCGTTCAGAATCTGATGCAGCATGGCTTGATTTATTAATAAGAGGCCCAATGATGTATGTTTTTATAATTGCAATGCTATGTAGTTTTATAATCCCTTGGTGGTGGCTGATATGGAATAGAGTAAGGAACTCATTTAATGGACCTTTTATAGGTGCTATTATTGTTCTTATTGGATTATTATTGGATAGAATTCGTTTATATGTTCCATCATGGTCAGTAAATCCCAAATTAATACATGACAAATGGTTAACAGAAATTCCAAAAATCTTGTATCCGGATATCTGGGATGTTATGATTTTCATCGGATCTATAAGTTTAGTATTTTTAATAATAATAGGATTGTCAAGAATTTTACCTTTAATTGGTGTTTGGGAGATTCATCAATTAAATTTGTTATCTAAACCAGGAAAATTTATGAAAGCTCATGGAATCAGGGTAGCAAAACCAGATTAGACTAAAAATTAAGAGGAAAATATGCAACAAAGAAAATCAGTAACTCAGGAATATACGAATTCTGTATTGCTAAATGGAACTTTAGAGACTCCTAAATGGTGGCCTTATTTGGTTTCAATTTTGTCGTTTTTTGTTCTTGTAGGAATTGGTCTATTTTTCGTACAAATTTATTATGGATTAGGTGTGACTGGTTTAAGTCGACCAGTATATTGGGGACTTTATATTACTACTTTTGTTTTTTGGGTCGGAATATCTCATGCAGGAATAATGATTTCTGCGATTTTAAGATTAACTCAAGCTGAATGGAGAAGACCAGTAACAAGGGCAGCAGAAATTCTTACTATTTTTTCTTTACTTACAGCACTAGTGTTTCCTTTAATTCATGCGGGAAGGACATGGAGAATTATTTACTGGCTTCTACCATTTGATTTTGCTAGAGGAATTTGGCCAAACATAAGATCTCCTCTTTTTATGGATCCTATAGCCATTGGAACTTATTTAACGGGATCAACATTATTTCTTTTTGTCGCACTTATACCAGATTTGGCTGTTCTTAGAGATAGAACAACAGGACTAAGAAAGGGATTTTATACCATTTTGGCAATGGGTTGGAGAGGTAACCCAAGACAATGGAAAATGCAAGTTGTAGGAGGGATATTACTATCAGCTTTAATGTTGCCTATTTTCGTTTCGGTGCACTCAATTGTTTCTTGGGATTTCGCTGTTACTATAGGAGTAGAAGGATGGCATTCAACAATTTTTGCTCCATATTTTGTTATAGGGGCAGTCCATTCTGGAGTATCTGCTGTGGTTACTATGATGGCTCTTATGAGATGGGGTTGGGGATGGAATGATTTTATAAGACCAGAACACTTTGATGCTCTCGCTCGACTTCTAACCGTAGTTGCAACTGCTTGGTTAGGATTTACATTTTTAGAATTGCTTTTTAGTTTATATGGATTGGATGCTCCAGAAATAGCGTTAAGAGAAATGCAAATATTCCAATACCCTTGGAATATGTTATTTCTTCTATTTTTATTAACAGGATTCATAATACCAGTGCCTATGTGGCTATTTAAAAGAGTAAGAACAAACATTGCCTTAATGTTTTGGAGTTCAATTATGGTTAATATTGGAATGTGGTTAGAGAGATTTCTTATCATTGTTCCTGGACTATCTAGAAAAACACCTTTTGTTTTTACATGGGAGTCTTACACGCCAAGTTGGTTTGAATGGTATATTTTATTTTGGTCTTTTTGTTGGGTAACTCTATTGATGTTATTATTCTCTAAGGTTTTCCCGTTAGTGCCTTTGTTTGAACAAAAAGAAAGTGAAGTATTTAGTGATTCAGTAAAGATTGGAAGAGCAAATGTTCCAACTATATTTAGAGAAGAGGAGGAATAAAATGAGTAAAAGTATATTAGGGTTATTTTTGGATCCAAATTCAGCTGCAGATGCCATGGATGGTCTAAAGGAATCGGGGTTTGAACAAGGAAGTTTTGATGTTTTAACAGGGACTCCATATCCTGAAGGGGCATTTGGAGAGCATGTCCCTCAACATAGATTATTTAGATTCCCAGCTTTTGGGGCTATTATAGGATTTAGTGCATCATTGTTCCTAACAAGTGCTACACAACTTGCTTATCCTCTAATAACTGGTGGGAAACCTATTTTATCAATATTTGCCATGTTGATAATAATGTATGAGATGACCATGTTATCAGCGGTAATATTTAGTGTAATTGGTATCATTTTTGAATCTAGGTTACCTAATATACATCCTAGTGCTTATGACCCAAGAATAACTGAAGGCTATATTGGTGTGGTGATATCAGTTGAAGATAAGGATTTAAATAAAGCAAAAGCTGTTTTTGAAAAAACAGGCTCAGAAGAGGTTAAAGTAGTTTAGATTACATTAAAAAAAGGAAAAATCATTTTTATGAAAATAAAATTTCAAATAATAATTGTTTCTTTCAGTTTGTTTATACTAACAAGCTGTCTTCAACAATCTAATACGTACCCTGTGGAGATATTTAGTGAGATGCACTATAGTCAGGCTCAAAAATATCAAGAACCACCTAGAATTTCTGCTCATCCCGATAGTGTACCTTATTCCTCAATGGAGTATAAACAAACATTGGACTTAACAATAAAATCCCCCATTCCAAATAATGCTCAACATCTATACACAGTGAACTGTTCATTTTGCCATGGGGCTAATGCAGAAGGTAATGGACCTGCATTAGAAAAAATAACCAGTAGTAATAATTATTGGTATTCAGTAACAGGTGAACCTCATAAGGCCCCAGCAAACTTACTACAATCTGAATTGAGCAAGGATAATGCCATCATATTCGTAAAAGGAGGTGCTGGATTAATGCCTGCATACAAAAATATGTTATCAGAAGAAGAAATTACTGCTATAGTAAACTATATCTGGGATGATTTACACTAAATTAACTAAACCTCACATTTATTCTTTATTATTCATTTTATTATTTGTCTTAAACTCTTGTATTTATGAACAAAAATCTAATGACAAATTATACTTAAAACTCGAAAAAGAAATCATGTGTCCCGTTTGTCAGGGACAAACCTTAGATCAATCACAATCATTGATAGCCGAGGATATGAAAAAAATAATAAAGCTAAAAATATCTGAAGGCTACAATGAAAAAGAAATAAAAAACTACTTTATAGAAAGATACGGGGAATCAATTATAGCTTATCCTCCTATAAGAGGTTTTAATATCATTGCATATTTGGTACCCATATTTATATTAATTACTGCATTTATAACTTTTGTGGTTTTTGTAAGAGGTGGAAAATCAAAAAATTAGGGAACTATGAATAATTTTGGTTTTTACATATTAATAATAGGTTTAACTCTATCAATATATTCAGTTTTAACTTTTATTTATGGTGAAAAAAGTAAAGATAATAAAGTTATAAAAAGTGCTACAAGAAGTTTTTATCTAACAGGTTTGATGATTTTTATAAGTTCGATTTCTTTGATAATAAATTTCCTAAGAAATGATTTTTCGAATATTTATGTGTTTAATCATTCGAGTATCGACATGAACCCATTTCTGACATTTGTTGCTTTTTATGCCGGGAATGAAGGATCTTTGTTATTCATACTTTTGGTTCATATTATTGCATCAATAGCAATGTTCAAATTTGTATCAAAAAAAAATAAAACAAAACTAAATTATCCTTTAGCAACAATAAATGCTATGAGCTCATTTTATTTTTTTGTATTGATTTTTTTTGCAAATCCATTTGAAGCTATAAATACATTACCTATTGATGGTAAAGGAATCAATCCACTTCTTAGACACCCCGGAATGTATATACATCCTCCTTTATTAATGTCTGGACTTTCATTGATTTCAATACCATTCGTTCTAAGTCATGGTTCTATATATGACACAACAAATAATCCTGAATGGAAAAAATATTTGAGAACTTGGGCTTTAATTTCTTGGGCAGTATTAGGAGCTGGTTTATTAATAGGTGCCTGGTGGGCATATACAATTTTGGGATGGGGAGGATATTGGGGTTGGGATCCTATAGAAAATGTTGGCTTAATGCCCTGGTTAGTACTCACTGCTTTTATACATTCTATAATTGTTGAAGAAAGAAGGGGAATGTTTAGATTGTGGAATATAATATTAATTTCTATTGCTTACATACTCGCGCTTTTAGGAATATTTATTAACAGAGGAGGTCCAGTTGTTTCTGTACATTCATTTGCTGCTTCCACTTTAGGTTTTTTGTTTTTATCTTATTTAATTGCTATGTCTCTATTCGCTTTAATGACAATTATGATTAATTATAGACGTTTGAAAAATGATCAAAATAAAATAAATTCTTATTTATCACGAGAGGTTTCTTTTTTGTTAAATAACATCTTATTAGTTGCAACATCATTAGTTGTTTTATGGGGTGTAATTTTCCCTGTGATTTCGATTTTATTTACCGGTACTGAAATAAGTGTTTCTGCTCCTTACTTTAATAAAACCGCAGGACCACTACTCTTAACAGTAGTATTGTTAATGGGTATAGGTCCCGTTTTATCTTGGAATAAAACTTCTTATAAAGTAATATTAAAAAAAATCTCTATCCCTCTAATATTTTCGATGATATCAATCGTTATTTTATTACTTTATAATATAAAGAATTTCTTCCCTTTAATTTCGATTGGATCAATAATATTTGTTTTTTTTATTGTTGTTACCGAATGGTTTAACGGGACTAAGTTGAGGATGAAAAACAACTCTAACCCATTTAAAGCTTTTATAACTATGATTGTTTCAAATAGAGGAAGAAATGGAGGATACATTGTACACATAGCTATATTATCTCTTGCATTAGGTATAATTGGAACAAAATTTTATGATCAAAGAATAGATGTATCCATTAATACTTCTGAAAGCGTAAGCTTTAGAGATTATAGAATACATTTCAAAGAAATTCAAAACAGTTCGATAAACAATAACGAAATCACAAAAGCTACTTTCGAAATATATAAAGAAGAAAAAGATAAACAAAAGTATCTAGGTGATTTAATTGCTACACACTCTTATTATCCAAAACATAATCAAATTAGTGTTAGATCTGGAATAATGAGTAATCCAATTGAAGATTTATATATAATCCCAAAAGATTTTATAAATTCCAAAAATATGACAGTAAGAATAGCCATCAATCCATTAGCTTGGTGGATTTGGGTTTCTGGACCAATTTTTATCATAGGCACGGTGGTCGCTTTATGGCCAGAAAATTCAAAAGAAAAAAATTAAAATGGAATTATTAGTAACATTATTGATTTTAATTATTTTTTTAATCTCTACTATTTTTATTTTAAAACCTTTTTTCAATAAGGAAGAGAAAAAAAATAAAAATGAAAAATAAGATTTTCACAGTAACAATAATAGCGAATATTTTCTTTTATTTAATTATCTTTTCATATGAAGAGAAATATTTGTCATCCCAATCAGTAGATCAATTAAATGAAATATCAATTGAGGAATATAATATGTCAATATTAACAATTGATTCCAATAAAAAATTAATTTCAGTTATTACAGCAATAAAATTAAATAATATGAATGAAGAACCTTTTGTCCCAAATTTTGATGTAAGTAAAAATAATAAAATGGATTTTATAAGATTTAGTATCCCAGAAGGTTTTTCAAATTTGTATTTGGAATCCACTTTACCTGAAGGAGGATTTATTGAGATGAACGAAGGTTTTGCATTAACTGCTTCAATCCCTCCTGGGGAACAACATTTAATATTTAACTATGAACTTAAGTATAAATCTGATCAATTAATACTACCTATTCATTTACCACATGGGGCAAAATCAGTAAAAATCATCATCCCACGTGGTGGAGGAAAGATAGAAGGAGATAAGATAAATTTAGCTGGAGAAGTAAATATTTCCGATAATATTTTTTATGAATATTTTGGTGAAAATTATAAAAATGGTGAATATTTAAACCTAAAAATATATAACCTTCCAACAAATTTTTTCCTCGATATATTTAGAAATTTAGACTACAGGATGATTAATCTAGCAATCATAATTTCAATGAGTTCAATAATCATGATTACAATTACTTTATATATATTTAAAAAATCAAAAAAAGCATGAAAGAATTTATCAAAAGAAATATTTTTCAAATCATAATTGTTTTGGTATTTTTTTCTATTTTTATAATATTAATTTTGGGAAGTTTAAATACCTCTACTCCTAAAATCAATATGGGTGTAAATACACAAAGAGGAGAAGTAAGTATCTCTGCTCCTGAAAATTCTGACTTTATATTAAAAAATATTGATGGTAATGAGCTACAATTATCAAAATATTTAGGAAGACCAGTGGTGTTAGATTTCTGGTCGTCGTGGTGTGGTCCATGTATACAAGAAGCACAGATATTATCTGATGCATATATTGAATGGAGTAGTGAGGGAGTTGAATTTATAGGCATAGCAATTTGGGATAATGAACAAAATATAAAAGCCTTTAAGGATAAATATAATATTCAATATAATATAGCTATGGATAATTCTGGAAGAACAGCAGTAGATTTTGGAATCGTAGCCGTTCCAGAAAAATTTTTTATTTATAGCGATGGATCTTTTGCCTTCAAGATAAATGGTCCAAATAATAAAGATTCTTTAGATGGTTATATTGTTAGACTATTAAACGAAGATAAAAAAAATAAATGAGCATTAATTCTTTCCCTGTTGGGCATAAATTTAATACGTACAAATTATCTATTGATGAAAAAATTTCTAATCTATTTAGTAAAGCAATTCCAAATAGAACAAAAGACTTCCATTCACCTTTTGCAGTAATTTCAGTAGCTTTAGGAATGCTTTTAAAGAAAGTAGAGTTAGAAAATGGAGCTATTCACATAAATCAATCTGTATCATGGATAGAAAAATTTGATGAGAAAAAAACAATTTTTGCTAATGCTATGGTAGTTTCTAAAACGGAGCGCAAAAATAATATCTTTATAAAAATTAAAATTGATTATTTAAGTGATTCAAGAAAAATAGCAGAATCTGTAAGTACGATACTAATAAATGGGAATAATCATGAAAACTAAATTAGAAATAATCATTACTCAAAAAATGATAGATGATTATGCTGAAGCATCTAAAGATTTTAATCCAATTCACATTGATGAAGAATTTGCAAAAAAGTCTATATTTAAATCAAGAATTGCACACGGCATGCTTACTTTATCTATTGTTATGGAATTTCTATATAAAAATTTCAATAATGAATGGTATAAAAACTCAATATTAGAAACTAGATTTAAAAATCCGGTATATCCAAATGAAAAACTCATAATTGAATATGATCTAAATAAATTACCTAAAAATAATAAAATTATAGTTAAATGTCATAAAGAAAATGGAGATGAAATACTTACTACGGTATTAGTATTATAATAGGAGATCATTATGACAAATAAATCTACTAAAATAATTGCTTTAGATGCTATGGGTGGAGATTATGGCCCTAAGGTGACTGTTCCAGCTACAATAAAATCCATCACTGAAAATGATATAAATGTTGTTTTGGTAGGAGATGAAACGAAAATAAAAAATGAATTTAAGAATTTTCCTAAAGAAATAACAGAAAAATTAAAAATAATTCCTGCAGATGGGGTTGTACTTGAAGGTGAAAGTCCCGTAAGTGCATATCGTAACAAACCAAACGCATCGGTGTTTGTTGCTGCAGGATTAGTAAAAAAAGGATTTGCTGATGGATTTGTAAGTATGGGCTCTTCAGGAGCAACCATGGCAGCAGCAACATTACTATTTGGAACAATTGAAGGAATAGAAAGAGGATCAGTAGGTGGCCCTGTCATAGGTTATTCTCCAGAAATGGTCATTATAGATCTTGGTTCAAATGTTGATACTAGACCGAATCAATTAGTTGATTTTGCAGCTATATCATGTGAGGTTTCAAAAATTATTTTTAATAAAAAGAACCCTAAAATAGGATTGTTATCAATTGGTTCTGAAAAAGGTAAAGGTAACTTGTTAGTAAAAGAAACTTACGAATTATTATCAAAAAGTTCTTTGAATTTCATTGGAAATATTGAGGCAAATGAACTTTTTAATTCAAAAGTAGACGCGGTAGTATGTGATGGATTTGTTGGTAATATTGTTCTAAAACTTACTGAAGGATTGGGGAAAGTGATATCTAAAGAAATATTGGAAATAACTAAAAATAAAGAACTTTCAGACAAGATATATCATAAAACAAATTTAGTAGGAGAATTTTATGGAGGTGGACCTATTTATGGCCTAAATGGAGTTGCAATCATAGGTCATGGTAGTTCAAATGTTTCAACTATATGTAATGCAATAAAAACATCAGATATGGTAATAGAAAATAACTGGATAGAAAGACAACGAATTGCGATTAAAAAAATAAGGTCAGAAATTAATTGACAAGGATGTATTTATGGATAACAAAAAAAGAGTAGCTTTAATAACTGGTGCATCAAGAGGTATAGGTAGAGCTATTGCGATCAGGCTAGCAAAAGCTGGTCATAAAATTGCTATCAATTATAATTCTCATAAAAACGATGCAATTGAAGTTCTTAATAATATTAAAAGTTCTGGTTCAGAAGGAATTATCGTCAAAGCGGATGTATCAAAAAAAGATGAAGTAGAATTTATGATAAAGAATGTGGAAGAAAATTTAGGTTCTATAGAAATACTTTATAATAACGCAGGAATTATATCTGATTCATTATTAATGCGTTTGAAAATAGAGGAATTTGAGAGAGTGATTGATACAAATTTAAAAGGAACGTTTTATTGTACAAAATTCTGTCTGAATAACATGATTAAAAATCGTTGGGGAAGAATAATAAATATCTCTTCTGTAGTTGGACTTAGAGGAAATGTTGGTCAATCTAATTATTCTGCTTCCAAAGCAGGCATTCATGCTTTTACAAAATCCGTAGCCAAAGAGGTTGCAACAAGAAATATAACTGTTAATGTTGTAGCTCCGGGATATATATCAACTGCAACAACAGATGTTTTGACTGAAAAACAAAAAAAAGCAGTTATGGCTTGGATTCCAATGCAAAGATTTGGTGACCCAGATGAAATTGCTCCCTTAGCAACTTTTCTTTCTACAGAAGAAGCAAGATACATAACTGGAGATATAATACGTGTAGATGGTGGAATGGCCATATGATTTTTAAAGATAAAACCGTGCTTATTACAGGTGGTTCTAGAGGTATTGGCAAATCGTTATGTCTAGCATTTGCAAAAAATGGATGTAATATCATTTTCACTTACTTAAGAAGTAAAACAGAATCTGAAAAGTTAACAAAAGAAATGAAAGAGATAGGAGTTGAGGTTGAATCAATTAAAATTAACCTTAAATCAACAAAGGAAATAGAAAAATTATATGACTATATAGTTTCAAAAAAAATGAAGGTTAATTTCTTGATTAACAATGCTGCTTCAGGAGTAATGAAAAATTCATTGGACACAACAGAAAAACATTGGGATTGGACTTTAGATATAAATGCAAAGGCCCCTTGGATTTTATCAAAAAAAATAGCCAAAATAATGCCCAAAAATAGTAGGATTATAAATATAACTTCTCCTGGATCATCTAAGGTTTTAAATAATTATTTTTCAATAGGGGTTTCTAAAGCTGCATTGGAATCTCTAACTAGATACATGGCAGTAGATTTAGCACCAAAGGGCATAAATGTAAATTCAATTTCTGCATCTTTGGTTGAAACGGATGCTTTAAAATATTTCCCTAATCAAGAAGATATAAAAAGTATTTTAGAAAGAAAAAATCCAAAGGGAAAGAAATTAACTCCAGATGACATTGCTGAAGTGGCGGTATTATTGTGTCAGGAAAAGTCTAATATGATAGTTGGCCAAAATATAATTATAGATGGTGGAGCAAATTTAGTTTTAAGGTAAATAAATAAGTCCATTATTAACAAAATTATCAAGAGCTTTTGTCTTAATTAAAGAAATACCAAAAAAAAATTCTTTATAATATTCAAAATCAAGAATTTTCCCGACAGATTTATTATTTATCTTAATGTTTTCATTTTTTTTCACCGGGTTCTCGGATATAAAATATGTTAATTTCCTGCTGATTTTTTCATAGTTATGCAACCTGGCAATTACTTCTTGTCCTATATAGCAACCTTTGTCAAAAGAGATATATTCATATAATCCGCATTCAAGGGGATTTATCTTACTCACCTTGTTATCGAACTTTATTTTTTTGGTATAAAGATCTATCAAATTTGCTTCTTTATTAGAAATTTTATGTGTTTTATTATCTTGTAAAACATTTATTGATAATTTTTCAAAATCATTATCATAAATGAAAAACTCTCTTGAATTTATTAAATCTTTTTCATATTTGAACGATAGTAAAGATTGTTTTTGTAATTTTTGAATTTTAAAATCATCTATATTAAAGGTTGAAAGTCTTAAAATGGGTTGATCTACGATAAAATCAATATCTTCTAAAATTATAAAATTTCTTATATGATTTAGTGTTTTTTTTACATTATTTTTCTTTATAACAAAATTGATTTGATTTTCATTTATTATTGAATAAGACAAAACATCTACAATGGATCCTTTATTATCAGTAATTATTGTTTTTGATGAAATATTTTTTGATTTTTCAGATATTTTGTTTGTTGAAATTCTATCCAAAAAATCAATGGATTGTTTCCCTTCCATACGATACATAATCGTCGATTTATCTACAGAAAAACTGGGAGTTGGAATTTCTTTTAAAATTTCTTCTATAGGATTCATAAATTATACTGAAAAAGAATCTCCGCATCCACAAGATGATTTTGCATTTGGATTCATAAACTCAAAACCTTTTCCATTAAGTCCGTCAGAATAGTCTAAAAGGGTTCCAGCCAGAAAAACATAGGCTTTCTTTGGAACATATATTTGAAGGCCATCTTCAATTATAATTTTGTCATCTTTATCAGGACCATCAACTATTTCAAGCAAATACTGCAACCCAGAACATCCTCCACCTTGAACAGCTACCTTTAGACCAAATTTCTCTCGAGAATCTCGTTTTGCAAACTCTTTAACTTTATTAATTGCTTTTTGAGATATTTTTATTGTATTTAGAGGAATATGTTCTGTTTTATTCATAATTTATTTCTAAATAATATAACTTGTATTATTTTATATTTAAGACAATATAATAATTATTATACAAAAAAAAAAAATATAAAATAAAGTTTTGACTAGAATATATACAAAAAACGGAGACAATGGGTCCACATTTTTACTTTTTGGTGAAAAAGTAGCAAAAAATGATATAAGAGTAGAATGTTATGGAACTATTGATGAATGTATTTCTTTTTTAGGATTAGCATATTCAGTATCAACTGAAAAAAATATTTCAGAAATAATAATAAAAATACAAAGAAATTTATTTATATTATCAACTGAAATAGCATGTACAAAAGAAAAATATAACAAATTGAAAACAAAATACAAAACTACAAAAAAAACAATGATAGATCAATTAGAAAAATCAATAGATAAATATCAAAAATTATTCCCAGAAATAAATTATTTTGTCTTACCAGGAACTAGTGAATTGTCATCCTACATAGATATATCTAGAACTATATGTAGAAGAGCCGAAAGAATAGCTGTTTCCATAGAAAATATGAATCTCCTGAATAATAAAATGATTCTTTCATACCTTAACCGACTAAGTGATCTACTCTATACTTTAGCTAGATATGTAGATAGAGAAAAAGAATACCTTAAAGCCACAGAGTAATATGCCAGAAATATCCATAATAAACACAAAATCAGCAAATTTTCATAGTGTTAAAAAAGCCATAGATCTTTACAATCCTGATACATTAGTAACTTCATCACAACAAGAAATAAAAAACAGTAAGGGTATAATTATTCCAGGTGTAAGTTCAACAGATACCGTATTACAAAACTTATCCCAATTGAAATTAGATAAGGTTATTTTGGATTTTTATAATTCAGGTAAGCCTATTTTATGTATTTGTGTTGGAATGCAAATTTTATTTGAAAGATCTGAAGAAGGCCAAATTGAAGGTTTGGGCATTCTAAAAGGAGAAGTAAAAAAAATTCCTCAAAAAAATTCTAATGAAAAAGAATTTAAGGTTCCTCATATGGGCTGGAATCAAGTAGAAATTGTAAAGAAAGATAAGATATTTCATGATATAAAAGATAATTCTGAATTTTATTTTGTTCACTCTTATCATTGTGTCCCTGAAGATCAAAATTTAATAATAAGTTCAACTGAATATTCAGTATCAATGTGTTCTGGCATAAAAATCAATAATCTATATGCATTTCAATTTCACCCTGAAAAAAGTTCTTTTGATGGATTGAAAATTTATAAAAATTTCAGTGAATTAGTGTCAGGTTTGAAATGAAAATTTATCCTGCACTAGATATTAAAAACGGAAAATGTGTAAGACTCATTAAAGGTAATTACAATGACGAGATAGTTTTCAACAAAAATCCCTTAGATGTTGTGAAAGAATTTGAAGATGCAGGTAGTAAATACCTTCACATTATAGACCTTGATGGTGCAAAAGAAGGTGAAACAAAAATAATTACAATTGTAGAAAAAATTATACAAGAAACAAGTTTAAAGATCCAAATTGGAGGTGGTATAAGAATTTATGAACAAGCTAAACTATATTTGGACATAGGAGTTGATAGAATAATCTTTGGTACATCCGCTATTTATAATCAACAAGAAATTATAAAAACTATTAATGAATTTAATTCCAATAAAATTGTGGTGAGTATAGATGCATTAAAAGGAAAAATTAAAACATCTGGTTGGTTAAAAAATACAAAAAAAAGTATCAAGAATTTGATTTCAGAACTAGAAATAATTGGTGTTCAATCATTCATATATACAGATATAGAAAAAGATGGAACTTTATCAGCACCCAATTTTGAATACATAAAAAAATTTAGAGAATTAAGTAAAAAGGAATTAATAATAGCTGGTGGGATTTCATCAATAGAGGATATATTTAAATTAAAAAAAATCAACATTGATGGTGCAATAATAGGCATGGCATTATACACTAATCAAATCAATCTAAAAAACGCTCTGAAAAATTTAGAATAAAATTTATATAATTGAAATATGTTGACTAAAAGAATAATACCTTGTCTAGATGTAGATCAAGGAAGAGTGGTAAAAGGCATAAAATTCAAGAACATTAAAGATGCTGGAGACCCAACAGAATTAGCAGTTTTCTACAATAAGGAAGGTGCTGATGAATTGGTTTTTCTAGACATAACTGCTAGTCACGAAAAAAGAAAAACAATTGTTGATGTAGTAAAAAAAGTTTCTTCAAATGTATTTATTCCTCTAACAGTAGGAGGAGGAATCCAAAATTCTATAGATATGGGACTTATGTTAGAAGCAGGAGCAGATAAAGTTTCAGTCAATACTGCGGCTGTCAATAATCCTAAATTGATAAATATATGTTCCAAACAATTTGGCTCCCAATGTGTTGTTGCAGCTATTGATGTAAAAAAAATAAATAACAATAAATGGTTAGTTTATACACATGGAGGTAGAACAGAAACTGAAATTGATGCATTTGAATGGGTAAAGGAAGTACAAGAAAGAGGAGCTGGAGAAATTTTATTGACTAGTATGGACAGAGATGGTTCTCATGAAGGTTATGATAATGAATTATTATATAAGGTCAATACAATTGTCAGCATTCCGGTTATAGCGTCCGGTGGGGCTGGTAAACTGCAGCATTTCCTTGATGCACTTATAAAAGGCAAGGCAGACGCAGTACTAGCTGCTAGTACATTTCATTATGGTAAATTTACAATTAAAGAAACAAAAGATTTTCTAAAAAAAAATAATATAAATATTAGGAAATGAAAAATTATTTAGAAATCCCCAAAATAATACTCTTCGATTGTTTTGAAACTTTAATAAATAATGAGACTGAGAAATGGATACTTGTTTTTGAAAGAATGGTAAAAGACGGAAAATGGAATATAACAGGAAAAAAATTATGGGAGATTTGGAAGGTTGAAGAAAATAAATTTAGGGAAACAAGAACCAATATATTAAACATAGATAAAAACCCTCCTTTTAAAACTTACAAAGAAGCATGGGAAAATTGCTTTGATCTTGTATTTGAAAAATTAAACTTTAAATATTCTTCTGAAAAAGCCGCTGAAAAATGTATCGAATTGATGGCTAATAACGTTCCTTATAACGATACATCTGAAATATTAAATGAATTATCTAAATATACAAATATTGGCATAATCTCAAATGCAGACAATGCATTTTTAAATCCTGCTATAAATAAAATAGATTTTGATTTTAAGTATTTATTATCATCTGAATCTGCAAAATGTTACAAACCCGATCCAACAATATTTAATCAAATGTTATGTACAATAGGATTTGCATCAAAAGATTGTTGGTATGTCGGAGATAAAGAATATGATGATGTCATAGGGTCAAGTAGTATCGGAATGAAACCGATTTTGATAACCAGAAAAGTATATAATGAGAAATATATCAATAATGGTTATTTGGTTGTTTCAAACCTAACACAAATATTAGAATTATTCAAAAATTTATGATTTATCCAGATTTTAAAAACAATGAAATTTTGCCAGTAATTGTACAAGATGAAAACTCTAAAACTATTCTTATGCTAGGCTACATGAACGACGAAGCATATAAATTGACACTTAAAGGTCCAAATGTATGGTTTTACTCACGTTCTAGAAAACGTCTATGGGAAAAGGGTGAAAAATCTAAAAATTATTTAGAGGTAAAAAAAATACTTATTGATTGTGATTACGACGCAATATTAATATTAGCTAATCCAAAAGGTCCTACATGCCATACTTCAAATTATTCTTGTTTTAAATTTCTTGACGAATCAGTATTAGAGAAAGAATTTTCTCTTGGCATTCTAGAAGATATTATTCAAAAAAGAAAAGAAGAAAAACCAAAAAATTCATATACTGCTAAACTTTTCAATGAGGGAAAGAATAAAATAACTCAAAAAATAGGTGAGGAAGCTACTGAAGTTATTGTTGCTGCACTAGCAGAAAATAAAATAAATCTTATTGAAGAATCAGCAGACTTACTCTATCACTTACTTGTTTTGCTTTCCAATGAAAACATATCTTTATCAGAAATAATTTTAAAACTTCATGAAAGAAACAAAAAAGAATGATTATTCAAATTGATTAGTTATTTTCTTCATCTAATTTGATTGATTCATTTATAGCTGATATCGCAACCTCAACCATATCATCATCTGGTTCAGCGGTAGTCAGTTTTTGCATCATTAAATTTGGATAGGATATAAATTTTGAAATCATTGAGTTAGAGTAAACACTAGAAAATCTAATTATCTCATAAGATAAAGCAGCAATTATTGGAAATAAAAACAAACGAGAAGAATATAAAAGTGCGACAGGTTCTCTTGGAATGAATACATGAACTATTATTGAAACTAAGATAACTGTCATCAAGAAACTAGTCCCGCATCTTGGGTGTTCTTTTTTATATTTTTGAATAATATTTATATTTTCTTCACTAGCAATCATCTTTGTCGATAACTCTTTTTCATAAGCGGCGATAGTTTTGTGTTCAGCACCATGATATGCAAATACTCGTTTTACATCCTTATTCAATCCTATTAAAAAAATGTATGCTATAAAAAATAAAAATCTAATCATTCCTTCTATAAAATTATTTACAATAAAATTATCATTAAAAAAAACATATCGATCAGATAAAAACAAAGGTACTAAAAAGAAAAAGGTTAAAATAATCAATAGAAAAAAGGTACTAAAAACAAATGAAAAAATCTTATTGATTGTTGAAATATCTTCAAGATCATCTTCTTCAATAATTTCTGATGATTTGGTTAATGATCTATAACCTATAATCATCATCTCTATTAAAATTATAAATCCACGAATGAAAGGGATTTTTTTTAAATATGACTTAGAAATAGATGGTAATTTTATTTGATTTAAAACTATGCTATTTTCGTTGTTTCTTACGGCAACAACACAGTTATTCTTTCCTCTAATCATCACTCCTTCGATAACTGCTTGCCCTCCATAAAAATGCTTATTATTCATTCTTATAAATTATCAAAGGTTATATCGTCTTTTCATTCTATCAACCCTACCTTCAGTATCAACAATCCTCTGTTCACCCGTCCAGGCTGGATGGCAGTTACTGCATATTTCAACGGTTAATTTTTCTTTAGTTGATAAAGTTGTCCATTTATTATCACACATACAGACTACTTCAGCTTCATAAAGTTTTGGATGAATATCTTTTTTCATTTACTATCTCCATTTGTTGAAAGTACATTCAATCTTTTCTTATCTTTGGAAACCCAGTCAAAAGAAACTATTCCATCAATTTTTGAAAATAAAGTATGATCTCTACCCATCCCAACATTTTCTCCAGGAACAAATTTTGTTCCTCTTTGTCTAATAACAATAGAACCTGCAGTTACAAATTTTCCACCAAATGCCTTAACTCCTAGTCGTTTGCTATTACTGTCTCTACCATTTCGACTTGTTCCTCCACCTTTTTTATGAGCCATTTAATTTAACCTTTGTTTTTTTCAGACTGATTGAATCGATAAAAAGATTTGTAATTTTTTGTCTATGACCTGTCTTAACTCTATGTCGTGTCTTATTTTTAAATCTTAAAGAAATTTTCTTATTCGCTTTGGTTTGATTTTGTATAGTTGCATTAACTATTGCTCCATTAACTATAGGCTTACCTATATCAATTTTCCCTTTTATGGAAGTCATTAAAACTTGATCAAAAATAATTTTATCACCTGTATCTCCAATTATTTTTTCAACATCTAGAGTATCTCCCTCTCTGACTCGATATTGTTTACCACCCGTTTTCATTATGGCATAATCCATGAAATCACCTTATTGTTATTAACCAAAGTTTAATTGTACACAAAATTGAGTAAATTTGCTTTGGGTTCATAAGCTAAGATTGTTGTATTAAAATTCTTTCTTTCAAAGCTTCTTTCAGTAAGTTATTATTTATAATTATTTTATTTTTTGAAGTAATTTTTATTTGATCATCAAATTTATCCATCCAACCATAATAATCATGATATATTTTTGTATTTTCTATTGAACACCAAGGAGCTAAATAATATGTTTCGTTATTAAGTTCTAATTTATAATCAAAAGAAAATTTCTCATTTGTTTTTTTATTTGGGAAAGTAATAGCTAATATGTATTTTTCAATCATTTTATCTAATGAAAAATTATTTAGTATTTGTTCTTTGCCTTCAATAATTTTGTTTTCATTTTGTAAGAGCAATTCGCCTTTTCTTACAAATTCTTTGACGTCTGAATAAGGTATTATTTCTATCCCAGATATATTTTTATAGTCTCGTAAAGATCCGACTGAACTACAAAGGACAGGCGTTAAATTAGCTACAGATTCCAAGGGTACTATGCCAAAAGATTCTATAAAGTTTCCTGGACACAAGGTAAGATCTCCCGAAGAATAATATTCCGCCATTTTATTAGAAGGGATCCAATCATGGAATAATAATATTCCATCATTATTAATAAATTCTTCATATAAATCATCGTCATAATTGGATGAGTTTTTGGAATCTTTATCATAAATTACATTAAATTTTGGTACTTTCAGTATGACTTTATTCCAATGATTCATTTTTGAAAATCCTAAAGCTATTTCAATAGCTAGATTTAAACCTTTACGAGGATCAGGTCTATGAGGAAATAAAAGAGTAAGGTTTTTCGAATCATTTGATTTTGGATTTATAGAATAATTAGTTATACAATTCTCTATAATAGTTAAATTCTTTGAATTAAATTTTTCTTCAGTTAAAGATCCTTTTATAGTGTCATAAAGATACTGCGAGGGAACGATGATTTTATTGGATGGCAATTCATATACAGAAGTAATCGCTTCTTGATAAATCAAATCATGTATTGAACTTATAATTTGGTTATTTGCAAAATCTTTTCTCAAAATCCATCCATCACCATGTAAATATATTCTATCAGCCCAATTACTTATTTCTTTTACAGTTTCTCCGACTTGATTTATATCAAAAAGTGGAACTTCAAATGGAGATGGGAATGAATCTTTTAATTTAAGAATAGATTCAATTTTCACATCACCTATAAAAGTATTGGATGAATCATTTGTTAAAGGTGAAAATACTCTTACAAGAAATCCGTGCTTTTTGAAACCTAATATAATGTGGTTTAAAATAGTTTGACTACCCCCCAAAACTATATCTTGATATAGTGGAGCCAATGAAAAACAAGCAACTTTTAACATATTGGTTTAGATAATTTTCCTTTGTACCATACTAAGGGTTCTTTCTTTTTAAACAAGTTAAAATATTTCACTTGGATGAAATAAATTTCATGGTCACCTATATTATGCTTTTTGATTATTTTCCCAAAATAAAAACTTAAACATTTTTTAATAAAAAAGTATTCATTTGAAAATTGAAAAAATTTGTTATTTTCCAAAAAATTTGTACGATTTGAAATTGCAAAATGATTTGAAATTCCAGTCTGATCACTTGCCAAAACAGAAATTGAAATAGAATTAGACTTTGAGAAATGATCTTTTATGGATCGTTCCATACCAATTGAAACCATAACTATATTTGGATTCAAGGAAATACTTGAAATAGAATTAGCCGTCATTCCATGAATGTTCTTATTATTATCTAGAACTGCTACAACAGAGACACCAGTAGGGAACAAAGACCAAGATTCACGATAAAGTTCTTCATTCTTCATCTTTTTTTGATTCCTCGTCAGAGTCTTCTATTTCATCTGATGAGTCTTCTATTTCATCTGATGAGTTGTTTATTTCTAAATCTTTTGGATCTATCTCTTCTCTTGTCTCTCTTCTACTCTCCAAAACTCTTGCTCCGCTTATTGCATCTCCTGGAGCAGGAGTTAAAACATTTACACCCTGAGTAACCCTTCCTGTTGTTTTTATTTCGCTCAATCTTGTCCTAATAACTTGGGCTTTATCAGTAAGAACAAAAAGGTTCCCATCAGTCTTCTTTGTACCATTTGTTTCACTTATGTTATCTTTTTCATCTTCATAGGTTTCTGGACTTACTATCGCTGCTGCGGCAACTTTTCCAGTATTAGATGTAACTTTTAAGGTTAATAATCCTTTTCCACCTCTGTTTTGAGATTTATAATGTCTAAAGGCACTCAATTTACCTTTTCCTCTACGCCCAATAATTAGAAGATATCCATCAGGATTTACTACATCACTAAAGACCACAATATCTTTTAAATTTATTCGGATTCCTCTAATTCCTCCAGCCCCTCTTTGTGTGGGTCTTACTTGTGAAGAAGGGAATCTTATTGACAAGCCATCTCTAGTTATAATTGCTATATCTTCATCTGGGTCAGCCAAAGATACAGAAACCAACTGATCATCTTTAGTAAGTTTAAAAGTATTAAGTCCAGCTCTATTCATATTTCTAAGCAAAGGTAAATGCATTCTTTTTATTTTTCCTTGCTTCGTAACCATGACTAAATAGATATTCTCAAGAAGACTAGATACAGCAAGCATTGCTGTAACTTTCTCATTCACTGACAAATTCAAAACATTTGCAATAGGTGTTCCTCTGGAATTTCTAGATTGATCAGCTGAAAGTTCAAATACTCTAAGTGAGAATACTCGACCTTTATCAGTAAAAAACAGTAAAGTATCATGGGTATCAGTCACTTGTATATAGGGGACTATATCACCATCTTTGGTCATTCGTTGACCTTTAACACCTTTCCCTGCTCTATGCTGAGCCTTATATGTGCTAGACAATATCCTCTTTACGTACCCACCCATAGACAAAGTTATGACCACTTCTTGATGTGGCTCCATGTCTTCTCTTTTCCATTCTTTCAAATCCATCTCATGGATTATAGATCTTCGCTCTTCACCATATTTTCTTTTTAATTGTAAAGTTTCGGTTTTTATCAAATTCATTATACGTATTTGATTTGAAAGTAAATCTTCGAGATCTTCAATCAATTCTGATAATTCTTTATATTCTTTTTCTATTTTTTCTATTTCCAAAGCAGCTAATCTTCTAAGTTGCATATCCAAAATAGCTTGTGATTGAATTTGAGTTAAATTAAACTCCTGAATAAGAGAATTTCTAGCAGATTCCACATCAGCTGAACCTCTTATTAACGCAATAACTTTATCAAGGTTTTCAATAGCGATTCTTAAACCTTCTAACACATGCAATCTAGCCTGAGCTCGTTTTAAATCATACTCAGAACGTCTTCGTATAACTTCTTCTCTAAATTTAATGTAATAGGAAATTGACTGCTTTAAATTGATAACTTGTGGAGTTCCATCAACTAATGCAATCATATTCACAGAAAATGAAGATCTTAATTGAGTATGTTTATAAAGGGTGTTTAGAATTAGACTTGAAGATGCCCCTTTTCTAAGTTCAAGAACTACCCTCATACCTTTTCTGTCGGATTCATCTCTAACTTCAGAGATTCCTTCAATTTTTTTTGTTTTCATTAATTCAGCAATTTTCATAACCAAAGTAGATTTATTAACTTGAAAAGGAATTTCAGTAAAAACTATTCTTTCTCTATCTTGGTTTTTCATTTCTTCAATTAAATGCTTTGCTTGAACCATAACCTTTCCCCTACCTGTAGAAAAAGCATCTCTTATTCCTGAAGTACCCCATATTTCTGCACCTGTAGGAAAATCAGGGCCTTTTACAACAGTGAGTAAATCATCTACATTGGCTTGAGGATTGTCTATAACCAAGGAAATACCATCACATATCTCACTCAGATTGTGAGGAGGAATATTGGTAGCCATTCCCACCGCAATTCCAGAGGCCCCATTAACTAATAGATTAGGTAATATAGCAGGTAAAACAGAAGGTTCTTTCAATGATTGATCAAAATTATCAGTCCAATCAACAGTTTCTTTTTCGATATCATTCAATAAAGTTTCTGTGATAGGAGAAAGTTTACATTCGGTATAACGCATTGCAGCAGGAGTATCACCATCAACACTACCATAATTTCCTTGTCCATCTACTAAGGGATGTCTCATTGAAAAAGGCTGAGCCATTCGTACTTGAGCAGCATAAACAGAGCTATCACCGTGAGGATGATATTTACCTAAAACTTCACCGACTAATCTAGCACTTTTCTTAAAAGAAGAGTTAGGTCTCATTCCTTGGTCGTACATAGCGTACAAAACTCTTCTTTGTACTGGTTTCAATCCATCTCTTACATCAGGAAGAGCACGAGAAATTATAACACTCATTGCATAATCTAGATAAGAGGTACGCATCTCATCTTGAATTTCAACTTTTTTTATCTCACCTATATTATCAGTTACCATTCTTACCTCATTAAAAAAAATAAACTTATGTTAATAAAGTTATATTTTCCCACGCGCGCGCGCAAGCGCGCGAGATCATGTAATATGATAAATTAAAGCGACTTATCGTAACATTTATCTATAAATACTGTAAATATCTTATTAAATCCTTTAGGTAAATTTATAGAATCAAAAATATCCCAAGAAATACCAAATATCCAAACACTACCTGATCTTTCGTAAGCTATTATATTCCCTGTTTTTGACATAATTGAGCCAAAAAAATTTTCTGGTAAATTATTAAGTTTCAATTCTCTAACAGGCAAAAAATTTGTTTTAATCCACCCAGAACCACCAATAATATGAGAGATTTTTGCTCCAGGACTAAGAAATAAGTAGTCTGATTGTTTGTTATTATTTTCATATGTTTTGTTCATAGAATTTTCAATAAGAGCAGTAAAACCTTTTTGATAAGCAAGAATAGGGATTTTATTTTTTAAAGCTGATTTTATATATAATTTAGTTCGAAGGTTTAATTTTTCAGAAATAATTAAACCTTTTGGTGGATTATCTAAACAAAAATTATCAATAAATTCAGTTTTGTATCTTTTAGAAAATTTTGAAATATCACGCAAATTAATATTTCCCCCTATTACTGATATACTCAAAATGGTATCCCCCATATACCTAACCATTTCTTCTTATTATTTTCCAATTTAAATTTACTTTTCTTTAAATAAAGGTAAACCAAATTTTCTTTTTCTCTATCTTGTTCTCCAATTTCATCAGAGGTAGAACAAAAAGGATAAAATGACTTTGTATCCATTCGATAAATTAAATAAATTGTTTCATTATGAATATTTTTATAATTTATTGTCACTTTAATAACAAATCCTATGATACTTTTAATCGAATTGTTTGATAATAAAGCATTTATAACCGTGTACAATGAAGAAAAGAGTTTGTGTGGATTTGCATCATTCAAAATTATCCAATTCATATTATGTGAATCTTCAATTAATTCAAATTTTGTACGTTGTGATTCTTTTTGATCATATAAAATATCTTCTAAAAAATTATTAATATTTGAAACTTTTTTATTTTTTATATTTGGATAGTTAATTTTCAAAAGAGCATCTATTAATATACCAGATTTAGACTCAATTATTACTTCATTTGATTGTAAGTCATCAATGGAAGCAAGAATTTGTAAATTTGCCCATAAGTCATTAAGAAAATTTTTACTAAATAGCTTAAACATTATAAAAAAAAGAATGTTTCTTTGTTTATTAAATAATTTATTAATTATTATTATAGTGATGAAAGAAATTTAAAAATGATAACTGAAAGCCTTAGTGGTATAAAAGATTTATTAATTGAAGTCATTGATGAGTCATTAAATTTAATAAAAAAATCTGAAAATATCGATTACAAAATAAAAGATAAGAATAAAATAACTGGAGACAATCCAGTTACTGAGATTGACTTAAAAACTCAGAATCTAATAATTTCAACAATCTATAGTAAGTTTCCTAAGCATGCAATTTTAGGAGAAGAGGGAGAATCGAAAAAAAATGTTAAATCTGATTATTTATGGATTATAGATCCAATAGATGGGACAAAAAATTTCATAAATTCTTTACCTTTGTATTCGGTATCTATAGCGGTTATGTTTAAGGGAAATATTGTAGCTGGAGGAATTGGTTTACCTTGGAAAAATAATTTTATTATATCTGCTTATGAAGGCTCAGGGTTACAATCTAGTTCTCTTAAAAAACATTTGGTAGAAGACTTCAAACCTTCTGCTGGTTTAATTACATTTGCTCCAACTTATTTTCAAAGGAGTTATAGAATAAAAAGAAATTTTTTAAAATTTTCTGGAGAAATGAGAAATTTAGGTTCTACAGCTGCAGAATTAGCTTTAGTTGCAAACGGTAATGCACAATTGGCTTTAAGTGGATATGCGTTCATCTGGGATTTTGCCGCAGCTTGGATATTAGTAAAAGAATCTAATAAAAAAATATTTTTTGGAAATATGAATGATAATACATGGCAAGATATAAACCCATGGCATAAATATTTCAACAACGGTTTATATGAATTAGATAAATTGAAAAATTGGAGAGGTAAATTTATGGCATGTCAAAGAGAACATGCAGAATTTTTATTGAATAATATCAAACCGAATGGAAGAAAAAAAAAGTTCCCTTTTATAAATTTATTTTAAATAAATTATATTAAGGGATATGGAACATTATAATAGGGATCTAGATCTGGAAAAAATTTAGAATTAACTATTTGTTTACATCTTTTTAACAAAGATAAAATTTCCTCTTTATCAAGTAAGCCATTAAGTGAATTTAAGAGTATCGATTCAGATTCTAGATTATCAATCAAAATTTTTATTTCTTTAATTTGTTTGTCTTGAATTAATCTATTGTTATATTCAAACATTACTGTTCGTATTCTTGTATAAGCATTGAACGTTAGAGCTTGATCTATCGACCAAATCTGCCTATCTTCGTCTATCAAAATAGAACCAGCTTTTCTATCGGTATTTAAAATTATCAAATCAAATAATGCTACTAATTCTAGTTCTTTTTTATATTTTTTATAAAGGTCAAAATAATTATTTGAAGGATCGTGGTGAATATAAAATTGGAAACTTCCTTCTCCATAGATTCCATCCCGAATAACAATAGGAGGTAAATTAGGCCAATTTAAAAATTTTGAAATTTTATAGGAAGCTATTTCTCTTTTATATAACGTTCCATACTTAAAATCTCTTAATGGTTTTTCGCCTATTTTTGGTTTATATATAGCATAAAAATTTTCTTTCAAATTAGACATTTTACATAAAAAAATATGATTAGAACCTCTTTTAAATTCTTGAGTACTTTTTATATGAAAATTCAAGAGTTTAGTCTCTAAATCAATGTATTTTTCATTTAATTTTGACATTTTCAATATGTCCATTCATTTTTATGCAAAAATGACCATCGTCATCAATAGGATTGAAGCAAAGCATGCAAATAGGTCTGCCTTTTGAAATCAAATCAAAACTCTTTTCGGCAAATTTTTGTGATAAAAAATTGTTAAATTCAAATTTTATTACAAAAGATTCTTGTTCTTTATTCTCTCCTAAAAATTGGAACTCTATATTATTATTCTCCGTTTTATTAGAAATTAAAAAATCTACAAGTTTAAATTCATATTCCAAGGAGCTTTTCTGATATTTTGTATTAGTTTTTTTATCTATTTCTTTATGTTGGTTTTTTGTTATTTCTCGAGCTAATAAGGCTAATTGCTGTTTTTCAATCCAAATTTTAACTGTTGCATCTAAACAAAAAAAATCTAATGAAAAAGTTCTATTCCCAGGTTCTCCTATAGTACTAGAACGCATTTCAAAACATTTAGCAAAATTTAGGTTTTTAAAATTTTCACTCAAAATATTTTCCTTATTTACAAATGTATTTATCTAAAAAATGTTAGATTATTTTCATATTTGACGATATTATTATTATTAACAAAAAAACGTTTTACGTAATAAATTTTATACCATGCAAAATAATATAAAAATAGAATTATACGATACAACTCTTAGAGATGGAACTCAACAAAGTGGAGTAAATTTATCTCTAGAAGAAAAATTATTGATTACAGAAAAATTAGATGAACTAGGTGTGGACTTTATCGAAGGAGGATTTGCTGGTTCTAATCCTAAAGATGATGAATACTTCAAGAGGGTTAAAAAGTTAAATTTAAAGAATTCAAAAATAATTTCTTTTGGACAAACTAGGAAACCAAATATAAAAATAGAAGAAGATATTTTTATAAACGCATTATTGTCAGCTGATACTGACTATGTTGCATTGGTTGGAAAGGCTAGTGCTTATCAAGCAGAAAAAATAGTGAAAACTTCTTTGGAAGAAAATATCAACATGATTTCAGACTCAGTAAAATTTCTTCATTCTAAAAATAAAAAAGTATTCTTTGATGCAGAGCATTTTTTTGATGGCTATAAAGAAAATCCCGAATATGCTATTCAATGTCTAAAAGCTGCTTATAAAGCTGGAGCTGAACGATTGATTTTATGTGATACGAATGGAGGGACTTTACCTGATGAAATCGCTAGAATAACTAGAGAAATTTGTAAACTTTTTGATAGTAAGACTTTGATTGGTATACACGCTCATAACGATACTGATACAGCAGTAGCGTCCACCATAGCAGCGGTAGATGCTGGAGCTTATCAAGTACAGGGTTGTATAAATGGATATGGAGAAAGAACTGGAAATGCCAATATGATAAGCATAATAGGCAACTTAGAGATGAAAATGGGTAAAAATGCTGTTAAGTCAAAAAATAAATTAAAACTTCTAACTGAAGTTTCTCATTTCGTCTCAGAAGTTGCAAATAAAAGACCATTTCCTTTTCAACCATATGTAGGGAAAAATGCCTTCACACATAAAGGAGGAATGCATGCAGCAGGATTTTTAATTGACCCAAAATCATTTCAACATATAGATCCTCATGAGGTTGGTAATAATTCTTCGATATCAATTTCAGAATTGTCTGGAAGAAAAAGCGTTATGACGCGAATAGAAAAGCTTGGTTTAGATAATATTTTGGATTCCAATGATGCTGAAAAGATAATAAAAAAAATTAAAGAAAAAGAATCTGAAGGTTATGCCTTTGAATTGGCCGCCTCATCTTTAGATTTACTGATTTATAGAAATTTACCTAATTATGAACCAAAATTTGAACTTATTGATTTTATGGTTTTAGTAGAAAACAAAAGAAGATCTTCTTTAGGTACAGGTTGGAGAGAAGATAATTCAGAACATCCAATATTATCAGAAGCAACAATGAAAATAAAAACTAATGATAAGCAATTACACACGGCTGCAGAAGGAAATGGCCCAGTAGCAGCATTAGATAATGCTTTACGAAAATCTTTAATAGATATATATCCCGAAATAAATGTTGTACGACTTACTGATTATAGTGTTAGAGTCGTTGAAGAAGGAACTGGGACTGGTGCTACAGTAAGAGTTATTATTGAATCTTCAGACGATAAATCATCATGGACTACAGTAGGTGCATCGAGTAACATTATTGAAGCTAGTTGGATTGCTTTGTCAGATTCTTTAGAGTGGTTTCTTATTAAGAATTCATTGTAGTACTTATGTAAGCTTCTCCATCGTGTTCAACAATAATTTCAGTGACACCTTCTAAATCAATTTTATATCCCCTTATGATTGGTCTTGTTTTTTCTATTAATGAAATTAATATGTAGTATGGATCAAAAAAATCCTTAATTTCTCGTGCTTTCCCTATATCAGTTTGCGACGGATATGCTTGTGAATGAGTATGAGAATGATAAACTCCCAAAATATCCATATTATTATTATCACAATATTTTTGAGCTTTATCTATTTCTTTACTATCTATTTCATATCTAGTCATAGGTTTATCATGAACATTCTTAAGACTTCTAATTTCTATTACTTTTTCATCATTTCCTAATAACAATCCACAGCATTCATTAGGATCTTCTAATAAGGAATGCTCAAATAACTTTGAAATTATTATTCTAGGTATTATTATTTTCATAATTACAGTATAAATTATTTTTTTATGAATATTATTTCAAAAACTATTATCAATTCTAGGCAAAACAAAATTAAAATTTCTATACCTGAAGACAAAAAGAAAAATATAAGTATAACTCAGGGTTATGAAATACAAAATGATATCTTTAAACATTTCTCAAAAAATTACTCCTATTCTGGATGGAAAATAGGATGTACCACCCCAGTTATGCAAAAATATTTAAATATACCTTCTCCATGCCTTGGTAGAGTTATGACAAAGGATGTAACTGAAAACGATACCATTCTTAAATTTGATGAATTTGTTCATCCTGGTGTAGAATGTGAAATTGCAGTGATACTTTCAGATGATTATGTTTACTCCAAAAATAATAATAAATTAGATGAAATCGTTGAAAGAGTTGTTCCCTCAATTGAGATAGTAGATAATAGATGGGAAAATTATAATAATGAAAAAACTTCTCTTCTTATAGCAGATGATTTTTTTGCATCCTCAATTGTTTTTGGGAAGGGTTCAAAAAAAATTAAACTTGAAAATTTAAAAAATCTTAAAGGAGGTATGAAAACCAATCAACAAAATATTGGAAAAGGAATCGGATCTGATATCTTGGAAGACCCTATTAATGCTCTTAAATGGTTTTTAAATTTCAACTTTTCTGAAAATAATTATCCAAAAGCTGGGGACTTAATTTCTTTAGGATCACTAGTACAAACGTACTGGGTCGAAAAAAATGACACTATTGAAATAGAAATAGAAGAAATAGGAAATGTTAAAGTGAAATTTGAATGACAAAGGTTCCTTTAACCTGCAATTAATTTTTGTTCAGTACATGTTTTCATAATTTCTTCCCAATTCCATAACTGTGGTATAGTTTTACCTTCTGCCCAAAGTTCTAATTGATCACTATAGTTTTTTGAACCAGGATTTCCGGATGATCCTAGAGGAACAATCCATCTACTATTTCCCCAATTACTTGGATCATGAGCATATCTATTTACCGAAGCTGCTACAATTTTGAAATTCTTGTCAGTGCTTCCAGCTAATGGAGTATCCCCATCACCACTTGCAGGTACTTTTTTAGGATTTAGAATATTTGCATATGCTACGAATTCACTGCTCAAAGGGTGTTCATGATTTGTTGTATGTAAATTTCCCCATTTCCATTCATTGACATTTTCACCAAATTTTTTCTTCAAAAATTCTATAGCTTTACGGAATGATCTAACAAACATATCTTCCCAATTATTATTTCCATTTATTAAATGGCTCTGCGGATTACCAATGTGTTCATTAATCAAAGGTACTAAAAATCTCCTAACGTGTGAAACAGCACCAACATTTTTCCATTCATTGGTTTCTTTATTTAATGTACCATAATTTAAATTTATAACTTCTTCTATAATTTTTTCTTTAGTTACAGAATATATAGAAGCTTCAGGGCTACTTTTATCCATCAAAAAATCCCAATTATGCATTTTTTTTACAATCATTTTTTCTAATTCAGTTAGGTTGATTACATCATAATTTATTGTTTTAGAAAAAGAAATTATTTTTTTAGCAGGGATAGAAAATGTTTGATTATGCATTTCAAGCATATTTTCTATCTTAAGATTTTTGGTGTTTTTATTTATATATTCTATTAAAACTTTCGCGCGATACTCCGGAGCAAAAGCTACTGACATAAAATATGGATAATCATAATCGACAACTTTTTGATTGCATGTTACTACCCAACCGGATTCAGGGTTTCTTGATTTAGGCAATTCTTCACGAGGAATTTCATGATTAACTGAATATTTGTTTTCCCATCCTTTTGCTATCCCCCATTGATGTTGAATGTCTCTAATAGGAACAGCTCCTGCAAATTTATATCCATAATTTTTATTTACATCAGCGTATGGATAATTGTTAGTTCTATCAGTCCATTTATCAAAAGCTTGTTCCAAATCATCAGCAGATTTGGAAACCATCGCTTGGTAAGCAGAGTCTATCCAATATGTTCCATCTTTTTTTCCTCCTGGATCAGATAAAGAAATTCCCAATCCTTTGTTTGGGCCTCCAAATATCACATTACCATTTTTTGTTTCAATAATTTCTACTTCAATTTCATTCATATTTTTAGGTTTTATTTTTTTCTTGAAATTTTTAGTATCTATCCATTCATTATTGTAGAATTGTTGAATTTTTTTTTCTGAATATCTTAGTTTTTCTAAAAAAAGATCTTGAGTATCTGCACCCCCGTGAGTCATTCCCCAAGCAACATATTCATTATGAGCAAAATGCATAAATCCAGGATAACCAGGAATCGTATGACCCATTCCTTCAAATTCATCACACTTGAGATGAACTTGATAATATACATTAGGAGTATCCAAATTCCTATGAGAATCACCTCCAACTAGTGGAGTCCCTGAATAAGTCCTATCTCCTGAAATAGCCCATCCATTCGACTCTCCATCAATTGCTCCAATAGATTGAAAGTTTTCTGCGGCTTCAGTTAGTTCTTTAACAGCATTTTCTATTTCTCCTTTAAATTTACTCCCAGGCGGTAGTGTTAACAAAGCTCCTGGAAAATAACCAGGAATCAACTTAGCAGCTTTTTCACCACCTACAACACTAGCTAATTGTGAATAAAATAATTTGCCATTGAATGAACCTTCTGCAGCATTACGAATTTTATAGACTAATATAGAATGCCAGTCTTCCCATTTTTCTGGTTCTTTTTGAATCAGTTGATATTCTAATGGTAATTTTTCAAGATGAGAAATGTAAAAATTAACACCCTTGGTGAAATTTTGAATCATTTCTTTTGCTTCAATAGATGCTTTAGCTAAATCAGCCTTGGCTACAGATTCAAAATTTCTTTTTAAGTTTAATTTATCGTTTGAAACACCTTTTTTCCCTATGTACTCAGAAGATTTACCAAGACATCTCAATCTATCTAAATCCATCTGAAACAATCTATCTTGACCAGTTACAAAACCTTGAGCAAAAAAAAGTTCTTCAGATTTATTTGATTTAATATGAGGGATCCCCCATTTATCCCTAAAAATTCTAACATCATCAGATAATTCTTTAATAATATAATTAGTATCTAAATTTGGTAAAAAGTTATCTGGTTTTAACATTTTACTTTATCACTTTGCTCCATTAGTAATTAATCCAGCAACAAGATCTCCCATTTGACTTGTAGATAACTTATGATCATTTTTTCCTGCGATATCTACAGTTCTATAGCCTTCTCTTATGATTTTGTTAATAGCATCTTCTATCTCATTAGCTTCATCATGTAAACCGAATGACCAACGAAGCATTAAAGAAGCAGACAAAAAAGAAGCCACTGGATTTGCAATATTATTTCCAGCTATATCGGGGGCAGATCCATGAATAGGCTCATATAAAGCAGGTCTTCCTCTTCTACCTCGTCTTTTCCCTGGAGGAGGAGGTGAAGCTGCCAAACTAGCTGATGGGAGCATTCCCATTGAACCAGTGATCACAGAAGCTTCATCAGATAAAATATCACCCAAGCTATTCTCTGTTACTATTACATCAAAAACACTTGGTTCAGTAATTATTTTCATAGCGGCATTATCAGCCAACATATGAATTAATTCAACTTCAGGATAATCTCGAGCTACTTCGTTTGTTATTTCTCTCCATAATCTCCCTGTTTCCAGTACATTCATTTTATCTAGAGAATGGAGTCTATTTCTTCTAGACTTTGCCAATTCAAATGCTACACGAACTACTCTAGCAATTTCCTTTTCCGAATAAGCCAAAGTATCTACAGCTCTTCTGCCTCTTGTACTAGCACTTCGTCTTTTAGGTCTTCCAAAATAAAGACCTCCCGTTAACTCCCTAACTATTACAAAATCAACATCTTTTAGATATTCAGGTTTTAACGGACTCGAATGCAATAATTCCGGATAAACTTTTACTGGTCTTAGATTTGCAAACAATCCTAATCTTTTTCTTAATTGGAGTATAGCATCTTCTGGTCTAATTTCTGAAAGAGGATCATCCCATTTTGGTCCACCTACTGCTCCAAACAAAATAGCATCGGAACCTAGTGCAAGATTCATTGATTCGGCCGGTAAAGGATTATTAAATTTGTCAATTGCTGCCCCTCCAACAATTGCATGAATGAATTCAAAATTATGGTCATATTTTTTACAAATAGCCTCTAATACTTTCATCGATTCTGTTGTTACTTCTTTTCCTACACCATCTCCGGCTAAAACACATACTCTTGCTTCCATAAAACTCCTTAAATTTTTATCAAACTACTCTATTTTATCAATATTTATACGAAATATGAATTAACTGATTTTTGCATCGTTAATTTCGTATCTTTTAATATCCTCTTCAAATTTAAGAGTAAGGCCTATATCATCTAATCCTTTTAGTATAGATTCTTTTCTAAATTCATCAAAATCAAATATAGATTCAAATCCAAATTGATCATAAATCTGTTGATTTTCTAAATCAACTGTTAATTTATAATTATCTATTTTAATGGCATTACTCATAAGAAGATCAATTTTATCATTTGACAATTCAATAGTAATCAGTCCATTCTGCATACAGTTATTACGAAAAATATCTGCGAAACTGTTAGAAATTATTACTTTAAATCCATATTCTGAAAGTGCCCAGGGTGCATGTTCTCTACTTGATCCGGATCCAAAATTTGGTCCTGCTATGAGTATTGATGAACCTACATATTTCTTATTATTGAGAATAAAATCTGGATTTGGGACTCCGTCTTCTAAATATCTCCAATCATAAAAGGCAAATATACCAAATCCCGTCCTTTCAATTCTTTTTAAAAATTGTTTTGGAATGATCTGATCAGTATCTACATTAACTCTATCTAAAGGTACAACTAATCCAGTATGTTTTATAAATTTTTCCAAAATCTTAACTCGTTTCTAGAGGGTCAATAGTTATGGAACCATTTAAGTGACGTTTTATTTCTTGTAACTTATAAATATCTATTATAAATAAGATTGAAATAAATGCAAAGCTCGCCATCAAAATTGTGGAATAAATCATATAATCAGTCGCAACTATCAAATCATTAATTGTTATAATTTCATTAATCCATAACCTAGATATAATAGATGGATTAAAAAAAGATGTCATTATAAATAAAAGAATCCAAAGTTTTCCTCGGAAAGTAATAATTCCAAAATTCTTTAAAATAAAATTACTTTTATCAAAATTATTGTTCATATTACTTCCTAAATATAACTCTTGTATAATTTTATAAACCTTTTGAAAGAGAAACAAAAAAGAGACAGATATAACGGAAAACTGAATATAAAAATTACTTGAAATGATAGGCGCCAAAAAAATTAAAAAAATGAATATAAAGAAAGAAAAATAAGTCCAAATTAGACTTTTCTCTGCAGATATATTTGTATTATATTTTAGTGTTTTTATATTTCTTATAGCGCGATGCACATATGAACCCAACGGGAAAAAAATTAAGAAAAGGATAATAAAATGAAATACATAAAATAATTGAGCTCTCGATTGAGTTTCATTCATTTTATTTACATATTTTAGTGGTTCATCACAAATTCCTTCTAATATGTTAATTGGATTATTTGTATTACATTTATTATAATTTTCCTTTTGAGAAAAAGTAATAACTTCATCAAATTCTAATATACTCTGTGGAGGAACATTTGATATACCACTATTTTTCCAATATATATAAGTATTTTTATTGCTTCTCTCTACAAACAACAAAGAGATTGACATCACTATCAAGACAACAAATAATATAGATAAGATTCGTAATGGATTAAGATTTGACTCAAAATTATATTTGCTAAAAAAGCCTTCTCTTGCTACATCTAATTCTTTTTGTGAACCAAAAATTCTTCCAAGTAGTGATATTCGATTCGTCTCTTTTTTATTAATTTTTGATGAATAATTTGACGGTCGGTCGAATTTTTTTATTCTATCCTTTTTCACAAATGAACCTTTATTATTTCCAATCTCTTACATCAACAAAATGACCTTCTATTGCTGCTGCTGCTGCCATTTCAGGACTAACCAAATGCGTGCGACCATCTTTACCTTGTCTACCTTCAAAATTTCTATTAGAAGTGGATGCACACCTTTCTCGCGGAGAAAGTATGTCTGGATTCATTCCTAAACACATTGAACATCCCGACTCTCTCCACTCAAACCCAGCAGACTTAAATATTTTATCAATTCCTTCTTTTTCCGCTTGTAATTTAGTTAGGGTAGAACCAGGCATAACTTGAGCTCTTACATTATTATTTACTTTTTTACCTTCTACTATACTCGCCGCACTTCTTAAATCAGTAATTCTTGCATTTGTACATGACCCAATAAAAACTCTATCCAATTTGATATCTGTTATTTTTGATCCCGTATTTAATCCCATATATACTAAAGCATTTTGACATGATTGAGCATCAAGTATTTCTTTAAAATCATCCGGGGAAGGTATTACACCTGATATCGGCAAAACTTGTGATGGATTAGTACCCCAACTTACATAAGGTTCTAAATTATCACAATCTAAATCAATATAGGAATCAAATTTTGCTTTGTTATCAGTTTCTAGTTGTTTCCATTCTTTAACACTTTTATCCCAGTCATTACCTTTAGGTACTTTATTTCTACCTTTCATCCAGTCAAAAGTAATTTTATCAGGAGCAATCATACCAGCTCTAGCCCCTCCTTCAATTGACATGTTACAAATTGTCATCCTTCCTTCCATTGAAAGATTTTGAACTGCTTCTCCTGAATACTCTATAACATAACCTGTTCCTCCAGCAGTACCAATTTGTCCAATTAATTTTAAAATCATATCCTTAGCTGTTACTCCCTTAGACAGCGTACCTTTAAAATCCACTTTCATGGTTTTTGGTTTTCTTTGTCTTAGAGTTTGTGTTGCCAAGACATGTTCGACTTCAGAAGTTCCAATTCCAAAAGCTAAAGCTCCAAAAGCTCCATGAGTTGATGTGTGAGAATCACCACAAACGATAGTCATCCCAGGCTGGGTATATCCTTGTTCAGGACCAATTACGTGTACAATTCCCTGTTCATTATCCCAAACGTCAAATAGCTCAATATTATTTTCTTTACAATTTTCTCTGATAGTTTCTACTTGTTTTCTAGCTATTTTATCTTTTATAATTTGAGTTCTTGTTTCATCTGTAGTTATATTATGATCAACAGTTGCTATTGTTAAATCAGGTCTTCTCACTTCTCGTTTGTTTAATCTCAGGCTTTCAAATGCTTGGGGCGAAGTTACTTCATGAACTAAATGCAAATCTATATATAAGATAGAAGGTTGATTTGTGGGTTCAGAAACAATATGTTTTCTCCATATTTTTTCAAACATAGTTAAATTTTCATCCATTCTTATCTCTCCTATCGTAACCTTTAGATTTTTTTAATTTGATGATTGGATGATCAAATATCTATTTATTGCATTGACATAGGCTTTTGCACTAGCAACAATAATATCAGTATCAGATCCTTGTCCTGTGTAAATTGTTCCATCTTTCTCAATTCTTATAGTAACTTCTCCTAAAGCATCTATCCCTTCAGTTACTGAAGATACAGCAAATTCAGTAAGAGTAATATTTTCATTTATTATTGAATCAATAGAATTACATACCGCATCAACAGGACCTGTTCCTGATTTGGTACTAGTTTTAGTTTTTCCATTGGGAAGTTCTAGAGTTATAGTAGATGAAGGATTTTGTTTATTTCCGCATATTACATCCAAATCTACAACTTTAAATCTTTCAGTGGTATCTAGTTCTCTATGGAATTCACTCATTAAAGCTTCTAAATCTTGATCTGTTATTTCCTTTTTTTGATCAGCTAAATTTTTAAAATTTTTAAATATTTCTATTAGTTCTTCATCGTCTATTTTATATCCTAAATATTCCAGTCGAGATTTAAGGCCTGCTCTGCCTGAAACTTTTGTTAAAACTATTGCATCACCTCTCCAACCTACTTCATCTGGATGCATGATTTCAAAGGTAGTTCTTTCTTTTAAATAAGCATCTTGATGAATACCCGAAGAATGTCTAAATGCATTTTGCCCTGTTATTGCTTTATTATATTGGATTGGAAATCCAAAAATATTTGATATTAATCTGCTAGTTGCACCTATTTCTTCAGTATTTATATCGGAAGAAATTTCATAGTGATCAGGTCTTGTCTTAACAGCCATAATGACTTCTTCCAGGGCTGCATTACCTGCTCGCTCTCCTAATCCATTAACGCATCCTTCAATCTGTCTTGCTCCATTTTCTAGGGCTGATAAACTATTTGCAACAGCCATTCCTAAATCATTATGACAATGAACACTTACAATCGCTTTATTTATGTTGGAAACATTGTTAAAAACTCCTGAAATCAAATTTCCAAATTCTTTTGGATTTGAATATCCTACGGTATCAGGAATATTTACAGTAGTAGCTCCAGCATCTATTGCCTTTTCAAGCATTATGTATAGATATTCAGGGTCAGACCTCGAAGCATCCATTGGAGAAAATTCAATATCTTCAATAAATTCTTTTGCTCTTTTTACAGCATCTACAGCCATTAACATTATCGATTCTCTGTCTTTTTTCATTTGATGTAGAAGATGTATATCTGAAGTAGATAAAAAAGTATGAATTCTAGGTTTCAGTCCATCTTTTACACATTCAATTGCAGAATTAATATCAGATTTTACAGCTCGGGCTAAAGTACATATAGTAGGTCCTTCAATTTCTAATGAAATTTTTCTAACTGCAGCAAAATCGCCAGGTGAACTTGCTGCAAATCCCGCTTCAATAACATCAACATTTAGTTTCTGAAGTTGTCCAGCTATTCTAAATTTATCTTGTGACGTTAACGAAGCACCAGCAGACTGTTCTCCATCTCTCAATGTAGTATCAAAAACTATTAACTTGTCGTTATTTTTAGTATTCAATTCAAGCCTTTCATGAAATTAGGTAGTTGATTCCAGCCATGGCATCATATCTCTTAATTCTTTACCTATTTTTTCTACTGGGTGTTCTAAATCAGCATCTCGTAACTCATTATATTTATGAAGTCCTTCATCGTTTTCAGCTATCCACTCTTTAGCAAACCTACCACTTTGAATATCATCCAAAACTTCTTTCATAGCATCTTTTACTGAGTCATTAATTATTCTAGGACCCACTGTATAATCTCCATATTCGGCTGTAGTAGAAACAGAGTATCTCATTCCTTCAAGTCCTCCTTGATAGATCAAATCAACTATAAGTTTCAATTCATGCAAAACTTCAAAATAAGCAGATTCTGGTTGATAACCAGCTTCAGTTAATACTTCAAATCCAGCTTTAATTAAAGCCGTTACTCCACCACATAGAACAGCTTGTTCACCGAATAAATCAGTTTCAGTTTCTTCTTTAAATGTAGTTTCTAATATTCCTGCTCTTCCACCACCTATACCTTTACCATAAGCAAGAGCAATGTTATATGCTGATCCAGAAAAATCCTGCTCAACAGCTATTAAACAAGGTACTCCTAAATCTCTTTCATAAACAGCTCTAACTCTATGACCTGGTGCTTTTGGAGCAATCATCACTACATCAATACCATCAGGAGGTTTTACCTCTTCGTAAAGAATCGCAAATCCATGTGCAAACAATAAAATATTACCTTCTGATAAATTTTCCTTAATATCTTCATTAAAAACTTTTTTCATAGTTGGATCAGGTATACACATACTTATTAAATCTGATTTTTTTACTGCTTCAGCGATACTATATACTTCAAATCCATCAGCTTCAGCTTGATCTTTAGATTTAGAACCACTATATAATCCAACAATTACATTAAAACCTGAGTCTTTAAGATTTTGAGCATGTGCATGCCCTTGAGATCCGTATCCTATAATAGAAACAATTTTGTCTCTTAATACTTCATCATTTATATCTTTATCATAATATAATTTAGCCATAATGCTTTCTTTTTATTTAATTTATACCGAACCAGTTTCTCCCTCTTTAGACAAATAAATATCAGAGTTATGTTTTGAATTAAATTCGCCTTCTTTCATTCCTACTTTAGTAGCTCCTCTTAGAGTTGCAATTCTTCCAGTCCGCATTAATTCTTCTATACCAAATTCTTCCAATAATTCAACAAATGCATCTATCTTAGAATCACTGCCAGAAATTTCAAATGTAATGTTATTTAGACCAACATCAATGACATTAACTCTAAATATTTTAGATAATTCTAATAATTCAACACGCTTTGATTGATTACAAGAAACCTTTATTAAAGCCAATTCTCTCCAAACTATATTTTTATCACTAATATCTGATGCTTCTACAACATCGATCAGTTTATTTAATTGAGAAGATATGTTTGCAACAGATTTTTCTTGGCCTTCTACCACAAAAGTCATTCTGGAAAATTGATTCTTCTCAGAATGTCCCACAGCCAAACTAGCAATATTTATACCTCTACGTCTTATTACTCCAACTATAGCTGCCAAAACTCCTGGATTATCTTTAACCAACGCAACAATTATTCTTCTACTAAAAGTATCTTTATTCATTATTTACTCTTATTTTCTTCTATCAATTGATCAACACTTTGTCCTGCAGGAATCATAGGATATACATAGTCTACTTTCTCAATAACAAAATCAATTATTACTGGGCCATTATGATTATTTGCTTCAATTATAGCTTTTGATAATTCATTTTGATCTTTAACTCTCATACCTTTAATTCCATAAGCTTCAGCCAATTTTACAAAATCGGGATTTCCAGTATAAGTTTCAGAATTTCTTTCCCCGTCATAAAACATATCTTGCCACTGCGTAATCATACCTAAATGATTATTATTTAAAATAGCATATTTTATTGGTAATTTATTTTCAGCTACAGTAGCTAATTCTCCTATAGTCATTTGGAATCCGCCATCACCACAAATAGACCAAATTGTCTTATCAGGAGCTCCTATTTGAGCACCTATAGCACTAGGAATTTCATAACCCATAGTTCCTAATCCTCCGGATGATAACCATGAATTTGAATTTATAAATTTATAATGTTGGGCAGTCCACATTTGATGTTGGCCCACTCCAGTACATATAATTGCTTGTCCTTTTGTTATATCTGACAATGTTTTTATAACCTGTTGTCCCAATAAACGATCAGTCTCTGGTATAAGTAATGAAGGATGCTCTGATTTTATATGTTCAACCCTTTTTAACCATTGAGGGTGAGTTTTTGTGTTTATTTTTGGATTTAGAAGCCTTAATACTGTATCTACATCACCAATGATAGGTGCATCAATTTTTATAGTCTTCCCAATTTCTGCAGGATCAATATCTATGTGAATTTTTTTTGAATTTATACCAAATCTTTTAGCATTTCCGACTATTCTATCATCAAATCTAGAACCAATTCCAATAATCAAATCAGCTTCATCAAGGGTAATAGAAGCATACGCCATTCCATGCATTCCTGGAAATCCGGTAAATAAAATATGATCTTCTGGAAATGATGAAATTCCTAGAAGTGTTGTAACAACAGGAATTTGAGCTTTTTCTGCAAGTTCAAGTAATTTCGTTTGGGCTTTAGAAATGATCACTCCATGCCCAGCTAAAATAACAGGTTTCTTAGAATTATTTATTAATTTTGCTGCATCTTGCAATTGAGATTCATCTATTTTCTCAAAAGTGTTGTATCCTAGAATCTCCACTTTTGAATCTTTCTTATAATCGTAAATCGACATTTCATCAAAAACATCTTTTGGAATATCTATTAATACCGGACCTGGCCGTCCAGTCCTTGCAATATAGAAAGCTTCATGGATTGTTTTTCCAATATCTTTTGCATTCATAACCAAATAGTTATGTTTTGTAACAGGCAATGTGGCTCCAGTTATATCAGTTTCCTGAAATGCATCTGTGCCTATTGCTGCTCTTCCTACTTGTCCTGTAATAGCAACAATAGGAACGGAATCCATCATAGCTGTTGCTAAGCCAGTTATTAGGTTTGTTGAACCGGGACCTGAAGTAGCGAATGCAACTCCAACTTTACCAGTAGTTCTAGCATAGCCATCAGCTGCATGAGATGCTCCTTGCTCGTGTCTTGTTAAAATATGTTTTATTTCAGGATATTTATTCAAAGTACCATATAAAGGCAAAATTGCTCCACCAGGGATACCAAAGGCAACTTCTACGCCTTCATTTATCAAAGCCTGACAAACTATTTCACTTCCTTTATACAAATTCTCACTCATATTATTCTCCAAAAAAAAACTCGCCCAAAAAAACTTAAGGACGAGATTACCCGCGTTACCACCTTTTTTGCACTTAGATATATTTTTTATATCAATTGCACCTCTTATTTTGCTATTTCGTAGCCAACGTTCTTTCTTAATAAATTCAGAAAGACCACTCCCAGACGAGTTCTATAGTTTTGGTTATTGATTTTCAGCAAATATCAACTCTCTTAGAACCAAAAAATATATACTACTCCTGTTCTTAATGTTAAATCCATTATATAACTATATAATTCAAATAGCTATAAATGTAAAAGTGTTATTTTCTAGTTATAAATATGGATTTATTAAAAGTAAATTCTAATAATGAAACCCTCTTAGATGATTTTTTTTATTTTATGAAAAATCATAAGCCTCATGGTCATAAAGATTGGCCTGAAATAAAAGAGGAATTTTGCGGTAGTTTAACAAATGAACTATTCGAAAAGAAATCATTTTTATATCTTTTAACAGAATCTAAAACAATACTTAATTATTTTTATATTAAATTTGAAAAATCTATAAATAGGATTATTTTTCAGTCTTACAATCCGGAAGATTTAATTGAGTACAGTAAATATTTATTAGAATTAAAAAATAAAAAGAATTATTCCATAGAAATAGGATTAAGAGATTCTGAAATTTCCAAGTTTAATAAAAACAGTAGCTATTTCAAAATATTTAAACGTTACAACCTCATGGATTTAAAAAAAATAGATTATGTGGAAACAAATCACGTAAATAGTCTACATAACCTAATATTAAAAAATATTGAGAACTCTGAAGACATAAAGAGCCTAGTTAAAATACAAAACGAATGTTTTAATGATCATCACGGTTATGAAATCAATACTTACGAAAGTATAAAAAATGAACTCAACCTCAAATCTACTTCATATAAAAATGTTCATGTAATATGTAATGAGGAAAAAAAATGGATAGCATATGCCTGGATGTTCGTTTATAAAGAAAAAGCGACGGGTAAGTTATCTATGTGTGGTGTAAGAAAACAATTTCGATCACTAGGCATAGCTCAGAAAATAATAAATATAGCGATCCAAAATTTATTTGATCAAGGATTAAATAAAGTCATACTAGAAGTAGACAATGAAAATCACGCTGCTAAAAAGATTTATTCTGCAATGGGTTTTAAAACTTATGACAACATAAATTGGTATAAAGTTAATCCAGAATTAATTTAGCATTCTATCAAAAATTTTATCCCAATTATAATCTTGAATGTTTATTCTACTCTCTTCATCTTTATTAATTTTTAATTTATTTTCAAAAAATTTTAAAAGTAACTCAGCAAAAGTTTCAGGTGTAATTTTATCAACTAAAATACATTTTTTGTTACTTTGTATAATTTCTGCCATTCCACCAACATTTGATATTATAAAAGGGGTTTTTGAAGCCAAAGCTTCTAGTGCAACCATTCCAAAGCTTTCTGAACGTGAGGGAATGATAACGATATTTGAGGCATTATATATATAATTCAATTTTTGATGATCAATGGATCCAAACCAAATTATATTATCAGTCAAGTTGTTTTTATTTAGATCCTTTTCTATAATTTTTTGAGCTTCAGAACCGTAATCCCCTCCAACAATGCCCAACTTTATATTAGGATGAAATTTTTTAATAATTACAATTGTATTAATAGCAATATCTAAGCCTTTCAAAAAATCTAATCTACCTACAAATAAAATTAATTTATCTTTTATATGTAAATTTATTTTTTCTCTACTTTTTTCTTTTGAAATTTTAAAAAAAAGGTTCGAATCAAATCCTGGAGATGATGATAAAATTTTAGGCGGTAGAATATTATAATTTTCAATTAGAACTTTTTTTTCTAAGCTTGAAAAACAAATTATTTTATCAAAATTTTTCATTGATTTTTTTTCTAATTCATAACGAGTAAAATCCATTTCATATTTAGGAAAATGTTTTTTCTTAAGGTACTCAAGTGTATGGGGAATATGATATTTTTTATTTACGGATTTAAAATGATGATTAGAAAAAACTGCTGAGGTCCAATAATTAGATATCAAAATATCAGTATTTGATTTAATTCTATTGAAAATTTTATCTTTTTCTATAAATGATTTTTTACTATCTATATGAAGAACTTTACTAGAATATTTATCAAAGTCACAATTTCCATGGTTTCGAGTAATTAGATTTGATTCAAATTTGTTACTCAATAAATATGAATGTAAATTTTTCACATACATATTTAATCCTCCAGCATTTCCCAAACCTATTTTTTCATTTGGACAAGAGTGTATTGAAACAATTGTGACTTTTTTTTTCATTATTTAGAAATTGTTATTGAATAGATTAATTTATCTATTCCTCCAAGTTCATATTTATATCTTTCATTGCCTCTCATAAAATCAAATATCTTAAATGTTTTAGCAATAGATCTCTTTATAGCGAATGCATGATTTAATAGACCTACGGAAAGATAATTATATTTTGGATCAAATCCTGAATTATATAAATATCTTGTGTCTCTTAAATAAAAAGAAATTGAACTAGAAACGGTTTTATTTTCAACTTTTAAATAAGAATAAATAATTTTGTTCTCCTTTGATAGATTAAGTATTAGTTCTTTAAAAAACTTTTCTCTATTTTCATTCATAAAATTTTCTTTTTCTTTTGAACTTATTTTATGTAAATAAATAAATTCATCTAAATTTTTATTTATTTCGTCTGGATCATAAATATCACCAGACGAGAACTCTACCGTTTCTTCTAACCGTCGTATTTTTCTGCGTAATTCGTGACGATGTTTTTTTCTTAATGAACTCAAATATTCTTCCCATGAGCTAGGAAGAACTAGAAAAGGGGCAACATCCTCATTTATTATCTCTATTTTAAATTCATTGCTAAGATTATTAAAATAGTTAAACAAATGAGATTCTCCAGGTATTGATTCAAGAAAAATTTTTTTGGTGTCTGAATCTTTAAATATTTCCTGAATAAGGGATTGAATTATAGATATATCTGGATCAGAAATCAAAATATTATTATAATCACATAGATCTTTACTAGCAATAAATGACACTTCTCCATTATTTTTCATTAGAGGAGCAAAATAATTATCGCCAAAAAAAAACGACTCTTGAAAGTCTTTTCCATAGTTATCAATCCATGTTTTTTTCCAACTTATTAAATCAAATGGCGTCAAAAAAATTGAATCTGAAATACTCTGTTTCCATTTGGAAATTATATATTTTGTGATATTTTTATATTCCAATTTTATTCTTTAATTACAAATTATTATTTTAGTATTTTAAAATTGCTTCCTTGATTTCATCAGGATCAGATGAGGCTTTTATTATGTTGGATTTTAGATATTGTTGAGCATTCTCGGGATCTTTTAGACCATTGCCAGTAAGAATGCACACTATATTTTTATTAGAAAAATCATACCCTTTTGAAATTAATTTTATCAAGCCTGCTACAGAAGCGGCAGAAGCGAGTTCACAAAAGATGCCTTCTTTTCTCGCAATTATTTTTTGAGCATCTAAGATGTTGTCATCTGAAACTTTAATAAATTCACCTGAAGATTCATTTATAGAATCCTTTGCCAAATCGGCACTAGCAGGGTTCCCAATTCTTATGGCACTAGCAATGGTATTAGGATTCTTGATAATTTTGTTATCTACTAAAGGAGCTGCCCCATCCGCTTGAATACCATAAAGAACGGGTAATTTATTACATATTTTGGAATCATAAAATTGTTTATATCCCTTCCAGTAGGAGCTTATATTTCCAGCATTCCCTACTGGGATAAATTGAAAGTCTGGTGAAAATCCCAGCTGTTCTATAATCTCAAAAGCTCCAGTTTTTTGCCCCTCAAGTCTATAAGGATTTATAGAATTTACAATTTCAAAATCTAATGAATCAGATATTTCTTTGACAGCAAGTAGAGATTCATCAAAATTACCATTTATAGATATTATTTTAGCTCCATATGCCATTGCTTGGATTAGCTTCCCTAATGCAATTTTACCTTTAGGAATTATAACTACGGTTTCTAGATTGTATCTTGCTCCATACGCTGCAGCTGAAGCAGAAGTATTCCCTGTGGAAGCACATATAATCTTTTTTTTCTTTTTCTCTAAAGTTTTTGCTACTGTAAGGAACATACCACGGTCTTTAAAAGAACCAGATGGATTAGAGCCTTCTAATTTAAAAAATATATTACAATTATATTTATCACTTAAATTCTCACTCTTTACTAATGGAGTGAAACCTTCTCCTATAGACACAAAAGGGGTATTTTCGTTTATAGGTAGATATTTTTGATAATAATTAAATAAATTTTTTTGCATGTATTATTTTTTTGATTTATCAAATAAATTTTATGAATAATTATAATTTACATGATAAATCAATTGGGGTATGTTTGTAATCCTTCTGATTCAGATATAGTTTCTCCATCTTTCATAAATTCTGAATTTGATGCTGAAAGGACTTTAGAATTAATCCAATTATAAATATCACTATCTATATCCATCCATAAATTATATTCATCTGTGAAAGAATTAATAAATTGATCAAATTCTACGTTAGTAAGTAGATCAAAATTTTTATCCGTTACTTCTCTTGCTTCTAAATAATCAGAAACATAGTAGAAGGCATATACCTGCTCTTCATTTTTATAATAGGGCTGTTTACTTAATTGACCTATAGGTAAAGTTCTCGATCCATCTTCATTAAGTCCAAAAAAAATTCTATCTAACTCTTGATTAATACCCTTGGGGAACCAACCCAAATTCCCATTTGTCCTAAGAACTCCTTTATCTTCTGAAAATTCTAATGATATTTCTTCAATATTATTTCCAAGAGTAATTTGCTTCTCAATTGCATTAACTAGTGACAAATCAGGAGTTTCAAATATTATTTCATAAACATTTACATGAGGCTGTATTCGTGAAACATCTCTTGATACAATTGATCGAAGTTCTTCTCTAAAGATCGTCCTTTTAACATATTCTCTATACTCATAATCAGAAAGGGAAGTTTTGTTTAAAAATTGTCTGTAAGATTCTTCAATGTTTTTTTTATGTTCTTTACTTCCTTCTACTCCTTCAGCATTATCAATATATCCCATTAAAATTTCAATTTGTTTATCTAGCCTTTCATTTGAAACAGATATGCCGTATCTGGGAGCTACTTGATACGCTAATTCTCCCTCAAGAATTGTTTTCAATGCTTCAAATACTGAATTTCCAATTTCAAAATCTACTCCTAAATCTTCACTCATTCTTTGATTAAATCTTATGAATCTTACAACATCTCCTCTTGAATAAGTAATTTCACCTACTTTTATTGCTTGTTTCATAGGTGGAATCACGTAAGTTACAACATAAAAAAAGATAAATACAGAACAAATTATCAAAAACAAAGAAAAGCCCACATAAAAAAAAGGTTTAAATAAAATAGATTCATCTTTATTTTTAGCCAATAATTCAAATCTACTTCGATTTTTTGATCCAATAATACTACGACTGCCAATATCAAAAGAATCCTTTTTCTCTTTATCATGAAGATTTTGCTTATCATTTACCATAAAAATTTAGATACAGATTAAATAATTTTTTATTTTTTATCTTCTTCTTTATTTTTTTCTTCAGGAGTTTTAGCTTTTGGCTCTTCTTTTGGAGTTTCAGCTTTTGGCTCTTCTTTTGGAGTTTCAGCTTTTGGCTCTTCTTTTGGAGTTTTAGCTTTTGGCTCTTCTTTTGGAGTTTCAGCTTTTGGCTCTTCTTTTG
>JAPYUX010000001.1:0-33540 GCA_029940375.1 Dehalococcoidia bacterium | reverse complement strand
TTCAGCTTTTGGCTCTTCTTTTGGAGTTTCAGCTTTTGGCTCTTCTTTTGGAGTTCTAATTATCTCATGGTCATGTGAAATTGGTAACAATGCCATAAATCTTGCTCTTTTAATGGCGGCTGTAAGGCTTCGATGATCTTTAGCGTTGTTACCAATTCTATAAGCACTAGTAATCTTCGCTCTATCAGAAATATAATTCAATAAAACATCTACATCCTTGTAATCAACAGGCAAACCATCAATCATTTTCTCTATTGGTTTTTTTCTAGTTCTAAAATCAAAAAAAGAATTGTTCCGAGAATTGTTCCGAGAATTTTGTCTATTATATGTTGTCATTATTTTATTCCCAATTTCATTTTTTTATTACCAAGGTAATTCTTCAACATCATCGGTTTCATCATTTTGATTGGTTTCGATGATATTTTCTTTTACATCAGTTGGTTGAGTTGTCTGAGAGGAATTATTTTCATTTGCAATACCTTCACCTGAAACATTTCCAGTGGATCTATCCAAAAAAATTACTCTAAATGCAGTTACTTCACTACTTTGTTTCTGCGTTCCGTCATTTGCTGTATAATTGGAGGATCTAAACCTGCCCTCAATAAAACATTTTTGACCTTTTTGAAGGTATTGATTTACTGATTCAGCAGTTTTGTTCCAACAAGACACTCTAAACCATTCAGTTTCTTGTATTTGATCACCTTCAGGAGAATTTCTGTAAGAGTTAACAGCTAGACTAAAGTTTACAACCATAGCTCCATTAGGAGTATATCTCATTTCAGGATCAGATCCACAATTCCCTATTAATAATATTTGATTTAAACTCAATATTTATCTCTTCTTTAATCAGATTTTAATTTTGATTTTGATTTATAAGGTTTTAAATTCTCTTTTTTAGTAATCAAATGTCTAATAATTGATTCATTATCCTTTAGAACGTTATCTAAAGTTTTTATAGATGAAGGTTCACTTTCGAATACAGAAATAAAATAAGTACCATTATCAAACTCTTCTATTGGATAAGATAGTTTTCTATGTAACCATCTGGAAATATGATCAACTTTTATTCCTTGGTTTTTTTCTAACAGATCTCTTACTTCATTTATTGAATCATCAGTTGCAGTATCATTCAAATCTCCACCAACAATCCACATCAATTCATATTTACGCAATTTTTATCTCTTTTATGTATTTTAAAACTACAAGAAAATTATATCATCCATTCATCATTATACTAGTAAAAAATTCAATATATTTATTAAGGAAGAGGCAATTTTTGCATTATTCTCGTTACTTTACTTTTTATAATTGATAGTTTTTTTGTTGGAGTTTTCAGAGTTTGAACAATTAAATCTCCAATAGTTGATAAATCTTCTTCATTTATTCGTCTGGTGGTGATCGCTGGTGTACCAATTCTTATTCCAGAAGTTATATTTGGGGGAAGAGGGTCAAATGGAATTGCATTTTTGTTAACTATTATCCCCACTGAATTCAATTTTTCCTCGGCCTCAGAACCATTTATTTTAATATTTCTTAGATCCAACAACATAAGATGATTGTCTGTCCCACCAGAAACAATACGAAGTCCTCCTTCTTGAAAAATTTTGGCAAGTAATTTGGAATTAGAAATAATATTTGTTGAATAATTCTTGAAATCATTACTTAAAGCTTCCTTAAAAGCCACAGCCTTTGCCAATATAGTATTCATGATAGGACCTCCCTGTATCATAGGAAAAATTCCTCTATCATATTTTCTTGATAATTCTTTTGAAATCATAGCTATTCCTCCTCTTGGTCCTCTTAATGTTTTATGGGTTGTAGAAGTAATTATATCTGCGATTCCCACTGGAGAAGGATGTAACTTAGTAGCAACCAAACCAGCAATGTGGGCTATATCAGCCATTAGTAATGAATTAGTCTCTTTTGCAATTTGTTTAAATTTTTGAAAATCTATGGTCCTAGAATAAGCTGAATAGCCACAAATAATTATTTTAGGTTGTATTTTTCGTGCAACATTCTCCAATTGTTCATAATCAATAATTTCCGTATCTTGATTTAAGTAATAATTATGAATATCAAAAAGTTTTCCAGAAAAGTTTACGTTGTGCCCATGTGAAAGATGTCCTCCATGATCAAGTGATAAACTAAGGATTTTATCACCTGTTTGTAATAACGACATATAAACTGCCATATTAGCCTGTGAGCCTGAATGAGGTTGAACATTCATATGATTACATTCAAACAATTCTTTACCTCGATTTATTGCTAAGTTTTCAGCAATGTCTACATTTTCACAACCTGCATAATATCTTTTCCCTGGATAACCTTCAGCATATTTATTGGTTAAAATAGAACCTGTATAATTTCTGACAGCTTCAGATGCATAATTTTCAGAAGCAATAAATATCGCTGAATCTCTTTGTCTTATATTTTCTTTATCAATAATTTCTTCGACTTCTAAATCTTTTTTCATAATTGATCCTTAACAGAGTAAAAATTATTAGTTTTTCTTATTAGAATAAATGATAATTTTTTTTTTATAATGTGATAATAAATGAAATAACTATTTGAAACAATATTATGAATAAAGCAAAAGAATTTAATTTTATTCCAAAAAAGGCTATGGTAATTTTTGCTCACCCAGATGATGCAGAAATTGGCACAGGAGGAACTATCGCAAAATGGTGCAATAAAGGCACTGAAGTTATCTATGTATTAGCAACAACTGGTTCCAGTGGTTCTAATAACCTCTCAATGACAAGCAAAAAAATAGTAAATATAAGATCAAAAGAACAAGATGAAGCAGCAAAAGTTTTAGGTGTTAAAGAAATAATAGAGCTAGGTTATAAGGATGGAGAACTTGAGTCAAATAAACAATTATTATCTGACTTGGTATTCTTAATTAGAAAATTTAAACCTGAATCTGTTTTTACTCACGATCCGTTCAGGATTAGTGGTTTTTTGCATAAGGATCATAGAAATCTTGGAATCACAGTCATGGATTCTATTTATCCTTATTCAAGAGATCATTTACATTTCCCTGAACAGTTAAATGAAAAAATCAAACCACATAAAGCTAAAAATCTATTTTTTTGGGGTTGCGACACACCAAATACTATAATTGATGTAACTGGGTATGAAACAAAAAAGATAGAATCTCTTTCTAAACATAAAAGCCAAATACAGGGATTATCCGTTGGTTCAGCAAAAGAGGAAGTAATGCTAAAAAGATTGCATAATTATGCATCCACGTACCCTTTTAAATATGGAGAACTATTCAGAATGATTGAAGCAAGGGGTTAAGTAATAAAAATGATTGACATTAACAATAAAAATTTCAATTTTTATACAGCAATAGAAGAATTGACTGAAAGAAATTTTAAGATTAATGAAAAGTTTTTAAACAACGTAAATTTTGATCAAATAGTTTTTGTTATTTCTGAAAAATATATTCCTATAAGATCCGAAAAATTGTTTCGTAATCAATTTGATAATATTGTGAAAAATATAGAAAAAAATAAATATTTTGCTGCAAGTGAAATTTTGTTATCAAACTTTTCTTTAAGCCACTTTGAAAATCCGTCTGATTTTCATATAAATAAAAGTAGATTCATTTTGGTGGAATTAAATAAATTTCAAAGCATAAAGAAAAGCACAGAAACTTTGTTAAAATTAATAAAAAATGGGTCAATTCCCATAATTGTACACCCTGAAAGAAATCCAACATTGCAGAATATTGGAAGCATAAATAATCTAAAATCTTTAGGAGTATTGTTCCAATTATCTCTTGGTTCTATGATTTCTTTTTATCCTGAAATAATAGGAAGTACGGCGCGAGAATTTTTATTAAAAGGATACTATGACTTTATAGCTACAGATTTTCAAAATCATCAAGAACTTAACTCTGAACAAATTAACATAACTTTAAATGAATTAAATTCTTTAATTGGAAACAATAAATTAAATCAATTAATCGATACAAATCCAAAATTAGTTCTTGATGAAAATTTATCAAATGATTACGAAATTAAATCTTAAATTCTGTTAGCCAAGATTTATACTTTTTATCTTCAATTTTTCCACTTACAATTGAAAAATAAATATCTTGTAGAGTTTTAGTTATTTGACCAACTTTTCCATTTCCTATAGTTCTATTATCCAAAGATCCCACTGATGTTACGTGTGCTGCAGTTCCTGTAAGAAATATTTCATCAGATAAATAAAGTTCAGAACGATGTATTCTTCTTTCTTTTATATCTATATTCAGTTCGTTTTTTGCTATTTGAATTATGGTATTTCTAGTTATGCCCAATAGACAATTATCTGTCTCAGTTGGGGTTATAATTTCATCATTTTGAATCATGAAAAGATTTTCTCCACTACCTTCAGAAACTGTTCCGTCGTTATTAAGCAAGATAGCTTCATCATAACCTGCAGATACTGCTTCAGTTTTTGCCAAAATACTGGTGGTATAAAGGCCTGCAAGCTTAACTCCGGTGGGCATCATTGTATCTTCTGGTCTTCTCCAAGAGCTAGTCTGACATTTAATAGGCTTAGTGTTATCAATATATGCTCCAAATGGTATTACTATTATTGATAAATCATCTTCTAATTCATGAAGTTTCAAATTTGCGATTAACTCTTGAGATTTATACGCCAATGGTCTGATATATATATCTTCTTTATAACCATTACTTTTTACCAAATCTACTGTAATATCACACATTTCTTGAGAAGTATAACCCAAATCCATTTTTAGAATATTAGAGCCTCTTAATAATCTATCATAGTGTTCCTTCAATCTGAATATTATCATCTTTTCTTTAGATTCATTCCAATTACCTCTTATTCCTTCAAACACTGCTGTACCATAATGCAATGCATGAGTCATTATTCCTACTTTGGCATCTTTCAATGAAACTTTTTTACCATTCATAAAAGCTTTAGCTTCGTTTGCCATATATTTTTCCCCACATTCGTAAAGTATTTAAATTTACTAACCAATACCAATTATAATAAATTTATTTTTATAAATTACTTGATTTTTTTTTATTTTTCTTTTTTTGATTATATAATTCTAATGTTTTATCATTAAATGGATAATATTTTCCCGGTGAAGTAGGATTTACTTGTAATTCATTTTTTACGACTTCTTCTATTTCTATTCTTTTTTTAGCTATATCTAAAACTTCTGAACTTATTTTTTGAGGTAAAACAACAACTCCATCATCGTCACCTAAAATTATATCCCCTTCTCTAACGAGGATTCCACCACAATTAATTGGTTCGTTTACTGACCACGGTAACATTACACCTGGCCCTTGTTTGGCAGTGGAAGAATGAGCATATACAGGAATTTGATAGTCTCTGATACTATTTGAATCTCTTATGGAACCATCTGTCACTATTCCAGCTACTTTTTTTTGATATAAGCGCAAAAATTTTATATCTCCACCAATCGACTCCCATGGACCTACTGAAGATACTACCAATACTTTTTCTGGATCACATAATTCAAACGCCCTATATTCAGCAGAATCTGAACCTTTTGGAAGATCTTGTAATAGATCTTCTCTGAATAAAACAAATCTTAAAGTAACAGCCAATCCACATATTTTTCCTCCAGGAAATAAAGACCTTGATCCATGTATCATTGTTTGAGGCCAATGTAATATACTCATAGCATCTACAACACTCTGTGAACTTAACTGAGAGATTTGTTTAAGGATTTTTTTCATTGATGGTACCTTTCTTATATCTATCTAAAGATGAAACTAACGTTGTCGAATATGGGCAATTAATTCCTTTTTCTTTAGCCAAATCAACCACATAACCTAAAATAAAATCAATTTCTAAAGGTTTATTATTAGTAAAATCTGTTTGTAGAGAAGCAGTTATATCATCTCCTTCTTTTTTTAAATCATTAATTTTTTCTTCAATAATGTTTTCATGTAAATTAACACCAATTGATCTCCCTACATTGAAAATTTCTCTCATTGTTCCGCTAAGTATTTCTTCACCATTTTGTAATTTCATAATTTCCATAAAACTACTTCTAAATGAAGTCATTATTGTACCTACTGATCCAATTGATATCATTTTGTTCCATAAACTTAAAATTATGTCTTCAGAAATTATTATTTTTAAATATTTAGAAGATAATAATGAATGAATTTTATTTAATCGATCTGAATGCTCTTTATTTATTTCGCCAATTTCAATAATAGCTGTAGGTCCTTTTTGTTGAATAACACCAGGTTCTAAAATTTCAGACTCTATATATGTTGCTGCAGGAATGACTTTATCTATGCCAAAATAATCAGACAGTTGTTTATGACTACTTACACCATTTTGAATGGTGATAATTGTGGTTTTCGAATGAATTAATGGTTCCATCTGAGGTATTACAATATAGTTAGAATAAAGTTTGGGAGTAAATATTATCAAATCTACTTTTCCAATATTATTTGTATCTTCTTCACTCGGAATCATAATATTAAAATCGCCCCAGTGAGACTTTATTATTAAACCTCGTGATGATATAGCTTCCCGGTGTGTACCACGGCAAACTAAGGTAACGTCTAAACCTTCTTTCTTAAGTATTCCACCATAGTAACCACCTACAGAACCAGCCCCCATAATCACTATTTTCATTCAATATTTCTCCATTAATATTTTGATTTGATAATAATGTTGAAAGATTTATATAAATAAACACAAGAATAAATCTAATTTTGTACAATGATACTATGAGAAAAAACAATAGAAAACATGATGAAGCCAGGAATCTATCTATAGTAACAAATTTTCAAAAAAATTCTATAGGCTCAGTATTGATAAATTTTGAAGATACAAAAGTTATTTGCTCTACAAATATTTCTACTCATATTCCTTATTGGTTAAAAAATGAGAATCAAGGATGGTTAACAGCAGAATATAGTATGTTACCAAATTCTTCGAATGAAAGAATAAATAGAGATAGAGGAAATAAAATGAGTGGAAGAACTCAAGAAATTCAAAGATTGATAGGAAGATCTTTAAGACAAGCTTTAAATTTAAAAAAATTATCAGGTGTAATGATTACAGTAGATTGTGATGTACTAAACGCTGATGGAGGAACCAGAACTGCTTCTATTTCCGGTGCATACATTGCCACATATTTGGCTTTAAGAAATCATTTTGGAACAAATCCCAATAGGTATTTTAAAAATCAGGTAGCTGCAGTAAGCGCAGGGCTTGTAAATGGGACCCCGTTATTAGATTTAGATTATATGGAAGATTCACAGGCAGATTTTGATATGAACTTAGTTCTTAATCAAAATCTGGACATAATAGAAATACAGGGAACCTCTGAGAAAGAATTACCAACAATGAAAATTTTGAATAGCTTAATTTCACTAGCAACTGAAGGTATTAGAAATATTATATTTGAACAAAACAAAATTATTGATGAAATTAATAATTCTTAAGGATAAAAATGAACTTAATCACATCAATAACTGGAAAAGAAATCCTGGATTCTAGAGGAAATCCAACTGTTTTAGCTGAAGTAGAAGTTGATAAAAAAATCACTGTTCAAGCTTCGGTACCTTCAGGTGCTAGTACAGGAAGTAGAGAAGCAGTAGAACTCAGAGACGGAGATATAAATAGATATAAGGGTAAAGGAGTTTTAAAAGCTATACAAAACATTAATTCAACTATATCTAAAAACTTAGTCGGATTTGATGTTTTAAAACAAGATGAAATTGATCAAATAATGATTGACATTGATGGAACAGAAAAGAAAAAAAATCTAGGAGCTAATGCAATGCTAGCAGTATCTTTGGCCGTACTAAAAGCTTCTAGCGTAACTATTGGATTAAATTTATTTGAACGAATTGCTCAATTAGAAAATGATAAAATCCCTTCAATTCTTCCTGTACCAATGTTGAATATATTGAATGGTGGAGCTCATGCAATAGGATCCACAGATTTTCAAGAATTCATGATTGTACCCGCTGGAATAGATACATTTTCGGAATCCTTAAGAGCAGGTTCAGAAATTTATCATAGTCTAGGAATGATTTTAGAAAGAGAAAAGTTATCGACAAATGTAGGGTTTGAAGGTGGGTTTGCACCAGAAGGACTAACAAGTGATCAAGTTCTTTCTCTAATAATTGAAGCTATTGAAGATGCTAATTATATCGCTGGAGAACAAATATTCATTGCTCTAGATCCAGCTGCAACTGAATTCCATTCAAAAAAATCTAACTTGTATCATCTACAAAAAGAAAATAAAAATCTCAGTTCTGATGGGATGATTGAAGAATATTCCAAGCTTAAAGATAAATACCCTATATATTCAATTGAAGACGGATTAAGTGAGGATGATTGGGACGGTTGGAAAAAATTTACTGAAATTGCTGGTAATAATACCCAATTAGTTGGTGACGATCTTTTTGTAACTCAAGAAAAATATTTATATCAAGGAATAAATAATGATACTGCAAATGCTATTCTAATTAAATTTAATCAATCTGGGACTGTTTCTGAAACTTTAAATACAATAAAACTTGCCAAAAAATATAATTATAATTGCGTCATTAGTCATAGATCTGGAGAAACTGAAGATACGACTATAGCAGATTTATCTGTAGGAACTAATGCTGGACAAATAAAAACAGGAGCACCTGCAAGGTCAGAAAGGGTTGCAAAATATAATAGGTTACTTAAAATTGAAGATATCTTAGGCAATAAAGCAGAATATGCAGGCAAATCAATTTTAAGATAAAGCCACAAATTTAGATTATGAATATGAGTAATAATATTGGAATAAATGGGTTTGGTCGTATAGGTAGACAAATTCTTAGAATTATTTCTGAAAACCGTTTAGATATCAATGTCAAAGCTATAAATGGAAGATCTGACACTAAAACTTATTATCATTTATTAAAATATGACTCTGCATATGGGAAATTAAATGCAGAAATTAATTTTGATAAGAATAATTTGTATATCAACGATAGCACAATTAGATGTTATAGAGAAAATGATCCATCTTTAATTCCATGGGAAGAAAATGATATAAGCCTAGTTGTAGAATCTACTGGGAAATTCAATGAAAAAAATCAAGCAATTAAACACCTTGGTAAATCAGTAAAAAAAGTACTATTAACTGCTCCAGGGAAAGATGATGACATTACAATCGTAATGGGTGTCAATGAAGAAAAATATGATCCTAAAATTCACAATATTATTTCAAATTCTTCATGTACAACAAATTGTTTGGGACCAATAATAAAAATTTTGGAAGAAAATTACGTAATAGAAAAAGGGTTTATGACAACTATTCATTCTTATACTAACGATCAGAATATTTTAGATAAATCACATAAAGATTTTAGAAGAGCTCGAGCAGCTGCAACAAGTATAATCCCCACAACTACTGGTGCAGCGAAGTCTATAGGAAAAATTATTAAATCTGTTGAAGGTAAATTGGACGGTATGGCTTTCCGAGTACCTACTCCGAGCTGTTCAGTCATAGATTTAAATGTGATTTTAAAAAAACCTACTGATATAAACAATATAAATGAGTTGTTTATCGAATATTCAAAGAATCAAATGAAAGGAATTCTAGATGTTTCTAACGAAGAGCTCGTTTCCATAGATTTTCTTAAAAATCCTCATTCATCAATAATAGACTTGAAATCTACCTTAAACATTGGGGGAAATATGTTTAAAATCGTAAGTTGGTATGATAATGAATGGGGTTATTCAGCCAGAACTATCGATATAGCCAAAATTATATTAACATCAGTTACCTAAACAAAGTATAATAAAAATTAAATAATTATACGGGTTCGGTGTCGTATATAAAATAAACAAAAAGCCGAGGAGAAAAATATGAGTACTTTAAAAGATAGAAAATCTCAAACCTGGAAGGATCATTCAAAACCGGAAGTAGGAGACTGGAGAGTAAAAGGTGGCCTTGCTCAGATGCTGAAAGGTGGAGTAATTATGGACGTAGTAACAGTCGATCACGCAAAAATCGCTGAAGATGCTGGAGCTGTTGCTGTAATGGCACTAGAAAGAGTCCCTTCAGATATTAGAAAAGACGGAGGAGTTGCAAGAGCCTCTGCTCCTGAATTGATTTCTGGAATAATTGATTCTGTCTCTATTCCAGTTATGGCAAAAGCAAGAATAGGACATTTTGCAGAAGCACAAATTTTAGAAGCTTTAGGAGTAGACTATTGTGATGAATCTGAAGTATTGACACCTGCCGATAATGCATTTCATATCAACAAATGGGATTTTAAAATGCCATTTGTATGTGGAGCAACTAATTTGGGAGAAGCCTTAAGAAGGATTGGAGAAGGTGCGTCTATGATTAGGACTAAAGGAGAAGCAGGTACAGGAGATGTTGTTCAGGCAGTTACTCACGCTAGACAAATTTTGAATGACATAAAAAAGATTCAACGATTAGATGACGAAGAATTAATGACTGAAGCAAAAAATCTACAAGCGCCTTATGAGTTAGTATGCGAAATAAAAAATACAGGAAAACTTCCTGTAGTAAATTTTGCAGCTGGTGGAGTAGCTACCCCTGCAGATGCAGCATTATTGATGCAAATTGGTGTTGAAGGAATATTTGTTGGGTCTGGAATTTTTAATAGTGAAAATCCAGAAAAGACAGCTGATGCTATAGTTCAAGCTACAACACACTTTGAAGATGCAGATTTGCTCGCAGAAGTATCAAAAGGCTTAGGAGCCGCTATGAGAGGTGAAGAGGTGTCTAAGATCAATCCTGAAGAAAGATTAGAAAAAAGAGGTTGGTAGATTCTAAGATCAAGATAGGAGTTTTGTCTTTACAAGGAGATTTTATTGAACATTTGGATGTGCTAGAAACTCTGAGTATAGAATCTTTGAAGGTGAAAACTATATCTGATTTGAACAAAGTTGATGGTCTAATTATTCCAGGAGGTGAGTCAACAACAATAAAAAAGCTCATTGACCGATATGGTTTTGAAGAACCTATAAAAGAAAAAATTTCTCATGGTATGTCAGTTTGGGGTACTTGTGCAGGATTAATTTGTATTGCAGAAAAATTATCTGATCCATATCCAATTCCAATGAATTTAATTGATGCAGAAATATCAAGAAATTGGTTTGGCAGACAAGTGGACTCTTTTGAAACAGATTTGACCTTCAAAGGAATAAAAAATAAAATAAAAGGAATTTTTATTAGAGCTCCAATTGTAAAAAAAATATCTCCTAATGTAGAAATTTTATCTTCTTTGAAAGATGGAACAATAGTAGCAATTAAACAAAATAAAATAATGGGAACTTCGTTTCATCCGGAACTTTCTGGAACAACAGCTGTACACGATTATTTTATTAGATTGACAAAAAATGAAAACTGAGAAAGAAATAATTGATGATCTAAAACCTTTTCTTGAAATTTTACCTATTAAAATTTCAAGAAAAATTAAGAAAGAAAAAGAACTTATTGAAGTTGTTTTAGATCTAGGAAGACCTCCTATAATAAGATATACAAATCAGCAAGATATAATCTTAAATTTAATAATAACTCAAAACGATATAAATTCTGTTATTAAAAAAATTGGAAATATCGGAGATGATAATAGAGCAGGGATTGAAAGGACTTTACATCGTATTTCTCTAATAAGAAATCGAGCAGAAGAACCTATAGGAGTAACATGTCGAGTAGGTCGAGCTGTTTTTGGAAGTGTAAAAATTATTGAAGATTTCATAGGTAGTGAAAAAAGTATTTTAATTATGGGAAAACCAGGGATAGGTAAAACAACGATGATTAGAGAAATAACTCGCATTATTGCAGACAAGGAAGAAAAAAGAGTTGTAGTTGTAGATACCTCTAATGAAATTGCAGGTGATGGAGATATACCACATCCAGCTATAGGATCAGCTCGCAGAATGCAGGTAAGAAATACAGACTTACAACATAACGTAATGATTGAAGCGGTTGAAAATCACATGCCTGAAGTAGTTGTGATTGACGAAATAAGTACAGAAAAAGAAGCAGATGCTTGTAGAACAATTGCAGAAAGAGGTGTCCAATTAATAGCAACTGCTCATGGGAACACTTTAGATAATCTAATCATAAATCCTACTATAAGTGATTTAGTTGGTGGAACCAAATCAGTCACTTTAGGAGATCTAGAAGCTAGAAGAAGAAAAAGTCAAAAATCAGTTTTAGAGAGACAGCATGAACCCACATTTGATATTGTTGTAGAAATTATAGATCGTGATAAGGTTGCTGTACATTTTGATGTTGCTTTAGCTGTTGATAAAATCTTGCGTGGTATAGTAGCAAATTCAGAAATTAGATCTTTAGAAAACGGCGAAGTTATTAAGCTGAATTTTAAAAATAAATCAAAAAAATTAAAAGGAACACCTTTTAGTCCTAAAAGTTTGATAAAAACTCAAATAACCACACATGACTATAATCAAAATGATGTGATAAAAAATAACTCAAACAAAATAAAAATATTTCCTTTTGGTATCCAAAAATCTAAATTAAAAAATTCTGCTAAATCACTTTTTACAGATATTAATATAGTAGAAACAGTAGAAAAAGCTCAAATCATTCTTACTACCAAATCACATTATATGAAAAAACCAAAAATTATCCAATTAGCAGAAAAAATTGGAATTTCAATTCATATATTAAAAAAAGGATCAAATGACCAAATTATTAGGTTTTTGTCAAAAATTAAACAAAAAACTAAACCGGAAAAAACTGATTTTATTGTTGACATAAAAGATGAAGATGCTTTAAATGAAGTAAAAATAGCTGAAAAAAAAATCCAAAAAGGCGATATAAAAGTTGAACTAAAACCAAGAGATCCAAGCATAAGGAGAAAACAACATTTTTTCGCAACAACCTTAGGATTGGGATCAGCCTCAATAGGTAAAAACTCTAATAGAAGGTTAGTGATAAAAAAAAGAGGATAAATGATTTCAAATAAGAATATTAAAAAAAATCCTAAACTTTTCAATCTTCCTGAAGATGGTAAATCTTCAAAAAGTATTCTAAAAAAAGGTTTATTAATAACTTTCGAAGGTGGAGAAGGATCAGGAAAGTCTACTCAAAGTAAAAGACTAGCAAAGAAACTTGTTGATTCAGGTATTAACTCTATAGCTCTACATGAGCCAGGGAATACTCCTTTAGGAGAACAAATAAGAAGATGGGTAAAAAATAATAAAAGTAAAAATGCAATTGCTGAAACATATTTATTTTGTGCTGCTAGAGCCGAATTATGCAAATCGGTTATTGAACCAGCTTTAAAAAATGGAATAACAGTGATAGTGGATAGATTCATACATTCTACCCTTGCATATCAAGGTTATGGCAAAGGTGTTTCTTTAGAAATCATAAATGAACTAAATAAAATAACTACCAATAATTTAAATCCTGATTTAACAATATTGTTGGATATGAATCCTTCTCTCTCAGGCGAAAGAATTAATAAAAACATTAATATTGAATTTGCGTTATCTTCAGAAAAGAAAAAGAAAATCAAACGGAACACATATGAGGGTAATAGTTTTGAAAACATGAGTTTAGATTTCCATAATAAAGTACGTTCTGGATATCTTAAAATGGCAAAAAAAAATAGAAGGTCTTGGAGTATAGTTAGTGCAGATCAACCTGAACATAGAGTCGCAGATTCAATATGGAAAAGAGTCAGAAGGATGATAGAAAATTATAAAGTTAATTAATTATAAAATTTTTTTTTCCAATCCCTAATTATTAACTTATCATGATCAAATGCCATTTCTGGTAATTGATTAATATCAAAAAATTTAGCATCTAATGTTTCATCCAAAGGTTTAACTATTCCAGAAATAAAAGAAACGCTAAATACTAGTAAAATAATAGGAGATTTGGCATCAGAGTAAACATTTGAAAGCCATTCAGTTTTAACTTCTATTCCACACTCTTCTTTTAATTCTCTCTCTATAGCTAATTCTACTTTTTCAAATCGATTTATATACCCTGAAGGCATGCTCCATTCCCCATAGCCTGGTTCAATTCCTCTTCTTACTAAAAGAATTTTATGTTCTTTCTCTAATATTCCTACACCAACAACTTTTGGATCTATATACATAAAAATTTATTCATAAGTTATAAATTATAAAAAAAATAGTTTTATTTAAAGTATAGATTAACATAAAATATAATATGTAAATTTCTAACAAATTGAATTTTATAATGCAAATGATAAATTAATATAAGGTTAAATTAATTGATAGATAAATCTAAAATAGATCATCTTATTGAGAAAGATCCAACATTAGGAAAATTTATTATATTTTTTACTAAAAAAAAATTTACAATAAATGATGATTATAGAAAATCTACAGAGTTTCTTTCCTTAGTAAGAACTATCATTGGACAACAACTCAGTATAAATGTCGCGAGTAATATTTATAACAGATTTATCGATAATTATGGGTCACAGATATATTCATTGCAATCAAATGTTGAAGTAAATGATTTAAAAACTTTAGGCCTCTCCAAAGCTAAATCAGAAACAATAATAAAATTATCTTATCTCATAAATGTAGAGAATTTAAACTTAACTAAAATTATGAAACTACCTGAACAAAAAGCAAAAGATATTTTATGTAAAATAAAAGGGATCGGTCCATGGACTGTAGAAAATTTTCTTATGTTTTCAGGTAAAAATCAAGACATTTGTCCTATTAATGACCTTGGTATAAAAAAGGGGATTCAAATTATATACAATTTGAATGAATTACCATCAGAAAAAAAAGTGATGGAAATTTCTTCAAAATGGAAGCCATACAGATCTCTGGCTAGTAGATATTTGTGGGAAATAGTGGATCAAGACATTAACTTTCTCTAACATTTTTTCTATTAAAAAGTAATGAGATAATAATTAATGCTATTCCTGCAGTAATAAAAGCAGAATCAACTCCTAGATGATCAGCTATATAACCCAAAGGTAAAGCTCCTAGTGGAATAAAACCGAAACTCATTGCATAAATACCCATAACTCTTCCTCTAAATTCTTTAGGCGTTTTTTCCATTATCATTGAAGGGCTAAGTGAACGTCTGCCTGCATCACCTAGACCAAGGAAAAAACATAACAAAATAGATAATATAGTTATATGAGAAAATCCTAAAAATAAAATGGAAGTCCCAGATAAAACAGAAGTCATAAGTATCAATTTGCCTTTTTTAATATTCTGTCCAAGTGAAGCAACTATTAATGTACCTATTAAAGCCCCTCCTCCTATTGCTGCAAGCATCAATCCAACCTGTAAAGGCCCACCATTAATTACTTCTGAAGAATAAGGCGCAAATAAGGTTCTAGTAGGCATAGATAATAAAGTGGTAAAAAGAACCAAACCTAAAATATAACCCAAAACCGAATGATTTTTTACAAGCGTTATAACTTGTGATATTTCCTTAGATAAATTTCTTGATTCTTTAGGAGATTTTTTCATTGAAGGTAACATACTTGTACAGATCACAGCTACTATACAAAATAAAGTTATTAAAATGTAAGTATAGCCTGGACCAAAAAAATGATAAATAAGTCCACCAATTGCTGGAGAAATCATAGTCGTTAGAGACATGCCCGCAGCGTTGAGTGCAACAGCATTATTTAAATGACTTTCAGGGACTAATTCTGCAATTATTGCTTGTCTAGCTGGCATCATAAAAGCCCAGAATGTTCCTTGAAATAAAGATACAATTACTAGGTGATAAATCGTAATTGTATTAGTGAATATTGAAATAGCTATAAAAGTGGTTATACAAATAACACCTAATTGTCCAAGTTGTATAATGTGTTTATTATCAAATCTATCAGAAACTACTCCTCCAAAAAATGAAAACAATAACATAGGTGGTGCAAATCCTATACCAACCATTGTCACGGCTAATGAGGAACCCGTAAGATCCCATCCAAGTTGTGATCTTGCAAGCATTTGGACATTCATACCTCCAATCATGGAGATCATACCTAAAACTAATAATCTGAAATTGTGATTTTTGAGAGATTGAAAAGTATTAATAATTATTACTTTTTCTTATGTTTTAATATTGCTCTTGAGACAATTTCTATCACATAATAAATAAAATAGAACTACTCATTAAGGGGATTTGTAGATAAAGATGAATGGTACATTACATCTTTTCTCCTGATATTGGATTATATATTTATATCTCTATCAGAAAAATTTAAAAAGAATAGAAGTTTTCAATATATTCCTATCCATATTGTAAATAATACATTATGAACACTTTGAAATACCCAACCAAATTAATACAAATGGTAGGACGAATAACATAACACTAAGCCATCTATAGATTTTGTCCATTATTATATTAGTTTTAGGTAAAATTTTATTTTACAATAAATTAATCAACATTTGGAATAATTTTAATAACAAATTTATGTAAAAATCTATATTTATTCTGTTAAAATATGTTTAAAAATCATATGGAGAGAAAAAATGGGTAAATTTTACAAAAATTCTATAATTCCTGAAAAATTAAGAAGGAATTTCGATGTTTATAAAAGAATCAATCAATTAGGGATCAATTTGGGGAAATTTGAAGAAAATGTATCAAGTATAACAAAAGCAGGTTTACCTATAGCATCTGTAGTTTTTCATGAGTCAGGCATTGTGTATCTTTCTGGTCAAGGTGGAGGTGAAAATCAAATGAATGATGATCCTGAAAGAGTTAAGCAAGGTCAAGAAGCAGCACAAAAAATTGCAGACAACATGTTAACTAGATTGCATTGGGCTCTTAAATGTGGAAATGAAGGAGGTGACCTAAACGACGTACTCTACACAGTTAAAGCATTAGGTATGGTAGTATCTACTGATGTAGATTTTGACTCTGGACCTGCAGTAATGAATGGATTCTCATTAAGATGGCAGTCTATATTTGGAGGACTGGGAGAATTTTTCAAAAATGGAAAAGATGATGGAGGATATTCAGGAATTCATGCTAGGAGTGCAATAGGAGGTTTTACGGGGAGATTTTCTATCGAGCCAGAAATAATAGTTGCGATTCCTCCAGAATTATCCATAGCCATTATTAAAAACAGAGGCTGGCTATTTCCCGTTGACCCAAGGGTTCAATCACAACTAAAGAAATAAACTAGGCACTTATATTTCTTAACAACCGATAAAAATAATGGATAATAATTTTATCCATTATTTTTATCAAAATGAATCTAAATTTTTTAGTCAGATTCTCCCATTAGCTTAATTCCTCGTAGTAAAGACCAAATTACAATAAGTAAGAAACCAATACCTTGTACTTGATTACCTGTATCTACGTCTATGACATTGTTTATAACAATAACTGCCACGATTAGAACTAATCCTTGAAGTACAGCTAGCCATGCCATTGGAATGAAGGATAAAGCTCCTTTGACATCACTGCCTCTGTAAGCTAAACCAATACATAACCATCCTATTCCAGCTAATAATGCCCCAACACTTCCACCACCCACACTGATTGCTTGTATATATCCTCCAGCCGTTGCTATAGTAGTTGCGGTGGCGCCAAGAGCGGCGGCAGTGACGGCATCTCCTGCAGCACCAGCAGCTTGAGCACCAGCAGAAGCAGCAACAAATTTTTCACCCATTTCTACTAAAGATATACCTAAACCACTATTAGCAACCCAAATTACAGTTGCTCCAGCAACACTAACTATTCCTAGACTTTCAAGAGTCCCTGATGCTGTACCACGAGTACTTATCAATCCTCCTAGGTGTGCAACTAATCCTACACTAATCAGTATTGCAGAAATTTTTAAAATAGTTGCACCAGATGCACTATTAGATAAGATAGTTACAATATCATCAGCTTTAGTGTTAAATCCGACTGCAAGTTGCCACAAAATATAACCTATAAATGCGACCAGCAAACCCAGCCCCAAGGTTAATCCTGTTCCTTTTGAATCCATATTAAACTCCTCACATATGTTTTAATTGTTATGAACTGTATATATTACGAAAATGAATAATAATAGTATAAAAATGATAGTTATCATCTTTTAAACTACGATTATATAAATCAAAACGAAGGCAATACTTTTATGATTAAAACTACCGCTAGAATTATAAGTAAAGATTTACCTATTTGAAGGATTTAAAAATCAAATGATTATTTTATCAAATGATTATTTTATTAAAAGAAAAAGAATGATAATATTTTCACACTATTCATAATAAATTAAACTAATTCCAGCACAAAATAAAAACCCGGATTCCAAGCTTGGCAAATTAAATATAATTCACCATTATGCTCATACCAAACAGCATTGTGTATATGATCTGCAATATCAATATCCAAGTCTTCTTTAGGACGTATTGTAGATAATAACTCATAAGATTCTCCATCTAAAATATATATAGGTGCTGCTTTTCCTTCAATAGGATCATCTAAACTTCCAACTAATCCCAATGAACGACCTTTCCAATTAATAAAGTCAATACCACAGGGTTTTGAACCATATGGTATATTAAATGATTCTTTAAAATCTCCTTCAAAAGTAAAATGTTCAAATCTTGAATGAGGACGATCTGCTATTGAAAGACTTTTAGCATCGGGGGTCAAATTTAAGCCGTGTGCTGTACCAAAAAGTCCAAGGGCTTTTGGATCGTCAGTTTGGCCTGCAAAAATTTTCTTCCATTTTCTTGTTTTCAAATCTGCTATAGAAATATAATTAGAGCCATAACCATCTGCTACGTAAAGATCATTATTAAGAATAGCCGTATCTGTTGGTTTGAAAATCTTTGATTTAGATTTATATTCTTCAAACTCTGGTCTAGATAAAATAAAATCAATCTTTCCTTCAAGAGTTAATATAATAACTTTTTCATCAAGGTTAGCTGATAATACTAATCGTTTAGTATTATCAATAGTAAATATCTTAATTCCATGAAAATTAAGTGAACTTATTTTATCAGGCAAATCAATGATATCTTGAGATTTAAGATCAGAACTGATACTCATTAAACCTAGGTTCGGCATTCCATAAAAAATACGGCCATCTAAATCATGATCCACTGCAAAACCACCATGTAGATTAACTTCATAATCTAAAGCACTTTTTGGCAATGTACGTAAATCTTCACGATATATAAATTGAAATGGTTTTTGTCCACTTATTTTCATATTATCAACCAATAGTATTTATTATTTTTTATGTATAAATTAGTTTGCAATTAGGGCATGAGGATCTATAACAAATTTCTTTGCAGCTCCTTTATCAAAATCTTTATATCCTTTAGGGGCATCATCAAGACTAATTACTGTAACATTAGTAGCCTTAGCAATTTGAATTTTATCGTAAAGTATAGCTTGCATTAAATTCCTGTGGTAACGCATAACAGGACATTGTCCAGTAGTAATATTATGCGACTTAGCCCAACCTAAACCAATACGTATACCTAACATGCCTATCTTAGCATTTTCATCTACTCCTCCAGGATCACCTGTTACATAAAGTCCAGGAATTCCAAGAGATCCCCCAGCTCTAGTAACTTCCATAATTGAATTCAAAACTGTAGCAGGCTTTTCAACAGATGAATCAGAACCATGTCCTCTAGCTTCAAATCCTACACAATCAACTGCAGCATCTACTTCAGGTATTCCTATTATTGATTCGATTTGATCAGCTAAAGATGCATCTTTAGCCAAATCAACAGTTTCGCAACCAAAGCTTTTAGCCTGAGCTAGTCTTTCTGGGAAAAAATCACCAACAATAACACATGCTGCACCCAGTAACTGTGCTGAAGCTGCAGAAGCCAGCCCAACCGGCCCAGCACCTGCTATATAAACTATTGAACCAGGTCCAACCCCTGCTGTGTAGGCTCCATGAAAACCTGTAGGAAATATATCTGATAAAAGTGCTAAATCTTTTATTTTATTCATTGCTTGATCTTTATCAGGAAATTTTAGAAGATTAAAATCAGCATAAGGTATCATAACATATTCTGCTTGGCCGCCTATCCAACCTCCCATATCAACATATCCATAGGCAGCACCAGGTCTTGCTGGATTTACATTCAAACAAATTCCTGTTTTACCTTCTTTACAATTTTGGCACCTACCACAAGCAATATTAAAGGGTACAGAAACAACATCACCTACTTCTAAAAATTCAACATCTCTACCTTTTTCAATAATTTCTCCCGTAATTTCATGCCCTAAAATTAAACCTGATTCTGCAGTTGTACGTCCTCGAACCATATGTTGGTCACTTCCACATATATTGGTAGCAACGGTTTTTAATATAACCCCATGATGGCATTGACGGTCTCCTATTGATAACTTTGGAAAATCAATCGATTGTATCTCTACATTTCCATCTCCGAGATAAGCAACACCTCGATTAGTAGACATAATTATTCTCCATTCTAATGATTATTTTGTAAAATCAAATTAATTTTTTGATTTTACAAAATATTACAGATTGTAGATTAGGAATTCAAGAGAATATAAATAAAATAACTAGATTCAACAATATATAAAAATGATCTGCATTAAAGATCTATTGGGATAATTTATATCTAAAAGTTTCTTATAGCAGAGGGAGCAAAGTTCAAAGCTATAATTCAATGTATTCGTGAGTTAAGTAATCACCATCTACTTCTATCAATCTAATTCCAGAAGGATCTTCTCCAAGTGGAAAAGTGATTGGGCCTGAAGTTATTAATTGTGTGCTTTTATAGGTCAATATGTTATTGGCATGCCAATGCCCGGTGAATACGGCACTTACTTTATAAAGGTCAAGTAAATTTAAAATTTTTGCTCGTTGACTTTTAGGTAGTACCATGTGGCTATCGTCTTCTTCTGGGTCAGTTCCAAAAAGAGGATGATGCATAAATATTAATTGATGTGAGGATTTGTTTTGCTGGCCATTTTGTAGTTGTTGCTCTAGAAACGTTATTTGTTTTGAGTTTTCACCTGCTACTTTGGACCAATCTTGTAAAACACAGCTATTCAAAATTATAAATTGAGAATTCATATGATAAAAACTGTAATGATCTACACCAAATCGTTTTTTGTAACGCTCTATATCTTCAAATTCAGGGGTGTTAGTTAAGTCTGCGTTTCCTGGAGCAAAATAATAGTTGCAATTTAACTCGCTGTACATTTTTTTGACAATATCTGCATGACTTGATTCTAGTCTGTCTTGCATGAAGTCGCCTGTAGTTATTACAAAATCTGGAGAAATCTTGTTTGTAATTGCAATAGCTTTAGATAAATTTTTTATTTCATAATCTATCCCTTCAGTGTCAGGATGCCTTGAAGCATAAAACCCTAATTGTGGATCAGACATTTGAACGAATTTGAAAGACATGGTTAAAACCTCTTATTTATTACGACTCTCGCTATTTTTGAAAAGTTTGGTTAAATAATCAAAATATTGATATGTATATAAATAGTAATATACCACTTACGGTGACAGATAAAGATATGCTCCCGGTCTTAGTCACGATTATTCTAAATGGAACGGTGTTCAAAGGCATTATTCCTCATATCATCATTGATGATTAAGATGAAGTAAATTTATCGATAAACTAAATTCCAATACAAAATCTATCAATTATAAACATAAAAATTACACTTAGAATATTTTAGAATATTCTTCAAAATAGTCCAATGGCTAATTATTAGAAAGTCTCTGAATTTTGGTGCGGAAGAAGTAATTAGTTTTTAAATAAAATTACCATTAATACTCCAATAAATGCCAAAAAAATTCCTAAAATTTGAGACCTATAAATTTTTTCTTTTAAGAATACAGCACCTATAATTATTGCAAAAACAGGTGCTGTATTGCCAAATATTGATGTTAGAGATCCTGTAGTAACATTTAAAGAAGTAAGCCATATCAAGCTAGATAAAGTTATTAATGACCCGGCAATAACCATTTTTAATATTTCTTTTTTTTTAGTTAATATTTCTATTCTCTGTTTAAATAATTCACTAAGAATAAAAAGAAAAATAATTGACACAACAGCTCTAGTAATAGAAGCCGTTAGTATATTGGCTTCAAGAAGTGCCCTATCATTTAAAATTACAGCTATTCCCCAGACACTTCCAGCAATAACTCCTCCAAATATTCCAAGGGTGTTTTTTTCTTTGTAATTTTTAAAACTTTCAAAATTAATAATAAAAATACTCGTAATAAGAACAACAGCACCAATAATCAGAAATGCATTGTACTGGACATTATTTATAAGAAAATCTATTACTAGAGTCATCAAAATTGTTGAAGCAGCACAAAGAGTGAATACTATTCCTATAGGATTATGTTTGATTGAAATGACATAAAAAACAACCCCTATACAACTTAAAGCGGTTGCAACTATCATATATAAAAAAGCTTTAGAGCTCGCGTCAAAAATTGTCCCCCAATACTGCATAAGTGTAATTATTATGGAAACGATTATGAGTGATATTGTCGCTTCCAAAAATGGGAAAGAGAAAAATCTATTAAATTTAATTTGTTTTAATATTGCACCAGACATAGCCCAAGTCAGTGCACTAAATATTGCTGCAAATTGAAAAAGGGAATCCATAGTTTTGACGCTTTGTTCTATTTACTTTAATGATGTAAAACAAATTTATTATAGCTTATTTCGCAAAACATTTACCTGATTTAGTATAATCAATGTTGCTGTCTGAATTATTTAGGGACACTTAGTTTAGACAGTAAAATCTTAATAAATACACGTTTTAGCAATTTAAATTTTATTATAAAAAAGATATTTAATGATTTAAACCTCTCATCAGACCTCTGATATATGAGATTTGCCCCAAATGTTGAGATTCTTCAGTTATTAATCTACCCAAAATCCAAAAACCTGAAACTTGTCTTTGACCAAAAGTATAATTTAAAGACAAGTCTTCTTGAGTAATTTTTTCAATTACGCGTTCTGTTCTTTTTCTTACTACATCGTAATAATTCATTAACCAGACAATATCCATTTGAGGGAAATTATCTAATTCTTCTAATGTAAATCCAAAACCAGTTTCATCTTTTAAAGAAGGGAATTTTTCATAGTACTTATCAGTAACCCAAATTCTATCTTGTTTACATAAAACTTTATTTGTCAGATTATCTTCAACTAATCCCATATGCCAAACTAAAAAAATAATATTATTTGATTGTAAACTCGGTCTCCAGAATAATTCACTATTGTTCAAGTTTGCTAAAACGCTTTTAAGTATCTGATAATATTCTTCAAGACCACTTTGTATTGATTTTTTAAAATAGTTCATATCTAAACATTAAGATCATCATAATTTAATATTAAGATGTTGTCTTATAACTTTCCGAAATAAAGAGCTCAACAAAGCCTATATAATTATTTCCGCATAAGAATACCAACGCCATATATAATCGAAACCAGATGCCAGCCCATCCATCCTATAAATCCTAACGAATCAGCACCTGTAATAGCAAATGTGTCAATTAGCATAACAATTCCAAAGATTAGCATCCCAAAGCTTACAATATGTAATAGAATATTTGGTTGTAACTTGTTCTTAGCATCTCGTAAAGCTTTGCCTAAAAATATTAGTGCTAAACCTATAAGGAGAAACACTCCCGAACCTAACATTTCAGCAATCATAAAAACCGTTGTTGCTTCCTGAATTTTACCACTTTCATAGAGCCCGATAGTTGACATTTGTAAACTTAAAACACCTGTGAATAAAGCAATAAATATCAACCATATTTTGGAAGAAATTTTACCGAAAAGTGGATTATCACTACCCTCAGAAGCATCAGAAGCTTGAAAAAGATAAGAAAGTCCTAAACATAAAACGCTTATCAAGATAAGACAAAGTAATATCGTATTTGTGGTTGCAGCTTTTGCATATATTTCCGCCTTTGCTGAAAAGTCTCCAGTCTCATCAAAACCCTCTACTACAACCCAAAGTACATTAATTAAAATAGGTGCAATCACCAAAGATAAACCCGTAAACCATTTTTGACTAAAATTCATAATAATCTCCTAATTCTTAAGCAGGAATGTAACTATATTAATTTAGATATTACATTAATTATAAAAACAAATACAAGATGTCAGAATTAGCAATCTAGCTTTTCAACAGAGTAAATTTTTTAAAAAATTCTTTCCATTTAAAATTGGAAAGACCTCTTATTGTGTAGTTATCAATTACAAGTTCTGGCTAAATGTAAATAATAACTACTCTTTAATTAAATCAAACGGATAGAAATTATGTAACAGTCTAATATACGACTTTTCTAGGAAATTCAAAAAATACAGTTATCCCAAGAATAATAGTGGATAAAATTGTGGATACTTATTTTTTATCCCGCTATTTGTCTTGTTCCCATAAATATTTCCAAGGGTCCTTACGTTGTTCTAATGCTTCGCTTCCGGTAATAATCTAATCATCTTTCCGATTCTTAGATTCAAACGAATTAAATACCTTGTTACAGTATGAAATTCTATTTGGGATAGTTTTATAGATTTTTTCAACGATTTCATCGCTTAATCTATCGCTTTTATATTTGATTGCAAAACATAATAATTGAATTATGAATCAATCAGACTAATTATTCAATTATCTGCAACTAACCGAAAATCATTCAAACATAGATATTTTTATGGATATTTTTGTGGATATCACTAAATCCAACATTCCAGAGATTATTAAAAAGGCGGAGGATAATAAAGAAATGAACTTTAGAAAGTGATGGTGGGCCCGGGATGACTCGAACATCCGACCTCTACTTTATCAGAGTTCCTCTCTTCAACGAGTTACTATAAATTAATTTCGTACTTAGAATTTAAAACTAGTTTATATAAATCAGTTTATAACAACTACGATAATTTAATACTAGCTAGGATAATATCTTTCAGTTTAGCGGCCGGAGAAATGAAAAGAGAAAGTATGATAAATCAAGCAGTTTTAAACAATGATGTATTACAAAGAGGTATAACAAATGTATATTGAATCAGAAGAAATAAATGGAGAACTAGAAGCAGTTCTACACACAGCGGAAGATAAGTCCGGAGTAGTTCTTCCTAGGGTAAAGAATGAGGATGGAGAAGAGTCCATATCAGTTCCAAAAGAAATCCTAGACTATATGGAGAATGAACAAAAAGGGTGGGTGGATGAAGAAGCTAAAAAAGAAGTAGATAGATTAGTAAATAATTTAGTCATGTTTGGAGAATGGCGGCCGAAGAAAGAGAGTTGGATAAAAAGCTTTGAAGAGATTATTGAGGGTAGTGATTATCTAAAGAAATATATATGGACTAAGAATAAATAAATAAATAAATGGTAACTAAGGTAGAGAAAATAATATCAGCTAGGAATGAATATAGATTCGATACTCTTCAGCAAATAGCAGATAGATATGATGTTACTGCACCATACATCCATCAAGTTCTAAAAGCTAACAATATCAACACAAGCAGAATAAGATTCCCTAGCACCAAGAATAAAATCCAATGTGTTATTTGTAAAAATTGGGGGACTAGAAAAGTATGTTTAGGAGATTGTAATCGTAACTACTATTACTTCCATGTCAGGTGCAGAAATTGTAAGGAAGATTGGCATATGAAAAGAGCCCAGCTTAAACAAAAAAGGAATAGAGGAGATAAGAATATCTACTGTTCAAGAGGATGTTATTTTGAACATAAACTTAATAACAACTATTATAAATAAACATTAAATCTAAAGGAGATTTTAGTATATGATTAACACTATAGACACACAGGACAAGAGAAAGATTGGTTACAGGATGTCACCTCAAATAAGGATATCTGACAAGCTATATAAACATCTAAAGAACATGAATGGACCCATGTCAAAAAGCTTAGATAGAATAGTTCTAGGAGAGACAGAGGACTTTACTAAAAAGCCAACCAAATTCAAGCCGCCCTATATGTTCATCTATGCTTCAATAATCAATTGTTGGATAAAGTATGGTGAAAGAATGGATAGAGATGGGAATCCACAAGGTAATAACCTTTATAATATTCAATTCCCTAGTTCACATATAAAAGAATGGATATTTGAAGAAATATATAACGAACATTGGTTTATGAAATCTAAATTCATAGGGAAAAAAAGAGTTGTAGCAATCATAGATGAAAATGCATCATTACCAAAAGTTACCGAAGAGAAACTATCACCTCGAAGCAATATGCACTTCTTTAATCTACCTTTTAGCGTAGTTCTGGACAATGCTCTGGGCACTATGGTGAAGCTAGGTTATATGAGTAGAGAAAGAGACCAATACCCGACCGAAAGAGTTGTTGGTATTGCTTATAATTATAAGATTGAGCAAGTACCATATGAAGATTTAGTAAAAGGGATAATAGCTAACAGTCAAACTGCAGCAGAATCAAGAGCCAAACAAAATGATGGGACATTCCCAAAACTAGCTGATTTATTCCAATAATGTATAACAATTGGAAGATAAAAATAGCTTCAATAGGGACGTGTCTTTTAGGTCCGTTACTTATTTAAAATGCGTTCATGTATAACAAGGCAATTTATAAAGATTTCAAACTCAAATAGCATCCCAAAACTTTACCATGTTAGTTACTTTAGTAACTGATATTTTAATAAGTATAAGAAATAACTAATATTAAAACTTATTATGCTAGGACACTTCTTTTTTAGCCGCCCAAAATAACAACCCCGGTTCTATAGAAAACATATGAGTTTAGCTAACATAGGGTAATTCTTAGTTAAAAAAAAATTCTGAAAATTTCAATTATTTATATTTCTCTTCTTGAATATGTTCTCCATGCATACAACCATAACAATGGTCCCACAAACAAAGAAACAATAAGTGGTTTTAATCTAAACCAAGGGTCTAGCTCAGTATCTTGAAAATTAGCATTGATGGTATCTGCAGCTATTTCAGAATTTGTTACTGTCAAGAAACTAGTAGTATCTGAAGTATTAGTTGGCCACCAATTGTTAATTTTTGCTACATAGGAAACATTATTCCCTTCATTTTGAGGAGTTTCTAAAAGTCCTCTAGCTGCCAATTCAAGTGGTGTGGCAATACCAACTAATATAGGAAAGCCGATTACTAAAGCTAAAGTAAGAAGTAAAGAGGCAACGGTACTTTTAAATGCAGCCGATGTAAAAGTAATAAGGCATATCCAAAAAATCGAGCCAAATATATTAAATAAGAAACCAATTAAAAACCATTTACCTGAAATGGCGTCTGAGGTATCAAACATTATCATAGACAAGACAAAGGTTATTCCAAAAGTTATAAGAAATAAAATTTCGCTAAGTAGAACATAAATAACTAGTTTAGTAAGTAGTATTTTTTTAAAAGAGAACCTCATACGTAAAAATATAGAAAGGTTCTGATTTGAATCAAAAGACATACTTGAAACCACAAGTCCAATAAACAAAATGTATGCTGGAAAAACAAACGACATATATAGCTCTATAACATCAGCATAAGGAAGTTGTGCTAATGCATCAGCTTTGTCTAAAAAATAGCCTGTAATTAAAGACATTATAGATGCTAGTAAATATAGAGTTACCAAACTCCATCCACGCCAACTCCTAAATAATAATATTAACTCTACCTTCCACAAATTCATATCATAACTCCTTTTTTGGCCTTAATAGTTCTATTACAGCATCTTCAAAAGATTTCTTGCCATCAGAAATGCCTGAAACACTACCTTCATATAAAGTTTTCCCATGGTCGACTACTGTAACAGAATCACATACAGTCTCTACATCGCTCAATATATGAGTTGAAAAAAGTACTGTAGAATTTTTCTTTAGTTCGGACACAATTTCCAATACATCATGCCTCCCAATTGGGTCAAGAGCAGAACAAGGTTCATCTAATAAAATAAGTTTAGGTTGACTAATAATTGTGGTAGCTAAACCAAGCCGTTGCTTCATTCCTCTTGAAAAACCTTTAACTTTCAAATCTATTGAGTTGGATAATCCGACTATATCTATTATTTTTTCAACCTGTTCCTCAGGAATATTCTGTAAAAAAGGAGAGCGTGCTAAATCAACGACTTGACGAGCAGTTAGAAAACCAAAAAAATCTGGTGTATCAGGCATTAACATAATTTCTTTTTGGGCCACACCAAAATTTATTGAGCCAGATGTTTTTCTTCGTAAGCCTGCAATTATTGAAAGCATGGTACTTTTACCAGCACCGTTTGGACCAACCAATCCATGAACAGTACCTTGTTTAAGCTTTACGTTAAATCCATCCACTGCGACAACTTTGTCATACTTTTTTGTGAGATTTGATATTTCTAATATATTTTCCATATTTATAATTCCATATTTTCTAATGTCTAAGTCAATTGAAATAAGTCATCAACAGAGCGATTCAATCCCTTTGATAATTTTAGTGATAGTACTGTAGTAGGAATGTAAACTCCATTTTCAATCGAATTTATACTCTTTCTAGAAACTCCAACTTTTTCAGCAAGCTCTGATTGGGTAAGAGATGCCCTTTTTCGGAACTCTTCTAATTTATTGTTTAATTCTTTGTGGTTCTTTCCCAAGTTAAGGTTTCTCTCTAAATTCTTTCAATGAAAACAGAATCAAAGGTGTTCCCCATCCAACAAATAGGATTCCTATAATATCGTAAATCAGGACATCGATATCTTTAACAGTCTCGACATTATAGAAAACTGAACTAATTAAAAGGGAAATTCCTATACTAGTTATTCCAAAACCTAATGGCAAAATAGAGTGCCATCGCATGCGAAAGCGTTCATCAATTACTTCCCCGGGGTTTTTACTTTTGAAATAAAGAATGCCAAGAATAGCAAAGGTGCTAATGGTGGCCAAGAGCCCAAGTCCACTAACCATAATTATGGGGGCGTAATCAAGAAAGTATCCTACCCCAATAACCATTTGAGCCGAGCCACAAAGAAAAAGTATCACAGGTATCAATAGCATTTTTATCCCTCCGTCAATAATATAATGTAACCTATACTACTCATTATGAATAATAATAAAAGAGAAGTCAAGGTTACATAGAAATTATGAATGAATCAGACTCATTATTCATATTTTTCATTATATATCTATATTTCTAGATATATAGTTTTTTTTGCTGTATAATCAATTCATATGAATGAAACTAATTTAGTAAAAATATTAGCCGAACTAGGTCATAAAACTAGACTTTCTATATATAAATTGATTATGAAATATGACAGTTCGGGAATTATTATTGGAGAAGTCGGTAAACAATTATCTATCGCTCCATCAACATTATTTTTTCATCTTAATAGATTAGTGGATGCAGGATTAATTGTTCAAACAAAAAATGGTAGAGAGGTTTATTGCTCTGTAAATTTTAAAAGATTAGATTCAGCAATTGACCTATTGACTTCTGAATGTTGCTCAGAAAGTAATGAAAGTGGTTATTGAAACAAGTCAAAAACATTCTATTCTTTTCGTCAATAAAGTAGTTTCATTTCTAGGTTTTCCAGTAGGTATATCTTTAGCAATTATAATAACTCTGGGTTTCATATCACCTTCGCAGGCAATTGATAGTTTTTTTTCAACGCTTAGTGCTTTGATCCGTATTTCGCCTTTTGTTATTCTATCGGTGGTAGTGGCTGCGTATCTAAAAGCAAGCGGTGCTGACCAAATTGTTGCCAGTACTTTTCAAGGTAACCCAATTAAGGCAATTACAGTAGCTTCTGTTTTTGGTGCATTATCACCTTTTTGTTCTTGTGGGGTGATTCCACTTGTGGCAGGTCTTTTAGCAGCAGGCGTCCCTATCGCACCAGTGCTGGCTTTTTGTATAGCTTCACCAATTATGGACCCAGAAATGTTTATCTTAACTACGGCTGAGCTGGGTGTTGAGTTTGCCTTTATAAAAACTCTATCAGCAGTTGCAATGGGCTTACTAGCAGGTTGCAGTGGTTTACTTCTTAGCAAAGCTGGTTATCTTAATGATGCTTTGAAAAACATCGCTAAACCCAGCTGCTCCACCTTGTGTTCCAGCGAAGATAAAACCGTAATTTTATACAAGTTTTGGCAGAATTCCAAAGGACGCCAGACATTCGTCAATGAAACGTTGTCAATAGCTATTTTTCTAACACGTTGGCTCACGTTCTCTTTTTTACTTGAAAGTTTATTACTTGTTTATGTGCCTAGCGATTTAATAGTTAGCTGGCTAGGTTCGGAAAATATTTATGCTCTCCCTCTTGCAGTTATCTTAGGCATTCCAGCTTATCTAAACGGCTACGCTGCAATTCCTCTTATAAGTGGTTTAATAGAGTTGGGTATGTCTCCCGCAGTTGGATTGACTTTTATGCTGGCAGGTAGTGTTACAAGTATTCCAGCAGTGATTGCAATTTATTCACTTGCAAAAGCTCGACTTGTTGCACTCTATCTGATTATTGCAGCGGTTGGTTCAATGGCTTCCGGCTATCTATTCTTATTGTATTTAGCCTAGTTGTTTTACAAAACACCGGTTCGTTACACTCCATAATCTTTTCTGAACTTTCTTTATTTTGAGATGTATTTGTATAGTAAAGAGAGTCTTCTAAACGAAGCGCTACCCTCAATTATTTTCAGACTCATTATTCAAATTTTTTATTTCCCGGGAGCCCGTAAGTATGCGGGACAATCACCCCATTAAGTAACCTTTTTAGGTGCCTAGAAGCCGTTTTAAGGCCCTTTGAAAAGAAAAGTGATACCAATACACCACCCACGCAGGACCATGGCACCTTTTTATACTGATAAAAAATAACCTTTTTAGTTTATATTTGCACAGGACTGTTAAACATTTTGTCACCATTTAGTATATAATATAAGTAACAGGACAAAAAGGAATTATGGTTACATACGAATTATTGAATACATGTACAGAATGTCTAAATGAATTAGATGATGAAAGGTGTCCATATGGTTGCGAGCAACTCTAAATGTAAGTGCAATAGCAGATGCTTAGTGGAAAGAACCAATCCGAGAAATGATAGAAAAGGTAAAGGATGGCACACAGACACAATGAGATATTGTGATGGCTCCATCACTAGAAGAGATTATTTTAATGGTACAGTTCATTATCCTAATGGTGCTCTTTATAAAAATCCGAATGGTAATAGAAAAAAAATTCAAGCAGATTCTAAAGAAGAATTTGCCCAGAAAGAAAAAGCTTTTCTGGACGATTTGAAGCTGCAAGAAATCAAGTCAAAAGAAGAGATTCAAAACATACAGAATATGACTATTGATGGACTCGTAAAACATTGGCTAAATAATAAACAAGAACAAGAGGACCAAGCACCCGGCACAATTGTAAAAAAGAAAAGATATTATCTAGGTGATATTCATAAAGGTTTAGGAAAATATAAGCTATCAGAATTAGTTGATAGTCCTGTAATAATTAGAAAATTCTATCAACCTTTTGCCGCTTCTAAGCAGTTGAGTATTCACCAAGTGCTGAATCCATTATTTCAGTATGCAATAGAATGGGAGTTGATAGATGACAATCCAATACCATCCAACATCCTAAAAGGTCAGAGAAAGAAAGAGAAAAGGTTCAAGCTAAATAACAGGATACATAAAAAGAGAATTGAATTTGATATTGAGGAGATGAAGCAGATAGTTGATGATGTTTGCGAGTATCAAAATGGAAGATATTCTATTCCAATTCTAACAATGATTTTATGTGGAAATAGACCTGCAGAAGCACTAGCTTATTCTAGAGAAGATATGGATTTAGAAAATAGAATCATTACTTGTGAAAATGAAGTTTTTGATGTGGATAAAAAAATGCTAAAGGATACTGCTTATGAGCACCTAACAAATCAGTCTGTAGTTATTGAACCTCCTAAGTCAGTAGCCGGTATGAGACAAATTCCAATGCCAAAAAGAGTTGCTGAAAGATTGATGATAGTTTCTAATGACATGAGAGACAGACAAGGACTAATAACTAAAACAGCTTTTGGTACTCCTATGGGATATGACAATTTTTATAGGAGACATTGGGTTCCAATGAAAACAGATTTGGGGTGGAGAAAGAATCTAACAATGTCAGACTTTAGAGATATGTGGGTTTCATACCATATTGGATTTCTCGATACTCCTATAGAACTTCTATGTGCATGGGTTGGACATGAGAATCCGTCAGTAACTTATGGGACCTATGACCATATAATAAAACACTTCAAGAATAATCCTGTAGAAACAAATTATTCCAGAGAATACTATGAGACCTATTTTGACTAAACAATGCAGAAATTTGCATAAGATGTATAACAATTATGTACAACAGAAAGATTCCAGAGAAGCAGCAGAAAATGAAAATTGGGAAATCCAAACTAAGAAAAGAATGGTGGGCCCGGGATGACTCGAACATCCGACCTCTACTTTATCAGAGTAGCGCTCTAACCGACTGAGCTACGGGCCCCAATTAAATTTAGATACAGAAGTAATTTTATATCAAGAATCGTTTTTTTATTACAAATATAAAAAGCTTTTTTATATTGTAACAACAGTGAGTTTTAGAAGCATTTATTTAGTTACTTTGAAAACTGAACAGTGAATGAAAAGACCAAAATCTCATTTTTTGATTTGCATATCCATGCAAATAACAATAGTGTCATTTTTGATTCAATAGAAAATATTCACGAGCCCCTTCTAGTTTTAAAAAAACAGAATCTCGCTCAAGTAATTATTTTCAATGAATCAACACTAAACGACCATAATAACAACTTAATTTAATAAGTCTTATTTATCCTTAGAAAGGAGGTGATCCAGCCGCAGCTTCCGCTACAGCTACCTTGTTACGACTTCGTCCCAGTCATCAGTCCCACTCTCGGCGTCTGCCTCCGAAAAACGGTTAGCGCAACGACTTCAAGTGTTACCAACTTCCATGACGTGACGGGCGGTGTGTACAAGGACCGGGAACGTATTCAACGCAGTATGCTGACCTGCGTTTACTAGCAACTCCACGTTCATGCAGGCGAATTTCAGCCTGCAATCCCAACTGAGACAAGTTTTATCGGATTGGCTCCCCCTCGCGGGTTGGCGACCGTTTGTACTTGCCATTGTAGCGTGTGTGTAGCCCTGGGTGTAAGAGCCATGATGATTTGACGTCGTCCCCACCTTCCTCCCTTTTAGGGGCAGTATCGTTAGAGAGTGTAACTAACGAAGAGGGTTGCGCTCGTTGCGGGACTTAACCCAACACCTCACGGCACGAGCTGACGACAACCATGCAACACCTGTGTAAGCTCCCTTGCGGGTCCTTCCCCTTTCGGTTCAGTACTACTTACATGTCAAACCCAGGTAAGGTTCTTCGCTTACCATCGAATTAAACCACACGCTCCGCTGCTTGTGCGGTCCCCCGTCAATTTCTTTGAGTTTTAGCCTTGCGGCCGTACTACTCAGGCGGATTGCTTAACGCGTTAACTTCGGCTCACGAGGGGTCGATGCCTCGAAAACCTAGCAATCATCGTTTACGGCGTGGACTACCCGGGTATCTAATCCGGTTTGCTCCCCACGCT
>JAPYUX010000009.1 GCA_029940375.1 Dehalococcoidia bacterium | reverse complement strand
CAGAGCGGAGGTATGAGTTCGGGTGGCCAGAGCGGAGGTATGAGTTCGGGTGGCCAGAGCGGAGGTATGAGTTCGGGGGGCCAGAGCGGAGGTGTGGCTACAAGTGAGCCTACAGGTCCTACTGTTGATCTGTCAAATTTACCAAAGTTCGTTACAAATAATTTTATAGATTTGGATCCTTTTAACTCAATAACAAAATTTAGAGGAGCCTACGGTCATAATTACTCCGCAACTGATGAAGAATATGACCCTACAGGAAAATCATGTAGAAGTATGAAGCACTACTTTGAAGCATATACACTAGACCAACGTTGGTCGGGTCAATTTGGATCCTACGATACAAAAGGGAATGTAAATTATTATGCGCCTACAAGTGGCAAAATTGCTGATATTGTTTATGGTACATTTGGTAGAGATAATGGTAGCGTAGGAGAAGAATGGCAATTTACCATTGAATCTTCTGAATATCCAAGTGTAAATATTAAATTTCATCATGTTAATTTAGAAAGACATTTACAAGGTGGTGGAATTGTCCAAGCTGGTGAGTTTTTAGGAACAATAGCTAGAGACAATGGACAAGGAGAGATAGCTGCCTATGTATTATTAGGAAAAGGAACTTTAAAATACGTTTCGTTTTTTGATTTAATAACTGACGATGTATTTGCGCTATATGAATCTAGAGGATTAAAAAATAGATCAGATGTAATCATTTCACGTGAGGACAGAGAAAGTAATCCCATCCCTTGCACTATAGGAGATGGTGAAGGAGGTAAGTTTTATAGCCTCACAGTTGATGAACAACAATTTGGGAAATGGCAGCAAGGGTCAGAAAACTGGGTAGTTTTAACCCCATAATAAATAAGGGAATTTCTTATATTGAATTATGTAAAATCAGACTGTATGGATTATCTTAAAACTATAAAAGATAACTCTGTAGATCTTATAATTACTGATCCTCCCTACTATATCGGGTTCGACGGTGGAAAAGGATGGGATTCACAGTGGGAAAACGAAAGAGAGTATTTAAGTTGGTGTTCTAAATGGGTTAAAGAATGTGCTCGAGTTTTAAAGCCAAACAGAATTCTCGTAATCTGGGGAACACTAAAAACTGAAACGTTTCTAAAATTCAAACTTGAAACTTCTAAATTGATTGAACTGTCTCCACAAAATGAAATTATATGGTCTTATAATTGGGGTGGTAGAAATAAAAGCAATTTTGCAAGAAAACATGAATATGCTTGGTGTTGGAGTAAAGGTAAAACATTTCTTTTCAATTCAGAAGATGTTCTGCAACCTAGAAAATTAAAAAAAAATTTGAGGACAGGAGAAAAATATTCTAAAGGCTCTATTCCCACATCTGTCTGGGAAAAAAATAATCATACAACTTCTAAAGATTATATTGGATGGCATCCAACAACAAAAAACCTTGATGTACTAACTAGAATTATTAGAGCGTATAGCAATGAAAAAGATACAATATTGGACATATTTATGGGATCAGGTTCAACTGCCGTTGCAGCTATTAGAAACGGAAGAAATATAATTGGATGCGAATCAGATGAAGAATTTTACAATTTATCATCTGAAAGGATTCAAAAAGAAAGAAAACTTAAGACAGAATAATATAAATATTTAACTTTGTTTGAAGATGAATGTTAAATCTATATTGGTAATTTAAACAACTTCAACTTCATTTTGTACGTACCCTACTCCTTCAAGACTAATATAAACACTGTCTCCTGATTCAAGAGGAACTATTTCCTGATCTTTTCTAGCTATAGCAAAACCACCTGAATATTGAATTACTAAATCTGGAGGTATATCATGTGCTACTGTTGATGCTACTATATCAACTGGAGATCTTTTAAATACTGTCACTATAGATCCTGATCCTACTAATTTTTTGTTTCTATATTGATTTATTTCAAGTTTAAGTTCAAGAGGTTTATTATTTTCTTCTTCATCTTCCATAGATAAAATGCAAGGACCAATAGAAGCACATCCCTTAAACACTTTAGCAGGGACCGTCCAAACTTGAGCTAATGAACCCAAATTACCTGCAACTTCATTTCCAGTAGAAATTCCTACAAATTTTCCTTTGTAAATAATAAATATTATTTCACCTTCTGCAATAGTTTTTTCAGTATCAGAACGAATACCTACTTTATCAAAAGGACCTACAAGTCTATGATTTGTACCCTTATATAAAGTTGTTGATATTTTTGGTGTATTATAAGCTAACTTAGTTTCTTCTGGAGCATTTTTTAAATCTGAATCCTTGATGATCATGTTTCCGAAACCACCTGCCCACATTTCTTCGGGTTCTATTGGCTTAATTATCCTAGCAGGACCCTCTTTTTTAATCGACCAGGTGATAAGATCAGACAATTTGAATTTTTTTCCTTTACCCTGCTTCAAAATACCTGTTGTTATTGAATCAACTTTAGTGTTTGTTATATGGGCAGTATTTAATAAATCTTTATAATCGACTATCAAATCATTAATGCTAGTTAAAGAAGTCAATTCATCATTTTCAGTTTGAACACACAAATGATTAGTTCCGAACCCTTCTGAGATCCTATAATATTTCAATATATTTCTCCTAATTCATGTTTATTTAAATTTATATTATTATGAAAAAAAAACAAAGTGATATGAGTAATTATTACTCATCAATAAATGTCTCTGAAATTAATTAAATTTTTATTATAAACGTGGTATTATTATGCTGAAGTCAAGAGAAATTATTTATGAGCAAATAAAATGATTAACGAAGAATCAAAAAGACAGTTAGAAACAAGAAAAACACTAAATCTAAAACCCTTAAACACTTTATCTCCAATTGATGCTAGAAAGCAATTCAATGAAACTAAAGAATATTCTAAACAAATGAGTTCAATAGAAACAGAAATTCTAAATGTAGAAAATAGAAAAATAGAAGTTAATGGTACAAAGATAAATATACGTATTTTTTCTGACTCAAATGAAAATAATTTACCCTTATTAGTAAACTTTCATGGAGGAGGATGGGTTTTAGGAGATATGGACTCAGATGAATTAATGTGTAAATTACTTTCAAAAAAATCAGGATACAAGATAATTTCAGTTCATTATAGACTTGCTCCAGAGAACAAATTTCCAATACCACTTCAAGATTGCTATGAATCTTTGATTTACTTTTACGAAAATAGTAAAGAATTTGGAATAAATTCAGAAAAGATTTCAATATGTGGAACTTCTGCTGGAGGAAACCTTTCTGCTGCTGTCTCTCTACTTTTAAGAGACAATAATAAAGATATAGTTAAATCTCAAATCTTGTTCTGTCCTGTAACTGATAATGATTTTAACACAGAAACTTACAATGAGTATGTCGAAGGTTTTGGTTTAGACAAAGAAGCGATGATTTGGTTTTGGAATCACTATGTAGACGGTGAGGTTACTCGATATGCGGCTCCTAATAAAGATACAAAAAATAATAATTTACCTAAGACTTATATAATTACTGCCGAGTGCGACATTTTAAGATCTGAAGCAGAAAAATATCATGAAAATATTAAAAACAATGTAGATTCAAAAATTGAAATGTTTGAAGGTGCTCTACATGGATTTAATGTCAATGTTGGTGAAATAACAAATGCTGAAATATGTTTAGATAAAGTTTCTAGTTTCTTAAATGATTAGGAAATTTTAAAACCGTCGTAATTTGTTTTGGCTATTTCATCACATTTTTCTCTGTAAGTTTGATATCCTCCCGCGTAAGGCATAAATACTCTTTTCTTACCAGGGACATTAGCACCTACGTACCAAGAATTACAAGTGTCTCTTAGTGTACTACTAGCAATTATTTCAACAAGATCCATCCATTCATTTTCTGCAGTAAGCTCAGCCTCTATTTCTTTTTTACCATTTGAATTCATGTGTTTGATACAATCAATAATCCATTCAACATGTTGTTCAATTGCTACCATCATATTTCCTAGGACTGATGGACTGCCTGGACCAGTTATAGTAAACATGTTAGGAAATCCTTCTATACACAAACCTAGGTAAGACCTAGGACCTTCTTTCCATTTCTTAGCTAAGCTGACTCCGTCTTTACCAATAATATCAATAGAAGTTAATGCTCCCGTCATCGCATCAAATCCCGTTGAGAAAATTATTATGTCAAAAGAAAATTGATTTTTTGATGTTTTTAATCCATTGGTAGTTAATGATTCAATCGGAGTCTTGTTTATATCTATCAAATCCACATTTGATTTATTATAAGTTTCAAAATAATCAGTATCAGCACACAATCTTTTACACGCAATAGTAGTTTTTGGAGACAGTAATTCTGCTGTTTCTTCGTCTTTTACTATTTCTTTAATTTTGGACCTTACAAAGTTTGCTGCTGCATCGTTGGCTCTTTCATCAAATCCTATATCCATAAAAGCTGAATTGAAATCTGTTCCGCCATAATCCCATTTTTTTTGAAATTCTCTATTTCTTTCTTCATCAGAAATATCAAAAACATTCTTAGTACCATATACTGTTGATGCTATCCCTGCTCTAGCATTCTTTGCTTCATCTCGTATGAACGAATAATTTGATTTAACTTTTTTTACTTCTTCTTCAGTTAGTTTTCTGTTTTTTGCTGGTATTGAATAATTAGCAGTTCTTTGAAAAACTGTTAAATGTTCTGCGTCTTCTGCTATCACGGGTATAGCCTGAACTGCAGAAGAACCAGTTCCAATAATCCCTACTTTCTTACCAGTAAAATCTATTTTATGATGAGGCCAGTTACCTGTAACATACCAATCCCCTTTATATGAATCTAATCCATTAAACGAAATTTCTTTTACTGAAGATAAGGTTCCAGTTGCCATTATGCAATATTGCGCTGAATAAATCTCACCTGAACTAGTTGATATGTACCATTTGTTTAGATCTTCTTTAAAAACAGATGAAATAACCCTTTGATTAAATTTAATATCTTTCCTTAAATCAAATCTGTCCGCAACATGATTTGCGTACTTAAGAATTTCACTTTGGGTAGAATATCTGCTTGTCCAATTCCATTCTTGTTGTAATTCTTCTGAGAAAGAATAAGAATATTCAATACTTTCGACATCACATCTAGCTCCTGGATATCTATTCCAGTACCACGTCCCTCCTACATCTTCACCAGTTTCAACTATAAGAGCTTTTAAGCCTAACTCTCTTAACTTGTACAGCATATACATACCGCCAAAACCAGCCCCAACAATTAAAACATCTAATTTAATTTCGTTATTTTTTTTTATCATGTTCTTAAAAAACCTAATTGATTTTTTTTCGATATAACACTATTGTGAATTATTATATAGTAGTATTTCTTGATTAACTGTTAATCTCTTGAAAAATGAGTACAATAAAATAACAAGAGGAAAAATATGTGTGAAAACTCAGAATGTAAAAACGAAAGTTGCACTTGCGATCCATGTAGTTGTACTGCAAACGACCAGTGTTAATTACTACATCTAATATTATTTAAGTCTATAACTTTATTGCTAAAAGTTATGGTTTATTGTTTGCTTCGTTAAAATTTTTTATCTATCAATTAATGAACTTAGTTTCAGTCCTTAGTTTTTTCTCAAGATTTTTTTATAATATATAGGTAATTTATTTAACATTACAATTATTTTAGGAGAAAAAATTGGCTGGAAAAAAAATATCAGTTGAATTTGAAGTTCAACAAGATCTAATTAAAATGCTAGAAAAAGCTAAAGAAGAATATGATTTAGAAAGCGTTGATAAAGCCCTTAGATGTATTTTAGATTATGTTGCCTTAGATGGTGATTGGGAAGAAATATTTGGTGAAACTAGATGTATTCGTTGTGGGAGTAAAAGTGGTTGGGAAGAAAATTAATTTTAAAATTGATAACAAGTTTGAAATAAAAACACTCCTTTTATTTATATTTGTGACCCTTTTTATATTAATGTTCTCTTGTTCAGAAGAAACATATGAAGAAACATACAGAGAAGAATCAACTAATGTTGGAATTCAATCTGGAAATTCTTATTCACAGACAATTCCAACTAATAAATCATCAAATATAAAACCAGTACTAAAGCCGACTCCAATATCAAATACTGCTGAATATAAACCAACTACCAATGAAACAAATAGAAAAGTCAAAGAAATAACTTTTATTGAACTAAGCAAACCTACTTTTATATATACAGAAATTGCAGAACACAGGTTAGATATGAAAATTCCCGATCATTGGGATGAATTTGAAAATGAAGGAACAACAAAAATTTTAGGAGAACAAGGAGATATCGTCATAAAAAATTATGCCTATAAAGATGGTCTTGCTCACAGTAAAAATGCCTTTTACTTAGTTGCTCAAAACATTATCAACGGAGCAAAAGAAAAACAATATATAGAAAAATCAAATCATAACATAAGATTCAATGATTCAGAAAGTTTAATAAGTACTGGTAATTATGGGAGAGCTTATAGACAATATCTTTTTATTGCTTCAAGTGAAACTCATTTAACGATGTTTGTTTTTAGTTGTAATTCTGATTATTTATCAGAGTATGAAGATATTTTTAAAGAAGTGAAAAATTCTATTCAAATTATAAATGTTCGAAATAAAGCAATTCCTAATAAAGTATATGATAACCAGTCTAATGATATCAACCAAATAATTAAAACTCCAACAATAGCTTCCCCTACTGTTACAGTAATTCATACTCCTACTGTTGTAGCAATTCCTACGGTATTACCAGAGTCCGCTGGTTTTATGGGTTATGAAAATGGTATAACTTGGGGGTCTACCACAGTATATAATGGAATAGGATATTTCTATGTGGATGATTTAAAACAATATTATACAAATGCAAACGATCAAATAGGCTATTTTTATAGCGGATATGCTGAGCCGGCAGCATTTTATGGAAATATAAAACGAAATCCATCATTATGTGGTGATCATGACGGTTATGCAGGATTTTCATTTAATAATGAAGCCACACTTGCTTCTCTAGTTGAAAATTATAATAACTCAGATATAAAGTACGAAGATTTAAACGTTACTTTTGGAACAGCAAGATCTGAATGTTACTCTGGATTACTTCCTTTCACCCAAGGAGGTAGATATGGTCTGATTGATCCTGTAAGCATGGAGGGAAATGGAGATCTTTTATTAAACTGGTGGATAGCTGACAGAGGAGTAAAAGAATTTTTCGCAGCTCCTTCAATGCGTGGAGGTGCTAATCTAACTAAAAACTGGGAAGGAACCAAAAAATTACATGTGGTAGGTACTGAAAATACCGACGGAACAGGATTCGGTGGAGTATATAATTATGTGAGTAACTTTAATGGTAGGCCAATGTGGGTAAATCTCGAATGTGACTCTAGTGATGGTAAATGCTATATTTTTTATTATAAAGATCCAAACGGAGCAGTTGATAAATACGGGACATTGATAGATAGAGGAACATGGGTAGTACAGGCTGGTGCACCGTCCGGAGAATGGTCTTCTGCTTCATATACCGATGCAGAATGGCCTTGGCAAGGAGGATGGCGTGAACCTGTTGTGTTTGTATCAGAATTGGAAGGTGAATAATTATGCCTAGAAGGAAAAGGAAAGAAGAAGATATTAATAATCTTTCGATAAAAGAATGGATCATTAAAGAACTTGGACTTAAGTGGATATTTATATTCCTATTTTGTGTATTGGTGGTTTATTTAATTTCATTAATTATTGAATATCTAGTTTAATAAAATATATAAAAAAAGGAGAACTCATGTCTGAAAGATTAAAAAACAAAGTTGCTATCGTAACTGGTGGAAATAGTGGGATAGGAGAAAATACAGCTCACTTATTTGCTAAAGAAGGTGCCAAGGTAATAATTATGGCAAGAAGAGAAGAAGAAGGAAAAAGAGTTGAAGGTGAAATAAAAAAGGAAAGTGGTGAAGCAACTTTTATAAGGTGTGATGTTGGAGATCTAGATTCTGTAGAAAATGCTGTTCAACAAGCATCTAAAATTTACGGGAAAATTCATCTTCTATTTAATAATGCAGGACACGGTGCAGCTGGAGATTTTCCTGAATCTACCACAGAAGCATGGAACACAGTGATTAATGATAATCTTAATGGCACTTTTTATGTTTCAAGAGCAGTATGGCCTCATATGGTAGAATCTGGAGGCGGAGCTATAGTTAACATGTCTTCTTTAGCAGCTCAAAGAGGATTCAGTCCAAAAATGAAGGAACAATTTGGAACTACTGCTCCTTCCTACTACGTTGCTAAAGCAGGAATTGATGCACTTACAAGATACATGGCTGGAGTCGGAGGAGATAAAAACATTAGAGTTAACTGTATAAGGCCTGGGCAAATCATGACACCTGGCGCAACTAGGGGTACAATTAACGATCCTGATGGGGGCCATCATGTTTTTGAGAGCATGTTTGATCTAACACAAATAATTCCTGGTCCTGGCTACCCAAGAGACGTAGCGAATCTTGTTCTTTTTCTAATGAGTGATGAATCAAGATTTATCACTTCAGAAATAATTAACATTGACGGAGGAGTAGCTGCAAAAATTTAGAGAAATATTGCCTATCAAATGGGTAATAGTAATCATAGTGGTAACTATTCACTAAAAGCATATATAATAATCATATTTCTTATTAAATATATAAAAACGAATATTACAGAAAGAATAATTTATGAACAATAAATCTGTTAATTATGACATTCTTCTCAAGGGAGGTCGAGTTATAGATCCAGCTAACAATATTGATGGTCTTTTCGATGTAGGAATTTCTGGTGGTTTCATAGCAAATGTTGAAAAAAGCATATCTGAAAAAGATGCATTTAATACAGTGGATGTAACTAATCTAATTGTTTGTCCAGGGTTAGTAGATTTACATGTGCATTTAGGTGGTTATGAAGGAACGATTTTGCCTGACGCACATTGTTTGCCTGAAGGGACAACAACAGTTGTGGATGCAGGAGGATCTGGACATCGAACTTTTGATGAATTCAATGAAAAAACTATTAAACCTTCAAATGTTAATATATTCGCTCTTTTGAATATTGCTGGAGAAGGAATGGTTGGGCAACCTGAACAAAACATTCACGGGATGAGTGTAGATTTAACTTCAGAAAAAATTAAAGAAAGACCCGATTTGATTGTAGGAATTAAGGTTGCTCATTATTCAGGTCCTACTTGGGAACCTCTAGATAGAGCTATTGAGGCAGCAACTGATTCTGGTGTATTTGTAATGATCGATCAAACCCCAACTGCAGCCAGACCAATGAAGGAAATGATGCTCGATCACCTCAGAAAAAATGATATTGTTACTCACTGTTATGCTTTAAGCAAACCAATGACGGATGAAAAGGATAAAGTAAAAGAGTATTTTTTTAGAGCTAGAGAAAAAGGAGTGAAATTTGATGTTGGTCATGGGGCAGGAAGTTTTTCATTCAGAATTGCTAAAGCAGCTATAGATCAGAATTTTTTGCCCGATACGATATCAACAGATATGCATAGAGATAGTATTCTAAACAACCAAGCTACAATGCCTGAAACTATGACAAAACTTTTAGCTCTAGGTATGAATTTACAAGATATTATTAAACTCTCAACTTCCGACCCTGCTAAGATTATAAATCATCCAGAATTGGGAACTTTAGGCCAAACAGCTATTGCAGATATTGCTGTCCTAAAGGTTAATAAGGGAGATTTTGGGATGACTGATAACGGAACTGCGTCAAGAGTAATGAATTCAAATAAGAGAATTACTTGCGAAATGACTATCAAAAATGGAAAGGTAGTATGGGATAGAAATGGATTATCTCGAGATGATTGGTCTACTACACCACCAACTAATCCACTACTATAAACAATTTTTCAAAACTTTACCTAATTATCATTTCATTTTTTTAACTTGCCAAAATAAAACCTATACAGTAAAAAAAACTGGAGAATTTGATTACACTCCTCCTGGGCAATAGACTATCCACCAAATTCTTTCATGATTAATGCTATATGTTTTGCTCCTAATGTTAAATCTTCTATTGTGATATTTTCATTGGGAGCATGTATTTTATGTGTAGGGTGATCTATCCCAGCACTACAAATGGGAATTCCAAGTATTGAACCGAATTCATACATAGGTCCAGAACCAGCTGTATTGGGTGTAATGACAGGATTTTTCTTGTATACATCAAAGGCAGTTTTTTTAACCAATTCAACCCAATCAGAATTCATTTCTGACCTATAGGGATAAACTTTTCCAATGGGTTCTATTTCAATATCCGAAAAGCCATTTTTGGCTAGATGTTTTTTTACTAATTCAAATATTTTATTTGGATCTTGATTAGGGACAAGTCTGAAATCCATTTTACATTGAGCAACAGCAGGTAAAACTGTTTTCATTCCCTGACCGTTATAACCTGATTCTATCCCTGCTACATTTGCAGTAGGTTCTGCAAAAAGTTTTATTTTTAAATCTTCATTTGATTCTAAATCATCACCTAATTTTTCTAAACCAAATGTCTCTTTCCATTCATTTGTATCGTCTGGTAAAGATAATATAGCTTTAATTTGTTCATTGTTTAGATCTAGAATATCTTCCTCGAATCCTTCAATGATTATTTTACCTTCATCATTTTTCATTGAATTTATAGCTTTAATAAGTCTTTCAATTGCTGATGGTAAAATAGGCGCATAAGATGAATGAGCATCTACACTCAATTTTCTCACACTCATATTTATAGTAAGAACACCCTTTAAGCCTAAATAAATAAAAGGATTGTCAGACATATTTCTACCTCCTCCTTCCCATATACATGCATCGGCAGTCAATAATGTTTTATTTTTTTCTATAAGACTCATCAGATTTTTACTACCCATCTCTTCTTCTCCCTCAACAAAAAACTTTATATTACAAGGTAATTTATTTTCTGTGTCTAGAAATGCTCGAATTGCCGCAAGCCTAGCTGCAATATTACCCTTATCATCAGACATGCCTCTACCATAAAGTCTGTTTCCTCTTTTTTCGGGATGAAAAGGATCTGATTCCCATAATTCAAGTGGTTCAGGTGGTTGAACATCATAATGCGTGTAGAACATTAATGTTTTATCACTATTAGTGTTGTATTCTCCAAAAATTGATGGGTGGCCATTATTAGAAGTTTGAAGAATTTGTGTATTTAAACCATATTCTGACAAAATATTTTTTATTAAAGATGGCGCTTTTTCAAAACCTATATTTTGTGTTGAAATACTCGGTTGAGCTACCATTTTAAAAAGAGTTTCTATCGTTTCATCGATATGACTATCTATGTGAGAAAAAATTTTTTCCATATATATTTCCTTATTAATTTCATATTTAGTTTAAGCAAATCCCCCAGGAGCATAATCAAAATCTACTCCTGCCCTGTCGGCTATTATTTTACGAACTATACCAGAATTTTTTCTTCCCCATCCTCGATTCATAGCTTCAATAACTTTTTGTTCAATTATATTTGCCATATCCATTGGAACTTTATTTTCTCTTCCCATTTCGCAAGATAATTTAACATCTTTTGCAGCTAATTCTAAGAAAAAAGATAACTCATTACTTTCGAAATTATATTCCTTAGCATCAAGCCAGTTTTGAAAAGGTGGATTTTTCCCTGAGGCGCATTTAGATATTGCACTTATTAAAGTGTCTAAATCCATACCTGCTTTAACGCCTGAAGCTAAAACTTCTGTTGTGATACCCAATAAAAGTGCACTGAAAAGTTGATGTGAAAGTTTACATATTGTACCACTTCCAACAGGACCACAATAAATTGCCTTATCACCCATGGAATCTAATGCTGGTTTTATTTTGTTATAAGTACTTTCTTTCCCTCCAACCATAATCGACATATCTCTATTGATGGCTCCAATCACTCCTCCACTCACTGGGCAATCTAAAAATTCTATTCCTTTATCTTCAAATAATTTATGCAGTTTTTTTACCATTGCTAACGAATTAGTTGAGGCATCTAAAATAATGCTACTAGATTTTACAGTTTCAATTATTCCTGATTTACCAATACAAACTTTTTCTACATCTTGGGGCATTGGTAGACTCATAAACACAATATCTTTATCTTTAGCACACTCAGCAGGTGTTTCAGCCCAATTTCCACCTGCTTCTAAAATATCTATAGCAGATTCTTGATTTAGATCACATACTGTAAATTCAGATGCAAACCTTTGAACACTTTTTGCCATGGGTTTCCCCATATTCCCTACTCCTATCCAACCTATTTTCATTATTAACTTCCTACTATTTGAAATACATAATATATCAAAAATGAAACAAATTTAATAACGGATAAGTTACAGAGAATTACCTTAATATTTATGAAAACGATCAAGAAGTAATCAAATTCTCGGATTAAGAGAGATGTTAATAAATTTTAATCATCTTATAATTATCAATAAAAATTGGATATCTAATGAATGACAATTATAAAAACGAATTTGCTAAATCTGCTAATAAACATATGTATATTGGAATGGTAAATGAATCCACTTTGAAAAAAGAAGGTGGGCCATTAATTGTAAAAAATTCTGAAGGAATATATCTAACTTCTTATGAAAATGAAAAATTTATTGATGGAATTAGTGGAATGTACTTCAGAAATGTTGGACATGGTAGAAAAGAAATAGCAAAAGCGATATATGAACAGATAAGTACTGTGAGCATGAACGTATATGCAGGAATCACTCAAAAATCTGTCGAACTAGCAAAAAAATTGTCCGATATAACACCCGGTGATCTAGAAAAAACATTTTTCTGCCAAGGTGGATCCGAAGCTAATGAATCGAGCCTAAAGCTGGCTCAAGCATTTCACGTTAGAAATGGTGAAAAAGGCAGATTTAAAGTCATATCTAGAAATGGAAGTTATCACGGATCTACATATGGTACTATGTGGCTAGGAGGACATCCTGGATTTCCTCGGACTGATTACCAACCACCACCTGCTAATTTAATTCATGTAAGACAACCTGACTATTATAGAAGGGAATATCCAAAACAAAGTACTGAAGAATTCACGAATGAATGTATAAAGGAAATTGAAGACAAGATACTTTTTCATGGACCTGAAACAATATCGTGTTTTATTGGAGAACCAGTTTCTCAACCATTAGGAGGAGTCGTGCCTCCTGAAAACTATTGGACATTGGTAAGAGAATTGTGCGATAAATACGGAATTATACTTATCTTTGATGAGGTAATTACTGGATTTGGAAGAATTGGAGAGTGGTTCGGGTCAAATTTATTTGACGTACAACCAGATATTATGAGCTTTGCAAAAGGTATAACTAGTGGATACTTCCCTCTTGGAGGTTCTATATCTACAAAAAGAATCTCATCTGTGTTTAATGGAGATCCATCAAACGCGTGGAGTCACATGTATACATACTCTGCCCACCCTGGAGGCGCAGCTGCCGGTTTGAAAAATCTTGAAATAATCGAACAAGAAAATTTAATTCAAAATGCAAAAGACAGAGGAAATCAACTATTTGAAAGACTTTCTGAGATTAAAAATAAAAGAAGAATTGTGGGTGATAATAGAGGTATTGGCCTTTTGCAAGGTCTTGAATTGGTTAAAGACAAAGAGACAAAAGAACACTTTGATCCGTCATTACAAATTAATCAAATTCTTACACAGAAACTAAAAAATAGAGGAATATGGATAAGAGTACCTGCATTTATTTTACCCATTGCTCCTCCCCTAACGTCAACAGCCTCCCAGATTGATCATATTTGTACTGCAATAGATGAATCTATTGAAGAACTTGAGAAAGAATTAGAGTAAAATGAAATCCTTTAAGTGGAGAGGAATTCCAGTTAATTTACCAAGTTCCTATAATGAATGGCTATTTTTTAGTATTTTAACTGTCGGATCAATTCTTTTTTCTATAGTTATTTTAGTATTGAGTATAGAAAAACCTTAATAAGGTTACTAAGTTCCTCTTCTTAGGACCTTGCCTGGTTTTTTTCTTGAATGCTTACCATTGTCAATAATAATGACGCCTGCAACAAATACAAAAGGAATCCCACTTGGCAATTGATGTGGATCCTCAAATGTAGCATTGTCTATTACAACTTTAGGGTCAAATATAGTTATGTCAGCTATATAATCTTTTTTTATTTGACCACGATTCTTCATCCCAAGTCTTTTTGCAGGAAATGCAGTCATTTTGTAAACTGCATCTTCCAAAGACAAAACTGATGGTTTTTCTCTTACATATCTTCCTAATATCCTAGGATATGTCCCATAAAAACGTGGGTGTGGTTGTCCTGACTTATAGAACCCTTCTGGAGATACCGCATTTCCATCAGATCCAAACATTGCTAAGGGATGATCCATAAAACCTCTAATATCACTCTCAACACGATTATGTACTGTGACAGGAACTGCACCTTTTTCTTCTTCAACTAATTGTAAAACTGTTTCTGCGGGATCTATTTTTCTTTTTTTTGATATGTCCTCTATAGACATTCCTATTAAGCCTTTGTTTTTGTCATTTTTTGCTGATGACATAATTACTTTCTGCCATAACGGAGCAAGTCCTCCAATTCCTTTGCTCACCTCTTCTCTAATTTTTTCCCTCATTTCTACATCTTTAAGTCTTGCCATATATTCATCCAGACCCCCTGATTGAGCCCATAAAGGAATCATTTGATCTAGCCCAGCACCTGCTGCAGTATAAGGATACATGTCATAAGTTATATCTAGCCCTTCTTGAACCGCCTTATCAAAAAGTTCATGCATTTTTGGACCTTCACCGTAATATCTCCAATCTGTTATAGCCAAGTGTGAAAATTGAACTGAAATATTTGCTTTTTTGCCAATGTCTACAGCTTCTATAATTTTAGATAAATGACGACCAGCCCCTTCTCTTGCATGTGTTGCATAAAAAACCCCTTCATAATGCGATAAAGCCTTACAAATTTCTACGACCTCTTCTGTAGAAGCATAAGCTGATGGCGGTACAGATAAACCTGTAGATATAGAGAAAGCGCCCTGTTCAATAGCCTCAGTAGCTAAATATTTCATTTCTTTTAGTTCTGAATAAGTTGCGCGACGATCCTCATTTGCTCCTGAAGCCACTTGAAGTGCTGCATAACCTAATTGTGGAGCAATGTTAATACTGACACCATTATTTTCAATAGTATTTGCCCATTCATCTAATGTATTCCATGTCCAATTAGTATTTGGATCATCAGCTACTGCACATTTTTCCCATAGTTCCTTATGAAGTCCTTTTGGTCCCATTTTTCCACATGGAAATGGAGAATAACTACAGTTTCCAGTTACTTCAGTTGTAACTCCCTGATGCGCTTTACTTTCTCCATAAGGATCATTAATCAAGGAAATATCTGAGTGAGTATGCATATCAATGAATCCTGGTGAAACAATTAAATTCTCAGCATTAATTACTTTTTTAGCTTCAGATGACTTCAAAGAACCAATAGCTGCAATTTTCTGATTAAGAATGCCTACATCGGCTTTGAAAGCTGATTTACCAGTACCATCAACAATCTTTCCGTTTATTATTAGTGTGTCAAATTGCATAATTTTTTCCTTTCATCGCTATCGCTTAACACTTAAAGTTGCCAAAGTCACAAATAAAGATGCAAATGCCAAAAGAACTATTATTTCTTTTCTTATAATCTGAATATTAGAACCTTCAATCATTATTGATCTCAATCCTTCAACAGCATAAGTCAATGGTAGTATGTTTGATACATATTGCAATATATCAGGTAAATTTCCAACAGGTTGAATTACCCCAGCTAAAAAGATTTGTGGGATAATAAATAACGGAATAAACTGTACTACTTGAAATTCATTTTTCGCAAAAGTCGATACAAACACACCAAAATTAACAGCAACAATTGATAGAAGTATTACAACCAAAAACATGTGCAATATTTGTCCTTCATAGGCTATATCCAATACAAATATACTAAATGTAATAATAATACTTGACTGTATTAGTGCAAATATAAAAAAACTTATAGAGTAACCTAATATAATATCTATACGTCTAATAGGGGTTGTAAGTAATCGATCTAAAGTCCCTTCTGACCTTTCTCTTAAAAAACTTATACCAGTTAAAATAAAAGTAAAAAATAAGACAAATGTACATATAAGAGCTGGACCAACAAAGTTTAATAATGGTTGATTTTTATTAAAACTAACTCCAACTAAAGACATCACTACAAGCGGAACTACAAAAATCATAGCAAATGATCTTCGATCTCTAAGGATTTGTTTAAAAATCCTTTTTGCAATTGCCAATGTTCTAAACATTTTTACCGCCTGATTCTTTTGAGTTAAAATATATGAAGGAATCCTCTAGAGTAGCATTAGGATTTCCAGTTGCTGACAATAATCCTTTTGGTGAATCTTCTGCAATAATACGTCCATTTTTTAAAAATATGAGGCGATCACAATGCATAGCATCATCCATTGTATGACTAGTTATCAATAAAGTAGTACCATTGGCAGTTAGTTTATTAAAATATTCCCAAAACGATACTCTTAAATCAGGATCTAATCCTACTGTTGGTTCGTCAAGTAGCAAAAATTCAGGCTCATGAACTAATACACATGCAAGACTAGCTCTTCTTTGCATTCCACCACTTAAAGTAGAAATAGAATCATTTTTTCGTTCCCATAAATCGACTGTTTTTAGTACATTTTCTATAGCTTTAGAGCGATGTGATTTTTTATTTATTCCGTACATACGTGAAAAAAAATCTACGTTATCTAAAACAGTTAAATCATTATAAAGAGCATTCTGTTGAGGCATATATCCAATTTTTGATCTAATAGTATTAGTCAAATTAGTATCAAAAAGTTTTATATTCCCTTTTTTAGCCTTTTCTAATCCAGCAATTAGTTTTATTAAAGTTGTTTTACCACTACCATTACCACCCAAAATTCCTAAGCTTATGCCATTAGGAATTTCAAGAGAAAAATCTTCGAATATTGATGTCTTAGCATAATTAAAACTAATGTTATTAATATCGGCTGTTATATTTTTTGCTCTTTCTACCAATCTATAACCTTAAAGCTAATAAATTATTAGTGAAACACAGATGTTAAATTATAATATAGCCCACTGACTCAAAATCTCGTATCAAGATTAAGTAGATATTTCAATCAAATATGCTAAAGATATTAAGTAACATAGTTTCAGGATATATAATGAACGAATTTAAAATAGCAAGAGACTTAGGTGCAAACTGGTTAGAAGCCCAAATAAAAAACAATGGTATTATCGGTGATTCTATAGCTGGAGTAACTGCCTACTATAAAGTTCCTGCAGCTCTACAGGTTTGTGGAAAAACACAACAAGCGAACAGAATGATTGATTGGATTAGGGATTTTGGGTTAGAAACAAATGGTGATTTTGGTCCAAGACCAAAAGACGAACTAAAAAACTATTGGTATACCTATTACAACAGCTGGGTTGTAGTAGGTGCTCAAAGATTAGGACAGTTCGATGTTGCACAAAAGGGGATGAATTTCATTAAGAAATTTTGGGATAAAGAAAGTGGTGGTTTTTTTTCAGATGTTGAAAAAAGAGACAAATACACTTATCAAGACTTATGGGTAGTTGCGGGAAACGGAATTGCAGCAATATATACAGGAGAATTAGAAATTGCAAAATCAGTTGGTAATTGGATGCAAAAACTTATGGATTTACAACCAGAATATCCTGAAAAACTATATTCAGTATTTAATAAATCTAAAGGACTAATTACTGAATTCAAAGAAGATGATATTAGATTTGTAATGTCTGCAAATGCAGAACGTGATCAATATTTTTTTCATCCAGGAATAGCAACGGGTTTTCTTTCTAGGTTATATCTTCATACTAATGAAAAAAAATGGCTTCAACTCGCAAAACTTTATATGTTAATTGCAGAAAAATCCAGCGATTACTTATGGAATACTTTAAGAGCTGGTAAAGTAGCGTGGGGTAATGCACTGCTTTATAGAATCACAAAAGAAAAAAAATATTATGATATGGCGATAAGAGCAGGTCAAAATATAATTTCTCAACAAGCAAAATCTGGACATTGGGAAATGTCTAGCATAGATGCCACTGCAGAATTGGTATATTGGTTAGACGAAGTTTACCAAGTCACTAAACACTGACAAAATAATTTTGAAAAACACTAAAGGAAACAGATTTGGTAGATGTTTTATTAATTGGAGGCAAAGGAACTATTGGTTCAGGTTTAAGAACTTATTTACCTGAAATTGACAGTGATTATAAAGTTTCATCAATTGATCTACCAAATGTAAGAGATAAATCAAAAGATCCTTCTGCTGATGATTTTTTTATTGATGTTGATGTTTCTTCTGATGAATCAGGGTTAAAAAAATCACTAAAAGGCAGAGATTTAATAGTATATCTGGCAAGAACTGATCCTCTGGGAGCAATGAATCAAATGACTGACCTCGTCTTTAACTCTATATTAGCTACATGCCCAGAAGCTCTTGTCATTGGTTCTAGTTCAGTACATGCTACAGGGGGAGCTTATTTCCCCTTTACAAAAGAACCATATTCGATCATCGCTCAGAGAAAGTTCAAAAACTTAAAAGAATGGCCAAAACCTCTTTCTGTTCTTATTGAATCCTGTCCAACAGGTGATTATGGATTAGAAAAGGCCTATGTAGAATCTTGGTGTAATAGATTGGGTGCCATTGGAAAAAATGCAGTCGCCGCAAGATGGGGTGGAATCAATGAAAATAATGGAAAAAAAGAAGAAGTAGCTTACTTTACTGTATGGTGCCATCAAGAAGATTCAGCTAGATTTGTTGATGCTTGTTATAAAACTTTCGTCAAAGGAAAACTAAGACCAGGTGCTCATTACTATGTTATATCAAATAATAAATATAATATTTTTGATATAGAAACAACTAGAAAAGAAATAGGATATAAGCCTCAGCACGATGCTGAGTCACTTTATGGAAATGATTAATATGTAACGACTATCTTGAACTATTTACTTAAATTAGTCTCTTCATAATTTGCTCTGATAAAAGTAGATTTATGTATACAAAACTTTCTTTTAGAATTTATGTTTAAGAATTTTATATAATCTAAAGAAATAACAAAGGATCTTTTATGGAAAATAATATTTTTGGGAAAACAAATGTCAAAGTTAGTAAAATTGGATTAGGTTTAGCTCAAGTAGGTTTCCAACTAGGATATTCAGGTTTCAAAGAAGCTGATAAAATTTTGAATTTTAGCTTAGATAATGGTATAAACTTTCTAGATACTGCAGCTATGTATTTTGATAGTGAAGCAATAGTTGGAAAATCTGTAAGTCATAGAAGGGAGGATTATTTTTTGGCTACAAAGGCAGGTACAGGTAGTACTACTTCCCCCGATTCTGAATGGACGTATAAAAAAATTAAACAATCAGTTGAGAACAGTTTGAAAAACCTTCAAACAGATTGTATTGATTTAGTACAACTCCATTCTTGCGATACGCATATATTAAATAAAGGTGATGTAATTAGGGCTCTACAAGATTCTAAAATAGAGGGAAAAACTAGATTCATTGGTTATTCAGGAGACAATGAAGGTGCTGATTGGGCAGTAAAATCTAATCTTTTTGATACCTTACAAACCAGCTATAGCATAGCTGATCAAAGGGCTAGAACTAAAAATGTTTTATCTGAAGCAACTCAAAGAAATATGGGCATAATTGCGAAAAGGCCAATTGGAAATGCTGCACTATTGGGAGTGAAACACCATATTAATAACACATCTTATGAATTCTTCAAGGCAAGTGCCTATGATGAATATTTCAAACGATTATTGGATATAACAAAAAACAATAATATAGATATAAATGAAATAGATCCTATAGAGTTATCTATGGCTTTTTCTTTATATAGAAAAGAGATTCATGTATTAATTATCGGTTCAAAAAATTTATCTCACGTTGAAGAAAATCTAAATATTATGAGAAAAAAAATAGACAATTTTAAGGATATAATTAGAGATTTTGAAATAACATTTGAAAAACTAGATAAAAACTGGAGACAATTAACTTAATTTTTTTGCTTTCTTAGAGAATTTTCGAAGTTTAAGACTAATAAAATAGTCAATAATATTATAAAATAAGGATACAAAGGTGGTTAATAGCTAAGCTTTGTCTAAAAACGTTATAAAAATACACTAAAAAGTTCTCGAAAAAATGTTCTAATAGTTAAGTATTTAAATAAAAAGGATTATAAATGGATATATATGTAGGTAATTTACCATGGAGTATGGATGATGATGGACTTAAACAATTGTTCGAAGAACATGGTGAAGTTTCAAGTGCAAAAATAATAAAAGATAGAGAAACTAACAGGTCTAGAGGCTTTGGTTTTGTTTCAATGGATGATGATGCTGCAGATGCTGCTATCTCTTCTTTAGATGGTTCTGAAATTGATGGCAGAAACCTAAAGGTTAACAAATCTAAGGGAAAATCCTAACCCAAACATCTTACGTCTACCCGTTGTTCCACAATGGTATTTTTTTAGACATAGTCAAAAAATCACTAAGTATTAGATAGACTTTGTTTTTTAATAAGTAGAGTATCAAGTAATGTATCTTCTCATTTCGTATGATAGACATTAAGCCGTATTAACGTACCCTTTTTTCCATCATACTACTCGACTCTTTATTTCTTTTTTTGAAATTCTGTAATCACAGTATATTACTTGATTATTCTACTGTAACGGAAGTGTTCACAACAGTGAATAATGCTTTTGTCTGTACTATCAATAGTATCCCCTGTTTTGTCTTAAATTCGCAAATCGTCCATTTCTGAAACTAATTCAGAAATTAGTTTGTCAGCAGGTAAAGCACGGGCTTTTTTAAATTCTGTTCCAGCATATAGACTTTGATATTCTCCATTTTCGGTTTTTACTGCAAGCTTTCTCAGAGAACTTGTGAGTATATTTTGTAACGGGAATGGTAAAACATATTTGCTCTCCATCAATAAAGTAAATTCATTTTCAATGGATTGAGCCCACCTGCCTGAAAAACCTTTTGTATAAACAGTCTTACGCTGTCGCTCTTCTAATACATATTTTTTATGTACGGGGTTTGTGCCTGTTTCGTGACAACAGAGGAATGCTGTGCCCATCTGAACTGCTATTGCGCCCTCATTTAAATAGGTGACAATGTCTTCACCTTTCATGATTCCGCCGGCACAAACAATTGGCAAGACACATTTTCCATTTAAAACTTTAAGTAGTTCGAATGTCCTTAGTTTCTGATCTCCTTTGCCATCGGCAGAAAACGTACCCCTGTGCCCTCCAGCTTCTATTCCCTGCGCAACAACAAAATCTGCACCTAGATTCTGAATTGCCTTTGCCTCTTCTAGACAGGTTGCGGTAACGCCAACACACATTCCTAAAGACTGAGCTCTCTGTAAAATATGCTTAGGTGGCAAGCCAAAATGGAATGTTAGAAATTCTGGCTTGTGCTTCCAAATTGGTTCTAATTGATGCTCTAACGAAGGGAAAAAAGGTGCCGACAATGGCTGATACGGTATAGATACTGTTAAAGACAAATTCTCTAAAACGTCGTTCGCAATTTTGCAGTCTTTATCAGAGGGAGCATGTTGTTCCGAAAAGACAAAAAAGTTTGAGTTAATGGGTTTATTAGTGAGCTTACGAGCCTCACTTAAATCTGAATCAATTTTTTCCGCATTACTATAAGCAAAGCCAAAACTACCTATGGCACCAGCATTTGAAACAGCTGCCACTAATTCTGGTGTAGTGAAACCTGCCATAGG
>JAPYUX010000003.1:61970-201569 GCA_029940375.1 Dehalococcoidia bacterium | reverse complement strand
GGCATTATAATATGCAAAAATCCTTGATTAGCCTCTGATCTAAAAACTCCAGGACTGGAAGAACTTAATGTTTCTAGTTCTATCACATCACCTTCGAGTACACTTAATATATCACTAAGGAACCTAGAATTAAATGCAATCTGGGTACCTTCACCAGATATTTCAGCCTTAATCCTAGATTCATTTGAGCCTACTTCTTCAGCTTGAGACATGATTTTCATTGAGCCTTCTCCATTAATAGATTCTGAAATGACTCTAATTATGCCACTTCCATCTCTTGCAAAAACTTTTGCTGCATTTGTGGAATCTAACATTTCTGAACGATTTATTTTGGTAACAGTACCTTCTTCTGTTGGAATTAAACGTTCGTAATCAGGAAAGTTTCCTTGAATTAACTGAGTGACCACTTCTACATCACCAAATTTGAAAAGAGCCTGGCTTTTCTGTTCAGTGACTGTTATATCTACATCTCCAGATTCATTCCCAATTAAATTAAAAATCTCGTTTACCGTTCTTTGGGGAATAATAATAGAAATTTCTTCATCTACTGTTGAATCACACTGTCCTTTCTCAATTGATAGACGAAATCCATCCGCAGACGCTAGCGTAAATTCATTTTCCTTTATATCTAACTTCACACCAGTTAAAGCTGGTCTAGATTCATCAGTAGCTACTGCGAATTTTACCCTTGCAAGTGAACTTTTGAATTGCGTGGCTGAAATAGATACTTTTGGACCATCTGTTATATTCGGTATTGGGGGATAATTTTCAGAGTCCAATCCATTTATTTGTGCATCGAAATTTACACAGTGAATTTTTAGGCCTATAGGATTGGGGATAAATTCCATTTCAACCTTCTGATCAGGTAATGAATTCGTAAAATCTCCAAACATTCTTGCTGGAATGGACAAAGATCCTTCTTGTTCAATTTGTGCACCAATCCAGGTAGTTATAGCAACTTCTAAATTGGTAGCTGTTAATTTTAATCTTCCATTATCAGTTGCTATTAAGACATTCTGCGTTTCTGGAATAGTAGATCTTGTCGCTACTGCTCTACCTACAGTAGCCAACCCTTTACTCAAATTTGACTGCATACAAGTTAATTTCATTGAAGTGCCTTTCAAGAAAAATTTCAAAAAATAATTTTGTAAGTAAAGTATAGATCATGAATAACTTTCTTCAAGGATCTAAATTGTTTAGTTTGTAAGATTTATTAATGTAAAATAATTTTATATTCATCGTTATAATATAAAAATGAAAAAAGATAATGACTTAGATTTCGCTGAAATAGACCTTGAAAGAGAAAAAAGAACTGGTTTCCCAGAAGTTATATATGGTGAAACAAAAACTCCAGGTCAATCAGCTAAAATAGCAAAAAAAATTTATGATAAATCTGATATATTTCTCATTACAAGAACCAATTCTAAAACTTATAATCAAGTAAAAAAATTGATCCCAGAAGCTAATTTTGATCGATCTGCAAAATTGATATGGGCAACTAGAAAACAAAAAGCAAAAACAAATGGCTACGTAAGTGTAGTTTGTGCAGGTACTTCAGATATTCCTATAGCAAAAGAAGTAGAAATAACTGCAAAGCTTATGGGTTGTAAGGTATTGGTGATTAAAGATGTGGGAGTCACAGGTATTCATAGAATATTAAATCAAATAAATAAGATAAGAGAAACTGACTGTGTAGTAGCAATAGCAGGAATGGAAGGAGCTTTACCTACTGTTATAGCTGGATTAATTGATAAACCAGTTATAGCCGTTCCAACATCTATAGGTTTTGGCACAGGAGCAAAAGGTTATTCTGCACTACTAACGATGTTAAATTCATGTGCTCCAGGTATTTCTGTGGTTAATATTGATGCTGGCTTCTCAGCCGGTTTTCAAGCAGGCTTAATAGCAAGAAGATAATTTGTGCATTAAAATAGCATGAAACACATTATTTTAATGTTTTTAGGTACTCTATTATGTCTGCTATTTCTTGTTTTTCAGCGTCTTCCCAAGTTGTTGGCATCAAATTAGTGTAACCTTCAACTATAAATTCAGCTGGGTATCTTATTGAAGATTCAATATAATCTTCTGGGGAACTATATTCAGATCTAGTTGCAGCTCTTTCATATATTCCAAGTTGGCCAGGTCCTACTATTTTATCGCTTCCTGTAGAGTGACATGCAGTACAACCTTGAGAAGTAAACCATTCTTCACCTGCACTTGCATTTCCAACAATTTTCACCTCTATTACGGGCTGGGCTCCATCCGATAATTTTTCAGATGTAGCCGGGGTGGGTTCAAATACGATTGGTTCAGACATCTCCGCTGTAACTTCCCTACAACCTATACTTATTAGTACAATCAATAGAACAAACGAAAATGAATAGAATTTTTTATGCATAGTAAGTGTTTTTTAAAAATTTTTAAATTTCCAATATATAGATTATTACTACTCAAGAAAAAATCAAGAAAAATTTTGATGAATTATCCAGATAAACGTCTAATTTCAATAGATTCACCTGGAGCAAGAGCAACTTTCCTGTATTCAATATCAAGTTTAAGCATCCAATAGCTTAATGTAGCTTTACCTACACCTAATTCTCTAGCTGCGCCTGTAAGTCCATGAAGATTAACTAACTCGGGAATTGCATATTCAAGTTCCCTCTTGATTTTCTTCTCTAAATTTAGCATTTTAGCTGTTTTTCTTGGTTCTTGTGCCATAGTTTTAATTATACCAAAACAATTATTATTTGTACAAAACTAAAACAATACATGTATTATCTTTGTTTTGAACAAATTCAATACTTTATATTAACTAAACTCAAATAGGTATAATTAAAAGTGTTGTTAAATATAGAATTTAATTTTTTTACCTGATTTTTCCTCTTATATAGCTTAGGTTTTTTATTGTTTCATATTGAATTTTCATTTTAAGGGTCTTTGAATATGTTTCATTATTAAAACCCCATATAATTAATTCGAAGACTATTTCTAAAAAGGACCTAATGGAATCATCGTTTATAGAACTGATAGTATTCTTTATAAGCAAAATTAGTTATTTGGGTTTATACATACTTATGTGTTTGGAATCCACTGCCCTACCATTGCCAAGTGAACTTATTTTACCTTTTTCTGGTTGGATACTTGTAAAAGACTCTTCTATTGTACAAATTACTATTTTGACCATTATCGCTTCGGTTGGTTCTGTGTCTGGTTCTCTTATTGAATATTTCATTGCTAAAACATTAGGCAGAGCATTTTTTAAAAAATATGGAAAATATATTTTATTCGATGAAAATGACTTAAACAAAGCTGAATCCTTTTTTAAAAAATATGGATCATATTTTGTATTTTGGGGTAGATTCATTCCAGGCATAAGGGGATTCATTGCCATTCCGGCTGGTTTAACTAAAATGAATATATATAAATTCTCAATACTTACCTTTGCAGGAAGTTTCCCATGGATTTTCATATATATTTATTTAGGAAATATGCTTGGAGAAAATTATTTAGTAGTTCAGAAATATATAAAACCTATAGAAATTCCATTACTTTTAATATTATTTTGTTCAATGATATTCTTTTTTTGTTATAAATTTTATAAAATAAGAAAAAAAACATAAAAATGTTAAAAATAGATTTAATAAAAATAGAAGTAAATGGGACACCTATTTCCATTCCTCAAGATAAGAGGGTTTTAGATGCAATCAATCTCTCTGAACAAAAAGTTCCTACTTTATGTTTTGATGAAAGAATTGGCCCTCAAGGGACATGTCGTATGTGTCTTGTAGAGGTTAAGATAAAAGAGCAGATGTCTTATGTTGCATCTTGTACTGCAATGGTAGAAGAAAATATGGAAGTTTTTACTCATTCAGATTCTCTTATAGAGTATAGGAAAACTTTACTAGAATTAACTTTATCTGAAATAAAATGGGATCAAAAATCCATGGACGATACTTCGCTCACTAACGATGAGTTTAAAATGGCTGTAGAAGAGTATAAGCCTACAAATTTTTTCCCAAAATTACAGACTAGAGAAAAAGTAAAAGATGAAAATCCATTTATTAGTAGAGATTACGATAAGTGTATTGCTTGTTATAGATGTACTAATATTTGTAACGATTGGGAGCAAGCTTCAGCAATTACTATCGATGGGAGAGGTCAAGATTCAAAAATATTTTCTTTCTTTGATAACAAATTGATGAATTCTAACTGTACTTTCTGTGGACAATGTATAAATACATGCCCTACTGGAGCACTTTCAAATAAAAAATTGGAATTGGATAAGCCCGTAGAAAAAACTAAAACTAAAACAATCTGTCCTTATTGTGGTGTTGGATGTGGTATTGAGTTAATTAGCGACGGAAAAAAAGTCCTTGGAGCTACTCCAGATTTCTCCGCTCCTAGTAAGGGTTCTTTATGCGTTAAAGGGCAATTTGCATCTTGGGATTTTGTAAATTCAAAAGAAAGGTTAACAGACCCATTACTAAAAAATGAACACGGAGAATTTGAGAAAATTTCTTGGAAAAAAGCACTTGATACATTTAGAGAAAAACTAAAAGGATCCATAGATAATTATGGTCCCGATTCCACGGTATGGTGGGCTTCAGCAAGAGTTGTCACGGAGTCCAATTATTTATTGCAAAAATTTGCTAGAACTGTTGTAGGAACAAATAACATCGATAATTGTTCAAGAACCTGACACGCTCCTACGGTCGCTGGGATGGCGATCATGGTAGGTCGTGGAGCCATGACTAATTCAATTGAAGAATTAACTGGTTCTAAGTTATTACTTGTTACAGGTTCTAATACTACAGAAACTCACCCTGTTATTTCATTAAGGATGAAAAAAGCGGTTAAAAATGGAGCAAAACTAATCGTAATAGATCCTAGAAAAATAGAATTAACAAAATGGGCAACCCGGTATATTCAAATTCGTATTGGAACAGATATTCCTTTCTATAACGCAGTAGCGAATTATATTATAAAAAACAACCTTTATGATAAAGAATACGTAGATACACGTACTAGAGGATTTGAAGAATTAAAGAAACATTTGGAAAGATATACTCCAGAATATTCAGCAAAAATATGTGGGGTGTCTGTAGACGACATCATTTATACTGCTAAGGAATATGCAGCAGCATCTCCAAAAGCTGCAGTATGCTACACAGTCGGCATAACAGAACATTCATGTGGAACTCACAATGTTCAAGCTCTAGCTAATTTAGGAATGCTATGTGGAAATTTTGGACGACCAAACGCTGGTATAAATCCACTTAGAGGTCAAAACAATGTACAAGGAACTAGTGATTCAGGATCATTACCAACAGATTTGCCAGGCTACCAAAAAATTGAAGCTCCTGGAATTGTAGAAAAATTCGAAAAAATTTGGGACGTAGAACTACCTAGGAAAAGGGGAATAACTAAAATTTCAGCAATGGACCAAATGATTAAAGGAAAAATTAAATTTCTATATGTTGTTGGCGAAAACACTGTTGTTTCAGACCCAAATGCAAATCATGCCGAGCATGCATTGAAATGTGTAGATTTTATGATCGTACAAGATATTTTCATGACTGAAACAGCTAAATTAGCAGATTTAATATTACCTGCCTCTAGCTTTGCTGAGGCTGATGGTACTTTTGCTAATACAGAAAGAAGAATACAAAGAGTTAGACCTTCAATTTCTACACCAGGAAATGCAAAAACAGATGTCGAAATACTTTTAAGTCTATTTAAAGTGATGGGAAGGAAGCATAAATCTGAAAAACCAGCTGATATATGGGCTGAAATGAGTAGTACTTCTCCATTATTCTCAGGTATATCTTACGAGCGCCTTGAAAATGAAGGGGGAATACAATGGCCTTGTCCAGAATTTTCACATCCTGGAACACCTTATTTACATAAGAATCAAATGGAATCAGGAGAAGCAGGTATATTTAGTCCCGTAGACCATATTGAACCTGCGGAACCAACAGATAGTGAATTTCCATTTGTTCTTTCAACTGGTAGGAGAAGATCGACTTATCATACAGGTACACAAACTGGAAAAGCTAAAGGTTTCGATAAATTAATTAATGAAGAATATGTAGAAATAAATCCTAAGGATGCCCAAGAATTAAAAATAGATGAATTGGATGTTATTAAAGTAGAATCACGAAGAGGTTCAGTAGAAGCAAAAGCAAAAATTTCTGATAAATCGCCAGTAGGTGCAGTTTTTATGAGTTTCGCATTCCCAGAAACAACTCGTACGAATGATCTAACTTCTGATGCAGTTGATTTTATTACTGAAACACCTGAATATAAAGCTTGCGCTGTGAAGCTATCTCTAATCAGATAGTCTAAGCTTTTATTATAAGAGTTGTTAAATTATATTTAGTTATACTCGACAGTATCATGTTTAACATTTAAAATTAAACTCTGTGCGCCCGTAGCTCAGATGGATAGAGCGATTGGTTTCTACCCAATAGGTCGCGGGTTCGAATCCTGCCGGGCGTGCCAATTCTACTATCTAGCTGTGTATCCTCCATCTACCGGAATAGCTGTGGCAGTTATAAAAGATGATTCATCACTGGCAAGAAATAGCGCTGCGTTTGCTACGTCGTTCGCTGTTCCAAGTCTTCCCATTGGATGCAGTTCAATTAACTTTTTGTGAATAGTTTCGTCGTCTGTTATTGCTTTGGTTAAGTTTGTATAAGCAAATCCCGGACATAATGCATTAACTCTAATAGAATACTTTGCAAGATTAACTCCCATATCTCTTGTCATTTGTATAACTCCACCTTTTGAATGTGGATAAGGATTAAATCCATCTGAAAAACCTAATGTATCAGAATATCCTACTAGACCAATTATTGATGACAGATTGATGATTGATCCTCCTGGATTTTTCTTCATATGAACTACGCTTTCATAAGACATTAACATAGAGCCTTTTAAATTTACTTCCATTACAAAATCCCATTTTTGTTCATAATTCCAATCACTTGGGGCGTGTCTGGGTGTGACTCCTGCACTATTAACCAAAATATCTAATTGTCCCCAAGTATCTACAGCTTGATTAGCAATATCAATACATTCTTGTCTTTTAGTCACATCGGATTTTATTATCAAAGATTCTTTTTTATATGGAGATAATTCATTTTCTAATTCTTTAAGAAAATCATCGTTTACATCTGAGCATAATACTTTACACCCCATTTCTAAAAACAATTTCGTAGTAGCCATGCCTATTCCTGAAGCTGCACCCGTAATTATTGCAACTTTATTTTGTAATCTTGTCATTTTATTCCTCCGATAAACAAATAATTAAGTAAATAATATATTTCTAAAAACAAAATTTATATACCATAATAAGATTAGTAGAAAAATAGATTATGAAAACAGAAGAAAATATAGCGCCATTTTTTAGAAGATTCATGGCTTTCATTATTGATGTATTTTATATTCTTCTAATCTTCTTTGGACTAAATATAATTGGAAAAAATGTTTTAGAAATCAATTCACCTTTATTTGATTATTTTGTTGTTATAGCATGTTTCTGTTACTTGGTTATTCCTACTGGGATGTACGGAAAAACCATTGGAAAATGGGCTTTAAGAATTTCGGTAGTAAATCCAAATGGTGCCAAAATTGGAATAGGATCAGCATTTGCTAGAGAAATTGGTGGTAAAATTTTCTCCAGTATTCCATTTTTCATTGGGGTCATATGGATGTTAAAAGATGATAAAAACAGAACTTGGTATGATATATTTTTTGAAACTCTAGTGGTAAAAGATAAGGCAAATAAATGAGTATAGCAGAATCAATACAACAGATAATGGAACAGTCTAGTTGGATAAGAAAAATGTTCGAAGAAGGTATTGAGTTAAAAAAAATACATGGAGAGAAAAATGTTTTTGATTTTTCTCTCGGTAATCCACTGTTAGAACCTCCCAAAAAATTTACTGATAATTTAGCCAAATTAACTACCTCAAATATAAAGGGCTTGCATCGTTACATGCCAAATCCAGGATTTCCTTCTTCGAGGACCGAAATCGCTAAACATTTATCAAAAGAATCTGGGATATCAATTAGTATGGATGAAATTATAATGACCACAGGAGCTGCAGGAGGATTAAATGGAATATTGAAATCGTTACTAAATGCAGATGATGAAGTGATAGTTTTTGCACCATTTTTTGTAGAATACCTTTTCTACATTTCAAATCACAGAGGGAAAGGCATAATTGCTGATACAAACGAGAAATTTATTCCAATAATAAGTGATTTAGAAAAAAAAATTACGAATAAAACAAAAGCAATAATAATAAATTCTCCAAATAATCCAACGGGAGTAATGTACCCAGAATCTATTATAAGTAGTATAGGAACTTTAATTAAGAAAATGGAAAAGAAATACAATTCAGAAATTTACTTAATTTCTGATGAACCTTACAGAAAATTAATATATAACTATGAAAAATATCCTTTCATTTTTAAACATCATTCTAGGTCAGTAATTGTAACTTCACATTCGAAAGATTTGGGGTTAGCAGGGGAAAGAATAGGTTATATTTCATTGTCACCATTAGATAAAGACAGAACTATTCTCTTTGATGCCATAATTTTTTCTTTACGTACCCTTGGACATGTTAATGCGACGGCGCTAATGCAAAAAGCTGTGGAATCAGTACAAAACGAAGTTGTTGACATAAAAATATATAAAGAAAAAAGAGATTTTTTATATGACAATTTAACAAAATTAGGTTATGAATGTGTCAAACCCGACGGAGCTTTTTATCTATTCCCTAAAACTCCTATAGCCGACGATACTAAATTTGTTAGTATTTTACAGCAATATAACATTCTGACAGTTCCAGGAAAAGGATTTGGAAAAGGTGGATATTTCAGAATTTCTTATAGTGTTGAAGATTGGGTTATAGAAGGCTCTATTAAAGGTTTTGAGGAAGCTTATAATGCAGTTAAATAGCTTCTTTTAAGCCTGATCCTGTAATTGGGATAACAATTTTTTCCTCTTTTTTAATAACACCATTAGCAACAAGTTTTTCAAGAGCAGAGAATGAGAAGGCACATGTTTTCTCACAGAAAATCCCTTCTTCTTTTGCTAAAATTTCATGCCATTTTAATGCTTCATCATCTGTAGATGACAAAGCAGTTCCTTTACTTTCTTTTATTACATCTACAATTTCTTGCAATCTTGGAGGATTGGAAACTGAAATACCAGAAGCTATTGTGGTCTTAGAGCTGTCAAAAGTCCAATCTGAATTATTAAATTTAGCGACAATTGGTTCAATTTCTTTAGACTGAGCAGCATGAAGTTTGGGGAGATTTAAATTTGTTTTTTCAGAAATATCTAAAAATCCTCGCCACGTTCCTAATAATAAAGAACCATTCCCTGTAGGAAAAATGATATGATCGATTGAACCAATTGACTCATGAATTTCATAAGCAAAGCTTTTCATACCTTCAGAAAAATAAGGAGATAAATTATGAGATAAATATGGTATATTATTTTTTTTTGCAAACAATTTAGCTTCAATTGTAGAATTTTCTCTTGGTCCAGAAATTTTATGTAATTCAGATCCAAAAATAGAAATTTGATCAACTTTACCTTTACTCGCAGTTTCAGGAACAAATATATGAGCTTTAATTTTACTTACTGCTGCATATGCTGATAATGATGCACCTGCATTACCTGAAGAATCCTCAACAAACTCAGTAACATTTTCATCTTTTGCAATATTTACAACCAATACACTTCCCCTATCCTTAAATGATCCGGTAGGAGACATAAATTCCAATTTGGCATAAAGATTATTTAGCTCTAATTTTTCTCCTATTTTTTCCAGTTTGATAATTGGAGTATTACCTTCACCTAAAGAGAAAGTTTCGCTACTTTTTAATAAAGAAACTAAAGGATTTTTTTTTACTTCAGAAATATCATGACAAACTAATAATTCATTACAACCATCTTGGCAATAAATCCTTGAAATAGAGTTATCTTCTTGTATAACATTACATTTATAGCATTTTAACGAATAACTTTGCATATTTGAATCCTTGATAAAATTATCTCCGATAAAAAAAATTAATCAAAGAAGTAAAAGAGTTAGTTGTAGATAATTATCATAAAAAAAATTTTTTTGAGATAAAAAGGTCTTCCCTACTCATGTTAGCTGTAATATCTTAAACAAAGATTTAAAATAAAAACCATTATGAGACTAAAACACTGTAATAATTTTCACGATTTCAGAAAGCTTGCTAAAAAAAGGCTACCTTCACCAATATTTCATTATATAGATGGAGCTGCTGAAGATGAAACAACTCATCAAAGGAATACAAGTGCCTATAACGATGTAGATCTCGTTCCAAATGTTTTAAGAGGTGTTGAAAATGTAGATTTATCAACTACCATTTTTGGAAAAAAAATTGATTTACCATTTTATTGTTCCCCAACAGCATTACAAAGATTATTTCATTATGATGGAGAGAGAGCAGTTGGGAAAGCAGCACAAAAATTTAATACAATGTTTGGAGTTTCAACGATAGCAACAGTACCTGTTGAAGAACTTGGTGCTATAGATACTCCTAAAATGTTTCAATTTTATTATCATAAAGATCATGGCATAAATAGTGCTGTTCTTGAAAAAGTGAAAGCTTCTAATTATGATGTTTTAGCATTAACTGTCGATACAATAACTTCAGGAAATCGTGAAAGAGATTTAAGAACAGGTTTTACTTCCCCTCCTAAATTAACTTTGTCTAGTTTATTCAGTTTTTTATCAAAACCTATGTGGGGATTGAATTATGTCTTCAGAGAAAAATTTGAATTACCACTTTTGAAAGATACTATTGGAGAACTTTCAAATGTAGCTACATCAATTGGAAGCTATTTTTCTACGATGCTAGATCAGTCAATGGATTGGAATGATGCAGAAAAGCTTTCTTCTGAGTGGGGAGGACATTTTGCATTGAAAGGAATTATGAGTGTTGAAGATGCTAAACGTGCTGTAGATATTGGATGTACAGGTATTATCGTATCTAATCATGGTGGAAGACAACTTGATGGTTCAAGATCTAATTTTGATCAACTAGCAGAAATAGTCGATGCTGTTGGAGATAAAATAGATGTTATTTGCGAGGGTGGAATCCAAAGACCAACTCATATGTTAAAGGCCTTGTCATTAGGTGCAAAAGCTTGTGCAGGAGGAAGATTGTACCTTTATGCATTAGCTGCAGCCGGTCAGTCAGGAGTGGAAAAAGCGTTAGGTCTCTATAAAACAGGATTAGAGAGAGATATGAAACTAATGGGTTGCACTAAAATAAGTGATCTTAACAGAAATAATCTAAGGTTTAGAAATAACAGTTAAGAAAAACTCTAGATCAATCATATAAATATAAATTGTTTCTTTTTAAGATATAAGTTCTTTCAAAGATGAAACGTCGCTATCTGATCTTAATCTACCTAATGCTTTACGCTCAATTTGTCTGATTCGCTCTCTAGTAAGGCTTAGATCTCTTCCTATTTCCTCTAAAGTTCTTGGTTTACCATCAGTAATGCCGAATCTTAATTCTAATACTTTTCGTTCTCTATCATTTAACTGGCTTAATACTTCATCTATATGACTACGCATCGAAGATCTAGCTGCAACATCAGGTGGAGTCGGGGTAGATTGATCTTCAATCAAATCTCCCAATTCATTTTCACCCTCTTCTCCAATAGGAGTTTCCAAAGACACAGGTTCTTGAGCCATTTTCAATATATCTGAAACTTTATTTACTGGCATTTCTAATCTATCTGCCAACTCATTTATTGAGGGCTCCTTATTTAATTCTTGAGCCAATTCTCTTCTCGATCTCATTATTTTGTTTAGAGTTTCCACAACATGCACAGGAATTCTAATAGTTCTGGCTTGATCAGCTATCGCTCGAGTAATACCTTGACGAATCCACCAAGTTGCGTATGTTGAAAATTTGAATCCTTTTCTAAAATCGAATTTCTCAATTGCTCTCATCAATCCTATATTACCTTCCTGAATTAGATCTAACATTGATAAACCTCTATTGAGATGTTTTTTAGCAACAGATACTACAAGTCGTAAATTAGCTTCTCCCAAATGTCTTCTTGCAATTTCACTCTCTGATTTAATAGTTTTGAAATGTTTTTTTATTAAATCCGCATTTTTAGCAACATAATTGTTAAGTGAATCTATTTCTTTTTTTATTTTCTTTAGCTCAGGATCAAATTGTTTGTTCTTTAGTATAAGTTCAGGGAAAGTTCTATTGATTAATGATAATTCGACAATTTCACTTTGAACTTCTTCTATAGCTATGCCATTCACATCAGAAATAAATTGTGAGGCTTCTATGAATTTTTCATCAATTTTTAGAGAATTGATAATTTCTGATATTTCTTTTATTGAACCTAGATCAGATAAGTTTAAATTATGTTTTATGTTTAAATATTTCTTAAGAGAATCTATTGTTTTTGATAGTTCTTTTATTCTTTCAAAAACGCTTTTAAAGATACTAGTATTCACACTAGAATCAAGATAGAAATCAAGGTCATAGTTGTAAATTTCTTTTGGCACTTCTTCATTATCTAAACTTTTTAAAATCTTTTTTACATAGATTGATGTTTCAATAGATCGTGCAAGCACTATTTCGTCGGCTGCAGAAAGAAGATTTACTCTACCAATTTCTTTAAGATACATTCTTACCGTATCACTGCTTAATTCGGATTCTTCTTTTGGTATTTTAATATCTTGAGAATTTGATTCTCTTCTATCTTCCCAATCTGACAGTTCAGTACTAGTGAAGGGTTTAACAACCTTTTCTTCTTCGTTAGCTTCATCTTCAAAATTAGAATTTTCTTCTAGATTTATAGAATCTTCATTTTCAAAATCATTATCATTTGAGATAATTTCTTCATCGGCTCTTTTTTTAACCAATTGATTGCTCCTTTAAGTTTTTGGGTACTAAAAAAGAATTAAAAGTAATTCGGGTACTATTAATCATTTTAAAGTATTGTAAAAAATAATAAGTAGCATTTTTTATACGAGTTTTCACTTGAGACATTTCAATTCAGTAGTAGACTAGAGTAACATAATATCATATCGAAGAGGAGTAGCCAAATGGACAAATTTAGTTTTGAAAATTTATGGTCTGAAAAATCCACTGATACACCTAGAAAATTAGTAAACCATGCTGAATACGATTTTGCTGTTGCTTATCCCCCTCCAGAAGCAGTGCCGATGGATGGATTAATAGATGGTTTGAAAACCATAGTAGATGCTAAATCAGACGAAGTTGCAAGAGATATGGCTTATTATCCTCACGTTCAAGGAGAAGAATCTCTAAGGGAATTAACCGCTGAAAAAATATTTGTTGATCGAGGAATAAAAACTGACAAAGAATCTATAGTTTTATGTAATGGTTCAGGAGAAGCCAACAGTTTGATTATTCAAGCAATAGTAAATCCAGGTGACTATGTTATAACTGAAGAATACGTCTACATGGGAACTACAAATCAACTATATTATTTCGGAGCTAACATTGTAGGAACTAAAATAGACGATAAAGGATTAATTCCTGAAAAATTAGAAGAAACCATTTTGAGTATTAAGAAAAAAGCTGGAGTGACGCCAAAAATCCTATATACCATTCCTGAGCATCAAAACCCTACTGGTTCAATTCTTCCTAAGGATCGAAGAATCGAAATTATCGATATTTGTAAAAAATATGGAATAATGATCTTAGAAGATGATTGTTACGTAGATAATCGCTTTGAAGGTTCTCCAGAACCATCATTTGCCTCTTTGGACGATTCAGGTATGATTGCGTATGTTGGTTCCTTTTCTAAATTAATTGCTCCTGGCTTAAGAATGGGTTATTTTACGGCAACTGATGAATTGATTGATAGAGCTTTGTCTGTAAAAATTGGTTCTGGCCCAAATCAGTTTGTTGCATATGCAATAGATGGATATTTAAGAAGTAATTTAAATAATCAACGAAATAACTATAACAAACTCTTAAAAGATAAAAAGGAAGCTATGGAGAAAGCTCTTGAGGAAACTTTTGATAAATCAAATGCCAAATGGTCTTCTCCAAGTGGAGGTTGTTACACTTGGATTGAATTTACCAATGGGACAAATCTTTCGAGCATTAGAGATGAAGTTTTCAGTAAAGGTGTTGGATATCTTAGTGGAGAAAATTTTGCTCCCAATGGAGACGGACAAAATATGGCAAGATTATGCTTTGCTTTTGAAAGTGTCGAGAAAAATTATGATGGGATCAAACGCCTAGGTTCCATTTTGAAAGATATGAAAGTTATATAATCTTTTCTCTAAGATTTATCTCTTCTTTTCCACCAATATATAATCCAACTCTCTGATGCAATGTTGAGGGTTTTATATCTAGAATATCTTCTGATTCATCAGTTGCCCTACCATTTGACTGCTTAGCTATAAACGCAAGAGGATTACATTCATAAATTAGTCTTAGTCTACCTATTCCTGACTTAGGATCAGCAGGATATGCAAACACACCACCTTTTATTAAATTTCGATGGAAATCTGCCACTAATGATCCAACGTACCTTGCTGTATATTTCCCAAATTCTTCTGATCTTAATTTATTCACCCACAACTTATTTTCCTCTGTAAATTTATTCCAATTTGATTCATTGATAGAATAGACTTTTGAATCACCATGAACGATGTTTTCGGTGGTAAGAAAAAATTCTTGATTATCACTTAAAGTAAATAAAGATGTTTTATTTATAATTGATAAACATAATACAGTAGAAGAACCATAAACGGCATAACCTGATGCTAAAATCTGATTACCTTTTTGAAGTAAATTATCTACATCTTGCTGATCTGAATTGATTTTTTTATAAATTGCAAATATAGTTCCTATAGAAATTGATACATCTATATTTGATGAACCATCCAACGGATCAAAAACAACTACATATTCTGCATCAGTATTTTCTGGTTGAGGTAAAATTATAGACTCTATCTCTTCAGATCCCATCATAAATACTTTATTAGACTTTGATAATTCATTAATTAGAGTATTGTTAGCAAATTCATCAAGTTTTTCAACCTTTTCACCTTGGACATTTATATCACCAGTCTTTCCTAACAAATCATTTATTCCAGCTAATCTCACAGAATTTGAGATAGTTTTACAAGCAATAGAAATGCTTCGAATAACTTCTAGTAAATTTGAATCTTCTATAAATGAATCAATATATTCTTCTAAGTTGGTACTTTTATTTACCATATTTATCACCAAAGACCGTTTCAATTAATACAAATAAATAACATAATTAAATAAATTTTAATGTAATTATAATATAGATTAAATTAACTAAAGTTTCTTCATTGAAGGGAAATTGTTATGGATGTTAATGAGTTAAATAAAATAGCTAAAATTATGGTAGCTCCAAAAAAAGGAATTTTAGCTGCAGATGAGAGTACTGGAACAATAAAAAAAAGATTGGATACAATAAATGTTGAGTCCACAGAAGATAATAGAAGAAACTGGCGCCAATTACTTTTTCAGACTAAATCAATATCTGATTATATCAGTGGCGTTATCTTATACGACGAAACTTTGCGACAAAACACTTCTGATGGTATAAGCATGGTGGACTTACTTTCAAGTAAAGGAATCTTACCAGGAATAAAGGTTGATAAATCTACACATGATCTTGCCCTATCTAAAGGTGAGGTTCTTACTGAAGGATTAGATGGGTTAAGAGAAAGATTGGCTGAATATAGAGAATTAGGGGCAAAATTCACCAAATGGAGAGCCGTAATAAATATAAATGATAGCTTACCTACTGAATTTGCTATAAATGTTAATTCCACACTTTTATCTATATATGCCTCTCTCAGTCAAGAGTCTGGACTAGTACCAATTGTTGAACCTGAAGTACTAATGGATGGGGATCACTCAATAGAAAAATGTGCTGAAACAACTGAAAAAACTTTACTTAAAGTATTTGAAGATTTAGTAGAAGCTAATGTTCATCTAAGTGGTATTGTTTTGAAACCGAACATGGTACTTTCAGGGAAAGATGCACAAAACAGAGCTTCAACAGAAGAGGTTGCAAAATATACAGTTGAAGTATTAAAAAATACTGTTCCAGCAGATGTCCCAGGTATTGCATTTTTATCTGGAGGACAAGAGGACCAAGAATCAATTGATAATCTAAATTCAATAAATATTGTTGGAGCAGAGGAAAAAGTCCCTTGGGAACTATCATACTCGTATGGAAGAGGTCTTCAAGGCGCACCATTAAAAATATGGGGCGGAGAAAATACGAATGCTTCTGAAGCACAAAAAGAATTTGAAAAAAGAGGCATAGCAGTGTCACTTGCAAGACAAGGAAAATATTGAAAATGAGTTTTAAAAATTTATTAATTGAATCCAATGATAACTTAGTCAAACACAGAAGGAATTTACATTCAATTCCTGAAATAGGATTTGAAGAAGAAAGTACCTCTAAATATATTCAAAATGAACTAAAAAAATTAAACATTCCTTATAAAACTGGCTATGGAAAAACAGGTGTTGTTGGCGTAATAAAGGGGGGCCTTGGTGAGGGTAGATCAATCATGATAAGAGCAGACATTGATGGGTTACCTTTGACAGAAGAAACTCAATTGGATTTTGCATCAAAAAACGGATGCATGCATGCTTGTGGACATGACGGTCATATTTCAATTTTGTTGGAAACAGCAAGAATCATAGAGTCAATAAAAAATACATTTAAAGGTGAAGTAATTCTATGTTTCCAACCGGCAGAAGAGATAGTTCAAGGTGCAATGGCTATGATAAACGATGGTTTATTTGATGATTATAAGCCCGAGAGAGTTATCGGTTTACACATTTGGAATCAATTAGAATCTGGATTTATAGGAGTAAATGACACAGTTGTTTTTGCATCTGCTGATGCATTTTCTCTAGAAGTCAGAGGACGTGGTGGTCATGGTGCTTTACCCCATTTGAATGTAGATCCAATAGTTGCTGCTTCTCAAATAATCACTAATGCTCAAACAGTAATAAGTCGAGAAGTATCACCACAAGATCCAGGAGTTCTTACATTTGGAAAAATTGAATCCGGTACCGCATCAAACATTATTCCTGATAAAGTTTCAATCCAAGGTACTATAAGAGCTTATTCTCCAAAAGTCAGAGAACAGATTTTTTCTTCTCTAAAACGTATAAGCTCCTTAAGTGCAGAGGCAATGAGGGCGAAGGCAGATACTGAGATAATGTTTGGTACCCCTCCAGTTATTAATGAAGCAGAAGTAGCTCAGTGGGTTAGAGATCAATCAAGTAAAGTTATAGACAAATCATCAATAGGTCAAGTAGATCCAGTTAGCGTAGGTGACGATGTCGCCGAATTTATCAACAGAATTCCCGGAGTTTATTTTTTATTGGGAGCAAAAATAGGAGATGGCAAATTTCCTCACCATAATTCAAAGTTTGATTTTGATGAAAAAGCTATGATAAATGGAGTAAAAGTTTTTTTGAGTTGCACCATTGATTTTTTGGATAGTTAGACTACTGGAGAAGTCCCTCCGTCAACATTAATAGCTGTGCCTGTTACATAACTAGCTTTTGATGATGATAAGAAACAAATTACGTTCCCTACTTCTAGTGCTTCTCCTACTCTTCCCATGGGAACATTCTTACCCATTATCTCCCAGTGATCTTCCAAAGTGTAGTCAGGTTTTTCTTTTTGTATATTTGCTACCTTTGTTCGATGCTGACCAGATTTTAATAGTCCAACACAAACTGTGTTAACACGTATGTTTTGACTTGCATATTCTTTCGACCAAGCTTTAGTAAGTGATATACCTGCAGCCCTAGACAAAGAAGTAGGTTGACTCCCTCCTGCTGTTGCTTTCCCTCCAGGAGTAGTAATATTAATGATACTTCCGGAGCCACTCTCTTTCATATCTTTTATAACCGACCTAGCACAATATATTGCACCATAAACTTTTAGATTAAGATCTTCAGTTAGTTGTTCATTGGTCATTTCTTCAAGTGGATAAGCTGAAGATGTTCCAGCATTATTAACTAAGATATCTATTTTCCCAAGTTCTTCTCTTACTTTTTTTATTGAAGTTACAACTGAAGATTCGTCTCTTACATCTGTAGAGATTGCTATAACTTTTCCTTTTGATTCTTTTTGAATTTCTTTAACGGCTGAATCTAATTTACCTTGAGTTCTTGCCAGTATAGCAACATTAGCTCCTTCTTTAGATAAAGAGATAGCTGCTGCTAACCCGATTCCATCGCTTCCACCTGTAATTATTGCATTTTTACCATTTAAACCTAAATCCATATAAATTCCTTTCAGTTATAATGAATTAATTCTTAAGAATATATGAACAGGAATTCTCTTTGAAGCCTCTAAAAGTAAATAAAAGAATTATTCTTGGCCCAGGGCCATCTTCTGCTAATCCAGAAGTTCTCAAATCTTTGTCTAATCCTATACTAGGTTATTTGGACCCAGAGTTTTTCAAAGTACTAGACGACGTAAGAGGCAGTCTTAAAAGCTTATTTAGAACTAATGATAATGCATTTGCTCTAAGTGGATCAGGATCATCTGGAATGGAAGCTGGGCTTACTTGTCTTGCTGAAAGAGGAGATAAAGTAATCATATGTAGTTATGGATACTTTTGTGAAAGACAAATACTTATGGCAGAACGACTTGAATTGGATGTGATACCTCTTAGGTCCGAATGGGGAAAGCAAATGGATCCTTCGTTATTAGAAGAAGCATTGAAAAAAAATCCTGATACAAAATTAGTGGTTGCTACCCACGCAGAAACAAGTACAGGTGTTAAACAAAATATACAAGAATTAGGAAAAATAGTTTCAAAATATGATGCGATGTTTATGGTAGATTGCGTTACTTCATTAGCAGGAACAGAGTTATTATTTGATTCTTGGGGTATTGACTTTGCCTATAGTGGCTCACAAAAATGCCTTGCAAGTCCACCAGGGTTATCTCCATGTGCTTTATCAAATAGAGCTTATGAATATATAAGAAATAGGACTAAGAAACCTTCATCTTGGTACTTAGATTTATCACTCGTTAATGATTATTGGGGGGAAGATCATATTCCTCAATATACAGTTGCAGTAAGTTCCATCTATGGGCTATATGAATCATTACGACTTTTGGAAGAAGAGGGTATTGAAGAACGCTGGACTCGTCATATACATAATGCTGATAAATTAAGAAAAGGACTTATGGAACTAAATATCAATTTACCTATTTCTGAGAAAGATAGATTAGATCAACTAACTGTTCTAACAAAACCAGATCATATTGATGACGTAGAGTTTAGAAATAGATTAATAAATGATTACTCTATAGAAATTGGAAGAGGGCTTGGAAATTTTGAAGGAAAGGTTTTCAGAATAGGATTGATGGGAGAAAGTTGTAAATCTGAGTATGTTGATTTAATCCTTGATGTTTTTAAAAAAGAAATTTAGAACTGGAAAAATTATACTTTTCTTTCTAACAAAAAATTACTGTACATTTATCTATAGAATGATATTATAATTCCTGATTAAATAAAAAATGTTTTAGGAGAATTAAATTGGTAAAAAGACTGTCTTACGAATCAAAAATAGAGTGTTCAGATATATTTACTGAGGATTTTATAAATTTACTTGTACACCTTCATGATAAATTTAGTGAAGAAGTACAAAGTTTGAGAAAAGTAAGATTAGATAATTTGAAAAAAGCACGAAACGGAGAAATGCCAAGCATTCTTCCAACTTCAGAAGCAAATTCAGATTGGATGGTTGAAGAAATACCAGAAGAACTAAGAATACCAGGGATTGAAATTTCAGGACCAGCGAGTATAGCTTCAATGTTAATTAATGCTTTAAATCCAGGTCCTGGAGGAGTAAGAGCTGAAGGAGATTTAGATGATGATGAAGATGCTGCTGGACATACTCTAGAAGATACAATTTTAGCAACAAGAAACAGAATGCAAGCAACTTTAGGCAGTTTAACATTCGATAATAAAAATACAGGAAAGCATTATGAATTAGAACCTGGTAAAATTCCTTTTTTTATGCATAGAGAAAGAGGTATCCATTTAGACGAACCACAAGTCGCAATAGATGGAAATCCAATATCAGCTACAATCTTAGGTACAGCATTAACCCTCTATTTTGGAGGAAGAGAACAACACAAAAAAAATCAAGGGATCTATTTTTATATACCTAAAACTGAAACACCAAATGAAACAAAATTTTATAACAACTTATTTCATGAAATACAAAGTAAAGTACCTGAACTAGCTGATGCTACTATTAAAGGAATAATATTAATCGAATCATTACCTGCTGTTTTTCAAATGGAAGAAATGTTGTTCTCTTTAGGTAAATATGCAGCGGGATTAAATGCAGCTAGGTGGGACTTAAAAGCTAGTATTTTAGAATATGTAATGCATGATGAAAATTATGTTTGGCCAGATAGATTTGATGTGACAATCCAAAATACCGAATTTATGTCAAATATTTTTAGACGTTTGGTAGCAATATGTTTAAAACATAATGCTGTACCAATTGGAGGAATGGCTACTGCCCTACCTTCAAGAGACGAGGAAGTTAATATAGAAGCTGCAAAATCTATAAAATCTGATAAAGAATGGGAAGCAAAACAAGGTTTTATTAGAGCTTGGGTAGCCCATATTTATCATATGGATCCTGCAGCTGAACCATTTAAAAAGATTCATGAATCAGGCTGGGTACCAACAGAAAATATGAAAAAGCCCGATAACTATCCAATAAAAATTGAAAAGCCTAATGGTATTTTGACAAAAGAAGGAACAAGGCAAAATATCAGAACTCTTATCGAATATTTGGAAGCATGGTTGAATGGTCGTGGCGCAAAAGGAATTGATAGATTAGCGGGTAAACCTGGTAAAAGACCAGCATTAATGGAAGATTTGGCGACTGCAAGAATTTCCACTGGCCAAATTGCTCAAAGAATCATACATAAGTCGATTAGTGAAGATACAGAAGAAGCTCATTCAATAGAATTAGTAAAAGAATTGATCGTATCAGAAACCGAGGATATTATTGATCAATTAGGAGAAACAGCTTCCGATGATCAAAAAACCAATTATAATAAATCTTCTAAAATTGCTATGCATTGGATCAAAAACTACACAGAATTTAATTTCAGATCACTTGGCTCATATACTAGAAAGGAACTAAATCACATAGCAAATAATTCTGATGCTTTATAGAAATTATAAATTTACAACTAGATTTTATTCAATTTTCTAAATCTTTGTCCAACTGCACCAAATCCAATTTCTGCAATATATAAATTTCCTCTAGAATCTAATGCACATCCATGAGCTGCTTCACACACTTCTGGAATACCTCTCCATCTTGTGATAAGTTCTCCATCTAGATTCCAAATTGAAATACCATTACCTCCACCTTGTTCTACGACATAGACGTAATCTCCTTGAAAATACACATCACCTGGACCTGCTAATCCATTAGTCCATATATCTAAAAGTTCTCCTTCAGTAGAGAAAATCTGAATCCTATTATTTTCTCTATCACAAACAAAAACTCTTGAATCTTTAGAAACACCCAATTTATGAACAATTGCAAACTGTCCGTCTCCAGTGCCGTGTTCTCCCCAAGATATCTCATACTCACCTGTTTTGGAAAATCTATGAACCCTTCGGTTCCCATATCCATCACTAACAAATATTTTCCCATCAGGGGCTATACTTGAGCCAGTCGGCATATTAAATGGTAATCCTTGAGAACCATCAGTACTCAGAGTGAAGTTTGCAAAACCATATTCTCCTAATTCAAGTACACATTCTCCGTCAGGTTTATGTTTTGTTACTTGATGAGTTTGATTATCACTTAACCATATATAACCATCAGAGTCTATGTTTAGACCATGAGCTACTCTAAATTCACCTTTTTGATATCCAAAATTTCCCCATGAGCCAAGAAATTCTCCATCGTTAGACCATTTAGTAACAGGGTGTAAATTTCTAGAAAACACCCAAATGTTATCGTCAGCATCTACATCTATATCTGCACATTGACCTAATGTCCAATATTCGGGAATCTTTTTAGGCCAATTTTCTTCAACTTCATATCTAAATTCACCATCTCCAACTATCATTATTCACTCCTTTTCCATTTTCTTAAAGATACCACTTCCCTAGGCGGATCTTGTTTAGATCCGAACGAGGTAAATGAAACTTCCGCAATGTATACTGAGCCTTCAGAATCCACTGATAAGCCATGAGGTCCAATAATTTGATCAGGATTTTCTCCAAGAGTTCCTTTACCAAAAGTTGTCAATTTTTCTCCTTTTTCATTAACTATAACTATCCTCAAACCTAAATTAGGAACTCCGTTATTACCCGATTCTCCAGAGATACCTGCTTCTGCAATAAACAAGTTTTTTGAATCTTGTTTTGAATAAATGGCTATAGGTCTATGAAAATGCCATTGATCAATATATTCCCCTTCAAAATTAAATATCTGAACTCTAAAATTTTCTCTATCACATAAAGCTATTTTATTGCCATCAAAAATAGAAAGATTATGAGGTAATGAAAATTGTCCATTTTCTGATCCTGGTTGACCCCAACTTTTTATATGTTTACCTTCAGAAGTAAATTTATGTATTCTAGAATTTCCATATCCATCTGATATAAAAATATTCCCGGATTCTTCATCTATCGCAACATCAGTTGGTCTATTGAAAAATTTACCACCTTGCCATTCAGCTGCTTTACCTCGTTCACCAATAGTAAAAAATATTTTCCCATTTTTATCTCTCTTTTGAACCATATGAGCCATATCATCTATTAAAAATAAATCATCATTTTGATCTATTCGTATACCGTGAGGTCTATCAAATTCACCTTCACCCCAATGTGATAAATAATTACCTTCTTTATCGAATATGATTAATGGGTATTCACCTCTATTAAATATATAAACGTTATCTTTAGAATCTGTTGCTACGCTTGTAGCTTCATGAAAACGCATTGGATGTGGTAGTTTAGCCCACATTGGCACTGGTTTAAAAACTGTATCTTTAGTTATTTGTTTCATTTTTCTTTTATCCTAAATTACTTTTTTATCCATTTTCTCAACGACACCAACTCTCCCAGAGGGTGAGGATCTTTTTTCGAATACCAAAAAGTCCAAGCTACTTCACCCACATATACATTTCCTTTAGAATCTGTTGTAACTCCGTGTGGAGCAACAAATTGATCTGGGTTTTGTCCGGGTAAATCATTCCCGAAATGTGTAATTCTTTCACCATCAGGAGTTAGAACAACAATTCGGTTACCTAAACCTGGGACACCTTGCTGTACTTCTGGAGGTCCCATTTCTCCAACATATAGATTTTTATCACCATTTTTACCTTCTGTGACGGACATTGGGTGATGAATATGCCATTGATCTAAATATTCACCTTCCGTACTAAAGATTTGTAATCTGAAATTCTCTCTATCAGCAACTATAACTTTATCATCTCCAATCATTGAAATATTATGAGGCAAAGAAAATTCTCCATCACCTGATCCAGGAAGTCCCCAACTTTTAATATGCTTTCCATCTGGAGATAATTTGTGAACTCTAGAATTTCCATATCCATCTGAAATGAATAATTCACCTGTTCTTGGATGAATAGCTATATCTGTAGGTCTGTTGAACATATCTCCTCCCTGCCACGGGGCAGCATTTCCTCTCTCTCCAACAGTAAAGATAACTTTTCCATCGTTATTTCTTTTTTGTACAAAATTTCCTGGGCCATCATCTACTAGGTAAATATTATCTTCACTATCAATTTCAATACCATGTGGTCGATCAAATTCATCATGCCCAAACGATCTTATAAAGTTTCCTGATTCATCAAAAACACATACTGGATCGGTTCCTCTGTTAAATACATAAACATTATCTTTAGAATCTGTTGCTACTCCACCGCAATCTCCATAGAAAGATATTCCCATAGGTAATTTAGCCCAGTTAGGAACTGGTTCAAATTTCAAAACAGTAACACTCATATTTCCTCATTTACTTTTTTCCCATTTTCTTAAAGAAATAAGTTCACCTAATGGTTGCGGAACTCTTTTAGAACCCCACCAAGTCCAAGCCACTTCTGCTACATAAACATTACCCTTAGAATCTGTTCCTACACCATGTGGGGCAACAAACTGATCTGGGTTTTGTCCGGGTAAACCATCTCCAAATTGTGTAATTCTTTCGCCAGTGGGCGAGAGAATTACAATTCTATTCCCCAAATCGGGAACATCCGTTTGAACAAAAGGAGGCCCCATTTCTCCAATATATAAATTATTATCTCCATTTTTACCCTGAATAACGGACATTGGATGATGTAAGTGCCATTGATCTAAATATTCACCTTCCGTACTAAAAATTTGTAATCTGAAATTCTCTCTATCAGCAACTATAACTTTATCATCTCCAATCATTGAAATATTATGAGGCAAAGAAAATTCTCCATCACCTGATCCAGGAAGTCCCCAACTTTTAATATGCTTTCCATCTGGAGATAATTTGTGAACTCTAGAATTTCCATATCCATCTGAAATAAATAATTCACCTGTTTTTGGATGAATTATTATGTCAGTGGGTCTATTGAACATATCCCCTTCTTGCCATGCAGAAGGTTTTCCTCTTTCCCCAATAGTAAAAATAACATTTCCGTCATTATCTCTTTTTTGAACAAAATGACCGCCAGTATCAACCAAATATATATTATCTTCAGCATCTAATGTAATACCATGCGCTCCATCAAAATCTCCTTTGCCAAAAGATCTTATAAAATTTCCAGATTCATCAAAAACACATACTGGATCCGTTCCTCTGTTAAATACATAAACATTATCTTTGGAATCTGTTGCCACGGCTGCACAATCTCCATAAAAAGATATTCCCATGGGTAATTTAGCCCAATTCATTATAGGTTCATAATTGATATTTGTAGTAGTCACTATAATTTCACCTCGATTCAATAACGATAAATGCTTTCTGTAATAATAAATCTTTAGTTATGTTTATTGAAGATATAATATAGAATAAATTCATTGTTTTCAAGAAAATATTTTTTTAAGGAATTCTTAATGAAAATACCCTACCGTGGATATCAGATAGCATTTGTCGCCTTTTTATCTACTGGATTAGCCATAGGAATGTCTCAATATGCATTCGGTCAATTTGCAGAACCACTACAATCTCAGTTTGGTTGGACTAAAACTCAATTAAATGGCGCACTATCTTTGGCTTTTGTTTCGGGAATAACAGGTCCTATTCTAGGAAAGATGGCTGATAAACACGGGATTAGATTGGTTATTTTTATCTCTTTATTAATTATTAGTATTGGATTTTTACTAAGACCTACTATTTCTAGTCTATGGGAATGGTACTTATACAGCGGATTAGTTTATGCTGGATTTCCAGGCGCTACTCAAATAGCTGCTGGAAAAATAGTACCTATTTGGTTTCCAAAGACCAAGGGTAGAGTTATGGGTTCAGTAACAGCTGGAAACAATTTTGGTGGTTTTACTATGCCGGCTTTAGCAGCATCTATAATTACTTTTGTTAATTGGGAAACAGCTTATTTTATTTTTGGAATAATAATGCTTTTTTTGGCAATATTTGCTTATATTATCGTTACGGAATCTTTAGATACTATTGAAAAAGAAACAATTAGAACTAATAGAGATCCAAATTTGGTGTCATTAGCAAAAGCACAAGCAAAATTAGGGCTTTCTTTAAATGAAGCTCTAAAATCCTTTCGTTTCTGGACAATAAATTTATCCCTAATGTTAGGAGTTTTAACTTATCAGGGAATTCTAACTCAGTTAACTCAATATCTTTCTGATGAAGGAATGACTTACAAAATGGCTACTAGTTGTCTAATGATGATAGCTTTTATGGGTATTATAGGAAAAATTACTTTTGGTCGAGCAAGTGAAACATATACAGCTAGAAAAACATTGATTTTAAGTTTCTTTTTTCAAACTATAGGAGTTTTTGTATTATGTATTAGTGGCAGTAACTATATATTATTTCTTGGATGTTTCATTTATGGATTAGGATTTGGAGCATTCGGTGCTTTAATTCCACTCATGGTAGTTGAACAGTTTGGTATGAAAAACCTTGGATCAATGATGGGAATAAACCAACTTTTATCGGCTATTACAATGGCTATCGCACCACTAGTTGCTGGGATAATTCACGATAATACTGGCTCCTATAGAAATGCATTCATTGGAATAGGAATTTTGTTCCTTTTTTCAATATTACTTACCTGGATCTCAAAATATGGGAAAATACCAAAAGATTTAGATATCTAAAGATTCTATTACACTCTTTGCGTAATTTATGCTTTGAAAATCTTTATAAAACTGATCGCCACTTGATGCTCCTTCAATAGCCATATATCCTGTATATCCAGAGTTAGTCATAGAAGTTATAGCATATCTATAATCAATTTCGCCGTCTGGTAGAGGAACCCTAATAAATACCGATCTTTGATTTTCCGGATGGTATACTGTGTGCAAATTTTTACAATGCCAATACTTTGAAATTGAAGCCACATTATCTATGCAATCTTCAAATGATTCTTCAGGTTGGTCATAATTCCACAAAACATTACCTAAATCAGGATTAATTCCAAAATTTTCCCTGTTAACAAGTTCGTGTAAATATACTGCAGACCAGGAATTATCTATTGGAGAATTTTGATGGATTTCAACAGAAATATTTATATTTTCATCAGAAGCAGAATCACAAGCATCCTGATAAATTTTCGCCAAATGATCATAAATCCATATATTGGCGTCCTTAGAAGAATCCTGTGCTTGAGGCCAACCTGATCCTGAAGCAGGTAAACTACCTGATGGATTCCCTGGATATCTTGAAGGAGCACTTATTGCTCCATTGATTACTTCTGCTCCACAAAATTTTCCATAATTAATTGATTTTTCCATTTTTTTAACATTTTGAGGTCCATTCTTTGCTTCAGTTAAAGTTCCTCCACTTCTAATGGCTCCAATATCTAATCCAAAACCATTAATTCTTTTTGTAAATTCGCTTATCGTTTCTCTGGTTCCACCGACTCTATCTAATGTTTCTGTAGACATTTCTAGAGCTTCAAATCCCATATCCTTTACTCGAGTTAAAAATTCTTTGGTGTAGTCATCAGGAGAAAGCCCCCATGGATCTACTGAATTAGGATATAACGTCATTCTTCTATTAGCATAACAATATTTCATATCTTCCCCTTTTTATTATGGAGTTTACCACATTTTATAAGTAATTTGGATGTATAAAAAAAAATATATCATATTGAAATATCTATTCAAAGAAATTAAAGAAAACCCATCAATAATTTTTGTTATTGTAGGTACATTTTTATTTTGGGTATCTTTATATTTATATGTCCCTATTTTACCCAATCATGCAAAAGCAATTGGCGCTAGTTCAACTATGATTGGTTATATTATTGCTTCTTATGCTATAGGACAAATATTTCTAAGAATTCCTTTAGGATACGCAGTCGATAAATGGGGAACAAAACCTTTTGCTATACTTACAATGATTTGCTCTGCTACTGGGTCATTTGGATTAGCACTTGCAGATAATTCGTTCGAAATATTTCTTGCACGATCAATAACAGGAGTTGCAGGAGCCGGTTGGGTTGCTATAAGTGTTTTGTTTGCATCTCAATTCAAAACAGAATTTTTACATTATGCTACTTCTTTTATGATGGGTATAAATGGAATAGCAATAACAATCGCAACTTTAATTAGTGGAAGAATGGCAGACATGTTTGGAATTTCCACTCCATTCTATAGCTCAGTATGTGTAAGCATATTGGGTGTTTTTGTTTTATTTTTTTCAAAAGAGCCTCGCAACAATACCCATAAAACAATAAATCTAATTCAAATAATAAAAAACAACACTTTTCTAAGAGTATCAATCATTGCAATTGGTTTTCATTTTGTAACCTTTGGAGTAACTTTGGGATTCCTTCCAATAATAATTGAAAATTTAGGAGGAAGTAAAACAAATATTGGAGATATAATAACTTTATCTCAACTAGCAGCAATAATCGGCATGAGTTTATCTGCTTTTTTCATAAACAGACTAGGAATTCGAACAACAATTTTCTTAGGTTCAATTTCAATGCTTTTCAGTTTAATTTTGACAGCATACGCAGAAAATCTTTTTATTATTGCTATTTTACAATTTGTTGCTGGATTTGGACGAGGAATACTTTATACAGTAACGATAACTTTGATATTAATGAGTTTTAATAAAGAGTCTAGAGGAGTAGCTATGGGTACATATCAAGCTTTTTACGCTATTGGGATGTTTTTAGGTCCTGCCTTATCTGGTTTAATAGTAAATTTATTTGGAATTAATGCTATATTTTGGATATCTAGCTTAATAACACTTATTGCTATGATTATTGGTGTTTATAAGCCTTATAAGTCAAATTTATAAAAAATTGGAGAACAAAAAATGAGTGATTTTGAAGAACTAAAGAAAAAAGCTGAGGAATGGAGAGAATGGTATTATGATGGAGCACCAAAAGTGCCTGAAGTTGCAAAATCTACTGAGGAAGCTTTTGAACTAATAAACGCCACTCTTTTCGGTCATATTTATCAAAGACCAAAATTAGATGGCAAAATAAGATCTTTATGTACAATTGCAGCCTTAATAGTTCTTGATAAACCCAACCAATTGCCGGGACATATCACTGGAGCATTAAATTATGGGTGGTCAAAAGAAGAAATAGTAGAATTAATCACACAAATGCTTTTTTATGGAGGTTATCCAACAGCAGTCAACTCACTTGGAGCAGCTGCAAAAACATTTGCAGAATATGACGAAAGACATAATAAATAGGAGAATTCTTGTGGATATGAGAAAAGAAAAAGACTCTATGGGTGAGCTAGAAGTTCCTTCAAAGGCACTTTACGGAGCAAATACGCGACGTGCTCAATTAAATTTTCCAATTTCAAGCCTCAGGCTTGGCAGATCTTTTATAAAATCAATAGGCCTGATAAAACAATCTGCAGCAGAAATAAATAAAGAGTTGAATCTCTTAACAACTGAGATATCTGGTGCTATTATAGAATCTTCTCAAGAGGTAATTGATGGAAAACATGATTCTAGCTTTGTTATTGATGTTTTTCAAACTGGTTCGGGCACTTCAACCAATATGAATGCAAATGAAGTAATTTCTAATCTTGCTATATTGAAACTTGGCGGGCAGATTGGTTCAAGAAATCCAGTACATCCAAATGATCATGTAAATAAAGGTCAATCTTCTAATGATGTTATTCCAACTGCCATTCACATCGCAGCAGCTATTTCAATGAGCGATAATTTAATACCTTCAATGACTAAATTAGAAAAAGAATTAGAAAAAAAATCTAAAGAGTTTTGGAATGTGGTAAAAACTGGTAGAACTCATCTTCAGGATGCAACTCCAATTAGATTAGGACAAGAATTCAAAGGTTATTATGGACAAGTAAGAAATTCCATAAATAAAATACAATCAGCTTTAAAAGCATTATCAATATTAGCTCTAGGCGGAACAGCAGTAGGAACTGGGATCGGGATGAATCCAGAGTTTTGTGGAAAGGTTATTGATAGGATCAGTAAAAAGACAGGTCTGAACTTTTCTGAAACTCAAAACCATTTTCAAGCACAATCAACTATTGATTCAATTGTATTTGCATCAGGTTGTCTAAGAAGCTACGCAGTAAGCCTAATGAAAATATCAAATGATATAAGATGGTTAGGTTCTGGACCTCGTGCAGGCATTGGTGAAATAATTTTACCTGAAGTACAACCAGGTTCATCTATAATGCCTGGAAAAGTCAATCCAGTAATCGCAGAATCAGTTACTATGATATGCGCACAAGTTATGGGCAATGATCAAACAATTGCTATAGCAGGACAAAGTGGAAATTTTGAACTCAATGTTATGATGCCTATTGCAGCACACAACTTATTGGAATCTATTGAAATTTTATCTTCAGGTTCAAATAATTTTGTTGATCAATGTATCGCCGATTTAGTCTCTACTTCAAAAGGTCCAGAAATGATTTCTAAAGGTCTTGCAATATGCACTGCCCTAGCACCGATAATAGGCTATGATAAAACGGCCAATATTGCACACATTGCAGCACAAAATAATGAAACAATAAAAGTGGTTGCTCTTAGAGAAACGGGTTTAACAGAGAAAGAAATTGATAAAATATTAGAACCATTAAGTATGACAGAACCAAAATAAAGGAGTAAGTAATGTCTATCGATAACAAACTGAAAGAATTAGGAATAAGTTTAAAAGCCCCACCTTCACCAGTGGCTAATTATATCCCAGTTCAACAAACTGGAAATTTAATATATCTATCTGGTCAAGGACCAAGAAATGAAAATGGAGAATTCATTACTGGAAAGGTTGGTAGTGATATAACATCAGAAGAAGCTTATGATTTAGCTAGAAATACTGCGATAAATCTTTTATCAGCAATGAATGCATATTTGGGTTCACTGGACAGAGTTTCTAAGATAGTTAAAGTACTCGGAATGGTTAATGCTGTGCAGGATTTCACAGACCATCCTAAAGTTATAAATGGTTGTTCGGATTTGTTTGTTGAAGTATTTGGAGAAAAAGGTAAACATGCACGTTCAGCTGTAGGTATGGGTTCTCTACCAAATAACATGGCTGTTGAAATAGAAATAATAGTAGAAATAGAATAGAGATTTATAACATGTCTAACAAACCAAATATAAAAATAAAAAAAATAAACCATGTTGGAATTCCAATAAATGATAGAAAAAAATCATTTGAATTGTACAAAAATCTTTTAGGTCTAACAATTATTCCTTCAATGGTAGATGAAAAGCATGTAATTTGGTCAAAAACGTCAGATGGAACAATGGTTCATCTAATAGAACCAAAAGAAGGTCCAGGTAATGCCCTTCCAAATTTTCATGTAGCTTTCGAAGTAGAAAATTTTGAAGAAACGGTTGAAATTTTAAGAAATTCTTCGTGGGAAATTATCAATGGTCCAGGTGAGCGATATGATGGCCAAAAATATGTGTATATTCAAGATCATGATGGTAATATGTTGGAATTTAATACTCATAGTAACTCAAATCATTCAAATAGAAAAAATGATGAATGGGGATATACCAAAAACTCATAGAAAACACATTTGAATAATAACAATTTTAGTATCAAATCTATAATGTGGAGTGTCTATGCGCCAAGTTTCCTTTTGGCAATGGGACAAGGTTTGTTATTACCTGTTCTACCTTTATATGCAAGAGAAACTTTTGGTGCAGGTGATTTATTAGTTGGATTAGCCGTATCTGCTAGACACTTTGGTACTATGGGGTTTGATGTTCCTGCAGGAGTTCTGATTGGAAGATTTGGATTAAATAAAACCATGATTGCTGGAGTCATTTTATTTACAGTTAGTTCTTTTTTTGCAGCTTTAAGTGCAAATTTTACGATGCTGATTTTATCAAGATTTTTAGCCGGAATGAGTTTCGCATTATGGTCAATATCCAGACATTCTTATATAGCTGCGGTAATACCAAATGAACAAAGAGGAAAGGCATTGGCACTATTTGGAGGTCTAAGCAGAACTGCGACAATAATTGGACCATTATTAGGTGGAGTTTTAGCCGAATTTGTCTCCATTAGATCTCCTTTCTTTATTCAAGCTTTAATTTCTTTAATCACCTTGGTTTTGATATTAAAAACCACAAGAAATTTTGAACTTACTATTCCAGATAAAAAAAGAAAGTTTATAGATGAATTTACATATACCTTCTCTAAACACAAAAAAGTGTATTTAACAACTGGAATTGCTGCAGTAGCATTACAATTCTTGCGTGCAAGTAGAGAATTTTTTATACCAATATGGGGGGATAATATAGATCTAAGAAAAGACGAAATTGGTTATATAGTGACTTTAAGCCATGTGGTAGATACAATAATGTTTCCAATTTCAGGATATGTAATGGATCGATTTGGGAGAAAATTTACTGGAGTTCCAACGTATATTATATTGGGATTAAGCTTGATGTTGATGGGAACCGTCGCAAATCCTTTGCCATATTTAAATTCTTACAATACTTTGTTATTATCAGCATTGTTAGCTGGTTTAGGTAACGGATTATCAAGCGGTTTGGTTATAACTCTTGGCGCAGATTTATCACCAAAAAAGAATCCAGCTAGTTTTTTGGGTATCTGGAGATTAATATCTGATGCTGGAGGAGCATCAGGACCTGCATTTATCGGTGTAGTAGCAAATGTTTTTTCACTAGGTTTAGCAAGTTTATCTTCTGGATTTGTAGCAATCGTTGGTGTTGTATTTCTTGGATTTCTTTCTAAAGAAACATTAATCAAAAAAAAATCAAAATAAACCGTTTAGATCTCTTAAGCAAATCTGATCTTCTTCAAGTGATCTCCCATCCACCCAAGGTTTAGATTCTCCAGACATACCTTCCACGGCTCCTAATTCAACTGTTTGTTTGATTATTTTTTTGCCTTCCTCGACTGAAGGTAAACAGTTTTTACCAATTTTTTTTGATATTCCTGCAATTAATCCGAAAGCTCCCCAATTAGACGTACTGGCAATTATATTTTCTGTAGTAGTAATAACTGATGGATTACTATATATTCCTAAATCTAAAATTTCCTTTTTATAATTTCCCATTCCAATCTCATTACCTCCATCTCCTATACCAATAGAATTAGGCAACTGTTCAAATAAATAATCAACTTTGGCATTATAATCTGAAAAATCCACTCCTCTAAAATTCCTATATTTTCCATCTATTGAAAGACCTGCTCTTTCAATAGAAACAACCAACTGAGGGTCATAATTCTTTATAAGATCGTTCGCTATTTTACTTGATTCTACGTGACTAGTAATAGGAAATTCTAAAACTTTATTTCTTTCTGACATCCCTTCAAATATTGGTTTTGAATATTTATCAGTAATAAAGTAAACATCATTACCTAGAGCTTCTAAAGTTTTGCCTAAAGAAATAGCTCCAGGAGGGCCATCAGTTTCAGGGGATTTAGAATTTAATATATAAAATCCTGAACAAATAAAAATTTTACCTTTTCTATTTAAAAGCAAATCAGTCGACCGTTCTATAAAACCTTTATTTATCCGTTCATATAAAGAAGACATACCTCTAGTATCATCTTGTAAAATAATTTTTTCTATGTTCAAAAAATCCACTATATCACTGCCATATCCTCATCCTTTAGATCTGTAACAAACATCTTACCAGGAGAATGAGTTATTGAAATATCAACTTTTGCAGATTGAAGTATTAACTGAGGAGTTACTCCACATGCCCAGTACAATGGAACATAATCTTTGGTGTTATCGGGAATCCATGGATCACCAAAATCTGGTTTAAATGGATCAATAATACCAATGTCTTCTGAATTATCTATTTGTATTGGTGCTCCATGCTGATTGGGATATCTACTTGTTGCCTGTATAGCTTTGACAACTTTATCCTTTCTCACCCATCTTTGAGTAACAACCATTTTTCCAGAAAAATTCCCTACAGGTTTAGTATCTAAAGATGTAATAAACATTGGAACATTTTTTTTATTTGAAAAATAAGGTAATTCTATTCCATTTTTAATTAACTCATTCTCAAAAGTAAAAGAACAACCTAAAAGAAAAACCACAAAATCTGATCGCCAAATAGATTTTATATCAGTAGAAAATTCAACAAATTTCCCATTTATAAATATTTTATATTCGGGAACATCAGTTCTTATATCTGAATCTTTTGCATAGCTGGATCTAAAGTTACCCGGGTCAAAAACTTCAACTATTGGACAAGGTTTTGGGTTCCTTATACAAAAAAGCATAAAATCAAAAGCCTGAGATTTTGGGATTATTACAACATTTGTTTGAACATTTCCCTTAGCCAATCCTGATGTTGTAAAATTTTCTCCGTTTCTAGCTCTTTGTCTTAATTCTTTTGCATTCATTTTAATCTCCATCCAATATGTGATCAGAAATTTTCTCTCCAATCATTATTGCAGTTGCGTTTGTATTTGCTCTTACACAATCAGGCATAATTGAACAATCAGCCACTCTTAGGCCTTTTATTCCAAATACTTTAGCATGTTTATCTACTACTGCAAAATCATCTGATTCAATACCCATCTTACATGTACCAGATATATGATGCATTGTATGAACTTTGGATTTTATCCATTTAATTAATATTTTTTCGTCTTCTAATGCTTGCCCGATTGGCTCAATTAAATCCCCTCTAAAAGAATCAAAGTTACTATTTCTAGCTATTTCAAAATTAAATTTTACCCCTTCAATCAGTCTCTGCAAGTCATAATCATTACTTAAATAATTATAATTTATTACCGGCTGAGAATAGGGATCTTTTGTATTCAAGGTTAGTTCACCAGAGCTTTTAGCCAAGAATAATCCCGTAGTTATAGCTATTCTAGATTCACCAAAATCAGAACTTCGAAAATGTAAGTCATCTTTAGAAATGCCCCCAGGCTGAAATCTCATTACAGAAATCATATCCAATCTATCTTTGGAATTTTCAGATGTGTATCTTAAAGCTACTTTTTGAGCTCCAACATCTGTCAATTCATCTAACAGCTTTTCACTTGATTTCCAAACTAATTCAACAGCAGGATGATCTCTTAAATTTTTACCTACTCCTTTTAGTTGGTGTACATGCTCATAATCATAGTTATTAATTTCTTCTTTATCACCAATCCCGGAATTCAATAGTAATTTTGGGCTCTCGACAGCTCCTGCCGATACAATGATTTCATCTGCCTCGTAGATTTCATCATTTTCAAGCATTACTCCTATTTGAATATCATTATCAATAATAATCTTTTTACATATTGAATTTGAAAGCACTGTAAAATTATCTCTATATAAGGCTGGCAATACGTAACATATGCCAGTACTCCATCTAATACCATTTGGGTTGTTTAGGGGTAAAGGGCCTACTCCCTCAGAAAATGGATTATTATGATCTTCTGTGGTAGGAAATCCCATTTCCTGAACAGTTTCATAAAAAGTCAATTGGTCCTTTAACAAGGTATCTAATTTATGCCTTTTGATAGGAATTGGTCCATCATTACCATGAAACTCATTCTTAAAATCAAGATCGTTTTCAAGTTTAATAAAATGTTTCAAGCATTCTTCAAATGACCAATTATCCAAACCTCTATTTTTCCAATTTTCGAAATCTTCCGGAATTGCTCTTATAAAAACTTGTCCATTTATTGAACTAGTTCCTCCTATCAATTTACCTCTAGGAACAGCCATGTTTTTAAATTCAGAGTTAGATAGTGCATTATATTTCCAATCATATTCTGTTCCAACGGCTAAGTTTCCTGTCCAGTCTGCACCTGTAGACATTCCTTTTTTTATAACATCAGGAATTTCTTCTATTTTTTCAAAAGTATCACCTGCTTCAATAAGCAATACTTGATTATTTGGATTTTCACTTAATCTTGAAGCAATAACTGCACCCGAAGATCCAGCACCAATTACTATATAATCATAAGTATTTTTCAAATATATACCTTTTTTTCTAATCTAATGTAGCTCCACCATTAACATTTAAAGCTTGTCCAGTAATTTCTGAGGAATCTTCAGAGGCAAAAAATGCAACTGTGTTTCCTATATCTTCAGGAGTTTGGGCTCTTCCTAAGGGAGTTCTAGCTTTTACAGCTAGTTCATCAAAAATTTCTTTGGAAGACATCTTTTTTAGGTTTGGGTTTTGTTCAATATGATTCTCAGCAATTTGTCTCCAAATAGGAGTCCAAATAACTCCAGGACATACAGCATTGACGTTTATATTGAATCTGCCAAGTTCTATTGCAAGTAGGTGAGTATATTGAATTACAGCTGCTTTAGATACTAAGTAAGGAGTTTGTACATTCCCTCTATACATATCACCTAGCCCTCTTGGCTTTCTACCTCCTTGAGAAGCAATATTTATTATTTTTCCATATTTATTATTTTTCATATGATCAACAATTGCATCAGCACTGTTTACAACTCCAATAACGTTGACATCAAAAGTATCATCCCAGTCTTGTTTAGAGTAATTTTTTCTCTCAGGAAATCCTTTTGCTCCAATAACTCCTGCATTAGAAACTAAAATGTCAATTTTCCCGTGTTTATCTATAACTTTGTCTCTAAATTTTTCGATTTCACTTTTTTCTGTGACATTGACAGAATCAAAAAGATAATCATTTGATAGGTTTTTAGCTGTTTTTTCAGCAGATTCTCCAAACAAATCACATAAAGCAAGTGTCGCCCCTCTATCATGAAGAATCTTTGATATCCCTGCACCAATTCCACTTCCTGCTCCAGTTACTATTGCAATCTTATCTTTTAGATTCTGATTAGACATTTTTTTCCCGATCTATTAATTTTTTTAAATATAACTAGAAAGTTATTAATATGAAGTATAAGGAGCCTAGAGATTAATATCAATTTAAAGGTAGAATTTTTAAGTGATATAAATAGATAAGAAGTGAATGCCTGTCAATAATTATAAATTAACTGATCTAGATAAATTAGTTTCTCTTTCTAAAAGAAGAGGAATTATTTTTCCATCTAGTGAAATATATGGAGGTTTAGCATCTGTTTGGGACTATGGTCCAATAGGAGTGGAAATCAAGAGAAATATAAAAGATTTATGGTGGAAATCCTTTGTTAGTGAAAGAGAAGATATTTTGGGATTCGATGCATCTATATTAATGCATCCGAATGTTTGGCAAGCATCTGGCCACCTAGATTCATTTTCTGATCCTCTTGTAGAATGTTCTGAAACAGGCAAAAGATATAGAGAGGATAATATCTTTATAGCCGAAAAAGAAGATAAGGGTAAAAAACAATTATTTTCAATTGAAGCAAATGATATTGAAGAAGCAAAAAATCTAGTTAATGATAAATCAACAGAAATAAAGAATTTAAAAGATTATAAGGAAAAGAATCTCCCTTCTCCAGAAGGAGGAATTTTATCTGAACCAAGAATGTTTAACCTTATGTTTAAAACCTTTATGGGCCCTTTAGAAAACGAAAATGCTACCGTATACCTAAGGCCTGAAACAGCACAAGCTATGTTTGTGAATTTTATCAATGTATTTAATTCGTCAAGAAAAAAAATCCCATTTGGAATTGCCCAACAAGGTAAATCTTTTCGGAATGAAATAACTCCAAGCAATTTTACCTTCAGAACCAGAGAATTTGAACAGATGGAGATGGAATGGTTTTGCAAACCAGGAGAAGATGAAAATTGGCATAAATATTGGATAAATTTTTCGATGGAGTGGTTCAAACAATACGGAATTAGAAAAGAAAATTTGCGATTAAGAAACCATGATAAAACTGAATTACCTCATTATTCAAAAGCAAGTTCAGATATTGAATATAATTTTCCTTGGAGTTGGGGAGAATTGGAAACAATCTCAAATAGAACAGATTATGATTTAAAAGCTCATGCAAAGTTATCTGGTAAAGATTTAACTTACTTTGATCAAAGTACAAATGAAAGATACACTCCGTTTGTAATTGAGCCTTCAATGGGTGCAGACCGAAGTGTTTTAGCATATTTATGTGATGCATATTGTGAAGAACAACTTGAAAATGAAACAAGGACTTTATTGAAATTACATCCTAAAATTGCACCGATAACTGTAGCTATATTACCTTTATCTAAGAATGAGAAATTATCATCCTTAAGCAAAAAAGTCTATGATATTTTGAAAAGTAAATATAATACACAATATGACGATACTCAATCTATAGGAAGAAGATATAGAAGACAAGATGAAATAGGAACTCCAATTTGTGTAACTATAGATTTTGAAAGTGTAGAAAATGACAATGCTGTAACGATTAGAAACAGGGATACTATGGAACAAATGAGAGTAAATATAGATAGAATCGTTGAAGGCATAGAAGATTCAATTACTGAAATGCAATAATAAAATGAAAAAAATTATAGTAATATCTACCATTTTTTTTCTCTTTTTTTCTTGTGATAGTAAAAGTGTCAACATTTTTGAAATAGAATTACCTAATGAAACAATTGAAAACAAAACATTCGACATTAATGATTATAAAAATAATTTAGTATTATTAAATTTCTGGTTCCCGTCCTGCCCTCCATGTGTATATGAATTGGAAATATTAAATGAAATTAACAAAGAATTAGATTCAACATCAATAATAGGAGTTCAAGTTTTAGGTTTAGACACACAGGATGATGGTATAAAAATGTTCAAAAATAAAAAAATCCAATACAAATCAATAGTGGATAATGAAAATTATCTTGTTCAAAACTTAGAAATTACAGTTTTCCCAACAACGATTTTATTTGATACAAAAGGTGATGAAATCAAAAGATGGATTGGCATCATAGATAAAGAAAAAGTTAAAAAAGAAATAGCTAGCGTGCAAACAAATGAATAATTATTTATATTTAATTCTAATTTGGGTACATAGTATGGGTGCAGGTATTTGGTTAGGGGGATCATTATTATACTTTTTTAAATCAACGGTCTACAAAGATTCCATTAAGCCTGATTTCATATCTGAATATAATAGCGTACTTACAGTGTCTACAATAATTTTGTTCGCTTCTGGAATACTAATATCGTTTGATAAGTTAAACTATGGTAATTATTCAAATGTTTCTGCAATACTCTTACTCACAAAGGTGATTTTAAGCTTTATTGTTATATTTCTTATATGGAAAAGTAGAAATTTAAAAAATAAGTTAGAAAATCCTAATCCATCAATTTTTATAACAATGATAATTTATCTTATTGCTTCTATTTTGAGTATTTTTTAAAATTTCAGAAACTCTTTTTTTAGTTTTAGGATCTTTAAAATTAGATGCTATCTCATTCATAGGAATTAATACAAAAAGCCTATCAGAATATCTAGGGTGAGGAATCTCTAAATTAACTTCATTGACTATTTTCTTGTCAAAAAAAATAATATCAATATCTATAATACGAGGTTCGTTTTTGATACCTCTTCTTACGCGACCCATTTTTTCTTCAATTTCATTCAATTCCAATAATAATTTCTGTGGGGAGTCTTGGTATGTAAGTTTTATAACTAAATTAAAAAAATCATTTTGTTGTATGGATACTTCATAGGGTTTGGTTTCAATAATTGAAGATATCTTTATTATTTTCCCAATTCTTTTGATATTGTCCAAACAAACTTGTATGTTTTGATTTCTGTCTCCTAAATTTGAACCTATAGATAAGAATACAATATGTGTTTTATTTACAAAACTCATTCTTTTTTTGAAAATTCTTTTAAAGTTTTAATGATGTTTTTAACATCAATCATCTCAGTATAATCATGAACTCTTATAATATTTGCACCCATCATGATACTGTATGCTACAGTCGCTGCTGTTCCAAAAATTCTTTTATTTACATCTTTGTTAATATATTCTCCTATAAATGATTTACGAGATGCTCCTATCATTACAGGTAAATTAAAAGCTTTTTTCAACAGATTTATTTTTGAAAGAACCTCTGCAGAATGAAAGTACTTTTTCCCAAATCCAATTCCTGGATCTAAAATAATTTTTTTCCTATTTATTCCATTAGAAGTTAATATGTAAAGTTTATTATTTAAATCTTCAAACATTTCAGACATAATTTTTTTATGATTACCATCTTTTCTATAATGTGTTAGAACATAATAGATATCATGCTTTTTTAGTAATTCAATTAGGTTTTCATCTTCAAGCATCGAGATATCGTTTACTAGATTTGCTCCTTCTTTTATTGCCTCTTTTATTACTTTTGTTTTCTTGGAATCAATCGAAATTGGGATTTTGAAGTTTTTTCTTATTGTTTTAATAAGTGGAATCACTCTCTCTATTTCTTCATCTTCGTTAATTTCAGCGACTTGGTTATAAATAGATTTTGGCCTTGTTGATTCACCTCCAACATCAATGATTTCGACCCCAGCATCAATCATTGATTGACAAGTCTTTAGAATGTCAAATTTATTCTTGTCAGAATAAATCCCATCACCAGAAAAAGAATCTGGAGTTGCATTTATTATCCCCATAATAAGTATAGATTTATTATTTATGAGTAAATTATCAGGATTCATATTTGATTTATTGATATTTTCTTTCATAAATAATTATATTTAGTATTTATTATTTAATCTCAAAATTATAACATTGGAACGTATAAAAAAAGAAAAAATATTTAAGGTTGAAAATTGGCAGATAAAGATAAAAACAATAATCTTTTGAATGATTTAAATGCAAGAAGAGAAATTGCTAAAAAAGGTGGTGGCGATAAAAGAATTGAATCTCAAAAAAGCAAAGGTAAAATGACCGCTAGAGAAAGATTAAGTTTTTTCTTTGATGGCGGCAATTTTGAAGAAATAGACTCTTTTGTACGTCACCAATCAAAAGATTTAGGCTTAGACAAAAATGTTTTTGATGGAGATTCAGTTATTACTGCATTTGGTAAGGTTAATGGAAGGCCGATGTTTGCATATGCACAGGATTTCACTGTTTTAGGAGGTTCATTATCTTTAGTTGCAGGAAAAAAAATATCTAAAATTATGGATCTCGCTGCAAAAAACGGATCTCCAATTGTAGGATTCAATGATTCAGGTGGAGCTAGAATTCAAGAAGGAGTTGATTCGTTAGCAGGTTACGGTGAAGTTTTTGTAAGAAACACTACTTATTCAGGGGTAATTCCACAGATAACGGTTATTGCAGGCCCTTCTGCAGGAGGTGCGGTTTATTCTCCAGCTATTACAGATTTTATTTTCATGGTTAAAAGTATTGGTCAAATGTATATAACTGGCCCAGATGTTGTAAAATCCGTAACTGGAGAAGAAATAAGCCATGAAGATTTGGGAGGAGCTAGCGCCCATACCGCTTTATCAGGAGTTGCACATTTTGTCTTCGAAAATGAAAAAGACTGCATAAATCAAGTAAAGAGACTATTAAATTTTATACCTGCAAATAATGTAGAAAACCCTCCTAACAAAAAATTCCAAAAAGAAATAGTTCAAATTCCAGAATTGAGGAACATTATTCCTGAAAAATCTACACAACCGTATGATATAAAAAATGTGATTCTAAATATTTTAGATGATAATGATTTCATGGAAATTCATGCAAATTTTGCAAAAAATATAGTCGTAGGATTTGGAAGAATCAATGGTCAAAGTATAGGAATAGTAGGTAATCAACCTGCACATATGGCTGGTAACCTTGATATAGATGCTTCAGATAAAGCTGCAAGATTCGTCCGATTTTGTGATGCGTTTAATATTTCCATCATAACACTGGTTGATGTCCCGGGATTCATGCCAGGCGTAAATCAAGAGCATCAAGGAATAATAAGACATGGAGCTAAATTAATTTATGCTTATGCAGAGGCAACTGTACCAAAATTATCTGTCATTCTTAGAAAAGCATATGGAGGAGCCTACATAGTGATGAATTCAAAGGAATTAAGATCAGATTTAAACTTAGCTTGGCCTACTGCTGAAATAGCCGTTATGGGTCCTGAAGGTGCAGTTAATGTTATATCAAGAAAAGAAATATCTGAATCAGAGAATCCAGATGAAACTAGAAAAAAACTTGTCGAAGAATATAAAGAAAAATTCTCATCTCCATATCTTGCTGCCTCTAGAGGTTATATTGACGATGTAATTGACCCAGCAGATACACGAATAAAATTAGCAAATGCTTTAGAGATTTTATCTAATAAAATTTTGGAGAATCCCCCAAAAAAGCATGGGAATATACCGCTATAAATGATTAGGAGAAGAAATGATTGACTTGCTGGATATTGCTAGAACCGAAGCAGAAGGTAATCTTTTTGAAAAACTATCTGATTTATTTGTTGATGCAGATATAAAACCAGAAGGGTATCCAAATGCAATTGTATGGCAGGGTGGAAATCATGACGGAAAGATTAATCCTGTAGCTCATTCATTGACTGATGCATATGCATTACTAGGAACAATTGCTGCAGTAGATATTTTAGGACTTCCCTATTATGCTGTTCCTATGTGGTCTCAATATAGACATGACACCAAATTAGAAGCATTGGCATGGTTTGGAAATATTCCATGTACATCAATTAAATGGTCTACTGCTGGAGACGCCTATGTTAATGATGGAAAAGGAAATAAAGTTGTAGTAATGGGAAAATCTGGAAATGCTCCATTAAGAACTCAAGCAGGGGTTTATTGTAATGTACGACCATATGGTCCAATTACTGTTGTAAGAAGCATGCCTTGCTTACCATACTCACAAAATAAAAATGTATTTGATGTAGATAATTCAGGAATAGTACATTCTGAGATGAATACTCCAGGTGTTCAAATGGCATATGCAAATAGATTGTTTCTAAAACTGGTAAATGATACTGGTCATGTAGGTAGAGTGGCAATGAAACCAACACAAGCGATGGAAGATGGTATTAATGCAGGTCTGCATTCTTGGTTATTAAAAGATACAAAATTTAAAGTAGGTAGGAAATATGCAGTTGATCCATATGAAGAACACAAAGAGAGTATAGAAAAAATTATAAAATTGCTTCCTAATGATTTTAAAGATGGCATGGAAAATTGGTCAGGGCAAATAGAGCAACATATAGCTGATACAAATTATGGATTACTTATCTGGGACATTATTAATAAACAAGATACGATAGTTATTTCAACGGATCTAGATGGTGATAGATTAACAGACCTTTTAGCAGATATATCTGATCCTTTAAGATCATTTAGCGGAATTGTTGCTAGCCAACTAGGCAAAGATGTCGATGTAGCAAAGTTGTGGTCAGATATGGGTTATTCTACTGGAAATGGTAGAGATATGACTTCTGTAATGTATAGAATGGATGGACCTCCAATTCATGAACAAACACTTGGATCAGCTGATGCCATGCTACTAAGATTATTAGATGGGGATGAGTGGGTTGGAGGAACAAAACAGCCTTATGATCCAAGAATTCATTTCGTTTTAATAAGAGATGCATACCTTGATGCAAATCCAGAAAATAAAGAGCTTCATAAATTTTTAGATAATAGTCTTGAAACATTTGATAAAGTTTATAGTGGAGATAGACCAGGATTCTTAGATGGATATAAATCTTTAAAAGAATTGATAAAACCTTGGGGATCATAATTTAATAAAAAAAATTTAGCAAAGGAAAAATATTATGAAATTTAAAGTTTCAGTTATTGGAGCTGGAAATGTGGGTGCAACAACAGCCCAAAGAATTTTCGAGAAAAAATATGCAGATGTTGTTTTAGTGGATGTTGTAGAAGATATGCCACAGGGAAAAGCCTTGGATATTCTAGAATCAGGTCCGGTTTTAGGTACTGATAGTAAAATAACTGGTTCAAATGGTTACGAAGAAACTGCAAATTCTGATGTGGTTATTATTACTGCTGGTATTGCTCGAAAACCTGGAATGAGTAGAGATGATTTGTTACTCACTAACATGAAAATTGTAGGGAGTGTCACTAAAGAAGTTGTAAAACACTCTCCTGAATCAATTATAATAGTTGTTTCAAATCCATTAGACGCAATGGTTCAACATGCCTATAACATAAGTGGTTTTGACTCAAAAAGAGTAATTGGAATGGCAGGGATTTTAGACACTGCAAGATTTAGTACTTTTATAGCAGAAGAACTAGATGTCTCTGTTGAAAGTGTGAATGCATATGTTTTAGGAGGTCATGGAGATACAATGGTTCCTGTGATTGGAGCAACTAATGTTGGTGGAGTTCCAGTTGAAAAAATGATTGAAAAAAACAAATTAGAATCTATCGTTCAAAGAACTAGAGATGGTGGAGCTGAAATCGTTGCATTACTAAAAACAGGTTCTGCTTTTTATGCACCATCTGCAGCAATTGTTCAAATGGTTGAAGCAATACTTCTAGATAAGAAACAAATTCTTCCTTGCGCTGTTTTATTAAATGGAGAGTATGGATTTAACGACGTCTATGCCGGAGTTCCAGTAAAACTAGGAGCGGAAGGAATAGAAGAAGTTATTGAAGTAGATTTGAATACTGAAGAACAAAATGCTCTATCAAAATCAGTAGATTCAGTGATTGAATTATTAGAAATAATGGCTAAGAACGCCAACTCCTGATCAGATCTATCCAATCTGGTATTGCTAGAATTACTATAATTACACCCAAAATAACAAACATAATGTAAGGCCATTTTCTGTATTCTTTATTCTAAGACTAGATTTTATTTACAAATTCTTCTGTAGAAACTATATGCCTTGCAAGGCCTATTTCTTTTGTTTCTATACCCATAGCTAAAGCCATCATTTGTGGCATATGTATTATTGGAAGATCTGCTTTATCCCCCCTATTATTTTTTCGTGCCTTACCCTGATAGCCGTCCAAATTCAAATGACAAAGTGGACAAGGGGTTACCATAGCATCAGCACCAAGGTCTTTCGCAGAACCAGTATGGTTTGAAACCATTTTTAAAGAATTAGTTTGATTTATGAATAATACTGGAAATCCACAACAAGAAAATTTTCCAGGAAATTCGATCGCTGTAGCACCAACTGATTCTATAATTTTCTCCAAATACATTTGTCTTTCTGGTTTTTCATCAAAACCTAGAGCTTCAGAAGGACGTACCATGTAACAACCATAAAATGGCGCAAAACTTAATCCTGATAGTTTCTTAATAAAATGGTCTTTCAGTTTATCTAAGCCATAATCTTCAACTAAAATCCATAACAAATGTTTTACGTCAGTTGTACCTTTGTATTCATAACCTTCTTCTTTTAATAATTCATTAATTTTCTTTAAGTAATCTTTATCTTTTTTTACCTTATGATTTGCTTGACTTAAAACACCTTGACATGTCGAACAAAGAGTCATTATAGGAAGCTTTTTTTCTTCAGCCATAGCTAAAGTTCTAACATTGATGGTATCTCCAAGTAACGGATTTTTTTCTTGTAATACGCCAGCACCAGTACATCCAGCTTTGGTTAATTCTTCAACTTCTATTTCAAGTTTTTCTAGTACTGCCAAAGAGGAGCTCAACAATTCAGGTGTTCCTCCTCTTGCAACACATCCAGGATAAAATGCAAATTTCATTATTTATCTTCCTTAATTTTCTTAGCTAATTCTTGTATCTTCTTATTGTCTTCAGCTTTATGAGGAAATAGTGGAGGTAGTTTACCTCTAATAAGTGCTTTCAAGCCCACAGGTATCAAATCTATTAGTCTAGAAATATTAAAAATTCCCGCAGATTCTATTGCTAGCCTTGTTTCATCTAGTCTACCATTTGCAGTAACAGATTTTTCAAAAGAGTTAGTATGATGATAGCCGTGAGTTTTTTTTGCTCCTATTTCAATTGCAGATTCTCTCAAATCCATAATTCTATCCATTGGAGAAACACCTTTAGGACATACTTCAACACATTGCATACACCTAGTACAATCCCAGATCCCTCCTTGTTCATCATTCAAGTAATTTAATCTTTGATTTGTTTGATCATCTCTTGGATCATAAACAAATCTCGATGCTTTTGCCAAGGCTGCAGGACCAATAAAAGTTTTATCAACTTCAAGGACTGTACAATCAGAAACACATAAACCACACATAATACAATTCATTTCTGTTAAAAGTTTATCCATAGATTCATTTGATACAATAAATTCTCCTGTTTCAGGTTCAGAATCTGGTTGTAAATAGGGAGTTATTTGTTCAATTTTTGCAAAAAAAGTACTGATATCAACTATGAGATCTCTTATTATTGTATGATTCCCCATGGGTTCAATTAACAAAATTTCTCCTTTAGGAGCAATTTCTTCTACTCTAGTTTTACATACAAGTTTAGCCTGTCCATTCACTTTCATCCCACAAGATCCACAAATAGAAGCTCTACAAGCACATCTTAATCCTAACGTTCCATCCACTTCTTCTCTAACATTTATCAATGCATCCAAAATTGTTGAAGAAGGGTGAATATCAATGTTGTAATCCTGATACCAAATATTATCTTTGGATTTTTCAGGATCAAATCTTTTTACTTTAAGTTTTACTTCCATAATTCCTTTTAATAAACTCTTTCAACTGGTTTCCATTGAGTTATTGTAACATCAGGTGTTTCTATTTTTAATTCACCACTTCTATCTCGATAAATCAAAGTATGTTTTAGCCATTCTTTATCATTTCTATCTTTAATATCTGTTCGAAAGTGAGCTCCCCTACTTTCTTTTCTTGTAAGAGCACCATGCACTATTGATTCGGCACAATCTATCATATAACCCAATTCAAGAGCAAATAATAAATCAGTGTTATAAACTTTACCTTTATTCTCAACTACAAGAGAATCTCGAAATTTTATTTTACTTTCTTCAACAATTTTTTTTGCATATTCCATTGATTTTTGATCTCTAAAAACTCCGATACCTTCCGTCATTGCCGTAGCCATAGTATTTCTTATTTCAGAAGTACGAAATCTTCCTTTATTATTCAATATTTTCTTTATTCTATTAAGGTCTTTTTCTACATGTTCACTAGTCGAAATCCTACTGTCTTTAACCGTTTTAACATATTCTGATGCCTTAGTCGCTGAACGTCTTCCAAATACAACAGTATCTAACAATGAATTAGCACCAAGCCTGTTAGCTCCATGTACACTTACGTTCGCACATTCTCCAGCTGCATAGAGGCCAGGAACTCCAGTCTCTCCATTTACATCTGTTTTAATTCCTCCCATAATATAATGCATCCCAGGTCTTATTGGAACTGGTTTCTCGGCCATATCTATACCCAAAAATTCAACAGAAACTTCCTGTAAATATCCCAATCTGCTTTCAATAAAATCTTTCCCCAAATGCCTTAAATCTAATAAAACATTACCGTCAATCCCCCTACCTTCATTAATCTCAGTTTGTTCAGCTCTAGAAACAACGTCTCTACTTGCCAATTCCATATAGTCTGGTGCATACTTTTCCATAAATCTATCACCTTCAGAATTAAACAAATAAGCACCTTCTCCTCTAGCTGCTTCAGACATTAAAATACCAGTTCTTGCCAAAGTGGTAGGGTGGTATTGAATCATTTCCATATCCATTAAACCAGCACCATTATTCCATGCCAATGATAATCCGTCACCAGTACATATCAATGCGTTAGTTGAGGGCTCAAATACTCTTCCTGCTCCGCCAGCAGCTATAACAACTGCTTTAGCGGTGATTGCTTCCAATTCACCAGTTTTCAGATCAAGAGCAACGACACCTTTAATCACTCCTTCTTCGTTAATTAATGACGTGACAAACCATTCTTCATATACTTGTAATCCTAATTTTAAAGATTGTTCATACAAAACATGTAATAAAGCAGATCCAGTAATTGCACCTACAAAAAATGTTCGAGCTACTTTCTGTCCTCCAAATCTTCTAGTCCCTAGTTTCCCATCTTCTCCTCTAGAAAAAATGACGCCCATTCTTTCTAATTCTAAAACGGCTTCTCCGGCTTCTTGACTCATAATTTCAACAGCATCTTGATCAGCTAAATAATCACTTCCTTTAATAGTATCTAAAGCGTGTCCTTTCCAATCATCACCTCTATCAGTTAAAGGTGCATTTATTCCTCCTTGTGCAGCATTTGAATGACTTCTGACAGGATGAACCTTTGTTATAACCGCTACTTTCAAACCCATTCGTTGAGCTTCAACTGCACAACGAAGTCCAGCCAAACCAGCTCCCACTATTAATAAATCATGATCGTACATTTTTTTTCCTTATAAAATATATTTTAAAGTAGAGATTTATACAAAAGCAAAGCACAAATAGTACTTTGATGAACAATTATTTGTTTAGTTATTAAATCTAAGGCATTATCTAAAGAATATTTCTCTAAATAAATGTCCTCATCTTCATCAGGCATTAAAGCAGATTCAAATAAATTTTCAGCCAAAAAAAATTCTGTTTTTTCAGAACTATATCCTGGAGCAACAAGATAAGATCCCAAAGAAGAATATTTTTTTGCTCTAAATCCTGTTTCCTCTCTAAATTCTCTATCGGCTGCTTCAATAGAATTTTCATTCATTTCTAAAGTTCCAGAAGGAAGTTCTAAGGTATTGGTTTTGACGGGTTGTCTCCATTGTTTTACAAATAATATCTTTTCATCTACAAATGAAATGATAAGTACTGAACCTGGATGATTTACATAATCTTTTACAATATTTGTTTTTTGAATAGTATTATATTTTTCTCTTACTATATGAATAGAATCTGAATCATAAACCTTTTTATTATCTGGATTTGGAAACTTAATCATTTCAAGATTCTAACTGATTACCCTTCTTAATTCCAAGTTTTTCCGAAATGTTGGCCCAATAATTGTTCATTGAATTTTTCCTTAAAAATTTTGCCTTTGTTTTTGAAATGAAAATATTCACTGAATCTCTGTTTTTTAATTCATGCTCTATGAATCCATCTATACTTATCAAGGCATCTTTTTGTGTAGACAATGTAATTTTACAAGTAGATGTAGAATTAATTATTACTCCACCAAATTGACTCATATGAGTCGCTATTGGCTTTATGAAATAATGACTGGAATTAGGATCTATAACTGGACCACCTAATGCTAATGTATAACCAGTTGAACCTGTGGGAGAAGCAACAACTACCCCATCTCCTCTATAAGTAGCTAAATGGACTCCATCTATTTCAGTGATTGTTTCTATTAACGAAGTAGATGTTCCTCTTGCAATAACAATATCATTAAGAGCTTTATAATTGTAATGATCTTTTCCTATTTTAAAGTCTACTTCAATCAATGCCCTTTCTTCGATTCTAATTTTTTCATCCAAATATAATTCAAAATCTTTTAAGGCGTCATTTCCTTCAATATCTGTCATGAACCCTACTCTTCCCATGTTTATACCTAAAACTGGTACATCATACTTAATAGCTAAAGAAACTGCACGAAGAATCGTTCCATCACCACCGATCGCAACAACAAGATCAACATCGGAACTATCATTGCAATCTAAATTATCAATTTTCTTCCAATTTAAATTACTATATTTTTCTGATAAAGAATCTGCCAATTTAAAGGCTTCCTCAGAGTCTGGATTTATAACTGTGAAAATATATTTATACATACTTTTATAGTACTAAATTTTTTTATAATTTTGAAATCACTTCATCTACCACTGATAACAATATTCCTGGGAAAATTCCTAAAACTAATACACCAATAGAGGTGATTATTGAAAAAAACAAGTAACTGACTCCATTATTATCAGATTTTTTTACTTCGTCCGTTGAAATAAATATATTACGCAGTAATCCAAGATAGTAATAAGCGGAGACGAATGAGTTTATTACACCGATAATAGCCAACCACATTAACCCATTATTTATAGCTGAACCAAATACCAAAACTTTCCCCATAAATCCTGCGGTTGCTGGAATACCTAACAAACTTAAAATACCCAAAGAAAAAACAATAGAGACTAAAGGATATTGGTGAAACATTCCTTTTAATGAATCTATAGAAGTTGAAGAAGAAATGTTAATCATATATTGAAATGAAAAGAAAATAGTAAGATTACTCATTGCATATCCAAGAATATAAAAAACTGTAGTAGATGCTGCAGATGAAGTAGATATTAAAGCAATTACACCTATTAACATATAGCCTGCGTGAGCAATAGTAGAATATGCCAAAAGTCTTTTAAGATCTTTTTGAATCAATGCTCCAAAATTTCCTATTGTCATTGATATGACAGATATTATGGATAGAAAAATAATAATATTGTTTTTATCAAATTCATAAGAAAAAATATGCATAAATATTCTAATAATTAATGCAAATCCGGCGATTTTTGAAACTGTAGATAGATATGTAACTATTGGCATAGGTGAACCTTGATAAGTATCTGGAGTCCACATGTGCCATGGTGCTATGGACAGTTTAAAAGCGATACCTATAAATAAAAATACCAAACCTACAATAAGCGATGGAGAAATTGTTGAAATTTGAATGTTCATTAGTTCTAAGGACCCAGTAGATCCATATAAATAAACTAGGCCAAAAAGGAAAATTCCAGTTGAAAAAGAAGCTAAAATCAAATATTTAAAAGATGCTTCCAAACTAAATTTTCCTCTTCCAAAAGCTATCAATGCAATTATAGGTAAAGAAGCTAGCTCCAATGACAAATAAATAGTAATGAAATCAACAGACATAACAGCAAAGGTTGAACCTATTAGTGATAATATTAACAAACTTAAAAATTCTGAAATGAAATTTATTTTCTTAAGGATATAATCTGAAAATGCAAGGATAATCACTAATGATACTAAATTCATAGTCAAAGCAAATAAAATATAAAACTTATCAAAAATAAGGGTTTCAAAAAATACTTTTTGTCCAGTCTCAAAAAAAATCCACTGAAAAACTAAGACCGCTGAGGAAATAGCTAAACCCAAACTTGATAAATAAATCAGAAGAATTTTATTTTTTAAATAGAAATCTATAATCAAAACAGCCAAAGCTAAAAATATCAGAATCAAGGGAGACATTATAAAGTTTAAGTCAGAAAAGATCATTATTTTATAATCTCCTTAATTCCCAAATCAAAAAGACTTAAAAATAATCTTGGCCAAATACCAATCAAAAATATAGGTATTGTCAAAATAAATGCAGGTAACAAATCAAGTAATGTACCATCCGATAATTCTTCATATTTATAAGTTTGATCTTTATTTAATAATTTATTTTTACCGAATAATGATCTTTGAATCATCCATAGAATATATCCAGCAGCCAAAACTACTCCGAAAGCAGAAATGATAGTGTAAATAGGGAAAATTTTAAATGTTCCAATAAAAATAATTATCTCAGAAACAAATCCTGATAATCCTGGAAGTCCTAGAGATGCTAAACCAGAAATCATAAAGAAAACTGCAATGATAGGCATTTTATTTGTTAAAGATCCCAATTTGTTAATATCTCTTGTATGAGTTCTATCGTATATAAGCCCTACAGTCAAAAAAGATAGTCCAGTTATGGTTCCATGAGTAAACATTTGCAACGCTGAACCATTTAAAGCGGCATTAGAAAAATTAATTCCATTCCCTATTGCAGAAAAACCTAATAGAACATATCCCATATGACTTATAGATGAATATGCAATTAATCGTTTTAAATCAGTTTGTCTCAAAGTTACAATAGCTCCGTAAATTATTGAGATCGTTCCTAAAATTGCTAGTAAATGAGAAGCATCGAAAATAGTAAAACCTTTAGTTTGTTGAAAAAATCCTAGATTTATTCTGAATAATCCATACCCAGCCATTTTCAAAAGTACACCTGCAAGCATTACAGAAACTGCTGTAGGTGCATCGGTATGAGCATCTGGTAACCAATTATGTAATGGCCAGAGTGGCAATTTTACTGCAAACGCAATAAAAAAGAAAAAGAAAATGATGGATGCAGGAACTATCAAATTTTTCCCAGATATCAAATCAGGAATGCCAATTATGTTTAAATCTGGAATGGAAACCATAGATAAGCTACTAATAGAATCTGATGCAAATAAAGCCAAAATAGCTAGTAGCATAAAAGCTCCACCTGCAAGAGTAAAAATAACAAATTTAATGGCAGAATACTCTTTTCTACCCGAACCCCATATTCCAATCAACATATACATTGGGATCAATTCAAATTCAAAAAAAATAAAAAATAGAAGCAAATCTAAAGATGTGAAAACACCTAGAACACTAGTTTCTAATAATAAAAGCCATATAAAATATTCTTTTACTCTTTTCGTTATACGAAATGATGAAATAACAGCCACCATAGATAAGAGTCCAGTCAATAAAACTAAAGGTAAAGACAAACCATCTATTCCTAAAATATAAGAGGACTTAATATTAATCGAGCTGATCCATTCAAAGTGATCTACAAATTGAATACCACCTAAATTTTTATCATAGGTAATAAATAAATAGACAGACATTATAAACGTAATTACTGAGGAAAATATGGAAATATTAATTATTTTATTTCTGGATTTAAAGAATAATAGTATTACTGCAGTAAATGCAGGTAAAAACACAATTAATGTTAAAAAATAGTCAAACATACATTCATCCTAAAAGTATCAATATTAGTACAGAAACAATACCACTCAAAATCATAGCAAGACCATAAGAGTGTATTTGTCCATTCTGTAATTTTAAAGAATTTAATCCAAACCTATAACTGAATCTTGATAGTAATATATTTATTTGATCAAATATATTATTATCAATCCAAGCAAAAGACCTACAAATAGTTTCATAAAATATATTTTCAACGATAACTTTTTCATATAAATAATCAATGAAATATTTTTTATCTAGTAAATAATTTATGTTTTTAATTAAGGTATTTTTATAAATTTCAGTTTTCGATTTATAGGTATTTAATGCAAATAACGATCCTATTATTGCCATAAAAGTAGATAATAAAGCAATGGTAAAGTTAAAACTATGTGTACCATGGTAATGATAAATTTCTAAGCTTTTTTCTACAAATTCAGAAAAAGCATGTTTATTAATAAATATCAAATCAAAAAAAACAGGATTGGCAGCATATCCTATAAAAATAGCAAAAAATGACAAAACAATTAATGGGTATGTCATAAATTTCGGAGATTCTTCTAAATGTACGTTTTGAACTGTTTCAGGAACTTCAATATTATTCGATTTTAGGATTTTTCTCTCCTCATCTCCTCCTCCTCTAAATGATCCATAGAATGTCAATGAAATTGTTCTAAACATATAAAATGCGGTCATAAAAGCAACAATCAATCCTATCAACAAACACAAATAACCAAAGAAACCTCCATAATTAAACGTAGAAAGAATAATTTCATCTTTGGACCAAAATCCTGATAAAGGGAAAATTCCAGCGAGTGAAACTCCACAAATTAACATTGAATAATATGTTAATTTCATTTTAGATTGTAGCCCTCCCATAAATTTCATATTAAATGTACCACTTGCATGATGGACTGAACCAGCACATAAAAATAATCCCGCTTTAAAAAATGCATGGGTAAATAAATGAAATATTGCAGCAGAATAAGCACCCAATCCTAAGGCCATAACCATATATCCTAATTGGGAAATTGTAGAATAAGCTAGAACTCTTTTTATATCTGTAGAAGTTAATCCCATAGTCGCTGCTATCAAGGAAGTTATAGCACCAATCGAGGCAATTAAAATCATTATCTGAGAATGATCAAATAATGGGAACAACCTAGCTATAAGAAAAACTCCTGCAGTTACCATAGTTGCTGAATGAATCAAGGCTGAAACGGAAGTTGGACCTTCCATAGCATCTGGAAGCCAACTATGTAAAGGAAATTGAGCAGATTTTCCAATTGCACCAAACAAAAATCCCAGCGACGCAATAGTAGCAATTTTTGTTGGAACAGTTCCCGCTGCAATCATTTTATAAAGTTCTACAATATCTAGTGAAGCTGGGTTAAAATTGAAAAGATAAATAATAGAAAAAAGAAATCCAAAATCACCAAACCTGGTCATAATAAATGCTTTTTTGGCGGCTACTACAGCGGATGATCTGTTAAACCAAAATCCTATCAATAAATATGAAGAAACTCCCACCAATTCCCAAAATATAAAAAGTTGTAGTATATTTCTAGACATAACAAGACCTAGCATAGAGCCAGTAAATAAAGACATATATGCAAAATATCTAGTATAACTTTTATCTCCGTGCATATACCCAAGCGAATAAATTTGAACCAAAAACGAAATTCCTGATACTATTACCAACATAATGCTGGTCAAAGGATCAATTAATAACCCAAATGTTATATTTAAATCAAATAAATTTAACCACGTTAAATTTATTTGATTGGTAACATCACTTGGATTAAACAAAATAATAAGTGAGAGTATAAGAGAAATTCCGATAAAGAAAGAATTAATATATCCAGAAATTATACTCTCAGAACCAAATAAAATTCTAACTATTGTGGAATTAATAAAAAATCCTATGAAAGGAACAGTTAAAACAATTAATGCCATTAGTTCTATCAAAAAATCACCTCGTAAATTATATTTTTCTTATGATTTCATCTGCCACATGCTCTCTACCCTTGGGGACCAAAATTCTAAACATGGAGAATTCAGACCAACTAATCAAACCTTCTTCAGGTATGATTTTAGTAGGAAGACCTTCTGATTCCAACAAGTTTTTCCAAGATTCAGCAATAGACAAATTTTTTACTTTTTTATAATCAATCCACATTTCTAATTCTTCATTTCTGATAGATCATTCAGTTCTATCGTTGATTTAAATTTTCCTAGAGCTAATACCAATGCCAAAGCAAGAGCTGTTTCAGCAGCAGCTACACTAATAATAAATATTCCAAGAATGTGTCCTGAGAAAATTGAATATAAGCCTTCTAAAGAAAGCTCACTAAACGATAATGTGTAGTAGATTGTATACCTTGAAAATGCTATAAGTGCCAGAACAACAGAGTTAAATATTAACTCTAGAGACATTAAAGTGATAACAATATTTTTTCTAGTTAATAATCCAAATATACCTATTGAGAAAAGGGCTGAAGAAAAAATTAAAATAATAGTTAAAGTCATAGTAATTCCTCCATTTCATCATCATTTTCAATAGTATTCTTTGTGATTGCAATAGATCCAACTACACATGAAACAATTATTAATCCTATAAGCTGCAAAGAAATAAAGTATTTGGTAGTTAATAAAGTGCCTATAGGAATAATCGAATTATTATAAACTCCACTATGAATTTCCATAGCGGGAGTTTCTTTTGAAACGATCATAATATCTTTGTTTTCATTCAAACTATACTCTTCAAATAGCGCAGCTTTTATTTTTGGTTCATTTAATTTATCGACAGTCTGCCAATCGGTTGTAAAAATTACAAATAATAACACAAAAAAAGTCAACAAAGAAATGAAACCTGAAACAAAAAAATTTACTCCTATAATTGAAGTAGAACCAGTTTGTAAATCCTTAACTAATAAAACTGAAAAAGCCATCAAAACAGAAACAGCACCAACATAAACCAAAATTTGAACAGTACCTAAAAATTCAGCATTAATTGCAAAATAAACCACTGCAATACATAAAAAATTAAAAGATAATGCAATAGCAGATCTGAACACATTCGATTGCATAACAACTATTAAAGAACAAATGGTTCCTAAACTTGCAATTACTATCAAAAAAATATTTATAAAAGAACTACTCACTTTTACTCCTCTTATTTACCCAATTCCTCTTTATATCTTCATCAGTAGGTTTTTCATGCCTTCCCGCCTTTTTGGAATCAGGTAACGATTCTTTCCAAGGATCATATTCAGAAGATTCAAACTGAGGCCTGAACCAACTACTTGGATTTTTTTTCTGAGATATTAAAGTTTCTTTATCTAAAACCAAATCATCTCTTATATAAGTTCCTTTTTCAAAATCAGTACCCATATGTAGAGCATCGTAGGGACATGCTTCTACACATAATCCACAAAACATACATCTTCCTGTATCTATTGAAAATTTATCTATTTCATAATTTTCACCTGCTTGTAAATTTTCTCCACCTGGGTGAGTTTCAATTTCTATAATTCCTAAAGGACAATATTTAGCGCATGATGCACAAGCGGTACATCTATCATCGTACCAAACAAACTCGTTACCTCTAAAACGTGAAAATTGTTCATTCCTAACAGGTATTTTTACATAATTAAGTATTGCTAAAAAGAAATTCTTTCTTTCATCTAAAAATATCCTTGATATTGATTTGTTCCTGAATTTTGCATATTCAAATATACCAGCTCTTTTATCTGGGTACTGTACGGTAAAAATTGGTCCAAATAGATTCCTTAGTGTGACGAGCAAACCTTTTATTAATCCAAAACCAATCATTAAGATCCTTCCTTTTCAAATTTAGGCTTTGCTGACCCAACTGGATAATTTTGATTATTAAAATTAGTCACTTTATAATCACTAGTTTTTAAAACTTTTGCAACAATGAAAATAAATGGTACTACAAATATCCAATTAGCTATAGTTATATATATCAATCTGTTATCAGACCCTTCTGGCCAAATTATAACTACAATTGAAGTTACAACTATATTAATCAATGTCAATTCGAATAAACCTTTCCATGCAAGATTTAATACTTGATCTATTCTAAATCGTGGCCAGGTAGCTCTAATCCAGATGATCATAAATAAAACTAAGACAACCTTAACTGTAAACCAAACAATAGAAGGTAAAACTGGACCATTTGGTCCACCTAAAAATAATGTCGTGAAAACGGATGCAGTAGCTATAGCAGCAGCAAATTCTCCTAAGTAAAATAATCCCCATTTCATTCCTGAATAATCATTTTGGTATCCCGCAGCTAATTCTGACTCTGCTTCAGTTAAATCAAAAGGAGTTCTATTTATTTCTGCTAAAGATCCTAGAAAGAAGACAAAAGCAGCTACAGGTTGAATAATAATAAAAGGTATTTTTTGATAGGATACTATGTCTAAAACGGACATTGATTCAGTAATTAAAAGGATCCCTACTAATGATAATCCTACAGGTATCTCATAAGAAATAAGCATTGCAACCGATCTAAGAGCGGAAAAAATCGCTATACGATTTGCAGATGCCCAGGCAGCACAAATTATTGATAATCCACTTATAGAAGTTACGGCCAAAATGAAAAGCAAACTTACGTTTATGTTAACAGCATATAATCCAACAGCAAAAGGGATTACAGAAAAAATTATAAAAACAGGTATCAAGAGAAGTAATGGCGCTAAATTAAAAATATACTTGTCAGCCTCCTCTGGAACTATGTCTTCTTTGAACATAACCTTTATTGCGTCAGCTGTAGATACCAGTAATCCTCTAGGGCCCCATCGATTAGGTCCAGAACGTTGTTGAAATCTACCTAACAATCTTCTTTCACCCCATATTAATAACAGCACACCAACCAAAACTGCATTGATAATGATAAATGCAATAATTAAACCTGAAAACACAAAAATAATTTCCTTTATCAAAAAAGAATCTGGGAGGAAAAATTCTAGAGTTTTATATAAATTTTCATAAACAAAATTCAACATTATCTATCCACTTCTCCCATATTTATATCAATGCTTCCAAAGGTAACAAATAAATCCCCAAAGAGAGTTCCAACAAGCATATCTTTTAAAAGTGTTAAATTGATCAAAGATGATGACCTTACATGCCATCGATAAGGTGCTATAGAGCCATCAGATACTAAATAAAACCCTAGTTCACCTTTTGAACCTTCAATGGCAACATAACAATCACCCGAAGGAGGTTTTAATAGGTCTGGGACTTCATCATGATGTGGCCTAACCAATCCAGGTTGAATATTTTTCTTACATTGTTCAACAATTTTTAAACTTTCACGAATTTCTTGTACCCTCAGCAAATATCTAGCATAATTATCCCCTGCTTCATGAATTGGGATATCAAATTCTACATCATCATAATAATCATAAGAATCTCTTTTTCTCAAATCCCAATCTACTCCTGTGGATCTTAATATAGGACCAGTTATAGATGCATCAATTGCATCCTTTGATGATAAGACTGCTACCCCTTTTGTTCTTGAAAATATTATCTCATTAGAAGTTATTAATTTTTCTAGTTCATCAATCGATTTTGGGAAAGAAGCTATAAAAGAATCAAGAACATCCCAGAACACTGAAGGTGCATCCATAAAAACACCTCCTGGGCGAAGATAAGAGTTTGTTATTCTTGCTCCGCACAACATTTCAAACATTTGTAAAATTTTTTCTCTTTCTCTCATAGCGTAAGTTAAAGGGGTTCCCCACGCTCCAAGATCTTGTATTAAGAATCCTATAGCCACTAAATGACTAGCAATACGTTGCAATTCAGAAGCTATCATTCTAAGCCAAACTCCTCTAGGCTTTGGATTAATATCACACAATTTTTCGACTGCTAAAATATATCCTTGATTGTTAAGCATTGAAGAAACATAATCCATTCGATCTGTTAATGTAACTACTTGAGTATACGTTCTTTCTTCAGCTAATTTTTCACTCCCTCTATGAAGATAACCAAATATCGGTTCAACATCTATTATTGTTTCTCCATCAAAAGTAACTCTCATACGAAAAACCCCGTGTGTTGAAGGATGTTGAGGGCCTAAATTAATAGTTATTGGTTCACTTCTAATTGCCATTACTTATCCTCTTTTTTTCCACTAATGATTGATCATTAGTAATGAAGTCTTTTCTTAGAGGATGCCCTGGGAATCCTTCCCAAAGAAGTATTCTTTTTAAATTGGGGTGATTTATAAATTCAATTCCCATTAAATCATAAATTTCACGTTCTTGAAAATCTGCTCCACGCCAAATGTTATACACACTATCAATTTTAGGAGTAGATTTTCTTCCATATCCCAATTTTACTTTTATAATTGCTTTAGCCAAAGTTATTATAGAAGTTAAATGATAGACAATTTCAAAATGGTCAATATAATCAACGGCTGTTATTGATGAGAGTAAATCAAAAGAAAAGCCAGATGTTTCTTTTAAAAATTTTAGTACTTCATATACTCTTTCTGGATTAATATAAACATCTTTTTCATTTGAAGCTACAACGCTATTTTTAATCTTCAAACTTATTTCATCAGATAGCACTGTCCCATTCCAAGTTTTCAAGATCTAAACTCCTCCAGCTTTTTTACCAGCTAAACTGTATCTTTTTATTTTTTCGTGCAACTGCATAATTCCATATAGCAAAGCATCAGGTCGAGGAGGACAACCAGGAACATACACATCAACAGGAACAATATGATTAACCCCTGGTACAACTGAGTAACTTTCATAGTAAGGTCCACCAGATGTTGCGCATACACCCATAGAAATTACCCATTTTGGTTCTGCCATTTGGTCATAAAGCCTTCTTAAAGGAACTGCCATTTTCCAAGTTACAGTACCTGCAACGATCATTAAATCTGCCTGTCTTGGCGTTGCTCTAAAAACTTCCATTCCAAATCTAGAGATATCAAATCTACTCATTGCGGTAGCTATCATTTCAAAAGCACAACAAGCTAAACCAAATTGTAAAGGGAAGAGACTTGATTTTCTGGCCCAATTAATTAAATGGTCGATAGAAGAAATCATTATGTTTTTATCTAAGTCTTCTTGATCCAAAATGGGTTCATCATATGGAGTCAAATGGGTAGATTTCATGTTATTGATTAGCTCTCCCTCATTTTTATCAAGATCGGAAGTTGTAGTATAAAGAGGAATTTTTTCTATTTTATCCATTCTAAACAACCTTTCAGCCACACGTAGATAAATGAAATAGTTAATACAAATAATAAAAACAAAACTCCAACAAAAGGAAGAAGTCCCCATTCTGAAGAAATATAACCATGAGCTACAGCCCAAGGGAAAATTAAAATTGTTTCCACGTCGAAAGCAACAAATAACAAAGCATAATAAAAATATCCAAAACTAAACCTAGATGGCTTGTCACTAAAGGCTGGATGCCCACCCTCATATGCTGTTGTTTTTACTTCATTGCTTTTTTGAGGTCTGATTCCTATTTTCATAGAAAATTTAGCAGTTAATAACATCCCTGCAGGAACCAAACAAGATAACAAAACAAACAAAAACAACAAGCTATATTGATTTATATAATTTTCTATCATAAAGATAAAATTGAACTTCTATTTCTTTAGGTTTAAAATCAATTGGAAAAAAGTTAAACTTTTGTTAGGGATTCAAGCATATTAATGACTTTGGCCTTTAATTCTTTTGCTTCCATTACATCTGGAGATTTCCCCTGCTCTTTCTTATCCCACAAGACTTGATTGTCAACAGTAACTTTAAACGCGCCAGCAACTCCCGGCTTGAGAGAAATTGCTATAGCAGTACCTGCTGCTTGAAAAAGTTCACTTGTCATCCATGCTGCTAAATTAGCATAACCGCAGGGAACACAATATTCTATTTCTGCTTCCATTTTCCAATCAGCCATGATTCACCTCTCTTCTTTAAGATTAATAATTAAATTCTCACATTATATTACAATTTACTATAATCTTTTAAAAGGTAAAGAAAATAAAGATAATAATATTGATATTATGAAAGAGTATATTGAACTAAAGAGTGTTAAGAGAGAAGATATTCCTCGAATAATTAACTGGTTAAATAATGATGAAGTGATAGATAATTGGTTTGGTAGATATACTTATGGCACCCCTGCGCACTTGGGTTATGAACCAGAAAAAATGATTAACGCAAATGAAGATCAATGGAATGAAGTTTTCCATGACCCACATCATGAACCTCATAGATCAATTTTTTCAATTTATTTTGAAAATACCCATTTAGGTGAAGCACAGTTATCTATTGATGAATCTTTGGGTGATGCGCAAATTTCTATTCTTATAGGAGATCCCATCAATTGGCATAAAGGGTATGGAACACAAGCAGCTATTGCTTTATTAGAACATATTTTTATACACTTAAACCTTCACAGAGCATGGGTTGATATACCTGAATATAATGTAAAAGCCTACAAAATGTTTGAATTATTAGGATTTATCCATGAGGGAACCTTAAGAAAGAGTCGGCCTCACAAAGGATCAAGACATAATTCATTCATTATGGGAATTATTCTTGATGAATATAATGAAAAATTCTCTACTAATGATATAAAAAGCCATGTTCTTGAATGGGATAATCCACTTTAGTCATTCCAAAAATAATTTCGCAAAGAGTCAAGATACTTATAAGCAGAACCTGTATTCAAAATAACAACTTTATCAGAAGTATTAATAAAACCTTGATCTTTTAATTTTATTGTAGCCGATAATACAGCACCTCCTTCAGGAGCACAAAAGATGCCTTCTTTCTCCGAAAACAATTTCACTCCTTCTATCATTTCTTTATCAGAAATTCTTAAGGCTGTTCCTTTGCTTTTGCATAAAATATCAAAAATAATAAAATCTCCCACAGCCATCGGAACTCGCATACCCGCAGCGATCGTACTAGGATTTTTTATTGGTTTAGCAAACTTTTCTCCTTTTTCAAATGAATCAACCAAAGGAGCACATCCTTCAGCTTGAACACAAACCATCCGAGGTTTTTTATCATCTATTAAACCCATGGTTTCAAGTTCTTCTAAGGCTTTCCATATTCCTACTATTCCAGTTCCTCCTCCAGTTGGATAAACAATTACATCTGGAACTTTCCAATTTAATTGTTCAATTATTTCAAATCCCATTGTTTTTTTTCCCTCGACTCTATACGGTTCTTTCAATGTAGAAATATCGAACAGATTATATTTGTCTGCGGCTTTAGCAGATTTTATTCCTGCATCTGATATAAAACCATCAACGAGATTAAGGTCTGCTCCAAAAGCTTTACATTCAATCTTGTTAGCTATAGGAGCATCTTTTGGCATAAAAACTTTTGCTTCCAAGTTACTTTTGGCTGCATAAGCAGCCATTGCTCCAGCTGCATTACCAGCCGATGGCATTACAATCCCTTTTATGCCATATTCTTTTACTTTAGATATAGCTGCCGACAAACCTCTTGCCTTAAATGAACCAGTTGGATTATTGCTTTCATCTTTTATAAATAATTCATCAATTCCAATATATTGCTCAAGATTTCTTAAGTTGAACAATGGAGTATCTCCTTCTCCTAAACTAACAATATTTTCATAATGAAAAACAGGTAACAATTCTTCAAATTTCCACATGTCTCTTCTTCTTTGCTTAAGCGAATCTTTATTAAAAGTTTGTTTAGCTTTATCGAGATTATATCTAGCTAGAAGAGGTTTCCCATTTTTCGGGTTGAGTCTTTGGGGGTTATCAATAGAGAAAGTTTCTCCAGAGTAAGAACATTCTAAAGACTCAAAAGTACTCTTTGTTTTATTCAAAAGAACTCCTTTTTATATAATTTTTGATTTAGGTATAAAGTTAATTTTTGCATTTAGTTCAATTTCCATATTTTTCACTATTTCCTTTGATACTTTATATAAATCATATTTTATTTTCGTTTTTTCCCCTAAAGAGGTTACATTTAGGTTTTCCATTCCACAAGGAGTAAAAGAATTATACATCTCTAAATCATTGTTTATATTTAAGGAAAAACCATGCATAGAAACATTCCGCACAATCTTTAAACCTATAGCTCCAATTTTTTCTCCTGAAGGGTTTTTATTTACATTAAATTTTTCATTTTCTAAACCACCAACCCATATACCTCTCCTTTTAGATACACGATGACCAGTTATACCGTAAACATTCAAGGTTTTAATAATTATTTCTTCAAGAAAATTTACATATTCTATGATTCCTGAAAAATATTTTTTAATATTTAATATGGGATAACAAACCAATTGACCCGGATTGTGTAAAGTAATTTGACCACCTCTAGAACTTTTTGCAATCATATATCCTTTTTTTTGATAAGTTTCCTTTAAATCTTTAAAGACGTTTGGTGAAATTCTCTCTGTAGAACCAAATGTCAATATTTCATTATGTTCCAAAAAAAGAATTGTATGATTTGATTTTCGATTTAATATATTCGAATGCAATAAGTTTTGTAAATTCATTGCATCAAAATAGTCAAACCGACCCAACCAGCATGCTAAAATAATATTTGAATCTAATGTCATAAACAAAATAATATAAAAAAATATATATAACAATTATAGGAGAAAAAAATTCATGAAGTTCAAACTATCGCTAATCATAAGTATAATAATGATATTAATATCTTGCTCTGAAGAAAACACGGCTAATCAAGCTGTTGAAATGGATGAATTAACTACATTATCCGCTCCGACAGGGAATCTAGATATTTCTAAGAAATATAAAGCCCTTTTTCAAACTGAAATTGGGGAGTTTGAAGTTGAATTGTTTGATGACCTAGCTCCATATACTGTTGAAAATTTTGTCAATTTATCTAACTCAGGTTATTATAATGACACTACTTTCCATAGAGTTTTACCAGATTTTATGGCACAAGGAGGAGACCCTACAGCTACAGGTATGGGAGGACCAGGATATAAATTTTCAGATGAATTTCATGTTGATTTAAGACATGATTCTGAAGGAATATTATCTATGGCTAATTCAGGAGTAAATTCTAATGGTAGTCAATTTTTTATTACATTCGGACCATTAGAACAATTAGATGCTTTTGATGAAAATAATAATTTAAAAAATTGCATTAATATGACAGTATCCTGTCATGCTGTTTTCGGAAAGGTAGTTAATGGTATGGAAATTGTTAAGTCAATTAGGCTTAGAGACCCTGGTACAGATACAAAACCTGGAACTAAAATACTAAGTATAATGATTTCTGTAGAATGAAACTATAATTTTATGTAAGGTATCTCTTTCGAAAACCGAACTTGTTTACCCATAGATCCTATCCATTGATTGCTGGTAATAGCTGTTCTTTCTGTTATTGGTACCGAGTTAATTCTTATATTAGGATCTTCTCGAAGTTTATTTACTAACATATAAACATTCTGATTTGAAAATTCAAAATAGCCACCATTATAAGGTAAAGAATTTAATACATTAAACTCTACCCTTTTAGGAAAAATTAGTTTATTAATAATGTTTCTCTTTACGTTAATAAAATCAACTAATATATTTCCATCAACATCAGTTAAATAGCCATATATTCTCTCTTTTCTCAAATAATTTATAACAGCAAAAATAACTGAAATTATTATTATTATTATAGGAATCCAATAATAATATCTAAGACCTAAAATAAAGAGCTGATTTGAATTTACACCGGTTTCAATCTTAGAAGACTCTGATTTATATTGTTGATCAAATATTTTAGAGTTAAGAGATACACTCAAACTTATATTTTGATCCAGTTGTATTAAAGGTTTTATAAATAGTCTAAACTGGTATGCTTTATTAGTTTCAATTATCCCTACAGGTTCAATTCTATAATGGTATTTTTTAGAATCTTCTTCAACAGAAATTTCTAATTCCTCTATTGTAATCGGATAAGGATATGTACTAATTTTAGTTTCAAAATTTGCAACTAGCTTTTCTTCACCCGGTTTGCCTTTATAATTGTTTATTTCTGTAACTACTATCTCAGGGAAATTTTCTATTTTAACATGATCATTAAATTTTATGGGAGTTGATACATTTTTCCACTGTAATGTATAAGTTGTTTCTAGGAGTGTCTGTTTTTCTATTGCAGGTAATTCAACTGTATATATTCCATCATTTTCTTTCACATCACCTTTTATTCCTTCGTCATTCATTATTTGGATTGTTTCCATCCCATTAGTATCTTTTATTCTAATCTGTAATTCTGCTTCTGGGATATTAAAAAGTTCTCCTTTGAAATATGCTCCGACCTCAAGAGTGATTCCTTCAGATACTGGAAAAACTTTTGGACCAATTGTAGATAAGGTTAAAGGATTATAAGAATCAGATAGAATAACAAAAATTCCTTTTGAGCCATTAGTTATAATACTCCAAGTCCCTGATATTGGTTCATCAACTATAACATAAATATAACGATCAAGTTCCCAAGAAATTATTGAATCAATTTCTGATATCTCTATACCACCGGGGTCAATTATAGATATTTTGGTACTAACATCCTGCCTATAAATTCCTATGATTAATTTTTCAGAAGTTGGGGGAACATTTATAAAATTGGAAAGTGGCTTAGGAGTCAAAATTGCATTAACTAGTTCGGTAGGTTGAGTCATAAATAATTTTGTGAATTGAATAAATGAATCTTCAGAGCCAAAATCAATCATAGTACCATTTGTAGAATTTGTTATATTCTTAAAAAATTCTCTATTAGAAACAATAGAACTAGGCAAAGACATAATATTTATTTGTATACCAGAAGATTGGTATAGCTCAGAAAGATTAAGTAATTTTGTCTCAACAGATTCTATATCTAAATTAAGATTCAAAGGTGAAATTAAATAAAAAGAAGATTTGTCGATATTTGAATTTTCTGCAAAAAAAGTAAATCCTTCAGATAGAGATAAATAATGGTTCGAAGATCCTCTATGATTTATTTTGTACAATTCATTTAAAAATAACTGTATTTGACTATTTATATCTTTAGATTTATCTATGTTAACTGTTTTATAGATAAGTTCACCATAGCCAATTATTTCAATTGATTCATTGTTTTTATCGTTAACATAAACATTTACCATATGATTAAGAAGGTCTTTGGTAATAGAAAATTCCATAGGATCATTTAAAGACACTTTATCAACAGCTATAACAATATTCTCATTTTTACTTATATCTAAAGCAAAAATTTTCTCTTCAGAATTTGAAAAAACTACAATAATACACGATAGAAGAAATGATGTGATCATAACTCTATATAAAAATACAAATTTGTGCATTATAATTTTTTCAAAATAAGTCATCTTTAAATGATAATATTTTTTTAGATTTGATTGCTAGATATTTAAATGACGATATTAATAAAATTGAAAAAAATGGCTTTGGTCAATTATGAGAATTATAGGATTAAAAACAACTTTATTTGAACACACACTCAGCAGAACTATGGGAGATGCAAATTCTCCTAAAGGTAGAAAGAAAGCTGGAGGATGTCTGATAGAAATCTCAACTGATGAAGGGATAACTGGCATTTCATTAGGAGGTGCAGGAGCAATTCCACAAATAAACCTACTATATGAAAATATCTTAAAAGGTTCAGATCCGAGAAATGTAACGGGTCTTTGGAAAAAAATGGTTGAAAGGTTTTTTAAAGGAGGGCACGATGGTATAGCCAACGATGCTATATCAGTTTTGGATGTTGCACTGTGGGATTTAAAATCTAAATACTATGAGGAACCACTTTGGAAAACATTAGGTGGTAATAATGAAGAGGTAAATGTTTATGCATCTGATATAGCCTTGCCTATAAGTGATGACCAAATTTATAAATGGTATTCTAACATGTCTACTAAATTTGGATTCAGTGCTGGCAAGCTAAAAGTAGGACTTGACCAAGATTCAGATTTGAAAAGATTACAGTTGATGTATGATGCATTAAAACTTTCTGGAAAAGAACCAACTCTATACGTAGATTCTAATGAATATTGGTCCCCTAAACAAACAATAAGAAAAGTGTCAGAAATGGAAGAAAGATTTACCCTAGGATGGATAGAAGAGCCTGCTAGAAGATGGGATTTTTTGGGATTAAAAAAAGTTTCTAATTCTCTTAAAACACCTGTTTGTGCAGGTGAAAATCTTGATACACTTGGAGATTTTTTACCATATTTTCATCATAGATCTGCTGACATAATACAGGTGAGTCAAGGAATGACAGGAATTACTGGAGCAATGCAAATTGCGGATGCAGCCTACGCATTAGAATTACCTGTTACTTTGGGAGGTTCAACTGGAATAATACATGCACATTTAGCTAACGCTATTCCTAATTGTATAACAGTAGAGGTTCCACATGCTGAACCTGAATCAAAGGTGTTTTCAACTGATGTTAAAATTATTAATGGTTTTGCAAAAGTAGGAAATAAACCAGGATTAGGTATAGAAATTAATTATGATGAATTATCTAAAAGTAAAGTTGGTAGCGTTTCTGTTAAATCAGGCCCAAGTCCTTATGGTAGGAGACAAGGTGCTGGTTTATATGAAGTTCCTCCGTCAAAAGATGAAATAAAAGAGGCAAGAACAAAATGAAAATTACTGATTTTAGAGTAGAAAAATATCAACAGATAATGGATAGACCTTTAGGTGATTCTAATGGACCTTCTGGTGATGATTTAATCAACTCATCAATATTATGGATCAACACGGATGAAGGTATAAGTGGTCAAGCACCTATGGGGAATGATTATGTTGAAAATTTATTTCCTCTTATTGAAGGTAAGGATCCCAGAGAAATTTTTTCTCATTGGAAAAATATGATTGATTACGTATTTAAGGCTGGTGACGAAGGTGAAGCACATGGCGCCCTTTCTGCAATAGATATTGCACTTTGGGATCTAAAATCAAAAATTTATGAAGAACCTCTTTGGAAAACATTAGGTAGTGATGATCCTAAATGTAAAATTTATGCTTCAGATATTGGATATAATCTTTCAGATCAAGATTTATTTGATTTTTTTGATGGGATGGCGGAAAAAGGGGTTGACTCGGGTAAGGTAAAAATTGGTATATCTACAGAAGATGATATCAGAAGAATTGGAGTGGTTCATGAAGCACTTTCTAAAGCTTCAAAAAGACCTAAGATAATGGTAGATTCAAATGAATATTGGTCAGTTAAATATGCTATCCAAACAATTTCCAAAATTGAAGAGAAATTTGACATCTTTTGGGCAGAAGAACCAGTAAGACGTTGGGATTACAAAGGATTAAGACTCGTGTCAGAAAATATAAAAGCAGCAGTATCTACTGGAGAAAATCTTAATAATGTTGGTGACTTTTATTCACTTATAAGTAATCAAGCTGCGGATGTATTGAATGTTAGTACTTATCAGTCTGGAGTAACCGGGTTGAAACAAATTTCTAACATAGCATATGCCTTTGAATTACCTGTCACTACAATGAATTGTATAGGTAATTATAATGCTCAAATTGCATCTGCTATTCCAAATCATGTAATGATGGAAGTTGTAGATCCAGGAAGAGAACAGGCATATTCGAAATGGAATGACAATATAGATGATGGATTTCTCCATTTAGACAATACTCCTGGATTAGGATTAATAGTAGATGAGAATAAATTAAAAAAATTACAGTCAGTAAAGATAAACAGAAAAGCTAAAGCACCTTGGGGTAGAAGAAAAGGTGCAGGATTATATATAAAGGGATTTGCAAAAGGAGAAGTCAAATGGAAATAGAAAGGAAATAACTTTTTGAAAGTGACTAAAATTACAAGCATTCCAATTATGGATGAAGAAGGTCGAGTATATTTCTTTGTAAGAGTTGATACTGACAAAGGAATTCATGGACTTGGTGAAGTAGGAATAGCTAGACAAGGTAAAGCAATTTCAAAAGCAATAGATCATCTTTCAGAAATAGTTATTGGGTCCGATCCTTGGGAAACTGAAAGATTATGGCAAGTAATGTTTAGAAGTTCATTCTTTCCTGCAGATAAAGTGTATTCTTGTGCTATTTCTGCTATAGATATTGCTCTTTGGGATATTAAAGCTAAATCAGTCGATTTGCCTTTATTCAAACTATTGGGAGGTCCTTATAGAGAAAAGGTGGTTTGCTATCCACATACACAAGGAGATACATTAAAAGAATTTTTAGATATATGTGAAGAACACTTAAATAAAGGATGGAAATTTTTAAGATGGCATCAACCAACACAAAGAGATGATTTCGAATCAAATATTTTAGAACCAAGAAAATCAATTAAATATGCCGTGGAAATTATGAGTGAAGTTCGAGATAAATTTGGTTTTGAACCTGAAATAACATTTGATGTTCATACAAGATTAGATCCACCAGAGGTCATTCAAATGTGCAGAGATATGGAGTCTTTAAAACCATTTTTCATAGAAGATCCAATTAGATCAGAAAATCCAGCTTCTTACAAAAATATTAGAAATAAAATAAATCTTCCTATAGCTGCAGGTGAACAATGGGCTACAAAGTGGTCATTTAGAGAGGTAATTGAAAAAGAATTAATAGATTATGCAAGAATAGATTTATGTATCGTTGGTGGACTTACAGAAGCTCTAAAAATAACACATTGGGCAGAAACTCATTACATAAATATTGTACCGCATAATCCTCTAGGACCAGTATCCGCTGCTGCTTGTGTAGCACTCTGTATGGCATCCAGTAACGTCGGAGTTCAGGAGATGCCTAAAGCTCCGGGGACTTATGCTAATAATTTATTCCCGCAACAAATAGAATGGGAAGACGGATACTCTTGGTGTCCTGATATACCTGGATTAGGTGTTGACATTAACATGGATGAAGCAGAATCAATGAGAACAAACCCAACTTCATTTTCACCTCAACTTAAGCGAGAAGATGGGAGTTTCACAAATTGGTAACTAGAGGCTTTTTTGGTAAAGGTAATGATGATTTAGATAAAAAAAGATTACCTCCTGGACAATATTTAGAAAATAGATTCCCTGTTCTATCGGCTGAACCAACTCCAGATATTAATTTACTAGATTGGAAACTATCATTTTCATATAATAATGAAATTATGGCAGAAATTGATTGGAATTCTTTAAACAAAATAAAGTCAACTGAACTAACTAAAGATATTCATTGTGTTACTCGATGGACTAAATTTGATATGAACTGGAGAGGAGTTAGCGTACAAAATATAATAAAATCACTAGATTTAGAAGTACCATCAGATTGGGTTATGATTGGGGCTTCTACTGGTTACACTACTAACCTACCAACCGAAGATCTATTGAGAGAATTCACACTTATTGCTTATGAGTATGAAAAAAAACCTATTACTCCTGAACATGGTGGTCCTATAAGGCTATTAGTCCCTCATCTATATTTCTGGAAATCAGCAAAGTGGGTTAGTTCAATTAGTTTTATAGATGAAGACAAGCCAGGATTTTGGGAAAATTATGGTTATCACATGTATGGTGATCCCTGGAAAGAACAAAGATATTCATAAAAATGAATCAGCATTTTTTCAAGGCAAAAATTTCTTCAAAAAAAATTATAAATGCAGAATTGTGCTTGATCAGATTATCAGTAGATGGATGGAAAGGACATATACCAGGCCAATACGTAGAAATTTGCCTAACTGCTCAAAATGACTATAAAGCTTATAGGCCATATTCAATTGCTTCAAAGCCAAATAATAAATATATAGAAATCCTGATAGAGAGAATTCCTGAGGGAGAGGTATCTACCTACTTTTACGATATATCCGATATTGGTGATGAATTACTAGTTTCAAAACCCCTAGGACAATTTTTCATTTTACCTATTATAGATAAGGATGTTATTTTGATAGCTGGAGGCTCTGGGATAGCCCCATTTATGTCAATGATAAAAAATAGATATTCTAATAAAAAATTTCAATTAACATTATTTCATTGGTCAAAAAATTTTAGTGGTTTAGTCGATTATGATGTATTGATTAAGCAAAATGAAAAAAGAAATTACTATCCTTATATTACACAAGAGATTCCAGACAAATGGTCTAAAGGAACTGGAAGAATAAATATAAAAGCATTTGAGAAATTAAATAAAAATTTGTATCATAAAATATTTATTTGTGGTTCAGATACATTTGTAGAAAATGTAAATGGAATAATTAAGGAAACATTCCCTCATAGAGAGATTTTGAATGAAAGATTTGGAGATGTTTAACATTTTTTCATTTAAAAAGTTCTGTCATTAATTCTCCAACCATTATAGACATCATAATTCCCCAACCTCCGCCCCCACTTGCCAAATAGATCTGATCATTTGATATTTGAGTTATAGCCGGCAGGTCATCGAGGATACTTGGCCTTAAACAAGCAGTTTGACTATGAATGGGAAACTTATCTATTCCATCATAAAGCAATGTTGCTTTCTGAATCAATTCTTTAGCTGCTTCAGATGTAATTTTTTTATCAAAACCCATATCCTCTACGGTTGCTGCCACCCATATAAGGCCATCACGCTTTTTAACGACTGAACATGGCCCATGTAAATGAAATTCAGTAAAACTATTATTCTGATCAAACAATTTTATTATTTGTCCTTTAGACGGGAATATATTTATATCCGATAAATCTCCTAGGATTTGATTACTCCATGGTCCAGCCGCAACTATTAATCTTTCGGTCAAATATTCTTTGTTTTTACTTACCAATTTTATTCCTTCGTTTAACCTCTCAATCCCTTTGATTTCATCAGTGATCGACATTAGGCCTTTATTATTACACTCTTCAAATAAAGTTGATCTAAATTTCTTAGAGTTTATAAAAATTGTTCCATTGAAAATTGAGTGGTATTTAAAATTCTTATTGGGTAGAAAATGAATTTTTTTAGAGTAATCTTTTTTTTCTATCGAAAAAAATATTCTATCATTATCAATTATTTCTATAAGTTCATTTATGGCTTGATAATGATTCTCTTCATTATAAAAATGAATAGTAGGTTTTATTTCAAATTCAATGCTTTCTTTAAATTGATCATTTAAACTAATAAATTTTTTATAGGCTTCTAAACTCTTCTTTGCAACCTCTATCGGTTTTGTTTCATTACCATGACCTGCACCTCCAAGTATAGGATCAATTCTCCCTAAGGCATTGACTGATGATTCATTTGGGTCAGAGTATCTATCAATAATGCATACTTTTTCACCTTTATTCAGTAATTCTCTAGCAATAGATAAACCAAACAAACCAGATCCAATTATCAAATTTTCATATTTCATTGGTTAAAATTTAAGTACTGTTTTTATAACATTATCTTTCTGACTCATATAATTTTCACATGCTTCTTGAATATTATCTATTGAAGTAACGTTAGTCTTCAAAAGCTTTGGATCCCACCAACCTCTTTCTGCTAAAGATACTAATTCTCTGATCTCTGATATAGGCTCAGGGGTTGTAGCTATCTGAGTTGCATGAATATCCAAATTCTTTCTTAGCATTAGACTATGTTCGAATTCAACCATGTCTTCAGTAACGATACTGAAAGTTATAAATTTTCCGGTTGGTTTTAATAAATTCAAACAAATGTTAAATCCTTCTTTATTGCCTGAAGCATCTACAACTATATCAAAAAGTTCTCCGTTGGTAAGATCTTCTGTTTTTTGGATCAGATCGTCAAGATTAACAAATTTCATAGTTTTAGTTGCGCCTATTGAAATACTTTTCTCAAGCCTGTAATCATGTTTATCTATCCCCACTACTTCCGCTGCACCTTGCTTAGATGCAAACATTGTAAATGATAATCCTATACCACCTTGACCTAGAACAGCTATTTTTTTTCCAAAAATATTCCCCCAATGTTTCGCAGAATATAAAACTGTCCCTGAATGTTGTAGCATCAACCAATCTTCCAATTCTCCCCAATCAGGCAATTTAATAATTCTTTCATGAGTTTGGTCGATATATTCCACCGCCCCACCTGTTCCAAGGCTTCCATCTGGTTTTCTATAATTAGGTATAACAATTGCTCTAGAACCTACTGGATATCTTTCATCTTTTGATTCTACTACTACTGATGCTACTTCATGAATTGGCATTCCGGGTGGCAATGGATACTCTTCCTCAGGAATCACTTTATCAAAAGCACTATGAATATCAGATCCACAAATTGAAATGCAATCAGTTTTAAATCTTACGTGCTCATCTTCTAAATTTCCTAAATCTGGACTGTCTGTAATTTCAATTTTTCTATATCCAGTTATTTGAGCTACTTTCAAAAATCTCTCCTTTTTGGTGGGTCCGGCAGGATTTGAACCTGCGACCAATCGGTTATGAGCCGACTGCTCTTACCACTGAGCTACGGACCCTTTAGGTTTAATTTCTCTCTATACTTCAATGAAAATTATAATATACGTTTACCTTGAAGAAGAAAAGGTTTAAACTTTCTAAAACAATTATTTCATAAATAACATAACTTGGGGTGAAAAAAATGAAAATAACAGATGTTAATCTAAAAATATACAGATGGGAAAGATCAACTCCTATTACTAATGGATTATATACATATACTCATAATGTTTTGAACATTGTAGAAATCGAAACTGATCATCCTGAAATTACTGGAATAGGAATTTCTGCAGGTATAGATGTTAGCCCTAATGTTGCAAGAGAACTTGTAGATCATTTTAAGAAAGGAATAATTGGATTAGACCCATTAGACAATGAGCGAATTTGGCATGAAATGTGGAGACCAAAATTAGTTGGTAGAAGAGGTATTACTACTAGAGTTATTTCTGGAATAGATATTGCATTATGGGATATAAAAGGAAAATTCTCAAATTTGCCAGTTTATAAATTACTAGGCGGTTTTACAAATAAAGTTGATACATATATTGCTGGAGGATATTACGAAAAAGGAAAAGGTTTAAAAGAATTGGCTCAAGAGATGGAAGATAACGTAAAAATGGGGGCCAAATCAGTAAAAATTAAAGTTGGAGCTTTATCTATAAACGAAGATATTGAGAGAGTAAAAATTTGTAGAGAAGTAATAGGAAGTGACGTGAAATTAATGGTGGATGCAAATAATGCTTACAGGCATTATCAAGCAATAGAATTTGCAAGAAAAGCAGAAAAATATGATTTGTTTTGGTTCGAAGAGCCTGTTGAACCAGATGATTATATTGGCCAAGCTGAAATTACTAGGTCTACATCTATTCCAATAGCTGCAGGTGAAAATGAATATACTAGATATGGATTTAGAGACATGATAAATCACAGAGCTGTTGATATATTACAACCAGATTGTCTTATACTTGGTGGAGTTACGGAATTTATGAAGGTATGTGCACTTGCTCAAAGTAATGATTTAGATATTGCTCCTCATGGTGCTCAAGAAGTACATATTCATCTTGTCTCGGCAATTCCAAATGGATTAATTCTTGAATATTATAGAGATACAGTAAATCCTATGCATGGAAAAATTTGGGAAAACGAATTGGTTTTGAAAGATGGATACGTTTATGCTCCTGATCTTCCAGGGTTTGGATTAAATCCTAAATGGAAAGACTTAGAACCTTTTAGGATTTAAAATTTACAATAATTTCAATTGAATATTTTATAAGGATAAGAATTTAAAGTAACCAAATTTAGGTATATATATACCATTTATTGATTTGATTGAAGAATACAATTAAACTTAACATAGGGAGAAAATATGAAAGAAGTATTTGACGCAGCAATAAAAGAAATCAATAATAACAAGAAATTTGTTATTTCTACCGTAATAAGAACTCAAGGCTCAACCCCTCAAAAATCTGGAGCAAAATTACTAGTCAGAGAAGATGGTTCAGGTGTTGGGACATTGGGAGGCGGGTGTGTTGAAGGAGATATTTGGTTTGCTTCAAGCGAAAAAATCAAAAGAAATGAAAAGGCAGAAATAAGACCCTATGAATTAAATGAAGATTTGGCAGCACAAGATGGTTTAGTTTGTGGCGGCACAATGCATTTTATGATTGATCCAATAGATAATAAACTTGAATTTGAATTCTTTTTAGAAGAAATAGATAAAGCATACAATGGGGGATCCCCCGTTGCTCTTGCACAAATCCTTGAATCAAAAAACTCAAAAGAAATAGGGGGAAAAATTCTAATCAAAGAAGATGGAAGTGTCAATGGAACTTTAATAGACAGTGAAATTGATAATAAAATTATAAAAAGTGCACGAGAATTAATGTCTATGGGAAAAAATAAAACCATAAATATATTAAACAAACAGATTTATATAGAAGCTTTTACAACTCCACCAAAATTACTAATTGTCGGAGGAGGACATGTCTCTAAAGCGATAGCTTCTTTGGCTAAACCTTTAGGGTTTGAATTAAACATTTTTGATGATAGAAAAGAATTTGCTAATACCAAAAGATTCCCAGAAGCCAATGAGGTAAAGGTTGCTTCTTATCAAAATGGATTCAATGAATTTAATATAAACCCTAATACATTTATTGTTATAGCAACGAGAGGTCATAAACAAGATGATGTTGCAACAAAGGCAGCTCTAAATACCAATGCATCTTATGTCGGATTATTAGGATCTAAGAGGAAAACTATCCTCATAATTGAAAAATTACTAAAAGAAGGCATCGAAGAAGAATCTTTCCAAAAATTGAAAGCGCCTGTTGGGATTGATATAGGAGCTAGAACACCAGAAGAAATAGCAATTTCTATTATTTCTGAAATTTTGTCTTTTAGGCTCGGTGGATCAAATAGAGCCATGATGTTAGAGAAAAAATATATTGATAAAATTAGAACTAAAGCCACTAATACTATCAGATAAATTATATGACCAAAAAGATTGATGCATTATTACTATCTGCAGGTAAATCTTCAAGAATGGGTTTTACAAAAGCCCTTGTAGATTGGCATAATCAAAAACTTATACAATTTCAAATAGAAACTTTGTTAAATAGTGGTTGTAATAAAGTGTTTATTGTATTAGGTCACGAAAAAGAAAAAATCATTCCTTATATTCAAAACGAAAATACAAAAATTATCTATAACGAAAATTATAAAACAGGAAAATCTTCATCAATAATTAAAGGGATTAATAATATTAGTAAAAATACAAATAATCTACTTATAATTGGAGTTGATCAACCTAGACCAAAAAAATTCTTGAAAAAATTATTACATTTTCATCTTAAAAATAATGCTATGATATCAGCACCTTTTAATAATAACAAAAGAGGGCATCCGATAATTTTCAATGAGAAAATGTTCCCAGAAATTTTAAAAATTGGCAAATTTGACGATGGTTTAAGAACTTTCTTTAGAAAAAATAACAAAATTGTACAAACAATAAAAATCAATTCAAAATGGACTCATTTAGATTTAAATTCTACCGAGAGTTTAGACAAAGCAAGAGGTCTAAAATTAATTTAGGATGATTAGGTACGAACAATTAAATAAAAACGATATTTCTAAATCGGTCAAGATATCAAATATTTTATTTGAGATTTACAAAGATACTTGCGAATTTATAAGTGAAAATATCAATTGGAAAATTTCAGAACATGACGTAATGCAGTTTATATTAGGGAAATATAATGATTACGATTTAGTATCAAAACAAATTCCAAGAATAGCCTTTAATGAAAATAATGCAATATCAAGCTATGTTCCAAGTGTTAATAATTCAAGAATAATTAGACGAAGAGGATTATTATCTATGAATTTTATGGTAAGTAATAAAGATTCTGATAATTTTGGATCTTTATCGAAATTAGTTAAAATAAATTGTGATTTCAATGAAAGACAGCAAGCATGTATAAATGCATTGATTGATACTGAAAAATCAATCATAGGATATCTAGACGAAATTATAGAAACAAATCAAAAAATAACAGGAACAGATATACATAAAAAAATGAATGAATTTCTAATCAAAAAAGATATTTCAAGTTATAAATTAGAAAACTCAAAACATCCAATAGCAAAGAACAAATTAAATAGAATCAATTTTGATAATTCTGTTTCAGATAATCATCTTATTATGCATCCATCTATTTTATTTATTGATCCAAAAATATATTTTGAAAAAATTTTATTTCACAACAATATAAATTTAATATTTTCAAAACATTCAATTAAGATAATTACAAAAAATCCTTATAAAGTCGGTAACATACAATTATGAAAAGAAATGATTCAAGGGACCATTTCCCTCTCCTATTTTGTATGCTTGATCAATTGCCTTTGTCACATATTTTTTTGCTGAAGAAACAGAATCAACTATAGAATAATTTTTAGCCAACATGCTGGTTATCGCAGCAGAAAATGTACATCCGCTACCATGAGTAGAAGTTGTTTCTATTCTCCTTTCAGAAAAAAATTCAAAATTTTGTCCATCATAAAAAATATCTTCAGAAATCTTAGAATCAAAAAAATGGCCACCTTTTATGACTACTGATTCTGGGCCTAAATCAATTAAATATTTACACGCATCTTTTACATCTCTTTTGTTCAAAATTTTCTTTGAAATGAGTACTTCCGCTTCAGGTAAATTAGGGGTGATGATTTTGGCAATGGGAAATAATTTAGATCTTATTGTATTTATAGCCTCATCAGATATTAACTTATGACCTGAAGTTGATACTATAACTGGATCTACGACTAATTTCAAATTGGAGACATAAGAAATATTATCAACAATCGATTCTACAATTGATTTTTCAGGAATCATTCCTGTTTTTACAGCTCTAAATTTCATATCGCTCGTAATAGATTTTAATTGGTTTAAAATAGTAAGGGTTGGTATCACATGTATATCATCCACCCCTTTTGTATTTTGAGCAGTTACTGAAGTTACAACTGACACACCGTAACAATCCATTGAAGCAAAAGTTTTCAAATCAGCTTGAATGCCAGCTCCACCTCCTGAATCCGAGCCAGCAATAGTTAAGCATATAGGTAAAATTTCTCCGTCAGGTTTCATAAACATTTTTTTTCTTTTTAAATAAAAAATATAAACTAAATTTACAAATAGTTTAATCTTTGTAAAATACTTTTATATATTTTATTTTGAAAGAGGTTATATGTCTTGGACATTTAATGAAGTTATTCCAAAAATAGGTACGATTACTGAGGGAGCATGTTGGAACGGGAGTCTGTTACTTTTTTCTAACATATCTCAGAATCGTATTCTTTCATTTAATCCAGATACCAACGAATTAAATGAACTTTTCAAAGATACAGGCGGAGCAAATGGATTGAATTTTAATAAAGATGGAAAATTGTTTGCATGTGAAGGCATGAGAAGACAACTTTCCATTTATCATGAAACAGGTAAAAAAGAATGTATAGTCGACTCTCATGATAATAAAAAAATAAATAGTCCAAATGATCTTGCAATAACTCCTTCTGGTTCAATTTATTTTTCTGATAGAGTTGGCGATATAAATCCCGAAGTAGGATTAATGTATTCTGCGATAATATCTGCAGAACCGATGGAAGATGGTTCATATAAGACTTTTAGGAGAACTTTTGACACATCAATGCCCAATGGTCTTTTATTTTCTAAAAATTATGATGAATTATATGTAGCACAATCAGATTATCGAGCCGATCAAAAAAGAGAGTTAAGGTCTTACAAAGTAAATAAAGATGGCAGTTTAAATGAAATGAAAGTCTTACATGATTTTGGACCACATAGAGGAATTGATGGAATGACTTTAAGTGATGACGGTCTAATTGTTGCTTGCACTGGCTGGGAAATATCTGGTCCTGGAGGCAATATAACCATTTTTGATAATAAAGGAAGAATCATTGAAACTCATCCAACTCCTTGCGAAAGACCAACGAATTGTACATTAGTTGGAAATAAATTATATGTAACTAGTATAGAGGGACATTTATTAGTAGCTGAAACTGACTTAAATGGTTATATTTTATGGCCATAACTAAAAGGAATTAAAATGATTAATTGGAATTGGGAACTTCTTGCTGAACATGATTCTCTTCTTGAGGGACCAGTATGGACAGGGGAATCTTTAATTTATAACGAATGTTATGATAATAAAACTTACGAGTATAATTTTACAGATAATAACATCAGATTATTTAGAGATAATACTTATGAAGCAAATGGTATGCAATTTGATCGCAATGGAGATTTATGGGTTTGTGAAGGAGGAAATCATTCTATATCAAAAATAAATTATAAGACAAAAGCTAGAGAAGTAATTGTTGAAAATCATAACGCAAAAAATCTAAATTGGCCTAATGATATAGCAATATCTTCCGATAACAAAATCTATTTTTCTGATCCAAACTATACCAAAAACAAAAAAAATAATCAGCCAGGCGAAAATGTTTATCTTATAACTAGTAATTTCGGTGGATTATGGAACATTGATCCAGTGACTCTAGATACAAAAAAACCTAATGGAGTTTTATTATCATTAGATCAAAAAACTTTATTTGTTGCTGAAAGTCCATATGATAAAAAATATAATCGTGAATTGCGCTCTTATGAAATTCTTTCGAATGGCTTATTAGGTAATTATAAAATCCTTCATGATTTTGGTATAAGTAGAGGTATTGATGGAATGACTTTGACATCAAATAATTTAATTGTTGCTACTGCTGGTTTTTACTCATCAGGACCAGGTCCTCTTATATATATTTTTGATAAAAATGGTCGCGTATTAGAAACACATGAAGTTCCAAGTGATATACCAACAAACTGTACTTTTGGAGGGAGAAACCTTGATACACTCTTTGTAACTTTTGGAACAGGAAAATTATATAAAATAGAAAATACTGCACTTACAGGACATTTAATTTATCCAAAAAAAAGCTACTGATTTGAATATTTTGTGTAGATAAAATCTTTTATATTAAAATCATTTTCAAGAAAATGATTTTTTTTCATCCAATTATATGTTTCTTCCCATTTATTTAAATCTTGATAACCGAACTGAGTACTATCATTCCATATCGGTATAAGTAATTTTATACCTTTTTGTTCCACATCTTCCTCTACTATTTCTTTACCTGCAATTTTAATGATTGAATTAATAGAGTCTTGTGGATGATCTGTTGCATACTGGTAACCTTGTGATAAAGCTGAAATCATTTTCTCAACCACATAATCATTATTATCAAGGAAATCTTTATTAACGATTAGTACTAATTCGTAATAATCAGGCACTCCCCATTCTTCTAATCTCATAACGTCAATTTCAAATCCTTGCAATTCCATGACGATTGATTCATGAGTCCAATAAGCACCAATTATTGCATCGACAGATCCAGATATTAAAGCTCTAACTAATTCAAAACCTACGTCCAATATTTCTACATCATCGATTGTTAATCCTTCTGAATTAAGTAACGTTTCTAACATTGCTTTATTCGAAGGTATTCCTGGATATCCAATTGTTAATCCTTTTAGATCTTTGGGTGAATTTATTTTTCTTTCTCTCAGAGTCATAATTGAGTTTAAAGGATGTTGAGCTATACTCAAAACAGAAACTATTTCTAGTCCAACAGACTGCGCTTGTAAAATATCAGGAGCATAAGATAATCCAAATTCATCTCTTCCAGAAGCAACTGATACAATTATCGCAGTAGGATCCGATGGTGTATAAATCTCTATATTTAAATTTTCTTCGTCAAAGTAACCTTCTTCTAAAGCAGAATAAATACCTGCATGATTAGAATTCGGATACCAATCCAATGCTAAAGAAATTTTATTATTATTTTCACAGCCGAAAAATATAATAAAAATAGATAATAAAATTATAATAATTTTCATGTCACACACCTTTATTTATTGTAGATAAATTAATTTCTATAAGCTTAACAACATAGAATAAGATAGATGCAAATATTGATAAAAGCAAAATCGAAGCAAAAACTCTATCTGTTTGAAAAAGTGGACCTGAAACTTTCATAATCCAGCCTAAACCAGCCTTTGATCCAATCCATTCTGCTACAACTGCTCCTATAACTGAACTAACAGAAGAAACCTTAATTCCTGAAAATAATGATGGTAAAGCTAATTTTATTCTTAATTTTAAATATATTTGTATTTTATTTGCACCCATTGTTTTCAAGAGATTTTCCATGTCAGTATCATAGTTTTTTAAACCATCAAACACTCCAATAACAATCGGGAAAAATGAAATAAGGAAAACAACTATAATTTTGGAAATAAATCCTGCTCCAAACCAAACAATTAAAATTGGAGCTAGAGCGAATATGGGGATTACCTGTGAAGCAATTATATATGGTAATAATGATTTTTGTAAAACTTTAGATAAATTCATCATTAAACCAAAAATAGATCCCAACAAAATGGCTAATGAGAAACCTGAAATTACTTCTATTGCAGTTACACCTGTGTGATAAAACATAAATTTCTTGGAATTTATAAGTTCTTTTATGATATCTATTGGAGAAGGTAAAAGCCAAGGTTCAATCAATTTGAAATATGATAATAGTTGCCAAAATACAATTAAAATCAAAAAAATTATTATGGCCATGTACCATTCTAAAAAATAATTAAATAATTTGTTAATAATTTTTAACATTTTGTAACTCTTCCAATAATTGTTTTTTATATTTAACAAACTTTTCACTAGTTATTATTGCATTCTTGCGGGGATGGGGAATCGTAATGTTTTTAACATGTATGAAATTATTTGAACCAGGAAGCATAATAATTACAATGTCTGACAAATAAATTGCTTCTTCTATATCATGAGTTACTAGTATAAAAGACTTGTTTATTTTCTCTTTAATATTCTCAATCCAATTGTATAATTCTAATCTTCTAATAGCATCCAATGAAGCGAATGGTTCATCAAGTAAAATAAAATCAGAGTCTTGTAAAATTGTCCTAAGAAAAGCAACTCTTTGTTTCATCCCTCCTGATAATTGCTGTGGATAATAGTCTAATATATTTTCAATCCCCAAAACTTTTGCTTTTTGTAAAACATCAGAGTCAGAGAAATCTTTGTACGTTCCCATAATTCTCAATGGTAAAATTGCATTTTCTTTCACAGTTAGCCAATTGAAAAGTAAGTCCCTTTGTTGCATATATGCTATTTTACCAAGTCTTTCGGATGTGTTTTCAACGGTTATGGTACCTTCATTAGGATCTATAATGCCTGATATTAATTTTAATAGAGTGCTTTTGCCACAGCCACTGTGACCTAAGATTGTTGTAGTTTTATTTTCTTCAAAATTAAACGACAAGTTCCTTATTAGCCAAGTTTCAGAAAATTTGAAAGATACGTTTTCAAGTAAAATATTTTTTGATATATTCTTATCTATTTTTTCCCTCCGCTAGAATTATCTAGTTCAGGTTTGATGGGTCGGAATTTTACCCTCTCAGCTGTAAAGCTCCCCAAGATATATTACATTATACTAGAAAATAATCATTTTTTTTATTTAAGTATAGAGAGATCTTTTACTAAATTATCAGAACAAACAGATTCTAAAAATGTTATAAAATCTTAAATAATCTAGTTTATTTATAAAAAAATTATATTTAAATAAGATAGTGATATTTTCGAAAGAGAGGCATAAAATAAGAATTATAAAATCAAATGTAAACATTATATTAAATTTTGGAAAGATACTGATTCAAAAAAATACTTTGCTTTGGATTAGCTTATTTGTAATTCTTATGATTGGTTGTAATTCTCAAAGTAAGGTTACTTACTCTTCCGAAGAAATTATCAACATTTCTAAAATCTTTGTAAATCAAGCAAAAACCTTTGAATTCACTTTGACACACAGTAATGGTTATACCCTTCTTCCAGGGAATTTGAATATTAGTAAAGCAAAAGGAAAAATACAAAAACCAAATAAAATATTAATCAATGCTGAAATAATATCGAATGATTTTCTCCTAAAATTATCATATTTAACTTTTGATGAAAAATTTTGGATTACAAATCCAATTTCTAATAAATGGGGAGAGATCCCAAATTCTGACAATCCATTCAAAGAAGTAAATCCAATACAAATAATAGTGGATATAATAACAAAAATTAAATCTAGTGAAATAAAATCTTACGATGATAATTCATATAATATTTCAGCTACTATAATTTCAAACGATCTAAAATCTCTTGTAGGAGAAATGATTATTCCAGACAAATCTGTAAAAATTGAATTATTAATTTCACCAAATGGTGAAATTCGCAAGGTAAATATTATAGGTGAGGTACAACCAAAAGACACACTAGATACTGTTAGAACAATAAAATTTTACAATTGGGATAAGGCTATAGAATGGAAAGAACCATTAATCAAATAAGTACAAATAAAAAAATTTTCTATATATTTATATTGTGTTTTTCTGTATTTATTGCAGCAGATGATCAGACAGTCATAGTTACTTTACTTCCAAGCATGACAGTAGATCTTGGAATAGCCGTTGGAGAATTAAATAAAGTCTCTTGGACCATCACTTCATATTTATTGGGATTTACTATTGTCATGCCTATAGCAGGAAAAATTTGTGATAAATATGGTTACAGAACTACATTGATTAGTTCATTATTGTTTTTTTCTATGGGTTCCTTTTTAGTTGCAATAACAGTTAATATCCCAGAAATGAGTATTTTTCCTTCGAAATTAAATTGGTTAATAATTTTTAGATTTTTACAAGCTATGGGTGGAGGAGCAATTGTTCCAATTTCTATAGCTACAGTTTCAATAATTCTAGAAAAAAAATATTGGATATATGGTTTTGGATTAATAGGAGCATCTGCTGAAGCAGGGGGGGTGATTGGACCCTTATGGGGAAGTCTTATACTAAAAATATGGAACTGGCCAGGTGCTTTTTATATAAATATTCCACTTTCGTTATTAATGATAGTCATGATTATGTATATGCCCAAAAGTAATAAGCATTCCATGAAGATCAAACTAATTGATACAATTTTATTTTCACTTATTTTGATTGTTTCTACAATTATTATTTCAGAGTTTAAAGTTCTTGATCTAGGACAAATTGTTTTAATAAGTATTTTATTAATTTTAGTTATAACTGTGTTTTACAGATTAACAAAGTTAAAGCAAGATTTGATCCCTGAAGAATTATTTAGATATCCAACGTTTGTTTGGGCTTTTATTACTCATTTATTAATAGGTTCTAGTTTGATTATTATTATGGTTACAATACCTCTGTCTGCTTCAACTCTTTATCAACTAGACACTATGGTTATAGGTTTATCTTTATTGAAATTAACTGCTTTTATAGGAATAGGATCAATTATAGGTATTTTGACAAATAGATTCAGTGCAGCATTTACTTTAATATTGGCAAGTTGCTTAACTTCTGCAGGTATATTTCTTTACTCAGAAAATATTTCTACGCCTACAAATGAATTGAATATAATTTTCTATATAATAGGTCTTGGTTATGGTCTTTTTATAGTTCCAATCCATAATATTGGACTTTTTTCGATTAACGAAAAAATTAGAGGAATAACTTCTTCAATGATTTCCCTATCAAGAATGTTAGGAATGATTTTTGGATTGTCTTTGATGACGACTATTGGAACTGCAAGATTTGCAGATTTAGTGACAGGGATTCAAGTTTTTTCTCTTGATCCGACTATACAAACAAAAATAAATCAAGAAATAAACTTTGCAGGATTAGAAGTCTTCAAAGAAATTCTCATAGGATCATTTGTTTTTTCAATACTAACTTTATTAACAGCCGTTTATTTATCGTTTGTATATGTTCGTATTAAAAAAAGCTCTTGATAGCTTCGGGAATATTATACAAGATATCTGTAGCATTCATAGAAATTTTTCCTTTTTGTGAACGAGTCAATTCACCAGAAAATCCATGAATATATACACCCAATTCAATAGAGTGTAAAAGATTTTTTAGATTTTTATTAGCAACAAATCCAGCAATTAAACCCGCAAGAATATCCCCACTACCAGCTTTTGCTAATCCTGAATTTACCCATGGAAAAAAGTTAGCATTTCCTAATGGTGTGGAAACAATAGTACAGGGACCTTTCAATACAGTATATACATCCAATTTTTCAGATATTTCAATAGCACATTTCAATCGATCTTTTGTGATAGTTTCCTTTGAAATTCCAGATAAAAGGGACATTTCTCCAATATGAGGAGTAATTATAATCTCATCAGGAAAATATTTTCTGTTTTGAATATTTAAAAGTTTAATCCCATCCGCATCAAGAATTAGAGGTATTTTTATTCCACCAATTAGAATTTTTCTATAAAAATCTAATTGTTTTTCTTCAGTTCCTAGTCCTGGACCCAAAAGAACTGCGTCATAAGAGTTAATAATTTCCAAAGAATGTTGTATCGACTGTTCATTTTGGAAATCTTGGTCAAAATATATCACATCATTTATCTTACCTGCAAGAAAAGGATACAAATCCTTACTTAGAATATTTGCTATCAATCCTACTCCACTTCTTAGGGCTGAATAATTACACAATAAATTTGCTCCTATATAATTGCGAGACCCAGCTAAAATTACTAGTTTCCCATTCAGATACTTATGGTTATTTTCTTTTTGAGAAAATTCTATTTTTTTTATATTTTCTGAATTTAATAAATTAATCCTTCCAGATAAATTATTCTCTATTCCTATATCTAGAGTTGAGATTCTTCCAATAAAATTAAAATTAGAAGAATTTACTATCCCTTTTTTGGGATATCCTAGCATCAAAGTTTCAGTAGCTCTTATTGAATTTTTATCAATTGTTCCATCATCTGAATTTATACCGGTAGGTATGTCAATTGAACAAATATAAGAATTAAGAGAATTGATATGACTGGTAATTTTAGAAAGATTATCATTTAATTTTCTCTTGACCCCAATACCTAAAATACCATCAATAATCAAATTATCTTTTTGTATATTAAGTTTAATTGTATTTATCATATTTGTATTGAATTCGTATAATTCTATATTGGTATCTTTAGGTTTTTCTCTTTTTAAAGTAATAGAAATATCTTCCGATCTTTTAAAAATTTCGAAAATTTTAACATTATATTTATGAGATAAAAGAGCCCCTACTATAATAGCATCTCCTCCATTATTTCCTTTTCCTACTAAAATAGAGATTCCAGCAATCAAATTTATTCTAAGAGAATTTTCTAAATGTTTAACAATGGATTTCGCAGCATTCTTCATCATTTTTCTTTCTGAAATTCCTGATACCAATGCTTGCTTTTCTATATCAAACATTTCTTTTGAATTTACTACTTTCATAATTTTTACTCGGCAACCACGGATGCTACAGCATAATTCTTTGAATGACTGATTGAAAGTGCTATTCTTTTAATTCCTAATTCATTAGCTTTAGATTTTGCATTCCCATAGAGGATGATTTCAGGAGCTTTACCTCTAGCTCTATAAACTTCAATTGATTTCCAAGGCACTCCTCTTATTCCTGTACCTAAAGCTTTCATTACAGCTTCTTTACACGCAAATCTTGCTGCAATTTGAGGATATCTTCCTTTACAATAGGATCTTTCTTTCTCAGTGAAAATTTTCTTCATAAATCTTTTAGGATATTGCAAATATACCTTTTTTATTCGATCAATCTCTATAATATCTATTCCGGTATATATCATATCTTCATTTTAAAATTTTTTTTATATTAACTACATGATAATCTTATAATGTAAATTTTTTAACAAAGGAATAAAACATTTCAAAATTAATTGACGGAAAAAAATTAAGTGCAGATATTCAGTTGAAAATTAAATCTGAAATTGAAATCATTCAAAAAAAACACAAAGATGCTCCCACTTTGGTTGTTGTACTTGTTGGAGAAAACCCTGCTTCTCTCTCTTATGTAAGAGGAAAAGAAAGGGCATGTTTAAAAGCAGGTATTAATTGTTTAATTTACAAATACGATAAAAATGTCTCTGAAAAAGAACTACAAATAGTACTTCAAAAATTAAATAAGGATTCAAGTGTAAATGGAGTCATTGTACAATTACCTCTTCCAGAAAATATTAATGAAGATATCATAATTCAATCCATTGTTCCACATAAAGATGTTGATGGACTTACTACTGAAAACCTCGGTCTTTTAGCAGCAGGTACACCTAGATTTGTTCCTGCAACTCCATTGGGGGTACAAAAAATGTTGTCAGAAATTAATTTTCAAACAGATGGCTCAAATATAGTAATTATAGGTAGAAGTAAATTAGTAGGAACACCTTTAGCTCTTCTTTTATCATCGAAATCCGAAATGGGGAATGCAACAGTAACTGTTTGCCACTCTAAAACTAAAGAGCTATCAAAGCACACACTACAAGCCGATGTAATAATTGTGGCTACAGGAAGACCAAATACTTTAACAATAGATATGGTAGCTAATAATCCCATTGTTATAGATGTGGGTGTGAATAGAGTAGAAGATAAGTCCAAAAAAAATGGATATCGTTTAATTGGAGATACTGATTTTGAGAATATAATTGAAAATGTTTCAAAAATTACACCTGTTCCAGGCGGTGTTGGGCCAATGACAATTACTATGTTGCTACAAAACGTACTAAAGGCCTATATAAATAGTACTAAAATACAAATTTAAAGCTAGATGTATAATTAAACTTCTATTAAAATTTTCTTAATGGCAACTTTAAAAGAAGAAAAAAACAAAAAAAATATAAAGAACCAAAAATCGTCTTTAGAAAAAACAGAAATGCTCGATTTATATCGTCAGATGTTTTTGATTAGACAATTTGAATTAGCGTGTGCAGAAAATTACACAAAAGGAAACGTACGTGGATTTTTACACTTATATATAGGCCAAGAAGCAACTGCCGTTGGTTCGATCTCATGTTTAAACAATAAAGACTACATAGTCACTCATTATAGAGACCATGGTCATGCATTAGCCAGAGGTCTGGATGTTAATAGGACAATGGCAGAATTGTTTGGCAAAAAAACTGGATTGTCTAAGGGAAAAGGTGGATCAATGCATTTATTTGATTCTGCTAGGAAATTTATGGGAGGACATGCTATTGTTGGTGCACAATTTCCGTTAGCGGCTGGATTGGCATTGGCATGTCAATACAAAGAAACAGGAGGAATAGTTGTTTGTTTTTTTGGAGATGGTTCAACCAATCAAGGAACTTATCATGAGACATTAAATTTAGCTTCAATTTGGAAACTACCAATTCTTTTTATTTTAGAAAACAATAAATATGGTATGGGTTCTTCCATAGACAAAGTCAGAGCAGGAGGAGAAGATTTTTATACAGGAGTTAGTACCTATGATATCCCCGCATCCCAAGTAAATGGAATGGATGTTCTGGCAGTTAAAGAAGCTACAAAATTAGCAGTTGACAAAATTCGTAAAGAAGGTGGTCCTTCTTATTTAGAATGTAAAACCTTTAGATTTGTTGGACATTCTTTAGCCGATGGTCAAAAATATAGAAAATCTGAAGAAGTAAAATTTTGGGAAAGACAAGATCCAATTGAAAAGTTCCCTAAATGGTTGATTTCTGCTGGTATTATAAATCAAAAAGAACTCGATGAGATAAACCAAAAGGTAAAAGAGGAAATTCAAAATTCTGTAGATTTTGCAACCTCTAGTGAAAACCCTGAAAAATCTGAACTTAATGAAGATATATACGAAATGCAGGATTGAAATGTCTGAAATGATAATGAGAGAAGCAATCAAAAAAGCTTTAGAAGAATCTTTAGAAAATGATCCTAATGTCTTAATTATGGGAGAAGACATTGGAGAATACGGAGGAGCATACGCTGTAACGGATGGTCTATTGAAAAAATTTGGATCAAATAGAATAAAAGATACTCCCATATCAGAAGCCACTTTCATAGGAGCTGGGATAGGAGCTGCAGCAGCAGGATTAAGGCCTGTAGTTGAATTAATGTCCATAAGTTTTTCTTTAGTAGGATTTGACCAAATAGTAAATATGGCAGGAAATTTGAGATATATGTCTGGAGGACAAATTAGTGTTCCTATGGTGATAAGAGCACCAACTGGTGCAGGGGTACAATTAGGAGCTACTCATTCACAAAGTTTTGAAACATGGCTTGCAGAAGTTCCTGGAATTTATTGTGTATGTCCCTCTAATCCAAAAGATGCTCTAGGTTTATTAAGAACAAGCATAAAAAATAACAACCCAGTAATTTTTGCCGAACCTGCTCTTTTGTATGGATCAAAGGGAGAAGTTCCTGAAGACTATTATGAAATTCCCTTAGGCTCAGCTAATATTGTAAAAGAAGGAAATGATATAACTATAATGTCCTATGGAGCCGGGATGTCAATCATTGAAGAAGTTAATCAAAAATTGGAAGAATCTAATATTTCTGCAGAAATATTAGATTTAAGGTCATTGAATCCCATTGATTATAAAACTATTGAGGAATCAATCAAAAAAACTAACAAACTTGTTGCAATAGATACATCAAGAAAAAACGGTGGAATCATGGCAGAACTAGTATCAACCATTCAAGAAAAATTTCTTGATTGGTTAGATGGACCCATCATAAGAATAGGCGCTGAAGATGTTCCTTGGCCATATAATAAGGATTTAGAAAATGCTGCATATCCTTCATCAAATAAAGTAATAGAAAAAATATATAAGCAGTTATTGAATTAGATGAAATTAGGAGAAAAAATTGATTAGTGAAATTACAATGCCTTCAATGGGAGCTGACATGACAGAAGGTACCATTGTTAAATGGTTGAAAAATGAAGGTGATAAGGTGTCTAAAGGAGATAAACTTGCCGAAATAGAAACTGATAAAACAGTAGTAGAAATGGAATCTTATAATGAAGGAATTTTAAAAAAAATATTAGTAAAAGAAGGGACAAAAATTGGAGTTGGAAAAACAATAGCTTATATAGGGGATCCTAATGATACAGTTCCTGAAAATGGTCTATCTGAAGAAAAACAATCTGATAATGAAGAAGAACCTGAAAAACTCCTATTAGAATCTACGACGGAAAATTTATCAGAAGAAGTGGTTTCAGTTAAAAATCCCCAAAAAATAACAGATATTAAAGAAGATCCTGATAATTATAGAATTAAAGCTTCTCCAATGGCAAAAAAACTCGCAAATGAAAAAAGTATACATTTAGAGGATATTATTGGAACAGGCCCCGGGGGCAGAATTACTAAAGATGATGTAAATAATTATGTACCTGGACCAAGATTAGTAAGTTCATCAAGTATAGGGGTCAAAAAGACCACAATTCTAGAATCTTCAGACATACCTCTAAATTCTATGAGACAAGCAATTGCTAAAGTAACAGTTAGATCTAAAACTGAAAAACCACATTTTCAGGTCACTGTAGAAATAGACATGACAGAAGCAATGAAGACTAGAAAAGATATAAACGAGATTTCTGAAAAAGATAAAATAAAAATTTCAGTAAATGACTTGGTTTTAAAAGCAACTATCAATTCACTTATCAAATATCCTAAATGGAATTCATTTTTTGATGGTGAAAAACTAACAGGTCATTCATCTATAAATTTGGGTATAGCTATAGCACTAGATCAAGGCTTGATAGTCCCAGCTATTTTAGATTCACAAAATTTAGATTTATTTGCTTTATCTATCGCATCAAAAAGTTTAGGTAAAAGGGCAAGAGGAGATGGTGAAAACTTAACTAATGATGAATTGACTGGAGCAACGTTTTCTACATCAAATTTAGGAATGTTTGGAACCCATTCTTTTACCGCAATCATAGTCCCTCCGCAAAGCGGAATAATTGCTTTGGGTACAGTAAAAAAAGAACCCAAAGTGATTAATGATCAAATTTTAGTTAGAGAAATCATGTATGCAACTCTTTCTGCAGACCATAGAGTTGGTGATGGAGCTGAAGGTGCTATTTTTATGAATGAATTTAAACAAAATCTTGAAAAACCAACAAGATTATTATTATAGTAAAGATATGAAAGTCAAACTAGTAAGTTACTCTCAGCCTTCTAAAGAATTTCAAGAGATGGGAATAGGTGATGCTCAAGATTTAATAGCATTTTGTGCAAGAGTTTCTAATCCTTCAAACCAATTAAACGCTGAAACAAGTGAAAAGCTAATCAGATACTTGATAAACCATTCACATTGGTCTCCCTTGGAAATGGTCACAGCTTGCCTTGAAATTGAGACCACAAGAGATATAGCAAGACAGATCTTAAGGCATAGAAGTTTTAGTTTTCAGGAATTCAGTCAAAGATATGCTGATCCGACTAAAGATCTGGATTTTGTTATTAGAGAAACTCGCTTACAGGATAAAAAAAATCGACAAAACTCAATAAAATCTGAAAACAAAGATTTAAATATAGAATGGGAAAAAAGGCAAAAACAAGTTATTGATTCTGCAATAGAAAATTATAAATGGGCTGTTGAAAATGGAATTGCAAAAGAACAAGCTCGCGCTGTTCTTCCAGAAGGAAATACTATAAGCCGATTATATATGAATGGGACTTTAAGAAGTTGGATTCATTATATTCAGCTTCGAGCATCTCACGGTACACAAAAAGAACATACTGAAATAGCAAAAGCATGTGCAGAAGTGATATCAAAGATCTTCCCTATGACTAATAGTTTATAATTGTTTTTATCGAAAAAAAAACAAATGGAATATCTCTTAACCATAGATATAGGTAATACAAATATTGATATTGGCTTATTTTGCAATAATGAGCTAGAGTCTGTTGCAAATATTTCAACTCAAGACAATAAAAGTGAATTTGAAATAGCATCTTCATTCGTAAGTCTACTCCAAATTGAAAATGAAATAAAACCAAAAGTTGAAACAATCATAAGTTCGGTTGTACCAAATAAAACTCATGTAGTATCCAATGCGGCAAAAATAATTTCAGGGAAAGATCCTATTATTGTTGATCATAATTTTAACTTTCCTTTCAAAAACACATACAACCCCCCTACTGATGTTGGAATAGATAGATTGGTAGATTCATTGGCCGCGATAAAGTTATATGGAACTCCATGTGTTATTTTAGATATAGGAACATGTTTGGTTTTTGATGCTATTACAAAAGATAATGAATATTTAGGGGGATCCATTCTTCCAGGTTTATTTATGGCTGCTGATAGTCTTTTCAAATCAACGGCTTTATTAAAACCTGTGGATCTGAAAATTCCAAAAAATGTAATAGGAAGAAGTACTGAAGAATCAATTCAATCTGGAATTATATTAGGTTATGTTGAATTAATTGAGGGTACTTTAAAAGCATATAAAGAACAACTTTCAATTAATAATGAAAAAATAAATTTCGTTATTACAGGTGGAGGCAGTTATTTAATTACTCCAAATTTGAAATCAAATTATATATTTAATGAATATTTATCTCTTTTGGGTTTAAAATATACTTATGACTTATAAAAATATAATAAAAAATAAAAATATAATTCTTGGAGTAACTGGATCCATAGCTGCTTACAAATCTATTTTTTTAGCATCTTTATTAGTGAAAGAAGGAGCTAATGTACAAGTAATAATGTCACAATCCTCGAAAGAGTTTGTAGGTGAATCTTCTTTTTCTGGTATGACTCACAATTCTGTTATTACTGGTTATTACGGTGAAAAAACTAATTTAAATATAGATCATATTGAGTTGGCAAAAAAAGCAGACATCATTGTGATAGCTCCTGCCACTGCGAATACAATAGCTAAATTAGCATTGGGAATTTCGGACAGTCCTATTATAGGGAGTGTTTTAGCTACAAGTGCACCAATATTAATAGCCCCTGCAATGGATGGTGAGATGTATAAATCAAAGCAAGTAACAGAAAACATAACAAAGTTGTTGGATGATAAAACTTTCTTTACCGGTCCAGCCAAAGGGAGATTAGCCTCAGGTATAAATGAAAAAGGAAGAATGTCTGAACCAGAAGAAATCTTGGATAAAATAAAATATATCTTTTCTAAAAAAAATGATTACAAAAATGTAAAATCTATAGTAACTGCCGGAGGTACCAGAGAAGCAATAGATCCTGTAAGATTTATAACTAACAAATCATCAGGGAAAATGGGTATTGCGATAGCTGAAGCATTAAGAGACAGGGGATCTAATGTTACTATGATTCACTCAAATCTTTATAAGAATCATAAAATCGAAGGAATTGATTATGTAAAAATTCAGACTGCTGAAGAAATGAAAACAGAGATATTTAACAAGATAGAAGATTCTGATCTAATTATAATGGCTGCAGCTGTTGCGGACTTTAGAGTTAAAACAATAAATAGAAATAAATTAAAAAAAGATCAGATAACTAATTTATACCTTGAAAAAAACCCAGATATTTTAAAAAGTATAAATAAATCCAATATAGTAAAGGTTGGTTTTGCAGCCGAATCAGAAAACTTGTTGGAAAATGCAAAAGAAAAATTTATATCAAAGAATTGTAATATAATGGTTGGAAATGACATTACAGAGGAAAATAGTGGGTTTGGTTCTGATCAAAATAAAGCTATAATAATTGAAAAAAACAATGTAGAAAAATTACCTTTAATGGAAAAAACTACTTTGGCCCACATAATATTAGATAAGGCCAAAAATTATTTATCATAGGAGAAATTATTGAGACTATTTTGGAAACAAAAAAAAATGGGTATCGACTTAGTTGTGGAAGATGATGAAAAGGATCAATTCGTAGTTGGTGGAGTAAGAGATACTAAAAGAGGGATCGAAGCATTGGCCAAGACAACAGGTTACGATCCGTCTAGGGCAATAAAAGGATTATCATCTATAGAAGAAGGGAAAACTTTTGTTGAAAATTTTCAACCATGGAGAGAATTTTTCCCAGGTGAAGAATTAAACATTGAATTAGAATAGAAAAAAATGAAAGACTTAAAAGAAATTATTAGGGACTTATCCGAATACGATTCTGCAACAGTTCAAAATGCGATGATTTTAATAAGGGGTTTCACATCTGAAACACAAGATTATACAGGGCCTTCTTTAAAATCTTTCTATCTTGGTCAAAAGCCAGTCGTTGGAATAGCAATAACGGCAAAGGTAACTCCTCTAAATAAACAAAAAACTGTAATTGACTGGGATAATTATTATGATGAAGTTGCAAAATGTGATCTTCCTGTTATAGGAGTGCTTCAAGACATTGAAAAAGATAAAGGAAGAGCTGCTATTATGGGAGATGGGATGGCACATAAGCATAAGGCTTTGGGAGCCGTAGGTGTTATTGCTGAAGGGTCGATTAGAGATCTTCCTGGTATCATTCAGGCAAAATGTCCTATCTGGGGTACAGGCAGGGTCCCAGGACATGGACCATTTAATTTGATAGAGACTCAAACACAAGTAGAAGTAGCCAACCTATTAATAAATCCAAATGATTTATTAATAGGTGATAAAGATGGAATCACTAGAATACCAATAGAAATAGCTGAAGAAACTTTGAAAGTATGTGAGGAAGTCAGATTAAAAGAATCTAAAGTAATTAATGAATTTAAAAAAAAAATTATAAATACAAAGGAAAAGTAGGTTTAAGATCCCTTTAAATAAATAATCCGTACGCTTTAGTATAATTTACATATCGTTTTGATGAAGATAAATATATTTTATTTTTTTCTGAAATGCAATTTTATAAACGAAATTATAAACCCTAAAATCCCTCCAGAACCTCCAACAATCATTGATAATTCAGGAAGACTTCTACACATTTTTTTCAGATATTATAGCTTCTATTTCTTCAGAATCAGATGATTCAAAGCCAAAATCATAACACGCAGCTGCATTACATACATCATTCATAATGTTCGATAAAATATCTTTTTGATGAGTATTAATTATTAATTTTATTGAATCTACTGGTTTACCTAATCCAATACCATTAGTAGTTTTTGTTTTTCTGATGGCCCTTATAGTCTTTATAGCTACGTCTAAAGAATCTTTATTTTTTGGTGAATTAAACTTATTAAATTCTAAAACATTGGGCCAATTACTTCGATGGATTGAATCTGTATTTGTTTCTTTTGCAAAACACCATGACCATATTTCTTCAGTAATTGAAGGTAAGACTGGGGCATAAAGTCTAAGTAATATTGATAAAGCCATCCTTAAGGTTGTAACTGCAGATTTCTTTTCTTCACCTTCAGAATTAAAAACCCTCTTTTTTACAAGTTCAATATAATTATCTGTGTAGATGTTCCAGAAAAATTCTTCTGAAAGTTGTAATGCTTGTGCAAATTCGAATTTATCATAACAATTTGTCACATCCTTTATTAATTTTTGTAAATCATGTAAAAACGAAGCATCCAATTCATTAATGTCGTTGGTTTCACTTGAATCATGAGATAAAACAAATTTTGCTGCATTATATAATTTAGTTACTAATTTATTTCCTACGAGAAAAACACTTTCATCATATGTTGTATCCGTCCCTAATCGAGCTGATCCTGCCCAATATCTGACTGCATCAGAGCCAAATTGTTCAATTGTATCAATAGGAGTAATTACATTTCCTCTAGACTTACTCATTTTTTTTCTATCTGGATCCAATATCCAGCCAGAAATTACTACATTTTTCCAAGGAATGGAATTATGATGTAATAACGATTTTACAATTGTATAGAAAGCCCAAGTCCTAATTATTTCATGACTTTGTGGACGTATATCCATAGGGAATAATTTGTTCATTTCTTCTTTATTTTTTATCCCCCAATTTGAAACAATTTGAGGCGACATAGAAGAAGTAAACCAAGTATCAAAAACATCTTGTTCTCCAATAAAACCTTTAGGTTTATTTCTTTGATTTTCTGTAAATCCAGGTGGTGTATCAATAACTGGATCAATAGGTAAATCTTCTATATTTGGCAAAATTACATTATCGAAATCTATTGTTTTATTTTCATCTATACGATACCAAACAGGAATAGGAACTCCAAAAAACCGTTGCCTACTAATACACCAATCCAAAGATAGATTCTCAGTCCAGTTAGAAAATCTTTTTGACATATAATCTGGATGCCATTTTATCTTCTCTCCCATTTCTAATAGTTTTTCTTTTTTATCAAGTATTCGAACAAACCATTGTCTTGTTGAAAGATATTCTATAGGAGATTCACCTTTCTCATAAAATCTAACTGGGTGTAAAATTTTTTTGGGATCAGAAATTAATGGAATTTTCCCCGTCGAAGAATTTTTAGGATCTTTCAAAAGATCAATTATTATTTTCTTTGCTTCATTTAGATTTTTATCAAATATTTTTCTAGAATTAATATTAGCAAGTTTTTGATTTAAACTAACCCAGATGTTTTTTTCTTCATCATCTGAAAAATTTATGTCCAAGATTTTCCCATCTGAACTAAAGATTTGTCTTAATGGGAGATCATTTTCTCTCCACCAAATTACATCTGTCTGATCTCCAAATGTACAAACCATCAAGATACCAGTGCCCTTTTCTTTATCAACTAATTCACTTGAGAAAATTGGAATAGGAGCAAAAAAAACAGGAGATATCGCCTTCTTCCCAAACAAATCTTGGTATCTTTTATCATCAGGATGTGCCGTGATTCCAACACATGCAGCTAAAAGCTCAGGTCTAGTAGTTGAAATTATTAGATCTTGTTTGGAATCTTCAATCCCAAATCTTAAATCATGATAAGCGCCTTGAATTTCTCTATCCTCTATCTCTGCTTGAGCTACAGCCGTTTGAAAATCTACATCCCACATTGTTGGAGCATTGGATTGATAAACATGTTTTTTATTAAATAAGTCTACAAATGAAGACTGGGCTATATATCTAGATTTATTATCAATAGTTGCATACTCATCTTGCCAATCAATTGAATATCCCATTCTTCTGAATAAATCTTTGAAAACAATTTCATCTTTTTCAGTAACCTTATGACACATTTCAATAAAGTTTTGTCTATTGATAACTAGTGGATTATTATTATTTAATCCCAACTCTTTTTTTCTTTTATCAATATCTAAATCTTTAATATATGGGATTTTATTATCAATTCTAACTCCAAATATATTTTGTACTCTTCTCTCAGTTGGTAATCCATTATCATCCCATCCCATGGGATAAATGACATTGAAATTTTGCATTCTTTTGTAGCGAGCGATTATATCTTGGTGAGTATAAGAAAAAATATGTCCTACATGTAATGATCCTGAAACTGTTGGCGGTGGAGAATCTATAACGAACGATTCTGATCTTGATTTTCCTTTCAAGCGTTTATAAATACCTTTATCTTCCCAAATGTCTCTCCAAAATTTCTCTTTATCTTTAAATTCATATCTTTTGGGTAAGTCTTTAGGATCAATAATTTTATATTTTTTATTAATTTTCATACTCTCTTACAAATTATGTATATAAATTACTTTAATATTTTCTCATTGATAAAAAAAATAAATCAATATATATTGCTATATTTGACTTTATTATTATTATTTAATGCTAATCTTTTTTCTTCTGATTTCATTAATTCTTGCAAAAAAATCGTTCCTTTTTTAGTATCAGAGGCCAATTTTGCAGGTTCTGAATCTTCTATTCTTTTTTTAAAACAATAATAAGTAAAATTTTCATCTTCATATTCATAGTGTTTTTTATTTGATATGGAAGATTTCTTGCAATATTTTTCATATAAATAGAGAAAACTAAAACCATAAATATGTTCATAACTAACATTAAGTACATTAACAGTACTTTTACCATTAGATATACGTTTTTTATAATTTTCTCTTTCTACGTAACATAAAATACTTCTTTCTATTAAAACCCCGTAAAAATAGGACAAATATGAAGTGTATTTCTCAAATCCCAAGAGATGTCTGAATTTCAATTCAGACATCCCAGAATAAATTTCAGGAATTGACAACCATTGATATATTTCTATTAATAATTTCTCCTTAATATTAATATTATTTAAAATCTGAACAGCTAATCTTTTCCAGTTTAAAGCTTCATTTCCAACTAGATAATCATAATAAGAATTTTTTTTGATTTTCCAAAGGCGAATCATTGACAAGATATTTGTTTGATAATTCTTTTCATTAATATCAGAAAACTTATTTATTAAATCAGTTTCATAATCTGTTAGGCTATTCATAAGGATTCTTTAAACACTTTTTTTCATTCTTTTCTTATTCATTCTTTCAAGTTTTCTCCTATCTCTTCTCGAGAGATTACTATCGTTACTGGAGCTATTTGAAGCATTCTGCATATTATTCTTAGTTTGCTCGTATTGAAAATTTTGTTTAATGGTTTTGTATTTATTTTGATTAATTCTATTTTTTTGAATAGTACTGATTCTTATCGCGTCACTCGCTATCTGAGTCTTTATGTTAGTTATTAAATCTGTAAACATATCAAATCCAATTTTTTTATATTGAATCAAGGGATCTCTTTGCCCAACTGCCTCCAAGCCAATCGATTGTCTCATATTATCCATCATTGTTAAATGTTCAACCCATCTTAAATCAATTGCATTCAAAAAGATTTGGCTATCTAATTTCTTAGATATCTCTTCAGTAAGCATATTTTGTCGATCTCTATATATTTTTTTAGATTCTTCAATCAAAATATTTGTGGATAAATCCTTTTCTTCAATGATCTTTTTTATATTATCTTCTGGGAAAAAGTTTCTTAAAAATGCAATTCTATTAATTTTTTCCATTTCATCATTTATATCTAAACTGTTAGTATTTTCATTTATCATTTCAGTAACGAATTCCAAAACATCTTCTGAGAGGTCAAATTCTAACAAGGCCTTTGATCTTAACTTATAAATCACATCTCTTTGAGTATTCATAACATCATCATAATCAACTAGAGTTTTTCTAATTTCAAAATGAAATGCTTCAACTTTAGTCTGCGCTGACTCTATAGATCTAGAGATCATTTTGTTTTCTACTGCTTCATTTTCATCCCATTTGAAAGCACTCATTGCAGCCTTTATTCTATCTCCTCCAAATCTTTTTACTAATGAATCATCTGTAGATATGTAAAATTGAGTAGTCCCTGGATCTCCTTGTCTGCCAGATCGTCCTCTTAATTGATTATCTATACGTCTTGATTCATGACGCTCGGTTCCTATAACGTACAAACCTCCCGTTTCTATTACTTGATCATGGGCAATATCCCATTCGTCAGAATTATTAAATTTTTCAGGGTTTCCACCCAAAATTATGTCAGTACCTCTACCAGCCATATTTGTCGAAACAGTAACTGATCCAGAACTTCCTGCCTCTGAAATGATTACAGCTTCTGATTCATGTTGTTTAGCATTCAATATATTACATTTAATATTCTTTGATCTCAAAATCTTCGATAACAATTCTGATTTTTCTATAGTAGTAGTTCCCACTAACACAGGGACTCTATCTTTATTTAATTCTTCAATCTTATTCGCAACGGCATTCCATTTGGCATTTTCAGTCATAAAAATTTGGTCAGGCAAATCTGCTCTTTTAGAAGGTTTATTAGTTGGGATTTCAATAACATCTAATTTGTATATTTTTTGGAATTCCTCTGCTTCTGTGACTGCAGTACCAGTCATACCAGAAAGTTTTTTATATAACCTAAAATAGTTTTGTAAAGTGATAGTTGCATAAGTAATTGACTCTCTTCTTATTTCAACTGATTCTTTTGCCTCTATTGCTTGATGTAATCCATCTGAATATCTCCTTCCTTCCATCAACCTTCCAGTAAACTCATCTACAATTATTATTTCTGAATCCCTAACAACATATTGTTGATCTTTTTTATAAAATTCATTTGCCTTAATAGCATTATCGATAAGATGAGAATAAATTTGGTTTTCTTCAGCATATAAATTATCAATTTTCAAAATACTTTCTATTTTATCTATAGCTGTTTCATTTATAGCTATAGATTGTCTTTTAGGATCTAACTGATAATCTGTGTCGTTATTTAACTTTGAAACAATCATAGCAAATCTTTTATAATCCTGAGTTTTATCTGGAGCAGGACCAGAAATAATTAATGGAGTTCTAGCTTCATCAATTAAAATATTATCTACTTCATCAACAATTGCAAAATTCAAATCACGTTGTACTTTTTCTTCATAAGTTTGTGCCATATTATCTCTCAAATAATCAAATCCAAACTCATTATTAGTCCCATAAACAACATCAGATTTATATGCTTCTGATCGTTGACAATCAATCAGGGTTAAATTAGAAGAATCTGTCTCATATTCCAAAGTCATCGATCCTCCATTTTGTATACAACCTACAGTCAATCCTAAAAATTTATAAATCTTACCCATCCACAAAGCATCTCTTTTAGCTAGATAATCATTAACTGTAACAACATGTACTCCTTTTTTAGATAATGAGTTTAAATAAACAGCAAGAGTAGCAATAAGAGTCTTACCTTCCCCAGTTCTCATTTCAGAAATTTTTCCTTGGTGTAAACTCACTCCTCCCATCAGTTGAACATCAAAATGTCTCATTTCCAAAATTCTCTTAGAAGTTTCTCTAACCACGGCGAATGCATCAATTAATATCTCATCCAAATTTTGTCTGTTTTCATACTTTTCAATAAGTAAATCAGTTTGAGAACTTAATACTTCATCATCTAAAGAGGCATAATGGCTTTCAATAGCATTAATATCATCAACTAATTTTTGTAATTCAACAATTTCAGATTCATTAGAATTACTTGAAAATATTTTTAACAAATTAAACATATATTATTTCACATAAACAAAGCACCAACTGAGTCTCCTCTATTAATCCTTTTAATTGCTTCACCAATTAATTCAGAGATAGACAAAATAGTTAATTTATCATGATTGTGTTCAATTGGTAAAGTATTAGTTACAACTATTTCTTTAATATAATTTGAGTCTAGCAATTTTTTCAAAGAATCGTTTGGAAAAATTCCGTGGGTTGCTGAGACATAGACTTGTTCTACTCCATTCTTCATCAATATTTCTCCAGCAGAAATCATTGTACTTCCGGTATTAATTTCATCATCAAAAACAATCGCTGACTTTCCTTCTACAGAACCAATAATATTTAAACTTTCGACTGTATCTTTGTTTCCTATTCTTCTTTTTTCTATAATTGCTAAGGGAGCTCTAAGTTTTGATGCAAAATCTCTAGCCCTTTTTGTTCCTCCGGTATCAGGTGAAACTACAACGATATTATCAATTTTTTTATTAATAAAATATCTAGCCAATATAGGAAGAGCTGTTAATTCATCAACCGTTGAAGAAAAAAATCCTTGTACTTGTCCAGCATGTAAATCCATAAGCATTACTCTATCTGCTCCAGCTGTTGTTATTAAATCAGCAATTAAACGACCTGTAATGGGGACCCTAGGCTGATCTTTTTTGTCTGTTCTTGCATAAGAAAAATATGGCATTACTGCAGTGATTCTACCTGCAGATGCTCTTTTAGCAGCATCTATCATTATCAAAAGTTCCATTATATTGTCATTAACGGGAAAGGAAGTTGGCTGTATTATAAAAATATCTCTTTCTCTTACATTTTCCAATATCCTTACAAATGTATTATCGTTAGCAAATTTAAAAACTTCAGCTTTTGTAAGAGTTTGCCCAATATACTGACATATTTCGTTTGACAAAGAAGAATGGGCATTCCCGCTTAAAATCAATGGCCCTTTTTGTAAATTTTTCATTAGAGTAAATTTTATCCTTTCTCATAATCTATCAAAAAATAATTTAAATAATAATAAATTTTTGAGGTATATAAAAAAAAAAAACATTTAAACAGAAAATTTATATAATGTTTATATATAAAAATAATTTAGAAATTATGGATATTTATTTAGCAAGTCCAAGAGGATTTTGTGCAGGAGTGGTGTTAGCTATTGATTTAGTTGAATATGCTTTAAAAAAATTTGGTCCACCTGTATATGTAAAGCATCAAATAGTGCACAACTCATTTGTTGTATCAGAAGTAGAAAGTAAAGGTGCAATAACAGTAGAAAGTGTATCACAAATACCAGACAATTCCACAGTAGTTTTTTCTGCTCATGGATCCCCACCAGAAGATTATAAAATTGCCGAAACAAAAAATCTGAAGGTAATTGATGCCACTTGCCCTCTTGTGACAAAAGTACATAATGAGGCCAAAAAATATTCCAAAGAAGGTAAAGAAATTATTCTCGTTGGTCATAAAGGACATCAAGAAGTAATAGGTACTTCTGGGCAAACTAAAATGAAAATAATAGATGACCGAGAAGAATTTGAATTAACAAAAAAAAGTTCCAAAAACAAAAATGATGTAGTCGTTTTGTCCCAAACAACATTATCTGTAAGAGATACAAAAAATACTATAGAGAAAATTAGGGAAATTTATCCCAATGCTTTGATTAGGAATGATATTTGTTACGCTACAACTAATAGACAAGAGGTAACTGTGAAACTAGCAAAAGAAGTTGACTTAGTTTTAGTAGTTGGAGCTTCAAATTCATCTAACTGCAATAGACTAAAAGATGTTGCTATCGATTCAGGAACTAAATCATATTTAATAAATTCATTTGAAGAGATAAAACCAGAATGGTTAATAAATATCAATAAATTAGGAGTCACATCAGGGGCTTCAACTCCAGACAAGTTAGTATATGAAATAATTACAAAATTGAAACCAAAATCAGTACATCAAGTTGAAGATAGAAGTGAAAATATTGTATTTGAAATCCCCAGAAAAGTTAAAAATTTATTAAATCAATGAAATTGAAATTTGTAATATCTTTTACGTTTATGATTTGTTTAAATTCTTGTGTGATAAATTCTGATTTGCTAGAAGAAGATTTTGCATACATACTAAATAGATGTGAACCAAATAATTTGAGCTTAAAAACTAAATCTGTAATTTTAAATAATAACTTTGGTGAATTAAAGTTGGAATTACATGTTGCAAAAAAACCGATTGAATTACAAACAGGGCTGATGTGTATTAAACATTTAAATATAGGAATTGACGGTATGATTTTTGAATTTCAGTATCCTCAAGATAAAGCATTCTGGATGTACAAAACGATCATGCCATTACAAATAATATATTTTAATGAACACAATGACTCTATTGGAAATTTTATGATGAAACCATGCAACAAAAAAATACTTGAAAATCAAGATACTTGGATAAAAAGATGCTTAGCACAATCGAGTAATTATATCCCAGAATCAAATTATCTATATGCAATAGAAATAATTGAATCTTATGAAGATATAGATAAATTAAAAAATTATTTACATAGAGAAAAACTTAATTTATTAAGGAATAATTGATAGTATATTTCAAAATAAAGTCAATTTAAGGTAATCACTTGGGAAAATTAATCCTAGTTAGACATGGTAAAAGTCTGTGGAATAAGGAAAATCGTTTTACGGGCTGGATTGACATCGATTTAGATATAGCGGGTGAAAAAGAAGCTGAAGAGGCAGGAAAAGAGATAAATGGAAAAAATATAACTATAGATCTAGCATACAGTTCAATATTTAAACGTGCCTATAGAACTGGAAAAATAATTTTAGATGTTCTAGCTAAAAAAAATATTGAGATAAAGAAAGATTGGAGATTGAATGAAAGACATTATGGGAAACTCCAAGGGCTCAATAAGAGTGAAATAGAAAAAAAATATGGAACAAAACAAATGTTTCTTTGGAGAAGAGACTATTTAACAAAACCTCCACCAATAAGCAGAATTGATATTGAAAAATTGTTGAAAAAAAGAATATTCAAGAATATTCCTAAAGATAAATTCCCTTTTGGAGAATCTCTAAAAGATACATTGGAAAGAGTGAATGAATTCCATAAAGAAAACATTTTGAAAAATATTGGTGAAAGAAAAAATATTCTTATAACTGCACACGGGAATAGTCTAAGAGCACTCGTAAAAATAATAGAAAAAATAACAGATAAAGACATATCTAACTTGGAAATTCCAACTGGCAAACCAATATTTTATGATTATGTCGAGGGAGATTTTATAAAAATATAAATGTACCTCTTATAGTTTACATGGTAAGAGGTACACGAGACCGTGTACACGTTTTATGATAAAAAAAACTTTTTCTTTAAAAAAAATCTATTATGGGTGGTGGGTAAGTCTCGCAGGGGGGATTAATACATTTTTTTCTAGTATTCCAACTTTTAGTGCAGGAAGTGTTATATTCAAAGCTGTTGAAGATGAATTTGGGTGGTCTCGTGCTGTAGTTTCTGGAGTAGCGTCCTTTGGTAGGTTTGGCGGGGCTTTACTAGGTCCTGTTGAAGGGTTTTTAAGTGATAGATTTGGTGTTGGAAAAATGGTTGTTATAGGATTTTTAATATCTTCCATCGGATTATTTTGGTTAAGTTCTATTAACAACATTTTATTCTATTATGCATCTTATTTTGTAGTATCTGTAGGAACAAGTATAGGAGGATTCGTTCCTTCAATGTCAGCAGTTAATGCATGGATGCCCCATCAAAGGACTAAGGCAATGAGTTGGGTTATTGGAGGTAGTTCTTTTGGAGGTTTTTTTACCCCTGTTATGGTTTTATCTATACAAAGCATAGGTTGGAGACAAACAATGGTGGTATTAGGGATTATATTTTTAATAGTTGGACCACTGGTATCTTTAGTTATTCGCAAAAAACCTAATCTTGACTTTAATATATCTAAATATAGTACCAAAAAAATCAACATTACAAATATAAAGCCAAAACAAGCATTAAAAACACATAACTTTTGGATTATAGCTATCTGTCACTTACTTGCAAATGTCTCAGTAGGAGCTATTAGTGCACACATTTTTTTATATTTGACTGACTATGACGGGGTTAACTTAACAATATATTTTGCTGGCACAATTCTACCGCTGATAGCTTTGGTATCTTTTATTGGACAAATAAGTGGAGGGATTTTAGGAGACATTTATAATAAAAGAATCCTATTACCATTACTATTTTTAGTACAATCTATATCTTTAGTAATTTTAGCTTTTGCAAATAGTTTTATTGATGCAATTATCTTTTCTGTTATTTGGGGAATAGGCTTTGGTATGAGAACTCCTATTTTGCATTCTATTAGAGGAGAATTCTTTGGGGGTAGACACTATGGAACTATATTAGGGTTAAATGCATTTCCTATGGGGATAGGTATGATGCTTTCACCAGTTATAGTTGGATTTATTTATGATTCTACAAACACATATTTTTACTCTCTTTTAAGCATGGCATTTTTATGCATTGCTGCATCATTTTTGATACTTTTAATTAAAAGCCCAAATACAAAGAAAGATTTATGAAAAAATTATTAAGAATTGAACAAGTTGCAGAAAAACTTGGACTTGATAAAGATGCTATAGAAAATTATGGAAATTATAAAGCCAAAATTTCCCTAAATGCAATTAAAAAAAATAATAATAGAAAATCTAATTTACTTGTGGTTACAGCAATAACTCCTACTCCTCTTGGAGAAGGGAAATCAACAATTGCAGTAGGGCTAACTCAAGGTTTTGGAAAAATTAATCAAAATGTCGCATTAACAATTAGACAGCCCTCTCTTGGTCCAGTTTTTGGACATAAAGGTGGAGGTACAGGGGGTGGTCGAGCCACTGTGCAACCTGCAGAAGATATAAATTTACACTTCAATGGTGATTTTCATGCTATGGAATCAGCTCATAATCTATTGGCAGCTATGGTAGATAATGCAGTTTATAGAAATAAAATAAAAGATTTCTCAGCTGAAGATATTACTTGGAGAAGGGTAACTGATGCAGAAGATAGATCTTTGAGATCTATAATAAGTGGATCGGGAGGGTCGAGTACTGCTCCACTTAGATCCACAGGTTTTGATATATCTTCAGCTTCAGAAATTATGGCCATACTTGCCTTAACTGATTCACAAAAAGATTTGAGAGATAGATTAAGTTCAATTGTCGTTGGGTGGAAAAAAGATAAAACTCCAGTTCTAGCAAAAGATATAAACTGTGTAGGCTCAATGATGGCTTTACTTAAAGATGCAATAAAACCTAATTTAGCTCAAACAATTGAAGGACAACCAGCTATAGTTCATATGGGGCCATTTGGTAATATTGCTCATGGTTGCTCTTCAATATTAGCTGACCAATTAGCAACTTCTTATGCAGATTATGTTATAACTGAAGCTGGATTTGGTGCTGATTTAGGTTTTGAAAAATTTATGGATATTAAAGTTAGACAGGGCGGGCCTAAACCATTTTGTGCGGTTATTGTAGCCACTATTAGAGGACTAAAATGGCACGGTGGGTTGGACTTAAAAGAATTAATGACAAAAAATAATGAAGCAATAATTAGAGGTTCAGAAAATTTGATCAATGCAATAAAGATTGTTTCTAAATATGGATTACAATCTGTAGTAGCTATAAATATATTTCCAGGCGATTCTCAGGAAGAAATCAAATTGGTACAAAAAATATGTGAAGAAAATAATTCTGTAGCTATTGAATCTAATGGATTTGCAGAGGGAGGTTCAGGTATGACAGAATTGGCACAGTATATTACAAATTTAGATAACAAATCTGATGAAGTTAATTTGTTATATGATGACAAAGAATCCACTTTAGAAAAAGTTAGAATATTAACATCAGAAATATATTCAGCAAGTGGCGTCACATGGGGCCCTAGAACAAGAAGTACTATTAAACTTTTTGAGCAACAAGGATGGAATTTTCCTATTTGTATGGCAAAGACGCACTTGTCAGTTTCAGCGAATCCAAAACTTAGAGGCGCTCCTAAAGGTCATAAAATACCAATCAAGGAAGTTAAGGTCTTAGCAGGAGCAAAGCAAATAGTTACTTTAGCGGGAGATATAATTACTTTACCAGGTTTGCCAAGTAATCCAAACGCATATGACATTGATTTGAACGATCAAGATGAAATCATAAATATATTGTCAACTTAGTGAGAATGGCTAGATTTATAATGTAAAGCCAATAGGTCCTCTCCATAATCTGAAGCAAAATCTCTTAGAACAGAATGTATATGATTAGCATTATTCTGTGTGTTATCATACTCAATCAGAAAATTATCATGTTTTATTGAGTAATAATGTCTCTGGGATTCATTAATTGAACCTGCCCAAGCAAAATATGTGTTTTCAAAACCTGTTTGATTAATTTTTAGTTTATATTGATGAGAAATTGTGTCGTTAAATCTATTTATATAGATATCAATTAATTTAAGAAGTTTATCACGTTCAGAATCGCTTAAATCAGAAAAATTAATCCCCTGAGTAAATTTTTCTTTATCAAAAGTTCTATAATTCACAGTCAATATATCATCATGTGCTACTGTTGATACAATCGCCTTATTTCTTTTTTCATCAGTCAACGATGTAATTAGTTCACGCCCATAGTCTTCTTCTAATGCAAGAGTACGAAATCCTTTACGTGGACCATCTATAATTTTTGCTGGATTTGCGCCAAAAAACAAGGGATGAATACTAATTTCTTTATTAATGACATTCACGGTTAAACCTATATGGTGCCCTCCTATTCTAAATCCCCAAGGTGATTCACTTTTATATGGATCTCCAAAAATAGCGATCCAATATCTTTCAGAAGATCTAACCCAATGTCCTGAGCCACCTTCGTTACCACCAGCATGCCTGCCTTCATAATCTCCTAAAATTGTTTCTAGATTGATTATGGATCTAGATGTTTCATATCCTTTAATAGAATATGATAATTTCATTAAATCATAAACATAATTTCTTTGGAATGGTTTCATATCAAATATTAGAAGGCCATTTTGTTCATGTGGTGTATAGTACCATACATATCTCTCATCATCAGAGAAATCAAAGATCAATTTTGATTTCTGATTTTCATCTAAATTTTCTAGGAAACCAATTAGTTTATTTGAGATTTTTTTTATTAATTTTTCTGTGTTATTTATTGTCATATATAAAATTTTTTGTTGTTATACTAATGATTAATTAGTATAAGTTTTACAGATAATATATCAGATTTTTGTTATTCATTATTAATATTATCTGTATTTTTTATGAATCATATGAGAATATTAATATCAGGATCAAGTGGATTTATTGGTAAACATTTAACAAAATTTTTGGTTGAAAAGAACCATAAAGTTCAATTTTTGACGAGAAATTCAAATTTATCAGAAAATAAAAATATTCATTATTGGGAACCGGATAATTTTAAATTAAATAAAGTTTTGGTTGAAAAATCAGATGTAGTAATTTGCCTAAATGGTAAAAAAATCATATCTCCCTTAAGAAATAAACTTAGAGAAATAAAATCAAGTAGGTACAATCCTATTGAAACGTTTATATCAACTTTTGAGGAATGTACAAAACTACCAAAATTATTTATTTCTGCTTCAGCATGTGGATTTTATGGTGATAGACCTAGTGAAATATTAGATGAAAATTCTCAAAAAGGTAATGGAATTTTATCCGATATTTCCAATGAATGGGAAAATAAATCATCATTGAAAAATTTGCGAGTTGTTAATCTTAGATTTGGAAATATTATTCACAATGACTCACATATGTTTAAACAATTAAAAAAATTTTGTAAAATTATTGGCGCAAAGAGAATAAATGGTGGAGAAAATTTTTTTCCTTGGATCTCTCTTTTAGATACTTTAAGAGCAATAGAACATATAATACATGATGAAAAGATAATGGGACCAGTAAACATAACTTCAAACAATAATTTACGATTTAATGAAGTCTTTAATGATCTAAACCAAGTTATAAAACCTTTTATAAAAATTCCTGTCCCTAAAATTTTAATTAAATTGTTTTTTGGTCAAATAGGAGTTGAAGCATTACTGAATGATCAAAAAGTGATTCCATTAAAATTACAGAATGCCAAATTTGAATGGATGGTTAGAACTCCTTTGGAAAGCCTTAACTCTGTTCTCTAATCATCTTCCGCAAAACAAATGGCAATAATCCTCCATGTAAATAATATTCAGATTCTATATTTGTATCAATCCTTATAATGGTTTTAAAGTTTATAAATGATCCGTCTTGTTTTCTTGCAATAACATTTATTTCTGAATTAGGTTTAATTTTATTTTCCAAACTTTGAAAATCAAAAGTTTCTGTACCATCTATATTTAAGGTGTTAGCATTTTCTCCTTCAAGAAATTGTAATGGAACTATTCCCATTCCTACTAAATTTGACCTATGTATTCTTTCATAACTTTCTGCCATTACAACCTTAACTCCCAACAAAGAAGGTCCTTTTGCTGCCCAATCTCTTGAAGAACCTGTTCCATATTCCTTACCCGCAATAACAATTAAAGGGATTCCTAATTCTTGGTATTTTTCTGAAGCATCAAAGATTCTCATTTTTTTATCTTCAGGAAAAAATATTGTCCAATCTCCTTCATCATCAACTAATTGATTCCTTAATCGTATATTTCCAAATGTCCCTCTTACCATAACATTATGGTTTCCTCTCCTAGATCCATAAGAATTAAATTCAAATCTAGGAACATCATTGGAAATTAGTAACTGCCCAGAAGGAGCTGATTGGGGTATTGAGCCTGCCGGTGAAATATGATCCGTAGTAACTGAATCTGTTAATTTAACTAAACATCTAGCGCCTGTTATTTTATCTTTCGAATAGGGAGTTAAATTAAAATCGTAAAAAAAAGGTGGTTTTTGTATATATGTTGAGTTAATATCCCAGTTAAACTGATTTTCTTCTCTTGCAGTTAAACGTTGCCATTCCAAAGGACCAGCATAAACAGATTCATATTCTTCTATAAACATTTTAGAATTTAATGATTTGTTTATAGTGTCTTCTATTTCATCTGAGGTTGGCCACAAATCTTTCAAGTAAACTTCTGTACCATCTTTATTTCTAGCGATAGGATCATTTGATAAATCTATATTAATAGTTCCAGTTAAAGCGTAAATAACCACTAACATTGGTGAAGCCAAATAGTTAGCTTTAACTTGAGGATGGACTCTTCCTTCAAAATTTCTATTTCCTGATAAAACTGCTGAAACTGTTAATTCTTCGTCTTCTATTTTTTTCGATATTAAATTGGGTAAAGGTCCAGAATTTCCGATACAAGTTGTACATCCATAACCCACTGTTTGAAATCCTATCTTATCTAAATAATAATTCAAACCTGATTTTTCTAAATAACTGGTTACAACCTTTGAGCCAGGAGCAAGAGAAGTTTTTACCCAAGGTTTGGGTTTGATTCCCATATCAAAAGCTTTTTTTGCAATTAAACCCGCTCCCACCATAACATTAGGATTTGAAGTATTAGTACAACTGGTAATAGCCGCAATAACAACAGATCCATTGTCCAGTTTTTCCTTAGATAAATCAACTGAATTAAAATCAAAATTATCTTTAAAATTCTTGCTTACCTGTGATAATAATAATTTGTCTTGAGGTCTTTTTGGTCCTGCCACTGAAGGTCTAACATCACTCAAATCAAAATTTATATTCATAGAATATTCAGGATAATTATCTTGTTGATAAAACAATGCATTAGATTTTGCATATGTTTCAACTCTTTCTATCAAATCACTTGGCCTTCCAGTTAAAGCTAAATAATCTATAGTTCTATCATCAATTGGGAAAAAACCACAGGTTGCACCATATTCTGGGGCCATGTTTGAAATAGTAGCTCGATCAGTCAAAGATAAATTTTTCAATCCATTACCATAAAATTCAACGAATTTTTCGACAACCCCCACTCCTCTTAAAGTTTCTACAATTGACAAAACTAAATCTGTTGCCGTAGTGCCTTCAGGAATATTACCATCTAAATTTACACCTACAACTTCAGGAACCTGCATATAATATGGTTGCCCTAACATTACTGCTTCAGCTTCAATTCCACCGACTCCCCAACCCAAAACTCCAACTCCATTTATCATAGTTGTATGAGAATCGGTTCCTATACATGTATCTGGGTAAATAAAATTATTCTCTGAAGATAAAATAACTTCGGCTAGGTTTTCCAAATTTACTTGGTGAACAATGCCTGTCCCTGGAGGAACAACTAAAAAATTTGAAAATGCTAATTGAGCCCATTTCAATAATTTATATCTTTCTGTATTCCTGTCAAATTCTTTCAAAATATTTAAATTCATGGAATCATTTTGTGCAAAAGAATCTACTTGAACTGAGTGATCAATAACCAAATCTGATCTAACAATTGGATTTATCATAGAAGGTTCCATTCCTAAGTCTGCTACTGCATCTCTCATTGAAGCCAAATCTACAACCACGGGAACTCCAGTAAAATCTTGTAGTAAAACTCTTCCAGGCATATATGGAAATTCTTCTTCAGGTACAGAATCCTTAGTCCAATTTAATAGTTGACTGATATGGTGTGAATTGGAAAGTTTTTTTTCATATGATCTCATAACATTTTCTAATAAAATTCTTATAGAGAATGGTATTTTTTCTATAAGAATTTTATTATCATTTGCAAAGCTCAAAATATCATAGTACTTTTTTTTGCCTTCATTTAAATCTATCTCTCTTACATATTTTTGTATTTCAAAATTTATTGTCATATTTTTATATTTATTTTATTAATAAGTTAGATTACTACTTAAACTATATTAATTATAATGTTACATTCTATTTTGAGATTTAATAAATAGATTATTATGAAACAATTCGCTAAATTTATTCAAAAAAAAATACCATTTTATTATGGCTGGATAATCGTTGCTGGATCCGGTTCAAGTATGTTTGTAAGAAATTCCGCAGCCACATTAACCATAGCAGTATTTGTCTATCCAATGAGCGAAAACCTTGGATGGTCAAGAACTGTAATTGTTGGAGCCTCTTCATTAGCTGGGATTTTGGCAATATTTATTTCTCCTTTATCGGGTTGGATAATTCAAAAATATGGAACTAAAATAACTTTATTGATTTCAGTCTTATTATTAGGTTTATCTACTGCATTATTAAGCCAAACATTTTCACCAATAATGTTTTATATATTATTTGGTATAAGTAGAATCATTTTCAGCTCCCCAATACAAATAGGAGCCACCACAGTAGTAACTAAATGGTTTTCAGAAAATAGAGGTAAAGCAATTGGGTTATTGGGAATGATTCATTCACTTGGCATGGGGTTTTTTCCTTTATTTGCTCAAATTATAATGAATATTTCTGGTGGGAATCCCGACTCTTGGAGAAGCAGTTGGTTGTGGATAGGAGTAAGTGTTTGGATAATTTCTATTCCTTTGCTTTTGTTTACTTTATTTAATTCTCCTTCTGATTTGGGGATTAAAACTAATGTAAGCAAGCGCGAAGAAAAGGTTTCGGAAAAATTAGATAGATCTTATAAATCAGTCTCACTAAAATTTGCCTTAAAATCTACTCCGTTTTGGATGTTGTCAATTGTTGGTTTTCTTACTTATTTCATACACACAGGAATTAATATTCATCAGGCTGCATACTTAATTGATAAAGGAATAAGTCCCATTTATGCTGCAACAACATTGACTATTATGGCTATAGGAACAGGATTTGGAAGTATTATTTGTGGTTGGGCATCAGACAAATTTCAAGCAAAAAAAACATACTTTTTTATTGCCCTATGGTTAGCTTTAAGTTCATTTCTTTTTTTAGGAATATCTAACATCTTTTCAGCTTTTGTAGTTGCATTTATATTTGGCATAGCTCTAGGAGGATTATTGGTTATTCCTCCTGTAGTATTAGCTGATATTTTTGGAAAAGAAAATATTGGTGCTATTAGAGGTTATAGTGAGCCCTTTGTAAGCGCCGGGCAGGCATTTGGAGGTATTACTGCAGGTTTAATCTATGATTTTTCTGGATCATATGAATTAACTTTCCCTATCTTTACGGTGGTAGCAATAATTGCAGCAATTTTAATAATAGCTTCTCCTAAAATTAAAGATTAAATAATTGAAGTCCCTCCATCTAAAAGAATATTATTTCCCGTTATCATTTCTGCATCATCAGAAGCAAGAAATAAAAATAATTTAGCTATATCTGGCCCTAATAAAAATCTACCTAAAGGAATTTGATCTAGACGTTTTTTATAATTTAGAGGGTTATCAATTGATGTTGACCAATCATTTGGGCTATATTCATTATTAGAACGTACAAATGGAGTATCCACATGACCAGGAGAGACCATAACACATCTAATTTTATATTTTGCATATGCAAGAGCCGCAGATCGAGTAAGACCAAGCAATCCCATTTTTTGCGCTGAATATCCTGGTGAAGAATCACTACTATTGACAGAAGCTAAAGAGCCCAAGTTAATGATCACTCCTCCTCTTTCTTTCATATACTTTGTTACATTTTTTATCCCCAAAAAAGTTCCAGATAAACCAATCGATATAATTTTATTCCACATTTCAAAACTTTGATTTTCAAAACCTGTTCGAAAATTAGAACCTGCATTATTACATAAAACATCAATTCTATTAAATTTTTTCATACAATTTTCAAGATTTTTTTTCCATTCATTTTCATGTGTAACATCTAATTTGGAAAAAGAGGTTTTTCCACCATTAAGATTTATATCTTTTGAAATGATTCCAACTGATTTTTCGTTTAAATCAGTGAGGTAAACTTTATACCCATTACTTGAGAATAATCTAGCTTGCGCTTCACCTATTGCACCTGCACTGGCGGTAATAAACACCACTTTTTCATTACTCATCAAAACTTCCTTTTGTAATAGATTCAATCATGGCTTGAATATATCCATTTGCAAATGCTCTACCTCTATGACCCCATTCAGTATCATTAAATGTCATTGGAACATGATCATCAATAAAAAAGGAATCAAAGCCATTTTTATGATAGATTTTCATAGCCTTATACATATCTACATAACCACTGTTTATAAATTCCTCATTAAATTTTGGCACTGTTCCAGAAACATTTCTGAAATGTACATATAAAATCTTTTTTCTTTTAGAAAAATAATCGATCATTTCATAAATCCCTTCTCCTGAAGCATCTGCCATTTCAGAAAATGTTCCTTGACAAAATTCAATAGCATTTGATGGTGAGTCGACAATATTGATTAATTTTTTATAAGAATCGAAGGATCTAAACAATTGAGGAATGCCTCCCAGATTTTCTACGGGTGGGTCACAAGGATGAATACCTAATTTTATATTCTTTTTTTCTGCGATCGGAGTAATAATTTTTATCCAATTTTCCAAATTTTCCCATAATTCCTTTTCCGTATATTCTCTATCATGAGTGTTTGGAATTTGTTTTGCAATACTGTAATCAAAAGCAGTAGCAATAGCACCTCCTCTTATTGTAACGGGATCTGTTCTCCACACATGAGAAGGCATCCAGTTATAACCAAACATTGGAATTCCTGCGTCCGCCATATTAGAAATATTTTCAATCATATTTTCTTGTTGTTGATCTGATTTTTCTCCACCAAGCATTATATGGTCATAAAAATGGGTAGGAACATTTTCTATTGCTGACAATTGTAAGCCATAACTCTCTATATTTAGTCTTAACTTAATCAATTCTTTCTTTGACCACACACCAGGTTTAGATTGTTCTAATTCCGGTGTATTTAATAAAATATCCTTTACTCCATATTGAGCAGCAAATCTTAGGTATTCTGATGAAGGAAATTTAAATTGTCCAAAACCGGGTCTCATATCTTAACCTCCTGTATGATTAAATAAAAAAATTTTATTAATGTTAATAGATATTCATACACATATACAGCAATTTGAAGATAAAGATTTGTCAAATCTAATAATAAATTCTAGAAATGCAAAAATAGAAGTGATAGTTGCAGCAGGTACTACAATTGAAGATTCTAAAAAATGTGTAAAATTAGCAAATGAAGTCAAAGAAGTTTATGCAGCTGTAGGTATACATCCACAAAATATAAAAGACGATAAAACTGATGATTATTTAAATTTGTTTAAAGAACTACTTAAGTGTAAAAAAACTATTATGATAAGTGAAATTGGATTAGATATTCAAGACAATTGTATTCCAATAAAAATACAAAAAAAAATCTTCTCAGACCAAATAAATTTAGCAAAAGAAGTTAACAAACCTATTGCTTTTCATGTTAGAAATGCAGAAAAAGAGATCATAGATATAATAATGAGTGAAAGATTATTTGAATTAAATTCGGTCGCACATTATTTTAATGGTACGTATAACTACGCAAAAAAATTACTCGATAATAATATTTTTATATCTGTTGCAAAACCAATACTTAGAGATAAAAATTTAGAAGAAGTTATCAAAAAAATTCCATTAAATAAAATTGTTATAGAGACTGATTCGTATCCTCAATATTTTAAAAAAAATAGATTGAGGTGGACTGAACCTAAAGACTTAAAATTGATTGTAATAAAATTAAGTGAAATTTTTAAAATAGACAAAGATATTATTGAAGAAAACATTTATAACAATTCAAAAAAAATTTTAAAGTTATAAGTTTTTCTCTCTAGGTTTCTTATTCTTTCTTTTTAATTTTTTTCCAGCGCCGTCAATACTTGCCTTTATTATCATGAAATCATTGTGTGAAATCACATGTACTCTATTCATTAATGCCAACTCCCATTTTTCTGGTGGCCATTTTCTAACATAATTCAAAGAAGGAACAACATCTGATGCCTCTACGTAATTTTCTTCAGATAGAATCTTCTTAGATTTTATTTTAACTCTATAAGGAGAAATTTCTTTTTCTTGCCATATTTTTTCATCATCGTAAAATTTATCAGAAGTAACTTCTGCATATCCAGAAAAAACTTTACTTGTGGAGATGTAAAAAACTAAATTATCCTTTTTGGCGATTTTATTTGTCAGTTTATTGTAACTATTAGGAAACCCCAATATATCAAAAGATCTACCTTTTAATACATTGTAATTATTATCGTTTATGTTAATTAACCAATAAGTATTCATAATTTTCTCTATGTATATTTTATAATAATAAACATTTCTTTGATTAATGAATGAAATCGAAAATATAGTATTAGATTACTTAAAAACACAACAAATAGAATATGAGAAGATCGACATAGATCCAAATTTTTCTGATACTAAAAAATTTTGTAATAAATATAAATTTTCTTTAGATCAATCTGCTAATACTATAATTTTGGAATCAAAACGTCCAAAAGGTCTTTATGCAGTTGCGGTTGTCCAAGCTTCTAAAAAATTAGATGTTAACACTAAATTAAAGAATATTATGGGAGTAAAAAAATTATCTTTTGCAAATGCAGCTAAATCAGAGGAAATAACTGGTATGAAAGTTGGAGGAATAACACCATTTGGGTTATCACGAAAATTTCAAATTTATTTTGATGAAGGATTAAAAATATCTAAAAAAATAGTTTTTGGAGGGGGTAGTAGAAACTTTAAAATATTAATTGAGCCAATATACCTACCTGACATACCAAATGCACAGTTTTTAGATATAACAGAAAGTTAATATCTATCTGTTTGATTTTTCCATCTTATATAAATAGCCAAAGAGTTCATTGTCATTAATATAACAAGAAGAACAATAATACCTGCAGAAGCAATTGCTCGAAATTCATCTTTAGGAAATGATGCCCAAGTATAAATTTGTAATGGTAAAACTGTAAATCTATCTAGAGGGCTTGATGGTACTGTTGTGATGAACACTAAAGAACTAATAATTAATATTGGTGCTGTTTCTCCAATAGCTCTAGACATTGCCAAGATTATACCACTCATTATTCCCCCGATAGAGTGAGGCAAAATTATTTTTTTAGACACTTCCCATTTAGTTGCTCCCAATGCATAAGCAGCTTCTTTTAAAGATGGTTGAACTGTCCTAATTGATTCTTGAGCAGATATTATGACTATAGGTAGTACTAATAAAGTCATTGTAAGGGCTCCTGCAATTATACTTTTTCCTAAACCAATAAAATATGTAAAAAATGCTAACCCTAACAAACCATATATTATTGAAGGTACTCCAGCTAAATTAGAAATGTTGATTTTAATTATCTTTGATAATATATTTGTTCCAGCAAACTCCTCTAAATATAATGCTGTAGATACACCTAACGGAATAGTACAGAAAGCAGTTAAAATAACTAACCATAACGTCCCTGCCAAAGGAGCTAAAATGCCAGATTTTTCAGCTTTTCTAGAAGCATAATTTGTTAAAAAATCCCACGAAAGAGATGAATAGCCATCAAGTACCACATCAATAAGCAAAATTAACAGAGATGTTAAAGCAATTAAAATGGAAGATAAAATTAATAAGTAAAAGAGTCTTTCTTTCATTATGGCCTACTCATATTCTTGTGCATATTTATAAACAACCCACCTTCCTATAAGATTCATTATCAAAGTAAGAATGAATAGAAGTAGCCCCACTGCAAAAATGCTTTGGTATTCTATGGAACCTTGAGGTGTTTCTCCCTGACTTACTGTTACAATGTAAGCTGTAATAGTCTGTATGGCTTCAAGTGGATTTAAAGTTAAAGCTGGTTTCCCCCCAGCAGCTAAACTAACTATCATTGTTTCACCTATAGCTCTAGAAATAGATAATATAAAAGAAGCTACAATCCCAGAAATAGCTGATGGGAAAACGATACGAAGTGCGACTTGATATTTTTTTGCTCCCAAGCTATATGCAGCTTCCCTTAAACTTCTAGGAACTGATGACATAGCATCTTCAGATAGGGTGGAAACCATAGGTATAATCATTATACCCATTACTATTCCTGCACTTAGTGCATTAAAAATGATAGTGTCAGGTGCAATATATTGAATTATTGGGGTAACAAAAGTCAAAGCAAAATATCCATATACCACCGTAGGAATTCCTGCTAAAATTTCCAACAAGGGCTTAACATAACTTCTTACTTTTCTAGAAGCATATTCTGAGAGAAAAAAAGCACTACCTAATCCAAAAATAAGAGCGACCAAAGCAGCAATAATTGCTACCATAAAAGTACCATTTATAAGTGGCATAACTCCAAATTCTTGAGGTACAAATAATGGTGTCCAATTTAGGCCAGTAAAAAACTCTTTCAAAGATACTGTTCCAAAAAATGGAATTGATTGAGATCCTAAAACATAAAGTATTCCTATAGTAGTTCCTATAGAAACTAAACCTGACAGTTTTAATAAGTTTACTACAATTATTTCTTCAGTTTTTCTTCTTCTAATATTTCTTTGTTGCATCATTTTTGTTGCATCATTTGAATTTGAAAAAAGAGCTCAACAACTCTAGAGTATTACAAAAAGAGACAAAATTGTTAAGAAAAGGTTAAATAATCATAACGGTATCGAAAAAGAAATTATTAATCCTTCATTAATAACACTTTTTGCTTTGATTTCACCTTTGTGTAATTCAATTGCATGCTTAACTATTGAAAGTCCTAATCCTGAATGTTCATAATCTCTATTCCCTTCTGCTCTAAAAAATCTTTGAAAAATAAGCGGTAGATCAAATTCACCTATTCCAATTCCATGGTCACGAATTTCAAAAATAAATTCATCATTTTTTATATAATAATTGATATTTACATCAGATTGTTTTTCACTGTACCTAATAGCATTGGATAAAAGATTTTCTAAAGATTGAATAATCAGTTTTTTATCTAATTTTATTTTGATTTTATTTTCAGGATGTACAATTGCAATTTTTTTGTCCTTGATGATTGTAGAAAAAGTTTTTTTTACCTCAGATAACATATCTAAAAAATCTATTTCTTCTAAGTTAAGTTTATAATTACCTGTTTCAAGTGAATGAATATTTAATAATTCATTAGTTATTTTCTCCAATCTATTCAAATCTTCATAGATATTTTTTGAAAAAAGATGAAAGTTTACACCTTTACTTGTTTTGAAATCATTTATCAACGCTTCATAATTTAACTTTGCAGAAGTTATGGGTGTTTTAAATTCGTGAGATGTATTAGCAAAAAATTCAGTTCTTGTTTTATCAAGATTATAAACATCAGACAAATCAGAAATAATTAACATAAATTTATTTTGAAGTTTATTCAACGTAAATAATCTGATTTTTAGAAATTTTTTAGGGAAATTAAACTCTATTTCAATTTCATTAGAATTACTTGTTTTAGATTTATCAAAAAAATCTAAAATTTCAAAACTTTGAGTTAAATCAGTTAAGTAATTTATATTTTCATCTTCTATAGAGCACATAAGAATTTCTTTTGATTTATTATTGAAATTAGAAATTTTCATCTCAATATCTAAAAAAATTATTCCATCCTCTATTAAATTTAATGTATTCATCAAAATTTCATTTTCTGAACTTATGATTTTTTCCTTATAGACAAATCTTTTATTGATTTTAGTAAAAAGCTCATTAATAGGTTCAAATTCTCCAAATCTAGATGAATTAGAATTGGAAATAAGGTTTTTTTTCAATAAAGAAATATTCTTTTTTATAAATAAATAAAATATTCCTGAAAAAAAAATGACAATAAATATAATAAAATAAAAGTTAACTTGATCATAAAAATTAAATAAAAGCCACAATATTGCTATTTGTATAAGAACGAGGCATAAAAGAATCATGAACAATCTATGTCTTGAAATATAGAAGAAATTTCTTTTAAGTCTATTGAGATTCATATATCTACTCCAACTTAGATTTATATCCAAAACCTCGAACTGTCAATATTTTTTGAGGCCGCTCACTATCTGATTCAATTTTCTCTCTGATCCATCTTATGTGTACATCTACCGTACGTGTATCACCAAAATATTGAAAGCCCCAAATTTCTTCAATCAATTTTTCTCTTGTAAAAACTTTCCCTGGATTGGACATTAATTTGTACAATAGATCAAATTCCTTAGGTCTAAAAAAGATATTTTTATCATTGATTTTCACAATTCTTTTATCTAAATCAATAAAAGTATCCAAATGTGTGAATTGTTTTCTAGTTATAGATTTTGTTTTCTCTAATTTAATTAAATTTCTTCTTAAATTTGCTTTAATTCTTGCTAACAACTCTGGCATGCTGAAAGGTTTGGAAACGTAATCATCTGCACCTAATTCAAGTCCCACAATTTTATCAATTTCATTATTTTTAGCGGTTAAAATTATGATTGGAGTATCTACATTTTCAGATCGTATTCTTTTACATATTTCTAAACCATCTATGCCAGGTAACATAAGATCTAAAAGAATAATATCAAATGTTTTATTCAACAAAGTTTCTATCGCAGAAATTCCATCCCCTGTGAATTCTACGTTAAACCCTTGAGCTATCAGATTGTATCTCAGAGCTTCTCTGATGTTTTTGTCGTCTTCAACTATATATACGTTTGTTTTTTTTGATTCTTTTAACAAATTTAATTTTTTGGAACTAATTATAATTATATATATTTATACGATTAATAATTATTGAAAAGATTAAATTTCAAGATTTTCTAGCTTTAGTAATACCTTGTGCTGAATTTTTATAGAATCCACACATTAGACACATAATATAATTCCCTTGTTCATCGGAACCATATTCAATGGTACCCTTTGTACATTTAGGACATGAATGAAAATACAACATGATAAATATTTTTTTAATTTAGATAATGATAAATAAAAAAACATTTACATCGAAGGTATTTTTTATACGAGTTTTAAAGAGTTGAAAAAAATAGAATTTGGATAAAATTTCACTACAAGTTTGAAAAATATATAAGATAATTGATTTGAAAACAAATTTCTTATTACTTTCTAAGGATTAATTATTCTATGAAAATTGACACAATTCCATCTAAAGGAATATCTCTTTCTTTGTTTTCAATTATTGCTTCATCAGTAATATTAATTTATTTTTCAGCATGGAATTCTACAAATAAATTAAATGAAAATTCAAATTATGAAACATCGTGGATTCAAGACGGAAGTGTATTTTTATGTCCATTGCATTAATAAAAAAAAATATTTCTGAAATTGATTTCCATCATTACGGATGGGTAATTGTAGCTGTAGGTGCGATTGCCCAAATGATCGGTTCAGCAATTAGGATGGCATTTGGGATTATTATTGATCCATTAGTTGAAGAATTTTCTTGGGATCCAAAATCTATAGGTATAGCTTATGCGATTATGTCTGTTGTTACTGCAATTTCTTCTCCGATTGCAGGTTATTGTTCAACAATGATTGGGGCTAGAAAAACTATGTATATAGGTCTTTTCCTTTTCTTAATCGGAATGATTTGGACAGCCCTAGCAACTAATATTTATGAATTTTACATATCATACGGAATTATTTTTGGCTTTGCACAATCAATGTTTTTAGTACCTGTTATTCCAGCCATAGCAATTTGGTTTAAAAAAAGCTTAGGGCTCGCTACAGGTCTAATTATTGGTATGTGGAGTCTAGGCCCAGCTATAGTCATTCAACTAATGGGAATAATGTTAAATTCTATAGGATGGCAAAATACTTTTATTATAAGTGGATTGGTGGGAAGCGTGATAATGTTTATAGCACTCGCATTTTTCAAAAATACTCCTCAAGATATGGGGCTCTTACCCTATGGGGCTGAAGACAGTGATAAACAAGAAGAAATAAAACACGAAAAACCTATCAATAACTATTATTCAAATTTACAAAAAATTGTTTATGGAACTAACGCTTTTTGGAGTTTAATGAATATTCACTTCTTAGGCTGTGTTGGGCACGCAGTCATTTTGATAGGGCTTGTACCTCTTATGATTACTAAAGGAATAAGTTATACTGATTCTGTTCTTTGCCTCACTATAATCATGGTGGTATCTATATCAACAAGATTTATAACTCCAATTTTAGGTGATTCAGTTAATCCAAAAACAATTATGTTTCTATCTTTTCTTGGTCAAGGACTTTTCGTTATACCATGGGCATTTACTACCGATAAATGGATGTTTTACCTCGTAGGTATTTTATGGGCTATTCCTTACGGAGGAGAAGGAACTCTTTTCCCCATAATGAATAGAAAATATTATGGTTTTTTTAGAATGGATACAACATATGGATGGCAAATTTTGGCAGCTAGTTTTGGGATGGCATTAGGAGGCTTTATACCTGGATTAGTTTTTGAAGTTACTGGTGGTTACGTATATGCTATATGGATTTCAGCATTTTTCTCATGTCTAGGAGCTTGTGTAATATTGACATTAGAAACAACAAAAAGGGTTATAAGGCCATCATTCGAAAATCTCGGATAAGCAAACAGGTGAAGGAATAGAGATTCCATATCCCGTTGGGACCAAATCTCCATTTTTACTATTTATCTCAAAACTATATATATCATCAGAATTTTCATTAGCTACAAGACAAAATTTACCTGATTTACTTATAGCAAAATTTCTTGGGGTTTTTCCTAATGTGGAGAAATGTTTATCAAAAATTAAAGTACCATCATCGTTAATTATAAATTTTGCTATTGTGTCATGACCTCTATTGGATCCATATAAATATTTTAGATCACTAGAAAAATGCAAATCTGCTGTAGTTGTTTCTAGATAATAGTCCTTAGGAATTGTAGATATTACCTGTAATGTCCTCAATTCATTATTGGGCTTTATTTCAAAATAATTTATAGTAGAATCTAACTCATTGATGGAATAAGCTCGTCTATGATATTTGTTGAGTATAAAGTGTCTAGGTCCGGATCCTGGTTTAGTATTTGTAAAATTAGTACTGATAATTTTGTATGAGTCAGGATCGATCTTATAATAAAAAATCTTATCAACTCCTAGGTCACAAACATAAAAACTATAATTATCTAAAAAATTTATAGAATGCGCATGTGGTTCTCTTTGACGATTAGGATTTATACTGGATCCACTATGAGTAATTTGCTCTATAAAAGTTAATTTTCCTTCTAAAGATACTTTATAAGATGAGAAATCTCCAGAACTATAATTTACTGCAACTAAAAAATCATTCCTATCATTTATAGAAAGATGGCAAGGATTAATCCCATTTGTATAAGCTTCATTTATTTTTATTAACTTATCGTTTATTAAATTATAGGAATATACTACGCCTGGATCACCATTCAATGATTCACCTATTGAATACACTTTATTTTTTTTATCTAAGATTAAAAAAGAAGGATTACCTGGGCTAACATTTGAAAATGAAGAAATTAGACTTATTTCTCCAGAGGATTCATTTAAATGAATCCTGTATATTCCATTACTGTTTCTTTTTGAATATGTCCCTACTAGCCAGTTCATTGTTTTCTCCAATTTTATTTATAAAAAAAAATATATTGATATAGTTTAATACATAAATGAAAAAAAAGATGGTCGGGGTGACAGGATTTGAACCTGTGACCCCTCGCTCCCAAAGCGAGTGCGCTACCGCTGCGCCACACCCCGTAATTAATCATTTTATACATAAAATTCAAAGTTTTATCAATGAAAATAACTAAAATTGAAGTAGTATATCCTTCTTATCAAGATTCTTTGAGAGGATGGAGGCCAAATTTATGGCAAATAATCACTAAAATCAATACGGATAGAGAACAAATTATAGGTTATGGAACAGGTGGAGGAGGAAATTCTTCGCTAGAAGTAATCGTTGGGCATTTATCAGAATTAGTTGTAGGAACAACAATCAATAACATTGAAGATATTCAAAAAATATTTGATCACTTATATGTTGAAAGTATACCATATGGACGGGGTGGAATAGCATCTATGGCGATTTCATCAATTGATTTAGCTCTATGGGATGCTTATAGTAAGTATTACGAAATTCCTATAAAAAATTTATTAGAAAAAGACGAAAATCATCATAATGAAAAAATACATACTTACGCTACAGGTAATAATATAGATCACTACAATGAATTAGGATTAAATAATTTCAAATTATCTGTAAAATCCGATGGAGATTTTGAAAAAGAATCTAATAAATTGTATGAATTGATTTCAACAATTAGAAAAAAATACAAAAATACTAATAAAATCATGCTGGATTGTTATATGAGTTGGGATATAGATTATACAAAAAAAATCTCAAAAAAATTAAATGATTTAAAAATTGAATGGTTTGAAGATGTTTCTACTCCAGAAAATATGTTATTTTCACCATCAATAATAAATGAATTAAACGGAATAAAACTTGCGGGTGGAGAACATGATCTTAACCATAACAATTTTAAATTAATGAGAAAAAATAAAACTTACCATTTTTGGCAGCCAGATATTACTTGGTGTGGTGGATTAAGTGCATTATTAAAAATAATTAATGTTTCCAATAATTTGTTTCCTATAATCCTCCATAGAGGAGGAGAACCTTGGGGTCTACCTTTGATACAATCAGGATTAACTCATAATTTGGCCGAATTACATAATCCAAAAAATATAAATTTGAGTATGGAAAAATGGGAGAATCAAAGTGTTAGTACTATTAATTCTGGAATATTAAAACCTTCAAATTATCTTGGTTTTGGAGCCGTGCCAGTTAAAGGATTATTTAATGAATAAAATTAAAAAAGAATTGATATTTTTAGGAACAGGTACATCTGAAGGAGTCCCTAGGGTTAGTTGTCTGACAAACAGTTTAGATTGTCTAGTTTGCAACGATGCCGTTAAACCTAATTCTAAAAATAGAAGATACAATACGAGTGTTGTTATAAAAATTTCATCTTTAGATTTTGAAAAAAACATTCTAATTGATGCAGGAAAATCCTTTTATCAATCAGCTATAAAATGGTTTCCAAAATACAAAATCAATACAATTGATGGATTGATTTTAACTCATGCACACCAGGATGCCGCAGGGGGATTTGATGATTTAAGAGACTGGACTAACAACACCCAATCTTCCATTCCTATTTATCTAAGAAAAGAAGATTACGAAGTGATAAACAAAACTTTCTATTATTTAGTTGACACAAGTAAAATTACTTCAGGAGGAACGGTTGCAAAGTTAAATTTCATCATTATAGACGGTACACACACTATAATTGAGGGACAAAAATTTGAGCATTTAAAAGTAAATCATGGTGATCATTATTTTGCAAATGGTTACAGAATTGACAATTTGACTTATATAAGTGACTGTTCATTTATACCTGATAAAACCATGAGAAAAATAAGAGGAAGTGAAATAATAATTTTAGATTCATTAAGAAGAGGGAATAAACATAAATCTCATTTTACACTTGAGGAAGCAATTGAAAAAATTGTTGAATTAAAACCAAAGAAAGCATATTTTACTGATATTTGTCACGATATTGAGCATAATGAAGTGTCTAGATATTTAGTAGATGCTTCAAAACATACTGGTATTAAAATGAATCTTGCATACGACGGATTAAAAATAAATATATAAAATTATTATTTGTATGATTGATATAACAACACAGGTGCCAGTATAGTGGTAACAATTATCATTATTATCGATACCCCAAATAATTCTTGACCTATCACACCCGTAGACATTCCTATTCCAGCAATAATCAGTGCAATTTCACCCCTAGGTAACATCCCCACTCCTATCCTCCATGCTTGTTTTCTAGAAAAACCTATCAAAAGTGTTGGAATTCCACAGCCTAAAATTTTACTTAATATTGCAAAAACAGTTACAGTAATTACAAAAAATAAAACTGAAAGAACATCACCTGAATTAGTCCATAGTGATACAAAATCAGCTTGCATACCAATTACAACAAAAAATACTGGGACAAGCCATGCATTAATATTAGATAAAGGTTTTTCAATATGATGTTTTAAATCTGTACCAGATAAAGCTAATCCAAAAGTATAAGAACCAATTATCATAGCTAAACCAAAATAATGTTCAGCTATTGAAGCTGCAAGCAATGCTAGAGCTAAAGATAATGAAATATTAGCTCCAGGTACTTTGAAACTCATAATAAAATTAGAAATAACTTTAGATAAAATGGATCCTAAAACTAAAAGGGATAACCAAAAACCTACTGCCTTTACAAATATTATTATCAAACTAGATAATGTTAATTGACCATCCTGAGCAATTCCCACAACTGCTGCTAAAACTATTATTCCAAGTACATCATCTAATACAGCAGCAGCCATTATCGTTGATCCTTCTGGATTATCTAATACCCCTAAATCACTTAAAACTCTTGCTGTAATCCCAACGGAAGTTGCTGTTAGCATAGCACCCATAAATAACGCTGGTACAAGTTCATTAATTGAATTAAAACTGGAATATCCAAACAAAATAGTAGCTAATACTCCTAAACCAAATGGTAATACAACTCCTCCCAGAGCAACTAATGAAGCAGGTGTGATGTATTTTTTAAATTGGTCACGATTGGTTTCAAGACCAACTTCAAATAATAATATGACAGCAGCTAATTGAGATATAAAAAACAATTCAGTACTTATATAATTCCCATGTGAAACATCGAAAGAAAATAAAGGTCCTAAATTTCCTATTTTTATACCACCTAGAGCAAAAGGGCTAATAATTAATCCAGCTAATAATTCTCCTAAAACAGACGGAAGTTTAAGAAAAGAGTGAAATAATTCTCCAAATATTTTAGCGCAAATCAGTATTACAGCCATTTGAAAAATTAAAATAGGTATATGTTCCATAACTAACTTCCTAAAATTAGGTTTTTGGGTTTCCAAAATTTTCTTATTGAATCGTAAGTTAAAATCCCAATAAACTCACTTTCTTCATTATATATCTTAAATTCATAACCTTTCAATAGATCTAATTCCAACCTTTTTGAATCAAAAGTAATTCCTTGATAAAATTCATTTTCAAGTTTCTTATTCATAATAAATTTTGGCAAATGATTCAATATTTTATTTATTGGTATTAATTCCTCTATAAAATGGTTAGACAATTTATTAATCTCCAATGAATTGATAATATTGAATTGTCCATATTGAACTCTTTCTAAACTTGATAAAACAGATGGAACTTTTAAGGATCGTCCAAGATCATTTGCAAAACTTCTGACATAAAAACCTGAACCACATTTTATGCGAAGCTTAATTTTTGGATTATTCCAACTTAAAATTTCAATGTTTTCAACTAATACTTTTCTGGGTTTTAAAATAACATTTTCTTTTCTTCGTGCATAATTGTATAATTTTTCTCCTCTTATTTTTACAGCACTATAAATTGGTGGGTACTGGTCAATATTTCCAATGAATTTAATCAAATGTTCTTTGATTAGATTAAAATCCATATTCAAATCAGTGTTTTTTTCTAATGTTAATCCTTCCAAATCATAAGTATCTGTTGAAATTCCAAATGTTATTTCTGCATCATAAATCTTATGTAAATTTAAAAAATATTCAAAATATTTAGTTGCAGAATTAAACAAAATGGGAAGAATTCCTGTAGCAAGAGGATCTAAAGTTCCTCCATGACCTATTTTAAACGATTTATCTAAGGATTTGATTTTTTTTACTACATCATTGGAGGTCCAATTTAAAGGTTTATTAATCAGTAAAAAACCGTTATTAAATTTTGTCATTTAATTCTTAAACATCTTTCGTAATTTTATGTATAAGATTGTCAATTTGTTGCTGGAATTCAAATGAGTTATCCATAACAAAAGTCAGCTTTGGTATCCGAGAAGTTCTGATAGATTTAGAAATGACATTTTGTAAAATATAAGCTTTTTGATTAAGTTCTTTGATAATTTTATCTTTAGTATTATTATCACTAAATACACTAATCTTTACTTTACAATAAGAAAAATCTTTTGATATATCTGCATCAATTACTGAAATCATTAAATTCTGACTCTCAAAAAAATCTTCCCTTGATATATATTCTCCTACTAGTTTTATAATAGTTTTATCAAATTTTTCTTTTCTAAATTCCATATCAATTAATTTAATTCGTAACATTCAAAAATATCATTTAGTTCAAATTCATGATAACCATCTAAAACAATACCACCTTCTAAATTATTCTTTATTTCAGTAACATTTTGAGTTAGATGTCTCATAGATTCTATAACTCCATCAAAAATTACGTTCTCTTTTCTTAGCACTCTAATTCTTGAATTTCTAATTATACTTCCATCAGTAACTCTTATTCCTGCTATTTTTTGTCTTTTTCCTCTAGAGAATATTTCTAGAACGTTAGCTTGTCCTATAATTTTTTCTGTTTTTATTACTCCTTTCATTCCTTCTATAATTTCCTTGATTTCATCAACTAGAGTATAAATTATGTCATAAGACCTGATAGGAATATTATTTATTTCAGATTGACTTCTAGCACCGCTTTGAATAAATGTTTGAAAAGCTATAATCATTGAATCCTCCGCACTAGATGCTAGCATAACATCAGATTCTGTAACTGCTCCTACTGTACCAGAAATAATTTTTACTTGAACATCTTCATTAGTAAAATCATCTATTACTCGTTCAACAGCTGCTAAACTGCCATCAGACCCTGTTTTTAAAATTACATTTATTTCTTGTTCTTTAGAAGCTTTTGCTCTTTTTACAACTTGAGATAAAGTTGTTACTCCAACTTGATCAAATTTTTTATTTCTTGATCTTTCATGAATAATTTTTCTAACCTTTTTTTCATTATTAACTACCTCTACAACATCACCAACTTTATTTATTCCAGGTAGTCCCATTATTAGTGTAGGGGTGGAAGGCTTTGCAACATCTATTTTTTCTCCAAATCCATCAATCATTTGTCGAATTTTTCCAGAAGTAGTTCCAACAACTATCAAATCTCCCACAAAAAAAGATCCAGATTTAACTAATACTGTTGACATAGGTCCTTTTTGTGGATCATTATAAGATTCTATAATTACACCCATTCCTGGAAGATTTGAATTTGCTTCTAACTCATTTATCTCTGCCAATAGATTTATTGATTCCAATAGTTCATCAATGCCTTTTTTGTTAAGTGCAGAAACAGGCACACATATAACTTCTCCTCCTAAATCTTCTACTATTACTTCATGTTCAGCTAATTGTCCTTTAATTTTATCGATGTCTGCACCATCTAAATCTATTTTATTAACCGCAATAATCATTGGCACTGAAGCATTCTTTGCATGGTTTATTGATTCTATTGTTTGAGGCATTAAACCATCATCTGCAGCCACAACTAGTACAACTATATCTGTAACACTTGTACCTGAAATTCTCATTGATGAAAAAGCTGCATGACCCGGAGTATCTATAAAAGTCATTTTATATTTGTTATGTTTAACTTGATATGCTCCAATTTTTTGTGTAATGCCACCTTGTTCTTTTGATACTTCATTTGATTGCCTGATGGCATCTAATAAGGTGGTTTTTCCGTGATCTACATGACCTAATACCGTTATTACAGGAGCTCTAGCTTCTCCTATGTTTTTTTCATTTGTATCTATTTCAGATCCTATATTCAACGCAGATGAATTATCTATTGATTCTTTGGGTTTCAAAACTTGATAATTAAAAGATTGGGCGACTCTTGCAGCAATGGCAAAATCTATTTCCTCATTTACTGTTGCCATTATCCCTAATTTGATTAGTGATTTTATTATTTCTATTGGTGATTCGTCTAAAATTTCAGAAAGTTCACCCACAGATAGAACCAATGGTAAAGCTATAGGTCCTTTTTTTTCCTCTTGATTGGATTGTTCAGGTTCTTTTGTAGTCAAAACTACCTCTTTTAATTAACTTTTAGTTCTTCTTTTCTTATTAGATTTTTTACTTTTTGTACTTTTAGAATTATAAACTTTTACAGATTCAATATCTTCGGCAAATCTTATGACCTTATCATCTGATTTTTCAGATTTTTTAGAACCTCCAATATTCCAAATCTCCTCAGAAGAAAAATCTAAAATGGTTTCTTTTTCTTTAGCTTTTCTTTCTTCTTCAAGTTCTTGTTTTTCAAGATTTTCAATTTCTTTTTCCAATACTCGAAGTTCTTCATCATCATTCAATGATTTAGATTCGTCAAATATTTCAGAATCAATAATTTCTTCGGATTGAATTTCAGATTGGTTTACTATTGGTAAAACTTCTGGAGTTCCTTCTGTTATTTTCTCTTTTGTCAAGGTAGTGTTTTGTTCTTTAATTGCTTGTTGTTCATTTGGTATTACTGTTTTTTGTTCAACCTCTTCCTCCGCTTGAACATCAATTTTCCAATTTGTTAATTTGGCGGCTAATCTCGCATTTTGTCCTTCTCTACCTATCGCTAAAGAAAGTTGTTTTTTTGGAACTATAACAGTTGCTGATGAAGTATCTTCATTTATATTCACTTTCGAAACACTTGCTGGTGACAAAGAATTGGTAATTAATATTTTAGGATCTTCATTCCAATCAATAACATCAATTTTTTCTCCTAAAAGCTCATTCACTACATTTTGTATTCTTATCCCTCTTAATCCTACACAAGCTCCAACAGCATCTATTTGAGAATCTTCCGATGAAACAGCAACTTTAGATCTTGCTCCTGCTTCTCGTGAAAGAGCTTTTATCTCAACAACTCCTGAATTTATTTCAGGAACCTCTGTTTCAAAAAGTTTTCTTAATAAATCTGGATGTGTTCGAGATACAATTATTTCTGGTCCTCTTACAGTTCTTTGAACCTGAGTTACATAGAATTTTAATTTTTGACCCACTCTATATTTCTCATAAAAAGTTTGTTCACTTATAGGCATAAGTGCTATCGTTCTCCCTATGTCAACAAAAACATTTTTTGACTCCATTCTCTGAACAGTACCAGTTATTACTTGTCCTTCTTTATCTGAGAATTGTCCAAAAACTAAATCTCTTTCCGCTTCTCTTAATTTCTGTAATACGACTTGTTTAGCTGTTTGAGCTGCAATTCGTCCAGGGTTATATTCAAGAAACCCAGTTTCAATAAAATCTCCTGCTATTAAATTCTTATCAATTTTCTTTGCTTCTTCTTCTGAAATTTCTGATAAAGGGTCTTCAATATTGTCTTTTTCTTTTACATTCAAAATAGTTTTTACTATTACATCCCCTGTTTCAGAATCAACGTCAACAGATATATCTTGACCTTTCGATGCAGGATCTCTTCTATATGCAGAAGCAATTGCTTCTTTTACAGCCGAAACAACTATTGATTGATCTAGATTGCGCTCTGCAGCCAATTGCGTTAAGGCTAGAAACAACTCGTTTTTCAATATATCCTCCCTAAATCTATAAATATAAAAAAAAGTGGGCAATGCCCACCTTCTCTTTTAAAAATCCTTTTTCTTTTTCTTTTATATTTATATAATACCACTTTTAAAAAATAAGTTTAAGTTTCAAAACTAACAATTTAATAAATATATCTATACTCAAATATTTTCAAAAAATTTTATCAATTCACCATAACTATAGTCATAAGTTTTTTTATCTTCTCTTATATAAATTTCTATTTGTTTTTTTTCAATACTTCTCTTAGAAATAACAATACGATATGGCAATGATAATAAATCGGAATCATTAAATTTAACTCCAGTTTGAATATCTCTATCGTCATACAACACATCAAAACCTAATTTATCAATTTCGAAAAATAATTTCTCTGACAAATTCTTTACTTCTTCATCTTTAATTTGTAAAGCTAAAAGATAAACCGAAAATGGAGCAATAGTTAAAGGTAAATTCATACTATTATTACTATAATTAGCCTCTATACATGCTGCCAAAAGTCTTCCAACTCCTATTCCGTAGCATCCCATTAATATGTTTTTTTCTTCCCCTTTTTGGTTAGAATAAGTTGCTGACATTTTCTTTGAATAAACATCACCCAATTTAAACACATGCCCAACTTCTATCCCACGTTTAGTCCTTAAAATTCCTCCATCTATTGCTGAAAATCCCTCTTCAGCTTCAGCAATATCCAAAACTATTTCAGGGCTAAGATCTTTTGATATATTGATCCCTAAAATATGTTTGTCTATTACATTAGCTCCAGCCACAAAATTTCCGGGGCCTTTCAAAACTGAGTCATCATAAATAAATTTTATCTTTTGGGTATTGTATGGAGAGATAAATCCAGGAGTCAATCCAGCATTATTAAGTTCTGTATCATTAGCAGGAGTCAGTTCCGTTACATTTAGATAGTTTCTAACCTTCGTTTCATTTATTTTATAATCTCCTCTTATGACACATCCAACCAGTTTATCATCAGCGTTATATATCACTGTCTTTAGGAATTTATGATATGGCAATGATAATTCTTTTTGCAATGAATCGATAGTTTTTAAATTTGGGGTGTCAATTGTTCTAATATTTTCTGGATTCTCCTGTTTAAATTCATTTTTGATAAAAATAGCTTTTTCTACATTTGCAGAATATTTCTCTTTATCGCTTATCAAAATTATATCCTCTCCACTATCAGCTAACATGATAAATTCATTTGATTCTTTTCCACCTATAGTTCCTGAATCAGCATCTACAATCACTATTTCGGTTGCACATCTAGAAAATATGTTTTTGTAAACTTGAATTATTTTTTTATAAGAAACATCCATCCCCTCTTCATTCATATCAAAAGAATAAGCATCTTTCATTTCAAATTCACGAACTCTTAATAACCCTCCTCTCGGTCTAGGTTCTTCTCTATATTTTGTTTGAATATGATAAAGTATGAATGGTAAATCTCTATAAGAATTAACATTTTTTGCCACGATATCCGTTACCGTTTCTTCGTGAGTTGGAGCTATTATATATTTGTTTTCTCTTCGATCCATAAAATGTGCAAGAGGTGGAATGTAAGTCTCTAATCTTCCAGAAGCTTCCCATAATTCTGCTGGTTGAACTACTGGCATATTAATCTCTAATGAACCGGAATTATTCATTTCTTCACGTATTATATTTTTAATTTTTTCTATTGAACGCCATCCCATAGGTAAGAAACTAAAAATTCCCGAAGAAACTTGAGATATAAAACCTGTTCTATGTAAAAGTTTATGACTTTCAGCTTCAATGTTTTGAGGATCTTCTCTATAGGTTTTCCAAAAAAAATTACTCAGTTTTTTTGATCCTAGTAATTGTCTTATATTCATTATTTCCCCCACTTATTCAAAACATATTCTTCAACCAATTTTATAAAATCAGCAGCAATATTTGATCCCGATAGTAACTTTACCTTTTCACCATCAATATAAATTGGGGCAACAGGATTCTCTCCTGATCCAGGTAAAGAGATACCAATATTTGCAGCTTTAGATTCTCCTGGACCATTTACGACACATCCCATAACAGCCACTTTTAAATTTTCAGAACCTGGGTAATTTTCAACCCACTCTTTGTTTTTTTTATCAAGATAACGTTTAATTTCTCCTGTGAGTTCTCTAAAATAATTTGAAGTTGTTCTCCCACAACCGGGGCACGCTGTAACTTCTGCTTTAAAATTTCTAATTGATAAGGATTGAAGTATTTCTTTACATAGCTCTACTTCTGCTGATCTTTTTGAATTTAATTCTGGAGTTAATGAAGATCTTATCGTATCACCTATCCCTTCATGCAGTAAAATAGATAATGCAGCAGTAGTAGACACAATAGATTTTATCCCTAAGCCAGCTTCAGTTAATCCTAAGTGTAGGGGAGCTTGAATAGATTTGGATATTTCTCTGTAGCATTCAACCATTTGATTTAAACGAGACACTTTACACGAAACAATAATCTTATCTTCTTTTAAACCATAATCCAATGCCTTATCATAAGAAATCAATGCACTTGAAACTAATGCATCAGACTCAATTTGTTGTGATGTTTTGTTCCCAGAATATTCATCCATTTTAATATCTAACAACTCTTGATCAAGTGATCCGGCATTAACACCAATTCTTATGGGTTTATCTAAGTCTTTAGCAATATCAATAAATGTTTTGAAATTCTCATCTTTCCTGTTGCCTTTTCCAAGATTTCCAGGGTTTATTCTGTATTTGTCTAATAGTTCAGCACATTTTGGAACATCTCTGAGAATTTTATGCCCGATAAAATGGAAGTCTCCAACAATGGGTACATAAATATCTTTATCCGATAATCTTGTTTTTATTTCTTCAATTGCTTTTGCAGCAACAGTATTATTAACCGTAACTCTTACTATCTGAGAACCAGCATAATATAATTCTTCAATTTGTGAAACTGTGCTTATAATATCAGATGTATCAGTATCAGTCATCGATTGAATAACAATAGGATTTGATCCTCCTATTTCTATCCCTCCTATATTTACTACATGAGTCTCAGTTTTCATTCAATAAACCTATAATCTTGCTATATCTTTTATAGAAATAAAAATAATCAATAATATAAGTATAATAAATCCTAGTCCATGAATATAGGATTCTACGCGTTCAGGAACTTTTTTTCCTTTTCTGAAAATTTCTACAAATAAAAAAGCAATTCTTCCTCCATCAAGTGCAGGAAAAGGAAAAAGATTAATTATAGCTAAAGAAAGACTAATTGAAGAAGATAAAGTAATTAAAATCACAATTTTCTTTGAAAAAGTATTTTCTGACTCTATTATCTTTCCACTTAAATCTCCTAATCCTATTGGTCCTACTGCTTTGGGTCCATCAAAGATTGGATTTGAAGATCTATTTATTAAACCTATTATAGAAATGAAACTCAAACTATATATATCTACAGCGTTTCTTAAAGCAAATTTGTATTGATCATTAATTGATTGAGACAAAATCTTTTTTTCACCCTCAGAAATTAATATACCTACTGAACCTTCTTGAATAAAATTTCTTATTCCATATCTATTATCTATTTTTCTTGCTTCAATTAAATCAATTCCATCATCATTATCATCTATCACTATTGGTATTTTTTCTCCATATTGATAATCACCAAATTTTTTAGCATCATTTAAACTTACTTCTCCAAAATTATTGGCTTTTTCACTTACTAATAATTCGGTAATTGTTCCAGAGTAAGGATCATATTTTCTGGCTTCTGCAAGTGTTATATCTTCAGGTATGGATCTACGTGGAGGATTCCATCTTCCTATAACGAGAAAGTTTTCAAAATCGTTTTTGTATTGATATTTGGTTCGATCTCCTGGTTTAGAAAAAACAATAGGAATACCCCTTTCTATCACCCATAAAACTTCTTTTCCTAGATTTTGTATCACAACACTTTGCAAATCATTAATTGAATAAATTTCTTTCTGATCTATTTTAACGATTTTATCTCCAGATCTCATCCCCGCTAAATCTGCTGGTGAATTTGGAATAACAGATTGTACAATTATATCCGTAGCCTTATTTGGAGAGATCATTAGATATACAAAAAAAACCATTAAAAAAGGAATAATAAAATTTACTAAAGATCCTGAAAATAAAATAATGAAACGTTGAATATAACTCGCCTTAGACAGAGAACCTTCAGAAGTATTTGCTTCCTCTCCAAATAGCCTGACAAATCCCCCAAGTGGTATTATATTGATGCTCCAAATCATGGTTTTTACCCTTATCTTATGATTTGATATATTAGAAATTTTTACTTTTAAATAATTATTTTTTTTCTGTGAATTAGTTTCATTTATATTTTCAATAGAATTTACTACTTTTTCATCAAAAGAAATATTTACTACTTCTCCATTATTAAATTTCAAAAGTGAGTTTTTTAAATTAGGTGATATTTTGTATTCTTGTTCATTAGTCCAAAAACCATAAATTCTAGGAGGGAATCCAATTCCAAATTCCAAAACCTTAACTTTAAATAATTTTGCTGTCAAAAAATGAGCAAATTCATGTAGAATTATTAGTGGAGTAATAATTACAGATAAAGTCAGAATACTAGTAATAAAGTGCATTTCATCAAATCACATTTCATATTGTTTCGATTTATCTAATGTTATTTTCTTTAAATCTTTTTTCAATTCTGTCAAATTATCAAATGTCATAGTGAGATTGATTTGCTTATCATATAAAATTTCTTTCATTAAAACAGGAATTGATAAATAATGAATTTTTGAAGTTAAAAAAAGGTTAACAAGCATCTCGTTTACAAAAGATAAAGCTGAGATGTAAATCGGACCTTTTTTGATATACTTTATAGAAAAATCGTAGCATAGATATTGTCCCGATTGTACAGGCTTAAAAGACAAATTATTTAGAGACTTCAAGTCTAATCTATTTTGATAATTAAATATATTTGATTTGTTACTCAAAGCATATTGAATGGGGAGTCTCATATCAGGTTTTGATAACTGAGCTAAAATGGAACTGTCTTCAAATTCAACCATTGAATGTACTATACTTTCTCTGTGTATTAATACTTCTATCTGATCAATAGGAATATTAAATAAATAACTTATTTCAACTATCTCAAAAATTTTATTCATCATTGTTGAAGAGTCTACAGTGATCTTTTGTCCCATAACCCAATTTGGATGTTTTGTAGCTTCTTCAGGTGTAATTTTCATTAAATCATTTTTTTCATAATCTCTGAAAGCACCTCCTGATGCTGTTAATATTATTCTATAAATTTTTCTTTTTCGTCCGTTAATGCATTGCCATATAGCGGAAGGTTCTGAGTCTATGGGAAAAATTGTTGCATTAGTTTTTTTTGAAATTTCTAATAATAATGGTCCATAAGTTACAATTACTTCTTTATTTGTTAAAGCTATATCTTTTCCATATTCAAGTGATTCAACAATCGGTTTCAAAGCATCTGATCCAGAAGAAGCAAAAAATACAAAATCTACTTTCTCAAATTTTACTATCTCTGAGGATTCCAATAATTCAGATGTACAATTATGAATAATTTCTTTATCTAAATTATCATAATATTTTGGCTTATATTTATGAACTTGTTCTGATAATTTAGATAAATTCTTTCCTGCAGATAAAGCAAATATATTATATTCTTCATTTTCATTAATTATGTCAATCGCTTGAGTCCCAATTGAGCCAGTTGAACCAATTATTACTATATTCTTCATAATAAAAAGAATATCCAAAATGAAGTTGCAAAGCTAGGTATTAGAGAATCTAATCGATCCAAAAATCCTCCATGTCCATATAGAAGGTTAGAAAAATCTTTTATACCAATGATTCGCTTTATTTTAGATACTAAAAGATCTCCCAATAAAGAAGTAAATAAAATCATAAAAACAATAGAGATTAACTTTGGTAAAGAAAAAATTTGGAAGTATTCTGCATGAAAATTTATAAGAAATAAACACCCCCCAGAAAAAGAAATTATTATTGATCCAAAATACCCTTCAATTGTTTTGTTTGGAGAAATATTTCTTAAGACATTTAATGGTTCCCCTCTGAAAATTTTTCCAATAATATATCCAGATGTATCAGATAGAAATACAATGATAAAATTCAGTGCAAAAATCCATTTCCAATTATCGTTGATATATACAATAAAAAAAGAATGTAAGAAAAGAAATGTATATGAAAAACAAAAAAAATAATAAAATATTGTTCTGGATTTCTGGTTACGAATTAGCTGAATGATAATTTCATAAAAATACACTAATAATATCAATAAAAAAATAATATTAATGAAAGTTGAATTCAAAAGGAAGCATAAAGACAATAATAATAAAATAAGCATTGAAGTAATAAATCTTTTTACAAAATTATTATGAACCAAAATTTCTAATCCTCTTATTATATTCATCTATTACTAAATCTAAATCGTGCGTCATAAAATCCGGCCAAAATTTATCAAAAAATATAAGTTCTGAATAGGCACTTTGCCATAACAAAAAATTAGACAATCTTTTCTCTCCTCCAGTACGAATCACAACATCAGGATTTGATAACATATTAGTCATAAAAAAAGATTCAAAATCTTCTTCAGAAAGTTGACTTCTAATTCTTGAATCAATAATTTTGTTCACAGCTCTAAGAATTTCATCTCTAGAGCCGTAATTAAACGCTACGGCAAGTGTGAAATCCTTATTATTTTTAGTCATTTCTTCAGATTTTTTTATCCTATCAATCATTTTTTCAGGTAAATTATCAATAGAGCCTAAGTGAATTATTCTTACTTTATTTTTATTCAAGAATTTAGACTCTTCATAAATAACTTTACTAGCTAAATCAAAAATAAAATTTATCTCTTTTGTCGAACGATTCCAATTTTCAGTTGAAAATGCAAATAACGTTAAACATTTAATGCCTATTTTTTTTGCATAAATTACATTAGGTTTTATGTTTTCGTAGCCCTTAAGATGACCTTTTGATCTATCTAGTCCTCTCTTGGAAGCCCACCTGCCATTTCCATCCATTATGATTGCTATATGGTTAGGAATAGAATTTTTTTTTGACATAAATTTAAATTTACACCTGCATAATTTCTTTTTCTTTAATTAACGTCTGATCCTCTATTGATTTAATTGATTGATCAGTAATTCTTTGTAATTCCGTCATTGCTCTCCTTGATTCATCTTCAGAAAAGTCACCATCTCTTTCAGATTTTCTTATACTTTCTTGAGCATCTCTACGAACATTCCTTACAGAGACTTTTGATTCTTCACTTCTTTGTTTTAAAATTTTTACTACATTTATTCTTGTCTCTTCAGTCATTGGAGGTATGTTTATTCTCAAAATATCACCTTCTATCTGAGGCGTTATGTTGATATCGGATGTTTGAATCCCTTTTGAAACCATTTCTATAGATGTTTTATCCCATGGTTGTACAATTAAACTTCTAGGATCTGAAACAGATATTTGAGCCAATTGATTTAAGGGCATATCTGTTCCATGATAATTTATTTTTATGTTTTCTAACAAGCTTGTATTAGCCCTGCCTGTCCTTATGGATTTGATATCTTGTAAAAAATAATCGCAGGCTGAACTCATTCTTTTAGAACATTCGTTTAAAATCTCATTTGTTTCCATCTATGTATCCATTTCAAATTTTTGGAGTATTAATTAAAGTACCTATTTCTTTTCCAATTAGAACATTCATTAAATTATCAGGTTTAAATAAATCAAAAATTATAATCGGTAAAGAATTATCCATACAAAGGGTTAAAGCTGTAGAATCTAAAGCTTCTAATCTTTTATTCAAAGCATCATGATGTGTTATGTTGACAATTTTTTTTGCGTTGGTATTTACATTTGGATCTGAATCGTAAAGACCATCTACGCCATTTTTTGCCATAACCAGTAAATCTGCATTGATTTCTATAGATCTCAAAGCTGCAGCTGTATCGGTTGACATAAATGGATTCCCTGTACCTCCTGCAAATAAAACCAATCGTCCTTTTTCCATGTGTCTTATTGCACGTCTCCTAATATAGGGCTCAGCGACCGAAGGTAAGTTTAAAGCTGATTGAGTTCTTACTTTTATATTATTCTTTTCTAATTCATCCTGAAGGGCTAAAGCGTTCATAATAGTTGCTAGCATCCCAGCGTAATCAGCAGTTGAACGATCCATTCCTCTTTTTTCATGCTCAGATCCTCTCCAAAAGTTACCTCCTCCAGTAACTATCGATATCTGAACATTCAAATGAGAAATATTTTTTATTTCTTCTGAAATTATCTTTAATATCCCACTATCCAGCCCAAAATCCAAATCTCCCTTCAAGGATTCCCCACTTAATTTCAAAACGATTCTCTTGGGATTTATATTTCTCAATATTTACTCTAAATCTAATTTCCTATTTCAAAGCGATGAATTTTTTTTATTACTATGTTTTCTCCAACTCTAGCTGATAGTTCTTTTACCACATCACCAACTGTCTTTGAAGAATCTCTTATATATACTTGCAACTCTAAAATTTGTTCGTCTTCATATTCCTTATTATCTTCTTTATTAATAGATATGGGATTCATAGCCGCTACTTGCATTGCAATTTCTTTTGCACATTTTGTAAATTCTTCAGTCCTAGCAACAAAATCTGTTTCACAGGACAATTCTACCAAAGATCCTATCCTACCTCCGGTATGTATGTAAGATTCAATTACACCATTTTCAGTAGCTCTTCCGATTCTTTTTTCAGCAGAGGCTAATCCTTTTTCAGCTAGTACCTTAGATGCTTTTTCTAAATCACCGTTAGATTCTTCAAGTGCTTTTTTTGCGTCCATTATTCCTGCACCGGTATTGTCTCTAAGTTCTTTAATTAGCTTAGCCGTTATATCTGGCATGTAGATTTACTCCTCTCTACTTTTATTTTCCTTAGTTAATTGAGATTTCTTATTGTTTTCTTTGGTTTTGGAAGAGTTTGCTTTAGAGCTTGAAGTAGTAGCTTTTTTTGTTTTTGGTTTCGCAGATGGCTTACTTTCTACCTCTTCTGTTTTTGGTTTCGCAGATGGCTTACTTTCTACCTCTTCTGTTTTTGGTTTCGCA
>JAPYUX010000003.1:0-61870 GCA_029940375.1 Dehalococcoidia bacterium | reverse complement strand
GATGGCTTACTTTTAGATTGTCTTTTAAAAGCTTCACTTTGAGCCTTTTGTCTCGCTTCAGCTTCCATACTTTCTAATTCTGCTTCTTGGGCCAATTTATCCTCTTGTTTTTTCAAATAATTATTTTGCCCCAAAATAATTGCTTCTGTAACTATATTAGTAATGATTTCAATTGATCTTAATCCATCATCGTTAGCAGGTATTGGATGGAGAATTTCATTTGGATTTGAATTCGTATCTACAATACCTACTACTGGTATGTTTAATTTTTTAGCTTCTTCAACAGCAATTCGTTCTCGATTAATATCCACTACAAACAAAAAAGAAGGTAAAGAATTCATTTCTTTAATCCCTGAAAAAAACTTATTCAATCTTGCAACTTCGGCATCTAACTTTTGGGATTCTCTTTTAGTTTGAGCAATAACATTACCTTTAGCAAATGAATCTTCCAATTCCACAAGTCTCTCTAATCTTTTTTCTATGGTATTGAAATTAGTCATTAAACCACCAAGCCATCTCTGGTTGATATATAAGGATTGAGATCTCTCAGCACAATCTCTAATAATAACTTGAGCATGTTTCTTTGTACCAACAAATAAACAGTTTCCACCATTAGAAATATTTTCAGTAATAAAGTTGATCGCATCGATAAGTTTTTCTTGAGTTTTAACCAAATTGATAATATGTGTACCATTCTTTTTTGAATGGATATACTCTGTCATTTGAGGGTTCCATTTCCTCACAGTATGGCCAAAATGAGATCCTGCTTCAAATAGTTCTTTAATTGATATTATTTTTTCGTTATTTGTTGTAGTCAAATTTTTCCTTTATAAAACTAGTAATTTATAGAATCCTAAATTATATTTGAATCCAATACATTATTATATCAAGAATATATTTAGTTTTATAACCGAAACATAAATAAATAAAAATTAAAATTTTATTTCTGTTATCCAATATAGAATAAGGTAAATTCCACACAAAATTATAAAAATAGAAGTGACATATTTGTATATTTTTAAAAAATAAGTTACTTTTTGTAGAAGAATTTTTACAAAAATCAAACTTATAGATATTATAAAAAGAGCAACCCATACTCCAAATCCAAATAACAAAAAGTCCGTCAACAAAAAATGTATTTCAGATACACTCGAAATACTAAAAACAATTGACATAAAAATGGGTAAAGTACAAGATAAAGAAGTTAAGCCATATGATAAGCCATAGGAAAAATAGAAAATATAACTTGATTGATTTTTATAACTTATTTTATTAGCTATTCTTGCAATGATAGGAGTATAAAACGTTCCTCCATAAAGACTGTAAAAACCAATAAATACCAAAAATATTGAAATAATTATTCCAATGTATGAAAAAAAACTTTTTATAGTATAAAACCCTGCAGAAAGAAGAATTCCTATAACGAAAAAAATAATTACAAAACCTACAGTTACAGCTAAAGAAATACTGGTGGCTTCAAATAATTTACGTAAATAATGATTTACATTCTTCAACACAGAACTTAAAGTTTTTTCATAATTTTGTATATCATTCTGTTTATCTCTTCTTTGTATAAATACGGATAAATAGATAGACAGTAAAGCAAATCCACAAGGATTAAAAACTGCAATCAAACCTGCAGAAAAAGTAATTCCAAATCTAATTATATTTGACATATCCAAAAAAACATTGGACGTTGAAGCTGATGCATTAAAACCAAAAAACAATATATTGTTTATGATTTTTTGTTCCAAAAAAACAGCTAAAAGAATTGACGTGATAATTGTGATCAAAACTGGAATAATATAGATTATCTTGTTTTCAAAAAGTTTTATCATAATATTATTTCCCTAAATGTTTCTGGGGAAATATTGAACTCCAAGTTTGTAAATAACAAAAATGATATTTTTATTTTATATTTTATTTTAATTTAAAAATATCTTTTTCATAATTTTTATTTTTGATTTTTTAAAAAGAAATGCATAAAACATACAACACAACAGATCAAGAAAAAGAAATATTAGATTTTCTTTCCAACGGTTTTACTGCTATAAACATAGCCAACAAGATGAATCTAGCAGAACAAACCATCAAAAACAAAGTTCAAATGATTTGTCTAAAATTGGATTCTTCTAATCGTACTGAGGCAGTAGCAAAAGCAATTAGATTAGGAATAATTTAGGCAGATTCTACAGGATTTATTAAAGTCCCTACTTTCTCTATTTCCACAGTAACATCGTCACCAGGATTGATAGGTGGGGTCATTCCTGATGTTCCGGTCCACAACATATCTCCAGGTACTAGAGTTACATATTTACTTATAAAACTAATCGATTCAGCCACACTAAATATCATTTCAGAAGAATGACATTTTTGTCCTTCTACACCATTAACTAAGCCTCTTATACTCACATTTTGAGGATCTATATCTGTAACTATAAAAGGTCCAGTAGGTCCAAAAGTATCACTGGATTTGGCCCTCCACCATTGCATATCTGAATTATTTCCTGATTGCCACTCTCGAGCAGAAACGTCATTGCCACATGTGTATCCAAAAACATAATCCAAAGCACTATTTTCAGAAACATTTTTTGCTTCTTTCCCTATAATTACAACAAGTTCAGATTCACAAGCAACCAAACCTGCATCTTTTGGAATCTTTATAGGGTCCCCAGGACCACAAATTGCTGTAACTGTCTTATAAAATGGTTCAGGTTTTTTTGGTGCATTCGCACCCAATAGATGGGATCCATAATTTAACGCTAAACATAAATTTTTTGGAGGGGATGGGTTTGGTGATAATATTTTTACTTCTGATAAATTATAAGTCTCCCCAGTTTCCTTACAATTTTCAAAAATTGGATTCCCACTAATTTCAATGACTTTTTCTTCTTCAACAATACCATAAGAAATCTCATCATTTAATTGAATTCTTACATACTTCATAAAATTCTCCATTTATACAAATTAAATAATCTTTTACACTTAATTGTTATAAGTGTAGCCTTGAAATAGAATAGGTCAATAAAAAAAATATAAATTTATGGATGAAAAAAAGAAAATCATACTTGAAGTAGATAATATTTCAAAAAGGTTTAACAATACCCACATAATAGATAAATTGTCTTTCAAGATAAACAAAGGAGAGATAGTAAATGTAGATGGCCCAAACGGGTCCGGGAAGACTACTTTATTAAAAATAATTGCTCAAATATATAATTATGATTCTGGAAAAATAATGATTAAACAAATCAATCTGAAAAATTCTACTTATGCAAAATCTTTAATTTCTTACTGTTCAACAGAAACTATTTTTTATAAGGATTTTACCGTTGGCGAAAATATTTTGTTCTATTTCACCTTAATTGGAGAAGAGAATCCAAAAAAACTACTAGAAGAAAATAAAGACTTTCAACAAATAAGCAAGTTTTTAAACCTATATCCTGACCAATTATCCGATGGGCAAAGGAAAAAAATGAATCTCTTTAGATCATTAATCCCGAATTATGAATTATATTTATTAGATGAGCCTGATATTGGGTTAGATAAGGAATCTATCAAAGATTTGAATTATCTCATTGATAAAATTAACAAAAGAGGAGAATCTATAATTTTCACTTCTCACAATCAAAACGTTTTAGGAATCAATAATAATATATCTCAAACAATTTCATTATGAAAAATATCTTAAAAGTTTTAAAAATTATTTATGTCATTTTGAAAAAAGATTTACTTCAAGAAATCAAATCGAAAGAAATTATAATTTCTATGCTTTCATATTCTGTTTTAGTTCTTGTAGTAGTTGCTACAACTTTAAAAATTAACTCAAACAATTCATTGATAATATTTGGAACTATTTATTGGATATCAGTTAGTTTTTCTATTTTACTTGGTATTAATAAATCAATAAGTAAAGAAATGGATAATAAAGGTATAGAATTACTTATTCTAGCACCTATAGATCAAGAAATTATAATCGTTTCAAAAATTATCTCTAATTTCTTTTTTACATTATTATCAAGTTTTATAATTCTATTTTCTTCAAATATTTTATTCAACAATAATCTTTTAGATTATAAATTTATAATCCTGGTTATAATCAGTGCATTGGGATTTAGTATCGTTGGAACTATTACCTCGTTATTATTTTCTAAATCTAGAGGTAAAGAAATTCTTTCGCCTTTATTATTTATTCCTTTAGTTTCTCCTTTACTCATGGCTTCTTCCAGTCTAACAAATCAAATTTTAAATAATGAAATACAAAATCAAAGTTGGTATGGCTTGATATTGGGGTATGATCTTCTATTTTTTATTTTGGGAATATCCATATCAAATTTCATTTATAAGGAGTAAAAAAAAAGTATACTTAAATTGGTAAGAATATAAGAATTATATGATCAATAAATTAATAATTTCTTCAACTCTATTAATAAATATTTTAATGTTGTGGATGATTTTTTGGTGGCTCCCTATTGATATTTCTCAAGGTCCAGTTGCAAAAACTATTTTTATACATGTTCCCCTTGCTTGGTGTTCAATGATAGCTATATGCGTTGTAGCTATTTCTTCAATTCTATATTTATTCACTAAAAAAACTTTTTGGGATAATTGCGCTCAAGCCTTTGCTGAAACAGGTTTAGTATTTGGATTGACCGCTCTTATTACAGGGATTGTTTGGGCAAAACCTATTTGGGGAGTTTGGTGGACGGGAGAAGCAAAATTAACCACTACCTTAATACTGATTCTAATTTATTGCGCATATATACTTTTTAGATCTTTATATACGAATAATGAACAAATGAAAAATATTGCAGCAATTATTGCAGTTTTAGGTGCAATAGATACTCCTTTGATATATTTTGCTGCGAATTTATGGCAAGAAGCTCATCCGATTACAGTAATTGGGCCACTTTCTCAAGAGGAAACATCATTTGGGATGTATTATGGAATAACATTACTAATATCTGTTATTGCTTTTATTTTTACCTTCTTAATTTTAACCACAACTAGATATAAAACCATAAAAATAGAAACTCATATAAATAATAAGGAATAAAAAATGAATAAATTATTAATTTCATTGTTTTCTGTAGGAATTTTGTCGTTATTAGTAATCCAAAATAACATGATTTTTGCTCAATCGAATGGAGAAATTATCAATGGTTTTTTACAAAATATTGAAGTCACAAATGATAAGATCCTTTTATATGTCGTAGATAATAAAGGAAACTCTTATTCTTTATCTCTTGTAAATGAATCAAAAATAGGCATTGAAACACAATCGGGAGAAAGGTGGATTGGAAATATTAACAAGAATAAAGAAGAGTTAATAAACATCCTAAAAGAGTCTCAAAAAAATTTAGAACCTTTTACCATAACTAGCTCAAACGATATCATTACCAATTTAGTAAGTTATGAATCTTCAAACATAAAAAATAATCTTCAATATTTGGGCGCAAGTTTTATACTATTGATATTTTTCATTTTTGGTTTTGTTTTTATAATTAACAATAGAATAAAAATAATAAATTCAAAATTGAATATATGAGTAAAGAAAAAGATCGTGTTGTAGAATTAAAAAATAAAAAATTTGCTTTTATTTCCATAGTTTTAGTAGTCTTATTTTCTTTGGGATACTTTGGTTTTCAAGCTTTTGAAGAAGCTACATATACATACCACTCAGTAGAATATTTATTATCTAACGAGGATGGTGAACAAAATTTAAATATAGGATTAAAAGCAATGCTTGTTCCGAATTCATATGTAAGATCTGTAGATGGCTTATCGGCAAATTTCAAAGTAAAAGATAAATTTACAAATAATTCTTTTGAAGTTAATTACAGTGGTGAAATTGGAAGTGTGTTTTTTAACGAATATTCGGAGTTGGTAATGCAAGGACATATAAATCAGGAAAATATATTTGTTGCAAATAATTTATCAGTTAGATGCCCTTCAAAATATCAAACCGAAGAAAACACTATATTGAATAACTAGATAAAATATCTTCAACATTTTTTGAGGGATTATCCATAATTAACTTATTTTGTAATTCATTAATCGTTGCAGGTTCTTTTCTATAAATCAATCCTAAAGGTACTCCTTCCTGAGCTACCAAAGCCTTAGCTTTATCGTAATCAGTTGGATCATGATTTTCGTCAATTATGAATGCTGTTCCTGGTATTCCTTTTTTTCTATCACCTTTCAAAATATCATAGGTATCATTGTAAGTCGTACATGGTGATTGTACATGAACTATAGACATTCCTTTATGTTTCATTGCTTCTAAGATAAAATCAGATAAAAGTTTAGGTTTGCTTGAATAATGAGATGCTATAAAACTAACTCCATAGGTCAAATATAACTCTAAAGGATTCATTTTCCTTTCCAACTTACCAAAAGGGGTTGAAGTTGTGATTTGACCAGTTTCAGAAGTTGGTGAACTTTGCCCTTTAGTTAATCCATAGACACCATTATCCATTACTATACATGTGATATTTGGATTCCTATATGCGGACGGAGCTATATGTTCACCACCTATCGATAAAAAGTCTCCATCACCAGCAACAACTATAGTGTTTAGATCAGGTCTTGAACTCGAAATTCCAAAAGCTATAGGAAGAGATCTCCCATGAATTCCATGGATACCAAAAGGCTGCTCTCCATCAATTAAATGAACCATATTCCCCGAACAACCAATTCCAGCGACTATAACATTAGAGGTTCTAGGAATTTCAAATTCTTCCGTAAATGTATTTATAGCCATTTCTAATGCTCTTTTTACCCCAAAGTCACCACAACCAGGACACCACTTAAAATCATATTCTTGATTCCTTTCACTCAAAATTAAACCTCCATAGTTTGTTTTATTTTCTCTCTAATTTTTTCCGCAAGTTCTGAAGGTTTAAATGGTAGCCCAGTATATTGAGTAACAGATACGGCATTTATTCCATCCATTCGCATTATTGAAGACCATTGACCTTGATAATTTAATTCTGGGACTATAACTATTTTCTTTAACCTTAATTCATTTAATACTTCTTTTGGTAAAGGGTTTAAACAAATTGAATATATCCACCCAATATTTAGGTTGTCAGAAATCAATTTCTCATATGCTTCTCGCGCAACTCCTTTACTTGAACCCCAAGGCATAATTACAATTTCAGAAGAGGTGTTCTCTATCTCAAAATGAGCATCATTTAATAATGACAATTTTCCAAATCTTCTTTCTGTAAGTCTAATATGATGTTTAGGAAGATGAGTAGTATCACCAATTTCATCATGTTCTGATCCATTTGCGACGTATGCGGCCTGATTACCAGGGATTGGCATAGCTGAAAGTTCTCCATTTTTTCCTAAAGACTGATATCTCTTGAAACCATTATCACTCGATTTACTATTCCTTCTTTCATCAATTACATTACTTAAAATTGGTTTTTTTATGTTTTCTGATCTATCGGCTAAACTAAATTCACTCATTATGATAACTGGACCTTGGTATCTTTCAGCCCAATTCAATGCCAAACCACCAATGATAAAACATTCTTCAACAGTTCCTGGAGCCAGAATAGGCAATCTAACATCACCATGCGCTGGGAACATGCAGGCAAATAAATCTGATTGTTCTGATTTAGTAGGTAAACCTGTTGCGGGGCCTCCTCTTTGAACATCAACTATAACACAAGGAATTTCTGCCATCCAAGCCAAGCCTATCCCTTCAGACATTAAAGATAATCCTGGTCCTGCAGTTGCTGTCATGGCTTTCTTTCCAGAAAAGCCAGCTCCAATTACATTATTTATTGCCTCTATCTCAGACGAAACCTGGAAAACAAACTTGTCTTTTTGTACTAAATTTTGTTCCATCCAAACCAAAATTGTTGTTGCTGGAGAAATTGGATAACCGTAATAACTATCTAATCCGGCAGAAGTAGCACCTAAAGATAGTGCAGCATTTCCAGATATAATTATTTGATCATGTTTTGGAGGTTTCGATGGTGCCAAAGAACCAACATTAAATCCGCTTTTTTCAGCAACTTTTGCCCCGGAAGATAAAGCAATGATATTAGACTTTATAATTTCTTCATCACCAGGTCTTCCTCTTGAGAACCTATCTTTAATAAAACTTTCGATACTTTCTAATTTAAAATCTATAAGTTTAGCAACGGCCCCCAGTATAACCATATTTGCAGCTCTTGTATTACCTGATTCCTTCGCTAATTTATCTGCATCTATTCCAAAATAATTTCCTTCTCCCGAAGGTACGCAATCTTGAGCATTATATATACATACTCCATTTTCTTGATTTAAATCCTGTATATGATTATCAAATGCATATTGATTTAACACAACCAAAACATCTACAAAATCTCCGCTTGATAAAACTTGAGTAGTTGATATTCTAACTTGAGAAGACGCAGGACCTCCCATGATTTGAGAGGGAAAGGTAGAAAATGTTTGGCAATAATAACCAGATCTACTTGCAGCTTTCGCTGCAGCATCTGCAGAGGTCACAAGGCCCTGGCCTCCTTCACCAGCGAATCTTATAACAAAATCATTAGATATAATTTTTTGATTCATAACGTTATATACATAACAAAAATCCCAATAGTAACCATCTAAAAGTTAGCATGGCATTGACTTGCAAATTTTGCACAACCTTTCTGATAGTATTCGAAAATATCAAAAATATCAATAATATCAATTATATATAATAATATAAATCGTTGATTCTATTTATTAATTTTTTGAATTTTTTGAACATAACTATGAAAAAAAAAATTTGGTCAGCTGGAGGAGTAGTATACCAAAATAAACAAGTATTAATTTGTTATAGAAAAACAACAGATTTATTTTGTTTACCCAAAGGAACTCCTGAAAAAGGAGAAACCGTTTTTGAAACAGCTATCAGAGAAGTAAAAGAGGAAACAGGAATCATTACTGAAATAGTGAATAAAATAGAATCAATATCTTATGAATTCAAAAAACCTTTTGGGGATAATAAATACGAAGAAAATATAGTTTATAATAAGATTGTTCATTATTTTCTAATGAATAAAATAGGTGGAAACTTAAAAAATCATGACGATGAATTTGATTCGATTTATTGGATGACACTATCTGAATCTAAAGAAAAATTAACTTATAAAAATGAAATCGAAATCGTGGAAAAAGCTTTTTCTTCCAGAAATAAAGACTAAATCAGAAAAAAATATCATTCTAATTGGAGAAAAAACGATAGTACGCCAAAAAATAAGAGAAGATCTGAAAAATGATTATGGTTGGAGAATAGATTCTGAACTATCAGATTTAGATGCAACAATTCCCATAAATCTAACCTATGAACAATTTGAAAGAATATCCATAAATGAAATAGAAAAACCATCACCTTGGTCAGTAAAATTTTCTATTGATAACAAAAAAAATGTTCATATAGGAAATTGTATGTTTTATGATATAAATCGATGGAATAATTCATGTGAATATGGAATTATGATAGGAAATAAAAAATATTGGAATTTTGGTTATGGTGCTGATGCTACTATGAATACACTCTATTATATATTCAATCAAACAGATATAACAAAAGTATATTTACATACATTAACAGAAAATATACGAGCACAAAATTCTTTCAGAAAATCAGGTTTTAAATTTAAAAAAATTGTTAAAAAAGCTTCACATGAATTTCATTTCATGGAAATATATAAATCTGATTGGCAAAAAAATAAAGATCTTCCCAAACCGGAAGTTATTGTTGGGAAGGAGCAGGATTAATCAATTCAGGGCCAAAGGTTTCTGGGACCGCATTAGCGAGTTCTTCGACGGTCCATCTTCCAGCTTTTCTGATTGATCTTCGAGTTTCATATTTGTTAAATAAGCTTATTCTATTTCCAGAAGCATGAACTACTTCACCATTAATATGCGATGCGGCATCTGTGCATAACCAAGCAACAACTGGAGCAACATCTTCTGGATCGTTAATGAAATGATCTTCTTCAGCAGGCTTGAATGCTCCTGATCTCATAGCCCTAGTTGAATCAGGTATTGATTCAGTCATTCTAGTGTTCGCTCCTGGGGAAATAGCATTAGCTGTAACTCCATATTTTGCAAGTTCTTTAGCTACAACTCTGGTAAATCCTGCAATCCCATCCTTAGCAGCACCATAATTTGATTGACCACTATATCCTATTAATCCTGAAACACTTGAAAATGTTATTATTCTACCTGATTTCTGCTCTCTAAAAATCTTAGATGCAGGAGCAACAACTGAAAAAGTTCCTGTTAAGTGAACATCAATTACATCCTGCCATTCTTCTTTTGTCATATTAAATATCATTCTGTCCCTTAATATACCTGCAGGTGTAATAACAATATCCAATCTACCAAATTCTTCAATGGCTTTATCAATAATTTCTTGTCCTCCAGCTACTGTTGCTACAGAACTTGTTGAAGCTACAGCTCTACCCCCAAGCTCGGATATTTCCTCAACCACACTTTGAGCGGGTCCGGTGTCATTTCCACTCCCATCTAAACTAGCACCAACATCATTGACAACAATATTTGCACCTAATTTAGATAATTCAAGAACTATGCCCCTTCCTATTCCTCTTCCAGAACCTGTAACAACTGCAACTTTACCATCCAAAGGTTTTGAGGTCTCATTATTTTTTTCTCCGAATCCAAATACTAGCCCTCTTCCTTCAGCACCAAAGTCTTCCTGTTTAAATCTTCCTTTGCTAATAGGATTAAACAATGTTACTTTTCTTCTTAGTTCCATAAGTTGATTGATAGTACCTCCAGAAACATGAAAAATTTGAGAATTAATTGGAGCAGAATAATCACTTGCTAAATAAGTAACGAATGGAGCAATATCTCTTGGGTCTCTAGATTCTTTATAAGGATTATCCCTTGACGTCATAAATTCCTCTGGTACAGAAGCTGTCATTCTTGTATCAGCACTTGGTGCAATGCTATTTGCAGTAACTCCATATTTTCCTAAATCTTTTCCAACAACTTTTGTAAAACCAGCTATCCCAGATTTAGCTGCTCCATAATTCGCTTGTCCTGCATTTCCAAAAAGTCCTGATGTTGAAGAAAAAGTTATGATTCTTCCAGATTTTTGAGCTCTAAATATTGGAGCTGCATGCCTTACAACAGAAAATGTTCCAGTTAAATGTACATCAATAACATCATGCCATTCATCCTCTGTCATATTAAATATCATCCTGTCTCTTAATATACCTGCAACGGTAACAACAATATCTAATCGACCAAATGAATTCATAGCATCATTTACTATCTCTTCTCCAGCTTCAAATGATGCTACAGATAATTTATTTGCTTTGGCTTCACCACCAGCTTTATTTATACCTTCAACAACTTCGTCAGCTAATGAAGCATTTTCAACATTGCCATCTAAAGAAAGCCCAGGATCAACGACAAGAATTTTTGCACCATGAGCTGCTAAATCTTCAGCTACAGCTCTACCTATACCTCTACCAGCTCCTGTTACTATTGCTACTTTGTTATCTAAAATATTAGACATTTTTTTCCTCATTTTTTTCTTTCATTGGTAATTCAATTTGAGCTGTTGATGGTGTAGTTATTTGACCTTTGGAATTTTCTAAATTCAATTCTATATCAACAACTCCTTTAGAGCCTTCAATCGATTTTTTTATTACCTTCCCATAATATTTCAAATCTTCATATGGGAAATCAACTCCTCTATATGATACATTAAATTTTAAAATACGCCCCTGATGACCTACAATATCCACAAGTAACTGAGCAAGCCATGCACTTTTTAATGCTCCATGAATAATTATTCCTTTATGCCCTGCTTTTTTTGCAACTTCGTCATCATAATGAAATTCGTTAAAATCTTGTGAGGCCCCAGCATACATAACCAACTGTTTTCTATCTATATTTTTTTCAATTGGTCCAAAAATATGGCCTTCATCAATATCTTCAAAAAAAAATTGACTTTTCATAAAAATGTTTTTTCTCCCTTACCATAAGTAATTGTAGTAACTTCTTGTGTGGTTACTAATATATTTTTTTGGTTAGTATAGGAAATTAAGGTTAGTTTAAATAACATATTTCCGATTTTCCCAGTTTTTACAAAAAGATCTTTCAATTTAGATACAACACTAATTTTATCTCCTACATATATATGTTCATAAAAATTGTAAGAAGAACCTCCGTCTACTAGATTAGAAAAAGGTTCAGGAAATTCTTTATCTAATTTATTTGGTCTAAGTAATCTGACATAAGTAGGGGGAGCTATTAATCCACCCATGGTTTTTTTTGCGTAAGTTTCATTAAAATAAATTGGATTATCGTCTCCAATGGCTTCTGCAAATCTTTCCACAGAATGCCTTTCCACATTATAAATTTTTGGTCTAGTTTTAAGATTTATGAATTTTTTCATTTCATCAGATATTGTTTCAGATTGTGACATCAAGAATCCTTTCTTTTTATGGTCACAAATATAAAAGATGTGATAGCTGAAGATAATAGAAAAATTGCGCTAATCAAATATAAAAAAGCATATTTTCCTAAAAGGTTGAACATCAAAATTTGATAACCAAATAACAATATAGAACCAAAAATTAAATTGAACGGCAAATAATAAATTGAAACTTTTTGTCTTCTTGTTCCCCATAAACATACTAAAGCAATCAAGAATGGAATAAAAAGATTAAATAAGACTCTATTTCCATAAATTTCAATTAAAGTTTGATTATCTATAAAATCCGTTAGAACAAGAAATATTCCAGAAAAAAAACTTGAAAAAAGTGATAAATATACAAATAATTTTATCATTTTCAATTCTTTATATTCCATAATAGTCCTCTGGGTTTTCAAAATCTTCTGATTGTTTTACTGAGGTAATTTTAATTGGAGCACGACTTTTCATAATTTTTTTTGTTCCATAAGGCTCTTTAAATTTTACTGTTATCTCTACATCTTTATATAAATTTTTATAATCAAGTATTATCCCTGAACCATATTTTTTATGATCTATCCTATCCCCTATAGAGAAAGGATTATCAGATTTCGAAGAAATCTTTCTTGCTAATTCATCCAATTGTTCTCCAAATTTCAATGAAGCTTCGGATTTATTTTGATTAGTAACCTTTCTTGTCATTTCATTTCTATACAAATAATTATTATTTTCTTTAATCATTTCTTTGGGTATATCTTCAAGAAACCTTGACTTCAAGGCATTATCATATATTCCACGGAAACGTCTTCTTTTTGAATAAGACAAAAATAAATTTTCCTTAGCTCTAGTTATACCAACATAGCATAGACGTCTTTCCTCTTCTAATTCTTCAGGAGTTTCAAGAGATTTTGAATGAGGTAATAATCCTTCTTCCATTCCCACCATATAAACATTTTGAAATTCTAGGCCTTTAGCCTGATGTAAAGTAATCAACGTTATAGACTCAAATTCATCATCCAACTTTTCTAAGTTTGTATTTAAAGAAGAGGCTTCTATGAATTCAATTAAGTTCTGATTTGGATCTAAAGATAAGGTCTCAGAAAATTCTTCTGCTGAAGATCTTAATTCATAAATATTTTCTAATCTCTCTATCCCATCTTCATCATTTTTAATATATTCCGCATAATCTGTTGTATCCAAAATTAAACTTATTAAATTATTCGGATCTAGAGTTTTTGCTCCCTCACACAAATTTATATAAATATCAATAAATGTCATAAAAGATTGCGTAGCTCTCGTTGAAAATAAATTCTTCGATTGTTTATTTTTAATATCATTGTTTTTTTCACTTAAATACGATAATAAGAAAGAAAGAAGACTTACATTTTTAATCTGAGCAGCGTTTTTTAGTATAGATAAAGTTTTGTTCCCTATTCCGCGAGAAGGAATATTAATAACTCTTTCAAATGCAGAATTATCATTAGGATTTAAAATTAATTTACAATAGCTTAAAATATCTTTTATTTCTCTGCGATCATAAAATCTAACACCGCCAACTAATCTATATCTTATACCTAATGAACTTAAGGCTACTTCAAAAGATCTACTTTGTGCATTTACTCTATACATAATAGCTATTTCATTTGCCGATAATCCATTTTTAATTTGTTTTGAAATCAAATAAGAAATTTGTAAAGATTCACTCTCTTCATCAGAATAAACATTAGATTCTATGAGAGATCCGTTTTGCTTCTTAGTCCAAAGTTTACGTTGAAATCTTTCTGCGTTTTTTCTAATAATAGAATCTGCTGCATCTAAAATCTGCTGAGTTGATCTATAACTCTCATCAAGATTAACTACTTTACAATTTTTAAATTGTTTTTCAAATTCCTTAAGATTTGTTGGATTTGCATGCCTCCATGAATATATAGATTGATCAGGATCTCCAACTACTGATATTGATTTGTTATCACCTATTAACAAATTAGATATTTGAAATTGTAGAGGGTTTGTATCTTGGAATTCATCTATAATAATTTGATCAAATCTATCAGACCACTTGTTTTGTATATTATTGTTCTCACTCAGAATATTCCTAGTTTTCATTAATAAGTCGTCAAAATCACAAGCATTGGAATTTTCAATTGTTTCTTGATATCTTGTATAAACACGAGAAACTATTTCATCTAAATATGAAGAGTTTTCAGAAGCAAATTTTTCTGGAGTAAAATTAGTATTTTTCGCCCTAGATATTTCTGAATTCACAATTCTTACATTTATTTTTTTGGGATCTATATCTAGTTCTTGAAAAATATTCTTTATTATCTTATTTTTGTCATCATCATCGTATATAGAAAAATTTTGATCAATTCCTATAATATACCCCTCTATTCTTAAAAAATATGATGCAAATCCATGAAAAGTTTTAACCAATGGTTTTATGGATGAGTTAATTAATATATTAGTTCTATTTAACAATTCCTTTGCGGCTTTATTTGTAAAGGTGACCGCTAATATATTACTAGGATTTAAATCATAATTCTGAATAAGCCAAGGAATTCTGTGTGCCATAACTCTAGTTTTCCCTGAACCAGGGCCTGCTATAACTAGGAGAGGCGACAAAGGATGAGTAACAGCAGAAATTTGGTTTTCAGAAAGTCCTTTGAGAATTTTAGAATCTACTTTTTTCATTCTCTAATATCAAGTTGTTATAGGAGTAGATAAAACTTCAAATAATTTATCAAAATTTAAACTATTTGAAAGGATATCATTGGCATTTATAATTTTATCAGGATGATTAAATGTTACTTTTTCTAAATTTTCAGAAATTTGGTCCATTATATTTTCAGTACTTTTGTTTACTACCATAATGGGAATTCTATACTTATTAGCTTCATGTAATACATATTCAACAGGAGTTTCATTATTAGTGGCAATAATTACATTTAAATTTCCTGATTGAATCGCCGACAATTGGACATCTGGTCTATCACCACGAACTATAAGTGCGGTGTTAGTAAATTTAGAAAAATATTCTGGTCCCCAATCCAAAACAAAACCTCCTATCAAATAATTTTCAATTAATTTGTTTGAATTTTCTAAAGAAATTACCTTAGTTGGATTTAAAGATTTTATCAACTCATCCGATGATAATGCTAGAAGTGATCTGGTTTGATCTAAATATCCCAAAATATTCAGTTTCTCTTTTGAATAGTTTTGTATCAATTCATTTTTTTGATATCTTAAAACTCCATTAATAAAAACTCCGATCAATCTCTCAGATAAAGCTTTAGAAGCTTCCTTAATACTACTATGAGATTCTTCTACCAAAATAATTTTTGCATCATATTTGCTAGATAGTCTTTTTATTGAATCTATTGAAGTATTATTGATTTCTATCAAAGCCAAGTCTGAGTTATTAAATTCACATTTTATCTCTTTAGAATCCATTAAATTATAAAAATTACTGTGTTCTACTATCTGATCTTGATTAAATTCACCAACAAAAGTTTTAAGTCCTCTTTTAATCGATTCATAAGAAATTCCAGATAAAACTGTCGTTTTACCTGCCTCTTTTTTAGACGATGTTATAAATATAACTGGCATAATAGTATAAATAATAAATAATAAATAATTAATTTCATATATTGAATAATAAAAAATTGTGGAATTTTTTTTATTTATATGAGTTGCCTGGGTAGCTCAGGGGTAGAGCACTGCGCTGAAAACGCAGGTGTCGACAGTTCGAATCTGTCCCTAGGCACCACTTAATTTGTTGCATTAAAAAATGTTAAGTAATATATTATGCATTAATTATGATTACTAGTTTAGATAACAAAATCCTTTTAGCCCATCTATTAAGGAGAGCTGGTTTTGGGTGTACTTATGATCAGATAGAAAAACTATCTTTAATGGAATATGATGATGTTGTGGATCTATTAATTAATCCGGAATATGGTCCTCCGAAGGATCAAGACTTACTAGATAGATACTTTATAGCTTCAGTTGAAGCCAGAACTGCAAGACACGCTGATCCTCAATGGACATGGAGGCTTGCCAAATCTGAAAAACAATTAGAAGAAAAAATAGCTTTGTTTTGGCATGGTTTATTGGCAGTTGGAGGAATAAAACTTGATCATGGTTTAGCCATGTTGGAAGAAATAGATCTTTTTAGAAAATACGGTTTGGGAAAATTTGAGACTTTGCTTCTTAAAATTTCTGAAGATCCAGGAATGATGTATTGGCTAGACAATCAAAACAGTCACAAAGATGCTCCTAATGAAAATTACGGTAGAGAGTTATTAGAACTTTTTTCTATGGGTATAGATGAGAATGGAGAAGGTTCTTATACAGAAGATGATGTGAAAACTGCTGCAAGAGCTTTTACAGGTTGGGCATCAAGACCAACTCCCCCTCCATTTTTTTTAGGACCATTCCCTATGGAGTTTTCTTTTGACAAATCTGATCACGATAATACAGAAAAAACATTCTTAGGAGAAAAAGGTAATTTTAATGGAAATGATATAGTCAATATGATTGCTACACACCCTTCAACGGCAAAATTTATTTGTAAAAGGCTATATCTATACTTTGTTTCTGAAAAGGAAGATTGGGATGAAATCAATAAACTTTCTGAAGTGTTTTTGAAAAATAATGGTGAGATAAAAAAAGTGCTGGAAGCAATGTTTAAATCTGAACATTTTAAATCTGATGATATTAGATTTAAAAAAGTTAAAAGCCCATCAGATTTAGTTTTTGGAGTATCAAGATTGGTTGATAAATATAAAATTCCGGATTTAGACTCAGCCGAATTAGCTATAAATACTTTATTGATGGGGCAATTTTTAATGAACCCTCCAAGTGTTGAAGGATGGCATGAAGGGGAAGAATGGATTGATAGTGGGTCACTAATTGAAAGAATCAACTATGCTAGTACTGAAATATCTAATACAAGTTCTACCGGAGTAAAAAGGATTATTGAAATTATAAAAGAAACAAACATCACTAATTCAAATGATTTGATCAACAATACATTAGAAACATTGGGGTACATTGATATAACTGATAAAACAAAAGGAATGATAGAAGAACATTTGAGAAAAAATAAATTTACAAATAAAGAAGATAAAATTTTGGATGTCTTGAAACTTATTGTATCGACACCAGATTTTCAATATTGCTAATTAGGAGTTTTATATGAGCAAGCAAAAAAATCTTGTAGTAATCCAATTAAGTGGAGGGAATGACTACCTGAATACTATAGTTCCTTATGAAACTGGTCTTTATTATGATTACAGGCCTAATATGGGCTTAAAAGATGACTCTATTATCCCAATTGATAATAAAATTGCTTTTAATTCAAACATAGATTTTTTCAAAAAAACATTTGATGACCAAAAACTAGCCGTTATGATGGGAATCGGATATCCTGAACCAAATAGATCTCATTTTAGATCAATGGATATATGGCATACAGCTAAGCCATTCGAAAGTAGTTCAATAGGATGGTTGGGGAGAACCGTAAAAAATATTGATCCAAAGGGATTAAATCCTATTACAGCAGTAAATTTTGGAAAAGGACTCCCCCGGGCCCTAGCATGTCCTGGAGTATCCGTTGCATCAGTTGGTGCACTGGAATCATATGGACTTTTCACTGGAGTATCTGGAGCAAAAAACAGAGAAATTTTGTTAGACACAGTCGATCGAATTTACCAACCAATGAACAGAGATGGTGTTCCTTCTTTAAGATTATTAGAAACTGGAAGAGGGGCATTGGATGGTGCAGATTTGTTAAGTGAAGCACCAAGCAATTACTCATCTGATGTTGAATATCCAGAAGATAATCCTATTGCTCAGTCTTTAAAAGGTATAGCTCAAGTTGCTAGTGCAAAATTAGGTACAAGAATATTTTACGCTCAACATGGTAGTTTTGATACTCACACTGACGAATTGAAAAATCACTCCTTATTATTGAAACAGTTGTCAGTCGCAATTGATTGTTTCCAAAGAGATTTAATAAAGCAAAAATTGGACGACGAGACAGTAATTTGGATATTTTCAGAATTTGGAAGAAGGATTTCTGATAACGGTACCGGAACAGACCACGGATCTGGAGGGGTTGCTTTTTTGTTAGGTAACTGTGTAAAGGGAGGTCTCTACGGAGAGTACCCAAATCTAGAACCTTCTGCTCAACTTGAGGGAGATATACATTATAATATGGACTTTAGAACTCTGTATTCAACAATTCTAGAAGATGTACTGGATGTTGATTCGGAAAGCATTTTAGACGAAAAATTTACAAACCTAAGTGTACTAAACTCATAATGGTTACAACAAAATTAGAATATAGCCACACTATAGGGATTGCTTCGTTTGAAGGAAGAGGATTCATGAATCCTATAGATTTAAAATACAAAAATGGAACTTTGTTTGTTCTAAGTAGGTCAAATGCTAGTAACAAAAACAACAGAATAAGTGCTGTAACTGTAGATTCTGAACATAAATATGAGTTTGCTAATTGGGGTGAAGATAAAGGAAAATCTATTTTGCCAACAGCAATAGTTTTTGACAAAAACGATAAATTATATCTATCTGATGAACATTTAAACAGGATCTCTATTTTTGATTACAATGGCAATTTCATCGATAGTTGGGGAGAATATGGATGTGACAGTGGCCAGTTAAATAGACCATCTGGATTAGCATTTAATAAACAAAATGAATTATTTATTGTAGATCATTTAAATTCAAGAGTACAAAAATTTGATGAAAAAGGAAAGTTTATTTCTAGCTTTGGTTTATTTGGAACAAATGAAGGAGAATTTAATTATCCATGGGGGATAGCACTAGATATTGAAGAGAATATATATATAGCCGACTGGAGAAATAATAGGGTCCAAATATTTGATTCAAATGGTAATTGTGTAAAAATTATTAAAAACTTTAATGATAGTGAATTTAACAAACCTTCTTCAGTTCATATTGATAATAGAGGTTATTTATTTGTATCAAATTGGGGGAATAATAGTGTAATAATTTTTGACGATAAACAAAACTATCTTTCTGAAATTTTTGGAGATGCCTCGCTATCAAAGTGGTGTCAAGAATTTTTAGATGTTAATCCTGAACAGTCTAGTTGGAGAGAAAACGCTGGATTATTTGAAGAAGAAAAAAAGTTTTGGAAACCTGCTGGAATTGAAACAAACGAAAACCTGATATTTATTTCAGATTCATGTAGGCACAGAATCCAAATATATAGGAAATAAACTAAGAATTTGCTAAGACTTCTTTAACTTTTTCTGCATGACCTTTAGCTTGTACGTTGGTCCATTTTTTCAAGAGAATTCCATCCTTATCAATTAAGAAAGTTGACCTTATTATACCCATGCTCTTTTTACCATACATATTCTTTTCTCCCCATACACCATATTCTTGAATCATTTTTTTATCAGGATCACAAAGAAGGGTAAATGGTAAAGAATGATTATCTATAAATTTATTGTGAGAACTTTCGTCATCGGGACTTATCCCATAAATATTACAATCGAGTTTACTGAACTCTCCATATATATCTCTAAACTCACAAGCCTCAACTGTACATCCAGGGGTGTCATCTTTAGGATAAAAATAAAGTACAGCAGGTTTGCCTGAAATAGAACTTAAATTTATGAAATCTCCATTTTGATCAATTAAATTAAAATCTGGAACTTTAGAACCTTCTAATAAAGACATTTTTTTCTCCTAATTACAAATAATTATCTAGATATAGTATAGAAAAAAAAATTACATAGTTAAAGTATTTCCACTCAACAAATGGAAATGTAAGTGCATAACCGTTTGACCACCGCCCTCACCTACATTAGTTAGAATTTGATATCCTTCTTCATCGATTTGGAGTTTTTTTGCCAGTTTTTGGCAAACAAGCATTAGATGACCTAAGATTTCCTTATCAGAATCTGAAGCATAATTAATATTTTCAATAGGTTTTTTGGGTATAACTAAAATATGAATTTTAGATTTCGGGTTTACATCGTTTATAGCAATACACAATTCATCTTCATATTGAATTTCACTTGAAATTTCTTTATTAATTATTTTTGTAAAAATACTATCCAATTTAGTAACACTTTCTCATAATAATTTTTTAAGCTTTATTTTTTATATCTTTTTCAAATTATATTTTAAAAACAGATAAAAAAATTTAAATTTTGTAACTTTTCTGTAGAAAGTTTTAAAATTTAATTAGAATGTATGATCACTTCATAATCTTTTCCATTAACAGATACTCGTGTGATCTCATCGCTGGATGGTTTATTATTCGAATTAATAGATTCTTTAATATTATTATCTTTATATCTAATTCCTAGTTCACTTTTACCTTCTAGAAATGATATTCCTTTAGCTCCACATGTAGCAGATATAAATATATTCTCATCGGTAGATTCTATATTTTTATCTTCCAACAATTTTTTATTGTAATCTATTCCCATATTTGGATTATTATCATTCAAATCGTGAACATTTTCTTTTGTGGGTTTGAGAGATAATTGTTTAGAAGCAATTTTTATAATTTCAGGATCTGGATCAGTTGGAGTCTTACCAAAATATCCTAATATCATCTTTCCATAATTTTCTGATATTTTTGACCATTTTTCTTGTACAGTATTTGTAAATGCTTGTTGAAAATAAAATTGTGAAACTGGTGTAACAGACGTCCCATAACCACCTTTAGCAACCACTTCTCTCATATTTTCAATAACTTTACTGAAAAGATCTAGAGAGTCATTATCTCTCATCATTTGTGTGTTTGCAGTAAGTGCTCCACCTGGCATAGGAGAGAAAGGGATAATTGGATTAACCATTACTGCTTCAGTAGGGAGATAATATTTTTCCATTTGATCAATAAACATTTTTTCAACTTCTAGTATTTTTTCTTCATCTATTTCAAGTGTATATTCAGTACCTCTTAGTGCTTGCCACATTGTCAAAATATCTACCTGAGATGTTCCTCCACTTACAGGAGCCATAGCAAGATCAATTGTATCTGCTCCTGCTTCAATAGCTGCCATATTACAAGATACACCCATTCCAGCAGTATCATGTGTATGAAATTGGATCATCGTGTCTTTTGGTAATAATTTTCGTGCATTCTTAATAGTTTCATGTACTATGGAAGGCGGTGTTGTTCCTGATGCATCTTTGAAAGCTACGCTATCAAAAGGTATATTGGCATCTATTATTTCTTTTATTTTATCTGTATAGAATTCTGCAGAATGATAATATTTTTCATTTAAACTTGGTGGTAAACCCATTAATGCAATAACAATTTGATGATTTAAACCTGCATTAGTTATGCATTCTGCTGAAAAAGATAAATTTCGAATATCCATTAGAGCATCAAAATTTCTAATGGTAGTTATTCCATGTTTCTTAAATAACTTAGCATGAAGATCAATAATATCTCTAGATTGTGATTCAAGTCCTACTACATTTATGCCACGAGCCAAAGTTTGTAAATTTATATCTTTACCAACGATTTCCCTAGATTGATCCATCATTTTAAAAGCATCTTCTTGACAATAAAAATATAAACTTTGAAATCTAGCTCCACCACCTATTTCAAAGTTATCATTTCCAGCTTCTACTGCGGCTTTTAATATTGGTAGAAAGTCTTCTGTTTTTACCCTTGCTCCATAACATGACTGAAAGCCATCACGAAATGAGGTATCCATAAAATTAATTTTTTTCATAATGGCAATTATAAGATAAAAAGTAATTTATAAACTTCTAGAAAACATAAAAAAAGATCTTTTAAATTGGATGTTTTTTAGATTTAAAAAAAATTATGCATTGGTTTCTAAGCGAGTAGAATCTTTTTCGGGATCAAGATCCCATCTAAGAGTATCTCCTGGATCTGTATTTTTTGCCCATTCAATTTGAAGTTTTCGTTCTTGTTTTAGAATTCTCATTCTTTTAGAAATTTTATCTGGATTCCAATTACTAAAAACTAATTCCTCTGAATTTTTGTGATATTTAATTGCCAATATTTTATACTGGATCTTATAAAATTATATATAATAAAATTCAGATTATAATTTAAGCGGAAGTGGCTCAGTGGTAGAGCATCTCCTTGCCAAGGAGAGGGTCGCGAGTTCGAATCTCGTCTTCCGCTCCAAAAATATCAATTTAAATAATTATTATGAAAATTAAATTAAGAAAAAATATTTTACTATGATTAATGAAATATTGAACTTGAATGATCCTTTGAATAAATTTCTGGAACTTGGTATCCAAGCTTTAGATAAATCTCGAGAAATTACCAAAGATGTTGCTTCTTCTAAAAGTTCCCTTAAAGAAGATGGAAGTTTACTGACTGAATTTGATATTAAAGTAGAAGAAGAAATTTTTAATATTTTAAGTAAAAGTGATGGAGACATAATCACAGAAGAAATTCTTGGAAGGAAAGATAATAAAGATTATTGTTGGTATATAGACCCTATAGATGGTACTACTTCATTTTCTAGAGGTATATCGCTGTTCGGAACAATTATAGGACTAACCTATAAAAAAAAGCCAATAATGGGTTTAATTGATATCCCAAAATTACAAGATAGGTTTATTTCTGTTGAAAATTTTGGGGCTGAAAAAAATGGGCACAAAATAAAAGCGTCAACCTCTAAAGTTTTATCTGAATCATTAATAATTTATGGTTCTCCACAACGATTTAAAAAAGAAGGAATGTTAGATAAATTACAAATAATGGATTCACTAGTTTGGGATTCAAGAGGATGTTATGATTGTTTTGGTTATTCTCTTGCATTTTCCGGAGCAGTAGACTTAGTTATAGAGGTGGATTTAAATTTATGGGAAACAGTCGCTCTTGAATCATTAGCAAAGGAATCTGGGGCGGGATACGCGGAACAAAGTTCTATAAACGGGAAGAAAAATATAATTTTTGGTTCGAAACATCTTTTAGAAGAAAGCATGGATATTATGGGTGGCGACTGGAGCATCCAATAAAGAAAAAAATCAAACCATCTATTGGAACTTTCGGTGCATTCAAAGCAAGTAAATTTCGCTTATTCTGGCTTGCTTCTTTAGGGTCAGTAGGTGGAACGCAACTATTAACATTAGCAAGTGGAAAACTAATCTATAACATTAGTGGATCAGAATTTTTTTTAGGTTTAGTAGCAGCCGTATTTGGATTGGGCACTATAACTATAAATTTCTTAGGAGGTGTGATTGCTGATAGATTAGAGAAAAAAATTCTACTGATTATTACTTCTTTTTGTTCTAGTTTAATTTTAATTATATTGGGCATAGTTGATAATTTAAATTTAGAAACTGTATCTATTGTTATAATTTTATCTACTATACTGGGTCTTATCAGTGGTTTCGATTGGCCAGTAAGGTCATCTATATTTACACAATTTTTAGATAATAAAGAACAGATAGTAAGTGCTGTTTCACTCAATGCTATTTTGTGGCAAGGAGTAAGAATTATTGCACCGGGTATTGGAGGATTTATCATTGCATTTTATGGAACTCAAGCCATTTTTTACATGAGTGCCGTAGGTTTTTTTATAATGGGCATCATAATGATAAGGATAAAACCAAATAAGAATTTATATGGAATTGAGAAAAAAAATAGTGCAAAAAATTCAATTTTTCAAGAAACTTTAGAAGGAATTAAGTATATATATGAAAATAAAATTTTTAGAATAATAATACTAGCAACTTATTTGACTAGTTTTTTTGGAATGTCTTATTTACAATTACTTCCCTCTTTTGCTGATAGTTATAAGCTAACAACTCGTGGTGACGTATCCGCTCAAATATTGGGAATTTTATTGTCTAGTGCAGGATTGGGAGCGGTTTTTGGTACAATAATTACTTCTAATCTAAAAAGCAAAATAAATATAGGTAAATTAGCATTTTCTGCAAACGTAATAGCCATCATTTTTTTATTGTTATTTGGTATTACTAATTTTTTTATTAATGAAAATAATATTTATTCCAATCCATGGATTTCTTATAATTTATTGCTTTCATTACTTTTTTCTTTCTTAACAAGTACATTTAGTGCAATTTTTATGGTTTGTTCAATGTCAATACTTCAATTGAATGTACCAGATAAATTAAGAGGTAGAGTTATGGGAATCCATACGATAACTTTTAGTTTACTGTCTGTAGGGGCATTGATCTTAGGATTATTAGCAGAATTTTTTGGATCAAGTATAGCAGTAATGATCAGTTCAATATTACTTATAATAATAAATTTATATATTTTTATTTCAAAAAAAGAAATAAGAAATATTTAAATCATTTATCATAATTCAAAATCATTTTTACCATTATAGAAATTTCTTCATTATCATTAATCCATTTTATGTAATCAGGATGTAATTGCTTAACAGATTTTATTTTCTGGTTTTCATACTTCCCTTTTGCAAAAACTAAATCATTATTATTTGAAATTTTAAAAAAACCTTCTTTATCTAAAGTTTTAATATTGTTATCGTTATAAATAATTGAGTCAAGGCTAATATTTTTACTAGCAAGTTCGGTTTGTTGGGCAAGAAATAATTCTAAAATAGACTCGGTTTTTTCATTTGATTTTCTATCAAAAGAATCGACTTCTACTGAGCAAAAATCTTTTAAAGCATTTAACAAATTTCTAGGTCTTAATTTTTCATAGACATTTTTCAAATCAATAATATTGATTTTTGAAACATCAAAATAAATTCCAGATCTATAAAATTCACTCATTAATATTGGGATATGAAAATCATAAATTCCAAACCCTATTATGCATGAATTTTCAAAAAAATCAGATAAGGATTTTGCATAATATTTAAATTCATTTTCGTTTTCAACATCTTGATCACTTATTCCATGTATCTTTTCTGCTTCAATGGATATAGATACTTTTGGATTAAACAATTTACTTTTTATTTGGGTGTCAGAAACTGTTTCATCAGAGAAAGATATTGTAGTAAGTTTTACTATTCTATCTTTAAATAGATCTATACCTGTCGTTTCTAAATCTAAAATTAAATATTGCTTAATGTCCATTCATTTATCTTTATTTTTTCTTTATCTATATAGATATTATTTATTATTTAATAGTTTTAAGTTAGTAAAAAAACTGTAAATAAAAGAAATTTTAGATTTTGTATAGTTATATAAAATTAAATATAATGAACGATCTCTATCAAATTTTATTATATAAATTTTGATAGTATTTAATTGATAATTCAAACGATAGCCGGAGTGGCGGAATGGCAGACGCGGTCGATTCAAAATCGGCTGGGGAAACCCGTGTGGGTTCGACTCCCACCTTCGGCACCACCATAAATGTTTGAACATTGTGAAAAATAAAAGAATTAAAAAAGGAAAAGTTTTATATCGTTAATTAAATTATTGATGTTAAAATTATAATAGACAAGCGGGGGTAGCTCAGTTGGTAGAGCGTCTGCCTTCCAAGCAGAATGTCGCGAGTTCGAATCTCGTCTCCCGCTCCACTAAATTTAATACTTGCTATTATTAAATTATTTTTAAATTTTTTAACCTTATTCAATTGTTTTTTATATATTAAATATATTTTTTAGATATATTATTTATCAAGATCTTTAAATTAGTTTAAATTAGGTTAAAAGAACTTATTATTTATAAATATTGGGAATAAATTATGAAAGCAGCTGTTTTATTTGAGACTAAAGGGAAATTATCAGTAGAAAATGTGGATTTAGCTGAACCGCATAAGGATGAGGTTATGGTTAAAATATCCGCTAGTGGACTTTGTCATACCGATTGGGAAACAATGCATGGTTTTCAACCTGTAAATCTTCCTGCGATAATAGGCCATGAAGGAGCAGGGATTGTTGAAGCAATTGGTGAAGGAGTGGAAAACGTTAAAGTTGGAGATCATGTAATCTGTTCTTGGAATCCAAATTGTGGAATGTGCTTTTATTGTGATAATGCTCAACCAATTTTGTGTGAAGTTCAAAAAAATAATAACTCAAAAGGAGTGCTTTTTGATGGTACAACTCGTGCATCCATTAATGGAGAAAAAATTCATTATTATAGTTTGGTATCCTCACATGCTGAATATACTGTAATACCTAAACAAGGAGCAGTAAAAATCAGAAAAGACTTTCCTCTAGACAGAGCCGCTTTATTGGGATGTGCAGTTATGACAGGGTATGGTGGAGCAGTATATGCAGGAAAAATTATTCCTGAAACTTCCGTTGTAGTAATTGGTTGTGGAGCAGTAGGCTTGAGTGCTATTCAAGGAGCTCGCATTTCTGGTGCATCAACAATAATAGCCGTTGATATTATCGATAATAAATTAGAAATGGCCAAAAAAGTAGGAGCAACACATACAGTTAATTCGAAGAATATAAATCCTATTGAATTTTGTATGGAATTAACAGAAGGTCGCGGTGTAGATTGTGCAATAGAAGCAGCTGGACAAAATGAATCTATTAGGCAAACTTTAGAATGTTCAAGACCTGGCGCTAGAATTGTGATTTTAGGCAAAACTCCATATGGAGTGGAAATAAATCTACCTTTTTATACACTTATGGGAGAAAGAGAAATAATCAGAACATCATATGGAAAAAGTCGTCCACGCATTGATTTTCAAAGGCTTTCAAATCTATATATGAATGGTGATCTTTTTCTTGATGAGATGATTTCAAAAAAATACGATATTGAAGACGTAAATTTAGGGTTTGAAGCACTGGAAAGAGGCGAATTGGCAAGAGGTCTGATTATTTTCAATTAAATAAATATTTTTATAAAGGCTATATAGTATGGGGAAATTATTAAAATTTGCTGGCAACAAATTAAATAGACTAGAGGTAGAAAGAAGAGAAGAAGAATGGATAGAACAGAAGTTTAAAGATCCAAAAGCTAAAGTAATCATCTATTGCAAATCAAAAATACTAATAAATAACAATAATCATAAAGTATCAATTAAATTCATAAGTCTTGATCAACTAAAAAAAATATCTGAAAAACTTGAATATTATTTGATTGGAAGTTTAGATGGTGAAACATATCTAACATCAGATTTATCAAAACTAGATGAAAAATCTGTAAATTTACTTCTAACTAATAATAATGAATTTATCGATTGTAGAACAGCTGGCGAAAGTTTATCCCAACAAGAAGGTGGCTTGATTAGTCAAAGTAAAAGTCAACTAGAATGGAATATAAAAAATTCTTTCTGTGGCATATGTGGTGGTAAAACAAAAGTAGGACGTGGAGGACAAGTAAGAAAATGTTTAAAATGTAAAACAGAACATTTTCCTCGTACTGATCCAGTAATCATAACTTTGGTTGTTAATGGTGATTATTGTTTATTAGGTCAATCAAAAGGTAGATTATCAAGGCTAAATATATATTCTGCACTTGCAGGCTTTATCGATCAAGGTGAATCAATAGAGGAAGCCGTAGCGCGAGAGATAATGGAAGAATCTGGGATTGAAGTAGAAGATGTAAAATATTACGCTTCTCAACCTTGGCCTTTTCCTTGGTCATTAATGATAGGTTGCCATGCAAAAGCAAAAACTAAGAATATCAATTATGATGAATATGAAATGTTATCAGTTAAATGGTTTCATAAAGACGAAATTATAAAGGCGCTAAATGGTGAAAATAATAATTTGTCTGTTCCTGGCTCCATTGCTATAGCTCATCATTTAATAAAAGCTTGGGCATATGGTGAAGTTTAAATAATGTTCTTGCAAAAGATAACATTTTTCAAGAATCCTGTGTTTTACAATTATAGATTTAGACATTTAATGTTTGGATTGTTTTTTTTCAACTGTGCTGACTGGATAGAAAGACTATGTATAAGTTGGTTAATATTGAAGACAACGGAATCAATACTTGCCACAACAATCTCATTTGCTATAGGTCAAATTGTTCAAACTTTATTTTCTCCTTTTACCGGTGCTGCTGCAGATAAATTCGGTAGAAATAAAATAATAATTATTGTTGGATTTAGTAGGTTTTTCGTTTTATGTATACTTGCACTATTTGTTTATCAAAATAAAAATTTTTTAGTTCTTGCGTATATAGCTTCTGCGATTACTGGATTGAGTAGATCACTTATTGTTCCAGCAATTCAGGGGAGTGTAATAAATGCAGTGAAAGAGAATCAAAAAATCTTTTCGATGTTAATTTACTCCATAATTTTCAGGTCAACTGGAGTAATTGGTTCCTTAATAGGTGGAGTTTTTTCAATATTTATAGGTATAGAACAAGCAATTTTATTGTCAGGTCTATTTGGATTAAGTGGAGCAATTTATCTCCTTTTCCATTCATTAAAATTTAGTGAAATAAAAAATAAAGATAATTATTTTAAAACAATATCTAGAGGATTGAAATTAGTCTTTGGAAATTTTTATACTAGAAATTTGTTAATTTTTGCAGGTGTAGTGGAAATTTTTGGATTCTCTTTTTTGAGTTTACTTTCTTCGATAAGTAAATATATTTTGAAATCAGAAATAGGCACTTTAAGTTTTTTACAATCTAGCATGTCTTTGGGTGCAATAATTGGAATTTTATTTTTATTTAAATGGAAAGATATAAACAAAGCACATTTTTTAGCTTATTTGATAGCAATATTTTTTGGAATATCAATATTGTTTATTTCAATTTTCCCAAATATAATTGCTGTCCTGTTTTTCTTAATAATTATTGGTGGTTGTACAGCTTGTTTTGATGCAATACAATGGCTTTTCATACAAAAAAATATTCCTGATGAATTTCGCAGTACTGCTGTTTCAGCATGGTTTATAACCATAGGATTCGGATGGATTGGACATTTCTTTCTTGGTTATTCTTCTGATAAATTTGGTTTAGAAATAACAATAATGACAACTGGGATAATTTTAATATTTTCTGGGTTAATTTATTTTATTATAAGTCGAAAATATTAAATTAGCCGTCTTGATCTCTTCTTGCTTCAGCAATATCTAGTGCGTCTTTAAATTCTCCTGGAATAAGCCCCAAAAAGGATCCGCCTAGTAGATTTTTTACATCTATTACAACTCCTACCATTATACTTTCTCTAAGAATCAGATCTCCTGCTTCTCTGGAAGTATTTTCAAGACTATTTTGGAACATTTTTGTTAAAGCTGCTTCTGATATTTCTAATTTACCAGTTTGGTCTTCTTCAATTGCATAAGTCCATCTTGCTGTTATATTTACCATCATGGTCATTACTAGAAACCCCATTATCAAACCGGCACCTAGTCCTCCAATTTGATTTACTTTATCCCCAACTCCAAAAGTAACCATTCCTAGTATTTTGTTAATAACTCCGTTAAATATTTGAACCAAAATGAAACCAAGTATTAGTAGCAACGCATATCCGATGGCTGTAACTAGAGCTTCACTTTCTAATTCAAGCCCTATAGCTTCTACTATCAATTGAGATAACCATCCACCAAGGATCATTGTGATCGCCACTAAAATGATGTACAAAACGTTCTTTATCAAACCCATTCTGTATCCAAAAAAAACTCCTAAAATAATAGGGACTATAAGAATCCAATCAAACCAAGACATAATTAACCTCTAAACTACTTTATTTTATCTATAATACGTTTATTATAAAAGATAAATTTTATATTTATATTAATACATTTTTATTGTATGATGCAATAATAACATTAATGCTAATACAAGTACTTATATAGAATATAACAAAAATATATAAAGATATGGCACACTTATCAAATATGGTTTTTAACAAAAATATTTTTAAACTTAGTAGCTTCGTCCTAATAATACTACTTTCAATAATGTTTAGTGGTTCAAGGGATGTTCTTGCTCAAGCACCTCCTCCCAATCCTCCTCCCAATAGTGGACCCAATAGTGGACCCAATAGTGGAACTGGAGATATGGGTGGTATAACTAAAGCCGATTGTAGGACAAATAGAGCAACAGGTGAAATTACATGTGCAACCAGAGTAGATTACAGTAATATGCTTGAGACCACTACAGTCGTACCTTTTGCAACTTATGAAGGACATCATCCTTGGACTGAGGGATGCGTAAGTGAAAAAACAAGACAAGAAGAATGGGAAGCAGCTTGGGTAAATAGAGTATTTCAGACAGCATCAAGGGGTGGGGAAGGAAAAAAAACTACGACAGTTATTTTCCAGGGTAATAAACCAATCCCCCCAAACCAAGAATTTGGTACGTGCAAATTCAAGTTATTTTTAATGGACTCTCCTTTAGTACAACCTGGTGGTGAATTTTATAATGCTGATTGGGAAGCACAAAAAGAGATTGAAGCAATATATGAACAAGCGAACCAGAAAAGACGAGAGCAAGAAAAAGCAGATGCGTTAGCCGAATTGGCAAGAATGGAAGAAGATATGAAGCGCCAGGAAGAAGAAAGACAAGCAGAGCAAGCTAGACAATCTTCTGGAGGAGGAATTCAAAATATCTTCGGTGGCGGTGGCGGTGGCGGACAGCCTAATGTAATAGGAAACTTTTTCGGAGGATTTCAACCTCCTGATGATAGAGATGTTCCTGTAGGTCCCTTTATTAACTTAACCAGAATGATAACTGAAGATAGATATAACACAATGGACTGTATAGCTCGTTGGATTGCTGATACACAAGGGATGCCTTACGAACAAGCTTATAACAATTTTGCTTTGAACGTAGGTGTGATGTACCTTGATGACCCTCCTTTCTTATACGATGCTACTGTTTCGTGTATGCATCTAATATATGCAAAAGCCTTAAGTGGAGGTTGGGGAGAGTCAAACACAGCTTCTGATGGTTGGGCTAGAAGAGAAGAAGTAGATGCGATGGTAGATGCTTGTGTTATTCCATACATGTCAGATATTCAGGATACTCCACATTCCGAAGTAAGAAATAGAATAGATGATGCTAACAGAGGTGAAAGATCATTAACTTATGAAGAACTACTTGCTGGTTATGATTGTTGGGATACCTATATCCATATGGCAAATAATAATGATTTTAATAGAGGATATTTTCCAACAACAAATGATAGATTAGCAAGATTTGTTTATGGTTCAGGTGATCAATGGGAAGATAGAATACCGGGTGAAATGTGTATGATAAAAGCATTGGTGGACATGGGTGTACCACAACAAGATGCTGCAAATAATATATCTATAATGATAGATTTCATTCTTGGTGAGACACAGGAAATTGGTTTAGAAATGCCTTCTCAAAATGTGATAAATAGAATAATCGCTTGTAACCAGGATTTAGGATGGTTAAGAGATTACCGTCCTCCCGGTCAACAAGATCAGAATATTGAATCAAGGCTTATGGTAAAAATAACCGAACAATCTTTCAAACAATGTGTTGTCAAACAAATGGAGAATCGCTTGCAATTTGATCGTCAAACAGCACAGGGAGAACATGACATGATTATACAAGGAATTGTAGATTTTGAGGATCCTACTGAAATAATTAATAGACCAATAGGTAAAGAAATTGCATATATATATGGTGATTGTACTCGTGATGTATTTGGTGATGATCAACTCGAAAATCAAATGAGACCTTGGATTGAACAATATGTTTTCTGGTATCCTGAGGAATTATGGGATGAAACACACCAATGTGTAAATGATGGATTTGCTCAGATCAATAACTATAATAATTCTGATAGCGTGGATCCACTGTTGAACTCAGTTATATTTTCTGGAGGAGACCCTGAGTACTTTAGTGGTCATTTTGATGATGATCAATATGACGTCATAGTAAACTGTTTACATGATATATCGCAAATGGGAACAGGAGCTGAGTGGGTAAAATTTACTAATAATCCAGATTATGATTACGAACCCGGAATGGGAGGAAACCAATTTCAAGATTTCCAAAAACAAGCTGAACAATTTAGACAGAATGTACAGCAAACTTCCAATACTACTTCAGGCTCTCTCTCTGGCTTGGGTGTGATGGAAACAGCCAGAAATAAGCTTGTTGAACTCGGACATGGTGCTGAAGACTGTATCGCTGCTAGTTTGGCGCAAGAGATGGGTATAGATATTACCTTGGCGAGAACCGTAACAATTGATGAAGTTATGTGGAATCCTAGAAGAAGGCCAACAAAAAAAGAGTATAGTGCTATTCAGAGATGTGATTCTCAAATGAGAACGGCAACTCAAGGTCAAGGTGGAGTAAATGCATTTATGAAGCTTGGATTGCCAGGACAACCTGACTATCTAGCTACTCCTTCTCCAGCACAAAGAGCTTGTATGATTGAGAACTATTCAAATACTTTTGGTTATCTATTTAAGGAAAAAGATCCAAGAGAAAGTGCTGAAACTGTGGTAAAAGAAATTTCTATGCCGATGGGTGATTATCAAGGAAATCATCCGATTCTAACTGATGTGTCAGGAATTAGGGTTCCGAGTGCTATGGAGTTGGCTACATTTGAATCTTGCCAAATAATGGATTTACATATTTTTGCTGGATCAAGAATTAGATCTTTGATTCCAGGTATTAGCACTGAAAGTCTACCTATAGGTGATCTTAGTAATCCAACTAATTTGGCTATAGTAGGTATTATCGTTACGCTAGGTGCTTCATTATTGGGATTGGTACGAGGGAATTAACTATGACTACGTCAAAAACACCATATGGAATAAGATTGATTTTTAGGGTTATGATGAGAATGGTAATAGCATTTCTTCTCTCCGTTCCCATTATAGTTTTAGGGGCATATTTAATATTTGCTTCGAGTGCAGATACATCTAATATACCAATGTGGACTGGGCCTGCCACAGTAATTACTGGATTAACATTATTGATTTTTGGATTCTATATGACAGCTGTAGGAGCATTCCCAAGCCCAAATCTTGGACAAGGTGAAGAAGTAAAAATAGAAAGACATCCAACTATGAAACCCGCGTATGCAAGAATAACTATAAGTATACCAATATTTGTGGCAACATTTATTTTATACGGATTTACTGAATTAGCTTACGTGTTCCCTTTTGTAACTTTTCTAATTGGTTTATGGTTTTTCTTTAAGGGGGTAATGAGATATTTTAGAAATTTACATATTACTTATATGGTTACGAATATAAGAGCTATTTATATGTACAAATTCTTATATCTTCATACAAATGAAATCCCAATAGCCAGAATTGTTCAAATATCAGAAAAAAGATCAATGGTGGAAGCATTATCTGGTAGAGGTACGGTTGTTGTTTCAAGTGGGATCGGTGCTAGAATGACAATTAATATGGAAGAAATAGATAATCCAGGAAGTGTTGCAGAAGTTTTACGTAGTATGCTTCCTAATCAAGGTACGTAAGTTTATGAGGAGAGTTTTATGGATATAGGGTTAGTAACTAGTGTGGTATCAATACCTGTTGTAGGAGCACTGGGCGCCGCGGCTTGGAGAGTACAAGTGGCAGTAACAGCTAAAAAGCAAGCTGAAATAGATTCACTGAAAACGGATATAGAATCTATTAAAAATTTACATGGTGAACAAATGACTATCATGAGAGAAAAAAATGATTTGTCTAATGATCAATTAGAGCAACTAGTTGAAAATCGTGCAAATGAAATTGGATCAAAAATCTCTGAAGAGTATACAGAAAAGATAAGAAATTGGAAATCACGCGGTATGGTAGGCATAACAGCTGCCGTAGGTTTAGGTATATTTGTTTTTGGTTTTTTAGTTTCTTTGTTCCCTAGAACAGCCACAGTGGATGAGTTAGTTACGGTTGTTAATAAAGAAGGCACTGCTGAATCAATGTCAAGATTCGGACTCACAAATGATTCTGTAGCGGGTACAGTTTTCTTAAGTCATGGACCTACTTTAATGTGGTCTAGTATTATTGGAGCTACGATTTTAACCATTGCCTTGGCATTTTTAGCTGCTAATGCATTTATGAAGCTAAAAACACCTGGTCAGGCTCCTATTGAAGATTCTAATGGTTCACCAGAAAAGACTGCTGAAACTACAAAAGAAGAATCTAAGATTACTTAAGAATTGAAGCCAGTAATAAAAAATATATCTGAACATTTGGATAATCCTGTGCTCGGGTCCAAAGATGGAGTACCTACGGTGGTTTCTCTTTACCACGATCATCAACCAGGAGAGACAAGTCCTCACCATACACATCCATGGGAACATCAAGCCTTCATAACAAGGGGAACGGGAATTATATATGTTGATGGAACAAACTATCCCATAAAGCAAGGAGACTTTGTTTTAATACCTCCAAATGCAGATCATTATTTTGAAAATACAGGAGAATCAGTTCTTAGTAGAATAACTTTCAATCCTCTTGAGAGTGAAGAACATTTGGGATAAAAGGTTTTTTTAGATTAAATTTAACAATTCACTTATTTTTTTGTGATGATAATTGTAATCACCAAATGCTAATTTTTGATGTTGCATTTTCCGTGTATAAACTTGCAAGTTATAATCCCAGGTGTATCCAATCGCTCCATGTAATTGATGGGATATTTGACAAATATCATGAAAAGATTTAGAAACATACGCTTTAGATCTATGAACTTCCAAAGCATTTTTTTCTTGATTTGATAAATACCAAGCGGATTTTCTTGCAAACTGTGTACAAAGTTTAGACATTATAGCCATATCTGCACATTGGTGTTGCACTGCTTGGAAAGAACCTATAGGTCTATTGAATTGTTCTCTATTCATAACATAATCTATTGTTATTTCTAGTATTTTTGTAGCAGCTCCAGCCATTTCAGAACTCTTTCCAGAAGCTCCTACTTGAAAAACTTTTGATAAAACATTCCAGGATAAGTTTTCATCTGAAAGTAATTGAGAATCATCAATTTTGATTTCCTGAAAATTAACTTTAGATAATTTTTCTCCTCCAACACTTTTCATTTCTGTTATTTCTACGCCTTCATTATCTCTTGGGATAAGGAATAATGATATTCCTTTTTCTTTTGAATCCATTGTCTTGGCGGCTACTATAAAATAATCTGATGAAGCTGCATCAGTAACAAAAGATTTTTCTCCATTAATAATCCATCCTTCATCTTGTTTTCTTGCTGTTGTAGTTTGAATTTCTGAAGGATATATATTTCCGCTTTTCTCAAAAAAAGAAAGAGAAAATTTAAGATCTCCTGAAGCTATCTTTGGTAAAAGTTCTGATTTTTGAGTTTCATTTCCTGCAGATAAAATTGTTTGGACAGCAATAATCGACGTACTAAAAAAAGGACCAGAAAGGCCTACTCTTCCCATTTCTTCTAAAAGAATAGACATATCTTGATATTCAAATCCTGATCCTCCATATTGTTCAGGGATCATTAATCCTAACCATCCTAATTCTGCAAAATTTTTCCAAAGCTCATCTGTTACTCCTACAGGGTCTGACTCCATTGCTCTAATAAATTGCATAGAACAATTCTCTTCAAGAAATTCTCTGGAAGATTGTTGAAGCATTTTTTGTATTTCAGATAATCCTAAATCCATTTAATATTATTTTTTTAAAGTTAATTTATCTTCTCTCGGTAGGCCAAGTCCTCTAGTAGCAATGATATTTTTTTGTATTTCTGTTGTTCCTGCAAAAATAGTAAAAGCAGTAACATGCAATTGTTGTTTTAAATATTTTCCATCAAATGGTGCTGATGAATCTGTTAATTGACCATATAAACCAGAAAAATCTGTTCCTATCTTAGCAATTTTCTGAGTTAATGTTGTTCCTAAGATTTTTGCCACTGAACCTTCTATACTAGGGATTTCTCCTTGTGATTGTAGATATGCCACTTCATATGCAATCAGTCTAGCTGCTTCTATATCTAAGTCTAAATCAACGAGTGTTTTATTTATATATGGATCTTGAATAAGAGGTACACCAGAAGAATTTTTATTTTTTTTGACAAATTGAATTATTTCCTCAAAATTTCTTTTTGCTGAGGATGGATATTCTACACCAGATCTTTCAAAATCCAGAAGCGTTGCTGCTATATACCAACCTCTATTTAATTCACCAATCAATGAATCTTTAGGAATCTTTACATTGTTAAAAATTACTTGATTGAAATAATGTTCATTTACCATATTAATAATAGGCTGTACTTCTATTCCAGAATCTTCAATATTTGCAACAAAAAAGCTAATACCTTTATGTTTAGGGGCAACAGGATCAGTTCTTCCCAAGAAAAAAATCCATGTGGCCTTATGTGCCATAGACGTCCAGACTTTTGTTCCATTCACAAGCCAATGATCTTTTTTATCTTCAACTTTTAATTTCAATGAAGCTAGGTCAGAACCTGAATCAGGTTCTGAATAGCCTTGGCACCACTGTACTTCTCCATTAGCTATCGGAGGAAGGAACCTTTTTTTCTGTTCTTCTGTACCATGAACCATTAATGTTGGTCCAAGCATTTTTGCTCCAAAACCATCTCTACCTGGCATACGATGATATGACATTTCCTCATTAAAAATTACTTGTTTCATATATGATGCTCCTTGACCGCCGTATTCTTTAGGCCACGCCATGGTTAACCATCCTTTTTTGGCCAATTTTCTCCGGATTTTTAGACCATATTCAAAATCTTCTCCCGCTTCATTTACTCCGTGCCATTTTTCAAAATTCACGGGGATTTCGTTTCTAATCCAATCTCGTAATTCTTGTCTAAATTTTTCATCTTCTTGAGTAAATATGTATCTCACAATTTTTCCTTAATTATTCATATAGAACTTATTTATTTTGTCTTTGAGGTTATTTGCGGATTTAACTACCCATAATTGCCAAGGAATTCCAATACATTTTACCCCCATTTCAATATATTCATCAAGGTTTTCATCATTGGCAAGTGTTCCTGATATTTTTCCTTTTTGAATTATTTTTTTCAATGTGTTGAAAATTGTTTTTTTAACCTCTGGATGATCATTTTGACCTAAAAAGCCTAAGCTTGCAGCTAGATCTGAAGGAGCCACATAAAGTATATCTAATCCTTCTACTTCAAGAATTTCATCTAAATTATCTATTGCCTCTTTATCCTCAATTAGTCCTATTAATCTAACATCAGAATTAGCTTTGTTATAATAATCATGTACACCGTATGATCTTCTATTACCAGCTACACCGCGAGTACCTTGTGGCGGGTACCTACATGCTTTAGAGGCTTTTATTGCATCATCAGCTGATCTAATGTGTGGTACCATTATCGATCCAACTCCTAAATCCAAGGCTCTAAGAATCAAACTTTCTTCGTTTCTATTTACTCTTAAAACTGTCGACATTCCCCATAATTCACATGCTCTTGTTATATTAGGAATATCTTTCCAATCTATATTCCCATGTTCCATATCAATAAAACATGCATCAAAATCCAATTGTCCTAGAAAATCACAAATTTCTGGATTATTTAATCCATTAGCAATCATGGCAATTTTACCTTCATCTAATTTAGATGCTAATTTATTTATAACAAAAGGACTCATTACTACCTTATCTTCCTGTAAACCCAATAAAGAACTAAAATAGGGAAAAAAATTATTCTGTAAATTTTATTAAAATTTATTACTGGAGTTGATCTCCCTTTCCATTCTATTTGACCATCAAATGAAGATAAAAAAGAACGATATCCACTAAATAATAAAACAATCATTGAGATTGGATAAAAAAATGGGGATTTTATTGGAAGAGAAAAGGATTTTGTAGAAATAAAACAAGTAAGAAACATAAAAATCACTGACATAAAGGAAAAAAATAAATGGCGATCATAAAGTTCTATACCCAAAATAAAAGAAAAAAGATTTAAAAAAGGTACATAAAATAACAATAATAAACTAGTAAATGCAAATAGGAAAATCAATATATTATACCTGAAAGCAGCAAATATCGTTTTCCCATGTCCATCAATCGCATTAGCAGATGTTGAATAGCCTTCTGTTTCTACTAAATCAGTACCATTAAAAATTGATGAATTGAATCCCACATATTTTATTCTTCTAGCAAGTTCAAAATCATCCAATAATAAATTTTTAATTGATTTATGGCCATCAATTTTTTCATAAGATTCTCTAGTAAATAAAAGGTATTGACCGAATCCTGCAGCAAAAAAACTATAGGGTGATTTTTTTGCAAGGAATAAGGGTATCCATGAAAAGATAAAAAAGGAAACCATGCTCCATATAAAAAAATCCACTATGTTATTTATTTTTCTATTGGGGACTAAGGATAAAAATTCTAAATTATCATTTTCCAACTGATATATTCCAGACGAAACAGCAAATTTTGTCAATTTAGTATCTGCATCCATAAATAGAAGATAATTGCCTCTTGTAGAATTAAACCCTTGATGACATGCCCAATTCTTACCTCGCCAATTATTAGGTAGTTCTGCGCCTTTTATTGATTTTATGTTTTTATTATTTTTAGATAAATTGTTAATCAAATACCATGTTCGATCGGAAGAATTATCATCTACTAGAATTATTTCTACATTTTGATAATCTTGTTCTAGCAATGAATCGACACACTTTAGTATATTTTTTTCTTCATTCCTACAAGGCACTATTATAGAAATTTTTTTATTTGATTTAGGTTTCAATAATTTAGGTTTTTTAAAATAAAAAACATTAAAAATAGATACAAGTAATGTATATCCAGAAATCAGACAGACAGATATTACAAGATAATTAAAAATATCGCTCATACTGATCTCCTAAAATCTCTTTTAATATTACGAAGTTTTGGTAATTCACTGAGTTCTTTTCTATGTTTAAACGCCATAAATAGAGCAGCAATTATCCAAGTAATTAAAAAATTGTTTAATGTAAAAAATTGATTAGATATATCCATTACCATTCCATAGAGAAAAAGAGCTAAATGTGATAGATTTACTGTCCAAGCATCATTTTTCTGTATTGTCCAAACAATAGCTAAGGAACCAAAAAGAGCCAAAAATGCTTCTATACCAAATAACGCTAACCACATTCCGGCTGTGACAGACAATGCTTTACCTCCCTTAAATTTTAAAAATGGTGAAAACCCGTGTCCTAAGATTGGTAGAACACAAATTAAAATCAAATTGTTACCTGTAATATTTCCAACGTGGATGGCTAGATAAATTGGAATTATAGCTTTACTAAATTCCATAAGCAATACAATCATGCCAAAAATAGATCCTCCTATTTTCCAAGCATTTGTTACTCCAGGGTTATTATCCCCCACAGATCGAACATCTTTGCCTTTATATAAATTAGTCAGAATTACTGAGAATGGTATCGATCCAAATGTAAATGCCAAAAGGGAGTATGCAAATAATTCCATATATAATATGATTTCTTTATTTTTATAATAAACATGATACAAAAATAGCACCTATTTAAGGTGCTATTTTTTAGTATTATGGACGAATAAACTTTATTTATTATTAGCGATTGCAGATAGCCCTATATCGTACATACTTTGGGGCAAAGCAACGAACCCTCCTTCTTCAGCCAACATCTGCCCGTTTTCTAGATAGAATTTGACAAATTCATAAACTTCTTTTCTTAAAATTTCTGAAGTATTTACATAAATAAATAGGGGTCTTGATAAAGGAGAATATGTCCCATCATTGATACTGGTTTCACTTGGAATAACACAACCATTTCCATCATCAATCCCTAATAATTTCAATCTCTTTGTGTTTTCTACATAGTACGCATATCCAAAGTAACCCATTGCTCCTTTATCTCCTGATACGCCTAATACCAAAACATTATCATCTTCGGATGGCGTATAATCAGATCTTGTTCTACCTTCTTGACCATTAATTTCTTCGGTAAAGTAATCGAATGTTCCTGAGTCCGTTCCTGGACCATAAAGATTCATACGTATATCAGGGAAATTTGACCGAATTTGATTCCAGTTATTTATATTAGATCCTTGATCCCAAACTTTATGCAACTCTTCAACCGTAAGGCAATCTACCCAATCATTAGAATTATTGACTACAACTGATAATCCATCAAAAGCAACTGTGAGTTCAATAAAATCAATTCCATTTTCAGTAGCGTCTATAATTTCTTGATCTTTTATAGGTCTTGAAGCATCAGATATTGCTATTTCACCAACTATAAATCTCTTAAACCCTCCTCCGGTTCCTGAAATACCTACAGGAATCTGTACTTTTGGGTGAGTCTCTCTGAAAATTTCAGCTGCGGCCACACTAATAGGAAAAACTGTTGATGATCCATCAATTTCTACAGTTGAAGATTCACTATTAGCAAAACAAGATATTAAACTAAAATATAAAAAAAACATCACCAATAACAAAGCAATAAAATTTTTCTTATACATTTAGCACAACTCCTTATATACAAAAAATGTTTCTATTTATGAATTTATATGAATTTTCTGATATCAATATTAAGAAATATTAAATTGTTTAAAAAAAACATTAAATAAATTTAAAGTATAGTAATGTATTATTGAGTTAGTGAAATTAAAAAACATGACTGAACAAATTTACAATATTGATGCATACAAGAGAGAAATAAAATCTACTATTGTTGAAATTATAGAAGATTATTTTATTGTTGATAAAACCATTTTTTTCCCAGGAGGTGGAGGACAACCAAATGATTTTGGATTAATAAAAGCTGATAAAGATTCTTTCGAAATCAATAGGGTCAATTGGCAAAAAGGGAAAATTGCTCATTTTCTTAGTAAATCAGATTTATCAAAATTAAGAGTTGGAGATGAAATAATTTGTATATTAGATTGGGAGAGAAGATATAAGTTAATGAGAACACATACTTCATTACATATTCTATGTGGTGTTATTTGGAGAGATTACCAAGCCGCGGTTACTGGAGGAAATATGGAACCTCTCAAAGGACGTATGGATTTTGAATTTCCTTCATTATCAGCTGAGTTTACAGAAGAGATTGAGACAAAAATAAACATTGAAGTACAAAAAGATAGACAAATAACTGTAGATTTCCTTCCGAGAGAAGAAGCTTTTAAAATACCTGACCTGATCAGAACAAAAGTCAATTTACTGCCCGAATCATTGAAAACAATTAGGACTATAAATATTAATGGTTTAGATTTACAGGCAGATGGAGGGACCCATCTTTCAAGTACTTCAAGAGTTGGATATATAAAGATAATTGGTCATGAAAGTAAGGGGAAAATTAATAAACGAATTAGAATAAGTGTGCAAGATTAGTTATCTGAATAAAGATAAAAATTCATCTTCATATTCTTTAAATAGCCCCCATTCATCCAATTCTTTATGTAAATCAGTAGCTCTAATATTACCTTTTTTTGCTTCATTTATTAGACCTTGGATCCTTTTTCGAACCGCTACTGGAACTCCATTTTGATCTTCTAATAATCCAGATTTACTTAAATCATTAAAATTATTATTAGCAGATTCTCTTGTGTAATCAAATATAAATTTCAAAAGCGATACATCCCACAAAGCATTAACTCCTCTAATCACTGTGTGATTAGCATTATTGTTAACAAGGCGCTTCTTTATTCGTTCTGAAACTTCCATAGGATTCCCGGCTACAATTTCCATATCTGTAGATTCATTTTTATAGGTATATAATAAAGCAGGTTCCTTTTTACCCAACATTTTGGTTAATTCCCTAATATATTCTTTGGCATCATCACCAAAACCTGAAGTTCTATACAAGAAATCTGGTGTAACAACCATAGGGGTTTGAGCTGTTACCACTCCATGTCGTATAACAGAATCATTACCTTCAAATTGCATTTCTTTATATGAAGGTTCAGTTACAATATGGTAACGTATTTTTGTTTGTTTATATGTTGACAATAAGTTTTTTGGTTTTAGAAGAACCTTAGTGCTTTTTATCACCATTTCAAATAAATTCATAAAATTCCCTTAGAACAGACTTAATTATATTTTACAAAATACATATAAATTAATCACACGTTTTAGTTATTAATTATTAACTAATAATTTCAGTTCAATTTTATACAGTTAATATATTTCCTTGTTAAAAGCCCATTTTGGATAGTAATTTTCAACTCTAATCTCTCTACTTGGAGAACCCAAAATTTGAGGTGGTACTTTGAATTCCTTAGTTCCTTTCATATCAACACCTACATACTTCATCCCACATTTTAATTGAGTTCTAGTAGATGGTACATTCCAAGGTCCTACTGAACTAAAAGGTATTATATTATTTTCATAAGCCCACGTTCCTGCTGCAGAATAAACTGTACTTCCTAGTCCAGATAATTGAGCTTCAGGATGCGTATCTACTCCTATTTCTGCAAAATTATCATTTATTTTAAATAATGTTGCTGCAGCTAGGATTTTTTTATTCTTTTTTACGACGAAGCTTCGAATACAGTTTCTATAATTGTGCCAAAATATTCCAAAATCCAATTGCTTTTCAGTTTCTTTTTGATTTAAAATTTCTACTTTGTGTTTATTTATGTTGATCCATTGATTTTGTTCAGCAAACATAAACCAACTTGGTCCCCATACGTAATATCCAAATTTATGTGTAATTCTAGAAATTTCATACATACCGAAGGCTGAAAAAATCATGTCTCTACCTAATCTATCGATCAAATCAAGAATTTCTTCTCTTACATTTTCATTTGATCCAAGATAAATCTCATTCTGATAATCAAAAAACCAAATTGGTCTCTCATTTTTTTCTTCTTTAGAAATATCGCCAACATGTACTATCTTTTCTTTTATTTTAACTCTTTCAGTTACAGTTAATTTTTCTTTAATCCAACTTTTTATGGTTCGATCAAGGGTTTCAGAAATATCTAATGTCATATCATATCTCCCAGTCAAAAATAACCCCAAGCATTTGTTTATCTCTCTTTGTCATTAAATCGTATGCTTCAGGGATTTTTGTATAATTCATTCTGTGGGTATTAAGTACACTGGGATTCAATTTATTTTTCTTCATAAGGTTAAGAATCGACAGGCAACGAGTTTTCCAAGAAGTCATTCTGGGGTTTGCAGGATAACCTCCACTTACTGCTATGATACTAATTCCTTTACTATAAAAATGTTCCATTGGGAAAGGATTAAAAGATGTTGTTTCCTCTCCTCGACCTGAAAGAGCAACGTTTGCAATCCTTCCACCAGTTCTTACACTTTTCAAACTAGAAATATATGCATCCCAAGGATTTGCTGTAAGAATAACTAAATCTATTCCTTCATTTTCTGTAAATTCATTAAGTTTTTCCTCTAAATTCTTATCATCACTTAATACAGAATGATCAGCTCCTACACTTTCAGCCATTTTATTTCTAATTTCACTGTTTCCTATTGCAATAGTCTTGTTTGCACCATAGAGAGGGCTAAGTGCTACAGCACCTAGTCCTAATATTCCTAACCCAACTACAGCAACATTTTCGCCAGGAATAAATCCTCCTTTTGTGAAACAAAACCCACTTAAAGAGTATAAAGTAGCCCAAACGGCGTCTTCATTTTTTATTCCATCAGGAACACCGCAAATATTTGAATTTTCAGAAGCTATCCATTCTGATTGATGTGGAAGTTGAGCAATTACTTTATCTCCAACTTTAAACTGTTGAACATTCGATCCAATTTCTTCAACTATGGCTAGATTTGAATCCCCTACCCATCTTGGATAAGTAGGCGCACCTGGAACATCTTCGGCGCCCTCATAGTTACCTCGATCTGTACCAAGTTTTAATGCACTAACAACAGTTTTTGCTCTTATTTCATCAGATTCAAGATTATTTTTTAGTTTTACTTCTTGAATTTCAATGCAATATGGTTTCTTTAGTATTGCGATTTTCATATTTGAACCTTACCTTAAATATTAATATTGTAAAAAAAGAAATTTATATGAAAAAACATAGCATACAAAAATCACTAGATCTATACAAACAAGCAGAGAAAATTATCCCAGGTAAAACTCAATTGATTAGTAAAAGATCTAGTCAATTTGCACATGGCTTTAATCCTCTTTATGCAGAAAGTTCGAAAGGAGGCTATTTTGTAGATGTAGACGGGAATAGATATCTAGATTGGATGAATTGTGTTTCTGCAATAATTTTAGGACATTCGCACAGTTATGTTAATAATGCTGTTAAAAATCAAATTGATAAAGGAAGTATCCATACTATTAATCATTCATTAGAAATAGAACTGGCAGAAATTCTTATAAATGAAATTCCTAGTGCCGAAATGGTTCGCTATGCAAAAGGTGGTGGAGACGCTTGTGCGGTAGCTGTAAGAATTGCTAGGGGAACTACAGGAAGAGATAAAATACTTTTCAGTGGATATCATGGGTGGCACGATTGGTATCAATCAGCTAATTATCTAGTAAATCCTGAAGATGGGAGATTTCCTTTTGCAGGTATTGAACCCATAGGTGTTCCGAAAGTTTTAAAAGGTACAGCTATTCCTTTTACTTATGGAGATCTAAATCAACTTAAAAGCCTTCTTGATGAACATGGAGATGAAGTTGCAGCTGTGATGATGGAGCCAATGAGATCTGATTATTCTGTAACAGGGTATCTAGAAGAAGTAAAATCAATGACCAATAAAAATGGTTCTTTGTTTATTTTCGACGAAGTGAGTTCTGGTTGGCGCATGTCTGTGGGGGGAGCTCAAAAAAGACTTGGAGTAACTCCAGACATGAGTGTTTTTGCTAAGGCAATGTCTAATGGATATCCAATGGGTGCAGTTGTAGGATCTTATGAAGCAATGGAACCTGCTGATAGAATGTTTGTCTCAAGTACATATTGGACTGACACTATAGGTTTAGCAGCATCAAAGGCTACAATTGAATATTTACTAAAAAATAATTCTGAAAAATGGTTTGATGATTACGGTAAGGAATTAAAATCAAAAATTTCAGAAATTTGTTCTAATTCTAATGTTGATGTTGAAATGGCTGGAATAAATTCATGCCCAGTAATTCAATTCAATGTAGATAATGAATTGATTCCATTTGCAAAGACTTTATTTGTTCAAGAAATGGCTAAACAAGGAATACATATGACTACTGTTTTCCATCCTAATATGTCACATAACAAAGAGGACATTACTATTACTGCAAATGCTATTGAGAAAACATTAAAAGTGATTGAAAAAGCTATGAATTCAAACTTTGAAGATTTCTTGGAAGCACCTATATTAACAGAACCATTCAGGCGTCTAGTTAGATAGTAATTTTATTTATGAATATAGCCTCTATAAATAATGGAATTGATATTTCGTAAATCTTCAATGTTTTTTTCGGGGTTACCATCTACAGCAATAATATTTGCTATCTTACCAGGTTCTAAAGATCCTACTTTCTCATCCACCCAACAAGATTTAGCAGCATATATTGTTCCTGATTGGATTGCTTCCATTGGAGTCATTCCTATAGAAACATGCGCATGAATTTCATCTTGAAAGCTAGTGCCTCCCAATTTATAATGTTGCCAAGAAGCATCTGATCCTGCAACTAATTGAATACCTGAATCAATAATTTTATTCCACATTTTTTTTGAATCATCCCAGTTTTTCTCAAAAGCGTGAATTTCAGTGTTTTCTATACTTGACAACTTTTTATTTTTGGCAAGTTCTTTAAGTTGCCAAATTCTCTCTCTTCCTTGATGCAAAGTAGCATTTATAAAAATACCGTTGTCTGACATTTTTTTTGCTAGATCTTCATCAAATTCTAAATCCCCACTAGCATTCATAAACTTTCCATGAATTATTGTATCTACTCCTGCATCAACTGCCGTTTTGATTCCATCTATATTTACGCAGTGAGCAGCGATGTGAATACCAAACTTATGAGCTTCATCTACTATTGCAGTCATTTCTTCAATATTAAATGATCTTACATCTACTCTTGATGTCCCTGTACTTCCTCCTGTAGCTGTGATTTTGATAAAATCACTTCCATCCATTACTAATCTTCTTACAGATGCTACACATTCTTTAACTCCCGTTGCAACTTCTCCAAACCAGTTCAAATGTCCACCAATAATAGTTATTGGTCTCCCCGCTATTATTAAATCTGGTGTATTTATCAAGCCCATTTCTTTGGCTTTTTTAATCATGTATGTTGTTTGATTTTTAGCTCCACAATCTCTAATAGTTGTAACTCCAGAATCTAAATGTTTTCTTGCATTTTGTGCTCCATTTATGGCTAACAAATTATCATCTAATTTAACTAGGTCATCCCCAGCAATACCTGTTCCTAATCCTATAAGATGAACATGACTATCAACCAATCCAGGGAGAACAGTTCCTTTTAGGGTAATTTTTTCTGCATTATTATAATCAGGATGGCTTGAAATAGCATCTTTTGTATCAATGGCTACAATAACTTCATCTTCAGTTAAAATAGCGCTATCAAGTTCTACAACTTTTCCTTTTTGTGTATCAATGTACCTATTTGTATAAAAAACTTTTGACGTCATAATTTACATCCCTTATATACTGATTCCGTTATTTTGGTAGGTATTATATACCATACGTCTTTTTTTATTAATTTCAACGGTGCTCTTGAATAACTGACTGACCAATTTAGATTCTCTTTATCGATCAATTCAATTACATCATTTTCTATGCCTTTGGTATCGCTAGGACCTAAAATATGTAATATTTCGGGAGGCAGTGGGTATATTTCAAAAAAATCATCCTTGGGGTCACTAAAAGATATGAGCAATTTTACAGATTCTAATTGAGGTATAAGGTGTTTTTTAAGTATCTGATCGTCACAAGTTGGATCTATATACTCAGGAGAAATCTTTGATTTTAACCAATTATAAAATTTTATGTGTTCATTTATAAAAATTTCCGATTTTATATTTAAGTCAGATGTAGACATTAAATCTCTTCTTGATTGAATCATTTCTGTTCTTAATTCAGCTCGCCATTCTTCTAATTGTGAATAATCTTCTTTTTCATCAAATGAACAAGAAAGAAGAATGAGAAAGAGGCTAAAAATGAAAAAGGTAATTTTAAAATACATAGTTATCAAATAAGACCAGTAAGTTTTATATCTTTTGCATTATGACAACTAAAAGATCTCCCTGATTTATCAACAGTTAAAGCAGGATTGGTTTTTTTACATTCATCTGTTGCATAGGCACATCGTGGATGGAAATAACACCCATTTGGTGGATTAGAAGGATTTGGAATTTCTCCTATTAAGGTTTGATGATTTTTTGGCATATCTGGATCTGCTTGTGGAACGGCTGAAATTAGAGCTTCTGTATAAGGATGTTTCGGAGATGAAAAGATTTCTTCAGGAGTTCCATTTTCAACTAATCTGCCTAAATACATCACCTGAATACTATCACTTATTTGTCGAACAATACTTAAATCATGAGACACAAACAGGTATGATAATCCTAATTCATCTTGTAAATCCATCAATAGGTTTATAACTTGAGCCTGTACTGAAACATCTAATCCAGAAACAGGTTCATCGCAAACAATTAGAGAAGGATTTAAAGCTAATGCTCGAGCAATTCCAATTCTTTGTCTTTGGCCGCCACTAAATGCATGTGGAAAACGTACCATATATTCCGGCCTAAGCCCAACTTTTGACAAAAGTTCCTCTACTCTATCCTGTCTCTCGACTCTGCTTTTTACACCATTTAATAACAAAGGTTCACTAACAATATCAAAAAGGTTCATGCGAGGATTTAATGAAGAAAAAGGATCTTGAAAAATCAATTGCATTTCTTTTCTTAAAGGCCTTAGTTCCTTTTCTCGCATATCTGCAATATTCTTACTTCCTTGTTCTGTATTCAGATTAATTTCACCAGAGGTTGGATCAATAGCTCTTAAAATACACTTAGAAATAGTAGTTTTACCACATCCTGATTCTCCTACAAGTCCAACTGTTTTTCCTCTAGGAATTACAAAAGAAACGTCGTCAACAGCCTTAATATGTCCTACGACTTTTTGAAATATACCTTGTGTTAGAGGAAAATATTTTTTTAAATTTTTTACTTCTACTATATTTTCATTTTGTGTTTTTGTTGCTGACATAAATACCTACTTATTATAAAGATGACAATTAACTAAATGTCCCTCTTCTATTATTTCTTGATTAGGGAAGCTCACTTCACATGTTCCTTCTATAAAATCTTTACATCTAGGATTGAATGGACATCCCGCAGGCCTAGCCTGTGGATGAGGAATTGTACCTGTAAGAATAGGCAGCCTCTCTCTATGTCCTGTAGCCAAAGAAGGAATAGAACTTAAGAGAGCTTGCGTATAAGGATGTTTAGGATTTTTAAATACCTGACGGATAGTACCACTTTCCACGACTTTACCTAAATACATAACAGAAACATCATCAGCTAATTCCGCAATTACCCCCAAATCATGAGTAATCATTATTATAGACATGCCATTTTTCTCTTGCATTTCTTTTAATAAATCTAGAACTTGAGCTTGTGTTGTAACATCCAAAGCTGTTGTAGGTTCATCGGCAATTAATATATCTGGGTTCGTACATAAAGCCATAGCTATCATGGCTCTCTGTCTTTGACCTCCACTAAGTTCAAAAGCATATTGCTTAAGTCTTTGGCTGGGATTTGACATTCCAACTCGGATCAGCCAATCTTCTGCAAATTCTAATGCTTCAGATTTGCCTAATTTGGAATGCAACCTGATTGCTTCAATTATTTGATTCCCAATAGTATGTATTGGACTGAAGGAAGTCATTGGTTCCTGAAATATCATAGAAATTCTGCCACCTCTAATCTGTCGTAATTCAGTACCATTTTGTTTTAATTTTAATAAATCCACTGAATCTTTCAAAGTATCTCCTTTGAGATTAACTTCACCTTCAATTGTTCTACCTGGATAATCAATCAATCTTAAAATAGATTTAGTAGTTATACTTTTACCGCACCCACTTTCTCCTACGATTCCCAAAGTTTTTTTTGGGAATACATCCAAATCAACTCCATCTACAGCTTTAACCGTACCATCTGTTGTATAAAAATAAGTCTTCAAGCCTCTTACTTCTAGTATGGATTTTTTTTCTAATTTGTTTTTAGTTGTCATATTTTATACCTCTTGGTAGGGATCAGCGGCATCTCTAATACCATCTCCCATAAAGTTTAAAGCTAAAATAACCACGATTACGAAAATTGCTGGTAAGAATAACCATGGACTATGTGCAACTGCTTGCACATTTTGAGCATCTTTTAAAAGTACACCATAACTTATTGCCGGCGGCCTTAAACCTAAACCTAAATAACTAAGAGAAGTCTCTGTAACTATCATTAAAGGTAAAGCTAGGGATGCTTGAGCAATAATATGACTATAAAATGAAGGTAACATATGAACAAAAACAATTCTCATAGTACTTGCTCCATTTAATCTTGCAGCAACAACAAAGTCCTCATCTCTTAAAGATAAAAACCTTCCTCTAATAACCCTTGCCAAATCTGTCCATGCAAATAATGAAATAATAACTGTAATCATAAAGTAAACCTGATTAATTGTCCAATCTGCAGGAAAAGCAGCTGAAAAACCCATATAGAGTGGGATCGTAGGAACTGAGCGAATTATTTCGATAAATCTTTGCAATAATGAATCAATAAGTCCTCCATAGTATCCCGAAATAGATCCAATAAATATACCAAAAACAATACTTAATCCAACTCCAATTATTCCTATTGTTAAAGATACTCTAGTTCCGTGCATAACTCTTGAAAACACATCTCTTCCTTGTTTATCGGTTCCCATAAGGTGGATCCACTCATCTACATTCGCATCTGGGTTTTTCATTGCAAAAAGGTGTCTGTCAGTTTTAAATAGTCCCCACAATTTGTATTCATACCCTTTTCCAAATAATTGTAAGGGCTCTCTATTATTACAATCAGCAGTATGCTCCATACGAAATGATTCCAGGTTTCTTTCACCAATAACGTGGCACACACTCAAAAAATCACCTTCCTGAAAAAATTTAATTGGCTGAGGGGGCATAAAACCTCTCGCTGCCCCGTAATGTACAGGAACTGAAGTAGCCAAAAAATCTGCAAAAAGTACTACAACATAAAATAAAATTACTACTATAGAAGATGCAAATCCTAATCTGTGTCTTTTAAACCTTCGCCATATCAACTGCCTTTGTGTGGCAATTTGTATAGATTCATCTTCTTGAACGATTATTTCTTCTGGTATTTTGTCACTAAAAAATTTATTTTTTATTTTTGATAAATAATTCATTATAATTTTATGATCCTTCAAATCTAATTCTTGGATCAATCCAAAGTAGCAATAAATCAGAAATAAACGTTCCAATAACTGTCATAAATCCTACAAGTAAAATAATTCCACCTGCCAAATACATATCTTGAGCAACAAGTGCTTTAACCAACATAGGACCTACCGTAGGTAAAGACAAAACTACCCCCACTATAACACTTCCTGAAATTAAAAAAGGTAAAATATATGCAGTTAAACTAATAGCGGGATTTAATGCTATTCTAACAGGGTATTTAGCTATTACTTTCCACTCAGAAAGTCCTTTAGCTCTAGCAGTTACTACATATGGTTTAGCTAATTCATCCAATAAATTAGCTCTAGTTATTCGAATCAATTGTGCTGTACCTGCAGTACCTAATACAACAATTGGGATCCACATATGTTCGATTAGATCCATTACTCTTGCATAAGACCAAGCAGCCTGAGAAAACTCTGGGGAAAACAAACCCCCTGGACTAAAATCAAACCAAACAAAGAAAAGATACATCATTATAAGTGCAATCATAAAATCAGGAATAGCCAATCCTATAAAACCTAAAAAGGTAAAAAGATAATCCCAAAAAGAATATTGTTTAACAGCAGAAATAATTCCTATAGGAATAGCAAAAATCCATATGAAAATAATTGTCGCTATTGCTAATATAATTGTTAACAATAATCTTTCAGCAATAACTACTGTAACAGGTTGGTTGTATTCAAAAGAAAAACCTAAATTTTGCTCTAATACAATCTGGCTTATCCATTTGAGGTATTGAATGTACAATGGTCTATCTAAGCCATAAAACTTTCTAAGATTTGATGCTTCATCAGCATCTACGAGACTTCCAGTAGCTTGAAGTTGAGCAATATAGGCAGTTACATAATCTCCTTTAGGCAAATTAATAATAAAAAAGGAAATAACTGTCACGGCAAATAATGCGACAAACATAAATACAGTTCTTCTTATAAGGAAATTTAACATATATCAATTATATATACCACATTATAGAAGTAAAGTTATAAAAAATTCAATATAAAAAGGGGACATCTTTTGGATGTCCCCTTTTTATATATAATACTCACAAAAATTACAAAATAATTTTGTTTTATATTATTTTATTGATTTCCGCCTTCTAACCACCAAGTCTCAGGAAAACCATTTCCTGAAGTTTGTGCGTGGTAAGAGAATGGAAGTGGATTTGGAACGTTATGAACGTTCTTTTTTATTATAGCTGTGTATGTAGGTTTGTTCATCACTGTTGTGATTGGGTTTACATTCTCACAGTTTAATTCAACAACTCTTTGAAGGTTTGGAGCGTATTTTGATCCATCACTCACAGCCTCATCGTAAAGTCGTTGCCACTCACCCATCCATCCATCAGCATATATACCATCTAAATGGTCTGTAGCTGATACTCGAGCAATAAATCCACCAGCACCAACCATACCTAAATGGTTAGGTGTAATGATAGCTCCAGCTCGACCGGATGATTCCCAGCTATTAAGCTGAGCTTCATTAGTGTCTATTCTTCCTGACCAAAGACTTCTTTCTTGAGCATCTAATTTACCATCAACACCAAGGTTTTGTCTCCACTGTTCAATGACCATACCATCAATTCCTTCATAGTCTTCGAACGCAGCCACAGCAACGCTGTGTGTAACAACAATTTTTTCACCACTTGGCATTAATCTCATACCCTCAGAGTCTCTTTTGTCCAATCCCATTGCGTCCAATAATGCATTTGCTGCATCTGGATTAAATTGAACATAATCTTCACCGATGTATTTTCCAGGGTTATTAGGATCATCCCAGCCGGCACAAAGCCCACCAACTTCACCTAATCCAAGGAAGAATACTTCGTTGATTTCGTCTCTTTCAGTACCCATTGACAAAGCAGCTCGGAAATCCTTATTGGTTAAGAATGAAGCTAATTCAGGCGAACCATTAGGACCTCTTCCCCAGTCTTCGTTAATGTATAAGTTAGCTATTCCACTTTCAGGTTGTCTCCAGAATTGAATTCTGTAGTTACCTTTGTCAGAATTTTCTTTGAAAACAGCAAGTTTTGATAAGTCTATGTGACGACCTTGTACTGTATATTCACCAGCAATCGCCTTAAGGTTCAAAACTTCTAGGTTTTCAGCCAAGTCTAGAACAACATAATCCATGTATGGAAGTTGTTGACCATCAGTATCAACAGCGTAGTAGAAACAATTTCTCTCTAAAGCCCACTGTTCTGAAGTAATTGGTTGAGTAACCTTCCAAGCTGTCATCATTGGAGAGTCTGGGTTTGCATTAGCATGGTTCTTGAATAAAAAGTACTTAGCCCAGTTGTCATATCCTTCAGCTTCAGCAGCAGCATTAGCAGCAGCTACTCCACCATCAATAAAGTTAGGATGGAATTGCTTTAGATAATGACTAGGTGCATATAGCCCATCTCCTCCGTCACCTCTTGTATGAGGTCCAGCAACAACAACTGAAGCAATCAAAGTTATCAATAGACCATAGGGTTCTAATGAATTGATTTGAATTGTTTCTTTGTCAAGAGCTGTAAATTTTAGAAGCTCTCCACCAGACTTCGCCCATGCAGGCGGAGAAGGGTTGATTTCTTCATCTGATAACATGTTGTCAACCCAGAACATAATGTCATCGGTGTTAAAATCATCACCGTCTGACCACTTTAACCCTTTTCTAAGAGTTATTGTGAATTCTGTAGCATCAGCATTAGAAGTCCAGCTTTCACCAATGTTAGCTTGAACGTCTGTCATGTTAGTACCAAAAAATAGCAAATGGTCTTTCATAGGTCTTTCCATATTCTGTCCATCTGCTGGTCCTGTAAATCCTCTAAACCATGTTCCTCCATACTCACCGATACTCTCGGCAGGTGAGATTACAAGTGGATTATCAGGTAATCTATCCTCAAGTGCAGGTATTGTACCCGCAGCAGCTTGAGCAGCACATAAAGGAGATTCACTGAATGAACTTGGCATACTATCTGATAAGCTTGGCCACGATACATCACCTTCTCCTAATCCTGCAGCTTGGTCATCCGCAGTTGCAGCTTTTGTGGTTTTAGAAGTTTCAACAACTTTTGGTGCTTTTGCAGCAGGAGCGGCAGCTTTAGCAGCAGCTTTTGCAGCAGGTGGTGCAGCTTTAGCAGCAGCACTAGCATTAGTTGTGTTGGTAACTTCCTCCGCCTCTTCATCTGAACAAGACATAGCTACTACACCCATTGAGAGCATTGCAACCAATACAAGTCCAAACTGGAATTTTCTAAACATACATATCCTCCGTAGTTATAGTTATTATTCCGTAGTTAAAAAACAGATACCTACTATTAGGTAGGATCTATTTGTATCATTGTACACGAAAAATACGTTAATCAACCGATTTGAGCAAAAAAAAAGACATTTAAGATATTTAATGGTGATTCAAAGGTTGAAGATCAAAAAAATCAAGGGTTTAAAACATAAAAAATAATTATTTGGTGTGTAGATAAATTATATCTAATAATTGTTCTTCAGAAAGTGATCCAGCATACCTAAAAGCAATTGTTCCATCTGGCTCAGTGAATACCCAATATGGAAATGCTGGAATGCCAAAATATTTCCCCAGTGTACTGAAATTGTCATCATAAATAACCGGATATTCCCATTCTTCTCTATTTAGCCATAAATCTGGAGGATAATTAGATTTATCTGGATTGATATTAGTAACTACTAAAACAATATTTACTCCTTGTTCAAAAAGTTGTTCATTTTGTATCCAATTCTTTACAATTGGAATCTCACTTTGGCAATATGGGCACCAATGTGCAACAAATAAAAATATAGTTGGTCTTTCATCAGGATAATCAACATAAACGTTTTGAGATTCTAATAAATAATTTATCTTGGGAGATTCTTTCCCTTTAGTAGAATCAATTTCAGACGCTGGATCAAAAATACTCAGTTTCTCTCCGGATACAGAAAAGTTAGAGACATGATGGATATATTCTTTTTCTTTAATATCATCAGAAATATCTTCTTCGCTGGAACAGCTAATCAAAAAAAATATTAATATGAATAGAAGAAAGATAATTTTATTTCTCATATAATTACACCACTATCCAATCATTTGTTATAAAACATTCTTTTGGAACCAATGATTCTGTTTTTTTTAAAGTTAAAGAACTACGGCAAGCAACACTTTTTATAATAGAAGTGTCCAATTCTTTCAGTATGGGTAAATAAGTTTGAATTACCCAATTACCAAATCCTATTATTCCTATTTTTCTTTTCGTAGTTTTCATTATCAAAAAAATCTAAAATAAACCAAATTGATTATGAGTAAAATTATTACTATAAAAATTGAAATCCTCTTTAATCTAATTGTGAATGATTTTGAATTATTGCTCAATTTGCTATTTAAAACTATTTATTTTCATTTTCTTCTTAATGATAATAATAAATATCATTACCAGTAAGGTGATAAAACCTTATTTACTTAATTGAAAGAGGAAATAATGACAAATAATAATGAATTCTATCAAAAAGGTATAAATATCACAGAAATAGATACTCCTTCCATAATTGTTGATTTAGACATAGCAGAAAACAATATCAACAAAATGCAAAAATTTGCAAATGAAAACAATGTATCAATGCGACCTCATTCAAAAACGAACAAAAGTCCTTATTGGGCTAAAAAGCAGATTAAAGCTGGAGCAATAGGTATATGTTGTGCAAAATTAGGTGAAGCAGAAATCATGGCAGAAAATGGTATACCAGAAATATTGATCCCAAATCAAATAGTTGGGGCAAAAAAAATAAATAGATTAATTCAGGCATCAAAGAAATCGAAAATTATTATTGCAGTGGAAGATTTGTCAAATGTAGAAGAACTCTCAAAAATATTTTCAGAAAACAATCAGGTCTTAAGTGTAATAATTGAAGTTAATGTGGGTATGGATAGATGTGGAGTAGAACTAGAAGAGATAGTTGATTTTACAAAAAAAATTATTGATAGCCCTGGTCTACAGTTTGAAGGAGTAATGGGGTACGAAGGACATACAGTTAACATTAGTGACTACGAAGAAAGGGTAGATAATACAACTCAAGCCATGAATAAACTTCTTAACTCAGCTAATTTACTTAAAAAAAATGGAATTGAAGTAAACATAGTATCTGCATGTGGAACTGGAACTTATAATATCACAGGAAAGATTGAAGGAATTACTGAACTACAATGTGGGTCATATATATTTATGGACGGGAATTACTTAAAGGTTTTTAATGATTTCACTCCTGCCCTATCACTAATAACTACAGTCATTTCTAAAAGGGAGAATAGAATAGTGATTGACTGTGGGCTTAAATCAGTTTCAAATGATCAAGGATTACCAGACGTAATTTTCCCAAAGGGTATAAAGCTAATAAGCTTGTCTGAAGAACATTGTAAATGTATTTTGGAAACCGATGTGGATATAAAAATTGGAGATAAGGTATTGGTAAGACCAAAGCATTCAGATACAACAATAAATCTTCATGAGAATTACTATGTACATAAGAATAATAAATTAGAAGAAGTAGTACCAATACTTGGTAGAGGAAAATTTCATTAAATGTTCGATACTTTAATTACTAATGGAACCATTATAGATGGTAGTAATAAAAAATCTTATAAAGGTGATATAGGAATTATAGGGGAAAAAATAGATACTATAGGCCTACTCTCTAATGCTGAAAGTAAAGAAATAATAAATGCAAAAGATAGTATTGTCTGTCCTGGCTTCATAGACGTCCATTCTCATGATGATTTTAAAATATTATCTGAAAGAAGAATAACTCATAATATCCTTCAAGGGATAACTACGATGATTGTTGGGAACTGTGGATTTGGAATTTCTCCATACGGAGCTGCTAAAGAACAAATGTCAGCATTATATCAGGTCGATTCACTTAAATATAAATGGAACAATTTCGCAGATTTTTTTGACCTCATTGAAAAAAATCCTCCCTCAATCAATGTCGGAGTACTAATTGGTCATCATACAATAAGGAGAGCCATTTTAAATGAAATAAATAAGAAAATACCTAACTCAGATGAGCTAAATAAAATGATCTATCTTGTCGAAGAAGGAATGGAAGCAGGTTGTTTAGGTTTTTCTACAGGCTTAGTTTATGAACCTGGGCGGTATTCCAATACAGAAGAAATTATCAACCTGACTAAACCCTTAAAAAAATATAATGGAGTATATGTATCACATATGAGGAATGAAGCAGAAAAATTATTCCATTCAATTTCTGAGACTATACATATTGGTACTAAAGCTGGAACAAAAATACAAATTTCTCATTTAAAAGCAGTTGGAAAGGAGAACTGGGGAAAAGTAGGAAAGGCATTAGAAATTATTGAAAATCACAATCTTAATGGAATTGATATTAATGCGGACCAATATCCCTATACGGCAAGATCAACAATGCTTAAAGCTTTGTATATTAATGGGACCTTTGATGAATCAAGTAAATATAGTCCCATGGGTAAATCTACTAGTAATGAAGTTTTATTATGTTCTGTTCCAGGAGAAGAAAGTCTTGAAGGGAAAACTCTTGAAGACATACAAAATTTTTACGATCTTCCTACTGAAGAAACTGTAGAAAAATTAATTGATGTTTCAGATAAAATTTTAGTTGCAGCTTTTGGAATGAAAGAAGAAGACGTTGTTGAAATAATGCAACATAAGTTGGTTATGATAGGTACAGATGGGCTTGATGTTGGATCAAAACCGCATCCAAGAGCATGGGGAACTTACCCGAGGATATTAGAAGAATACGTAATAAAAAAACAATCCTTAAAAATGGAAAATGCTATACATAAAATGACTGAAATGCCTGCTAAAAAATTCAATATAAAAGACAGAGGTCTAATAAAAGAAAATAATTTTGCAGATTTGGTTATTTTCAATGAAAGCGAAATAAAAGACAATGCTACATATATAAATCCAAAAAATGGCCCTAGTGGTATATCATTTGTTTTTGTTAATGGTAAAAAAGCTGTAGTAGCAGGTCAAGAAACTCTTTTATATAATGGAGAGTTAATACGAGCGAGTTAATTTGAAAGCACAACGCAAAAAAATAATTATATTATTTTCAAAAATAATATTTAGTTCTATAGCAGGACTTCTATTAGTATCAATATTGTTATTGATGTTCAATCTTTGTTTTCAAGGAGGAGTAAATCCTCTCTAAAGTTATCTAGAAGATTTTTTCATTTTTTTAACAAATTGTGTTTGAGCTTGTCTCTCTCTGGATCTATTCCTCTGATTATCGCTTCTAATATTAATGCAATTTGGGCAACTAACGCCTTCTTCAAAATAAATAGATTTTTTATCAGATTCATCAATGGGATTTCTACATCCATGACATAATTCAAAATTACCAACTTCAGAACCATAATCTAGGGAAACTCTTTCATCAAATACAAAACATTCTCCTTCCCAAACACCATTATTTTTATCCTTAGTATTTAAGTAATTAATAATTCCACCCTTTAACTGAAATACATTTTTAAATCCAATATTTTTCATATAAGAAGAAGCTTTTTCACACCTAATACCACCTGTACAATACATTGCAATTTTTTTGTGCTTTAACTTAATAAGTTCTCTATCAATAAAATTCTTAAATTCTGTAAATGTTTCAGTTTGTGGATCTATAGAATTAGGAAACTTTCCAATAACTGTTTCATAATAATTTCTTACATCTACAATTTTTACATCTCCACTTTGAATAAAATCATCCCATTCTTCGGGTTCAATAAAATCTCCAGTATTAGATGCAAATTTACCCAATTGATTAAAAGTAACTATTTCATTTTGTATTTTCACTTTTAATCTTTTGAATGGAGTCTTTTTTGAATATGAAGTTTTAATATTCGCTTTGTAACCAATTTTAGATAAAAAAACTTCAATAAAATCAATATTTTCCACAGTCCCTGAAATAGTTCCATTGATTCCTTCTTCGGCTAAGATAATTGTTCCTCTAATATCTAGTTTTTTACACTTAATAGATAATTTCTTTTGATTTTCTTTAACTTCGGATAAATCAAAAAAATTAAATTCATAAAAACTTAGTATTTTATCCATAGATATCTCACTTTTAATAATATAAAAATCTAAGATAATTATAAATCAAAAATAGAAAGCTATCATTACTTCCAAAGAAAATAATCCAAATATAATAATCATTTTTGCTGATGATCTCGGTTATGGCGATTTAGGATGCTTTGGGTCAAAAAAAAATAAAACCCCTACCTTAGATAAGATGGCTAATGAGGGAAAAAAGTTTTTAGATTTCTATGTAAGTTCTCCTGTATGTTCTCCATCTAGAGCTTCGCTATTGACGGGTTGTTATCCTCAAAGGATTAGTTTTGGAACTTTTGATGGACTTGGGGTATTGTTTCCAGGACAAGGAATAGGTCTAAATACAGAAGAAGATACAATAGCAAAAATTGTAAAAAAATCAGGATATAGCACAAAAATTATAGGTAAATGGCATTGTGGTGATCAAGAAGAATTTCTTCCAACAAATCATGGTTTTGATTCTTACTTTGGAATTCCCTACAGTAATGATATGGGTATACAAAAAGAAATAGTTGATTACTACCCAGAGAACTCAACTCTTGCAAAAGTTACTGAATGGGACAGGCCTCCTCTTCCATTAATTAGGGATAAAGAAGTAATACAAGAACAACCTGATCAGAGATCCATTGCCGAGAGATACACAGAAGATGCAGTAAGATTTATAAGGAATAATCAAGACAAACCCTTTTTCTTATATCTGGCTCACATGCAAGTTCATCTACCTCTTTATGCTGCTGAAAAATTTGTAAATGAATCTAAAAATGGAGATTATGGTGCATGTGTAGCAAGTATAGATTGGTCAACTCAGGTGATTTTTGATGAATTAAAAGAGTTAGGAATTGATGAGAATACCATAGTTATTTTTACAAGTGATAATGGCTCAAGGTTACAAAATCAAGGTGGAAGCAATGGGGATTTAAGAGGAAGAAAAGGTCAAACTTGGGAAGGTGGTCAAAGGGTCCCATGCATAATCAGATGGCCTGGTAATGTAGAGGCTGGTTCAGTCTGTAATGAAATTGCTACAACAATGGATTTTTTACCATCAATAACAAAATTAATAGGTGGAGAATTACCTGTGAAAAAAATTGATGGAATAGAAATGTCAGATCTATTTTTCTCAAATGAAATATCTTCTAAGAGAGACATTTTCTTTTATTATAATGAAGATAATTTAGAAGCTATTAGATATAAGAACTGGAAACTTCATATTAAAAAAGAAGGTAATAATGTGAATGAATTATATGATCTAGAAAAAGATATAAGTGAAAGTAATAATTTATTTAATGAAAATAAAAATTTAGTTAATCAATTATTATCTTATATAGATAGTTTCAGAAAAGAATTGGGAGATAAATCATTAAGTATTGTCGGTAATGAAGTAAGACCACCTGGGAGAAAAAAAAACCCAAAACCTTTAACATCTTTTGATGATAATCATCCATATATGTACGCTGAATACGATAAAGGAGAAAGAGGATAAAAATGGAGAAAAAAATGAACAAAAAACCAAACATTATATTGATTCTTTCTGATGATTTAGGATACGAAGTAATAGGTTCAAATGGTGGGACATCATATAAAACACCCATATTAGATCAATTAGCCAAAACTGGAATTAGATTTGAAAATGCACATGTTCAACCTCTATGTACCCCCACTCGTATTCAGCTTATGACAGGAAAATATAACTTTAGAAATTATTTAGGATTTGGATTAATGCATCCTGAAGAAAAGACATTTGGTCATATGTTTTCTGAAAATGGTTACAAAACCTTAATATCTGGCAAGTGGCAGTTATATTCATATAATCCTCCAGATCAAATGCCCGAAGAAAGGAACAAAGGACAAAAGATTGAGGATGCTGGATTCGATGAATTTTGTGTATGGCATGCTCATCAAACGGAAGAAAAAGGTTCAAGATATAAAGATCCAATAATATATGAAAATGGATCATATTTATCCAAAAAAATAACTGAAGGAAATTATGGCGAAGATATATTTTGTAATTATATTTTAGATTTTATTGATAGGAATTCAGAAGATCCTTTCTTTGTATATTTTCCTATGACATTAACACATAGACCTTTAGAACCAACTCCTGATAGTGAAGAATTTGCTTCATTTGAACCTCCATCAAATAAAACCTTGGGTGGTAAGACTTGGGATGAATTAGAAGGATGGGATGATGATAATAAATATTATAAAGATATGGTTGAGTATCATGATCAAGTAGTTGGAAGAATAGTGGATAAACTAGATGAATTATCAATTAGGGAAGACACTTTAATTATTTATCTAGGAGATAATGGTTCTCCAATAGAAGTTTCTTCTTTTATGGGTGATATTGAAATTCCTGGAGGTAAAGGAAAAACTATCGACACTGGTACGCATGTTCCATTAATTTGCAATTGGAAAAATAAAATACCTAGTTCATTAGTTAATTCTGATCTAGTAGACAGTTCAGATTTTTTACCCACTATTTTTGAAGCCGCAGGAATTGATATTCCTAAAGATTATATAATTGATGGGAGATCTTTTTACCCTCAACTATTGGGGGAAAAAGGGAACTCTAGAGATTGGGTATTTTTTCACTTTGATCCAGGAGGAAGAAATGCTAAACCAATACAAAGATTTTTACGGACTCATGATTGGAAACTATACGAAGATGGCAGGATGTTTGATATGAAGACTGACAATAATGAGCAAAATCCTATCTTACCCGAAGATGATAATGATAAAAGTAAAAAAAACAGACAATCCCTTGAGAAGATTTTTGGGCAAATGAAATAGTCATTTCTATCTATAAGGATAACTAATATTTTCTTACTTCAATTTATCTTTTTGTTTACTAAAATGATCGATTTCTAATTCAAAGCGAGATATTTCAATTTCTAATTGATTAGTTAACATTTTTTGTTCTAATTTCAGTTCAGATATTAGTTTATCAAAATCTTCGACAGTCAATTCTATAGAAGGTTGACGACCACCCTTTTCTTTTTCATTCCTATGTTCATTCCATTTCCAATCTTCAGGAGTAATAGGCATTGGATTATGTTGGAATGGCATAGGCATTGGATTATGTTGGAATGGCATAGGCATT
>JAPYUX010000008.1 GCA_029940375.1 Dehalococcoidia bacterium | reverse complement strand
ATTTTTATGATTTTCAAGAATATCAATCAACTCATCTTTATTGATTGGAGAGTAAGTATGTGATGGCTTGAAGCGTAAATTACGTCCAAAGTTTTGTACGATTTTAGATTTAGGAATAATTTACCCTCCTGCCATTGAAGGAACTATATCAATTGTTTTCATCAGTCATTACTATATTTTAGCTTTTTAAAAAACATAATGTTTTTTATTAAATTAAAGTTATGATGATTTAATCTTATTCACCATTTTCATATCAAGCTGAACTCCTAATCCAGGGCCTTCAGGAATCGAAAGATATCCATTTTTTATATTCAAAGGTTCTAATAATATTGGAAATTCATCACGTATAGAAATATGTTCTATGTTGTACTCCTGCGCATAAGGAAAATTTTTATTTGAACAAACAAAATGAGCGTGGGCTACAGTACTTATAATAGGTTGAGTATTATGACAAGTTATTGGTACACCTAAAACAGATGCAATATTTGCAATCTTTATAAACGTAGTGAAACCAGGTGTTTTTACAATATCAGGTTGAATTATATCAACCTTCCCTTTAAGAATGAGTTCTTTATATTCATATTCACTATAAATATTTTCACCAGATGCTACAGGTATATCAAGAGCATTTGCTACTTTAGATAATCCTTCCAAGTCATAGTGTGGCCTTGGTTCTTCAAAATGAAAAACTCCCAGTTGTTCTAATTCCTTGCCTATTTCTATGGCATGATGTACTGAATATGCACCATTTACGTCTACTAAAATATCAAAATTATCCCCCACTGCCTTTCTAACTTCAGTAACAGTTTCTATAGTTTGATCAGCTTCATCATCAATTTTCCCAGGAACAGCACTGTGTAACTTATAAGCACGAAAACCTTGCTCTGCAAAATAAACTGCTCTCTTAGCCTCGTCTTTAGGTTCTAAGTCTCTTTTCATAGAACTAGCATAAACTGGCATTTTTTCTTGTATCTTACCGCCCAATATTTCATAAATCGGTAAATTGAGAGACTTACCTTTAATGTCCCACATTGCAATATCAAGACCTGCAATCGCTATCCAAATTGCACCTCCTATTTCTAAAGCATTACCTGCGTTTACCATGTCTTGAAACCTTTGATCAGTGTTAACAGGATCTTTTCCAATAATAGCTGGAGCAAGAATATTTTCAACCACAGTTTTAGTTACATCAGGCTGTCGTCTAAAACATTCTCCTAAACCAATTATTCCTTCATCTGTTTCAATGAAAACAAAAGGAAACTGATTATCTAAAATTAAGCATTCTACAGAAGTTATTTTCATTATCTATTTTTCTCTTAATAAAGTGAATGAGACCTTTTTAACTCGTCTTATCTTTTTTTTCATCACTTTCTTTATTTTTTCTATTTTTTTCTCTAAGGTTTTCAGACATAATTGTTGTTATTGCAATAGCAATTCCTATTAATATTCCCCACTCTGTACCAAGCTTTACCCAGCCACCAAAAAATGTTCCTACCACAAGACCATAAACTATTGCCTTAATGTAAGTTTTATACATTTTGTTACTCCTGTTGATTACTAAAGTGAATATTTTAAATATAGATATAGAAACTATTAAATTTTATTCCACAATAGAACAAGCTTACATCATATTAATCGCTCATTGGCACTAATGTATACATATCTTATTCAAAAGCCAAAAAAGGTGTAGGAAAATCGTTATTACAATATTTATTTATGATTAATAGGAGTTTTAATTTGCTTGTTGGCACATGGAAAGATGCGACTTAGGCAATTAGATTTTATATAAAAAATTATTTCGTTCTTAATACAAGGAAACAGACAAATTGGTTGCTTGAAAGGTTTTGCAAGTCCCTTTAAAGCAAATGGAAAATTCCGTGGCATTAGAAAAACAATCGTAACAAAGGAATATTAAGAAGGTCTAATACGCTCTAGAACGCAAATACTTTCTTGATTTAGATTTAGTTCTATTTTTCTTTTTAGAATAGGGTCGTGAATTGTTGTTATTGTTGTTATCATATTCATTATTTTTATGAGGGTTTTTTAACTTTTCTAAAAGTTTTTCAATAGATTCCCACATTTTACTATCATTTGGAGTGATAAAACTTACAGCTTCACCTATGGAACCTGCTCTTGCTGTTCTTCCAATTCTATGTATGAAATCTTCAGGAACTTGTGGTAAATCATAGTTGATAACATGTTCTATATGAGGAACATCCAATCCTCTAGATGCTATATCCGTCGCAATTAAAATTCTAAATTTCTCTTTCCTAAAATCTTCTAAAATCCTATTTCTTTTATTTTGCCTTAAGTCTCCATGCAAAGCGGAACTCTTAACAGTATCTTTGATTAATCTTTTTTTTAATTTCTCAGTTGAATATTTAGTTCTAACAAATATCAAAATTGAACCATTTCGATCAGTTATTTCATCAACTAATTGATCATATTTTAATTCAGTTTTAGTATTGATTACCTTTTGCTTTATTTGAGATTTTATTACATTATTTTCTTTTACATCTGCTCTATGAGGATTGTGTAAATATTTGGAAGATAGCTTTATTATTTCTTTCGGAAGTGTAGCTGAAAATAAAAGAGTTTGTCTTTTTAAAGGTAAAAAATTTATTATTCTTTCTACTTGATCCTCAAATCCCATATCAAGCATTCTATCAGCTTCATCAAGTACAAAAAAATTAAAATAATTTAAATTCAATGATTTTTTTTCAAGATGATCATTTATTCTTCCTGGTGTTCCAATAATTATTTTTGGCCTTTTCTTTAATTGATTGAGTTGATTATTCATACTTGCTCCACCAACGATTAAAGCTATATCTATATTACTTTTATAACCAACAAGTAATTTTGCGACATCCGATACTTGCTGAGCTAATTCTCTAGTGGGAGTTAATATTAACCCCGATACTTTACCAATAGTAGAAATTTGATGAATCAGCGGAATTAGATAGGCAGCTGTTTTTCCTGAACCTGTTTCTGCATTTGCTAATATATCTTGTTTATTGATTGCTATTGGTATTGTTTTAGCTTGGATTTCAGTAGGTTTATTAAACCTCAATCCCTTTAGAGATTTGTTTAAATTATCAGATAAATTATATTCGTAAAAATTCTTCATATTCGGGTTGAGACTTTTATAAAGCAAATACTATTTTATACTCTTATTGATTAGTATGTTAACCAATAAGAGTACAGATTTAAATCTTTAACAATAACTATCAGAAATGAAATATTTTTGTGCAGTAATACCCATTTCGTTGGTCCAATGACTGAAAGAGAGCACGAAAAACATTTAGAAGAAAATTCTTAGTAAAAATAGTACTTTTTTAGATAATTTTTCTAAACTGCTCTCCAGTATAAATAAGGCATATTATCAGGCTCAGGCTATAGTTGTTGATATATTTAGCCTTCTGTGAGTACAAAATATCTCCCAGCTGGGCGAACAGGGTCCGGACGATAAATATATCTATTGCCTGGAGTAAGTGACTCCTCATACAACACTTCCTCTACATCCTTAAACGTAATCGAGACTGCATAATTATCTGGTCCAGGTAGGTAAAATTTAACTTGTCCATCTTTATCAGAGGTTGAACGATTCAAGCCGGCAATTACCACAGTCGCACCATGCACGGGTAATCCGTCCACATCAAGTATAAGGAGAGTTGCAGTCTGTGCTGGGTTAAACCTAACCAAAAACCATTGTCTGAGCTTGCCTGGACGGCCTGGAACTGTGCCACTAGGCATATTATCAAGGACATCCTTCTCATACCCAATTTGCTTTGGAGTAATCCAGTCTGGGCCATACTTATAAGTGAGATAGTCGCCTGGAGGACTAGGTACGTTATAAGATTTTCCTAGAAAATCAATTGCAGCCAAGTTAGTAAATAATTTTATAGGAAAGGGCACCCCAGGGTAATGTGCAATCGTTCCTTTGACGACTCTATAACACTGCCAGTCAATACGGATTTTGTATTTCATTATTTTGACAGCAGTATAGAGACCCTCTCGGTGCACTTCAACATAGCAACCACGCGCTCTAAGGTCGGCGACAGACGGCTCTATCATCTCCTCAGTGAAACCATGCATTCCAATGATTGATCCAATATCAAGATCATCATCCCACTCAATCAATGCATGATCCCTCACCGCACCAAGACAAGTTCCCTGCCTGAGAAAAAACGTTAATTTATGTACATCAAATACTTCTTTGACCTCCCCAAGAAGTGTCTCAGCGTCCTCGATATTCATGGGAGGAATTGTTCGTTCTATATGGAGCATAAGCTCAGCATTTTCAGAATCACTCAACTGATCAGATTTCAAAATGATCTCCTGTTTTCATGCCATGACACCCTAAAGCACCAAAGTAAGTGCGTCAATCAATTTTTTATTTTCTTCCTGAGTGCGGGACGCGATACGCAAATATCGATCAGCTTCTGGCATACTCTTTTTAGCACAATCTTTTATTAAGATATTGTGCTCTACGTAAAGCTTTCTAGCAATCTCCACCCCGCTGGCATTAGGGTCTGAGAGTTTACACAACACAAAGTTTGCATCGGGTTCAATAGGTTCTATACCATCAGTTGACATCAGATCTTCATACAAAGTTGTAAAATCTAGTCGAGTTTGATTACAGCTCTCGATAAATTCTGTGCGATACCGACCCACTGCATGTAGGAATTCCTCGGCCATTCCATTCACGTTCCAAATAGGTAGACTGCCTCGTATGGCATTAATAAACTCACGGTCAGAACTGATAATATATCCCAAACGAAGCCCCGCAATACCAAATACCTTACTCATGCTTTTGATAACAGCAAGATTCTGATGATCATCGACCAGATGCTCCAGACTTCCCTGAGAAGAAAATTCTATAAATGATTCATCAACAATTAACCTACATCTTTCGCTCCGAAGTCGCTCAGCTAGTTTTATCAATTCTTGGGGTTTTACAGATATTGATGTAGGATTATTAGGATTCACAATTACTGCAGTATCAGCACCCCATTGAATAGCAGCATTAGCAAATCCATCGATATCGAGGGAAAAAGTATCAGGATCTAGTGGAAATCGATCAATTTTTTCTGGTTGAACAACTTCTTCATATTCATTAAATGAGGGTGTTGGAATAATAATGCGACGGAAAAGTTGATTCCCCAGAATCTTAATTAGTTCGGAAGCTCCGTTGGCAACAGCGAGATAATCTGGGTTGGCAAGAGTCCAGTTAGCTACCAGTCGGGCAAGTTCGGGTTGAGCAACAGGATAATTGCTGACAATTTCGGGCAAATTCTGTTCGAATACTTCTAACATTTCCGCAGGCGGAAAGTACATATTATATAAATAGGAATGATCAATGAAGCCATACCTCCAGTAGGCACCATGTAATTCCTGAATACGATCGAATTGCTGATTACGAGTTGAAAAAAGGAACTCAGCAGCATCTAGGTCTCGTTGATCATCAATTTCGTACCAGCGATTTTTTGACACGTCCACAGCAATAAGTTCGTTCTTCGAATCTTCTTCTACAAAATCACTAAGGATAATTTCATAATATTCATTTTCGCGACCAGCTCGAATCGCTTGGTCTAATCTTGGTACAATCTGTTCCTGCAATAACGTTTTTCGAAATAGGTACAGATTTACCGTCTTGAACAGATCGATACCTTTTGACAATCGATCAAGATCCTCATTCATTATGAACTTAGTGATACGAAATTGGTCGTCACAATTTATTAACGTTCCTGATAGAGATTTGTGGTTGGGAGAGACTGCTGCACTACTGCCCTTTTCTCGTAACAAATCAGTAATAAGGTTAGAGTCAAAAATGACGTCTGCCTCAATCAAGATGAGATCTTCAGTCAGATAATCTCGCGCGTCCCATAACGATCGAATATTATTTGTTGTTTCATAGTCACACGCGTCGACATAGGTAATTTTAATCCCATCAAAGGAGAGTCCAACTCTGTCGCGAATAAGTGAAGACTTATAACCAACGACTATCACGGCTTCACTAACATGCTGTGAGGAAAGACCATGCAAAGTTCTCTCGATTAACGATTGACCATTGACTTCAATAAGACATTTGGGAATGTCTACCGTCAAGTGTTGAATCCGATTTCCCTTACCTGCTGCTAAGATTATAGCCCGGCGAACGGGATTAGATGGTGGGTCATCTACGTATTTAAGTTGTTCAATCTTCGAATTAATTTTACCTAACTGATTGTTAGTTTTGTTCTTATCATTCAATAGAAGTTTTATATACTTTATCTAATATTTCCCTGTAGAGGTGATTTCCCAGATAATATAAATGTCTTTTCTTTAATAAGTAATATTTACATTATAGATCAGATACTAATAAATTTTATCCGACAATAGTATAAATTTACATGATATCAATCGCTCATTGACACCTAATCTATGAATCTTATTCAAAAGCCAAAAAATATGTAAAAATATCAACTATCATCCTTCTTATTTTCCCCTTCTTCCTTTTCCTATCCGCTGAGGCGAGTTAGATCTGCTTTTTGAAAAATTTGAGCCTTTAGCTACTTTGTTATTACTGTAGTTTTTTTCATCAATTTTCTCTTTTTTTTTCTTTAAAATTTCATCGAATATTTTTTTATTGCTTTTTTTGTCTTTATCCATGTTATTTTCCAATTCTTTTTGTTATATATTTCTTGTCTAATTTTTCTATTTCTTAAATGCTTATTTGAATTAAAGTATATCTTTTTGTAAATTATTTAATTTTTATCAAACTTGATAAGCACAATAGATTTAATCCTTTGCTATTCTAGTTGGTTAATATTCTATATATCCATATCATCAAGGCAACAAGTACTATAAGTATTGTTCGTTTAGGAATAAGTATTTTACTTGATTCTTTATTATTATTCTTATTTTTAAGAAAAAATTTCATATAAAAACTACAATTTAGGGTTAGGCAAATTTCTTCTATTATAAATGTAGCTATGAATAAAAATAAACATTAATATAGATAATAAGTTTGAATATTGAAAATTTTATGAAGATTCATAAAAAAATATATTTATATATAAGATTAATATACCAACAGATCCAGGAATTAAAGTTGGGTACTTATACCTTGATCTCAGTATAAAAGCCACAATTAAACTCACTACATACTTAGGTAAAACTAAGGTTGTAGATATCTCTTAACTTATTCTTATAAAAGTTAAAGATAAAATCGTTTGATGTTTTTGTTTGCGTTATTTTGTTAACTAAAGATTTATTAATCGTGTTATATTATTTTATAAATAATGTTTAATAATATGTTCAAAATTTACATAAGTATAATTTCGTTTCTAGTTTTAATGCTTTCGATTTATTCTTCAACAATTATGAGTATCGAATATTTTGATAATAATAAAAAACAAAATTATAACAATGTAGAATTCCAAGATCCTTTTGGAGGTATGAGAGGTGAATTCAATCCCCAAATCCGTAAAAGTGAACTTGAATTGGAAAAAAAACAAATGGAAATGCATACCAAAAAAGAAATTGAATCTATCGAATTACAATTGGAAAATATAAAAAATAATAATTACGAATTATTGGAAAAACAGTTAGAAATACAGAAAAAAAATCTTGAAGATAATCTTAATATTGATCTAATGAGAATGGATTTAGAAATTCTGAGAAGTAATGTTGACTAATCATTAAAATAAACTAATTAGACCAACTCTTAAAAAATAAACCATCAATAAAATAATAATTATATAGAGATTTTTAGAAGATCACTACCAACTATTATTTTTCCCTTAAAATTTTTAGAAACTCCCGCTCTCCATATTTCAGATTTATCTAAAGTTGGAGATCCCGTTGGAACCAAATGATTAAGTATTAAAGTTTTTACGTTTGCCTTCGTAGCAATTTCTCCAACTTCTTCCATTGTGGTGTGTGCCTCTATAATATGTCGACGAAATGCTTTGTTACCTGGATAGGTGCGCTCGATAATTGCATCTACACCTTCGATATTTAGAACTTCATGAATAAGATAATCAGAGTTTTTTGCAAATTTTATTAGTTTTACGCTTTTTGAAGTGTCGCCAGAAAAAACAATTCTTTTATCACCTATTTTAAATCGATAAGCGTAGCTAGGTTTAGCAGTACCATGGGGAACTTTTATGCAATCTACTGATAAATTGTTGTCTTTATAAACAAAAGAATTAGAATTTATTTCATTTACATTAAATATTGAATCAAATTTTGGACGATTTTCTTCTTTTATTCGCAATTTTATATCCCATTGCATATAATCCATATACGATTTAATCATTTGCTTAACAGGCGGTGGACCAAAACATTGGATAAAACCATTATGTCCACTTTGCCATGTTCTGAGAAGTAATGTACCAAAATCAGCAACATGATCAGAGTGATTATGAGTTATAAAAATAGCTTTAATAGATTCGGGGTCTATTTTTGATTTAGCCATTTGTGTGGCAACTCCGTCACCAGCATCTATAACATAAACATTATTTTTTATTATCAATGCACTCGCTGGTTGTGATCTTGCTGACCAAATCCTTGGTCCACCTCCTGTACCCAAGAGTATCAAATGATCTTGATTCATATTTTTTCCTATACTAATTTTATTTTTTTGTGTAGTAGATATGCATACATACTACATACGCAGCACTCTTTTTAAAACGCCCAGCCTATATTCATAGGATTAAACAATCACAGTAAATATGATTATTTGAGTATAAACTCTAGTTTAACTTAAGGGGGTGTACCTAGAGGTAAGTATTATATAAGTGGTATTTATAATTGATTTTATTACCTGATCTTAACATTCGTTATCTTCATAGTTTTTTAATATATCCTGTCCTTTTAATGGCCAATCTAAAGTAGTTCCGGTACTCTCTGAATTATAAGCAGTTATAAGATCATTTTTATCAGAAACACCCCAATTTATAACTAAAATATTTTTTTCTTTTGCTTTGTTAACTGAATTTATATCTGAAAATCTAGCTCTAGGACAAATTAAGTCTATGTTTTGATCTATACAAATTTCTAAATCATTTGTAGTTATTTTTTCTAAAAGCCAAGCAGTTCTTTCTACTTTGTTTAATTTTCTGAATCTTATTATTTGTTCTACAAAAAAACTACTTACAGTGATCCCTCCAACTTCGTATACTCCTTTATTTAAATCTATCCATCCATTTTTTTTTAATGAATCAAAGACTATTTCTGGTAGTTCTTGATCTCTAGATTTCAGTTCTAAGTGTAAGTTTGATATATCTTTATATTTTATTAATAGATCATCAAGCTTAGGAATCGAATAGTTATCCTCATCTAACTTAAAATTATTTTTTGCTTGTAGATTCTCTATTTCTTTGTAAGTTTTTTCTGAAATAAGCCCTATTTCTCCTGTTGTTCTATATAAATCATAGTCATGAATTACAACAGGAATATGATCTTTTGTAAGTTGCACATCAAATTCAAAATTATGAAAACCTGATTTTAAAGCTAAATCAAAAGCAGGGAATGTATTTTCAGGAGATAATTCTGAAAATCCTCTGTGAGCTATAATATTGAATCTTTGTTTCATCTTCTTTTCATTTAAAGCAAAGTTATTAGAATTTAGTATATTATGGGAATTCATATAGATGGACGTGCTACCGCGAAAAAACAATAGCACTCTAACTAGTTTATCAAGATTAAATTACTGCATAAAGTCTATTAATACCTACATATTCAACTAATTCAGAGTAATCTGTGATTGATAAAGGTCCATCATCAGTATTTGCAATTTGCACAGGCTTTCGTGAAATATATTCACCTCGATCAAATAAATTATAAACTATATGTGCTATGTCTAATGAATCAACTTTTAATTTTTTATTAGATTCAAAATTTGGTACTAATATAGGGCCTGTGTCAACTTGAAACCTTGGGACTGCCTTTATTACATTCATAGTTTTTATTGGATATTCGAGTATTGCTTTTTGTTGTGTCTTATCATTAATTAATTCTGTCTGTCCAACTAAAATAGAATTATCTAATGTTGAATCAGCTACACTCTGTTTATTAGTAAGTTCTTTCGTATTATCAAAGTAATTTATATCAAGCTTAACATCATCCCATTTTGTATTATGTAAACCAGATTCCTCTAAAATTCTACCCCCAGTTGTATCTAAACCTGGATCATCTAAATAATCAGGATTACTTACCCAATGATTACGAAATATTTTGTACTCTTTAGACCCAAAAATACCTCTAAAATCATAATTAGGCATCACAATTAATTGTCCATCTGAATGAGTATGTTCAGATCTACAGGGAGCAGTTAGATAAAAAACATCCTTCTCACCATGCGAGTTAATTAAAGTACAAACTCCATCTAATAATATCCTAGAAACACTACTCATTTCTCCAGTACCAAACCAACTCATGTACGATTTGCTAAAATCTATAATTTTCATAACAATACCTCTAAAAACACTTATTTTATAATCTTCATAAAGCATTCTCGAAACTTTACTATCAATTACAAAAACAAACAACACAAATACGATCTATAAAGTCATACTTCCAAAAGTGTCCTATTTAGGAGATTTTATACTTATCATTGGTACCCAGTAAAGGATTCGAACTCGTGGCCTTAATCCTTAAGTGTTCGCGATTAAGTTCGCAATTTTCTATAGGGTGCAATTGTTTAATACTGTATTCAATCAAGCTTAATCCAACCGAAGTTCTTAAGATTTCATGAGCCTCAAAATATAATCTAAAAGTGGATTAGAGAAAATATTTTTAACGAGGCTCAAATATCCTGTACTAAAAACTAAGTTTCTAGTAGTCGGCTCTATTTAATTTTATCATTTAAAATAAATCTTATGTATCAAGATTATTTCTTTTCCTGATCTTCAATATCCTTGTTCATTTATATGTGTAGCACCATCTAAAAATGATGATCTAAATTGTATCCCCCATTTGTTATTAATTTTAGTAACAATCCATAAAGTATGAAAATTATCATATTCTTCATTCTTCTTATTTCTTCTGGATTGATGAAGTAAAAGGTGAACTTTAGTTTCATCTGATTGAATAGGTATTATGTTTAAAGTAACTGTATGATGCCAACCTTCATTTAATAAACTTTCTGTTTGGTCGTCAAATGAATTAATAATTTCTTCTTGAGTTTCAAATATATAAAATTGGTTTTCCCAAAGTCTTACATTAGGAAAGTGCATATAATCTATAAAGATTTTTCTATTTCGTTTATTAAAACCTTCTTCATTCCAGTAAAGAGCAATTTTGATAGCTTCTTTTTCAAAATCTTTCATTTAATCTCTCCATATTAAAAATTATTGTTGTTGTTAAAAGTTCTTAAGACTTTTTATTCTTTGTTTATTTTTTTGTTTTTAACTATATAGCACGCTATATAGTTAAAATCTCCCCCCTCTCACCTATTACTCTTAGCTAGCGATTAAGGGCACGATTTTCTATGGGCTGCAATTGTTTAATAGTGTATTAAATCAAGCATAATCTAACTGAAAGTTCTTAAGATATTTTTACAGTAATGACAGGTTTTTTCCCAGTTGTCGGTTATGTGTCCTTATATTAAAACTGTTAAAGTGTCATAACAATCTCAAAGACTTCTGATCGGTTTTAAACCAGTCATTGAATTATTGAACCTGTAGTTAAGCCTATAAATATTTTATAGTTGTAATTATGAAAGAAAGATTTATATATAAAACTGTAAAAGAGGCAAAAGTGGATTATGTTTTAAAAGGTTGGTCTATAGAACTTGATCAAGAAGATACAGTTGTAGTTTCAAAACAAAAAAAAATATCACACATCTTACATGCAATCTTAACTTTAGCTACTGGATTGTGGGGAATAGTTTGGATCGTTATTTTTTTGACCAAAAGTAGTGAGAGACACATTATCACCTTTGATAAAGAAACTAAAGTTGTAAATATTCAAGCTTATGATTAAAACAGTTATTGAATTATTGATGTCTGATTCTTTTTATTTTTTGTTGTGACACAAATATTTTTTATATCATTTATATCCAGTAATATTTATTTTATCTTTTGAAATAACTCATGCAACAAACCAATCAAACATCAGCATTATTTGAAACATTATTATTCGATTTGAAAATGAATAATGAAGTATGGTTATCTAAACAATTAGAAGCAGTTATAAAGGATGAAGTTATTGATGGTAGATGGATAATGACTTTCAATACTAAAGAAAACTATTACAACTTTATAAAGCATTGGTTCAATGATACAGACGGATTCTCTGACAATATGAGGAAAGTACTAAGAAAGCATGTCACTAGGATTCATGGAGAAATAAAGGTAGCTTTGAAAGTCGTTCCAGATAGCTTGAAAAAATAGTTTCTGGCACAAGAGGGTTAATATTAAGTCTTCTTTTCTAATGTCTTTTCTTCTTAGAAAAATGAAAATTTAAATTTTTGCGATTTTCTGGATTTATTTCGTCCGAATAACGTTTAATATCAACTTTTGAATCAATATCAACCTTTGAATCAAATAAAATAAGACTGACTATTACTGCTATATATAAAGCCAGTAACATTAAAATAATCCCTATAATTCCTATTGCAAGTCTAAACATCACTAATATCTTTGTAAGCAATAATGATACTACACCTACTTTATTATAAAGACTCTAGAATTATTTTCTTTTTTCTATAAAATTTCTTTAATTTAATATTTAATAAGAAATGGTTGTAGATAATGGTTCAAGTTAAAGATGTAAAAACAAATTTAATATTAGATCCAACTCCGGAAGTAACTCAAGATGCTACAATAAATTTAAGTTCCGGCACCTCTGATAAAAAAGTTGGAAGGTATACTTTATTTGTACATATAGAAACGGACAAAGGATTATCAGGGTTTAGTTATAGTTCTGATCATAACACTGGAAGAGCCCTTGAGACACTAATACATGATAATTTAAAACACATAATAATTGGTGAAGATCCTCTGGATACAGAAAAATTATGGGACAAGATGTTTTGGCAAGTAAGAGGATATGGGAGAAAAGGCTTAGCTTTCCAAGCGATTTCAGCTTTAGATACGGCTTTATGGGACCTAAAAGGTAAAATTTTAGATGCTCCTCTTTATAAAATTCTTGGTTCTTATCAGGATTCTGTACCATGCTACGGTAGTGGAGGATGGACGAATTACTCCATAGAGGAGCTTGTAGAAGAACAAACCGCCTATGTAGAACAAGGATTTCCAAGAATAAAGATGAAGGTAGGTAAAGATTTTGGGCAATCAGAAGAAGAAGATATTGAAAGGGTTGCTGCTGTCAGGAAAGCTGTAGGTAAAGATATAACTATTTTTATAGATGCTAATAATGGATATTATGCTAAACAAGCTATAAAAATGTCTAAAATTTTTGAAGAATTCAATATAGGTTGGTTTGAAGAACCGGTGTTAGCAGATGATATACAAGGTTTAGCTCAGGTTTCCAGATCAACTATTATTCCAGTTGCCACGGGAGAGCATGAGTATACAAAGTATGGATTCAAAGATTTGATATCACAAGGTGGAGCAGATATAGTTCAGCCAGATATTGGAAGAGTGGGTGGGGTTACAGAATGGATGAAAGTTGCACATTTGGCTCACTCATATAACTTACCTGTCGCGCCTCACGCATATTCTCTTCTTCATTTACATTGTTGTATGGCTACTCCAAATTTGAAAGCCGTAGAAATCATAGGTAATGATATGAAATCCTGGCCATTTCTCTTTACCGAAACTCCTGAAGTAATAAAGGGTCAATGGAAACCGTTTGATAAACCTGGCATAGGTTTGGAACCAAATCAATATACTATTAAAAATCATTCTGTTTAGATAATATATATTTGTGTAAATTATTAATTAAGTATGAAAATTTTCATGGTGATAAAGTATTAGAATTACCTGAATAAATTGTACTTAATACTTTCTGTTTTCTACTCAAAAATACAATTAAAGCAAAAACTAATCCCTGGATAGCTATTGAATAACCTGGGTCAATATAATCTGCAGTGAGTCCATTTATAAAATTAAAGAAAGCCATACTTCCACCTATGTACATTGCATAAACTCCTGCTATTCTTCCTCTTACGTAATCTGGTGACATTATCTGAATTATTGTATGAGATATAATCATAAAACCTGCTTGCCCCATTCCCATAAATATTGTGGATATTAATGATAAAAACAAATTAGATGATAAAGCCAAAAAAATAGGAGCTATTCCACTTAGGATAGCAAAAAAATAAAATATTCTACCTTTTAATTTTTCATTTGCGTTACCTGCAATAAATAATGAAGCAAATAAAGATCCCACCCCTACACACATCATTAAGAAACTTACAGCTACACCTTCAGCACCAAGCTTATTAACTGAAAAATAAGGTAATACTGATTCAAATGACATAGTAAGCATACAGTGCAAAGTAGTAATTCCTATAATGACCAATAAAGGTTTATTTGAATGGACAAATTTTATTCCTTCTGCTAGATTTTTGAAAAATGACTCCGAATTCATCTTCCCTGTAGATTTATTATTAATCAATAAAGCAAAAATAAAACTCAAAGCATAAAATCCAGTGCATATAAAAAATGCAATATCAGTTCCATTTAAAGAATTTTCATTACTCCCTATGTAACCCAAAAAAGGTGCGACTGCTAGAGGTCCTAACAATCTTGTAGCATGAACTGTAGACATATTTAAAGCAACAGCATTTAACAAATTTTCCTTAGGTACTATGTTAGGAACTAATGCTTGGCCTGAAGGCATTTGTGCAGCACGAGCTGAACCTTGAACAAAAGCTAGAGCTACGAGGTGCCAAGGCAAGATAAAGTCCATAAAATATAGAATAGCTAAACCTAAATTATGTACAAAATTAATTAAAAACATAATTTGTAGAATTCGTCTTCTTTGAAATTTATCAGACAAGTAGCCTACAAATGGTGTTACTAATACCATTGGAATCAATGCAGCAAAAGTAACTATGCCCACAAGCATACTACTATCAGAAATTTGATAAACAACCCATCCACGAACGACTATAAGAGCCCAATGAGAAGAACCGGCAAATAAACTTGCTAACCACATTTTGAAAAAATCAGGATATTTAAATGACGCAAAATAATCAATTTGGAGATTATTGGATGGTTTATTAGATGGTTTGTTCAATTTTTTACAGGGAATCTAAATAAAGTATTCTCGCAACTTTACTACCAATTACAAAAACAAACAACATAAATACTATCTATAAAGTCATACTTCCAAAAGTGTCCTATTTAAATGCTTTGGTCTGTCGTAGTTTGGGGTTAAAGGCACCTTTTAATTATGCCTATAACTCAACGTGAGAAATAGTGGTCTTTTCTGAGAGATTTTCTTACACTGGGAGTTTTGAAAAGGGGGCAGATTGGAAGTATATATTTGTATATACTTATAAACAAAAATAAAGTTCAAGACATTATTATGTGGAGAATAAAGAAAACATATATTAAGGCATTAGTTATTGGAGTAATATTTGCTTTAGTTATTTTAGTAGACTTGCCTTTGAAATCCAATGTGATCTTATTATTGTTTATAGTAATAGGAATTGCTTATCTACTAATAAATAAAAGCGTAAATCTTAGATTGATAGAAGAAAGACAACAGGATTACCAAAAAGATCTTCCTTATATCAAAGATTGGGTTAGAGATAGGGATGAATATGAAGAGGAGATGGATGTAATTCAAAAAATTTTATTTTACGATCATCCATTCTATGCTTCAAAAAATGTGAGAAATCATTTAAAAAACGTTATAGTTGACGGAGTTGAAACTGGGAAATTTTTGGATGACTTCGAAGGATGGGATGAGGTTCAGAAGTATCGCAAGACTTGGAAAGAGATAATGGCACTTGCACCAGAATCAATCTCAAAAGATAGATTGATAAAAGCTAGAGATATACTAAAAAAATATGAAGACATAAGTAGGAATGAACAAGGTTGGCTCATTACCAAAGATTATTTACGTGATTTTAATTGGACTTGGAATGATTCTATTAAGTATAGATTACGTGGTAAAGAAATAACCCCTGAGGAACAAGCCGAAATTCATGGAAATTTCAGAAGAGAAAGAAAAATAGAAGTAATAAAAATAATAGGAGAAAGAAATAGGAAAAAACAAATGAGAGAATTAAAAAACAAGATAAAGTTTTAGACAAGACAGATTGCTATATACTAAACAACAAAAAATAAATAAAAATAAAAAAATATTTTCTGTAGATTAAGTAAGGAGTTTATTAATTGATTATAGATGGACATAATTATTGCCTTCCTCAATTAGATTCAAAAGTTGGATATACCTCTTTAGAACATAAAATGAATTTGCCTGTTTATTTTACTCTGATTGGAGGAAGAGGTAGTAAACTTTATGAAAGATCATGGATGGATGACTACTTGGCTGAACAAAGAATTTTACTTGACTGGTTGAACCAATATACTGGATTGAATGTAGTGGTAACTCATGGATTACCTTGGACAGCTGGTCTAGAGAATGGAAAAATCAACTTCCCTGAAGAAATATGGGACATATTCAAATCTCCTAACTGCCATCTTCAAATTTTAATTCCTATACAAATGGGATCAAGGTGGGAATATCCTTGGAAAGAATCTGAACCCATTATTAAGTTAGCTATTGAGCGCATTGGAGCAAATCGCATAATCTGGGGCACTGATATGCCTATGGTAGCTAGGTTTTGTACTTATAAACAAGCTTTAGACCAGTTCAAAATACATTGTAATTTTTTGAGTGATACAGAACGTAAGGATATTATTGGCAGAACCGCTGCAAGAGTAATGAATATTAATAATTAAGAAATGGAGGTTTTAAATTGTCTTCTAAAAATAAAAATGAATTTATCACTATTGACGGCTTAAACGTTAGCAACTGGGAAAGCGAAAATGTTTATCGAGATTTACATAAAGGCAATGTGAATGCAATTAATGCAACTGTAGCAACTTGGGAAAACTATGCACAAACTTTAGCTAATATATCAACTTGGTATTCACGTTTTAACGGCAGGTCAGATATTTCTTTGATAAAAAGCGTAAATGATATTTTTGAAACTGCTGATAGCGATAAAACGGGTATAATTATGGGATTTCAAAATGCATCCCCCATTGAAAATAATTTAGACTATATCTATACATTCAATGAGCTCCATGTAAAAATAATTCAGCTTACCTATCATGAAAGAAACTTACTCGGTAATGGCTGTTATGAAAGAACTGACGAAGGTTTGTCAAATTTTGGAATTGACGCAATAAAGATAATGAATGATGTTGGGATATTGATTGACTTATCACATGTTGGAATATTAACAACAATAGAAACTATTGAATATTCCGAAAAGCCTATAGCTATAACCCACGCAAATCCAAAATCTTATTATAATGTGCCAAGAAACAAAACAGATGACGCATTAAAATTGATGGCTTCTAAGGGAGGAGTTGTAGGTGTTACTGCTATAGCTCCATTCTTAAAAAATGGAGATGATTCAACAATTGAAGATTATGTTGATGCTATCAGTTATACTATTGACCTTGTGGGCTTGGATCATGTAGCAATTGGTACAGATTTTACTCAAGATCAGCCAGAGAGCTTTTGGAAATACATTGGATCTCAACAAGGAACTAAATTCCCCTCTACATTTACTGATACAACCAATGCATCTAATTATCCAATAAACTTTGAGACACCCGATAAGTTCCCTGATTTAATACATACGATGGAAAATAAAGGTTTTTTGAAAAATGAAATTACTAAGATTCTTGGATTAAACTGGATACGTATTTTTCAAGAAGTTTGGAATTAATATGTAATCAAATGAGACATAAGTCTCAAATAGTTACCCTACCATTGGACACACATTGGAATGTTGGTAGAACTATGTACAATCATTCTTATCCTAAATTTATAATAGCAGTAACCTTTCATGTTGAGGGTACTAGTGCATACATTTCTTATTCAAAAGCCAAAAAATATGTAAAAAAGATTAATATAAAGAATTTTATAGAATACAGAAAATAGTCAAAATCCAGAAACAGACCAAAAAATATACCTAGTAATCCTGATAGAGTGTACAAAAAAAATTGGAAAGGTTGGAAAAAATTCTTAGGTGATAAATAAGTCTCTCACGCGCGCACTCACGTAGAGGTGGGTTTTTTAATTTAACAAATTCTTAGCTATATTTCAGAAAATCTTTTCATTATTAACGCAATATGCTTTGCACCAAGAGACAAATCATCTATCGTTATGTTTTCATTAGGTGCATGCATATTATGTGTGGGATGATCTACTCCAGCACTACAAATAGGCATTTTTAAAAGTCCTCCAAATTCATACATAGGCCCTGAGCCAGCCATATTTGGTGTAACAAGAGGTTTTTTATTATAAATTTCAAACGCAGATGTTTTCACTAAATCAAGCAAATCAGAATTCATATCTGTTCTAAATGGAAAAATCTGATGAAGTGGTTCTATTTCTATATCTGAAAAACCTTTTTTTATTAAATGTTTTTTTATATATTCATAGATTTCTGCTGGGTTTTGGTTAGGTACTAACCTAAAATCCATTTTACATTCTGCATATGCAGGTACAACAGATTTCATACCAGGTCCATTATAACCAGACTGAATAGAGTTTACATTTGCTGTTGGTTCAGAGTAAAGCTTTATATTTAAATCATCTATGGATTCAAGATCATTTCCTAATAATTTAACTCCAAATTTATCCTCCCATTCTTTAGTATCATCTGGCAAAGAATTAATAGCTTCTCTTTGTTCTTTATTTAAATCTATAATTGCATCATGAAAACCTTCTATAATTATTTGACCTAAATCGTTTTTCATTGAATTCATAGCTTTTGTTAATCTATCTATAGATGAAGGTAATATCGGAGAATAAGAAGAATGGGCATCTACACTTAATTTATTAACAGACATTTTTATAGTTAATCCACCTTTTAGACCAAGATATATTAAAGGAGATCCTGACATGTTTACCCCTCCTCCTTCCCATATACATGCATCTGCTTTAAGTATTGGCTTATAAGTTTCAATTAATCCTAATAAGTTTCTACTTCCTATTTCTTCTTCTCCTTCTATAAAAAATTTTAGATTGGTAGGTAGCTTATTCTCTATATCTAAAAAAGCTTTAATTGCAGCAAGCCTTGCAGCAATATTTCCTTTATCATCAGACATTCCTCTGCCATAAAGTCTATTCCCCCTTTTTTCAGGTTTAAAAGGATCAGATTTCCATAATTCTAAAGGTTCGGCAGGCATAACATCATAATGAGTATAAAACATTAGAGTTTTATTGCTATTTGATTTAAACTCCCCAAATATTGAAGGATTCCCATTATTAGGTGTATTTAATAATTGAGAATTCAATCCATAATCAGACAAAATATTTTTTATAAGATTTGGGGCTTTATCAAACCCATAATTTTGAGCGGAAACACTAGGTTGAGATACCATTTTAAAAAGAGTTTCTATAGTTTCTTCAATATGTTGATCTATATGATTAAAAATTTTTTCCATAATTCTCACTTTCAATAAAAAATATAATAATATATTTTACATGCCTTTGAATTAATCTTTTCTTATATTAAGCACTAAAACTCTTCCTGTTATACTTTATAAAAGTTATTCAAAAAAGGAGTTTTTATGTTTCTTGGCGCCGCATCAATGATTGGTACAACTGGAGCAGGTTTTGAGAGTGGAATACCACATGAATTTGATGTATTAACTTACACTAATGATGACTTAAAAGAAGTTTCTGATATTGGATACACAGTACATAATGTTGTTGTATCAAATCCTAATACTTATTCTGATGAAACGATTAAAGAAATTAAATCTAGATTTCATGAAAATTCAGTACTTATTGGAAACTCTAGAGGAACTTATGGTGGAGGACTTGTAAATCCTAATGAAAATGTAAGAAAAAATACTATTTCTTTTGTTAAGGATATGTGTATCCTCTCGACAAAACTTGGATGTCCAAGTACTTACTTGAGACCAGGAAGTGTTAATGAAAAAGGTGCATGGTTACCTCATCCAGAAAATCATACTGATAAAGTTTTTGACAGATTAGTTAATTCAACTAAAGAAATTTGTAAAGTAGCTGAATCTGAAGGAATGTATTTAATATTAGAAGGCGGATATGTTTCACCTGTTTATTCTGCAAAAAAAGTAAAAGATTTTTTTGATGCAGTAGGTTCAAAAAGTCTTAAATTTAATCAAGACCCTGTAAACTTTTTATCATCTTTGAAAGAGGCTTATAATACTAGGGATTTTTTAGAAGAATTCTTTACTCTTCTAGGAGAATATACAATAAGTGCTGACCTAAAAGACTTTAAAGTCATTGATTCTCTATTATTTCAACTTGAAGAAGAATATTTAGGATATGGAATGATGGATCAAGTTTACTTTTTAAAGAGAATGGAAGAAATTTGTCCTGATGCACAAATATTAGTTGAGCATATTCCTAGAGAAAAATTCAAACCTTCATATGATGCAGCTTTAAAATATTCTGAAAAAGCTGGAATAAAGTGGCAAATTTATCCAAATTAAATATTTTCTATAAGTATAAATGTCTAAAATATATAACTAATTAATTTAGATGATTACTATTAACAAAAAAGGTTATTATATTAAAAAAAGTAAAGGAATTTAAAATGCCATTAAAAAAAATAGGAACTATAAAATCTTCTACATCCCCCAAAGCTTTGTCCTCAATAGATGGTAGACCTAGATTAGAAGTAACTGCAATCAGTGCTGGTTATGATGGAGATCTTTTAGGTACACCTGTACTAAATTCTATGGCTACTTATCAAGCTGAAATGAAACCTAGTGCAAATTGGCAAGGTGTTTGCCCAGATTCAGGTATTGTTATAGTTGCTGATGGGGTGGCTACATTCTCTGCTACTGGAGTGGGAGATAATACAGAGGATGGTGGGAATTCATGGAAAGGTGTTTGTTATTTTCAAACTTCTGCTCCATCATTATTAGAACTAAATGGGAAATGTATAGTTTATTACTGGAATGTAGATCCTCAAGGCATAGCCACATGGGAACTTCATGAATTAAGCTAAACCAGTCATTGAATTATTAACCTCTTTTTTGTAGAAATATCTGAAGAACTTTTGTATCTATCTTTTAAATTTCTGATAATGGTTAATGAAAATACATTTATTAATGAGGAGAAAAAATGACTTCTGGAGAAATAACTTATAAAACATTAAAGCAGGCAAAAATAGCATATGCTATTGCTGGTTGGTCTATAGATCTTGAAGAAGAAAATTTGGTGATAGTTTCAAAACAAAAACATATACATCACATCATACATGCAATCGTATCTCTATTGACTGGATTTCTTTGGGCACCATTTTGGATCGCACTTGTTTTGAGAAAATCTGAAATAAGAAAAGTTATCACCTTTAATGAAGAAACTAAAACTGTAACTATTCTAGATAGATAACTAATCAATGATAGATGGATGCTGACTTTCAATACTAAAGAGAACTATTATAACTTCATCAAGCATTGCTTCAATGATACCGATGGATTCTCTGACAATATGAGACAAGTCCTTAGAGAGTATGTTACTCGGATTCATGGCTCAATTAAGCTATGTCTGAAAGTCAACCCATACAGCTGGATTAAATAATTCTGACACCCAAAGTAGTTACTATATAGGTTTTATCTTTTTTTTGATATTCTCTTATGCCTGGATGATCTTTTGTCATAATATCTCCTAGATATTGATAAATTTGAAACGTATTTTTTACAACAATGTCATATACTTAAAATATATAGATGAAAAGATAACTTAATAGAAAACAATATACTTGAATATTTTTGAATTTAAATATAGTATGAAAATTATATATAGATTATTGGGAAATATGACAAAAAACCAAAGAAAATACAAGGCAACCGATAATCGAGGTTCATTGAACTTAAATCTTTTCAAATATGACAAAATACGTGATTAAGTGATAATTGTATTGAGCATAAGAATAAAAATGACAAAAATGTATAATAATGGCAAATATGGATTACAAGATAACAAAAGCTAGAAAGAAGGAACTAACGCTTCTGGCATTTTACCTGTTTCAAACACTTGGGACGCAAAAATATGACGTTTTACGCTTCCAGCAACTTTTTAGAAAAAGAAATTTCCCTAACAGGATGACCCCTGATTCCCAAGAACAAAAGAGGCTACAAAACTATGAGGATCAAACTCTAAATAGAATTGTTCAAAAACAACTAATTGAAACCTACCCAAGACTCAGTATAGAACAAGAAGCTTCTGGTAGGTCATTTATAAGAGAAAAAACAGGAAACTTTCAAGTATCACTTGAAAGAAGCGAAACTTTTAAACTTTTAAATAGTGACCCTATTAGACTTGGGAAAAAAGATGGAATGTCTGTAAAGCATTTAGAAACCAATATCAATGCCAACCTCCACTTGCTTCCTTCTCCGTATGCCGTAAAGCCTGTTACAGACAAGAGTATACATAAATGGAAAGAAGGGATCATTAGAATTCCTCCTGATTACTCATGGCTCACTTTAATGTCGATTTTTAAATGGCTTGAAGTCAATAAAAATAAGTACAATAGAGGCCGACCAAAAAAGGAAACTGAAGGCATTGATAATCATGAATTAGCCGAGTTCTTAGGGAATTCTAATATTCTTATGGATTTGGGAGAATTCAAACCTTTTAATGGCTCCATTATTACTATTTGTTTTAACATTATGAAATGGTTTACCGATACTAAAGAAGCATTAGATAGTGGATTGAATGTAGAAGAAACAACTGAAGCTATATGGAACTTATATGACGGTGTAGTCACGGTAAATTTTTCAAAAAATGATAATAATTATTTCACTAAAAAAGACCTTAGAAATGACGTTCAAAAAATAGAAGACGCTAATAAAAAAATAAAAGCACTTATGGAAAGATCTGGATATACAACTTTCACAAGTGAAGATTTGGTTAAATTCACAAATGAATTTTTTAATAATCTTGGAATAAATCCAGACGTTGCTAAACAGAAAACTAGTGAAGGGTTTGGAGAAATAACTAAAGACCATTTAGATCAGGTAGACCAAGTCATGAAAATCTATATCGATCTATATAAAAAATTCAGATATGTCGAACAATCTAGGCCTTATGTAAAAACACCTAGACCAAAAGAAGATAAAGAATATTTTGAAGATGATGAAATTAAAATCAATCAAGAAGAATACAATGACCCTGAAGATTATTTGGGGATATAAAGGAGCATTATTATGGTTACAGAAACAAAATGATTTATCACCATTGAACAAACATTGGCATTATAATATGCAAAAATCCTTGATTAGCCTCTGATCTAAAAACTCCAGGAC
>JAPYUX010000013.1 GCA_029940375.1 Dehalococcoidia bacterium | reverse complement strand
CACCAGCATTTGAAACAGCTGCCACTAATTCTGGTGTAGTGAAACCTGCCATAGGAGCTTGAATAATCGGGATACGAGTTTCTAAATTCACTGTTGTGAACTACTCCACAGTTACAGTTTTTGCTAAATTTTTAGGTCTATCAGGATCTAATCCCGATTTCACTGCTGATAAAAATGATAATTTTTGCAATGGTAAAACAGCTAAAATTGGAAATAGATATGGATTGTCACTTTCTATTAAAAAATTATACTTAGAAAGTTCTGCGATTTCATCATTAGCACAAAAACTAATAGTTATAATATCAGCATGTCTTGAATTTATTTCCCTTAAAGTATTTATAGATTTTTTTATATTATCATCAGGCCCAATTAGAGAAAACACTAACGATTTTCTTTCCAACAATGCATTAGGACCATGTTTTAATTCTCCTTCTACAAAAGCATGGGAATTGATTTTTGATATTTCTTGAAATTTTAAAGAACCTTCTCTTACAATTGGATAAGTAAGATTTTTACCAATCAAGAAGACATTTTTACTGTTTAAAATATATTCTGAAACATCCTGATAATTATAATCACAACAAGCCAATACTTTAGATATATTTTCATTTAATGTCTCAAAAGCTTTAAGCAATTTTACTATTTCCTTAGAGTTAATATTCAATAAATTAGCTATTTGTATACACAAAGAGAGGCAAATTATCAAAGTTGAAGAAAAAGTTTTGGTAGCTGCTACAGATATTTCCTTACCTGTTTCAAGTAAAAGATATGAATCTGATATTTTAGCTGCTTTGCTATTAGCTTCTTCCACAATTACGATTACATTGACTCCTTGATTCTTACAGTTTTTTATTGCTTCAATGGTGTCTGCCGTTTCACCTGATTGTGTAATGGCAAAAAGAGTGGTCTCTTTAGGATCAATAATTTTTTTGTTCTTTAGTTCAGATGAAAATTCTAATTTTGATTCTATATTTAATATTTCTTCAAATAATAATGACCCATAATGAGCAGCATTATATGAAGAACCCATCCCTGAAAAAATAAATTTTCTAGAATTAAGTAATTTATGTTTGTTGATTTCAGGGAATTTATCTTCGACATTTTGGAATATTCTTTTATTGATTAAATTGCTAAGAATTGTATTTTGTTCAAAAATTTCTTTTTCTAATATAAAATTCGTTTCGAAGTTACCATTCAAATCTTTTTGGACCTTGGGTTTTTTTGAAACATTGATTTTTTTAGGAATCCTAGAAGAATTAAGATCATTTATTATCTTAACAGAATTTCTTGAAATTACTATTAGTTCATCTTTATCAGTAAAATTAATAAAATCTGAAAATGATTCAAGAGCATAGGAGTCACTACTTATGAATTTATTATATTTATTTTCTCCAATAATCAATCCTCCAGAAGAATCAGAGCTAAATGCATAAATTTTATCAGGAAATGTTTTAGACATTAATGCGACGGAATTTATACCTTCCAGCATTTTCAAAGTTGATAATAATGCTTTTTCTATATCCAACTTACAATTAAGTTTCAAGTCAATTAGGTGAGCTATTATTTCAGAATCCGTTTGTGATTGAATAGGCACATTATTTCTTATCAGAAACTTTTTCAAATCATCATAATTTTCAACAATCCCATTATGAACTAAGGAAACTGACTTAGTATAAGAAAGGTGTGGATGTGTGTTTTCATTATTTACTACACCATGGGTAGCCCATCTAGTATGACCAATTCCAAGATTTCCAGAAATTTTACTTGAATTAACCAATTTTTCTAGAACAGCTACAGGATAATTTGAGTTTGATGATTTTAGTATTTCAAAACTAGAATCACTTTTCTGTATACATAAACCAGCTGAATCATATCCTCTATATTCAAGACGCTTTAATCCATCTATTAAAAAAGAAGACACATTATTATTTCCTACACAGCCAAAAATTCCACACATTTAAAATTCCTTAAAAAATTTCAATACTTAAGTTAATTTTTCCATACCTCAGTAAATTTAGAATCCAGATTTTACAAGTTTTTGATTAATTGTTATTATTATAATTCAAATCAATTTGGGACATCTCTATTTTACTATCATCTATTGGCTTAATTAATTCTCTTACTGATTGAAAGTTATTATTTGAATCAAGCCATTTAGTTTCATTCCCTTCATCTAATATCACTGGCATTCTATGATGTATCTTAGACAAGGTATTATTTGCTTCGATCGTAATGATTGTAAACGTTAGAACAGATTGAAAGTTATTATCCATCCAAATTGAATATAAACCACAATAATTCAAAAGCGGATTATCTTTAGAATGTATGAAATAAGGTTTTTTTGATTTACTATCCCATTCATAAAATCCATTAGAAATAACAAGACATCTTTGAGTATCAACGAGATCTTTAAATGATGCTTTATCTAATAATGTTTCACCTCTAGCATTAATCAATTTACTTGCAAAAGTACTATCTTTTGCCCAATGTGGTATCAATCCCCATTTCATATTGATTACATCTTTTTCGAGGAATATAGGTAACTCCATAGTTGGTGCGAAATTAGTTATCTTTTGAAAAGGTTGTACATTATGATTAGGGAATCGGTGTAGCAATTCTTTATCATCTATATCTACTGAAAATCTTCCACACATTTAAAATTCCTCTATTATAGAAATGTATCTTATCAATTTTTCAAAAGGATACTGATATAAGAATAGGAATTCAAGTTAAAATTTTATATATAATCATTCTTAAGCAAAATTTAAAAATGAAAAACCAAGTATGAATGATCAAGTAAATATATTTTCAGTAACAGGAATGACTTGTGACGGATGCGCCCAAACAATAAAGACTAAACTAGAATTGGAATCCGAAATATCAAAAGCTGATATCAGTTTTAGCTCAACCAAACTTATAATTCATTCATCAAAAAAATACAAAACTGAAGAATTAAATAAAATCATTAAATCAGTAGGAAATTATACTTTTGATATTGAGAAAAATGTAAATTCACTAAGTTCATTATTCCTTTATTTTAGAACATACAAGCCAATTTTTATATCTTTATTTTTTGTAGTGATTTTATCAACTGTATCCTCATTTAATGAAGTTTTTAACATAAAGGATTTTTTAAGATTTTTTATGGGATACTTTTTTATAATTTTTTCCTTTCTTAAATTACATAACGTCAGACAATTTGCTATATCTTTTGCAAATTATGATCCTATAACAAAAAAAATCTCGAATTTTGGTCTAATTTATCCATTCATTGAATTGATTTTGGGAACATTGTTTTTGTTGAACTTTTTTACTTTATTAATCAATTTTGCAACGATTGTAATTTTGTTACCTCAAACATATGGTATCTACAAGAAGTTAATGAAAAAAGAAAAAATTCTTTGTGCTTGTTTAGGAACTTCTTTTGAAATTCCTTTATCAAAGTTAACAATAATAGAAAATTTGACCATGTGTTCCATGGCAACAATTATGATAGTAATCTATTTTAATTCGAATCTATAAAAATATTATTCTATAGTTTTAAAAAAATTATGATAAAGGAATCTATGAAAAAGAAAAATGCATATCAATTTGAAACTGATGATATAAAAATCTTATTTGAATTCAAAGGCAACCATCGAATAAAAGAATGGGGCAAGATTATAGATGAAATGAATCATTTAGTTATGGTTGTTTGTTATCTGCATGCAGGTCATGAACCTATATAAATCAAAAAACAAAAATCAATCTTTTTGTTAATTATTGATTTTTATACGACATTGACAAAATAAATAAATAAAGTATAAACATCTTAATGAAAAAGAATTTTACATTAATTAAGTGTTGTCGAAGACATAGTTTTATGTGAGGTTTTTTAAATTATAAAAAAAACATAAAAGCCTCTTCCCAGAGGTTTTTTTTTTAGAATGAAATCAAATCGAAAAAAAATTAAAATAAAAAAAATAAACCATGTTGGTTTATCAATTAATGATCGAACAAAATCCCTCAACTTATACAAAGACTTATTAGGATTAGAAATTATTCCTTCTATGATAGATCAAGATAACATTATTTGGACAAAAACAAGTGATGGTACTATGGTACATTTAGTTGAACCTAATGCTGAAAACGGTATAATACTTCCAGATTTCCACGTTGCTTTTGAAGTAGAAAATTTTGAAGAAACTTTGGAAGTTTTAAAAGAATCAGATTGGGAAATAGTTATTGGACCTGGTGAAAGAATGGATGGTCAGAAATATGTTTATATTTTAGATGATGATAACAATATGCTTGAATTTACTACAAATAATTACATAAAGCATTCAGATAGAATAACGGATGAATTAGGTTACTCTAAAAATAAAGATATCTAAATAAAAAAATAACATACTTGCATTTGTGTAAATGTAACCGCTAAATTTTGTTTCATGTGTGAGGGAGGAATATTTAGCTTGAGTAATATAATAATGAGTCTAAAGACCCAATTTATCCTCAACAAAGTTATTACGAAAAACACCATTTGGATCATATCTAGAACATACATCACGAAATGTATCAATCTTTGGATAAAGTTGATTCAAATGGTCACTGGTTTGTGGGAACCACTTACCCCAATGTATTCGTGCCTGAAATAGCTCAAACATGCTGTTTGCTAAAAAAGTTGCCAATGCATAAAATTCATCTCTTG
>JAPYUX010000007.1 GCA_029940375.1 Dehalococcoidia bacterium | reverse complement strand
TTGGTAAAGATATGATTTTTCATATAGGTGAATACATTTCTCAGACTAAAATTAGATTTGAGGCTGATGGTTTTCAAGAAGGAAAAACTTTATTTTTCCCGGCTTTTATACCAACAGCAACCCCAACAGCTACTGCTGTACCACCAACCGTAACTCCCACACCAACACCTTTACCTACAGCAACTAGTACTCCTCAACCAACACGTACTGCTACACCAGTAGCACAACCAACAGCAACTTATACAGCAACTCCAACACCTACTGCTATAGCGGCACTATCTTCGGCAACAACATCATCTGAATCAAGTGGAGGCTGTAATTCAAGAGGTGGTGGACCTGCAAGTGTTGGATTATTACTTCTTTCTTTAACTCCTTTGTATTTGCTAAGGCAAAAACGAAAAAAAATATAGGAAAAACATGGACGTAACTTGGCTAGGTAATAATGCTTTTCAAATTTCTGATGATTTAATTAATGTTCTAATTAATCCTTCGAAAGATTTGATTAAAAATATATCCCCCCCTGAAAATACTGTTATTTTATTTACCCAAAAAATGAATGATGAATTTGGTTCATTAACTTTTATTGACTCTCCCGGAGAATATGAAATAAACAATGTTTCTGTTTTTGGAGTAGCTAATGTAATAGAAAACGAAGAGAACAAAAGTATTTGTACTTGCTATAGAATTGAATCAAGAACCCTTTCAATAGATGTAATTGGTACAATCGGATCAGATTTTGATTCACAGGCCCTTACAACGCTTGCTTCCCCACATGCGGTAGTGTTTTCTCCGGACAATTCTAATATTGATGCTGAAATACTTGGAAACACCGTAAGATCATTAGAACCACGTAAAATTTTAATCTCTGGATATGATAAAGCAAAAAGTGTTCCTTCAAAAAGCTTGAATGAAATAATTAATGTTTTTGGTTTAAAAGATTATGAACCAAAAAGCAAATCATCTTTTACCATTAGTAATTTAGGTGATGTTCAGGAAATAATTATTCTGGAAAACTAGATTATCTAATATCAGATAAGCCAAAATCACGTATATAATGGTACTATATTTAAATATATTATTATGACTCAGCAAAAAGAATATTATGACATATTAGGCGTTCCTAGGGATGCATCTGAAGAAGATATAAAAAAAGCTTTTCGACAACAGGCACTTAAATATCATCCTGATAGAAATAAAGAAGCTGGATCAGCTGAAAAATTTAAAGAAATCAACGAAGCTTATCAAGTTTTAAGTGACCCAGAAAAAAGAAAAATGTATGACCAATTTGGTTATGAAGGATTGAAAAATTCAGGTGTAGCATCTGGTTTTTCTGGCTTTGAAGACATGGGCGGTTTTGGAAGTATATTTGACGCATTTTTTGGAGGATCATCAGGTAATGAATCTTCTTCTATACGTGGTAATGACTTGGAATTAGCGATAAATATTTCATTTGAAAAAGCTGCATTTGGAACAGAGCATGAAATAACCGTAGATAGATATGAAATTTGTGATATTTGCAATGGAACAAAGTCTGAACCTGGATCAAAATCTATTACTTGTGATTCATGTCGGGGAAGTGGAAAAGTAACAAGATTACAAAAAACTTTTTTTGGTCAATTTCAACAAGTTTCAACCTGTTCATCATGTAAAGGTGAAGGAGTAATTATTTCTCAAAAATGTTCTTCTTGTAATGGAAATGGAAGAAAAAGAAATAATCGTAAATTATCCGTAACTATTCCTGCTGGAATAGAAGATGGATCGAAAATTAGAATTAGAGGACAAGGAGATTCTGGTTTGAAAAAAGGAGAATCAGGAGATCTTTATGTTCATGTTAATGTTTCTACACATGAAAAATTTGAAAGAAATGGTTCTGATATATATTCAGTTGAACAAATTAACGTATCACAAGCAGTACTTGGAGATAAAATACATGTTGATACTTTAGACGGTAAAATAGAACTTAAAATTCCTAGTGGTATGCAATCGGGCAAAAAATTGAGATTGTCAGGAAAAGGAATGTCAACAATTGGGCGTTCTAATAAAAGAGGAGATCACATAATTACTGTTTCCGTTTTGATCCCCACAAACTTATCTAAAGAACAAGAAGAATTATTTGAAAAACTAAAAAACTCTTTAGACTAGCGTTCATGAAATATAAAGATATTATTGAATTGAATTTGGATGTTCAAAATGAATATGTGGAACCTGTTACCTATTTATTCAATAAACATGGTGATTATAATTGTGTCTTATTTGAAGAAGTTACATATAATCCAGATGAAGGAGAATCAAAGCCCACATTGGACAAAGTAACTGTAAAAGGCTATATAGATAAGGATAATAATAAAGATAGAAAAATAGCATATATTGAAGGTGGATTGAGCTTGATAAGACTTGTGAGTCCAGTTTCCGAATTACGCATCGAAGAGATCTCTCACGAAAAATGGACAAAACAAAAATTCCCCCCAATAAATATTGGTGAAAACATTCTTATAACTTCAGATTTAAAATTAGAAAAGAAAGAATCAAAGATAATAATCAAATTAACCCCTGGACTTGGGTTCGGAACTGGACATCATCCAACTACAAAAATGATGCTTGAACAATTAGAAAATCAAAATCTTACTAATAAAAAAGTGTTAGATTTTGGTTGTGGTTCAGGGATCTTATCTATAGCAGCAAAAATGTTAGGTGCAAAAAATATTTTAGCAATTGACATTGATGAATTATCAATAAAATCTGCTAAAGAAAATATAAAGAACTCTGAAGTAATAGAAATTGAACTTTCTAAACAATCTATTGAAGATTTATCAAGAAAATCAATATTTGACATGATCCTGGCAAATATATCCTCAAATGTCATAAGTAAATCAGCTATTGAAATTTATGAAAGATTAAAAAAAGATGGATTACTGATTTGTTCGGGAATTCTAATTAAAGATTCAAAAAAAATAAAAAATGATATGAATTCTTTAAGTTTTTCATTGTTGAAAGAAGAAATTCAGGGAGATTGGACCTGTCTAATATTTAAGAAATAAATTATGAGAATTTATTTAACAACAAAAATATCTGAAGAGATAATAATTGAGAATACCAAAGTTAATAAAATCAGAAATGTTTTAAGAATGTCTAAAGGAGATGAAATTGAAGTATTTAATGGAAGAGGTGTTAGTTATCTTACGAAAATTAGTAATATTTCATCAAAACAAATTGTTCTTAATTTTGTAAAATATTTATCTCAAAACCTGAATTCTTCGCGATCTAAAATTCATCTTGCGATTTCAATGATAAAACCTAGTAGATTTGAAATAGCAATTGAAAAAACAACTGAGATTGGAGTGCATAAAATATTACCTATGGTCACTAAAAATACCAATAAAATATATACAAAAATAAATTCAAATAAGTTGAAAAGATGGAAAAATATTGCTATTTCAGCAGCTGAACAATGTGGATCAAATATCATCCCAGATTTTTCACCTTTAACCGACATATATAAATTATCTAAGGAATTTACTGATGCTACAACTTTAAAGATTTTTTTTAATGAAAATAATAACAACTTGAAAAAGAATATAAAAGAAGTATCCAGTTATTCCAATATTCTTATTTTAATAGGTCCTGAAGGTGGATTCTCTAATGATGAAATCGAATTTTTAGAAAAAAATAAATTTACTTCTCAGAGTCTGGGAGAAAATATTTTGAGAACAGAAACTGCAGCAATTTGCAGTGTTTTTAATATTCATTCGCTACTGTAATCTATTCTTTAACATCCTTTCGGTTTAGAAGATCTTTTATTGCTAATTTGGGATCCTTTCCGTAAAACAAAACATTATTGATTTGATCTATTATTGGAGTTTCTATTTTCTTTTCTGAAATTATTTCGTATAGAATTTTTGTTGTGTGAATCCCTTCAATTACCCCGTTTATTTTTTGTTCTGCTTCACTTAATGAAACACCTTTAGCTAAGCCTACTCCTAATTGATGATTTCGACTACTTTTATTAAAACAGGTAGTAATCAAATCTCCCATTCCAGAATTACCATTAAATGTAGATTCTTTTGCGCCCATCACTTTTCCGATCTTTTTCATTTCATATAAACTTCTTGTTATATAAGATGACATAGCATTGGAACCAAGTTTGAACTCGTCAATCACTCCTGCTCCTATAGCCATAATATTTTTTATCGCACCTCCTAATTCAACCCCTAAAATATCATTCGTACTATAAACTCTAAAAATATTTGAATTTAGTGTATTTCTAACGTAATTTTCATATTTTTTTTCTAAGCCAACAACTGTTGATGAAGGTAACCCTAGGTATATTTCCTTTGATATATTAGGACCAGATAATACTCCTATATTGTCTTTTGATATATTTACATTATTCAAGATGTAATTTGAAATCGTCTGTTTAGTAACTGGATCAAAACCTTTGATTGCACTCATTATAATATTTTGATCATTTACATATTTCTTGATTCTATCTACGTTTATATCAATCGATGTACTAGGAACAGCCAAAATGATTATTTTTGAGTTACTAATTACCTTTTCATAATTATTAGAAATTACAATTTGTTCATTAATAATATAGTCATTGTTGTGAGGTAATTTTCTTGATTGTTTAATTGAGGTAGATTCTTTATCTGATCTAGCCAACAAAGTAACATTCAAACCTTTCTTTATGAAAAGATTTGATAAAGTTACTCCCCATGAAGTTATTCCTATTATTGCGATATTATTTTGTAACATTTTTTTTAAAACTAAATTTATTCTCTTTTTTTTCAATAAGCCTTTTTACGTTTTGTCTATGATTGAAAATTATCAACAAAGGTATAAATACTCCAATAATCAGGTATTCTGATTCTAAATTATTGGTAATTACCAGAACTGTAACTATTAATATACTTGAAATACAACTGATAATTGAACCTAACGATATGAATCTAGTCAATATAGAGATTATTAGAAAAATTGGTATAACTACAAGCAGTATAGGAATTTGATATAAGACTGCTCCTGTCCCTGTTGCAATTCCCTTACCTCCTCTAAATTGATAAAAAATAGGAAAACAATGTCCTAACACTAAACTACAAGAAGATAAAATTGCTACCAGCTGAAAGTCCATCACAGTTTTTAAGATTAAAATCGGTAAAATACCCTTTAAAATATCTATAATTAAAACGAATACTCCAGCTTTGAATCCTAAAGTTCTACTGATATTAGTAGCCCCTGAACTCTTTGAACCAAATTCTCTTATATCAATCCCGGAATGTATTTTCGTATAAATGATACCGATTTGGATTGATCCTATAAGATAACAAATTATTATTACAGTTATATTTATAAATATATTCATCACTGAACCTTTTTAACGAATTTTAAATGAATTGGACAACCAGAAAAATCAAAACTTTTCCTTATACAATTTTCTAAATATCTTTTGTAACTAAAATGAATGCTGTCATAATTTGTTGATTCTAATTTAAAACCAGGAGGCCCAATTTTATATTGCTTTATTGAATGAATTTCTGCTCTCTTATTTCCTTTTGAATCTGGTTGTTTTTTACTTATGGCATTTAAAAAACACTCATTAAGTTCTTTTTGTGATATTTTCTTTATCGAATTATTGTAAACATCAATTGCAATAGGTATTATTTTGTCTATATTTTTTTTGTTTATAGCAGAAGTAAAAATTATAGGGACGTCAGGGATATGTTTAAATTTATCTTTAATTTCCTTTTTAATATTTTGCAAGATTTCAGTATCAATTAGGTCAATTTTATTAAGCACTATTACACAAGGTCTAAATAAATCCTTGATAAATCCTGAAATGTGTAAGTCTTGAGACGTTATCAATTTTTCAGCACTCAAAATCAACAAACTAACATCTGAATTTTCTAAAGACTTTAGAGTACGAATGGTTGAATATTTTTCTATGCCTTTTTCTATTTGCCCTCTTTTTCTTAATCCAGCAGTGTCTATAAATTTTATAGTCTTTTTTTGATAAGAAATATTTGTGTCAATACTGTCTCTTGTAGTCCCTGGAATATCACTTACTATAGATCTTTGAGAATTTGTGATCACATTGAATATTGTTGATTTTCCTACATTTGGGTGTCCAACTATAGACAATTTTATCTCATCATTGACAGGATTATTAACCGTAGTTTCATTATCTAAAACCTTATCTAAAAGCTCAGTTATACCCCTATTATGATAGGCACTTATTTCTATATAATCAAAATTACCAAGTCTTTGGAATTCAAAAGTTTTATTATTATTTGGTAAATCCATTTTATTTATTGCCACGATAGCATTTTTTTCGTTTTTACGGATAAGATCTACAACTTCGTAGTCTAGTGGATTTAAACCTTCTTTTCCATCTACCATAAAAATCAACTTGTCACTATCCTTAACTGCAATCAACACTTGTTCAGTTATTGAAAATTGAAATTTATTTTTTGATTTATTATCTATCCCACCTGTATCTACAAGTATAAAATTCTTGTCATTCCAATTCGTATTGATAGAAATTCTGTCTCGAGTAGTTCCAGAAATATTAGAAACTATTGAAATTCTTTCACCTGAAATTCTGTTAAAGAGGGTTGATTTCCCTACATTTGGTCTGCCTATTATAGAAACAATCATAAAATATAAACCACTTTTCTTTTATTTTATTTTACATATTTGAAAATATGTAATCTATAAGACCCATTTGAGCCCATAATCTATTTTCTGATTGATCAAATACTATTGATCTTCTATCGTATAGTAACCCTTCCTCTATTTCTTCACCTGGATGTGCTGGTAAATCATGCATTAATTTGACGTTATCAGAAGCTCTATCCAATAAACTGGATGTAACTTGAAACCCCTTAAAATCCAATAATCTTTTGTTATTTTCTTTTTCTTGTCCCATACTTGTCCACACATCGGTATAAACTATATCTGCATCTTCTATAATTTGTTCTATATCACTAGTTTGTATGAATGTGTTTTGGGATAAATTTCTATTGAGAAGATTGACAGTTTTTGAATCTAAGAAGTAGTTTTTTGGTGAAGCAATTTTAAAATTTCCACCTAGCTTTGTCACTGCATAAGAAAGACTTCTAGCTACATTATTTCCATCGCCGATGAAAACGATGTTCTTGTTTTCTATATCACCAAAATGCTCAGTTATAGTCATTATGTCAGCTAATGCTTGACATGGGTGTTGTTCATTAGTTAGTGCGTTTATAACGGGAATTGACGAAGCGTCTAAATATTCTTCAATAATTGTTTGCCCAAAAGTCCTGATTATAGAAAGATCTGCCATTTTACTAATTACGGTAGAAACATCTTTGATAGGCTCTCTATTTCCCATTCCTACTTCTTCAGGAGAGAAATAAATTGCATTTCCACCAAGTTTTTTTACCCCAATCATAAAGGATAATTTTGTTCTTAAAGAAGGTTTGTCAAACAAAAGTACAGCCGTTTTATTTCTTAAGGGTTCTTTCTTTTGACCAGATTTAAATCTTCGGCCTAAGCTTATGATTTCTTTTAAATCTTTAACATTGCATTGATTTATTGTTATTAGATTATTTAACATTTTACACAGGTTTGAACACTGGAAGCTTTTGTCCATCTGCATCTATAAAGTCTAACTTTAAGTCCATTCCTAGTGTCAAATTTTCAGGTTCTGGGTCTATACCGATTATCCTTGTTGGCATGTTTACTCCTTCTTCCAAAGTGACAATTGCTGCGATGTATGGAACATCATCAACAAAACTGGGATGTGGGGGTTGATGCACAATTGTAAAGGTATATAAAGTTGCTTTGCCTGAAGCTTCTATCCATTCCACATCTCTACTACCGTCCTTGGTAGAAACCGCTCTAGGATAAAACTGAATATGATCACCAAATTTTTGAAGTAATAACTTCCCTTCGTTTGCACCTTCCCAATATTTATCAGATTCTGGTTGTGGAATTGGTTTTATTTTTTCAGCCATTTTCTCTCCTTTGTAATGACAAAATTATTTGCTAATTATTTGAGGTTAATAATACTGTACCTGTACTGGATAATAAGCCACCTGTTCCGTGTGCAAGTGCTATATCACATTTATCTAATTGTCTTTCACCGGTTTCACCTCTCAATTGCCTTACAGCTTCAACAACAGTAAAGATTCCATACATTCCTGGATGTGTGTAAGATAAACCACCACCAGAAGTATTTAATGGGAAAGACCCTCCGGGAGCAGTCACTTGATTTGCTACAAAATCGGGACCTTCTCCTGGACCACAAAATCCAAGACTTTCCAGAGTTACCAATACGGTATGAGTGAAGGAATCATAGATCATAGCTAAATCTATATCCTTATAATCTAATCCTGCCATTTCCAAGGCTCTAGGGCCTGTATTTCTTCCAAAAGTTCTAGTCAAATCAGGCATTTGTGAAATTAAACTTCCATGGTCATGTCCTTCTCCTACACCGAGAATTTTTATAGGATTCTTTTTAGTGTCTTTAGCTTTCTCAATAGATGTTACAACTATAGCCGCACCTGCATCAGTAACCAAACAACAATCCATTAGATGAAAAGGCCATGAAACCCATCTTGATTCATGATAATCATCGAATGACATAGTCTTATCATAGAAATAAGCTTTTTCATTCATGTTGGCCCATTTTCTTGTTGAAACAGCTATTTCTGCTAGGGCTTGCCTTGTCCTATCTTCTCCATACATTTCCATATATTTTCTTGCAGCCATGGCATAATTTATCGGAGGTCCCATAATTCCATAAGGAGAAGTGTATTGATCTGCGGGCATTCCTCCACCTCCTCTATTTCTAGCTCTATCACTTCTACCACTTTGTCCATGTGTTATTAAAGCTACTTCACAGTAACCTGCATTAATAGCAGCCAATGCATGCGCTAAATGTATTACAAATGAAGAACCTCCTACAACAGTTGAATCAGTAAAAGTTGGCTCTATACCAAGATATTCTCCTATATCATATGTTGAATATCCGGCAGTAAAAAGGCCGTCTACGTCAGAAATGGATAAGCCAGCATCATCTAATGCATTATGAGCTGCTTGAGCATGATGTCCCAAGGGAGAAATCTCAGGAACCTTTCCCAATTTATCTGATTCAGCTACTCCTACAATTGCAGCCTTTCCTGACAAGGATTTTCGTAATGATTTCATTGAATGCCTCTTCATTTTTGGTTTATTGTTAGTATTTAGGTAAATAATAACAATAAATTATAATAATTCTACTGAAGCGGTGAGTAATCTGTCGGATTTAGTAATTGATTATGAACCTTTTTAACAATGATCCCATCTTTGTGTGAATCTTCTACAACCTTCTGCCATTCAGGGTCATTTCTAAAATTCTCCCAAGCCTCAACTCTTTTATCATGACTTTCATAGGCCAATAGGTATGTTAAGTTATTATTGTTAGGGCCAACGTCAGTTACCCAATAACCAATATTTTTCATTCCATGTTTTTCAAATAGCTTAAGCGTATGTTCCCTAAATCTCTTATTAAGATTTTCTAATTTACCTGCGAAACATTCATATATTCTTAATTCATAAATCATAATTCTCACTCCTTATTAAATGCATCCATAGTTTTTACATCAAAAGTCACATAATAATCATTGTTACATTTATCAAAGTTATCAGTAAGGACAAGATAGCTCCCTTTAGGTAAACTATAACTAACAAAATTTGGGTGATCATTTTTGTTTGGGACATTTGGCTCACTTACTAAATTGATCTGGGTAAATATTGTCACCTCTCCGGGTACTGTTCCATTCTTGATTGATTCAATTAGAGGGCAAAAATCTTTTTGATCTTTATTAGGTATGATCTGTTGACCAAGGTACCCTAGAGTCATCTGAAAATTATTTGGAGCTGAATTTTTAAATAAAACAGTAAATTTTCCGTTATCAATAGATTCAAATGGCCAATTGATTTCTTCTCCACTCATTTCTACTTCATAACTTGCGTTCGTATCTGAACAGCTAATTATGAAAATAAGTAAAATTCCAATTAATAAAAAAAATTTTTTCATTTAAATATTTCTCCTAAAATTATTGGTCGGGGCAGCAGGATTTGAACCTACGACCTCCCGGCCCCCAGCCGGACGCGCTACCAAGCTACGCCATGCCCCGAAGCTATTAATTTTATAATATAATTAAAGCTGGAACACTTGCATAAACATTGTATTACAAATGAAACTAAATGAAATATTAAATGAGGCCTCGAAGTTAAGAATACAAATTCTTGAAATTTTGAGGAATGTTTGACCTTGATAAATTAGTTAAAAAAATCAAAGAGTCTGAAAAAGAATCAACTATTGAAGACTTTTGGAAAGATAATTTCAAGGCGACTAATTTTCTAAAAGCTTTAACTTTTAAGAAAAACCTACTAGAAAAATATACAACTTTAAATAATTTATCTAAAGAAATTATAGAGATCTGTGAAATTTCCATTGAATTGAATGATGAAAACGATCTGCCTAATATAATTCATGATTTTGAAACACTCCAGTCATTATATTCAGAAATATCGATTCAATTGAAACTAAATGGTAAATTTGATTCACGAAATGTAATTATTGGAATAAAGCAAGGAGCAGGAGGAATTGATGCTCAAGATTGGTCAGAAATATTGACTAGAATGTATAAAAGATGGTCTGAACGTAAAGGATTTAAATTGGATGTGTTGCATTTGTCTACTGGTGATGAAGCAGGAATAAAATCTATTGTAATGAAGATAGAAGGAAATTTTGCTTATGGATTATTACAATCTGAAAAAGGAGCCCACCGATTAGTTAGAATTTCTCCATTTGATACAGGGCAAAGAAGACACACTTCGTTTTCTTTGGTAGAAATTATGCCAGAATTAGAAAAAGAAGAAGAAATAGTGATTGATCCTAAGGATTTACGGATAGATGTATTTAAAGCTGGAGGAGCAGGAGGACAAAGTGTGCAGAAAAATTCTACTGCTGTTCGAATTACTCATATTCCTACCAATATAAAAGTTTCAGTTCAAAATGAAAGATCTCAATTACACAATAGAGAACTAGCTATGAAGATTTTACAATCAAGAATAATGGAAGTTGAAATAATTAAGAACCAACAAAAGGAAGCAGAAATAAAAGGAGAACATATATCTGCAGATTTCGGATCACAAATTCGTTCTTATGTGATGCATCCTTATAAGTTAGTCAAAGATCATAGAACCAATGCTGAACAATCAAATATTGAGGAAGTTTTAGATGGAAATATTGACTCGTTCATAGAAAGCTATTTGATAAGTAAGATTAAATAATAATCAAGAATTTTAAGCTATTATTGAATTGTAAAAAGTGCCTATTGTTAAGTAAAATTTAATAATAATGAAATTAATCATAATCAATATAACTAAATACTTATTATTTTCCATATTCATTTTTGGAATTTTCTCATGTGGTTCTTCTGAATCAACTGTTGAAGAACGATCGATAGAGCGTAGTTCTAAAGTAGCACCAAATTTACAAAGTTCAACGACTAATTCAAGTGGAAAACTAAATAATATTTTAAGGATAAACTATTCAGATCCACCAACTTTTGATCCCCATTTGGTAACCGATACTACTTCTGCTGGAATCATTGTAGAACTATTCTCTGGATTGGTTACTTTGGATGAAAATTTGAATATTGTTCCTGATCTGGCAGAATCTTGGGTCGTTTCTGATGATAAATTGGAATATACGTTTACATTAAGAAAAGGACTTAAATTTTCTAATGGTGATGATCTTAAGGCATCAGATTTCAAATGGTCCATTGAAAGAGCAGCTCATCCTGATACAGGTTCTTACAATGCAGAAGTATATTTGGGTGATATCGTTGGGATAAAAAAAATAATTGAGAGTGATGGTGGCGTAAGAGATGCTGAAGGAATAGTAGTTATTGATGACCATACTTTGAAATTAATCATCGATAAGCCTAAAACTTATTTTTTAGCAAAATTAACATACCCTACTGCATTCGTTCTTAACAAAAAGTATGTAGAAAATACAGGAGAGAATTGGATTGATAAGCCTGTTGGTACGGGCTCATTTGTTTTAATTGATTATCAGATAGGTCAAGTATTAAAAATTGGTCGAAATGAAAATTATTGGGGAGTACCAGCAAAGTTGGAGGGAGTAATATTCAATTTAGCAGGTGGAACTTCTATGGCTATGTATGAAAATGATGAAATTGATATTACAGGTGTAGGACTGGCTGATTTAGAGCGAGTTAAGGACCCAAATGACTCTTTAAATAAAGATCTTGTAGATGTTCCTCCTCAATTTACCCTTAGTTATATCGGATTCAATGTAAAAGAACCTCCTTTTGATGATATAAATTTCAGGAAAGCTCTTTCCCATTCAGTTGATAAAGCTTTGATTGCGGAAAAGATTTATTCAGGATTAACAAAGCCTGCTTATGGTATATTACCCCCTGGTTTTCCAGGATATTCTGAAAATATAAAAGGTCTTGAATATGATTTAGATCTAGCAAAAAAATATTTAGCTCAATCTAAATATTCTGATCCAACTACAAGACCTAGAATTATTGTTACTATTCCGGGGACAGGTGGATCTCCTGGATTAGATACTGAAGTAATATCAGATATGTGGAAAACTGAGTTGGGTATTGAAATTGAAATTCAACAAGTTGAATGGGCTACATATTTGCAAGATATGAATAGAAAAAGATTACAGGTTTGGGCTGGTTCGGGTTGGCAAGCTGATTATCCAGATCCTCAGGATTTTATAGATATATTGTTTGAATCTGAATCGGATATTAATCATGGCAACTATTCTAATTCAAAAGTGGATGAACTAATACACAAAGCAGAAATCGAATTAGATAATAACATAAGATATGCATTATATAATGAGGCAGAACAGATCATTATAAACGAAGCACCGATATTCCCTTTATGGTTTGACACAGATGGTTATGCATTGATTAAACCTTGGGTAAAAGGTTATCAATTTGCACCAATCACGGTTCCGAAATATAAAAATATTTCAATAGAATAGTCTTATTTAAACATAGAAAGAAAATTATAAATTGTTTATAAAGCAATTATGATTAAGTATATTTTCAGACGAATTTTATGGATGCCACTATTATTACTAATGGTTTCTTTGATAGTTTTTGGTTTAGGAACATATGGTCCAGGAGACCCTGTAGAAGTACAATTAGGGAATAATTATGACGAAAAAACTGCGCAACGTATAAGAGATAAGATGGGTTTGAATGATCCTTTTGTTTTCCAGTGGATCAGGTATGTGAAAAATGCAGTTAGGGGAGATTTTGGAGAATCTTATGTTTTTAAGAATCGCCCCGTTATTTCTTTACTTTTACCTAAATTATTAGTTTCGGCACAATTAAATTTAATTGCATTTTTAATAGCTATTTCAATAGGTACCCCTTTAGGTTTTTATGCTGCCGTTCATTATGGTAGTGCCAAAGATCCAGGTGTAGTAATTTCTACTTTATTTTTTTATGCAATGCCTGTGTTTTTTACAGCTCCTTTGATGATTCTGATCTTTGCTTTGAAATTGGATCTTGTACCAACTTCAGGATGGGGTGGAGTCTTTGATAAAAGAATTATTCTTCCGGCTATTACTGTGGGAATTCCAGGCTCGGCTGTATTTGTTAGGTTAGTTAGAGCATCTATGTTGGAAGTATTGGATTCTGATTATGTTAAATTAGCCAGAGCAAAAGGAGTTAGTGAGATTATGGTTTTATGGAAGCATGCATTTAGGAATGCTATGTTGCCAGTTATTACAATTATTGGTTTCACTTTAGCAGGTTTATTTGGAGGATCTTTAATAGTAGAAATTATTTTTGGGATTCCCGGTGTAGGTAGAATTTCATTAGATTCAGTCTATTCAAGAGATTATCCAATTATAATGGCGGTCGTTCTAATAGGTTCGACAGCTTTAGTTATAGCAAATTTGATTATAGATTTTATATATACCTTAGTAGATCCAAGAATTGAAATGCAATAATGAATAAGTACGAAAAAAACGTTTCTAGTTTTAGGCTATTTTTTAATCAATTATCTAGAAAAAAATTAGCCTCTTTATCTATTATTATTCTTATGTTGGTATATCTAACTGGTATATTCGCACCTTTGTTGGCACCTTATGATTATACAGAAACAAACCTCCTAAAAACTCAAGCTGGGCCTGATTTTGAAAATTGGTTAGGAACTGACAGGTTAGGAAGAGATATTCTATCTAGGGTCATATGGGGTATACAAACTACTGTGATAGTTACAATTACTGGCTTACTTACTGGATCGTTATTTTTGGGTCTATTTTTGGGATTATTAGCAGGTTACTATAGAAAACTTTTTGACTTTATAGTTATGAGATCAGGGGAATTAGTTTCTTCTTTTCCTGATATTTTGCTAATTATATTACTTGCGGCCACACTAAGACCCAGGATAACTCAATTTATATACAATATTGAGGAAAAATTTAATTTTTCTGGAATTATAAGTTCAGGAGTTGTCGATTATATTGTAATAGGAGTAGCACTTTTACCCCTTAGTTGGTTTGGAACCATGCGTCTTATAAGAGCACAGGTTTTTCAAATAAGAGAAGTTGATTATGTTTTATCAGCTAAAACTTCTGGTGCTAGTACAATGCGCATTATTTTTAAACATGTCTTACCCAATGTTATTTCACCCCTTATTGTAACTTCAACATTTGGTTTAGGGGCAGTTGCTTTATCAGAAGTAATGCTTTCATTTTTTGGTCTTGGAGTGCAACCTCCCAGACCTAGTTTAGGAGCAATGATAGCAGATGTTACTGGTAGAGGAGGAGCTAGTGTTTCTGTACTTACAAATCATCCAGAACAATTACTTGCTCCCATAATAGTAATTTGGATTATGATATTTTGCTGGAATATAATAGGTGATGGATTGACGGATATTTTAAATCCAAGAAGAAATTAATTTACACGTAATAGTTTATTCGTTTATGTGTATACTCTAACGTGTAATGAAAAATATAGGGGAAATTAAATGAGTTTTTTTTCATCTAGAAGATCTACTGTCCATGGTTTAAATGGAGGAGTTGCTAGCAGTCAACCTTTAGCTTCTCAAGTAGGCATAGATATATTGCAAAAAGGTGGTAACGCTGTTGATGCTGCTATAGCAATGGCCATTACGCTTAATGCTGTAGAGCCTATGTCTACCGGAATAGGAGGAGATATTTTTTCTTTAATATGGGACCCAAAATCTGAGCAAGTATATTCCTTTAACGGTTCTGGGCAATCATCAAGAAATTCTGATCCAAATGAATTATTAAAAAAAGGTTATTCTTCTATTCCAACTGAAGGACCAGGTGCTGCTTATTCAGTTTCTGTTCCTGGTTCAGTTGATGGATGGGAAAGTATTTTAGAAAAGTTTGGATCAATAAGTTTATCGGAATCACTACAACCTGCTATAAATTTAGCTGAGAAAGGTTTTCCTGTTAGTAAATTAATTGCATGGCAATGGCAATCAAATTTAGAAAAGTTAAAATTTAGGCCTTCGGGTAATGAATTACTATTAAATGGTCATGCTCCAAAAGAAGGGGAAATTGTAACTTTACCCCTTTTGGCTAAGACGATGAAAGAAATTGCAAAAGATGGATCTGATACGATTTATCGTGGATCAATTGCAAAAAAAATAGCAAAATTTGTAAAAGAAGAAGGAGGATGGCTCGATGAAGTGGATTTGGCTAATTACAAATCCTTTTGGACTGAGCCTATAAAAACTAACTATAGAGGAATAGATGTATTTGAATGTCCACCAAATGGACAAGGTATTGCAGCGTTGATAGCTTTGAATATTATTGAAAATATTAACATGGGAAAAATACCTAGAAATAGCTCTGAATTCTATCATTATTTAATTGAAGCGATGAAACTAGGATTTTCAGACGCCTTATGGTTTGTAACTGATCCAAATAAAACTAATGTTCCCACAAAAGAATTATTATCCAAAACTTATTCAAAAAGTCTTTATAATCAGATTTCTAATGATAATGCAATGCAAAATATTGAGCATGGTGTTTTCCAATCTACTGGTGATACGGTATACGTTTCGGCGATAGATAAAAACGGTATGGGCTGTTCTCTAATAAACTCTTTATTTCAAGGTTTTGGATCAGGAATGGTTGTTCCAGAAACCGGAATTGCATTACAAAACCGAGGAGCATTATTTAGTTTAAACAAAAAACATCCTAATTATTTAGAGCCGAATGTACGTCCATATCACACAATAATACCTTGCATGGCAACGAAAGATAATCAATTATGGCTTTCTTTTGGGGTCATGGGAGGATTTCAACAACCACAAGGACATTTACAGGTTATTTCAAACATGGTTGATTATAATCTAGATCCCCAAGATGCACTTGATGCTTTAAGGTTTTCATTAGATGTTCAAACAATGGAAACCATTTATGTTGAAGAAGATTTAGATAAAAAAATAATAACCGACTTAGTAAATAAAGGACACAAAATAGAAACCGTATCCGGGAATGAGAGAATAATGTTTGGAGGAGGTCAAATTTGCCAAATTAATTCTGAAACCGGTGTCATTTCGGTTGGAACTGAACCAAGAAAAGATGGATCTGCATTAGCATTTTAGACTATAATAGAAAATAATAGAATATTATAGAAAATAATCATTAATTATGGAATTAAAGGTAAAAGACGTAGCTAGCAGACTCAACGTAAGCGAAAAGACTGTCTATAAATGGCTAAATGAAGGTACTATCTCAGGTAAAAGAATCGGTAAAAATTGGTTTATTTCTGATGAAATGTTTGATAAAAAAGAGAACCTTACAAATGAAAATAAATCTCAGAATAATAATATTAACTATTCAAAAACATCATCAGAAAAAGAATTACTGTTAAAATTCAATAATCTTATTTCAAATGGAATAGATTATGGATTAGAAAATATTTTACCTCCCAGAAAACTGGAAAATAAAACAGTTGAATTCATTAGTAATCATCTCTTGAATTCTTCTGGAGAAATATATTTACAAGGGATTGGATTACGCGAGTTTTTTGGTGATGATGTATATTCATCAGTTATTAAAACTTTTCTTGATGAAGATAGAGAAATAAAAATAAAAGCTCTATTAGTAGATCCAATGGGGAGTTATGCGAGAGCAAGAGCTATCAGAGAATATGGTGATGATTATTTTGAAGATGTTAAATATAAATCTGCTCCTCTTTTTGCAGACTCTTGGATAAGTTTTAATGTAATAAAATCTATCATTAATCAATCAAAAAAATTAAAAAATTTCTCTATAAATGTTAAGTTTGTTGATTATTGGCCATCGAACTATCTTGTATTGACAGAAACAAATGCATTCATAGAAAATTATTCATTTGGCCGTATGCCAAAAACGTTTGAAGGAGAAACAATAGAAGGCTTATTGCCTATTTTGAATGTTAATAACAAAAGTAATTGGTATCAAATGATGAAAAGTGGATTTGATTATATATGGGAAGGTAATAATCCATATATAAAACAACTAAGTTTTAAACAATTCTCTGCTAAAGCAATAGATCAATAATTAAAACTCTTAAAAAAACACTATAGAAAATAGTTGACTATTTTCTATAGTGTTTTGATTATTCTTTTATTTATAAATATTACTTAGGGAGCTTCTTTTGGGAAAAATCAATGTAGCCATAATAGGAGTTGGGAATTGCTCCTCTTCTTTAGTTCAAGGAATTCAAAAATATTCTGAGATTGAAGATAATGAAATAAAAGTTCCTGGACTTATGAATAACATTTTAGGAGGTTATTCTATTGGAGATGTTAATGTTGTTGCAGCGTTCGATGTCGATAAAGATAAAGTTGGGAAAGATTTATCTGAAGCTATTTTTACTAAAAATAATAATGCGTTGAAATTTCATGATGTTGCTAAGACAGGAGTAACTGTGCAAAGAGGTATGACTCACGATGGTGTAGGAGAATATTTAGCCGACATTATTGAAATAGATAAAGATAAAGATTCTGTAGGATCAGAAACTTCAGATATTATACAAATCCTTAGAGATAAAAAAGTAGATGTTGTTATTAATTATTTACCTGTAGGATCTGAGCAAGCAACAAAATGGTATGTAGAACAAGTACTCGCAGCGGGTTGTGCGTTCGTAAATTGTATACCTGTGTTCATTGCTCGAGAAGACTATTGGCAAAAGAGATTTAAGGATAAAGGACTTCCTATTGTAGGTGATGATATAAAAAGTCAGGTTGGAGCAACAATTGTTCATAGAGTATTAGCGAGATTATTTGAAGATAGAGGTGTCAGATTAGACAGAACATATCAATTAAACTTTGGTGGAAATACAGATTTCTTAAATATGCTTGAAAGATCAAGATTAACCAGTAAGAAAATTTCAAAAACCAATGCAGTCCAATCGCAATTAGAAAAAGAATTACCAACGGATGAAGTACACATAGGGCCTTCAGATCACGTTCCTTGGCTTGAAGATCGTAAATGGGCATATATAAGATTAGAAGGGACTTCATGGGGAGATGTACCTCTTAATGTTGAACTTAAACTGGAAGTTGAAGATAGCCCAAATTCAGCTGGAGTCGCAATTGATGCTATTAGATGTGCAAAGATAGCACTGGATACAGGTGTATCAGGAACAGTAGAAGCTCCAAGTGCTTATTTTATGAAATCTCCTCCTATTCAAATGAGGGATGATGATGCTCGAAGGGCAGTACAAGACTTTTCTAAATCTAACGAATAAAAACATTTGAAAATAGCTTTAATATCACCATATGATTTTTCTTTGCCAGGTGGAGTACAATCACATATATTTCATTTAGCTAAAGAATTAAAAAAACAAAATAACATTGTTACTATATTTGCCCCTTTAAGTAATAAAAACATTCATTCTGTTGAAGGAGTAAATTTTTTTTCATTAGGTTTAGGGAAAAAATTTTCAGCTCTTGGTTCAAAAGCAACTATATCTTTAGATTTTAAAAAGATTTTTTCATATAGAAATTTTTTTAATACTGATACTTTCGATGTAATACATCTTCATGAACCTATGATAGCTTCTAATTTATTTATAAATCTTATTTCTTCTAATGTGCCTAAAATAGCTACTTTTCATGCTTATAGTAAACATTTAAACTATTTTTATTTTTATTTTAATTACATATTGAATTTTTTTATAAAAAGAATTAATACACTAATTTGTGTTTCTGAATTATCGAAAGATTATATCTCTAAGTATTTTCATAATAATTATTTCATTATCCCTAATGGAATAAATTTCAAAGCATTTTCTAGTAAAAATAATATTCCTAAAGAAATACAATCAAAAGAAAACAAAATATTATTTGTAGGCCGATTTGATGAAAAAAGAAAAGGTTTGGATTTGTTATATTTAGCTTTTTGCAAATTGCGAAAAAAAATTTCAAACATAAAGTTAATAATAATCGGACCAGGTAATATTAATTATTTGAGAAAATTTAGTGATTATAATGAATGTGAGTCTGATATACAGTATTTAGGAACCATTGGACAAAATGAAATATCATCATATTATCAAAATGTAGATATTTTTTGTTCGCCCGCAATTTCAAATGAATCTTTTGGGATAGTTTTGATAGAAGCTATGGCTTCAAAAACAATAGTGGTTGCTTCAAATATTTCAGGTTACAAAAAAGTTCTTGATGATGGGAAATTAGGGTTTTTATTTAAATCTGGTTCTATAAACTCTCTTGAAGAAGTGTTATTTCAAATATTGGAAAAGAAAATACCTACTAACAAGAAAATAATAAAGGCCTTAAATAGTACTAAAAAATACTCATGGGAATTTATAGTTTCTGAAATAATTAATAAATATACTAATACAATAATCAATTCTAATAATTAACAATGGAAAAAATTAGACAGTACATAAGATCATATCTTACAGATCTATACGAAATACCTTTATCGAAATTTTTTTTATATTTGAAATTGACTCCTAGTATTGTTACCTTTTTGGGATTTATCATTACCTGTCTAGGCAGCTATTTTGTCTTTAATGGGAATTTTTTGATTGGAGGAATTATCATAGGAATAGGAATATTTTTTGATTCTATTGATGGAACTATGGCTCGCATTAGTGGGAAAGATGGTGATTTTGGAAATCTTTTAGATTCTGTTATTGATCGTTGTGGAGAAGGTGTAATCTATTTATCTATTATAGGTTTTTTTCTATATAAACAAGTTGACAAAACGGCTGTTATATTATGTAGTATTACTCTTCTTTTTTCTTTTATGATAAGTTACATAAGAGCAAAAAGTGAAAGCCTAAATATAGAAAATAAATCAGGTTTTTTTACGAGAGTTGAAAGATCAATAATTCTAGTTATTTTGTTAATTTTTTCACAGCCTCTGATTGCATTATATATATTAAGCATTGGAACTTTCTTTAGTGCTTTAATGAGATTGTACGTAGGGTTAAGGAATGCTAAAAAATAAAGTTATTTATTTATTATTATTTTTATTATTCATTAATAATCAAGAATATCTATTCTCCCAACAAATGGATCAATCTGAGGTAGTAAAAAATCAAAAATTTTCTGTTTCTGTAGATTTTCCTGAAACTATAAATTTTCATTTTGAAGGAGAATCTACCAAAAAAATTGAAGACATAAAAGTTGAATTTAAAACTGGAGATAGAAAAACTTTGCAATATTCATATATGGATTTTGCACAAAAAGATTTAAATGTAGTTGGTGATATGGAATTTCGAATAAGCACACAAGGAGGACTAATTCCTCCTGGATCAAAAATAACATGGAATTTAGTCATTTATTTTGATGATAATACAAAAATCATAACACCAGATCAAAATTTTGTTTTAATGGACACAAGATTTGATGATTGGGAGCTATATGAAGATAGATCTGTCAATATTTACTATAGATATTCACGTACTAGGGCAGAAAGATTATCTGAAGAATGTAATGAATTATTACAGGAGATGTTTCCTATAGTTGGTGATGTTATTGATGATCCTATAACAATCGTACTTTATAACAATTATTCAGAAATGATTGGTGCAATTAGATCAAAATCAAAAACTTCAAATAGAAAGTTGATAACAGCTGGACAAGCATTTGACGAGGCTAGCGTTGTATTAGTTTTAGCTGGTAGAAATGACATAGGTACTTCTACGCATGAAATGATGCATATACTTGTTGGTAGAGCTACTGATGGATCTGTTCTTTTGCCCCTCTGGTTAAATGAGGGACTTGCAGAATATGCCAATAGAGATAAAACAGTTACCTATGATCATTATTTAGATTGGGGAATTGGTACAAATAATTTAAAACCATTAAAACAATTAATAGTTTTTCCTGGAGACCCCAATTTAACATTAGTTTCCTATGGTCAATCAAGGAGTGTTGTTAATTATTTGATTGATTCTTTTGGTAAACAGAAGATGGAATTATTGCTTTTAAATTTATCTGATGGTCAAATTATAGATGATGCGCTCTTTAATACTTATGGGTTCAATCTTGATGGACTTGATAATAACTGGAGAGAATTTGTTGGTGCTAATCCTTATTATAATAAAGAAGGTAAAATAATAGATTCTAAAGAAGGTAAAATAATAGATTCTAATCAAGAATTGTCCAATAGTAGTGACAAAGGTTCATGTCGCTCAAATGGATTATTATATATTTTGGTAAGTTTATTCTTTATATATTTTAGAGGTTTCGTAAATTCTATTTATTCATCATAAATAAATAGAATTTACATTTATGAAACATTTTTGTAACAGAATCAAAACATAATAATAATAGATTTACAATATTAAGTCTTTTAATAGACGAATAATTTATTAGGAGGGAAATTATGGATTCAGGTTCTATTGCGTGGATGCTGATTGCATCAGCGTTGGTTTTATTGATGACTCCTGGCTTGGCTTTTTTTTATGGAGGTTTAGTCAGAGGAAAGAATGTAATTTCGACTATTATGTATTCTTTTATATCGATAGGAATTGTTAGTATAGTTTGGGTGTTATGGGGATATAGCTTGGCTTTTGGAGGAGGAGGAGCATTTATAGGAACATTTGATAATTTTGCTCTTTCAGGTGTAGATGATGCCGATGGGCAAATGTTTGCTGTTTTTCAAATGATGTTTGCGATCATTACTCCTGCTTTAATCACAGGTGCTTTCTGTGAAAGATTTAATTTTAAAACTTACATGGTATTTTTAGTTCTTTGGGTGACACTTGTATACGCACCAATATGTCATTGGGTTTGGCATGAAAATGGATGGTTATTTCAAGGAGTTATTGGAACTGAAGGTGGAGCATTAGACTTCGCTGGAGGAACAGTTGTCCATATTAATGCTGGAATGGCAGCAATAGCTGCAGCGGCATTGGTAGGAAGAAGACGGAACGTTGATAGAGGTATTGAACCACATAATGTTCCTTATGTAATACTTGGAGCATCGATACTTTGGTTTGGTTGGTTTGGATTTAATGCTGGTTCTGGATTGGCTGCGAATGGAACAGCAGTGACAGCATTTTTAGTCACTAACACTTGTGCAGCGGTTGCAATGATGGTTTGGGTAATTTTAGGTATGATACACGGAGGAAAAGTAAATGGAGTTGGAGCGGCCTCAGGAGCTGTAGCTGGATTAGTTACCATTACCCCAGCTGCTGGGTTTGTGGGAGTTGGAGGTGCTTTAGCTTTGGGTGTTCTTAGTGGTGTTTTTACTTTCTATGCAGTGCAATTAAGAAATAAAACCTCTCTTGACGATGCGCTTGATGTTTTTGCTATTCATGGTATTGGAGGAATAGTAGGTGCAGTTGGTACTGGTATTTTTGCGACAAGTGTGGGATTAATATATGGCAAAACTGATGCATTCATTGAGAATATTATTGCTGTTCTAGCAACAATGATTTATTCATTAGTAGTGAGTTTATTGATTCTAAAAATATTGGATGTTATTCCTGGATTAGGTTTGAGATCGTCAGAATCAGATGAGGATAATGGGTTGGATATATCTGATCATGGTGAAAGAGCTTATGTAGCTGATGGAGCTGATTAATAAGAAAAGAGGAAAGATATGATAAAAATTGAAGTAATAGTAAGACCGGAAAGAGTGAACGTAGTTATAGATGCTATGGCTGAAGCTGGCTGTACCGGTTTTACGTATCAAAATGTTACTGGTAGGGGTACACAAGAAGGAATAGAAGTGTTTACTGGTAGAGGTGGGGTTTCCCACAGAGTTGCAGTTCCTAAAGTTTGTATAACATCTGTCACTGAAAAGTCAAAGCAGAAGAAAGTAGTGGATTCAATTATTTCGGCTGCAAAATCAGGAGACGAAGGTCAAATAGGAGATGGGAAAATATTCATTTCTGAAATTTCTGATGTTATTAGAGTAAGAACAAGTGATTCAGGAACAAACGCATTATAAAAGAACATAGATAACAAGAAAGCACAAATTATTTTAAAAAATATTTGTGCTTTCTTACTTTACGTATAGTTATGGTTTGAACAATAAAAATAGATGTTAATAGATTCGATTGATTAGTAAAGCTGTTTACATCTAAATTTATCTCCCACACTTAACTCTCGTGTAATATTATTTTTATTGATAAAATTAAAGTTCATTAATCGTAGGAGCGTAGCTCAGATGGCTAGAGCGCTGGTCTCCAAAACCAGAGGTCGGGGGTTCGATTCCTCCCGCTCCTGCCATTTGCCGGGGTGCTGAAATGGTAGACAGGCTACGTTGAGGGCGTAGTGTCCGTATGGACGTGGGAGTTCGAGTCTCCCCCTCGGCACCAGAATGATTTTTACTATATAAATCTTACTAAAGACTTGAAAATTTTAATAATCAATTCTAGAATTCTATGTTAAATTCAAATCCAAATCGGAGGGATTTTTTGATAGAACAAAAGGAAAGATCATTAGTTGTAATTCAACTTTCTGGTGGAAATGATGCAATGAATACTTTGGTTCCTTATACAAATGGGATATACCATGATTCGAGATCTGCAATCCACCTTACTGAAAATAAAATTATTGATATTAATGGTTCATTAGGATTTCATCCTGAAATGGGAGAGATTAATAAATTATGGAACCAAAACAAAGTCGCTGTAATTAATGGTATTGGTTATCCAGTTCCAAATCGTTCACATTTTAGATCAATGGATATTTGGCATACTGCTGAATCAGAAACTATAGCATCAGATGGTTGGCTTGGTCGAACAATAAGAGAAATTGATCCTAAACATAAAAACGTTGTAACAGCTGTAAATTTTGGTCGTGGTCTTCCAAGAGCATTAGTGTGCAAAGATGTACCGGTTGCATCAGTGGGAGATTTAAATACATATGGTCTGATGCCTGATATTAAAGGCTCAGTTCAAAGAGAAAATGTTTTAAATTATTTTTCAAGGATGTACGGACCAAATCAAGGTAGAGATGCAATTTTAAATACACTAAGTGAAAATGGTGTAAGTGCTATGACTGGAGTCGATATTTTAAGTAGGGCAAACTCTCAATATTCTTCCTCAGTTGAATATGCGGATAATCCTATTTCAAATAACTTAAAAGATATTGCTAAAGTAATTTTTGCTAATGTTGGAACTAAAATTTATTATGCTCAACAAGGAAGTTTTGATACTCATGCAGGAGAATTATTTAACCATGCTAAACTATGGAAAGATCTTTCAGATGCATTGGGTGATTTCTTTGAAGACCTAAGAGAACATGATAGAGAAAATGATGTAACAGTATTACTTTTTTCAGAATTCGGTAGAAGAATTGAAGATAATGGTTCAGGTACTGACCATGGATCAGGAGGTGTAGCTTTTGTTTTGGGAGGTTCTGTAAAAGGCGGATTCTACGGAGAACAACCTTCTTTAGAATTATCTGAACAGGTAGAAGGAGATATGAAATATAATAACGACTTTAGATGTACATACGCTACTTTGCTAGATCAATGGTTAGGAATAGATTCAGTACCAATTTTAGGTAAAAATTATGAACAACATAACTTTATAAATACAGGAATATAGACAATGTCAAGCAATGAAATTTTATTAATGGCCCACCTAATGAGAAGGGTAGGATTTGGTTCAACTAAAGATGAATTAAATAAATATGTTAAAAAAGGATACGATAATCAAGTTGATGAAATCCTAGATTTAGAACCAAATTATGAAGTCTCAACTCATATGATAAATCGATATCAACCTGATTATGAATCACCAATGGGTAGTTCTGCAAATGGTGCTACTTGGCTTTATAGAATGGTTTGGAGCGATTTTCCTTTCAAGGATAAAATTTCACTTTTCTGGCACGGTATTTTTGCTACAGGTTATGCAAAATTAGCAAATGGATATGTATTGGCTGATCAGATAAAAATGTTTTCAAATTATGGCTTAGGTAATTATCAAGACTTACTTCTTCAACTCTCTAAAGATCCTGCAATGATTATATGGCTAGATAACTGTGAAAGTCATAAAGGCGCAATTAATGAAAATTATGGTAGAGAACTGCTTGAACTTTTCTCTATGGGGACTGGAAATTATACAGAAAAGGATATTAAGGAAGTGGCTAGAGCTTTTACTGGTTGGACAATTGCTAATAAAGATTATATGACTGCTAAGTCTCAGAGAGATTCTGTTTGGCCATATGGTCGATTAGCTATGCATTTTGAATATAAAGAAGATGATCATGATGGAGATGAGAAAACATTTCTAGGTGAGACAGGAAAATTTAATGGTGAAGATATAATTGAAATAATTTGTAAGCAAAAAGCTACTGCAAAATTCATATCTAGGCATATTTATAGTTTTTTTGTAGAGGATGAACCTCCGGTGCCAGAATGGCCTTATAAAAAACCAAACAATCCTGAAGCTATAGAAGCACTATCAGAAGTTTATTTTGATAAAGGATATAACATAAAAGAAATGTTGAGATTTTTATTTAAATCAAAATTCTTTAAATCTGAGAAAGTATGGAATAAAAGAGTTAAGAGCCCTATAGAACTAGTTGCTGGCACTCTTAGAATAACCAAGGAATTTCATCGACCCGATAAGGAACAATCATTAACTAATTCCCATACACAATTCATGGGTCAACATGCGATGAATCCGCCATCTGTAGAAGGATGGCATTGGGGCACAGAGTGGCTAGACTCAGGAACTGTAGTAGAACGTGTTAACTTTTCATCTTCAAAATTAGGTAATGTGAACAATTTAGGCATTAGGAAAATTATAGATAATATTAAATCAAATATTTCTAATCAATTTACTCCTGAGTTTTTAATAGAAATTGTCTTAGAAGAACTAGGTGCAATTATTGTATCAAAAACTACTAAAGAAACTTTAAATGATTTTGTGAAGTCAAAAATAGATTCTGAAAAAGATCTAACTGATGATAACTTATCTGAATTTCTCCAATTAGTAGGAGCCATGCCTGAATACCAGAGAACATAATATGACTACTTCTTTTAAAATTGAAAGTAGAAAAACTATGGGCATAGCTGCTATGCAAGGTAGAGGGTTTTATTATCCTTTTGATTTATCTTTTGATAGTAACAATCGTATTTATGTTCTTGGAAGAGGTCATGATTATGACACTAGAGGATGCAGAATTACAGTAATGGATATGAATGAAGAATATCATGGTACATTTGCTTCTTTTGGGACTCAAGATGGACAATTTATGTGGCCATCTTCTATTGCGATTAGTAATTCAGATAAGATTTATGTTTCAGATGAATATCTAAATAAAATAACAATAATGACAACCGAGGGTAAATTTATATCTTCTTTTGGTCAATTTGGTAAGGGTGATGGTGAATTTGATGGACCTAATGGGCTAGTTTTTGATAATGAAAACAAGTTGTATATTGTAGATCATCGAAATGGAAGAATTCAAGTTTTTGATGAAGAAGGTAACTTTATTCAGAAATTTTCTTCTCAGGGGACATCTGAAGGTAATTTATATTTACCTTGGGGAATAACTTTTCATTCTGATGATAGATTATATGTATCTGATTGGGGAAATCACAGGATTCAAGAATTTACTACTAATGGTGAATTTGTCAGATCCGTAGGATCAAAAGGCGATCAAGAAGAAAATATACTCCATCCATCTTCATGTGCTATAGATGATAAGGGCAATATATATATATCTGATTGGGGGAATCATAAATTGAAAGTTTTTGATAAAGAGGGTGATTTCTTATGCTCAAATAGAGGTGAAGCTACTTTATCAGAATGGGCTAAAGATTTTTTAAATACTAATGTTGAGGAAAAAGAAGCAAGATTAAAATCAAAGCTAGTCTTTGAACTAGAAAGTTTTAAAAATGATCCATTTAACGAATCTGCCCATATAGAAAAGCTTTTTTGGTGTCCAACTTCTCTAACTTTTCATAAGGGAAATTTACTTATTGTTGACAGTAGTAGACATAGAATTCAAGTTTACAATAAAGTTTATAAGATATAGGTCTTTGGAGGCGACGATGGGATTCGAACCCATGAATGGAGGTTTTGCAAACCACTGCGTTAGCCACTTCGCCACGTCGCCATAGGATAATTTTATTGTATCAAACTCTACCAAACTTTAGCTTTGGTGCCGAGGGGGAGACTCGAACTCCCACGTCCTATCAGGACAACAGATTTTAAGTCTGGCGCGTCTACCATTCCGCCACCCCGGCCATTTTTACAAAAAAATATAAATTTAATTATAATAAAATAAATAATTATAGAATTAAATAATATATTAAAGTTTGAGATAAATTGATAGACAAAAGAGTAGGAATAATTGGAGGAAGTGGAGTTGATTTTTCCAAAGACATTAAGGAAGCTCAATGGGTAAATTTGGATTGTGTTTACGGGAAACCATCTGATTTACTACTTTATGGTTTGCTGAATGATGTTCCAATTGCTTTTTTACCTCGACATGCAAGAGGTCATATTATTCCACCAGACCAAATAAATTATAAGGCTAACATTGAAGCTTTGTTTAAATCTAATGTGACAACTGTACTATCAATATCAGCTGTAGGATCACTTAATGATAATTATCTACCAGGAGATATTGTCATGATTGATCAATATATTGATAATACTGTAAATAAAAATATAAGTTTTTATGATAAAAATTTAGTTGGGCATGCTTCTTTAGCTGATCCTATTTGCAAAAAATTATTTAATCAAATCAAAAATTACTCAAATCAATTAAATCATGAAATTAAGTTTGGTGGAAATTATGTAGGTATATCTGGACCTTCTTTTTCAACTAGAGCTGAATCACGTATGTATAAAAAATTGGGAGGAGATTTAATAGGAATGACTGTACCTCCTGAGGCAAAATTAGCAAGAGAAGTAGGGTTATGCTATATAGGCTTTGCACTTGTTACTGATTTTGATTCGTGGGATGATTCGAAACCTCCGGTAGATGTAACAACCGTTGAAAAAAATTTGTTGAAAATGAATAACAAAATGAAAAAATTGTTAAAAGATTTGATTACTATATTTCAACTACATGAAGAAACTGAAAATAATGATTCTTTTCAAAACAATATTGTGACAGATAAAAAATATAGAAAAAATTTAAAATTCAATTTCTAAGAAAGATAAAACTTTGTTTTTCAATAGATTTATTTTTTCCTCAGAGTGACTTTCTATATATATCCTTAATAATGGTTCAGTTCCTGACTCTCTTATTAAAACCCATTCATCATTTGTTAGGAAAAATTTAATTCCATCAGTTTTATCTACCTTTATTAAGGAATTGTTATCACTGAAATTTTTATGTAAATCAGAAAGTTTCACTAATACTTTTTTACGATCTTTTTCATTAAACTTTAGATCGATTCTTTGATAGCTTTTCATTCCAAATTCTTTTTGGATATTTTTCAATAAATCACTTGGTTTACAATTATTTGTAGCTAAACATTCTAAATACAAAAGAGCTGATAAAATTCCATCTTTATCAGATACATGGTTTTTTATCGAATAACCGCCACTCTCTTCTCCAGCAAAAATTACTTTTGATTCTTCTAGTAAGGGGGCTAAATTTTTAAAACCCACAGGTGTTCTAAAGATTTTAGATTTGTTTTTTTTTGCTACCTCTTCAATAATTGTTGGCATAGTAACAGTCGTACCAATACTTTCTGATGATTTGTATTTTTTTAAAACATGGTTTGATAAGATAGCAAAAACATCAGTTGCATTTTGAAATTTTCCATTTTCATCTACTACTCCCAGTCTGTCACCATCTCCATCAAATGCGATACCTACAGTAAACTTATTATCTTTGATGTCATTTACTAAAGGGGTTAAGTTTTTTAGAATTGGTTCAGGTTGTTCCATATTTGGAAAAGTGTGATCCAAATTTTCTCTTAAAAACTTTGTGTTTATTGGAAGAATTTTATCTAATATTCCTGATACTGAGCCATGCATATAATCTACACAAATTGTTTTATTGATTTTTTTCAACTGATCAAAATCTATTATGTTTCTTAGGGCTTCAAGATATGCTTTGATGATGTCTAATTTTTTTATTTTTATTATTTTTTTAAATTTTATTTTGTCATTATTATTAGAGTAATAATCAACAATACTCTCTATTTTTTTTGTCTCTTTTTCATTAAAACTCACTCCATCTCCTGATCTGATTTTGAAGCCATTCCAGTCTTTTGAATTATGTGAAGCAGTAATTATAACTCCTCCAATTTTATCTGAGTTTTTTATATGAAAACTACAAATTGGAGTAGGTGTTGGACGTGAAGTTATGAATGCTTCTATGTTGTTAGATTCCAATACTTTATATGTTAATTCAGCATATTTTTTTGAATCTTTACGAGTGTCATAACCAATTAATATTTTTTTTTGGTTCATCAAATATTTTCGATTAATATAGTCTGAAAATGATTGAGCACAAATCATAATGTTTTTATTATTCAAACCCATAGATGGAGTTGCTCTCCAACCATCTGTTCCAAATTTCACTTTATTTTTCATAGAAATTATTTTAAATTGCTTTATTTAATAATTTTACAAAATCAGTTTCTTCCCACGAAAGATCAAGATCGTCTCTGCCAAAATGTCCATAAGATGCTACTTGTTCATAGATCGGATTTCTTAATTTTAATCTTTCAATTATCGCTTTTGGTCTTAAATCAAAATTTGCTTTTACAACTTTCGCAATAAGATGATCCTCAATTATTCCTGTTCCGAAAGTGTCTACCATGACAGATATGGGTTCAGCTTGACCGATTGCATAAGATATTTGAACCTCTACTCTTTTGGATAAATTGGCTGCAATTATATTTTTTGCTATATGTCTAGCAGCATAAGCTCCAGACCTATCTACTTTTGTTGGATCTTTACCTGAAAATGCTCCTCCTCCGTGCTTTGACGCTCCTCCATAGGTATCAACTATAATTTTTCTTCCAGTTAATCCAGCATCACCTACTGGACCTCCTATTACAAACTTTCCTGACGGATTAATTAATATTTTAGTCTCATTATCCATAAGCTCAGGATTTATTTTTTTATTTATAACATGCTCTATCAAATCTCTTTCAATTTGTTCATTTGAAATTCCATCATCATGTTGAGTAGAGATTAAAATAGTATCAACTCTTATAGGTTGATCATTATGATCGTATTCTAAAGTAACCTGACTTTTAGAGTCTGGTCTTAGATATTCTAATTTATGAGATTTTCTTACTAATGCTAATTCTTTGACCAAATTGTGAGCCAAAGTAATAGCTAAGGGCATCTTTTCTTTAGTTTCGTTACAAGCATAACCAAACATCATACCTTGATCTCCCGCACCTTCACCCAAGTCTTCATTTGTTTGAACTAATCTATTTTCTCTTGAAATATCAACGCCATCTTTAATGTCGGGTGACTGTTCTGCTATTTTAATAAGAATTTCTATAGAATCGTTTGTCCAATTATATGCAGGTTTGGTATAACCGATTTTGCCGATTGTATTTTTAACTATTTTTTCGTAATTTATACTTGCCTTAGTTGTAATTTCTCCAAATACCAATACTAAGCCTGTTCTTTCATCTTCAAAGCCCTTAACTGCTGTTTCACAAGCAACGCGACTCATTGGATCCTGAGCTAAACAAGCATCCAAAATAGCATCGGAGATCTGGTCGCACATTTTATCAGGATGACCTTCTGAAACAGACTCAGAGGTAAAAAAGTAATTTTTTGTCATAGTGTTAAGTTCCCATATCCCATGAATTCAAATATTTTTTTTGTGTATCTGTCAAAACATCATAATTCATTTTCATACCTTCTAACTTTAAAGACGCAATTTGTTTATCAATCTCCGGAGATAATACGTGTACACTCAAAGCCAAAGATTGATTTTTGTAAAGAAATTCGCATCCTAGAGCCTGATTTGCGAAACTCATATCCATTACTGAAGGTGGATGTCCTTCTGCTGCAGCAAGATTTATCAATCTTCCTTCTCCTAGTAAACATATCTTTTTTCCATTTTCTAATGAATATTCTTCCACAAAAGGTCTGACTGATTTTTTTGTTTCACTCATTTTTTCCAAAGATTCTATATCTATTTCTACGTTAAAATGACCAGAATTTGCTATTATAGCTCCATCTTTCAAATTTTCTAAATGTTTTTTGTTTATAGCGTGTAAACCTCCAGTAACCGTGACAAAAATATCTCCTAATTTTGAAGCTTCTTCCATTTTCATTACTTGATGACCATCCATCACCGCTTCTAAAGCCTTAATAGGGTCTATTTCACATACAATTGTTTGTGCACCCATTCCTTTCGCTCTTTGTGCTAAACCTCTTCCACACCATCCATACCCTATGATTACAAAATTTTTCCCTGATAACAAAATATTTGTTGCTCTAATTATTCCATCTAAAGTACTTTGCCCTGTACCATATCTATTATCAAACATATGTTTAGTCTGAGAGTCATTTGCGGCTATAATTGGATATTTTAATTTTTTTTCCTTTGCTAGTGCTTTCAATCTAATAACACCAGTCGTAGTCTCTTCCATCCCTCCAATAATCTCAGACATTAATTCTGGTTTTTCTTTATGAAGATATGCAACGAGGTCGGCACCATCATCTATAGTTATATTTGGTTTTTCTTCTACCACAGAACTTATATGTTTATAGTATGTTTTATTATCTTCACCATTAATAGCAAACACAGGAATATTCTCACTAACCAAATAAGCTGCTACATCATCTTGGGTGGAAAGAGGATTAGACGCACAAAGAGAAATTTTTGCACCACCTGACTTTAAAGTTAAGGCTAGATTGGCTGTTTCTGAAGTCACGTGTAAACATCCAGATATTTTTACATCTTTTAATGGTTTCTCTTCAAGAAAGCGCTCTTTGATCTGTTTTAAAACAGGCATTTCTTTTGAAGCCCATTCTGCTTTTTTTCTACCTTGTTCAGCTAAATTTATGTCTTTAATATCATATTTCATTTTTTCTCCATGATTAATTGATTTTTTATTTCTTTAACTCTTTTACAAATATCATTTTTACTAATGTTATATAAATTGTTTATACCAAATCCTTCAATGGTTATTGAAGCAATAGCAGTTCCATATATCATGGCTTCTTTAAAGTCTTCTATCGTAGGCTCATCAATATTTGAAATATAACCAAAAAAACCGCCAGCAAATGAATCTCCTGCACCAGTTGGATCTATTAATTTATCAATTTTGTAGCTTGGACAAAAAAAAGTCTCATTATTTTTAACATAAAGATATGAACCATTTTTCCCATCTTTAATGATACATATTTTTGGTCCTTTCTCAATTATATAATTTGCTGAATCTTCAATGCTTTTAGATTTTGCCAATAAAAAAGCTTCAATTTTATTTATAAATAAGATATTTATATCTTTCATAACAAACTCTAAATCTTCTTTCATATCTAGTATCCAATGATTCATTGTATCTAAACCAACAATTCTTTTAGGATTAATCAAACTCTTTGAAATTTTTTTTTGAAGCAAAGGAGATATATTTGCTAGAAAAACATATTGAGATTTTTGTATATCTTCACTTAAGCATGGAGAAAAATCTTTAAAAACACCTAAACTGGTTATCAAAGTTTCTGGTTCCTCAGAATTATTTACATAACTTCCCTTCCACCGAAAAGTAGTTCCTCTAGAATGATTAATGTTTTTGATATTTATCTGTTTGGATTCTAATAATTCCAAATCTTTCTTTCTGAAATCTTCTCCTACAGAGCCTATAATAGAAACCTTTGACATGTTGCATGCAGCGATTGAAAAATATATTGCTGAACCTCCTAGAAGGTTACTTTTTGAGCCTTCAGAAGTAACGAGATCATCGTAAGCTATTGAGCCAACTACAGATACTTGTGAATTAGTCTTCATTATGAATCGTTATTATAAGAGGTTGGTAATCCCTCTTTAATCCAAGTGGGAGTCCCATCTTCAATATTAAATAATCTTTTCGAATCAATACCTAAGGAACTTGCATATTCTGCTGCTAATCCACTCCTAGCGCCAACTGCACAAATGAAAAGCAAATCCTTGTCTTTAGGGAGTTCATTAAATTTTTCAATAATTTCATCAACGGGTACCCAGATTGCATTTGTTACATGTCCGGATATATATTCATCTTCATTGCGAACGTCAATAATGGTCGCATCTTCATTTTTTTGCATTTCATAAGCTTCTCTTGAAGATATTCGAGAGTATGGTTCACCTGGATTACTTTTCACCATAGATAAAACTCCTATTTATTTGCTACAATGTTGATTACGCTTCAAAAATAACACATGCTAATGATTATAAATTAGGTGTTGTCATTTCTTGAAGCCTTTGTTATTATTTTTTCTCAATGATTATTTAATCATAAAGATTAATTAATGATAGCGTACTTTGAAAATTGAACAGTGAATGAAAAGACCGTTTTTTTTGAAGAGTTTGATTCTGGCTCAGGACGAACGTTGGCGGTGTGTCTAAGGCATGCAAGTCGAACGAGATTGTTTTCTTCGGAAAACTTTATTTCTAAGTGGCAGACGGCTGAGTAACGCGTAAGTAACTTACCCTAGAGTGGGGAATAACACAGAGAAATCTGTGCTAATACCGCATACGATTTATAGATAATTTTTATAAATGAAAGATTTATCGCTCTTGGATGGGCTTGCGTCCTATCAGGTTGTTGGCGGGGTAATAGCCCACCAAGCCTAAGACGGGTAGCTGGTGTGAGAGCACGACCAGCCAGAGGGGGACTGAGACACGGCCCCCACTCCTACGGGAGGCAGCAGCAGGGAATCTTCCACAATGGGCGAAAGCCTGATGGAGCGACGCCGCGTGAGGGATGAAGGCTTTAGGGTCGTAAACCTCTTTTCTCAGGGAAGAGCAAGGACGGTACCTGAGGAATAAGTGACGGCTAACTACGTGCCAGCAGCCGCGGTAATACGTAGGTCACAAACGTTGTCCGGAATTATTGGGCGTAAAGGGTCCGTAGGCGGTTCGGTAAGTCTCCTGTGAAATCTTCAGGCTCAACTTGAAGAGGTCGGGGGATACTGCTGAACTTGAGACTGACAGAGGCAAGTGGAATTCCCGGTGTAGTGGTGAAATGCGTAGATATCGGGAGGAACACCAGTGGCG
>JAPYUX010000012.1 GCA_029940375.1 Dehalococcoidia bacterium | reverse complement strand
ATCCAAATACAAAAGCAGCGGCATTGTTAACAACAATGTCGATGCCACCAAATTCTGAAACCATGCATTCCACCATGCATTGAATCGAATCCTCCTTCGATGTATCTGTCTGTTGAAAAATGGCAGTACCTCCTGATTTTAAGATTCGTTTTACAGTTTCTTCTCCTCCTTGAGTTTCAATTTCAGCCACCATCACATTTGCTCCCTCAACACAGAATCGCTCAGCAATCGCACGACCGATTCCTGTGCCAGCTCCGGTAATGATAGCTCTTTTCTTTTCCAAACGCATTTTTCCTTTAAAATCAATTTATATAGAAAACCTGCTCAGTGTGCGAGTCCACGTGAAACCATCTGTATTGTTTTTAATGATAGCACTTAAGTAATCCAATCACAGTTGTATTAGTAACTTATCAGGAGGTTGATCCATTGTGAGATTTGTACTTCAAAGTAAGTGAAAAGGGTATTTGTTTCTTCAACTAGAGATGCTTTAATCCTAATACCTGCATCTAGGTACAATTTTGCTAATTCCGGTTCTCATCGTGATGCTTTTTACACTCTTCGGCCTCTCCATGATTCAATTGTATTTTGAAAAAGAATTTTTTCAATATGATTTAAAACTATTAAGCTTCATAAGACTTCCTAAACATTTTTCTCGAAAGTTGTTTAATTTGTGAAAGATGTTTTGTTAAGTTACTAATTTTCAACAAGAAATCTTTTGAAATCCTAAAAATGGTGAACAAATTCAATATCCTCTATGTTCCTCGTAATTTTTTTTAAATCTGATTCGTTCTTTTAAACCAGTTTAGATGATGAACTAATATTTAACCGTGACAACTTAATGGTGGCAAATCATTTTTCAGCTGTCTCTTTCAGTTATATTGATTTGAAGAATTATTTTTATCAAAATTTTTTTAATTGTAATTTTTCATAATATTGATTTATAAAATAAATAGGATGTGCTGAAAAAGAGTGACACTGACTTCCATCAGGAAAATCAACATTCCAATTTTCCCACGTTGTAGGATATTTTTTTTTAGCCCAGTATCCCCATTTTATTTTAATTATTCTAATGATATCTTGAAATTTGTCATGTTTTTCAAGTGCCAATAATACGTAAAAATGCATAAATGGGCTTGAAAGTATCATCTTGTTTTTTTTACCTTCATTTAAGGAACATTCAGTAATATCAGATAATATACTATTGACATTTTTTGCTTCATTTATTTCAGTTAATATCGAAAAAGAAGCAGATTGTTGTGAAAATGTACTTTTCCCATAATCATCATACCAAATATTATTATAAAAAAATTTTTCTATTAAATTTAATTTTAATGTTTCAATTAATTTTGAAAGATCACAATCGTATTTGATATCATTAAATATTTTTTGTGATTTTTGCAAAAAATATAGGTAATGTAAATTATAAATAGCATTTGGCTCATTGCGGGATACTAACGACCAATCTAGAAATAATCTTTTCCCTGGCTTGCTAATTAATAAACCATCTTTATCTGTATATTTTTTGAAATTTTCAATTAATCCCTTAATTATATTCGTTTTACCATAAATAAAATCCTTATCTTTTGTTTGAAAAAAATAAAAATCTAATAGTTCTATCCAAATAAAATTGTAATCTAGTACTGAATACGAATGTGCTTCACTTGGAACTACACTGGGAAGTAAATTATCAGGATAAATTCCCTCTTCAGCTAAATCTATAATTCTTTTTAACGGTCTAAAATCATTACTTATAGAAGACATTATGTAACTTTGTGGTAATGCATCCCCTAACCATTGTGCATTTTCTCTCCAAGGATTGTCGATAAAACCATCTTGTAAGCATCCTAGAAAAGTATTTCGGCAAATATTCCTAATATTGCTTAGACTTTTATCTTTAACGATTGGTTGGATCTTTTTTTTATTTAGTGGATAGAAAGAAATATTTACTTTGATTTTAAAATTGATTTTATTGGCATTCTTGATTTCCAAAATTAAGAATCTTCCCCCTCTAATATTGTAGGGTACAATTTTTTGTGATCCTTCCCCTAAAGTGTACTGATCATACATCCTAACTTTGCAATAATTATTATGATCAGAAATATAGGGTTGGTCCTTATATAATTTTTCTATATAGAAAATATTTATTAGCTCTCCTCCATCAGCATTCTTAAAATTTATTATCGCCTGAAAGGAACATCCTCGGTTCAAATCAAAAAGCCAGTAAGTCGCATTTTTATTTAAATTATTGACACTATACCAACCATTATAAATTTTATAATTTTTTAAATAGATTGAATTATTCCATTTATGCTGATTTAAGGTATCGTCATCTACTTTTGATTTGTTTTCCTTCACATTTATTAATTCTATATCTGCAATCTTTTCCTTTAGTAATGGTAAAGATCTTAGAGACATATTTGTCCAAGGATAATCGAATGGTTCTGCGACTATTCTTGCCTGTTCCCAATTTGAACTATCATAATCATTATTCAACCATTTATCATCTAACCTCAGATCCCTTTTTTCTACCCCACTTTGATAAATTGATTGTCTTGGAACTTTAGAATCAAAGGATTCATCCTTAGATGCTTTCCAGGATTTATCTGTAGTTATAAATTTATTATCTAAAATGAAATAAGCCAATAATCCTGTAGTCGCACGGTGAATATAAGAAAAATGAGAATATCCTGGTTGATATACTAATACACAAATAATATTTTCACCTTTAGTAAAATATTTTGTGATATCAATTACATCAATTATTTGATTACTAGGATTACTTCTTGATGGCCCTCTACAAATTAAAGTAGAATTTATCCACAAAACATATCTACTATCAGCTGTTATAAATAGGTTTATTTTTTTTGAAATATTTTTAACCACTAACGATTTTCTAAATCTAATATATATTTCATGCAAATCAAAAGCGTGTTGATGGCTTATCCAAAATAAATCCTTAGGCAAATAAAAATTATCCATTAAAGTTCAAATTATATATAACTATTTTGTTATTTTTATTAATTGAAAAACGTGAAGAAATTCACAAGACTCTTAACTTAACCCTTCAAAGCTCCAGCTGCAATACCACGAATGAAATATTTTTGCGCAAATAAAAATACTAAAAATATAGGTATTGTAAACAACATTGTTACTGCCCCCATTTCATTGAAGAAAACATTAAACTCTCTAATAAGTCTTGCCATTGCTAATGGCATTGTTTGCTGTTCATCAGTCTGTATTAAAACAAGAGCAAAGGGAAACTCACTCCAGCTCATCAGAAAAGCAAAGATGGCTGTAGTAATTAATCCGATTCTTGACAATGGTAAAACAACTTTTATAAAAGCAGTAAACTGGTTACATCCATCAACTAATGCCGATTCTTCTATTTCGCGAGGTATAGCCTCAAAATTTCCTATAGCTAACCATGTTGTAAAGGGAACAGCAAAAGCAGTATATAAAAGAATTAGACCGGTATGTGTATTAGTAAGTCCAATGTTTTCTATTAAAACTGCTATAGGAACTAGTAGTGCTGGTCCTGGCAACATTTGTCCTACTAAAATTATTAGAAGTAGAATGAACTTAAACGGGAATCTATATCTTGCAAACCCATAACCTGCTAAAGCAGACAATATTGTAGTTAATACTGTTGTAACTAAAGCAATTTTAAGGCTGTTAAAAAAATTTAGAATCCATGGTGCCGGTTTTGCTGTACCTCCCTCCAATATTCTTTGATATATACCAAATGTAAATTCATGTGGCAAAAAACTTGGTGGGACCATAAATGTTTCTTTGTCTGGCTTGAATGAAGTTATAAAAAGCCAAACAACTGGAAAAAGAACTATGAATGCAATGACAATTGTTACCAACCAAAATGCAAAAGTTCTATATATATTTTTATTTTTTTTAATATTTTCCAATTTTTGTTAACTATAGAAGTTCCTTCCAAACCCTTCGGAAACTAAAGAGATAAAGAAGTGCAAAAGTTAAAATAAAGAAAAAATAGATCATTGAACTTGCTGCTGCCGGACCTGTTTCAAAGTACATAAAACCTTGTCTATAAATAAATGTTGGTAGAATTTCACTGTAGTTGACCGGTCCACCCTGTGTGGTTACCCATACAACAGCAAATTCTCTTAGTACAAACAAACTTGTCAGGAGTGTCCCAATGACTAAAGGATAACGTATTGTAGGTATAGTAATATAAATAAAACGTTGCCATGCTGTTGCCCCATCCACTTCAGCCGCCTCATAATATTCTGGAGGGACACTTTCAAGAGACGCCCTTACTAAAATAGCCATAAGCGGAGTTATTCGCCATATAACTAACAAAATTAATGTTGGAAGTACGTAAGTTGATGAAGCTAATAAAGAAGGTTCAGGGAAACCCATTTTTTTCAAATAAAAACTAACAATTCCAAACTCTCCCACTGTAAGCCATTTCCATGCGGTTGCGGCTACAAAATCAGGAATGACCCATGGAAGTAAAACAAGTGCAGTAAGAAGACGTGAACCTATGAAATCAAGATGAAGGAAAAATCCTATCAGAAAACCAAAAACAAAGACCCCAAGTGTTCCAAAAATTAACCATATTACTGAATGTTTAAATGCAACCTGAAATTCTTCACTTGTTAACATATCCTTATATGTTTCCAGCCCCACATATTTCGTTTCCATGACCAGTAATGACTGGTCAGTCAAACTCAGACGTGCACTCTCAAAAATTGGATAAAAAATGAAAAAAATCACACACAATACAGCGGGCAACGTCCACGCATACCCGTAGAGGGCTCTTCGACTGGAAAACCCTCTACGGTGAATGGAGCTAACCGCCATGTTTGATGATTTTGACATGGCTGGAGTTATCTTAAACTTTAATGAAGACTACTAATTAGAAACTTTGTTTAAAACTCTTTGAGACTTGGCTGCCACCCTGTCCAGAGCTGATTGGACATCTTGTTGCCCCATTACAACACTCTGCAGTGCTTCTCCCATATAAGATTCCATTTGGACAAGGCCAGGAAAGGCCGGCATAGGTAGAGCCCCCTTAAATAGGGTGCCTTTATTGTAGAGTTTCACCAAATCAGGGTAGACCTTTACAATGTCTGGTGAAGCCCAATTTGTTAGTGTTGCAGGAACTCGACCTGGGATTGGATCTCCGTCCCAACCAGCTTGGAATTCCTGACTTGCAAAATAATTTAGAAATTTCATAGCTGCTTTAACATTCTTGCTCTGTGAAGTAAGCATGCCGGCAGAAGTCGGTGCCATTATAACATTGGCTGAAGGATAGCTTCCTGTTGGATTTGCATTCTTAGGAAAGACTGTTAGACCGTAGTCAGGGTTCTTAGATCCTTTGACTTCTGAATCAATTGCTTTAAGCCAGGACATGCTTTGGGACATAATGGCTGATTCTTCAAGCAACAGAACGATGGCTTTATAATAATCTATCTCTTGTGGATTATCTTCCGTTAACCCTCCAGTTACTAAGTCCTTATAAAGTTGAAGGGCATCTACGCAACCGCGATCATTAATTACAACTTTATCTCCCTTCTCATTTAACCACCTGCAACCATTGGCATAGGCTATTCCTTCCCATAGATTTACATCATTTGTGCCTTTTGTAGCAGCAATTACAACTGGAATTTTATTTGATTTACCTTTTAAATTTTTTGCCACATTTTTCAACTCTTGCCAAGTAGTCGGAGGAGTTTTTACAAAAGCTTTGTTATAAGTAAGGAATGTTGTAACGTCTACGTATGTTGGAATTGCATAGAACTTACCTTTGTAGATCGTAGTATTCCATATTTCCGGTACGAACCTATTTTTCCATGAACCTACCATATTGCTATCCACATCATCCAATGCTTGAATAACTCCTAGCCTCACAAAGTCAGGGATGCTCGGCCCATCCATAACAAGAATATCGGGTAACTGTCTTGCCTTGAAAGAAGATATAACTTTTTCTCGTTTGGTGGCCCAGTCCTGATTGCTCCATACAACCTTGACGTCGGGATTCTGGTTGTTCCATTCTGTAATTTTCTTTTTTTCCCAACTATGCTCAGCAAGGATCCCACCAAAACGCCAAACTTTAATCTCCACTGCACTTGCCAAATTGACTGAAACCATAAAGATCAACAGAGCAATTGAGAACAATTTAGACTCCCTATTTATTAAGCTTCGGAAAATAGAACGAAATTCAAATTTTTTTTGCTTTTGAACCTCAGCTAACGACGCACCACTCAAAGATATCAATTTCATCAGACGATTAGATCTCATATTGTCTCCTATAGATTAAGGTTTGGTTATTTAATCCCTGCTACAAAGGGATTATCTATTTTCAAAACCTGAAAATAGAATAAATAATGTCAAGATTTATGCATGACATATCATACATAACGCATGATGCGTCATACAATACGGAGTCTTTTATTAAGATGCAAGTTTTT
>JAPYUX010000011.1 GCA_029940375.1 Dehalococcoidia bacterium | reverse complement strand
TGAACCAACACCAATTCCGCCAACTCCAACAATAAGATTCAACATATTAACTAGTGAACCAACACCAATTCCGCCAACTGCAACAGCCAAGCCATAGATTTCAGAAAACACAAAAAATAAATATCCACTTTTAAGGATAAGGTCACAGTTTCGAATCCTGTACGGGGTACCAATATTGACTCAAAACTATTTGATAAATCTTTTATATTGATTGATAATACTTAGATGAAATATATATTACTTACTTTTTTGATATTCATAATTTCATGTTCTGAGGCAGAATCAATTCTTGAAAGAGATAATTCTCAGTCTGTTTCAGCTACACCTTCAACAGAACCCTTCAACTCTTCTAATGAAGATTTGAAATCACTAGAAGATAGAATCAAAAAATTAGAGTCTGTTATTGAAAACAATACACTTGCCTTAGAAAAATTGACCAAATCACTAGAATCCTCAAATTCTGTTTCTGTTCAGAACAATAATTCCAACGATGTTATAGTGGCAAAAAACTCTAAAACTTATGGAAAAACAATAGATAATCCAGTAGTTGAAAACGAAGCTCTAAAAATAAATCTCATAGGAGATTTATTTTCTAAAGACTCAATCAATTTATACGTATCATCTGTAGATTCACAAATAATCTTTGAAGGTGTTGATGAAATAACACAAACATCCGAAGAAATAACTTTTATAACATCTGACAACTTACCAGTCACTTCATATAAAGAAGCTAAAATCAGTCTCCCAAAAACATATATTTTAGGAGATAACCTATTATCAAATAAGGGGATTGTCAAATTCAAACATAAAGTAATTTATAATCCTGAAAAAGATGGAATTCAGGACATAGTGAAACAAACTCTTCATGGGAATACGTTTGATTTTGAGTATCACATTATTCTAAGCTCCAAATAGAAGGTCACAGTTTCGAGTCCTATACGGGGTACCAGTACTAATTCGAAGCTATTTGAATAATTAGTCTGATTGATTCATAATTGAAATATTATGTTTTGCTTTGAATGTGGAAAAACTATTGCAGACAACTCTAAGCTCTGTCCAGAATGTGGAAAAGAAATAGAAACCTTTGATTCTGATGATACAAATACAGATGAAGGTAAGGTAGGCTTTTCTCTTTTTTGGATTATTCCTCTTTCAATTATAGGTATAGGAACTTACTTTTATTTCATTAGAGAAAGTACTGAAGATAAAGCTTGGACAGAAGATTATAGAGCTATTTTCATTGAAAAGTGTTTGAATATTCAGGGCAATCCAAATGATGCTGGGAACACTACAGCTTGTAAGTGTGCAGCAGATAAAGTAATCAAAAATTATTCTACTTCTGAATTAAAGGATGATTTAGAGGATAAAGGGATATCGCTTTCTATGAAAACTGGTGCATTTAATGAATCATACGCATTCCAAGAATATGGAGCTCGAAAGTTCCCTGAGGAATGTAGAGTGTTTCAAGAATAAATTTTCTCACGCGTTAAAAGAAATCCACTATAATTGAAGTATTATGTTTTGTCCTAAATGTGGAAAAGAAATAAATGATGAATATTATTTCTATCAAATCCTTACAGTGTAATTAAACTGGATGTTTTAGCATTAGGTTTAAATTTATAAAGTAAATTATGATTAGTAAAACTGAAAGATTCCATGGCCTAGATGCGGTAAGAGGAATTGCCATGCTTTTAGGTATCGTAATACACGCTGCTCTACCATATATTGAGGGGCTACCTAAAGGACTCTGGCCATCAGACAAAACTACTTCAAATATAATTGCAATAATTTTTCAATTTATACATATATGGAGAATGCCAATATTTTTTATTATTTCAGGTTTCTTTGCAAATCTTGTTATAACTAGAAAATCACTGATTATTTGGTGGAAAAACCGATTTTTACGCTTAGTTTTACCTGCAATGATTTTTTTTCCGATAATGAGTCTAACTATACCTTGGATATTTATGTATGGTTATACTGGGAATATTAATTTCTTTTTCTCAAATGAAGGCCAACCACACCATCTATGGTTTTTATATCATTTATTTATTTTTGTGTTATTTTCTATTTTTATTAGATTTTTTGGATTAATAATTTACAAATTTTTCAAACAAATTAATCTAATCGTTGTTGTTAATATATTTAACACAGTTAAATCCTTTTTGGGTAGGTATATATTTGATTCGAGATTTCCAGTTTTAATGATTTTCGTTTTTTTTATTTTCAATCTATTTAGCGGAGCTGAATTAATCACCAATCCATTAGCCAGTGGATTATATTTTTTATTTGGTTACAGACTTTACAAAAATAATTTGTTATTTGATTTTATTAAATCTAATTGGAAATATTATTTAATTGGGGGTCTTACAGTTACAATTATCTTTTTTATTTTGAACACTCAGGTATCAAATTTTGCAAAAGAAGATGTTCGTTGGATCCCATGGGTTATTTTAAAAATAAGTTCGGCCGTATTGCTTTCATTTTCATTTATTGGTTTAGCAGAACAGAAATTTAGTAATTTGAACCCAATTGTTAGATTTATTTCTGACTCTTCCTACTGGGTATATTTAATACATTTACCTTTAGTAGCATTTATAACTTTTTTTATGTTAAAGATTACTATTTTTGCAGAATTAAAATTTGTGATAGCGATTATTTCGACATCCGCAATTTGTTTAGTAACTTATAAATATTTCGTAAGATCCACCATTATAGGAATATTATTAAATGGTAAAAAATTAGGTTCAAAGTAATGAATAATTTGAAAATGAATCAAATAGGATTTTCAAACCTTAAAGTAACCAATATAGGTATGGGAGGAGCTCCATTAGTAAGTACTAAAGAATCTAATGCAATAGAAACCTTGCATGCTGCTTATAATGAAGGGATACGTTATTTTGATACGGCTCCGTACTATGGTGCAGGTATTAGTGAAATATATTTTGGTAAGTTTCTATCTTCAGTAGAAAGAAATAGTTTCGTGATTTCAAGTAAAGTTGGTCGAATTATTGAGAATCAAGAAATAAGATTCGATTATACAAGAGAGGGAATACTGAGATCTTTAGAAGAAAGTCTAGAAAGACTTAATTTGGACCATATAGATATAGCACTAATTCATGATCCAGATAATCATTATCGCCAAGCATTAGATGAATCCTACCCAACATTGGCTGATCTTAAATCTCAAGGAATAATAAAAGCTATTGGTTGCGGAATGAATCAGTGGCAAATGCTTTTAGATTTTGCTAATAATGCTGATTTTGATTGTTTTTTATTAGCAGGAAGATATACACTACTCGATCATTCAGCAATGTACAGTTTTATGCCAAAATGTTTAGAAAAAAATATAAGCATAATTTTGGGAGGCCCTTATAATAGTGGAATTCTAGCTTCTGATTTTAAAAGTGAATCAACCTATTTTTATGAACCAAGTTCTACAAAAGTTACAGAAAAAGCCCGTTTAATAAAAAATGTTTGTGACAAATATGAAGTCCCCTTAAAAGCTGCATCTCTTCAATTTGGATTAAATCACCCGTCTGTTGTTTCAACCATACCTGGTCCCAGTAACCCTAATGAAATGAAGGAAAATCTTAAAATGGTGAATATAACTATAAATAATGATTTATGGAAAGAATTAAAGGAAAAGAAATTAATTGATCTAGAATGTCCTGAAAACATAAGTAGCTAATATTTAGGAATTATAATTACAACCTATCCCTCTGAAACCTATTTCAACACTCCCATCAGGATTTACTAATACAGGAGTTATTCTATCTCCTCCAGATAATTTCTCAATTTCCTTCCATTTTTCCGGAGTTTTTGAAACATCTATTTCTTCAAATTCCAAGTTTTTTTCTATTAATTCCTCCCTCATTAGATCACAATATCCACAAGTGGGGTGAGAGTACATAATTGCTTTTGTTTTTTTTTCCAAATCTTTTCCTATAAAAGTTGTAATTTTTAATATTGATTAAATCACCTTTAAAGCATATTATAATACTACAGACAATAAAATACCCGCTTTGTGTGCTGACCTAAATCATGAAGAGGGTTTTTTCTTTTAAAGTAATTATAGATTTTCGTACAGGAGATTTTTCATGGTTTTAGCTGATAAAAAAGTAGATTCTTCCAATGATGATAAAAAATGGTTCAACAAAATAAATAATGTTGTTGATGTTCCAAACTTAATACAAATACAAACGGCTTCTTATGAGTGGCTGAGAGGTCCTGGGATAAAAGACCTTATTGATGAAATTTCTCCCATTGAAGACTTTTCAGGTGGTAGATTTGAAGTTAGGCTAATTGATCATGAAATTAGAGAACCAGAGTTAACTGAAGAACAATGCAGAATAAGAGAAATATCCTTTCAAGCTCCAATTTATGTCACAGTACAGCTGATAATTAAAGAAACACAAGAAATAAAGGAGCAGGTTTTATTTTTTGGACATTTACCTGTAATGACCAAAACAGGAACTTTTATTATTAACGGTGCAGAAAGAGTTATAGTTTCTCAATTGGTTCGTTCTCCAGGTGCCTATTTTACCACTGATACTGATCCTACAACTGGAAGAGAATTATGTATGGCCAAGCTCATACCATATAGAGGAGCTTGGATAGAATTAGAAACAAACAGTAAAGACATAATCTCAATAAAAGTTGACAGAAAACGAAAAGCAAATATTACAACTTTCCTTAGGGCACTTGGTTGGGAAACAAATGCATCTATTTTGTCTTTGTTCAAAAATGTTGATTCTGATGTAGTACATCAATATATAAAAGCAACTCTCGCTAGAGAGGGTGAAAATGTCACTCAAGATGAGGCTCTAATTGAATTTTACAAAAGGTTACGACCTGGAGAACCACCAAATCCCGAAAATGCTAGAAACCTAATTGATGGTATGTTTTTTGATCCAAAAAGATATGACTTAGGTAAAGTTGGAAGGTATAAGTTAAGTAAAACTCTAGGCAAAACCAAAAATAGTTTAAATAGCAACACAGATGAAAACCGCACTCTTACGAAGGAAGATATCGTTGGAATAGTTAAAAGATTAATACTAATAAACAATGGACTATCAAAAAAAGATGATATAGACCATCTCGGAAACAGAAGAGTTAGAGGGGTTGGAGAGCTAATTCAAAATCAAATAAGAGTGGGGTTGGTAAGAATGGAAAGAGTGGTTAAGGAGAGAATGTCTACACAGCTAGATCCTTCCACAACAACACCAGCAGCTCTAATAAATATCAGACCAATTGTATCTTCTCTGAGAGAATTTTTTGGTGCTTCTCAATTATCTCAATTTATGGATCAAACAAATCCTTTAGCTGAATTAACTCATAAAAGAAGGTTATCAGCTCTCGGACCAGGTGGATTATCTAGAGATCGTGCCGGTTTTGATGTAAGGGACGTTCATCATTCTCACTATGGTAGAATTTGCCCTATTGAAACTCCAGAGGGGCCCAATATTGGACTTTTAGGGTCTCTTTCTACATTTGGAAGAATTAATAATTTTGGATTCATTGAAACACCTTATAGAAAAGTTTTGAATGAATGCAGTAGCGATGATCCTGACATAATAGGAAGAATCCCTGTTGAAGATATATTCGATAAAGAAAAAATAGTATCAGAATCAGGTAAGCTCATTAGCAAACAAATTTTTGACGAAAAGTTATCAAAAATTAAGAAAACAAAAATCAAAGTAATTCCCTTCCCTTCCAACGAAATAAAAGATGTTGTATATATGACAGCTGATACTGAAGAAGAACATAAAATTGGGCAAGCCACAACTCCAGTTGATGCAAAAGGACAAATTATTTCAAGGCAAGTTGAGGTCAGAGAGGGAGAAGGGTTTGCTCATGAAGTTCCAGAAAATATTCAATTCATGGATGTGTCTCCAATGCAAATTGTTTCTGTCTCAACAGCACTAATTCCTTTTTTGGAACATGATGATGCAAACAGGGCTTTAATGGGATCAAATATGCAAAGACAAGCCGTGCCATGTATTAATCCCCAGGCACCATTAGTAGGTACAGGAATGGAAAAAAGAGTAGCAATAGACTCAGGCCAGGTAATTGAATCTTTATCTGAAGGTATTGTAACAAGCGTTACTGCCAATCGAATAGTAGTAACTAATGATGAAGGAAAATCCTTTACCCATGAACTTTACAAATATAGGAGATCTAATCAGGGAACGTGTTTTAATCAGTTCCCAGTAGTAAAAAAAGGGGAAAAGGTTTCACATAAACAACCTTTAGCTGATTCGACTTCTACTGATGGAGCTGAGTTAGCATTAGGACAAAATTTAACTGTTGCATTTATGAGTTGGGAAGGATTTAATTATGAGGATTCAATTGTTCTTAATCAAGATCTTGTTGTAAAAGACAAATTTACATCCATACACATAGAAAAGCATGAAATAGAAGCTAGAGATACTAAATTAGGACCTGAAGAAATCACTCGAGATATTCCAAATGTGGGAGAAGAAGCATTAGTAGACCTTGATGAAACCGGAATTGTACGAATAGGTGCTCGGGTCAATCAAGGAGATATTCTTGTAGGAAAAATTACTCCCAAGGGTGAAACAGAATTAACTGCTGAAGAAAAGTTACTTCGTGCAATTTTTGGAGAAAAAGCAAGAGATGTTAAAGATAGTTCTCTAAGGGTTCCTCACGGTCAGCACGGGAAAGTAATAGATATAAAAATTCTAACAAAAGAAAATGGAGATCAACTTTTACCTGGTGTACAAAAGATAGTCAGAATATGGATTGCACATTCCCGAAAAGTCTCTCAAGGTGACAAAATGGCTGGTAGGCATGGAAATAAAGGTGTGGTTTCAAGAGTTTTGGCAAGAGAAGACATGCCTTACTTGGAAGATGGTACTCCCATAGATATTATTTTAAATCCCATAGGTGTACCAAGTAGAATGAACTTGGGCCAAATTATGGAAACTCATCTTGGTTGGGCTGCACATATACTGGGTTTCAAAGCAAGAACTCCAGTATTTGATGGTGCAAACGTGGTGAATATAGAAGATCATTTAGCTAGGTCATGGTTTGTAAAAGCTTCAGGTGGAATGAATGAAATCGATCTTGAAGACAAAGAAATTGATTGGGAAAAAGTTGATGTCTGGCTAAAGAAACGTGGCTTTCAGCGAGAAAAACTTTGGAGTGACGCACCTACAAACCAAGGAGTTGCAAGAGATGCTTGCTTAGTGATTTGGCTGAAAGAATTCGCTAAAGAAAAAGTAAAAAGTTTAAAACCAACAGACCTAATGAACTTAGCTCAAAAGTTAGCTAAAGAAAAAAATATTTCTGCTCCAATTTTTGGAAAACAGAAAATATTTGATGGCAAAACTGGATTAGAATTTGCAGGAGATGTGACTGTTGGGAAGGTTTACATGATGAAACTTATCCATTTAGTTGAAGATAAGATACATGCCAGATCTACAGGTCCTTATTCCCTAATCACTCAACAGCCATTGGGTGGTAAAGCTCAATTTGGTGGACAGAGATTTGGAGAAATGGAAGTGTGGGCTCTAGAAGCATATTCTGCTGCCTATACTCTACAAGAAATGCTTACTATAAAATCCGATGATGTTATTGGAAGAGTTAAAACTTACGAAGCAATTGTCAAAGGACAACAAGTAATCCAACCTGGGATTCCTGAATCATTTCATGTTTTATTAAAAGAATTACAAGGCCTAGGACTATCAATTGAATTATTGAGCAAAAATCAAACAGAAGAACTTCCAGAAACTTCAAGCGCCTCCTCGGGAGAAATCGATTGGAACGATATGCTGGATATGTCCGATTTAGATGTTCCAGATAATTTGGAGGATTCAGATGATTCAGATGATTCAGATGATTCAGATGATTCAGATGATTCAGATGATTCAGATG